>JBLXGS010000012.1:0-175214 GCA_048381755.1 Roseobacteraceae bacterium
GCCCGCGCTGCCCCACCGGCGGCGCGGGCGTCTGCGTGCCGCCATGCGTATTTGCAAAGAGAAGAAGCCGCCGGCCGGCCGCCTCTTCATCTAAAACCAGATATCCCGCGGGCGCTCGAAGGGGCGGGGGCAGAGCCCTCATCTGCCGCGCAAACAAAAAAGGCGAGGCCCCCGCCCCGCCTTGCTTCGCCGCATTCAGCCCCGCGCTGCCACGCGGGAGCGTCAGGCCCAGGTGCTCAGGCCAGACCCTTCTTTCGCTCCAGCATGCCGCGCAGGTCCTCGGCCTCGTGCCGGGCCTCGCGCAGGCCTTCCATGGCGGCGGACAGTTCTGCCTCGGTCTGCGCCAGCTGGTTGGTCAGCTCTGCCTCGCGCTGCTGCAGGTAGGTGATCGCCTGATCGCGGGTCTCTTCGGCCTCGTGAAGCTCGCGGCTCATCTTCTCGAGCTGGTCGACATCGGCCTGCGCCACGCGCTTGAAGCGGTGCACCAGCCAATTGGCGAACCAGCCCATGCAGAAGGCCACGAAGAGTATGACCGCCGTCGCGATCACGAATTCCGTCCGGTTCATTCCTCTGCCCCTTCCATGCCAGCCTCGCCCGTGCCTGCCTCGTCCTGCGCCGCGTTGTTCTGCGCGGCGTCATTTTCTTCGCTAGGGCCCGCATCCTGCCCCGCGTCCTGCGCGCCTTCGGCGCTCTCCTGCTCGATCTGCTCGAGCGCGGTCGGTTCTTCCTCGGTGGGTTCCGGCCGCACGAGCTTGAATTCGATGCGGCGGTTCGCCTCGCGGCCCTCTTCCGTACTGTTATCCGCAATCGGCAGGGTTTCGCCATAGCCTTTCACGCGATAGCTCGAGGTCAGCACGCGGCGATTGCGCAGCGCATCGAGCACCGACTGCGCGCGGTCGCGGCTCAGCGCCTCGTTCATCGACTCGCGGCCCTGGCTGTCGGTGTGGCCCTGGATCTCGAGCGGGATGTCGCCGCAGAGTTTCAGCAGCTCTGCGAGATCGTCCATGATGTCCTTGGCCGAGGAATCGAGATTGGCCGAACCCGGCTCGAAGCTGATCTTGCGGTCGCCGATCAGCTCCACGATCTGCGCTTCGCATTGCTCGGGGGTCGGGATGCCCAGCTCGGGGTCGAGCTTTTCCTGGTAGGTGACGTCGATCTCGTAGTCGGCGCCGTCGCCGAGCTTTTCCGAAAGCAGCCCGGCGATCTCGGCGTTGGCGTCCTTGTTGCCGGTATTGCCCGAGACGCGGACCAGCTCGGGGGTCACGCGCAGCGCGCCGTTGCTGAGGTATCCCAGCGCCTCGAGCCCGGTCAGCACGCGAGTCGACCAGCCGGCGGGCAGCCCTTCTGCGACGCGGGCGGCGGTATAGACGCTTTCGGATCCGAACAGCGCCTTGGCTAGGCTGTCCGCGGTTTCGCGCGCCATGTCCGTGTTGATGCGGCCGCGCAGCTGCACGGCGCCTTCCGGCGACAGGGTGGCGGTGAACTCGGGCGGTCCCTGGTCGGTATCCTGCGGCGGCTCGGGCAGCGTCGCATGCAGGGCGAAGACCTGCGGAAGCCCTGCCTCGAGCTCGCCCACCACCTTGTCGAAAAGCGCCTGATCGGTGCCTTCGAGCGCCAGCAGAGAGACATCGGCATTGGAGAAGGTGACCGATCCGCCGCCCAGTTCCTGCACCGCCGCGATGGCCATGGCCCCGGCGTCGCCCCAGCGACGCGAGGGCACGCCGAGCCCGAGGCGGCAGTTGGCATTGCCCTCGAAGCCCGCGGCTTCGGCGGCTTTCAGGATGCGGTCTCGCGCAGCTTCGGTATCGGCGGAGCAGGCGTCGAAACGCAGCCCGTCCTCATCCATCAGGAAGCGCAGGGTGAAGGGCGTGATCACCGGACGCGGCGCAGACAGATCGAGGGTCAGCTCGACGCCCCGCGGCACCCGGCGCAGAAGTTCGCGCTCGATTTCCCGGCGCGAGGTCTCGCTGTCGGTCATCGCCTTGATGTGCACCCGGCCCGCCGAAACGGAGATCTTCGAGCGCGGCAGGTCTTCGAGGGCGCGACCGGCGAAGTCGACCGCGGCGGCCCAGCCCTCGGGTCTGGGGAAATCGGCCTCTTCCAGCAGATCGGCCACCTGCTGCTCGTCCCTGACCATCCCCGAAAGCCGGTCCAGAAGGCGCTCGCGGTCGGTCTCGCCAGGCACGAGGCCGATGACGGAGATGCCGGATTCGTTGCGCAGGATTTCCATCGAGAAGCGCGGCGGCTCGATCGCCTCGGCGTCGGCCACCAGCATCTGGTCGATCACCCGGGCCGAATCCACCACCGAGCCGGCCACGGTCATCGCGCGGAATCGCGCCGCCTCGTCGGGGGCGGTGCCGATCAGGAAGACCTGCAAGCCGTTGACGTCGACCTCGGCCCAGTCCTGCCCATCGCGCACCAGCGCGTCGGCGACATCCTGCCGCGACGCGGCCTCGATCATCTGCATCGAGAAAAAGGCGGTGCCGGCGCAGAGCGCCGCAGCGGCAGCAAAGGCGGTTGCCGGAATGAGATAGCCGGAAAGGCGCATCAATGCGTCCCTTTCTTGATCATATTTTCATCTCTGATACGCCCGGCCCCGGGTCGGCGCAATCATGCCAACAGGGCAGCGGCGAAAAACAGCACGGGCAGCAGACCGGCGTCGCGGTTGGCCCTGAACAGCTTGAGCAGCACGTCGTTGTCGTTCACGTCGAGTTTGCGCATCTGCCACATCATGTGCCAGCCAAAGGCCCAGGGGCCGGCGATCAGGATCACCAGTTGCCCGATCTCGCCATGCGGCGCGGCCAGCACCACGGCGGCCCCCATCAGCGCCACCGAGATCACCAGGAAGCGCGCCAGCATCGCCGGGGTGCGGGCGTCGCCGAAGAGCCGCGCGGTGGATTTGACCCCGATCAGCGCGTCGTCTTCCTTGTCCTGGTGGGCGTAGATCGTGTCGTAGAACAGCGTCCAGGCCATGCCCGAGAAATAGAGTGCCACGGCGGGCCAGCCGAGGCTGCCGCTGTGCGCCGTCCAGGCCAGAAGCGCGCCCCAGTTGAAGGCAATGCCAAGAAAGACCTGCGGCCACCAGGTGAAGCGTTTGGCGAAGGGGTAGATCGCCACCGGTCCCAGCGCCACGATCCCCAGCAGGATCGCCATCGGCGGGAAGGTCAGCAGGATGGCGCAGGAGATCAGGCATTGGATCACCGCCCAGGCCAGCGCCTGTTTCACGCTCACCTGCCCCGAGGGGATGGGACGCGAGGCGGTGCGGGCCACCGAGCCGTCGAAGTCGCGGTCGGTGATGTCGTTCCAAGTGCAGCCGGCGCCGCGCATCAGGATCGCCCCGATGCCGCAGCCGGCGAAGATCCAGAGATCGAACCAGCGCGCCTGACCGTCGGCGACCATCGCCAGCAAAAGGCCCCACCAGCAGGGCAGCAGCAACAGCCACGTGCCGATCGGCCGGTCGGCGCGCGACAGGCGCAGGTAGGGGCGGCTCCAGGCCGGGGCGTGGTGATCCACCCAGTTTCCCCGAACCGCGTCGGAGACCTGTCCTTCGGGATCTGGCGCTGCGCCGGGATGGGTCATATGGTCCGCCTCATGACTGCTAAGGTACGCCTGTATGTAGACGACCCGCTGGGCGCGGGACAACCGGTCGCTCTCGAGAGGGAGCAGGCCCATTATCTCTTTTCCGTGATGCGGCTGCCGGTCGGCGCACCGGTCGCCCTATTCAACGGGCGCGACGGCGAATGGCTGGCCGAGGTGGCCGAGGCCGGCAAGCGCGGCGGCACGCTGACCTGCGTGGAACAGACCCGCCCGCAGGGCACGCCGCCCGACCTCTGGCTGCTCTTCGCGCCGATCAAGAAGGCGCGCACCGATTTCATCGTCGAGAAGGCGGTGGAACTCGGCGTGCGCCGCATCGTTCCCGTGCAGACCGCCTTCACCAATTCCGAGCGCATCCGGCAGGACCGGCTGCAGGCCCATGCAGTCGAGGCGGCGGAGCAATGCGGCGCCACCTTCGTTCCCGAGGTCGCCGAGCTGCAAAAGCTCGACCGGCTGATGGCCGAGTGGGACGAGCGCCAGCTGCTCTTCTGCGACGAGGCATCGGCCGGGGGCGGTACGGATTACGCCGCGCTGCTCGCTGGAGACCCTGCACCCTGGGCGGTGCTGATCGGTCCCGAGGGCGGCTTCTCCGAGCCTGAGCGGAAAAAGCTGCATGGCATGGATCAGGCCACGGCCATCGCGCTCGGCCCGCGCATCCTGCGCGCCGACACGGCGGCCGTGGCCGCGCTGACCCTCTGGCAGGCGCATTGCGGGGACTGGGCATGATCCGCCGCGCCCTGCCCGGAGATGCGGCGGCGCTAGAAAGATTTCTTTCGCAGCACGCCGAGACCTCGATGTTCCTGCGCGGCAATATCGCGGTCGCAGGTCTCGGCGACAGCACGCATCCCTATGCCACGACCGTCCACGTCTGGCCCGAGACCGGCCCGATCCGCGCCGCCTTTGGCCGGACTGCCCTTGGTTATGTGATGTGCCAAGCCCCGGACGCTCCCGCCGAGGTGTTTCGTGCCTATGCCGGGATGATCGCCGACCAGCCGGTTGCCGCGGTCACCGGCCCGCCGGATGCTTCGGCCCGGCTGATCGGCGCGATGGGACTTGGCGCGGAGACCTTCCGTCTCAACCACGTCGAGCCGCTCTACCGGCTCGACCTCGCCGCGATGGCACAGAGCCCGGACCATATCCGCCCGACCCGACCGGAGGACGTGGAGCTGCTCGCCGATTGGTTCTTCGACTACGGGGTGGATACCGGGATCGGCGGCACCGATGCAGCCGCCCGCGAAGAAGCCCGCGCGCGCGCCGAGCGAAGCATGGACCGCCCGGCGCTGCGCCTTCTGATCGAAGATGGCGACCCCGTCGCGATGAGTGACTTCAATGCAGAGGTCTCGGACATCGTCCAGATCGGCGGCGTCTTCGTGCCCCGCGCCCTGCGCAACGCCGCACGAGGCCGGCGCGTGGTCCATGCCCAGCTCTGCGAGGCGCGGACGCGCGGGATCCGCACCGCCGTACTCTTCGCCAACAATCCGGCGGCAGCGCGCGCCTACGAGGCGATCGGCTTCGAGCACATCGGAGGCTATAGGGTCGCGGTTCTGCACCACCCGCAGACGGCAGGGGCGCCCGCATGAGCTTCCTGCGTCCCGAAGCCAAGGCCACGCTGATGCGCTGGCGCGAGGTGCTGGCAGGGGCCGGAACGATGGCGCTCGGGCTCTACTGGGCGCTGTTCACCGGCGGGCTGCTGGCGCTGCTGGGATTGATCGTCGCGGCCATCGGTGCGGCGCTGACCTTCGCCGGGGTGCAGCGCGCGCGCTTCCGCACCGGCACCGGCGGGCCGGGCATGGTGCAGGTGGTGGAGGGGCGGATCAGCTATTTCGGCCCGCTCACCGGCGGCTTCGCCGACCTGAGCAGCCTCACCGACCTCACGCTCGATCCAACCGCGAAACCGCCGCACTGGCTGCTGCGCAGCGAGGACGGCACCACTCTGGCGATTCCGCTTACCGCCGAGGGGTCAGAGCAGCTTTTCGACATCTTCGCGCAGCTGCCCGGGCTGCAGACCGAACGGATGCTCTCGAAGATGCAGGCGGGCGGCTCCGCACCGGTGCTCATCTGGCAGCGCGCCAATGCACAAAACCGCGTCCTCCGTCTGCATTGACAAGGGCTTCGGTTCCTTCCATCCCTGACCTTCGACACCAAAGGCGAGCAAGATCGGAACCCAGCTATGTCCATTCCTCAATCCGGCGGCGGGCCGATCGAGCATCACGCGCAGCTTGGCGAATACCTCGAAGAGGGCATCAAGTCCAAGGACGACTGGCGCATCGGCACCGAGCACGAGAAGTTCGGCTACCTGACAGACACCCACGCGCCGCTGCCCTATGACGGCGAGCGGTCGATCAAGGCCGTGCTCGAAGGATTGCGTGACCGCCACGGCTGGGCCGAGGTCAACGAGGGCGGCAACCTCATCGGGCTGACCAAGGACGGGGCGAATGTCTCGCTCGAACCCGGTGGCGCGCTAGAACTTTCGGGGGCCCCGCTCGAGACCATCCACCAGACCTGCGACGAGGTGAACGAGCACCTGCGCGAGGTGAAGGGCATCGCCGACGAGATCGGCGTGGGCTTCATCGGCCTCGGCGCCGCGCCTGAGTGGAAGCACGAGGAAATGCCCCTCATGCCCAAGGGCCGCTACAAGCTGATGGACGCCTACATGGGTAAGGTCGGCACCACCGGCACCACCATGATGCGGCGCACCTGCACGGTGCAGGTGAACCTCGATTTCGGCTCCGAGCTGGATATGATCAAGAAGATGCGCGTGGCGCTGGCGCTGCAGCCCGTGGCCACTGCGCTCTTTGCCAACTCGCCCTTCCTGGAGGGTAAGCCCAACGGCATGAAAAGCTACCGCTCTTACGTCTGGCGGCACCTCGACGACGCGCGCACCGGCATGCTGCCCTTCGTCTTCGACGAGGGCTTCGGCTTCGAGAGCTACGTGGAATACGCACTCGATGTGCCGATGTACTTCGTCTACCGCGACGGCAAGTACATCGACGCCCTCGGCCAGTCCTTTCGCGACTTCATGGCGGGCCGCCTGCCCGCCCTGCCCGGCGAGAAGCCGACGCTCTCTGACTGGGCCGACCATCTGACCACGCTGTTCCCCGAGGCGCGAATGAAGAAATTCATCGAGATGCGCGGAGCCGATGGCGGTCCGTGGCGGCGGCTCTGCGCTTTGCCCGCGTTCTGGGTAGGCCTGACCTATGACCAGGGTGCGCTGGACGCGGCTTGGGACCTGGTGAAGGGCTGGGATGCCGAAACTCGTCAGGGGCTGCGCGTCGCCGCCTCGGAGCAGGCACTGCAGGCCGAGGTGAACGGCATCCGCATGCACGATCTTGCGGCGCAGGTGCTGGAGATCGCCGAGGCGGGCCTCAAATCGCGCGCCAAGCCCGGTGCGGGCGGCCTGCTGCCGGACGAGACGCATTTCCTCAACGCGCTGAAGGAAAGCGTCGAGAGCGGCACGGTGCAGGCCGATGAGATGCTTGCCCAATATGAAGGCGACTGGGGCGGCGACCTGTCGAAGATCTACAGCGCCTACAGCTACTGACGCTCGGTTCCCTGCGCGTTGATCTTGATCCGCCCGGTCCTTTGATCGGGCGGTATTCTTTTGCCCACCTGCGCCATACTTCGCGGTGTCGCGGAGGCGGGCGGAATCGCAGCGTTGTGTCGCCGCGTGCCGATCTTGCGAAGTGGGGAGTGGGTGCTGGATGAAGCAGGTAATTCCTCGGCGCCACGCACTGGGTGGGGGCTGAAACGGCGCGGCGCCGAGGGAAGCCATATGCAGCTACAAGTCCGGGTATCGCCTCGAAATCGGGCGAGACTATGGTGGGCCTGAGGCCTTCGTGCAGCAAAAATTTCCGCTTTCGCGCGAGTGGCAAAACCTTGCCTCCCAAGGTGCCGCAACGGCAAAAAAACGCCCAATCCACTGCGGAGGCACGCAGAAGTTCGCGTTTCTTTGAGAAATATCGGGGAAGGGGGAACCTCGGCACCACGCACTGGGTGGGGGCTGAACGGCGCAGTGCCGAGGGAAGCCATATGCAGCTACCCTCACATCATGCGCGTGAAATAAGGCGATATTTTGCATCGTTGCGGGCGATCTCGGGGCACCGCCGTACGGCAAGGAAGCCTGAGCCGGAGGCTGGTCAAAAGCGAGAACCGCGGTGCCATCCGGCGCGGCGGGAAGCAGGCAGCGGCGCTCGTGCCAGCCGGGCGCCCCGACGAGGACCGAGTCTCTGCGGAGCCAAGTGTCTATCTTGCCTTCGACTTTCGACCGAGCGGCATCTCGATCTGCAGCACGTTCGTGCCAGCCTCGCGCCGATATGTGACCCGACAAGCAAGCCGCCGGATCAGGTACCATCCGAAGCCCCCCTCCGGCAGGTCACCGCTGCCGACGAGCGGTTTCAGCCGGCCCTCGGGCAGGGTGAGATCAGGCATCGGCCTGCCGCTGTCGCGCAGCTCCAGGAGCATGGTTTCCCCACGCGGACTGAGACGAACCCCGATTCGCCCGTCCTCGGAGACAGCGTAGGCGTGTTCGACCACGTTGTTCAGCGCCTCGGCCAGAACCAGTTCGATACAGCCCTGCACGGTCGGACAGATCTCGGCGCGGCTCAACATCGCGGCGGCGCGGGTGAGCGCCACGCGAGCCTCCTGTGGTGTGGCAGCGATATCCAGCGAAAGCGCCTCGGACGCGGCGTCCGGCGCCTTGGGATCCGGTCCGGAACGAAGCGCCATGATCCCCATGCCCTTTCAGCCGTCCGTTTCGCCGGTCTGGCGCGGCGGCGCGGCGGCCTCCGCCTCGGCCAGCGTTGGGTAGAGCGCAAAGATCGTGTCCATCCGGGTCAAGCGAAACACCTTGTCGACCATTGGCATCAGGCCGGCGAGATCCAGTTGCTGGCCCGGTGCCATGGCCTTCTTGGCGGCGACGATCGCGCCCAGACCGCTGGAATCGATGAACTCCACCTCCGACAGATCGAGAATCACCCGATCGGCCTCGGGCGACAGGGTCTCGCGCATTGTATCCTTGAACTGGATCGCCACCGCCGAATCGATGCGCGCCTCACGGACGCCGATCACCTGCAACTCGGTTCCCCGGCTTGTGAACTTCATGCGCAGTTCCTTTCCGCACCACTCGGCCCTGCTCATCGCACCAAAATACGTCGCGCCATCCCGCTCCGGACCATCAAAGGCAGCCGTCGGCAAGGACCACCCGACCACTGGCCAGCCGGAGATCGACCGCCCGGAAATTGCCCGAACTACATCTTCCGTTCAGAGACCGCCTACCGGCCAGTCGGACACCGCCCGGCCGGTAGCAGACCGTGCCGACCCGGTTGCGCAATGAGCACGGTCAAGCGACAGGCAGATCCCCCAGAAACATTGTCTGCATGCGGGCAAGTGCCCATATTCTTAGGAAGGTAGACGGCAATCCTTACCATTCGGTATTCAGGATCCGCAGCCGAGGGAGGAGAGAGCATGCAGGATGTCGTGATTACCGGGGCCGCGCGCACCGCGATGGGTGGGTTCCAGGGGATCCTGTCAGGGCTGTCGGCCGCTGACCTGGGCGGCGCGGCGATCCGCGCTGCGCTGTCCGAGGCCGGGCGGCCCGTGGTGGACGAGCTGCTGATGGGCTGCGTGCTGCCCGCCGGCCAGGGACAGGCCCCCGCGCGGCAGGCAGGCTTCAGGGCCGGACTCGGCGAGGAGGCGCCCGCCACCACGCTCAACAAGATGTGCGGCTCGGGCATGAAGGCGGCGATGATGGCCTGGGACCGCATTGCGCTCGGCCAGGCCGAGGTCATGGTTGCGGGCGGCATGGAAAGCATGACCAATGCCCCCTACTTGCTGCCCAAGATGCGCGGCGGCGCGCGACTCGGCCACGGCGAAGTGGTCGATCACATGTTCCTCGACGGGCTGGAGGACGCCTATGACAGGGGAGACAATGGCGGGGGCCGGCTCATGGGCACCTTTGCCGAAGACTGCGCCGAGGCGTTCCAGTTCACCCGAGAGGCGCAGGACCAATACGCGCTGGCCTCGCTGTCCAATGCCCTCGACGCCGAGCGCAGCGGCGCTTTTGAGAACGAGATCGCGCCGGTCACCGTTCACGCCCGCACCGGCGAGGAGGTGATCACCCGCGACGAACAACCCGCCCGCGCCCGGCCCGAGAAGATCCCGCACCTGAAACCCGCCTTCCGCCCCGGGGGCACGGTCACCGCTGCCAACTCCAGCTCGATCTCCGACGGTGCTGCGGCGATGGTGCTGACGACCCTCGGTGCCGCGGAGGCCTCCGGCGCCCTGCCCCGCGCCCGCGTCCTCGGCCATGCCAGCCACGCCCAGGCTCCCGGCCTTTTCCCCACCGCGCCGATTCCCGCCGCGCGGAAACTGCTCGAGCGGATCGGCTGGCGGCTGTCGGACGTCGATCTGTGGGAGGTCAACGAGGCCTTCGCTGTGGTGCCGATGGCCTTCATGAAGGAGATGGGTCTGCCGCGTGACGTGGTGAACGTCAACGGCGGCGCCTGCGCGCTCGGCCACCCGATCGGCGCGTCGGGCGCACGCATCATGGTCACCCTGCTGAACGCGCTGGAAGCCCGCGGGCTAAAGCGCGGCGTGGCTGCAATCTGCATCGGCGGCGGCGAAGGCACCGCGATCGCCATCGAGCGGCTCTGACGGCGGCCCCTGCGACCGCGGGGGGCCTTGCGGCCCCGCGCGTCCTTTGCCATGAGCACCGCCCATGAGCTCCGATTACAATCCCCCGCAGGGCGAGATCCCGCTCCTTCACGCCGACCACGAGATCCTCGTGGTCGACAAGCCCGCCGGGCTGCTCTCGGTCCCCGGCAAGGGTCCGGAGCTGGCGGACTGCCTGATCGAACGCCTGAAGCAGGCCTTTCCGCAGGTGCTGCTCGTGCATCGGCTCGACCGCGACACCTCGGGCGTCATGGTCTTTGCCCTGACGCCGCACGCGCAGCGCCACATCGGCCAGCAGTTCGAGCACCGGCGGACGAAGAAGACCTACCTCGCCCGCGTCGCCGGGCGGCTCGCGCCGAAAACGGGCCACATTGACCTGCCTCTGATCGTCGACTGGCCGAACCGGCCCAAGCAGATGGTCTGCCACGAGACCGGCAAGCCGGCGCAGACCGACTGGCGGGTGATCAAGGCCAGCGACGAGGAAACCCGCGTGCACCTGCTGCCGCTCACCGGCCGCAGCCACCAGCTGCGTGTGCACATGCTGGCGCAAGGGCACCCGATTCTCGGCGATCCCTTCTACGCGCCCGAAACCGCGGCCAACTACCCGCGCATGATGCTGCACGCCGAGGAACTGCGCCTGCGCCATCCGGACGGCGGCATGGGGCACACGTTCCGCGCGCCTGCCCCGTTCTGAGCGTTCGCTGATTCTCTTGGGCGAGGAACACCCCGCTGCCGGCGCAGGCCGCGCCGCGGCGGGATGGACTCACTCTGCCGCCACGCGCTGATCGCGATGGCCTATGGCGGCGATCTCGGCAATCACCCCGCGCAGCAATCGCCTGAAGGCGTGGAAATCGCCGCTCGGCCTGATCGCGGCCTCGTCCATGTAGAGCGACCTGTCGATTTCGATCTGGATCGCGTGCTGGCGCCGCGAGGGGCGGCCGTAATGCATCGTCGTGAAGGCCCCGGCAAAGGGCGCATTGCGCGCCACCACGAGGCCGGCGCGCGTGAACGCCTGCTCTACCAACTCGACGATCTCCGGCGCCGCAGAGGCTCCAAAGCGGTCTCCCAGGACGATCTGCGGCCGCGCGCTGCCCTTGCGCAGGACACTCTCCACCGCCTCGTGCGGCATCGAGTGGCAGTCGATCAGGATCGATTCGCCGAACTGCGCCTTGGCGCTGTCGAGCAGCGCCTGCAGGCGCGCATGGTAGGGCTTCCAGTAGAGCCCGATGCGGCGCTCGGCCTCGGCCAGAGGCAGCTTGCCGCAATAGATCGCCCGCCCGTTTGCCACGACCCTCGGCACGACCCCCAGGCCGCTGGCGACGCGCGGGTTATGTCCGGTACGGCGCACACCATCGATCAGCGCGGGATCCAGCTCATCCGAGGCCCGGTTGAGGTCGACGAAGGCGCGCGGTGCCCCGGCACGCAGCAGCGGCGCGCCGAATTGCGGAGCACAATCAACGAGCCGGTCGACGAAAGCGTCCTCGGACGATCGAATCAAGGTCTCGTCGAGAATAGTCCCGCGCAGAAAGCTCCACGGGTAATCGCGCCCCGAGTGCGGAGAGGCGAAAACCACCGCCGAACTGGGCGTTTCAGGCAGATCGAGGTGATAAGCGACTTTGGGCATCGGGGCTCCTTGCAGAAACAAGATAGCCTGAATCCTATTTCTGCCAAAAGCCCTTGATCCCCCCTCCGACTCCTTTTATAGAGCCCTCCACCGGCGCTGCTCACCGCGGACCTCGCCAGAGGGAAACGGAGCGAAAGCTAAGAAAAGCGCAGGCCATACGGGCGGTTAGCTCAGCGGTAGAGCACTACGTTGACATCGTAGTGGCCACTGGTTCGATCCCAGTACCGCCCACCATTATTCATCGCTTCGGGATACGTCCCGAGGTAAAACGCAACGCCAGGCGCTCGCGCGCCGCGAAAGAGGAGAGACTTGATATGAAAGTCGCAAACTCGCTCCGCTCGCTCAAACAGCGCCATCGCGACTGCCGCGTCGTGCGTCGTAAGGGCCGCGTCTACGTGATCAACAAGACCCAGCGCCGTTTCAAGGCCCGTCAGGGCTAAACGAAGCGCAGGACTTGATCAGGCTGAGGGCCGCCCGTTTGGGTGGCCTTTTTGCTTTTTCAGGCTGCGCCGCAGCAGAACCCAGAACGCCCGGGCAGGAATACATGAGAAAGCCCCGCGCACTGCGCGGGGCTTTTCCGTTCTCCAAGGCTCACAATGCTGAAACTCAGAGCCGCGGCACCGCAGCCGCGGCACCCGCTGAATGTGCCGCGCGAACGAAGGCCCGAATCAACTCGGGCGATTTTTCGCCGGGGGCACTCTCCACCCCCGAGGAAACATCCACCCGACGCGCCCCGGTGAGCCTCACAGCCTCGGCGACATTCCCGGGAGTCAGGCCACCTGCCAACATCCAAGGCACCGGCCAGCGACGACCGGCGACAAGTCGCCAGTCGAAGGCCAGCCCATTGCCGCCCGGAAGCACGGAATCCTTCGGTGCCTTGGCATCGACCAGAAGCTGGTTTGCAACCTTCCCGTAGGCCTCCAGGGACGGCAGGTCGGCCTCCGAGGCCACCCCTATCGCCTTCATCACCGGCAGCCCGTAGCGGGCCCGAATCTGCGCCACACGCTCGACGCTCTCGCCGCCATGGAGCTGCAGCATGTCGAGCGGCACCTCGGCGCAGATCTCGTCAAGCAGCGCATCGTCAGCGTTCACCACCAGCGCCACCTTCGCCAGCCCCACGGGCGCCGAGAGCGCCAGCGCACGCGCTTGGGCGATGGAGACCGCACGCGGGCTCTTGGGAAAGAAGACAAACCCGGCGTAGCGCGCCCCGGCCTCGGCAGCGACCGCCACGTCCTCGGGCGTGCGCAGCCCGCAAATCTTCACCTGGATGTCCATTCCGGTCCTCCGGTTCGTTCAGAAGTTGCGGACGTGATACGCCCCGCACTGCGAATCGCAAGCAAAAGGGGGGCCAAGGCCCCCCTCCGTTTTCGTCCGACGATGTACCCAGAGGGGCCGCTCAGGCGCTCTGGTCGAGAATCGCCAGAACCTCGTCCTTATCCTTGTCGCGCTCGTCCTGGGTCTTCTTCAACTGACGCTCAAGCCGCTTCACCTCGGTCTTGCGCTGCGCGGCGGCGGCACGGTGCTTGTGCTCGCGCAGCCATTCCCAGACGAAGCCGATCAGCAGGCCCGCAATGATCCCGCCAAGGATGACGATGAACACGGGCACGGTTGCCGAGTACTGAAAGTTCAGCAACTCCGCCAGGTCGGCCGGCAGCAGGTTCAGCGTCACCGGGCCGCGGTTGGCCAGAGACACGCAGATCAGCACCACGGCCAGGACGGCCCAGAAGGCGTAGCGAATGTATTTCATCGAGGTCACTTCCCGTTCAGTCGATCCCGCAGGAGCTTGCCGGTCTTGAAGAACGGCACGCATTTCTCCTCGACGTCAACGGCTTCGCCGGTGCGGGGGTTCCGCCCCTGCCTAGCATCCCGCTGCTTGACGGAGAAGGCCCCGAAACCGCGCAGTTCGACGCGGTTGCCATGGGCCATTGCCGATGTGATTTCCTCGAAGATCGTGTTTACGATCCTCTCCACGTCTCGTTGGTAGAGATGCGGGTTCTCCTCCGCGATCTTCTGGATCAATTCCGATCTGATCATCCTCGCCCATCCCTATTTTTCGCGTTTTCAGCGCCTTCCCCCGTTGTACGACTTTTGCCGGCGTCTCGCCAAACGGAAAGCGCACGAATCAGGGAAAAACCCATGAAAAGCAGCATATTGCGCGACTTCATGCCGGTCTTGGCCCGTTCGGCCCCATGCAAAGAGCGATTGCTGCGTTGCGGCTATGCCACGCCGGGGCACGCGATTCGCCCCGAGAATTGGCCAGGAATGGGGCGATCAGGTGCCGCGAGCCTGACTTCGGCGCTCAGCCCAATGCGTCGATCTCGGCGGCGACCAACTGCTGCAACCGCCACAGGCTGGCGTCGTGAATCCCCTGCGCGGCAAGCGCCGTGACCGTCCGATGCAGATACTCGGTGTTCGATCCGGCATGGCCGCAGGCGCGGGCGATTATCCCCGCGGTCTGTTCAAGCGACAAGTCGGTGCGCAGCCGCTCACCCACGGGTGGGGCGTAGAAGGTGAGCGCCCGAACCTGTCCGGCGCCCGCCTCGACGTCCACCCAGGCGTAGGAGGTGGCAAGCTCCTCGTAGGGCATCTCGCGGCGCACCAGCGCCGCCACCGCGTCCGTGACCTCGCTCTCGGCGATTTCCTGCAGCAACGCGGTGCACTCCCCGCCCGGCAGCAGCGCCATCATTAAGCCTGGTGCCTCCGGCGTCCCGCGCCAGGAGGTCAGCTCGATGCAGAAAGACCGGTGCCAGCCGAGCGCGCGACCCGGCCGCGAGGTGACGGGGCGGAACTCGGGCTTCCACAGCAGCGAGCCATAGGCAAAGACCTGTAGCGGCCCCTCGGGGCGCTGCGCGAGGATCTCGCGTGCCTTGGCGTCGATCGCGTCGTCGTCGAGCCGGGTCCAGCCCCAATGCTCGGCATCGTCGCCTTCCGGGATGTCGCGGAAGACGCGGTTCACATGGTCTTCGGTGAGATGCAGATCGGTATCCATGGGCGCAATATCGTCACGGCCGGAGGGGAGGTTCAAGGCACGGGGGCGCCCTGCACAGCCCCCTGTGCGCGGCTGCTTGAAGAGCGGGCAGACCCGGTCGGACCACCCATGCTGCGCCAAAGAAAAAGGCCCCGGTTTCCCGGGGCCTTCCTCATTCGTGCAAGCGCAGGGCTTACTCGTCGCGCTTCAGAGCCGCGCCGAGGATGTCGCCCAGCGATGCGCCGGAGGCGGAAGAACCGTACTGTTCCACGGCTTCCTTCTCTTCGGCGATCTCGCGTGCCTTGATCGACAGGCCCAGACGACGGGTCTTGCTGTCGATGTTGGTGACGCGGACGTCGAGCTTGTCGCCAACCGAGAAGCGCTCGGGGCGCTGCTCTGCGCGGTCACGCGACAGGTCGGAGCGGCGGATGAAGGACTTCATGCCTTCGTATTCCACCTCGATGCCGCCATCTTCGATCGCGGTCACTTCGACGGTCACGATCGAGCCGCGCTTCACGCCGCCAACCGCGTCAGCGAACTTGTCGCCGCCGAGTGCCTTGATCGAGAGCGAGATGCGCTCCTTGTCGGTGTCCACTTCGGTGACAACGGCCTTGACCACGTCGCCCTTGCGGTACTCCTGGATGGCTTCCTCGCCGCGCTGATCCCACGACAGGTCCGACAGGTGAACCATGCCGTCGATCTCGCCGGGCAGGCCGATGAACAGACCGAACTCGGTGATGTTCTTGACCTCGCCCTCGACCTCGGTCCCTTCCGGGTGGGTCTCGGAGAACACTTCCCACGGGTTGCGCATGGTCTGCTTGAGGCCGAGCGACACGCGACGCTTCGCGGGATCGATCTCGAGAACCATGACTTCGACTTCCTGCGAGGTCGACACGATCTTGCCCGGGTGGACGTTCTTCTTGGTCCAGGACATTTCCGACACGTGAACCAGACCTTCGACGCCCGGCTCCAGCTCCACGAAGGCGCCGTAATCGGTGATGTTGGTCACGCGGCCGGTGTGCACCGTGCTCAGCGGGTACTTCACGGCCACCAGATCCCACGGATCTTCCTGCAGCTGCTTCATGCCGAGGCTGATACGGTGGGTGTCCTTGTTGATCTTGATGACCTGGACCTTGACGGTCTCGCCGATCGACAGGATCTCGGACGGGTGGTTCACACGGCGCCATGCCATGTCGGTGACGTGCAGCAGGCCGTCGACGCCGCCCAGGTCAACGAACGCACCGTATTCGGTGATGTTCTTGACCACGCCGTCGACCGTCTGGCCTTCGGTGAGGTTGGCGATGACTTCCGCACGCTGCTCGGCGCGCGATTCCTCGAGGATTGCACGACGCGAGACAACGATGTTGCCACGGCGACGGTCCATCTTGAGGATCTGGAACGGCTGCTTGAGACCCATGAGCGGGCCGGCGTCGCGCACGGGGCGGACGTCAACTTGCGAACCGGGCAGGAAGGCAACGGCGCCGCCGAGGTCGACGGTGAAGCCACCCTTGACGCGGCCGAAGATCGCACCTTCGACGCGAGCGTCGTCGGCATAGGCCTTCTCGAGACGGTCCCATGCCTCTTCGCGGCGGGCCATCTCACGGCTGATCACGGCTTCGCCGCGAGCGTTTTCTGCTGCGCGCAGGTAAACCTCGACTTCGTCGCCGACCGAGATCTCGGGGGCTTCGCCGGGGTTTGCGAATTCTTTCAGCTCGACGCGGCCTTCCATCTTGTAGCCGACATCGATGATGGCCTGGCCCGCTTCGATTGCGATGACCTTGCCTTTAACAACGGACCCCTCTTCGGGGGTGTCCATTTCGAAGCTTTCGGAAAGGAGGGCTTCGAACTCCTCCATGGTTGCGTTTGCCATGTGGCGTATATGTCCTTTACATCGGTTTTGCTGGCCGGGTGGTTGTCTCCACCGGTCTTCGGATTGGTCTTTCGGGCGCTCCGCATATGACAAAGAGGGCCGGTTGACCGACCCTGCCCGTCTCGATGTCCGCGGCGTTGATTGCCTTGCTTGACGCGCGCGATATAGCCCCGACGGCCCTGCAGATCAAGCGCGAACACCAGATGGCAGGCGCCGCCCCAGCCGAAAGCGCCAACCCCGCCTGTCGCGCCATGCGTATTTTCAAAGAGAAGAAGCCGCCGCAGAACCCGGCGACAGCTGCCTCCCTGCCCCGGCTTCCACATGGTCCAAATATCCCGGGGGAGCCGCAAAGCGGCGGGGGCAGAGCCCCCGATCCCGCCGAGCCCCGGTATGTGTACCCCGCAAGGGCGGCGCCCCCACGTCCGGCATTTCGCGTGGCTGTCACGAACGAAAGATTTGGCGCGCGCGGTGTTTGCTGTAACGTCTCCCTCCGGAGGAGACTCGCATGACCCGATCCCGTCCTTCTGCCGATCGCCACGCCGCCCGCGTCGTCGAGACGGCGACCGACCCCGCCGCCGCGGCGCGCTCGCGGCTTGCCGCCTCCTGGCGCCGCTCGCTGTCGCACTACGGGCTCGACCCGGCGCGACAGGACGGTGTGCACCGAATCTCCGATGCGGCCCTGGGCGAACGCCGCGAGCGCTCCGATGCCCTGCTGCATATCGCCACTCCGAAACTCGACGCGCTCTACCAGATGGTCGGCAGTTCGGGCTGCGGCGTTCTGCTCACCGATGCCGAGGGGGTTGTGCTCGACCTCCGCGCCGGTTCCGGCGATCTCGGCGTTTTCCGTGCCTGGGGGCTCTGCCCCGGTGCCGACTGGTCCGAAGCCTCTGAAGGCACCAACGGCATCGGCACCTGCATCGCCGAGGCGCGGCGGGTGGTGATCCACCGCGACGAGCATTTCCACGCCCGCAACATCGCCATGAGCTGCATGGACGCGCCGATCTTCGGCCCCGAGGGCGAGCTTATCGGCGCGCTCGATGTCTCCTCGGCCCGCGCCGATCAGACCGAGGCGTTCAACCGGCTGATCGCCGCCATGGTCGCCCAAACCGCGCGACAGATCGAGGCCGACGCCTTCCGCGCCGCCTTTCCCGAAGCGCGCATAATCACCGCCGAGGCCGAGGAGAGCGAAGCGTCGGTGCTGCTGGCTGTGGATCGCGACGATCTGGTGCAGGGTGCCACCCGCGCCGCACGGCGATCCTTCGGGCTGGAAAGCAGCGGGCCGCTGATCGCGCGCCCGGCCAGCGACCTCTTCGGCCGCGAGGACGGCCCGTCGGGGTTCGAACGCGCCGAACGCGCCGCCATGGTGCGGGCGCTGGCGCGCGCCAAGGGCAACGTCTCGGAGGCTGCGCGCACACTCGGCGTCGGGCGGGCGACCTTCTACCGGCGGATGAAGAAGCTGGGGCTGTCCTAAAAAGGTACCCCTGCGCAGTGAGCTTCCCCTGTCCGCATGGAAGCCGGGCGAGCGCCTGGTCGCGGGCAGGCGCCTCGGCCCTTCACTGAATGCCAATCACCTCCGCCCGCGCGCACTCCGCCCAAGAATGAAACCAGCCCTTTAGGTCTCTGCCCGGCACTTTCACGCCGGGCGGGAGGGCGCGCTCCAGTCGGCTTCGCGTCGGATCGGCACAGCGCCCCCGCGCCGACACCGCAACCGCCCAGCGCACCTGTCTCACCGCTGAGACAGTTCGGCCTGCCCTCCGTCTGCGTCCGGGCTGACGCGGCCTCTGCCTGTCGCCACAGTCCTCGCATACCCGGTGGAGGACCGGGACCAGAGGAGGACAATCATGAACGAGATGACCCAGGTTGCGGCCGAGTACCAATCGCCCTTCCGCACCCGCTACGACAACTTCATCGGCGGCAAGTTCACCGCCCCGGTGAAGGGCCAGTATTTCGACAACATCACCCCGATCACCGGCACCAAGGTCTGCGAGGTGGCCCGCTCCACCGCCGAGGACATCGAGCTGGCGCTTGATGCCGCCCACGCCGCCCGCGAGGCCTGGGGCAAGACCGCCGCCGCCGAGCGGTCGAACATCCTGCTGAAGATCGCCGACCGCATCGAGGAGAACCTCGAGTTCATCGCCACCGCCGAGACCTGGGACAACGGCAAGCCGATCCGCGAGACCATGGCCGCCGACATCCCGCTCGCGGTCGACCACTTCCGCTACTTCGCCGGCGTTCTGCGGGCGCAGGAAGGCAACATGTCCGAGATCGACCACGACACCGTGGCCTATCACTTCCACGAGCCGCTCGGCGTGGTCGGGCAGATCATCCCCTGGAACTTCTCGGTGCTGATGGCAGCCTGGAAGCTCGCCCCGGCGCTTGCCGCCGGTAACTGCATCGTGCTGAAGCCGGCCGAGCAGACGCCTGCGGCGATCATGGTGCTGATGGAATGCATCGCCGATCTGCTGCCGGACGGCGTGCTTAACATCGTCAACGGTATGGGCGCCGAAGTCGGCGCGCCGCTGGCCCGCAGCCCGCGCATCGCCAAGATCGCCTTTACCGGCTCCACCGAAACCGGCCGCAAGATCATGGAGGCGGCGACCGAGAACCTCATCCCGGTGACGCTCGAGCTGGGCGGCAAGTCTCCGAACATCTTCTTCTCGGACGTGATGGCCGAGGATGACGCCTATCTCGACAAGGCGGTCGAGGGCTTCGTGCTCTTTGCCTTCAACCAGGGCGAGGTCTGCACCTGCCCGAGCCGCGCACTCATCCAGGAAGACATCTACGAGGAGTTCATCAAGCGCGCCATCGCCCGGGTCGAGGCGATCAAGCGCGGCGATCCGCGCGACATGACCACCATGGTCGGCGCGCAGGCCAGCCAGGAGCAGCAGGACAAGATCCTCTCCTACCTGACGATCGGCGTCGAGGAAGGGGCCGAGGTGCTCACCGGCGGCAAGGCGGCGCAGATCGACGGGCTGGAAAACGGCTTCTACATCGAGCCGACGATCCTCAAGGGCCACAACAAGATGCGGGTCTTCCAGGAAGAGATCTTCGGCCCGGTGGTCTCGGTCACCACCTTCAAGGACGAGGCCGAGGCGCTCGCCATCGCCAATGACACGATGTACGGGCTCGGCGCCGGCGTCTGGACCCGCGACGGCACCCGCGCCTACCGCTTCGGCCGCAACATCGAGGCGGGCCGGGTCTGGGTGAACAACTACCACGCCTACCCCGCCCACGCGGCCTTCGGTGGCTACAAGCAATCGGGCATCGGGCGCGAGACCCACAAGATGATGCTCGACCACTACCAGCAGACCAAGAACATGCTGGTCAGCTACAACCCCAACAAGCTGGGTTTCTTCTGATCAGCCCTCTCTGATCTCCCGGCTTTCCGGGCGGCGCACCTGCGTATCCCACCCCGCGCGCGCCGCCCGGGGTCTGCCGGCCAGGCCCTCCCGCCTGGCCGGCAGTTCCCTTTCAAGGCCTGCGCCCTGCGGCACCCTTTGCGCCAAGCCTTCGCTTGCCCGTCATTTTTTGCGTGCTACCCTCCGCCCCAACTCAAGACTGACACGGCTCAGGAGGCACTCCCATGAACATCATCTGGCTCGGCCACGGCTCTTTCCGCATCGAGATCGAGGATCAGGTCCTACTGATCGACCCCTGGGTCTTCGGCAATCCGGTCTTCCCCGAGGATCGCGCCGGAGACGCGCTCGAGGGCGTGACGCAGATCCTCATCACCCACGGCCATTTCGACCACACCGACAATGCCGTCGAGGTCTCGCAGCGCACCAAAGCGCCGGTCTCCGGCATGGTGGAGCTTGCCGGTCAGTTGCACGGCAAGGGCGCGGTCGAGGGCCATGCCTTCAACAAGGGCGGCACGATCGCCTTCGGCAATGTCACCGTCAGCATGGTGCCTGCCTCGCACAGCTCCTCGCTGCCCACCGACGAGGGCCCCAAGTACGCAGGCATGGAGACGGGCTTCATCATCAAGGGTGAAGGCAAGACCATCTACTTCTCGGGCGACACCGCGATCATGGCGGACATGGCCTGGATCGGGCAGTACTACAAACCCGACATCGGCATCCTCAGCGCTGGCGGCTACTACACGATGGACATGGAACAGGCGGCTTGGGCGTCGAAGACCTACTTCGATTTCGACACTGTGATCCCCGGCCACTACCGCACCTTCCCGGCGCTGGAACAATCGGCTGCCAAGCTTGCCGAGGGCCTGCCCGGCGTGCAGGTGATCGAGCCCGAGCTGATGCTGCCGATCACGCTCTAAGCCGCGCAACGCGAGCCGGGCGCGTCTGCCCGTGGGGTGGCGTTGCAACTGTCGAGGTCAGCGCTTTATCCCGACCAAGTCCGTGCGACCTTTGAGCGTTGCACAAACTCACCAAAGCGCCAGCCCGCCGGGACGGGCAGGCGCTCGCCCGGCGCCTTCGGCTTGATTCCGGGCGCGTCGACGATCTGCCCAGGATACCACAGCGCCGCCCGCCGCTTCCGGGCGCGGCGCTTCGCGACTATAGTGCCGCAAACACGGGCAAAAGGCCGGGCAGAATGGCAGGCATCACCGGGCGCGACTCGCCGCTTAACATCCTCATCGTCGGGCAGTCCGGGCGGCTGCAATATGAGGCCGTACTCTTCGCGCTCTCGCTGGATGCCGCCACACCCGAGGGCCGGACGCGCCTTTTCGTGGCCGAACCGAAGCCCGGCCCGCTCTGGCCCAACGACCCGCGCATGTCGCCCGAGGCCTGCGACATCCTGCGCGACCTCGGCGCAGAGATACTGCCCTTCGAGAGCCGCCACTTCGGCCAGGCCTATCCCTACGGCAACAAGATCGAGGCGCTCTTCGCGCTGCCGACGGGCGAGCCCTTCGTGTTCTTCGATACCGATACGCTGATCACCGGCGATCTAACCGAGGTGCCCTTCAACTTCGCCCGCCCCACGGCCTCGATGAACCGCGAAGGCACCTGGCCGAAGATCGAGCTCTACGGCCCCGGCTACACGCAGATCTGGAAATCGCTCTACGACCGCTTCGGCCTCGACTTCGCCAGCTCGCTCGACCCCAATTGGCCCGAGGAATACTGGCAGCACTATCTCTACTTTAATGCGGGCTTCTTCTTCTACGAATGCCCGCACCGCTTTGGCCGGCGTTTCCTCGACATCGCGCTCAGCATCCGCGACGACCCCCCAAAGGCGTTGGAATGCCAGAGCCTCGATCCGTGGCTCGACCAGGTGGCGCTGCCGCTGGTCATCCACGGGCTCGGCGGCGGGCGCGAAACGCTGCCCGACGGCATGCTCGACGGCAGCCACAGCTGCCACTACCGCGCCATGCCCTTGCTCTATGCGCGCGAGAGCGACGAATTGGTCGCTTTCCTCGAAGCCATCGCCGCGCCCAACCGGGTGAAGAAGCTGCTGAAGGAACACGAGCCCTTCCTGCGCTATATCTATCAAGGGCGCGGCGAAAAGGTGCGCGCCATGTTCGACCGGGACGACCTGCCCCGGCGCGAACAGGGCATCCGCAACCCAATCAAGCGCGCCGGGCTCTGGATGCGCTGACCCTCAGAGGCCCTCGGCATCGCGCGCCACTGAAAGCCCGAGCGGCGCTGCAGCGCTCTTCCGCGATTTTTCGCGCGCCCCGCAAAAGCCCGTCCGGGATCGCCGCGACTCATGGTACGTTGATATCAACTCATCTGAGGAGGAGACCCCATGAGCACCGCACCCACGCTTCTCGTCGGCACCACCAAGGGGGCCTTCGTGCTCAGCGAAGGCGAAGACGGCTGGACCGCCGAGGGCCCCTTCTGCGACGGCTGGCCGATCAACCACATGGCCGGCGAAGCGGAAAGCGGCACCGTCTGGGCCGCCGGTGGCAACGAGTGGTTCGGCGCCGGCGTGTGGCGCCGCAATGGCAAGGGCTGGGAGTTATCGCGACTCGCCGGCGGGCAGATGGACGAATGGATGGCCGCCGACCCGGAGCTTGCCGCGAAGCTCGGCGTTGTGCCCGCCGGTCCCGCGCCGTTCACCGGGCAACTTCAGGCACTCTGGTCGCTGAAGGCGACGCCGGGCAGGCTCTATGCCGGTGGCAAGCCCGCCGCGCTCTATTCAAGCAGTGATGGTGGAGAAACCTGGGAGGAGATCGAGAGCCTGCGCAAACACCCCTCGTCCGACGACTGGACCCCCGGTGCGGCGGGGCTGACCCTGCACACCATCGTCGCCGACCCCACCAACCCGCAACGCCTGTGGCTGGCGATCTCCGCCGCCGGTGTCTTTGCCACCGAGGATGGCGGCGAGACCTGGGAGCGCCGCAACCGCCGCTCCAACGCCCCCGCGCATCCCAGCAGCCACCCCGCAGCGGGGGATGGCCACGAGACCGGCCACTGCGTGCACAACATGGGCCGCGCTGCCGGGGACAGCGACCTGCTCTACCAGCAGAACCACCACGGCGTGTACCGCTCCCGGGATGGCGGCCGCAGCTGGGACGAGATCACCGAGGGGCTGCCCTCGACCTTCGGATTTCCCATCGGCCTGCACCCCAGCGACCCCGACACCATCTGGACCCTGCCGCTCAACAGCGACATGGACGGGCGCTATCCCCCGGACGCGCAGGCCGCCGTCTGGCGCTCGCGCGATGGTGGCGAGAGCTGGCAGGCCTGCCGCGAGGGTCTGCCGCAAAAGGGCTGCTTCTTCACCGTGCTGCGGCAGGCCATGGCGGTGGATGCCGCCGATCCCGCCGGGGTGTTCTTCGGCACGAACTCGGGATCGGTCTTCGGCTCCTTCGACGAGGGCGACAGCTGGTCCGAACTGGCGCGGCACCTGCCCACGGTGCTCTGTGTCGAGGTCATGCCCCGCAGCTGACCCGAGCACACGGGCCGGGTCGGACCCATCCACGCGGCGTTCCTACGGTGCGGTCGCAGCCCGTTGGCTGCATGAGCCCCGGTCGAAGGTGTCTCGCGTGATTGTTAGCGGTGAGTGTGCGTGCGGCCGCACGGCGCGGATGTTTCCGGCTATCCCGGCGCTCCACCACGGTGACCGGGAGCCGGACGAGCGCCACCCAAAGGGCGTCCCGGGCAGCGGACCGGCCAGCCGCCCGGGAGCCCGACCCTCACTCTGCCGCGACGCCCAATTCGAACACCATGGTCACCTGCGTGCTGATCACCGTCTCGCCGGCGGCAACCGGCACCGCCGAGGCGCGCGCCATTTCCATCATCGGCGCCGGGGCGTAGCCGCCGGCCGCCTCGGCAATCGAGATCACCGGGCCGAGCGCGACGCCCGCCGCCTCGGCCAGCACCTTGGCCTTGTCCATCGCGTCCGCCACGGCGGCACGGCGCGCGTCCTGCATCACCGGCTTGGGCTCCTGCAGGCCGAAGGTCAGGCCGGAAAGCTGGTTTGCGCCATCGTCGAGCACCGCGCCCAGCACCTCGCCGAGACGGTCGAGATCGCGCACCCGCACGGTCAGCCGATTGCCGGCCTCGAAACCGGTGATGCCGCGTTCCACGCCGTCGTTGCCCCCCGACCAGACGGGTCGCAGCGAGATATCCGAGCTCTGCCGGTCGCGCGCGGCGATCCCCATCTCGTCGAGCCGCGCCAGCAGCGCCTCTGCCACCCGCGACGCCTCATCCATGGCGGCGCCTGCCTCGGCGTTCTCGGCAGTGATGCCCAGCGAGATGGTCGCCATGTCGGGCACAGTGGCCACCTCGCCTTCGCCGGTGACGGTGATGCGCGGCAGCGGCGCCTCCTGCGCCGAGGCGGCCAGCGGGGCGAGGATCGGACCGATCATCGCGAGGCAGGTCGCAGCCATCAGCGTCGCGCGGCGGGGAATACTGGTCATGAGCACATCCTTTGGCTTGGAATTCCTGTCACAATGTCGGTAGGGAGCAGCGCAACGACAAGGGCCGCGAGCCCCGGTTCTTCCGCTGAGCAAACTCCTGCTGTAGGCTGCGCTCAAGGAGCCGGAGACTCCCATGGCTCCAAGAGCAGTGCTAGAGACCGCGCATGACACCAGATTTCGCGCTTTCGCTTTCATCCGACGGGCTTACCCTGCTGCGCCGCAAGGCCGGCGGCTGGCTCGCGCTGTCCCAGACCGACCTGTCGGCGGAGGCTTTCGACACGACCCGTGACCGCGCGCTGGCCGAGGATCCCGCAGGCGCGCAGGTCGCGTTGTTCCTGCCCAACGATCAGGTGCGCTACCTCGAAGTGCCCGATCCCGGAACAGAGGCAGCCCGCCGCGCTGCTCTCGAGGCCGCGCTCGACGGGGCGACGCCCTACCCGGTGGGCGCTCTGGTGCTCGACTGGTCGATCTCCGGCACGACGCTGCTTGGCGCCGCCGTGGCCCGCGAGTCGCTGGAGGAGGCCGAGGCCTTCCTGCGTGACCACGGGTTCGACCCGGTACTCTTCGCCGCCATCCCTCCCTCGGGCACCTTCCGGGGCACGGCCTTCTTCGGCTCCTCGTCGGGCTGGTCCGGCACGGCACCCGAACGCCCGGGCAAGGTTGTGCTGCTGCCACCCGAAGCCGCTGACAAGAGCCAAGAGGCGGAGATTCCGGAACCCCAGGCGGACGCCGCAGAGCCGACATCCGAGCCTACAGAACAAGACGTAGCTGCCGATGCCGCGTCTGCGCAAGACGAGGCGACCGCTGCCGAAACGTCGAGCGCCACGGGCACAACCGACGCCCCTGTCGAGACTCCCGACGCCCCCGGGTCCGTCATTGCACCCGAAAGCGCGCGGGCTCCTGCCGATCTTGCCTCCGAAGCGCCCACGGCCGATGCGCCGATCCCGGATGCCACGCCGCCGGCGCCGGACGTCGCGCCCCCAGCTGCTCGGCCCGAGCCTGCGCCCTACCCCGCCCCCCCGCCCCCGGTGCCTCAGGCCCCGGCGGTCAGCGCCCCGACCGAGCTCCCGGCCAGCCCGAGCTTCAGCAGCGTCCGCGCCAGCCGGGCGCCTGCGCCGGCTGCCCCCGCCTCGGCGCCACGCCTCTCCATGGGGCGCGAGACTCCTGGCACGGCGCGCGCCGCCCAGGTGCCCGCGCCCGAGACCCGTCCCCCGGAAACCCCGGACCTGCGCGGCCCGGCAGAGGCCGCTCCCGCAGCCGGGACCAAGCCTGCGAAGCGCAAGCCCTTCGGCTTCGGCAAGCGGCGCGACGGCCAGCCCACCCCCAGCGCGGCGGCAGCCGTCCCTGTACCGGCCCCCGAGAAGACCTCTGGACGTCCCCCTGCGCGCACGCCCGTGCGGACCCCGCCCGAGCCGGAAACCGGATCGGGCACCACCCAGGGCATCAAGCAAGTCACGCCGCGCCCACCGGTCTCGCAGCCCATCGCCCCCTCGGGCAGCGCACCGGTGTCGGGGCAGGCCCGCGTGGCGGCGCTGCGGCAGGAGGCCGAAAAGGGCGATGCGAACGTCCGCAGCCGGCGCGGAGCCTCGCTGACCCCGGACGAAGAGCGCGAGCGCCTGACCGTCTTCGGCGCCCGCGACGGCCAGAAGGTGGGCGGCAAGCCGCGTTTCCTTGGGCTCATCCTTACCGTGCTTCTGCTGCTGTTCCTCGCGGCGGTCGCGGCCTTTTCCTCGGCTTTCCTCGGTGACGAGATCTCGCGCTTCTTCGCGCCCGATCCCGCCGATCAGATCGCGCTTTCCGCACCCGAGGCCATCGCCGAGGCCGCCCCCGCCGAGGCCGCCGAGGCCACCGACACCGGCGCGCCCGAAGACTCCACCGAGGAAGAGGCCGACAGCATTCTGGCCGCGCTCGAGCTGCCGCCCGCAGCCAGCGACAGCTTCGAGGACGTGCCGGCACCGCAACCGACCGGGCGCAACCGCATGAGCGCCGAAGAGGCCGCCGCCAGCTATGCGGTCACCGGCATCTGGCAGCGCGCGCCGAGCGCCCCGGACCGGCCGCCGCAGACCAATGCCGAGGATGTCTACGTCGCCTCCATCGACCCCGAAGTACAGCAGTTCGACGCCGTCGCCCTGCCCGACCTCGACGCCGGTCCCCGCGACGACCTGAGCCTCGAGCCGGTACGCCTGCCGCCGGGTCCGGGTGTGCGCTTCGACCTCGACGACCGGGGACTGGTGAAGGCCACGCCCGAGGGCACGGTCTCGCCCGACGGGGTGCGCATCTTCACCGGGTTGCCGCCGCAGACCCCGCCGCTGCGCGATCCCGCACCCGAGGCTCAGCCCGGCACGCCCGAGGACGGCAACGCACCCGCCGAGGAAGGTGCCGCGGCCTCCGACACCGACGCGGCCCCCGAGGAGATCCCGACGCTCGACCCCGCCGCCGACCCCGCGCTCTCGGGCTTCCGCCCGCGCGGCCGACCGGGCGACCTGATCGAGCAGACCGAGCGCGCGGTGCTCGGCGGCGTGTCGCTGGCCGAACTCGAGCGGATGCGCCCGCAGATGCGCCCGCTCACCGCACAGGAAGAGGCGCTGGCGCTCGACCTGCCGGTCACCGATCAGGCCATCGGCGCCTCGCTGACTCCCCTGCCGCGCCCGCGCAGCATGGAGGCGATCGTCCAGCAGGCGGTGAAGCAGGCGTCGAACGCGCCCGTGGCCATCGCCCCCGGGCCGAGCATCCCGCAGAACGCCAACGTGGCAAGGAGCGCGACGCTTACCAACCAGATCGACCTGCGCGAGATCAGCCTGATCGGCGTCTACGGCAAGGACTCGAGCCGTCGCGCGCTGGTCCGCCTGCCCTCGGGCAAGTACCAGAAGGTCCAGGTCGGCGACCGCATCGACGGCGGGCGCATCGCGGCCATCGACGAGGACGAGCTGCGCTACGTGAAGTCCGGCCGCAACGTCGTACTGAAGATGCCGCGCAGCTGATCCCGGCCGGGCCCGCGGCAGCATCTGCCTTTCCTTCCCGCAAACGGCTGGACGCCAGCGCCTTACGGGTCTATCCCCGCATCCGAACTTTGCTTTGGTGAGACCATGCCCGACCTGCTGATCGAACTCTTTTCCGAAGAAATCCCGGCCCGGATGCAGACCCGCGCCGCCGAGGACCTGAAGAAGCTCGTCACCGACGGTCTGGTCGAGGCCGGCCTGACCTACGCGGGTGCCGCCGCTTTCTCGACGCCGCGCCGGCTGACGCTGACCGTGCAGGGGCTTCTGGCCGCTTCGCCCGCCACCCGCGAAGAGCGCCGCGGCCCCAAGGTCGACGCGCCGGAGAAGGCAATCGAGGGCTTCCTGCGCGGCGCCGGGGTGACCCGCGCGCAATGCGAGGAACGCGAGGACAAGAAGGGCAAGGTGCTCTTCGCGATCATCGAGAAGCCGGGCCGCCCGGCCACCGAAATCGTCGCCGAGGTGCTGGAAAAGACCGTCCGCAACTTCCCCTGGCCGAAGTCCATGCGCTGGGGCGCGGGAAGCCTGCGCTGGGTGCGTCCGCTGCATTCGATCATCTGCCTGCTCACCGACGAGCAGGGCGCGGAAGTCGTGCCGCTGGAAATCGACGGCATCAAAGCGGGCAAGAGCACGCGCGGCCACCGCTTCATGGGCGGCGAGGCCTTCGAGGTCAGCTCTTTCGACGACTACGAGGCCAAGCTGAAGCGCGCCAAGGTGGTGCTGAACCCCGCCGAACGCGCCGACACCATCTGGCATGACGCCACCAACCGCGCCTTCGCCGCAGGTCTCGAGGTGGTGGACGACCGCGGGTTGCTGGCCGAAGTGGCCGGGTTGGTGGAATGGCCGGTGGTGCTGATGGGCGAGATCGGCGAGGACTTCCTGCAGCTGCCGCCCGAGGTGCTGCAGACGTCGATGAAGGAACACCAGAAGTTCTTCTCGGTGAAGAATGCTGCGTCCGGGCAGATCGAGCGCTTCGTCACCGTGGCGAACATCGAGACCGCCGACGACGGCGCGACCATCCTCGCCGGCAACCAGAAGGTGCTCTCGGCCCGCCTGTCGGACGCCAAGTTCTTTTGGGAGAACGACCTGCGCGTCGCCAAGTCCGCGGGGCTCACCGCCTGGACCGAGCGGCTCGGCAATGTCACCTTCCACAACAAGATGGGCAGCCAGAAGGCTCGCATCGAACGCATCGCCGCCTTGGCGGGCGAAATCGCGCCCATGGTCGGGGCGGATGCCGCGCTGGCCGAGCAGGCCGCGCTGGTGGCCAAGGCCGACCTCTCGTCCGAGATGGTCTATGAATTCCCCGAACTGCAGGGCCTGATGGGCCGCTACTACGCCGAGGCCGCCGGCCTGCCGACCGAAGTGGCCGCCGCCTGCCAGGAGCATTACTCGCCGCTCGGCCCGTCCGACGATGTGCCGACCGCGCCGGTTTCCGTGGCCGTGGCGCTGGCCGACAAGCTCGACACGCTGACCGGTTTCTGGGCGATCGACGAGAAGCCGACCGGCTCCAAGGATCCCTTCGCCCTGCGCCGCGCCGCGCTCGGCGTGATCCGGCTGGTGCTGAACAACGGCCTGCGCCTGCACCTCGATCGGCTGATCGACGCGCAACTGCTGCGCCACAAGATCGACGCCAACGGCGACCGCGAGCAGGCGCTGCTCGAAGACATGCTGCGCGAGGTCGCGCATCACGGTGTCTTCGGCTCGGCCGTGCGCGCGGTGATCGACCAGTTCGAGGGCGACTCGCCGGAATGGCTCGCGCAGGTAGAGCACCACTCGCCCGATCTCAGCGACGACCTGCTGGCCTTCATCCATGACCGCCTGAAGGTGCACCTGCGCGACGAGGGCATCCGCCACGACGTGATCGACGCCTGCCTCGCCATGCCGAACCGCGACGACCTCGCGCTTCTGGTGACCCGCGCCACGGCGCTGAGCGAGACGCTGGCGACCGAGGATGGCGGCAACCTCGTGCAGGGCTTCAAGCGCGCCAACAACATCCTCACGCAGGCCGAGGAGAAGGACGGCGTTGAATACAGCTTCGGCGCCGACCCCAAGTTCGCCGAGAGCGCCGAGGAAAAGGCGCTCTTCGCCGCGCTGGACAAGGCCGAGGCCGAGATCAAGCCCGCAATGGAGAGCGAGGACTTCGCCGCGGCGATGGCCGCCATGGCCGCGCTGCGCGGCCCGATCGACGCCTTCTTCGAGGCCGTGCAGGTGAACTCGGACAACCAGGTGGTGCGCCGCAACCGCCTGAACCTGCTGTCGCGGATCCGCCAGATCTGCCTGCAGGTGGCCGATCTCACGCGCGTCGAGGGCTGATCTGCCCTGCCCTGGCCCGCAGGCCGGGGCGCATTTCGGTGCGGTGCCCCTCGTTACGCCCCGTCATGGCACCGGGCCTCTCAAAAGGTATTAGTGCGGTACACCCTTTTCGGGATATGCTGCATTGCGGAGAAACAGGGGCCCCGTCATGCCCGACACCTACCGGAAAGACATGCAGGCCGATGATCCGCATGTCACGCTCATCACCCCCTCGGCGCCGATCGCGACGCCGAGCCATGGCGGCCGTGCAAAATGCCTGCAGCGGCTGGTGCGGCTTGACCTGCCGGTGCCCCGCACCGTTGCGCTCAGCTTCGACACGGTGCACTGCATCGCTCAGGGCGAGGTGCCCCCGCCCGAGCTGATCCTCGGCCAGTTCGAACCCGGCACATTGCTCTGCGTGCGCCCCTCATCGGAGGATCCCGACTGGGGCGGTCCGGGGTCCGTGCTCAACATCGGCATGAACGATGCCACCTTCGTCGAATATTCCGACCGCATCGGGGCCGAGGCCGCCTCGGCACTCTACATGCGCTTCGTCACGGGCTACGCGATCCATGTCGCGCGGCTCGACCCGGATGTCTTCGAAGATATCGACACCACCGGCCAGCAGGGCCTGTCCGATGCGCTGCGCGCCTACGAGGAAGAGGCCGAGGAGCCGTTCCCGCAGGACCCCGCGGTTCAGCTGACCGCCGTACTGCGCACCATGGCCCGCGCCTGGGAGGGCACCACCGCCCGCCTGTTGCGCCAGGCCAAGGGCGCGCCGGTGGATGCCGGGCTCGGGCTCATTGTGCAGGAGATGGCGCTGGGGCTCGGAACCGGCGAATGCGGCTCCGGCGTGCTGCAACTGGTGAATTCCGACAGCGGTCTTCCGCAGATCACCGGACGCTACATGCACCAGAGCCAGGGCCGCGAGGCGCTGCGCAACGAGAGCAAGGCGCTGTTTCTCGAGCGCGATCCGCGTGGGCCATCTCTGGAAGAACTGGCGCCGGAGGCCTTCGAGCAGCTCAAGGCGCACGCGCGGCTGATGCGCCAGCGCCTGCGCGCCGAGATGCAGATCGAGTTCACCATCGAGAACGGCAGGGTCCATATCCTTGACGGCGTGCGCGTGAAGCGCTCGCCCCGCGGTGCGCTGCGCATCGCGGTGCGGCTTGCCGAGGATGGCATCATCACCCGCGAGGAGGCGCTGATGCGCGTCGAGCCGCGTGGGCTGTCGGAACTGCTGCACCGGCAGGTCTCGCCCGAGGCCGAGCGCGACGTGATCGGCCGCGGCGTGGCCGCCTCCCCCGGCGCCGCCACCGGCAAGATCGTCTTCAACGCCGCCGAGGCGCAGGCTTCTGCGGCCCGAGGCGAGCCCTGCATCCTCGTCCGGCGCGAGACCTCGCCCGAGGACGTGCGCGGCATGCATGTGGCTGCGGCGGTGCTGACCGAGCGCGGCGGCATGACCAGCCACGCCGCGGTGATCGGCCGCGGCCTCGGCCTGCCGTCGGTCGTCGGCGCTGCCAACATGGGCTTCCGGCTGAACGACAAGCTGTTGATTTCGCAGGATGGTCGCCGCTTCCGCGAAGGCGACACGATCACCGTCGACGGCACCTCGGGACAGATCCTCGCCGGCGCCCCGGCGATGGTCGAGGCAGCGCTCGACGATGCCTTCCGTACCTTCATGTCCTGGGCCGACGACGCCCGCGACATCGGCATCCGTGCCAATGCCGACACGCCCGCCGATGCCGCCACGGCGCGCAATTTCGCGGCGCAGGGCATCGGCCTGTGCCGGACCGAGCACATGTTCTTCGAGGCCGAACGCATCACGCCCATGCGGGAGATGATCTTCGCCGACAGTCCCGACGACCGCAAGGCCGCCCTGGCCCGGCTCATGCCCATGCAGCGCGCTGATTTTACAGAGCTTTTCCGGATCATGGAGGGGATGCCCGTCTGCATCCGCCTGTTCGACCCGCCCCTGCACGAGTTCCTGCCGACCGACCGCGCCGGGCTGCGCGATCTGGCCGAAGCGCTCGATCTGCCGGTCAGCGACGTGACCCGCCGGGTGGAATCCATGGGTGAATACAACCCAATGCTGGGCATGCGCGGCGTGCGGCTCGGCATCGCGGTGCCCGAGATCTACGACATGCAGGCCCGCGCCATCTTCGAGGCGACGATCGACGCCTCGAAGGATGGCGCGCCGGTCGAGCCCGAGATCATGCTGCCGCTGGTCTCGGCGATGAAGGAAGTCGAACTGGTGAAAACCCGCATCGACGCCGTTGCCGCGGCGGTGCGCAACGAGCGGGGCCGCGACTTCGACTATTCGCTCGGCGTCATGGTCGAGACCCCGCGCGCCTGCCTGCGCGCCGACGAGATCGCCCAGCACGCCGACTTCATGTCCTTCGGCACCAACGACCTCACGCAGATGACCTACGGCCTGTCGCGCGATGACGCCGGGCGCTTCATGTCGCACTACGTGCAGCAGGGTGTCTTTGCCGAGGACCCGTTCCACCGGCTCGACCCCGACGGGGTCGGCGAGCTGATCAAGATCGGGGTGGAGCGCGGAAGACACGGTAACGGAGGAATCATGCTCTCGATCTGCGGCGAGCATGGCGGCGACCCTGATTCGATTGCATTCTGCCGAGAGGCCGGAATCGACTACGTGAGCTGCTCTCCGTTCCGTGTTCCGGTCGCGCGACTTGCCGCTGCGCAACTCGCGCTAAAAGAGAAGATCGGGTAAAAAAGGCCGATTTTCGCCTAAAATGCGCCGTTTTCCACAAGGGATACGGGGCCTCTACTTTTGCGTGTTCTTACGCGGGTGGACGAATTGGCGACATTTTTGTAAATCGCCTCGGATTTCGGCATCCGCGAGGGTGCCCCCCCGAGCCGTGAGAGCCCTTAATGTTTCGTGCCACCGCGATCGCCTTCGCCGCATGTCTTGCGGCGCTTCCCGTACGCGCTGACATCCAGCATGACAGCATCCGTCACCTCGTCAAACTCGAACAGAGCGCACTTCGTTCCGCAAACAACTCGCACCTGCGCAGCATGATCACCCCGGTCTCGGCCGGCAGCGCGAAGGTGCCGCACTATGACCGCGCCTGGCTCGCCGCCCAGCCCAAGGCCACGGGCGGCGCCCAGTTCCAGTGTCTCGCAGAGGCGCTCTACTTCGAAGCCCGCGGCGAAAGCCTGCAGGGCCAGTTCGCCGTCGCCGAGGTCATCATGAACCGCGTCGATAGCCCGCGCTTCCCCGACTCGGTCTGCGGCGTGATCAAACAGGGCACCGGTCGGCTTCACGCCTGCCAGTTCTCCTACACCTGCGACGGTCGCCCCGAGCACGTGAGCGAGAAAGCGGCCTGGGACCGCGTCGCCAAGGTCGCCAAGGCCGTGATCTCCGGCGCGCCGCGCGCCTTGACCCAGGGCGCCACCTACTACCACACCCGCGCCGTGCGCCCGAGCTGGGCACGCAAGTTCACCAAGACCGCAACCATCGGCGCGCACTATTTCTACCGCGGCGCGAATTACCGGATCAGCACCAGCAACTGAGCGCCGTTTTTCTGCCCCGGCACGCCGCTGCCGGGGTCGCCCCCGCGGCAGGCCCCTGCTAGAGAGGCGGCACTTTTCGCATCCGGAGCCGCTCCTATGGCCGATGAAATCCGCCTCGCCTTCGCCCATCCCGACGAACGCGCCATCGCCACCGCGGACGAGACCCCGCGCGACCGCATCTCGCTGCGCGACCACGTGGTCGAGGTAGAGATCGGTGCCTTCCAGGCTGAACGCGGCCAGCGCCAGCGCGTGCGCTTCAACGTCGTTGTCGAAGTAGCTCCGGGCAAGGGCGCGCTCGAGGATGACGTCGACCTGATCCTCTCCTACGACAAGGTGACCGAGGCCATCGCCGCCGAGCTCGAGGCCGAGCGTCTGAACCTTCTCGAGACGCTGGCCGAGCGGATCGCCGAGCGCATCCTGCTGGAGCCGCAGGCGCTGCGGGTCTTCGTGCGCATCGAGAAGCTCGATCGTGGCCCCGGCGCGCTGGGGATCGAGATCGTCCGCGCCCGGGACGGAGAGCCGGTCGGCGCGGCGCAGGATGACGCGCGCGCCCGGCCGCATCCGCGGGTCCTCTACCTCTCGAACGCGGCGATTGAAGATCCCGCGCTCAAGGGCTGGCTCGACCAGGCCGAGGCCATGGGCGCCCCGGTCATCCTCTGCGTCGGCCTGCCCGAGAGCGCCCGCCCCCAGGCCAGCCACCCGCTGGCGCAGCGCCGCATCGACCTGCTGGCCATCGAGCAGAACGCCTGGATGCTGGCGGCCCGCGATCCCCGCGCCAAGGTGGTCGCCACCCGCACCGAGCTCGACTGGGCGATGAAAAACGGCCAGAGCTGCATCTGGGCCCCCTCGAAGATCGTGCTCGACACGCCCGCCGGGCACCACGCGCACCCCGAGGACCCCGCCGAGCTGGCGGCCTGGTTCGCCGGGCTGATGGAGGCCTGCGAGCTGGTGATGATCGGCGAAGAGCCGCCCGCCGGGCTGACGGTCCCGGCGCGGGCTGTAACAGTCGGAAATACCACGCTCTGATCGCGCCGCGGCGCGGCTTGCCAAGCTGGTGCGCATCGGGCACAGACGATCAATGACTGCCCGATACCGCCCCCTTGTCCAATCCGGACAGCCCCGCCCCGACGACGCCCTGCCGCTTGCCGGGGGGCCGCGCTGGTTCAGCCAATGCGCCCGACATGACCGCGACGAAGCGGTGAGGGTGGTGCCTGTGACCGAGGTGCCGCAGGACGTTCTGGCCCGGCTCACCGCGCCGCGGGAGCCAGTGGCGGGACTTTCCATGGACGGCACACGGATCATGGGCATCCTCAACGTCACCCCCGACAGCTTCTCAGACGGCGGCACCGATGCCTCTGCGCAGGACTCCATCGCCCGCGCCCGCAAGATGCTGGAAGACGGCGCCGAGATCCTCGACATTGGCGGCGAGAGCACCCGCCCCGGCGCACCCGAGGTGCCGGTCGAGGAAGAAATCGCCCGCGTCGTGCCAGTGACCGCGGCGCTCAAGGGTGTTCCGATCTCGGTCGACACCCGCAAGGCCGCCGTCGCCCGCGCTGCCGCCGAGGCCGGTGCCACGCTGATCAACGATGTCTCGGGCCTCGTCTTCGATCCCGAGATGACCGAGTTCTGCGCCTCGTCCCGCCTGCCGGTCTGCGTCATGCACATGCGCGGCACCCCCGAGACGATGCTGACTGAGACGGATTACGAGGACGTGCTTCTCGACGTCTACGACTTCCTCGAGACGCAAATCCACGCGCTGGAACACGCCGGCCTGCCGCGCGAGAAAATCGTGGTCGATCCCGGTATCGGCTTTGCCAAGACGCTGGGGCAGAACCTCGCATTGCTGCACGGGCTTTCGCTGTTCCACGGCCTCGGCTGCGCGATCTTGCTCGGCGTGTCGCGCAAGGGCTTCATCGGCAAGCTCTCGGGCGAGACCGAGGCCGCCAGACGTTTCCCCGGCTCCATCGCCGTCGCCCTTGCAGGCGTCGCGCAGGGAGCCCAGATCATCCGCGTTCACGACGTTGCCGAGACGCGCCAGGCGCTGACGCTCTGGCAGGCCGTCGAAGAAGGAGGCACCACATGACCCGCAAGCTGTTCGGCACCGACGGGGTGCGCGGCACCGCCAACATGCACCCGATGACCGCCGAGATGGCGCTGGCCATCGGCGCCGCCGCCGGGCGCTACTTTCGCCGCGAGGCGGGCGGCACGCACCGCGTGGTGATCGGCAAGGACACGCGGCTTTCGGGCTACATGTTCGAGACCGCGCTGACCGCGGGCCTTACCTCTACCGGGATGAACGTGCTGCTGCTCGGCCCGGTGCCGACCCCCGCCGTGGGGCTGCTGACCCCCTCGATGCGCGCCGACGTCGGCATCATGATCTCGGCCTCGCACAACCCGGCGCATGACAATGGCATCAAGTTCTTCGGCCCCGACGGTTTCAAGCTGTCGGACGAGGCGGAGGCCGAGATCGAGGCGTTGGTCGAAAAGGGTGTCGAGCCGGCGCAGGCGGGCAACATCGGCCGCGCCAAGCGCATCGACGACGGGCGCTTCCGCTACCAGGAGCGGGTGAAGTCGAGCTTCCCGCATGGCATGCGGCTGGACGGGATGAAGGTGGTGATCGACTGCGCCAATGGCGCCGCCTACCGCGCCGCCCCCGAGGTGCTCTGGGAGCTGGGTGCCGAGGTGATCCCGGTGGGGACGCACCCGAACGGGCTCAACATCAACGACCACTGCGGCTCGACCAAGCCGCAGACCGCCGCCGAGACGGTGGTGGCGCATGGCGCCGACGTGGGCATCTGCCTCGATGGCGATGCCGACCGGGTGATCCTGATCGACGAGAAGGGCACCGTCGCCGACGGCGACCAGATCATGGCATTGATGGCCGGCCGCTGGGCCGAGGAAGACCGGCTCAACGGCGGCACGCTGGTCGCCACGGTGATGTCGAACCTCGGGCTCGAGCGTTTTCTCGGCGATCGTGGCCTCACCCTCGCCCGCACCAAGGTCGGCGACCGCTACGTGGTCGAGACCATGCGCGCCAAGGGCTACAACCTCGGCGGCGAGCAGTCCGGGCACATCGTGATGACCGATTACGCCACCACTGGCGACGGGCTGATGGCGGGGCTGCAGTTCCTTGCAGAGATGGTGCGTACCGGCCAGCCCGCCAGCCGCCTGGCGCGCAACTTCGAGCCGGTGCCGCAACTGCTGAAGAACGTGCGCTTTGGCGCCGGGCAGACGCCGCTGGAGGCCGCCAGCGTGCAGGGGGCCATCGCCGAGGCCGAGGCGACGCTCTCGGGCCGCGGGCGCCTGCTGATCCGCAAGTCCGGCACCGAACCGCTGATCCGGGTCATGGCCGAATGCGAGGACGAGGCCCTGCTCAGCCAGGTGGTCGACGGCATCGTTGCCGAGGTGCAGGCGGCCACCGCCTGACCGCCATCCCGGCGGTGCCCCCTCGTGGCAACCGCCGGAGATGCGTATTTGGAAAGAGAAGAAGCCGGGGGAGAGGCGCCTACCCGCTTCCACATGTCCGAAATATCCCGGGGGAGAGGCGCGCAGCGCCTCGGGGGCAGCGCCCCCGCCTTCAAATGCCGTCGCGCGTGGCGCAGCTGGGGCCGCAGGGCTTGGCCTTGGCCTAGGCGCTCTTCTTCACCCAGCGCTCCAGCGCCGGGTAGCGCAGCGCCAGGGTCAGGCCCCGCGCCACGAAGGACAGCTGGAAGGCCAGCCAGAGCCCGTGGTTGCCCATCACCGGCAGCGCCAGCAGGAGCACCGCCGCGTAGATCACCGCCGAGACCGCCATCATGTTGCGCATGTCCGACGAGCGGGTGGCGCCGATGAAGATGCCGTCGAGCATGAAGGGCAGCACCTGCAGCAGCGGCGAGAGCACCATCCAGGGCAGGAAGGCGATGGCCGCGGCGCGCACCTCGGCATCGGCGGCGATACCACGGATCAGCGCCGGCCCGGCCAGCCAGAACAGCAGCGACAGCAGCACGGCGACCACCACGCACCAGAGACCGGAGAGCCGCGCGCTGCGCCGAAGGTGGGGAATGCTGCGCGCGCCGACGGCCTGGCCGACCAGCGCCTCGGCGGCGAAGGCGAACCCGTCCATCGTGTTCGCGGTGATCATCATGAACTGCATCAGCACCTGGTTCGCCGCGAGGGTCACGTCCCCGAAGCGCCCGCCAACCAGCATGAAGGAGACAACGATGCCCTGCAGCAGCAGCGAGCGGATCAGGATGTCGCCGTTGAGCGCCGCCATCCGGCGCAGCTTCGCCGGGTCGAAGACCCGCGCCCGGTTGCGCCAGCCGGCTCCGAGAAAGCCGTCGCGGCAAAGCCAGATGCCGAGCCCGAGCCCGGTCCATTCCGCCACGAAGGTGGCCAGCGCCACGCCCTCCACCCCCATGCCGACCCAGAGCACCAGCGCGAGGTCGAGCACCACGTTCACGAAATTCATGCCAAGCTGCAGCACCAGCACCGCGCGGGTGCGCTCCTGCGCGATCAGCCAGCCGGTCAGCCCGTAGATCGCCACCGCCGCCGGCGCCGACCAGATGCGGATCTGCATGTAGCTTTGCGCCATATGTTCGACCTCCGCCGAGGCCGGCGAGGCGGCAAAGGCGATACGGAAGATCAGCGTCTGCAGCACGATCAGCAGCACCCCGCCGGCGAGCCCGATCAGCAGGGCCCGCGCCAGCAGGGCCGAGACCTCGCAGCTGTCCCTTTCGCCCAGGGCCTGGGCGGTGAGCCCGGTGGTGCCCATGCGCAGGAAGCCGAAGATCCAGTAGACCGCCGAGAGCACCACCGCCCCGACCGCCACCGCGGCGATCGGTTCCGGCTGCGGGATCTGGCCGACCACGGCGGTGTCCACCGCGCCGAGGATCGGCACGGTGGCGTTTGACAGCAGGATCGGCAGGGCAATCTTCAGCACCCGTCGGTGGGTCAGCGGGAGGATCTGGGAGCTCATGGTCACTTCGGCACGGCGGTATCGACAAGAGGCGGAGCGAAACGGAGAGGCAGGGGTACGCTCACCTTTCGTCCCACGGCATCAGAAAATGCCCCACGGCCTGCACGATCGGCCGGTCGCGGTTGTCCTGCCAGGCCTCGGCATGCACCGAGGCGTAGCGCCGCCCCGAGCGGGTGACCCGGGCCCGGGCATAGGCGTCGCGCGGCAGCCCGGGGCGCAGGTAGTCGATGGTGAAATCGATGGTCTTGGGCAGGCGCGGCAGCTGTCCCTTTTCCAGCGATCCGAGGTCGAGTCGGCCGGATTCGACCTCGTCCCAGAGGCTCATCCAGCTCAGGGTGATGATCGAGGTCACCTCAAGGAACGCCGCGGTCACCCCGCCGTGCAGCGCCGGCAGGTCCGGGTTGCCGATCAGCTTGTCGTCGTAGTTCAACACGCCGGTCAGCTCGTCGCCCCGGCGGTCGAAGGTGATCCCAAGGAAGTTCACGTAGGGCACGCCTTCGGCGAGCGCGCGCAACGCCGTGTCGCGGCGCTGCTTGACCACCTGCACGGGTTCAGGCTTGCGGTGACTCATGCCGCGCCCTCCGGCGCGTCGCCGCGCAGCTGCGGCACTGTGAAGGTGCCGGTGGCCATGGCGACGGGACGGTCCTCGTCCTCGTCGAGCGCGACGGCGCGCACGAAAGCGACGGACCGGGTGACATGGTGGCATTCGGCGCGGGCGGTGATCCCCTGCCCCGGCGTCGCCGCGCGCAGGTAGTCGATGCGCAGGCTGATCGTCGCGGTATGGCCTTCGACCTGCGGGTGCGCCATCACCGAAGCGCCGCCGCAGGTATCCATCAGCGTCGAGACGGCGCCGCCATGGATCACCCCGGTCTCGGGATCGCCCACCAGCTGCGCGGCAAAGGGCATGTGGATCTCTGCCCGCCCGGCCCCGAAGGCGCGGATCTGGAGGTCGAGCGCGCGGGCCTGCGGCAGCCGCAGGATCAGGTCATCCGAAACCGCCGGGTCAAAGCCCGACTCCGCATCCGTAGACATGCCGATATCCCTTTCAGTGTCGTGCCTTTATGCGGCGGGCGACCGCGCATCGCAAGCCGGCCAGCCATTGCCCTCGCCGCAGCGCCGCATTACCTTTCGCTACGTCAGGAGGGCCCATGAGCGAGACACGTCTCAGCTTCAAGGAAATGTGCGCGCGGTTCGAGGTCACGCCGAGAACCCTGCGCTATTACGAATACATCGAGTTGCTCAGCCCCGGCCGCGAGGGGCGCTCGCGCTGGTACGGCCCGCGCGAGGTCGCGCGGATGACGCTGATCCTGCGCGGCCGGAAGTTCGGATTCCAGCTCGAGGAGATCCGGCAGTGGCTGCAGATGTACGAAAGCGACGGCACCGAGGCGCAGATGCGGACCTGGGTCGAGATGGCCGACAAGCAGCTCGTCGAGCTTGGCGAGCAGCGGGCGCAGCTAGACGCCGCGATCGAAGAACTCAAAGCGCTTCGGGACCTGACGCTCAACCAACTCGGAGATTGAGCCGAATCATCCGGTTCGGAAACGTCGAAACGCTTTGGTACCGTACCCGGCAGTATACATTCCGGCTCCGGAATGGCTCAGCGCTCCGCAACCTGAGAAAGAAAATTCTTCGCGGCGTCGCGTGACGCTTAATGATGTTACGTAAATTGACAAATGACGCCGCGTCCGAGTCTCAAAAGGATAGGGGGCAGTTGTAGGATTCTCCCGAAAGGCGCAGGTGAACCGTCATCTTGACGCGAAGTGAGGTAGAAGACCTGACATGAGTGACGACCAGTTGATGACGATCCGCGAAATGTGCGACCTCTTCGAGGTGACGCCGCGGACGCTCCGTTTCTACGAACAGAAAGAACTGCTTTTTCCCATCCGTGAAGGGCAGAAACGCCTCTTTACCCGGCGTGACCGGGCCCGGCTGAAACTGATCCTGCGCGGCAAGCGCTTCGGCTTCAGCCTCGAAGAGATCCGCCAGTTGCTGGAGCTCTACGACAAGGGCGACCAGCAGCGCACCCAGATCGCGCGCAGCTACGAGATCGGCCAGGAACGTCTTGCCGACATGATCCGTCAGCGCGATGATCTGACCATGGCGATCGACGAACTGAAAGAACAGCTTGCATGGGGCGAACAGATGCTCGGCGAGCTGGAGCGCAAGGCCGGCTGATCCGGCAATCGGATCGCGGCTGGTCTTGGCGGACGGGAGAGGAGGCCCAATGCCAGGCGCAGCACATGGCGCACCCCAGGGTGCAATGCCCGACTATACCGCCCCGGTCACGGATCTGCTGTTCGTCCTTTGCGACGTGCTGCGGATCGACCGGGGCGATTTTGCTTCCGTCGACCGCGACACCTGCGCCGCGGTGCTGACAGAGGTGGCGCGGCTCGCCGAAGCGCGGCTCGCCCCCCTCAACCGCTCCGGCGACCTGCAGGGCTGTCGCCTCGAGAATGGCGTGGTCCGCTGCCCCGACGGCTTCCGCGAAGCCTTCGCAGATGTCCGCGAGGGGGGGTGGTACGGGCTCGACTGCGCTCCCGGGCACGGCGGCCAGGGCTTGCCCCATATGCTGCACAGCGCGGTGGGCGAGATCCTCTCTGGGGCCAATATGGCCTTCCACATCCATGCCGGGCTGACCCATGGCGCCTACAGCGCCATCGCCGCCCATGGCAGTGCGGCGCAACAGGCGCTCTACCTGCCGAAGCTGGCAAACTGCCGCTGGACCGGCACGATGAACCTGACCGAGCCGCAATGCGGTACCGATCTCGGCCTCATCCGCACACGCGCCGAACCCGTTCCTGGCACCAAGGGGCGCTACAAGCTTTATGGGACAAAGATCTACATCTCCGCCGGGGATCACGACCTTGCCGAGAACATCGTGCACCTCGTCCTCGCCCGGCTGCCCGACGCCCCCGAGGGGGTGAAGGGCCTGTCGCTCTTCATCGCGCCCAAGTTCCTACCCGCCGAGGACGGCAGCGCGGGCGCGCGCAACGGCGTCGGCCCGGCGCGCATCGAGGCCAAGATGGGGCTGCACGGCAATGCCACCTGCGAAATGTTCTATGACGGTGCCGAGGCGGAACTCCTGGGCGCGCCGCACCAGGGGCTCGCGGCGATGTTCACCATGATGAACGAAGAGCGCATCAGCGTCGGACTGCAGGGGTATGCCCAGGCCGACCGCGCCTTGCAGGGCGCGCTGGCCTACGCCCGCACGCGCCCGCAGGGCCGCGCGCTCGGGACCCCTGCCCACCCCGACGCCGCGGCCGACCCAATCCTCGTGCATCCCGACGTACGCCGCATGCTGCTCGACCAGCAAGGCTTCACCGAAGGCGCCCGCGCCCTGACGCTCTGGGGCGCCCAGCTGGTCGATCTCGCACGCGGCGGCGACACGGCAGCCGCGGCGCGGCTTTCGCTCATCACCCCGGTGATCAAGGGTTTCCTGACCGACAAGGGCGTCGAAAGCTGCCTCACGGCGCAGCAGGTGTTGGGCGGCGCGGGCTACATCGAAGAGATGGGCCTGTCGCAGATCCTCCGCGATGCGCGGGTGACGACGATCTACGAGGGCACAAATGGGGTGCAGGCGCTCGACCTGGTGGCGCGCAAGCTCGGCGGCGACGGCGGTGCCGCGATCATGGCACTGCTCGGCGAGATGACCGCCTATGCCGCCGAAAGCGCGCCCGAGGAGATCGAGGCGAGGTTCCACGCACCGCTGCGTGCCGCGCTCGGAGATCTCCAGAACGCGCTTCTGCGCCTGCAGGCCTTCGGCGCAAAGGACCCTGCGGCCGCGCTATCCGGCGCCAGCGACTTCCTGCACCTGCTCGGCCATGTCTGCCTCGGCTACATGTGGGCGCGCATGGCCCGCGCCGCCAGCGCGCCCGGGGGCCTTGCCGAGCCCGCCCGCCGCGCCAAGCTCGCCGCCGGACACCACTACATGATCCGCCACTTGCCGGCGACCGCCCTGCACCTCGCGCGGATCGAGGCGGGCGCCGTTGCCAGCTTGCCACTGGACGCCGAGGCCGCGGAGTGAAACGCTGACCTCCAGAGACCGGAAAGGAGCCGCCCATGCCCAAGCGCTTTCGCCTCACCCGCAGATTCTCGGTGGCGATGACCGAGGACGGCTATCGCGGGCTGCGCGGCTTCGCCGCGGCGGCCGGGCTGGACGAGGGAGAGGCGCTGTCCTTCCTCTTCGAGAATTTCGACTCCGTGACTGACCACGAGGTGCTGGGCCACCGGCTGCGGCTGTTCAACGCAGAGCTGGAGGCCCGCAAACGGTGAGTGTCGCGGCAATCCCTCACCGCGCGCCCCGTGCCGCGCGAAGGACAGGGGGTTTCACACCCCCGGACCCCCGTGGGATATTTGACCCATGTGGAAACAGCGGACACGCTCATCGGGTCGCTTGCCGGAGACCCACCTATCATGACGATGCCGGCCACTATCTCTCCAGGCACTGTCTGGCCGGGCAGTGTCTGGCCGGACGCGGCGCTCCCCACGATGGCCGGCCCCTGAATCGCGACTGCTCTCGGTCCACCCCGCCACCGCGTCGGAACCAGCTGCGACCGGCGGACGGGGCGGCGGGGCTTCCACATGTGCGGTCATCGGCTTCCCAGCCTGTACCGCGCCGAGAGTCTGCCCCAGGCTTGGTTAAGGCAGGGTTAGCGCACCCGGGCCCGTCCCTCCGGCCTTCCATATGTTCCAAATATCCCGCGGGGGTGCGGGGGCGCGAAGCCCCCGCCTCGGCCCGCGCCACATGCACCAGGGAAAGACCTCTTTCATGACCATCAAGCTCTATTGCTTCGGCGAATCCGGAAATGCCTACAAGGCGGCGCTGCCGCTGCACCTCTCGGGGCTGGACTGGGCGCCGGTGAAGGTGGATTTCTTCAATGGTGCCACGCGCACGCCGGAGTACCGAGCCGAGATCAACGAGATGGGCGAGGTGCCAGTGCTGGTCGATGGCGACATATCCCTCACCCAGTCCGGGGTCATCCAGCACTACATCACCGAGAAGACCGGCAAGTTCGGCGGCACCTCCCCCGAAGAGGCGCGCGAGGTGCTGCGCTGGCAGTTCTGGGACAACCACAAGCTCAGCAGCCAGGCCGGAATGACGCGGTTCCTGATGAATTTCCTGCCGGAGGAGAAACGCCCCGCCGAGGTGATCGCCTTCACGCAAGGGCGGCTGAAGGCAGCCTACCAGGTGCTGGAGGCGCATCTCGAAGGGCGCGACTGGATCGTCGGCGCGGGGCCGACCCATGCGGATTTCTGCTGCTGCGGCTATCTTTTCTACCCCGAGCCCTTCGGCTTTGTCCGGGCCGACTGGCCGAACATCGACCGCTGGCTCGGGTCTATCGAGGCGCTGCCGGGCTGGAAGCATCCCTACGACCTGATGCCCGGCTCGCCCGCCGACAGGGCCTGACCGGGAGCCGGGGTCCCGGCGGATGTGCCGCGCGACATGGAAGGAGGAGCCATGACCGAGGCCTTTATCTACGACGCGATCCGCACCCCGCGCGGGCGGGGGCGGCCCGATGGTGCGCTGCACGAAGTGACCGCCCTGCGGCTCTCGGCGCTGGTGCTGGACGGGCTGCGAGGCCGGAACGGGCTCGATGGCCCGGTGATCGAAGATGTGATCTGGGGCAATGCCACGCAGGTCGGCGAGCAGGGCGGCTGCCTCGCCCGCTCCGCGGTTCTGGCCTCGGGGCTGGACGAGGCGATCCCCGGCCTGTCGATCAACCGTTTCTGCGCCTCCGGGCTGGAGGCGGTGATGCTCGGCGCCGCGCAGGTGCAGGGCGGGCTGGGGCAGGCCTATGTCGCGGGCGGGGTCGAGATGATGAGCCGCGTGCCCATGGGCTCGGACGGGGCCGCGATCGCCGTTGATCCCTCGCTCGCCATGCAGCGGCATTTCGTGCCGCAGGGCATTGCCGCCGACCTCATCGCCACCAAGCATGGCATCTCGCGCGAGGCCGCCGATGCCTATGCGGTGGAGAGCCAGAGGCGCGCCGCCCGGGCCTGGGAGGAAGACCGCTTTGCCCGCGCGATCCTGCCGGTCACGGATATCAACGGGCTGCCCATCCTCGGGCGCGACGAGGCGCTGCGACCGGACACCGACCAGCACGCGCTCGCGGCGCTGACGCCCTCGTTCCGGGAGATGGGCCAGCAGATGCCCGGCTTCGACGCGGTCGCACTGATGCGCTACCCGGAGCTGGAGCGGATCGAGCACATCCACCACGCCGGCAACAGTTCCGCCATCGTTGACGGGGCGGCGGGGGTGCTGGTGGGCACCGAGGGGTTCGGCACGGCCATGGGACTGAAACCGCGCGCCCGGATCCGGGCCATGGCGCGCGTCGGCAGCGAGCCGACGATCATGCTGACCGGGCCGATCCCAGTCACCGAACGGGTGCTCCAGGAGGCCGGCATGCAGTTCTGCGACATCGACCTTTTCGAAGTGAACGAGGCCTTCTCCTCGGTCGTGCTGCGCTTCCTGCAGGCCTTCGAGGCCGACCCCGGCAAGGTCAACGTGAACGGCGGCGCCATCGCCATGGGCCACCCGCTCGGGGCCACCGGGGCGATGCTGCTCGGCACCCTGCTCGACGAGCTGGAGCGCGCGGACAAATCCACCGGCCTCGTCACGCTCTGCGTTGCCTCGGGCATGGGTGTCGCGATGATCATCGAGAGGGTGTGATGCCGAAGCTTGTTCCCCAACCCGTCACCACCCACCGCGCCAGCCGCCACCGCGTGCTCGGCGACGGCCCCGGCCCTTACGGCTGCCAGCTGCTCTCGGACCCCGGCGGGCTGACGCAGTTCGGCGCCTTCATCGAGGAGTTGCCGCCCGGCTCCGCCTCGGGCTGGCGGCACTGGCACGAGCACGAGGACGAGATGGTCTACGTGCTGAGTGGCGCTCTGGTGCTGGTCGAGGACGAGGAGGTGCCGATGGGGCCCGGCGACTGCGCCTGCTGGCCCGCCGGACAGGGCATCGGCCACCGGCTGGAGAACCGCTCGGATGCGCCCGCCCGCTATCTGGTGATCGGCACCCGCAGCGGCTCGGACATCATCCACTACAGCGATCATGACCTGGTGACCGAGACCCATGGCGCGGCGCGGGTCTACCGCCGCCGCGATGGCTCGGAACTCAGCCGGCTCGACGGGGAGGAAAAGACATGAGCGATTTCTCTGCCAGCACCGAGGGCGGCGTCTGCACCATCGCATGGGACACGCCCGGCAAGTCGATGAACGTCATGAGCCTCGAGGCGCTCTCCGAGCTCGACGCGCTGGTAGGCGCGGCGCTGGAGGACGCGGACGTCCTGGGCATCGTGATCACCTCCGCCAAGCCCGGCAGCTTTGCGGGCGGCATGGACCTGAACACCCTCGCGTCGATGCGCGAGGCCGCCGGGGACGACCCGGCCAGGGGCATCTTCGAGGGCATCATGGGGCTGCACGCGGTGCTGCGCCGGATCGAGCGCGCCGGTATGGACGCGGCGCACAAGGGCGGCAAACCCATCGCCTGCGCCCTGCCCGGCACGACGCTCGGCATCGGCTACGAACTGGCGCTGGCGTGCCACCGCATCTTCGCTGCGCCGAATCCCAAGGCAAAGATCGGACTGCCGGAGATCAAGGTCGGGCTGTTTCCGGGTGCCGGCGGCACCACGCGACTGGTGCGCCGGCTCGGCGCCCTGGGTGCCGCGCCCTACCTGCTGGAAGGGCAATTGCTCTCGCCCGAGAAAGCCAGATCGGCGGGGCTGATCGACGAAATCGCCGAGGACCCGCTCGAAGCCGCCCGCGCCTGGGTGCTGCAGGCCGCGCCCGAGGACTTGGTGAAACCCTGGGACCGCAAGGGCTTCAAGTTGCCCGGCGGCGGGCCGTATCACCCGGCGGGCTTCATGACCTTCCTCGGTGCCTCGGCCATGGTGAACGGCAAGACCAAGGGCGTCTACCCAGCGGCGAAGGCGCTGCTTTCGGCCGTCTACGAAGGCGCGCAGGTGCCCTTCGACACAGCACTGCGGATCGAGGCGCGCTGGTTCACCCATGTCATGCTTGACCCGAGCTCGAGCGCGATGATCCGCACGCTCTTCGTCGGCAAGGAGGCGCTGGAGAAAGGCGCCGGACGGCCCGAGGGCGTGCCGCCGCAGAGCGTGAAGAAGCTCGGCGTGCTCGGCGCGGGGATGATGGGGGCGGGTATTGCGTTAGTGGCGGCCCGAGCGGGGGTTCCCGTGGTCCTGATCGACCGCACGCAGGAGGCGGCGGACAAGGGTCGGGCCCATGCCGAGGCCTATCTCGACGAGGGGATGAGGCGCGGCAAGACCAGCCCGGAGCAGAAGCAGGCGGTTCTGGACCGGCTGACCGCCAGCACGGAGTTCGACGCGCTCGCGGGCTGCGACATGATCATCGAGGCGGTCTTCGAGGATCCGCAGGTGAAGGCCGAGGTCACCCGCACCGCGCTGCGCCATGTGCCCGAAAGCTGCATCTTCGCCACCAATACCTCGAGCCTGCCGGTGTCGAAACTGGCCGAGGCCTCGCTCATGCCCGAGAATTTCGTCGGGCTGCATTTCTTCTCTCCGGTGGAGAAGATGCTGCTGGTCGAGGTGATCAAGGGCGCCCGCACAGGCCCGCGCGCCGTGGCCAAGGCGCTGGATTTTGCGCGGCTGATCCGCAAGACGCCGATCGTGGTCAACGACGCGCGCTTCTTCTACGCCAACCGCTGCATTATCCCCTACCTCAACGAAGGCATGCGACTCTTGCGCGAGGGCGTCGCCCCGGCGCTGGTCGAGAACGCCGCCAAGCTGGCCGGCATGCCGCTGGGTCCGCTGCAACTGGTCGACGAGACCTCGATCGAGCTGGGGCTGAAAATCGCCCGGGCCAGCCGCGCCGCGATGGGCGACGCCTACAGGGATGCCGACGTGGACGAGGTGCTCGAGCGCATGGCCGAGCTCGGGCGGCTGGGGCGCAAGGCAGGCGCGGGCTTCTATGCCTACGAGGACGGCAGGCGGCGCGGGCTCTGGGAGGGGCTGGCCGAGACCTGGCCGCAGGCGGAGACACAGCCGGAGGTTTTGGAGGTGCAGCACCGGCTGCTCTTCGTGCAGGCGCTCGAGGCGGTGCGGGCGCTGGAGCGCCACGTGCTGCCGGGCGTGCGCGAGGGCGACGTTGGGGCGGTTCTGGGCTGGGGCTTCGCGCCCTGGTCGGGCGGGCCATTCTCCTGGCTCGACATGCTCGGCGCGCCCTATACCGCCGAGCGCGCGACCGAACTGGCCGAGCGCCATGGCCGCCGCTTCGCATGTCCCGAGACCTTGGCCGAGATGGCGCGCACCGGGCGGCGCTTCTACGGCTCCTGACCCCGGGCGCGCACCCGGACCCGCCGCCGGATATGCGTATTTGAAAAGAGAAGAAGCGCAGGCCGGCACCGCCTTTTCTCACTCCAAAGACGCCGGGACGAATTGGCCGCAGGGTCGCCGAGGTGCGCCGTCTGTCAGAGAACCGATGGCGACGAGGGGGCAGCGCCCCCTCCCCCGTTCAATTGCGTACCCTGTTCATTCGCGGACTGTCCCGGGGTCAGCCCGTCAGCGCCTCTTCGAAGGTGCGCAGCCCGGTGCGCGGGGCTTGCACCAGCACCGCCATGTTGCCCGGCTTGTGCTCGTTGCGCAGCATCTTCACATGCGCCGCCGGGATCTCCTCCCAGCCGAAGACCTCGGACATGCAGGGATCGAGCCGCCGTTCAATCATCAGCTTGTTGGCGGCCGACGCCTGCTTGAGGTGGGCAAAATGCGAGCCCTGCAAACGCTTCTGGTGCATCCACATGTAGCGCACGTCGAAGGTGCAGTTGAAGCCGGAGGTGCCGGCGCAGATCACCACCATGCCACCCTTCTTGCAGACCAGCGCCGAGACCGGGAAGGTCGCCTCGCCCGGGTGCTCGAAGACCATGTCGACGCTGACGCCCTTGCCGGTGATCTCCCAGATCGCCTTGCCGAACTTTCGGGCTTCTTTGAGCCATTCGTTGTACTCGGGCGTGTTCACCTTGGGCAGCTGGCCCCAGCACTTGAACTCGTTGCGGTTGATGACGCCCTTGGCCCCCATCGACATGACGAACTCGCGCTTGCTCTCGTCCGAGATCACCCCGATGGCATTGGCGCCGGCGGTGTTGATCAGCTGGATCGCGTAGGACCCGAGGCCACCCGAGGCACCCCAGACCAGCACGTTCTGGCCCGGCTTCAGCTCATGCGGATGGTGGCCGAAGAGCATCCGGTAGGCGGTGGCCAGCGTCAGCGTGTAGCAGGCGCTTTCCTCCCAGGTCAGGTGCTTCGGGCGCGGCATGAGCTGCTGTGCCTGCACCCGGGTGAACTGGGCGAAGCTGCCGTCCGGCGTCTCGTAGCCCCAGATGCGCTGCGAAGGCGAGAACATCGGGTCGCCGCCGTTGCACTCCTCGTCGTCGCCGTCGTCCTGGTTGCAGTGGATGACCACCTCATCGCCGACCTTCCAGCGGGTGACCTTGTCGCCCACCTTCCAGACGATGCCCGAGGCATCGGAACCGGCAATGTGATAAGGGGCGCCATGGCCGTCGAAGGGGCTGATCGGCACGCCAAGCCCGGCCCAGACGCCGTTGTAGTTGACCCCGGCCGCCATCACCAGAACCAGCACCTCGGAGCTGTCGATCTCCCAGGTATCGACGACCTCCTTCTGGAACGACTGGTCGGGCTCGCCGTGACGCTCGCGGCGGATCGCCCAGGCGTACATCTGCTTCGGCACATGGCCGAGGGGCGGCATCTCGCCGATCTCGTAGAGGTCTTTCACCGGTGCGTTATAGGGCGCGATCTCGGTCTTGCTGTCCAACGGCATCATGGCCTCCTTCCTCACTCCTGCGTGGCCCGCGCCGCAGTGCAGAATCGCGGGGCTCCTCCCCATCGGGATACAATCCAGCGCGCAACATTGCAACTCAAATGGATCGCACTGAGAAATTTTATAACCTCGCAAATGCAGAAACTTCGCGCACCTTTGCATCGAAACGCATGTATACTGGGCTTTGAGAGATCCTTCGCCCGCCGCGGCGCAGCCCCGGCCTCTCCGCCGCGATGCGGCGAATTGACGAGATATTTTATTTCCAATATCCACACCACATCGCAAGATGATTGCTCGCAAGATTCGCGCAGCCCGAGGGAGGATGACATGAAAGACAGCAGCAGCCCGCGCCAGCCCGACCGTCCCTGGCTGATCCGCACCTATGCCGGCCATTCGACCGCAAGCGCCTCGAACGCGCTCTACCGTGCCAACCTCGCCAGGGGGCAGACCGGGCTTTCCGTGGCCTTCGACCTGCCGACGCAGACCGGCTACGACAGCGACCACGTGCTGGCGCGCGGCGAGGTGGGCAAGGTCGGCGTGCCCGTCTGCCACCTCGGCGATATGCGCGCGCTGTTCGACCAGATCCCGCTCGAGCAGATGAACACCTCGATGACGATCAACGCCACCGCGCCCTGGCTGCTGTCTCTTTATATAGCCGTCGCGGAGGAACAGGGCGCCGATGTCTCGAAGCTGCAGGGCACAGTACAGAATGACCTGATCAAGGAATACCTCAGCCGCGGCACCTATATCTGCCCGCCGAAACCCTCGCTGAAGATGATCGGGGACGTGGCCGAGTATTGCTATAGCCATGTGCCCAAATGGAACCCGATGAATGTCTGCTCCTACCATCTGCAGGAAGCGGGCGCGACGCCGGAGCAGGAGCTTGCCTTTGCCCTCGCCACCGCCTGCGCGGTCCTGGACGAATTGAAGCCCCGCGTCGCCGCCGAGGATTTCCCGGCGCTCTGCGGACGTATTTCCTTCTTCGTGAACGCTGGTATCCGTTTCGTCACCGAGATGTGCAAGATGCGCGCCTTTGTCGACCTCTGGGACGAAATCCTGCAGCAGCGCTATGGCGTGACCGATCCGAAATACCGCCGTTTCCGCTACGGCGTGCAGGTCAATTCCCTGGGGCTGACCGAACAGCAGCCGGAAAACAACGTCTACCGCATACTCATCGAGATGCTGGCCGTCACCCTTTCCAAGAAGGCGCGCGCCCGCGCCGTGCAATTGCCGGCCTGGAACGAGGCCCTCGGCCTTCCCCGCCCCTGGGACCAGCAATGGTCGATGCGGATGCAGCAGATCCTCGCCTATGAGACAGACCTTCTGGAATTCGACGACCTCTTCGACGAAAATCCCGCGGTGGAGCGAAAGGTCACCTCGCTGAAAGAAGGCGCCCGCGCGGAGCTGGCCAATATCGGCTCCATGGGAGGGGCAATCGGCGCGATCGAATACATGAAATCGCGGCTGGTCGATGCCAATGCCGACCGGCTGGGCCGCATCGAGCGCAATGAGATCACGGTCGTCGGCGTGAACCGCTGGACCGAGGCGGAACCCTCGCCGCTGCTCGGAGAAGACGGTGGCATCATGGTCGTGGACCCCGCGGTCGAGCAGGAACAGATTTCGCGCCTCGAGGCGTGGCGCGCCGCGCGCGACAACACCGCCGTCGAAGCGGCGCTCGCGGAGTTGCGCCGCGCCGCTGCGGCGGGCGAGAATGTCATGCCTGCCTCGATCATTTGTGCGCGGGCCGGGGTGACCACCGGCGAATGGGCCGGGGAAATGCGTGCCGTACACGGCGAATACCGCGGGCCTACCGGCGTCGCCAAGGCCATGTCGAACCGCACCGAGGGGCTGGAGACGCTGCGTGCCGCCGTTGACGCCGTCAGCGACCGGCTCGGACGGCGGCTGCGTTTTCTCGTCGGCAAGCCCGGTCTCGACGGGCACTCCAATGGCGCCGAACAGATCGCCTTCCGCGCCCGCGATTGCGGCATGGATATCGACTACGAGGGAATACGCCTGACCCCGGAACAGATTGTCGAACAAGCCCGAAACGGCGCGCATGTCATCGGCTTGTCAATTCTCTCCGGAAGTCACATTCCCTTGATAGAAGAAGTAATGCGGCGGATTCACGCCGAGGGCATGGCGCAAATTCCGGTTGTCGTCGGCGGGATCATCCCGGAGGAGGATGCCGCAAAGCTAAAGGCGCTCGGTGTTGCGCGGGTCTACACGCCCAAGGACTTCGAACTTAACGAAATCATGAAGGATATCGTCGCCCTCGCCGACCCGAAGTGTGTCGCCGCGCAATAACGCGCCATTCCAAACGTAGGTTGCAAAAAGAAACGGCTGCTCCACCCCAAGGTGGTCAGCCGGCTATCGCCTTATGCAAAATGTCCAATTGACACAAAGCCATGACTTGCAGAATAGCTCCATTTGCCGAATTTTTACGGCACAGAAAACGGAGACTATCGTGAATATTGACCTTGATACCCTGTCCAAAGACGAGCTCAAGCAGCTGCAGGCCGACGTTGAGAAAGCTCTGGTTACAATAGACGCGCGCCGCAAGGCGGAAGCAAAGCGCGCAGCCGAGCAAGTTGCCAAGCAATTCGGATACTCGCTGGACGAAATCATCACGGCCGGCGGCACCAAGGGCTCCAAGGGCGCGCCCAAATATGCCAACCCGGCTGATCCCGCACAAACCTGGACCGGGCGCGGCCGCAAACCCAACTGGGTGATCGACGCACTCGGCGCTGGCAAGTCGCTCGAGGATCTCGCTCTCTGATGACTGTCCATATCGGAGCGAACCCCGGCGATATTGCCGAAACGGTGCTGATGCCCGGAGATCCGCTGCGCGCGGAATGGGTGGCGGAAACGTTTCTGGACGACGCAGAATGCGTCAACCGGGTGCGCGGCATGTATGGCTTCACGGGGTTCTGGAAAGGACACCGCGTTTCCGTGCATGGCTCCGGCATGGGCATGCCCAGCCTCTCCATCTATGCCAATGAGCTGATCCGGGACTACGGGGCGAAGACCCTGATCCGCATCGGCTCATGCGGCGCGATGCAGCAGAGCGTCTCGGTGCGCGACGTCATTCTCGCGATGACCGCGAGCAGCCTGTCGACACCCTCTCGCGGGATCTTCCGCGAGCTGAACTTCGCCCCCTGTGCCGATTATGGCCTGCTGCGCGCGGCCGCCGACGCCGCCGAGCGCATCGGTGCGAAAACCCATGTGGGCGGGATCTATTCCGCCGACGTCTTCTACGATGAACGCCCCGATCTGAACGAGATCATGACCCGGCACGGAATTCTGGGCGTGGAGATGGAAGCCGCCGAGCTCTACAATCTCGCGGCCCGCCACGGCGTTCGCGCGCTGGCGGTTCTCACCGTCTCGGACCACCTTATCACGCATGAGGCGCTGCCGGCAGAAGACCGGCAGAGTTCCTTCGCTGAGATGGTCGAGATTGCGCTCGAGGCGGCCTTCGCCTGAGGCCCGGGCGGGGCAGAAGCCCCGTCCGTCTTTCCTCCGCAGAGCTGCTCGACCCGCGCCCTCCACTCACATGCCGTGGCTGCCGTCGTAGCCGTTGCGCGCGGGGGCCTGCCAGCCTTTCAGCAGCTCCTGCGGCACGCTCAGGATATCCACCTCCAGCGGCGCGCAGCGCGCCGCGTCCGAGCTGTGCTCGCTGCTGCAATCGCCGCCGGGGCAGGCACTGAGTGCGCCCAGCAGGTCGATCTCGGCAAAGAAGGTCAGGAAATCTCCGGGGCGCACCGGGCTTGCCTTCATGAAGTACTGGCCCGTGTCGCGCGTGAAGCCGGTGCACATGAAGACGTTCAGCACGTCATGCACCTCGCGCGCCGCCGCCTCCGCCGAGAGCCCCGTCGCCCCCGCCAACGCCCGCGTCAGGTTCGAATGGCAGCAATGGTGGTACTGGCCGCCGCTCAGCAGATAATGCGTGTGCGGATCGCAGCGCGTACCGATCACATCGTGCACCGAGCCGCCAAAGGCGTCGATGCCGTACCAGTCGAGGCTGTCCTCGACGATGGTCGCCATGGGGCGCAGATGCGGAAAGCTCGACCACATGCGCTCGCCCTTGGTCAGATGTGTGCCATGCAGAGCCCGCGTCTTGCCCGAGTAGAAGCGCTCCGACAGATCGTTCGCATTCCACAGGTTTAGGTCTCCCACCTGCGGCGCCTCGACGCTGCGAATGCGGAAGAAGCCGCCGGCCGGCACACGGAAGGCGCAGGCTTCGCGTGGGGCGGCGACCACGGTCTCGACAAACTCCGCCATTGCCAGCGCGTCCCGATAGAGCGCCATGTCCGGCACCGGCAGCGTCTCGTTGGGATAGCAGATCACCGGCTCCACGGCGCGGCGGGCTTCGGCATCGGCGGGGGCTTGGGTCATCGGGTCACTCCTGTTCCGACGCCAGATGACCCTGCGCAGGGCCAAGGCGCAAGCCTTGCGCCTTCTTCTCTTTCGGTACACGCCGGGGGAGTCCGCGCAGTGGACGGGGCAGAGCCCCCTCCCCGCCCGCAACGGGCACGAAGCTCAGGCCTTTGGCCTTAGGCAGATATCAGGTGTCTCGCCGCGTGGACCCGTCGTCGTCGCCCCGCATTGTACGCAAGTCCAGCTGCTCTGGCCCGCACCGCGGCGCTCGCGCCAGCGGCATTTGCGGGTGTCGCCATGCCGGTAGTTGAAGACCAGCAGCAGGATCACCGCAACGACAAAGACCCCCGCGAAAATCACCGGGGGCCTCGATCGGTCTGTCTTGTGAGGATGGCAATGCGCATGGCGGTCTACCTAGTGCGCCGTGCCGCCGGTCGCCAGTCTCAGGCGGCGCGGTAGTAATCCAGCGTGCCCAGATCGGCGGTCACATCCTTGTGCGCCACCTGCACCAGCACGGGCTCGGGCTGGTAGTAGGTAAATGCCTGCTCGAGGGCGTCGAGCGCTTCGCGGGCGGTGGTCTCGGTCTTTGCAGCGGTGCTGGTCATAGCATCTATCCTTGATCTCTCGATCTCCTCCCGTGTGCCACCCTACATAGGGCTTTCCGCGCTGCAGCACACCGGCGGATGCTGCAACCATGCTCTGCGCTGAGCGCAACCGTCGTTGTCCGCCCCGCTCCGCATCCCTGCCAGTTCGGGCATGGCGCGGCCCGGAACGGGAAAGCGCCGCCCCCGCGAGGGGACGGCGCCTTGCATGTTGTGTCGCCGGTCTGGATCAGACGTGACGGTTGAGCATCATCTTCTTGATCTCGCCGATCGCCTTCGCCGGGTTCAGACCCTTCGGGCAGGTCTTGGCGCAGTTCATGATCGTGTGGCAGCGGTAGAGCTTGAACGGATCCTCGAGCTCGTCGAGACGCTCACCGGTGGCCTCGTCGCGGCTGTCGATGATCCAGCGATACGCATGCAGCAGCGCGGCCGGGCCGAGGTAGCGGTCGGAGTTCCACCAGTAGCTCGGGCAAGCGGTCGAGCAGGAGGCGCACATCACGCACTCATAGAGACCGTCGAGCTTCTTGCGGTCCTCGATGGACTGCCGCCACTCCTTCTGGGGACGGTTGGTCTTGGTCTCCAGCCAGGGCATGATGGACGCGTGCTGCGCGTAGAAATGCGTCAGGTCGGGGATCAGGTCCTTCACCACCGGCATGTGCGGCAGCGGGTAGATCTTCACGTCGCCCTTCACCTCGTCCAGCCCGTAGATGCAGGCCAGCGTGTTGATCCCGTCGATGTTCATCGCGCAGGAGCCGCAGATCCCCTCACGGCAGGAGCGGCGGAAGGTCAGCGTCGGGTCGATCTCGTTCTTGATCTTGATCAGCGCGTCCAGGACCATCGGACCGCATTTGTCCATGTCGAGGAAGTAGGTGTCGACCCGCGGGTTCTCGCCGTCATCGGGGTTCCAGCGGTAGATCTTGAACGCCCGCACATTGGTCGCGCCCTCGGGCTTCGGCCAGGTCTTGCCGGTGCGGATCTTGGAGTTCTTGGGAAGTGTGAATTGAACCATGTCGCTCTCCTATCGGATGAGGGCCGGCAGCCCGTCGGCTGCCAGGCAGGTCAGGGTCTCGGGCTTCGAGACGATGTCGGAAACCACCTCGACGGTACTGGCGGTCGGCCCGGTCACGCTGTCCGCGGCCAGAGCGTAGATCTGCGTGGACGATGCATTGTCGATCACGCAGTCCAGCGCCGGCTCCACGGGCACGCCTGGGTACTTGTCGGCCACGACGCGGGCGACCGTGGATTTCGCGGCCTGCCGCGCAATCTGGTCCTGCGTCTGGGCCGAACAGGCCGCCAGCACGAGTACGAGGCCGAGGGCTGCGCGCATCAGAACGTCCGTGCCTTCGGCGCGATTTTCTTCAGCGAGATGCCGCCTTCGGCTTCGGTGGTCAGCGGGTCGACAACCACCGGGCGGTAGCTGAGCTCGACCTTGTTGCCCTCGACGCGGCTGATCGTGTGCACGCGCCAGTTCTCGTCGTCGCGGTTGGCGAAGTCCTCGTGCGCGTGGGCGCCGCGGCTCTCGTGGCGCGCTTCCGCGCCGTAGATCGTCGCGATGGCGTTCGGCATCAGGTTGGTCAGCTCGAGGCTTTCCATCAGGTCCGAGTTCCAGACGAGCGAGCGGTCGGTGACCTTGATGTCGCCCATCTTGCCGGCGATCTCGGTCATCTTTTCCTTGCCGTCCTTCAGCGTCTCGGAGGCGCGGAACACCGCGGCGTCGGCCTGCATGGTCCGCTGCATCTCGAGGCGCAGCTCGGCGGTCGGGATCGCGCCCGTCGCGTTGCGCACGCCGTCGAAGCGGTCGAAGGCCTTGTCGATCTGCGAAGCCGGTGCGGTCGGCACGGCGCCCTCCCGGTCCACCACCTCGCCGGCGCGGATCGCGGCGGCGCGGCCAAAGACCACGAGGTCGATCAGCGAGTTCGAGCCGAGGCGGTTGGCCCCGTGCACCGAGGCGCAGCCCGCCTCGCCCACGGCCATCAGGCCCGGCACGACGGCATTCGGGTTCTCGGCGGTCGGGTTCAGCACCTCGCCCCAGTAGTTCGTGGGGATGCCGCCCATGTTGTAGTGCACGGTCGGCAGAACGGGGATCGGCTCCTTGGTCACGTCCACGCCGGCGAAGATCTTCGCGCTCTCGGAGATGCCCGGCAGACGCTCGGCGAGCGCTTCCTTGGGCAGGTGCGAGAGGTTCAGGTGGATGTGATCGCCATGCTCGCCCACGCCGCGGCCTTCGCGGATTTCCATGGTCATGCAGCGCGAGACGTAGTCGCGGGGCGCGAGGTCCTTGTACTGGGGCGCATAGCGCTCCATGAACCGCTCGCCGTCCTTGTTAGTCAGGTAGCCGCCCTCACCGCGGGCACCCTCGGTGATCAGGCAGCCCGAGCCGTAGATGCCGGTCGGGTGGAACTGCACGAACTCCATGTCCTGCAGCGCCAGGCCCGCACGGGCCACCATGCCGCCGCCGTCGCCGGTACAGGTGTGCGCCGAGGTGGCCGAGAAGTAGGCCCGGCCGTAGCCGCCGGTGGCCAACACGACCATCTTGGCGTTGAACACGTGGAAGGTGCCGTCGTCGAGCTTCCAGCACAGCACGCCCTTGCAGACGCCGTCTTCCATCAGCAGGTCGATGGCGAAGTATTCGATGTAGAACTCGGCGTTGTTCTTCAGCGACTGGCCATAGAGCGTGTGCAGGATGGCGTGGCCGGTCCGGTCTGCCGCGGCGCAGGTGCGCTGCACGGCGGGGCCTTCACCGAACTCGGTGGTGTGACCGCCGAAGGGGCGCTGGTAGATCTTGCCTTCCTCGGTGCGCGAGAAGGGCACGCCGTAGTGCTCGAGCTCGTAAACCGCGGCGGGGGCCGAACGGGCGAGGTATTCCATGGCGTCGGTGTCGCCGAGCCAGTCGGAGCCCTTCACCGTGTCGTACATGTGCCACTGCCAGTTGTCCGGGCCCATGTTGGCCAGCGAGGCGGCGATGCCGCCCTGCGCCGCGACGGTGTGCGAGCGGGTGGGGAAGACCTTGGTCACGCAGGCGGTACGCAGGCCCTGCTCTGCCATGCCGAGGGTGGCGCGCAGGCCGGCGCCGCCGGCCCCCACGACCACGACGTCATAGTCATGCGTCTCGTATTCGTATGCAGCCATCTTTCAGTCTTTCTCTCAGAGGGCAATCTTGGCGAGCGCGAAGAGGCCGGCGGCGGTCAGCGACCAGCACAGGCCGACAACCAGCATGATCAGCAGCTTGCGCGTGGTGCCGGAGGTGTAATCCTCGAGCATGACGCGGGCACCTTTCTGGAAGTGCTGCAGGCCGACAACCAGCACGAGGCCGGTCAGGATCGCCACGAAGGGCTTCTGGAAGGTCGCCAGCGCGGCCTCGTAGCCGGAGCCGAGCGCGTTGCCGAAGATGAAGAGGAAGGTCGGAACCATGAAGGCGAGCGCGACGGCGCTGACGATCATGTGCCAGTGATGTTCCGCGCCGGAATGGGCCGAGCCCTTGCCAACGGCGCGCTTGCGGTCGGTCAGATAACGCATGTCTGTCGCCTCCCTCAGATCCAGTAGATGATCACGGTCAGGATGGTCAGAACCACCGAGCCGTAGATGCAGACCCAGCCGAGCTTCTCGGCGGTCGGAATGTCGAGGCACTTGCCCGCATCGAAGATCAGGTGCCGCAGACCCGCGAGGTAGTGGTACCAGATGCCCCAGAGCGAGAGGAACATCACGAGGTTGCCCACCCAGCTGGTGATCCACCATTCGGCGGTGGCGAATGCCTCCGGCCCCGCGGCCAGGGCGAGCAGCCACCAGACGATGAGGAAGACCGCGACGATCATCGCGTTGCCGGTGATGCGGGTGAGGATGGAGCTCATGGAGGTGAGCTGCGGTCGGTAATACGGCCCGATCATGAAGGGGGAGAGCGGGCGCTGGATCCGGTTCTCTTCAGCCATGGCTTGTCCTTTTCGGTTCCCTTGTGGCCGGTTTCTAGCGCCTCTTGCCCTGCCCTGTCACGCGGCTGCACTGCACTTGAGCGTGTTTTTTCCACCCAATTCCAAAAAATGATCGCAATACGTGATCACACTAGAAAAAGCGTGATCACATTTCCGGCGCTAACGGCTCATTCCGTAGAGTCGCCTTATTCCTAAGTGTTTAACTCAGATTTCCGCGCCGCAGCGAAGCGACTCAACCCGCTGTCCAGCCTAGGATCCTGCGGCCGATCAGCGCGGAACCAACGCCCAATAGTCGAGATCGAGCAGGACGTGCGGCAGGTATTTGCCGTCATCGCCCTTGAGCTCAAACGGCGCTCCGCCCTTGGTCGCCACCAGCCGCATCCGCAGCGCGCCGACACCCGGCGCAGCGGTCTCCGCCCGGTCCAGGACCTCGGACCAGACCTTGACCGTATCCCCGGAAAAACAGGGGTTTGCATGCGCGCCGCCATTCAGCCCGACGATCAACTGCGCGTTCGCCAGACCGTTGAAGCTGAGAGCCCGCGCCAGCGAAATGACATGGCCGCCGTAGATCAGCCGTTTGCCGTCCTCGCGGTGGGTGGCGTCGAAATGCACCTTGGCGGTGTTCTGCCAGAGGCGCGTCGCAAGCATGTGCTCGGCCTCCTCGATCGTGACGCCATCGACATGGTCGATCTGCTCGCCGACCGCATAGTCGCCCCAGCGATGCGGCTCTCCGGCGAGGGTGAAATCGTAATTGGTGAAGTCCAGCCCCTCGGGGATCACCAGGTCCTCGGGAGCAAGCGCCTTCTTCAGCTCGGGCAGGACCGTCTCGGGCGCGGGGGCGTCGAGATCCTTTTTCCGCACCATCACCCAGCGGCAATACTCCAGCACGGTCTCGCCGCGCTGGTTCGTGCCGCGCGTCCGCACGTAAACGACACCCGATTTGCCGTTGGAGTTCTGCTTGAGCCCGATCACCTCGGACGAGGAACGCAGCGTGTCCCCGGCATAGACCGGCTTCAGCCAGCGCCCCTCGGCATAGCCGAGGTTGGCCACCGCGTTCAGCGACACGTCCGGCACGGTCTTGCCGAACACCAGGTGGAACGCCGCCAGATCATCCAGCGGCGCCATGGGAAGACCAACGCTCCGGGCGAACTCGTCCGAGGAATAAAGCGCATGCCGGGCCGGGTAGAGCGCGTGGTAAAGCGCCCGCTCCCCGCCCGAGACGGTGCGCGGCACGGCGTGGTCGATGACCTGGCCGATGCGGTAATCCTCGAAGAAGCGCCCAGGGTTGGTCTTGGCCATCACTGAGCTCCCAGTTTCATGTCCGGCGTGTAGGGCGTGTCGATGTCCTTGGTCACGGCCTGGCCGCAGCGCATCACGCCGTTGGCCCCATCGAAGGCATAGGTCGGGCTGCCGTAGAGCTCCCAGCCCTTGCTCAGGGCCTCGGACACCTTGTGGCAGAAGGCCGAGGTGTCGTCCTCGGTCAGCAGTCGGTAGATTTTCATTTGGTCAGTTCCGGTAGTTGTCATCCAAAGGTGGGATAGCCGAGCCAGGTGTGGATCGCGCCGATCACGAAGAGCAGCACGAGGCTGGCGGCAAGAAAGATCAGGTCCTTCTTGATCGGCCCCTTCGCGGGGGGCGTCCACTCGGGTTCGGTGCGGTTGATCGTGCTCATCTCGACCAGCGCCCAGATGCCCAGCCCGCCGAACAGCACGAAGGAGGGCGTGTCGCCGTTCACCATGAGGTGCGCGATGGCCCAAAGCAGGAAGCCGGTCAGCATTGGGTGACGCATCTTGTAGAACAGCGCACCCTTCTTCGGGCCGGGCGAGGTGAAATAGAGCGCCGCCAGCATCAGCAGATTGTTGATGCCAACCGTGGCCGGGGTGCGCCCGTAGAAGAAGGCACCGTCGGCCATGCGGTAGCCGAAGATCATCAGCAGAACGCTGGCAAGAAGGGCGAGCGCAACGACCCCCTTGCCCTTGTCGCCCATCTTCGCCCGCGCCTCGGGGGCGAGCCGTTTGAACAGATGCGCCGCCCACCAGAGCGCGACGCCGAGAATCAGAAGCAGCATTGGGGGTCTCCTCTTGCCGGGTCCGCCCCGACCCTGCCCTCAAGCCCCCATGGCGGCAATGGCATCCGCCTTTGCCAGCACTGATTTTGCGGTGAAGACGTGCAGGTTCTCGACGATCTTGCCGTCCACGACAGCAACCCCCTGCCCCGCGGCCTCGGCTTCCTCGTAGGCGGTGATCTGGCGACGGGCCAGTTCGATCTCGCCTTCGGTCGGGGCAAAGGCGGCATTGGCGGTCTCGACCTGTGCCGGGTGGATCAACGTCTTGCCGTCAAAGCCCATGTCGCGGCCCTGATCGCATTCGGCCCGCAGCCCCTCGTCGTCCTTGAAGGCGTTGTAGACCCCATCGACGATCACGCATCCGCTGGCCTTTGCGGCCAGCAGGCAGAGCTGCAGCGAGGTCAGCATCGGCAGCCGGTCGGCGCGGAAGCGCGAGTTCAGCTCCTTGGCCAGATCATTGGTACCCATGACCATGCCCGCAAGACGCGGATGCGCGCCGATCGCCTGCGCGTTCAGCATGCCCTTCGGTGTCTCCATCATTGCCCAGAGCGGCTTGTCAGTCAGCTTCGCCAGCGCATCGAGCTGCGCCGGGTCCTCGACCTTGGGCAGCAGCACCGCGTCGCAATCCATGGCATCGGCGGCCTTTGCATCCGCTTCGCCCCACTCGGTGTCGAGCCCGTTGATCCGCACAATCCGCGTGCGGGAGCCGTAACCGCCGACGCCCAGCGCCGCGGTGAGAGTCTCGCGCGCGGCGGGTTTCTCGGCCGGGGCCACTGCGTCCTCGAGGTCGAAGATAATCGCATCCACCGGCAAGCCGCGCGCCTTGTCCAGCGCCCGCTCCTTCGAGCCGGGGATGTAGAGAACCGAGCGATAGGGCCGAAGCGCGAGATCCATGCCTTCCTCCGTCGAGCAACAATCTTGCGCAAGTGATGCAATTATTTTCCTAAAACTGCAAGCGCATTCATGCCGCGGCGCAGAAGAAATCGGCGCGCGCGCCGATATATCCATCGGATTTTAAGCGGGATCGGATGCTTAACCAATCCTTCGGACTTGCGCCGCAGGCTCAGGAAAGACGCAGAGCCAGCAAGCGACGGAACACCTGACGTGGCGACCGGGTATAGAGCGATCAGACGCGGACAGGAGCGGCATATTCCAATCGCTCCGATGCTCCGATCGCTCCGAAGTCAGCCAAACTTAGACGCGGCGCTCCTCGCCGCCGTCCCAACGGAAAGGCAAAGGCGATGACGGCACAGGCCCCCGCAGCCCAGCGCAATACTGTCACCCGAGCTTGCCGGGCGCCGCGCCCCGCCCGCGCGCCGATTGGCCTTGCGGCGCTGCTCTGCGCAGGTGCGGCTGCATACCATCCCGTCCCCGCCGCCGCACAGGGTCAAGCCTGCGGCCCGCGCGATGTCGTGATCTCCCGCCTTGCCGAGACATATGGTGAGACCCGCCATTCCATCGGACTCGGCAGCAACAACGCGGTGATGGAACTCTTCGCCTCGGATGAGACCGGCACCTGGACGATCACGGTGACCTCCACCAACGGCGTGACCTGCCTCGTCGCCAGCGGTCTCGCCTTCGAGACTCTCGCCGAAAGCCTCCCGCCAGACGAAAGCGACGCCTGAAACCCGCCTCCCTGCTGACGCCACCTGGCAGGAAAATCGCCCAGAAAACTTGGCCCGCGCCGGTCCCATCCTAGTTTCTCAGCGTAACTCTGTCATACTCGACAGGACGCAACGGAAGGGAGCCGGACGCGCCATGACCCCCAAACTTATTCTCGCCGCCGCCGGTCTGGCGGTCGGCATTTCAAGCGCCGCCCAGGCCGACATCACCGTCTCGTCGAAGATCGACACCGAGGGCGGGTTGCTCGGCAACATGATCGCGCTCGCGCTTGAAGATGCAGGGCTGCCGGTCGAACGGCGGCTTCAACTCGGCGGCACGCAGGTCGTGCGCGAGGCGATCCTCGCCGACCAGATCGACATTTATCCCGAGTACACCGGCAACGCCGCCTTCTTCTTCAACGAGGCCGACGCAGACCTCTGGAAGGACGCGGACGCCGCCCATGACCGCGCCAAGGAACTCGACGCCGAGAACGGCATCACCTGGCTCAGCTCAGCCCCCGCCAACAACACATGGGCCATCGCCGTGACCGGTCCCGTGGCCGAGGAAAACACGCTCGACACGATGAGCGACTTCGGCGCCTGGGTCGCGGGTGGCGGCGAGGTGAAGCTTGCCGCCTCGACCGAGTTCGTTTCCTCTCCCGCGGTGCTGCCCGCCATGCAGGAGACTTACGGGTTTGAGCTGAGCGAGGATCAGACCGTGATCCTCTCGGGCGGCGACACCGCAGCGACGATCCAGGCCGCCGCGCGCGGGACCTCGGGCGTGAACGCCGCCATGGTCTATGGCACCGACGGCGGCGTCGGCGCGACGGGGCTCAAGGTGATGAAGGACGACAAGGGCGTGCAGCCGGTCTACGAGCCCACCCCCATCGTCCGCGACGCGGTGCTCGAGGAATACCCGTCGATCCCCGAGGTGCTGAACCCGATCTTCGAGGGCCTCACCATGGAGACCCTGCAGGAACTCAACGGCCGCATCCAGGTCGGCGGCGAGCCCGCAGAGGCGGTGGCCCGCGACTATCTCACCAAGTCCGGAGTTCTGGACTGATCTTGCTCGCGGAGCGGCAGACGGTGCGCACCGGGCGGGGTGTCTCCCCGCCCGGCTTGCTGTTCGCTTTGCTGGGGCTGGCCTCGCTGGCCCTCCCCTTCCTCACCCTGCGCGCAAACCGCATCGTCGCGGGCGAGGGCGTGATGCTCTGGGACAGTGCCCCCATGGCCGCGGTGATCCCCGGCGGTCTCTCGCTTGCTGCCGGGATCGGCCTCGGCCTGCTCTCCGGTCCGCCGCTGCTGCGCCTCGGCGGCAGCCTGCTCGGCCTTGGCGGCCTTGTTGCCCTGCTGGTGGAGGGCTCGGGCACCCAACTCGGCGGAGCCGGGGACCTTGCCCGCGTTTCGCCTGCCGCCGGGGCCTGGTGCCTGCTGCTGGTACTGATGCTGCTCATGGCCGACGCGCTGTCGCAACTCCGACCCGGGCCACACGCCCGTGCCGGGCTGCTGGCGCTGCTGCTCGCCGCGCTGGCCGCGCTGCTCTGGTCCGGCGCCCTGTCGGACCTCTCGGTTATGCGCGAATACGCCAGCCGCACGGACGCCTTCCGCACCGCCGCCCTGCGCCACGTTGCCCTCGCGCTAGGCTCGCTCGGCGCGGCGGCGCTGATCGGCTTCCCGCTCGGCATCCTGTGTCACCGCAACGCGAGCCTGCGCGCCGCGACCCTGCCGGTGCTGAGCTTCCTGCAGACCATCCCCTCCCTCGCCATGTTCGGAATCATGATCCCGATCCTCGGCTGGGTGGCCGCAACCTATCCCGCTGCGCAGGCGCTCGGCATAGCCGGCATCGGCTTCGCCCCCGCCTTCCTTGCGCTGGTGCTTTACTCGCTGCTGCCGGTGGTCGCCAACACGGTCACCGGCCTCGCCGCCACGCCCCCCGCCGCCATCGAGGCCGCCCGAGGCATGGGCATGACCGGCATGCAACGCCTGTGGAGAGTCGAGCTGCCCCTTGCCATGCCGGTGATCCTTGCTGGGTTGCGCATCGTGCTGGTGCAGAACATCGGACTTGCGGTCATCGCCGGGCTCATCGGCGGCGGCGGCTTCGGCAGTTTCGTCTTCCAGGGCCTCAACCAGACCGCCACCGACCTCATCCTGCTGGGCGCCCTGCCCACCGTGGTCATGGCCCTCGTCGCCGCGATCGTCATGGACATCCTCGTCGACCTCACCCGCCGCATCCCGGAGCGCCAGCCATGATCGAGATCGACAGGATCACCAAGCTCTACGGCAGCACCCGCGCCGTCGACGCCGTATCACTCACCGCCGAGACCGGCACGATCACCGCCATCGTCGGCACCTCCGGCTCGGGCAAGACCACGCTGCTGCGGATGATCAACCGGTTGGTCGAGCCCAGCTCGGGCGAGGTCCGCATCAACGGCGAGCCGACCCACGCGGTGAAACCGCACCTCCTGCGCCGCCGCATCGGCTACGCCATCCAGGGCCATGGCCTATTTCCGCACCACACGGTCGCCCGCAACATCGGCGCGGTGCCCGAATTGCTCGGCTGGCCGAAGGACAAGATCGCCGCGCGGGTGGACGAGCTGCTGACGCTCTTCGGCATGGACCCCGCCGAATTCCGCGAACGCCTGCCGCTGGAGCTGTCGGGCGGCCAGCAGCAGCGCGTCGGCGTGGCCCGCGCGCTGGCCTCGCGCCCGGACCTTTTGTTGATGGATGAGCCCTTCGGCGCGCTCGACCCGATCATCCGCACCCGTGCGCAGGAAGACCTGCGCGCCATCCAGCGCAAGCTCGGCTCGACCATCATGCTGGTCACCCACGACATGGACGAGGCGATCCGCCTCGGCGACCGCATCGCGGTGATGGATGGCGGCAGACTGGTGCAATACGGGCCTCCGGAAGAGATCGTCGCCACTCCAGCCACGCCATTCGTGGCGGACATGGTGGGCGATGCCGAGCGGCCCATGCGCCTGCTCTCGCTCATCCCCGTCTCAGAGCTTGTGGAGCCCGGCCCCGCCGAAGGCCCCGCCCTTCCCGAAGACGCCAGCCTCCGCGAGGCGCTCTCCGCCTGCCTCTGGACCGGGCGGGAGGCGATCCCGGTCGAGACGGGCGACACTCCTGCCAGACGGGTCACGCTCGCCGCCATCCGCGCGCGGGCGGAGCGCCACGGGTGAGACCGGGCATGATCCTGCGCGTGGCGCTCGTCGCGCTGCTGCTGGCCCTGGTGCTGTCGCCGGAGGCCTTCACCCCGGTCTTCGCCCCCTTCGCGCCGGAGAACGGGCCGGTGATCTACACACGCAGCTCGCTGCTCTCGCTCTCTCTGAGCCATCTCGGCCTCGTTGCCGTGGCCTCTCTCGCAGCGACCGTCGTCGCCGTCACGCTGGCGATCCTCGTCACCCGCCCTGCAGGCACCGCCTTCCGGCCGCTCTCGCGCACGATCACCAATGTCGGTCAGACGTTTCCGCCGGTCGCCGTGCTGGCGCTCGCAGTCCCGGCGCTCGGCTTCGGCGCCGGCCCGACGCTGGTGGCGCTTTTCCTCTACGGGCTGCTGCCGATCTTCGAGAACGCGATGACCGGCCTATCGACCCTGCCCGCCAGCACGATGGAGGCAGCGCGCGGTATCGGCCTGGGTCGCTGGCAGCGGCTTTGGCGGGTCGAGTTGCCGCTGGCCATGCCGGTAATCCTCGGCGGGATCCGCCTGTCTGTGGTGATCGCGCTTGGTACGGCGACCATCGGCTCGACGGTGGCGGCGCGCACGCTGGGCGAGGTGATCATCGCCGGCCTGCTGACCAGCAACACTGCTTTCGTGCTGCAAGGCGGGCTGATCGTCGGTCTCTTCGCGGTGCTGATCCACGACGCGCTGGTGCAACTAGAGAAATACCTGAAGCGGCGCAGCGGGCGCAGATGAGCCAGAAAAGAATCGCCTGATTGCCTGTGAATGCGGCATTTTGCGCCCGCAGGTTGAGGCGTTCCCTGCCGTATCGGCACGCCGAGCGCGCAGAAAGCATACCCTGGCATACCGATGCTAACGCACAGAAAGTTAACACCTTTATCGCAACCATGCCGCGTGGTCAGCAATCGAGCATCCGTGATGCTGCCCTGCAGCGCCCTTGCGCGTCGGCGGCAGAGACCTTACGCAAGCGGCGGACTTCACAAATGGAGCGGAGAACAGATCCATGGCCAGACCCAAGATTGCCCTCATCGGCGCGGGACAGATTGGCGGCACGCTTGCACATCTCGCGGCCCTGAAGGAACTCGGCGACGTCGTGCTCTTCGATATCTCGGAAGGCACCCCGGAAGGCAAAGCGCTCGACATCGCGGAATCCGGCCCCTCCGAAGGCTTTGACGCCAAGCTCAAGGGCACCCAGGACTACGCCGACATCGCGGGCGCAGACGTCTGCATCGTCACCGCCGGCGTGCCGCGCAAGCCGGGCATGAGCCGCGACGACCTGCTGGGCATCAACCTCAAGGTGATGAAATCGGTCGGCGAGGGCATCAAGGAAAACGCCCCCGACGCCTTCGTCATCTGCATCACCAACCCGCTCGACGCGATGGTCTGGGCCCTGCAGAAGTTCTCGGGCCTGCCCGCGCACAAGGTCTGCGGCATGGCTGGCGTGCTCGACTCGGCACGCTTCCGCCACTTCCTGTCGGTGGAATTCGACGTGTCGATGAAGGACGTCACCGCCTTCGTTCTCGGCGGCCACGGCGACACCATGGTGCCCTCCGTCCGCTATTCCACCGTTGCCGGCATCCCGCTGCCGGACCTGGTCGAGATGGGCTGGACCACGCAGGAGAAGCTGGACGCCATCGTGCAGCGCACCCGTGACGGCGGCGCCGAGATCGTCGGCCTGCTGAAGACCGGCTCGGCCTTCTACGCGCCCGCGACCTCGGCAATCGAGATGGCGGAAGCCTACCTCAAGGACCAGAAGCGCGTGCTGCCCTGCGCCGCGTACTGCGACGGCGAGTTCGGCCTGAAGGACATGTACGTGGGCGTGCCCACCGTGATCGGCGCCGGCGGCATCGAGAAGATCGTGAACATCAAGCTCAACAAGGAAGAGCAGGAGATGTTCGACAAGTCGGTCGCAGCGGTGAACGGCCTGGTCGACGCCTGCAAGGGCATCGACGGCAGCCTGGCATAAGACCCGGCTGAGCCTCCGGGCTCACGACATTCAGGGCCCCGGTCGCGAAAGCGCCGGGGCCTCTGGCATTTCAGGACTTTGCTTTTCTGCCTGCCGTTACGGCAGGTCGCTGATTCTTTCGACGTGCAACGCTAACAGAATCTTACGTGAGCCGATTTTGTGATCACGCTTTTTCGGCGCGTGATCACAACGGGCAGAAAATCTCGCAAATCTTCGCCGAAAGCCAAAAATCCCTTCGCGCGGCGCGAATGAGGGGCGTATACCGGCCCCGAAATCGCAGCAAGACGGGAAGAGTCTTCCATGAACATCCATGAATATCAGGCGAAAGCGCTCCTGCGCGAATACGGCTGCCCGGTTTCGGACGGCCGCGTCGTGCTCAGCGCCAACGAAGCCAAGTCCGCTGCCGGCGAGCTCGACGGCCCGCTCTGGGTCGTCAAGGCGCAGATCCACGCAGGTGGCCGCGGCAAGGGCAAGTTCAAGGAAGCCGAAGCTGGCGAGAAGGGCGGCGTCCGCCTTGCCAAGTCGGTGGAAGAGGCGGCTGAGGAAGCCAAGAAGATGCTCGGCAAGACCCTGGTGACCCACCAGACCGGTCCGGCCGGCAAGCAGGTCAACCGCATCTACATCGAGGACGGCTCGGACATCGAGCGCGAACTCTATCTCGCCCTGCTGGTCGACCGCGTCACCTCGCGCGTGTCCTTCGTCTGCTCCACCGAGGGCGGCATGGACATCGAGGAAGTCGCAGCCTCGACCCCCGAGAAGATCCTGTCGTTCTCCGTCGACCCGGCCACCGGCTACCAGCCGTACCACGGCCGCCGCGTCGCCTTTGCCCTCGGCCTCGAAGGCGCTGCCATGAAGCAGTGCGTCAAGCTGATGGGCCAGCTCTACAAGGCCTTCATCGAGAAGGACATGGAGATGCTGGAGATCAACCCGCTGATCCTCATGCCCGGCGGCAACCTCAAGGTGCTCGACGCCAAGCTCGGCTTCGACGGCAACGCGATGTACCGCCAGCCCGACATCGCCAACCTACGCGACGAGACCGAGGAAGACGCCAAGGAACTCGAAGCCTCCAAGTACGACCTCAACTACATCGCTCTCGATGGTGAGATCGGCTGCATGGTGAACGGCGCGGGCCTCGCCATGGCGACCATGGACATCATCAAGCTCTACGGCGCAGAGCCGGCCAACTTCCTCGACGTGGGTGGCGGCGCGACCAAGGAGAAGGTGACCGAGGCGTTCAAGATCATCACCTCCGACAAGAACGTCAAAGGCATCCTCGTCAACATCTTCGGCGGCATCATGCGCTGCGACGTGATCGCCGAGGGCGTCATCGCCGCGGTGAAGGAAGTGGGCCTGCAGGTTCCGCTCGTCGTCCGCCTCGAAGGCACCAACGTTGAGCTCGGCAAGAAGATCATCAACGAGTCCGGCATGGACGTGATCGCTGCCGACAACCTCTCCGACGGCGCCGAGAAGATCGTGAAAGCGGTCAAGGGCTGATGCGTCTGGGGGCGCCGCGGCGCTCCCTCCCCGGAATTCAGGCTGCGCCCGCCGCAGCGACAATCAGGAGAACGCCACAATGGCAGTCCTCGTTAACGAAAACACCAAAGTCATCTGCCAGGGCCTGACCGGCTCGCAGGGCACCTTCCACACCGAGCAGGCCATCGCCTACGGCACCAAGATGGTTGGCGGCGTGACCCCCGGCAAAGGCGGCCAGGAACACCTCGGCCTGCCCGTGTTCAACTCGGTCCACGAAGCCAAGCACGTGACCGAAGCCAACGCCTCGGTGATCTACGTGCCGCCGCCCTTCGCCGCGGACTCGATCCTCGAAGCCATCGACGCCGAGATCGAGCTGATCATCTGCATCACCGAGGGCATCCCCGTCCTCGACATGATGAAGGTGAAGCGCGCGCTGGTGAACAGCAAGTCGCGCCTGATCGGCCCGAACTGCCCGGGTGTCATCACCCCCGACGCCTGCAAGATCGGCATCATGCCCGGCCACATCCACAAGCGTGGCTCGGTCGGCGTGGTCTCGCGCTCCGGCACGCTGACCTATGAAGCCGTGAAGCAGACCACCGACATGGGCCTTGGCCAGTCGTCGGCAGTCGGCATCGGCGGCGACCCGATCAAGGGCACCGAGCACATCGACGTGCTGGACATGTTCCTCGACGATCCGGAAACCCAGTCGATCATCATGATCGGTGAGATCGGTGGTTCGGCAGAAGAGGAAGCGGCAGAGTTCCTCGCCGAGCAGAAGAAGAAGGGCCGCTGGAAGCCGACCGCAGGTTTCATCGCGGGCCGCACCGCCCCTCCGGGACGCCGCATGGGCCACGCTGGCGCGATCGTCGCCGGTGGCAAGGGCGACGCCGAGTCCAAGATCGAGGCGATGAAATCCGCCGGCATCGTGGTCGCGGACAGCCCGGCGACGCTTGGTGAAGCTGTCATGAAAGCCATCAAGGGCTAAATAGCACTCAGCGGGGCGGTTTTTGCCCGCCCCGCGCCCCCTTCAGGGTTCCGGCCCGAAACCTACCCGGAGCATCATGACGGGGGCCTTTATCGAAGGCCCCCCTCCTGCTGCTTCAACGATCGGTCAGAAAGGAATGCGCGCGATGACGGATCAAGGCTCGAATGACCAGTTCCACGCCCTCAGCTTCATGCAGGGCGCGAACGCGGAATATCTCGAACAGATGTATGCCCGCTACGCCAACGACCCCTCCGCGGTGGACGAGGCGTGGAGCGAGTTCTTCAAACAGCTTGGCGACGACGAGACCAGCGTGAAGGCCGAGGCGCAGGGCGCCTCCTGGGAACGCGCCGACTGGCCGCCGACCCCGAACGACGACCTGACCGCCGCCATCACCGGCGAGTGGCCGCTGATGCCCGTCGCCGAGACCAAGGGCGCCGGCAAGAAGATCGCCGCCAAGGCCGCCGAGAAGGGCGTCGCTGTCACCGACGACCAGATCAAGCGCGCCGTGCTCGACTCGATCCGCGCGCTGATGATCATCCGCGCGCACCGCATCCGCGGCCACCTCGCCGCCGATCTCGACCCGCTGGGCCTGCACGGCCGCGACCCGCACCCCGAGCTCGACCCCAAGGCCTACGGTTTCACCGAGGCCGACATGGACCGCCCGATCTTCATCGACAACGTGCTCGGCCTGCAGGTCGCCTCGATGCGCGAGATCATGGGTGTGCTCCAGCGCACCTACTGCGGCACCTTCGCGCTGCAGTACATGCACATCTCGGATCCCGAGCAGTCGGCATGGCTGAAAGAGCGGATCGAGGGCTACGGCAAGGAAGTGAAGTTCACCCGTGAAGGGCGCCGCGCCATCCTCAACAAGATGGTCGAGGCAGAGGGCTTCGAGAAGTTCCTGCACGTCAAGTACATGGGCACCAAGCGCTTCGGCCTCGACGGCGGCGAGAGCTTGATCCCGGCGCTTGAGCAGATCATCAAGCGCGGCGGCGCGCTCGGCATCCAAGAGATCGTCTTCGGCATGCCGCACCGCGGCCGCCTGTCGGTGCTCGCCAACGTGCTGCAAAAGCCCTACCGCGCGATCTTCAACGAATTCCAGGGCGGCTCGTTCAAGCCCGAGGACGTTGATGGCTCGGGCGACGTGAAATACCACCTCGGCGCGTCCTCGGACCGAGAGTTCGACGGCAACAAGGTGCACCTGTCGCTGACTGCCAACCCCTCGCACCTCGAGGCGGTGAACCCGGTGGTTCTGGGCAAGGTCCGCGCCAAGCAGGACCAGCTCGGCGACACCGAGCGCACGCAGGTTCTGCCGGTGCTGCTGCACGGTGACGCGGCCTTCGCGGGTCAGGGCGTTGTGGCCGAATGCTTCGCGCTTTCGGGTCTGCGCGGCCACCGCACCGGCGGCACCATCCACGTCGTGGTGAACAACCAGATCGGCTTCACCACCGCGCCGCACTTCTCGCGCTCCTCGCCCTACCCCACCGACAACGCACTGGTGGTCGAGGCGCCGATCTTCCACGTCAACGGCGACGATCCCGAAGCCGTGGTGCACGCCGCCAAAGTCGCGACCGAGTTCCGCCAGAAGTTCGGCAAGGACGTGGTCATCGACATCTTCTGCTACCGCCGGTTTGGTCACAACGAGGGCGACGAGCCCATGTTCACCAACCCGATCATGTACAAGAAGATCAAGCAGCAGAAGACCACGCTGACCCTGTACACTGATCGCCTCGTCAAGGACGGTCTCATCCCCGAGGGCGAGATCGAGGACATGAAGGCTGCCTTCCAGGCCCACCTCAACGAGGAATTCGAGGCCGGCAAGACCTACAAGCCGAACAAGGCCGACTGGCTCGACGGCCGCTGGTCGCACCTCGACGCGCAGAAGGAAGGCAACTACCAGCGCGGCGAAACGGCGATCGCACCCGAAACCATGGCCGATGTCGGCAAGGGGCTGACCACCGTCCCCGAGGGCTTCCCGCTGCACAAGACCGTGGGCCGCTTCCTCGATGCGCGCTCGAAGATGTTCGAGAGCGGTGAAGGCTTCGACTGGGCCACCGGCGAGGCGCTGGCCTTCGGCTCGCTGCTGACCGAGGGCTACCCGGTCCGCCTCGCAGGCCAGGACTCCACGCGCGGCACCTTCTCGCAGCGCCACTCGGGCCTGATCAACCAGGACAACGAAGAGCGCTACTACCCGCTCAACAACATCCGTGAGGGCCAGGCCCGCTACGAGGTGATCGACTCCGCGCTGTCGGAATACGCGGTCTCGGGCTTCGAATACGGCTACTCGCTGGCCGAGCCCAACGCGCTCGTCCTCTGGGAAGCGCAGTTCGGCGACTTCGCCAACGGCGCGCAGATCATGTTCGACCAGTTCATCTCGTCGGGCGAGAGCAAGTGGCTGCGCATGTCCGGCCTCGTCTGCCTGCTGCCGCACGGCTTCGAGGGCCAGGGCCCCGAGCACAGCTCGGCGCGCCTCGAGCGGTTCCTGCAGATGTGCGGCCAGGACAACTGGATCGTGGCCAACGTCACGACCCCGGCGAACTACTTCCACATCCTGCGCCGCCAGCTGCACCGCAGCTACCGCAAGCCGCTGATCATGATGACGCCGAAATCGCTTCTGCGTCACAAGCTGGCGGTTTCCGAGGCCAAGGACTTCGTCACCGGCTCCTCGTTCCACCGCGTCCTCTGGGACAGCGCGGAATCCGGCGAGAGCGCAACCAAGCTGGTGGCAGACGACAAGATCAAGCGCGTCGTGATGTGCTCGGGCAAGGTCTACTACGACCTGCTCGAGGAGCGCGACGCCCGCGGCATCGACGATGTCTACCTGCTGCGGGTCGAGCAGTTCTATCCCTTCCCGGCGATCTCGCTGGTCAAGGAGCTGGAACGCTTCAAGGGTGCCGAGATGGTCTGGTGCCAGGAAGAGCCCAAGAACCAGGGCGCCTGGACCTTCATCGAGCCCAATATCGAATGGGTGCTTGGCCGGATCGACGCCACGCACAAGCGGCCGGTCTACGTCGGCCGCGCCACCTCGGCCTCGCCCGCCACGGGTCTGGCCAGCCAGCACAAGGCACAGCAAGAGGCGCTTGTGAACGAAGCGCTGACCATCGAAGGGAAATGAAGCGATGACGACCGAAGTGCGCGTCCCCACGCTGGGCGAATCCGTGACCGAAGCCACGGTGGCCACCTGGTTCAAGAAACCCGGTGACTCCGTCGCCGTGGACGAGATGCTCTGCGAGCTCGAGACCGACAAGGTGACCGTCGAGGTTCCCTCCCCGGTCGCCGGCGTGCTCGCCGACATCGTGGCCAAGGAAGGCGACACCGTGGGCGTCGACGCCCTGCTCGCCAATGTCGCCCCCGCGGGCGAAGCCGGCTCCGAGGCTGTCGAGGCACGTCCCTCCGCCAAGTCCGAAGCGGCTCCCGCTTCCTCGGGCGGCGAAGAGGTCAAGGTGATGGTCCCCACGCTGGGCGAATCCGTCTCCGAAGCCACGGTTGCCACCTGGTTCAAGAAGGTCGGTGACTCCGTCGCCGCCGACGAGATGCTCTGCGAGCTCGAGACCGACAAGGTCTCGGTCGAGGTTCCCGCGCCGGCCGCCGGCACGCTGACCGCGATCCTCGCCGACGAAGGCGCCACGGTTCAGGCCGGCGGCCAGCTCGCCGTGCTCGGCGGCGCTTCCGGTGCAGCCGCAGCCCCCGCGGCCGCGGCCGAAGCTCCGGCCGCCGCGCCTGCCGCAGGTGGCAAGGACGTCGAGGACGCGCCCGCCGCCAAGAAGGCCATGGCCGAGGCCGGCCTCAGCCGCGACCAGGTGCAGGGCTCGGGCAAGGATGGCCGCGTCATGAAGCATGACGTTTCCGCTGCCCTCGCCGCCGCCAAGTCGGCCCCGGCCGCGTCCGCTCCCGCCGCCGCACCGCGCGCGCCGGTGGCCGCTGAGGACGCCGCCCGCGAAGAGCGCGTCAAGATGACCCGCCTGCGCCAGACCATCGCGCGCCGCCTCAAGGACGCGCAGAACACCGCGGCCATGCTGACCACCTACAACGAGGTGGACATGACCGAGGTGATGGCGCTGCGGAACCAGTACAAGGACCTCTTCGAGAAGAAGCATGGCGCCCGTCTCGGCTTCATGTCCTTCTTCACCAAGGCCTGCTGCCACGCGCTGAAGGAAGTCCCGGAGGTGAACGCCGAGATCGACGGCACCGACGTGGTCTACAAGAACTTCGTGCACATGGGCATCGCCGCCGGCACGCCGCAGGGCCTCGTGGTCCCGGTGCTGCGCGACGTCGACCAGAAGTCCTTTGCCGAGATCGAGCTGGAGATCGCCGAGAAGGGCAAGCGCGCCCGTGACGGCAAGCTCTCGATGGCCGAGATGCAGGGCGGCACCTTCACCATCTCCAACGGTGGTGTCTACGGCTCGCTGATGTCCTCGCCGATCCTGAACCCCCCGCAGTCGGGCATCCTTGGCATGCACAAGATCCAGGACCGCCCGATGGCGATCAACGGCAAGGTGGAAATCCGCCCGATGATGTACCTGGCGCTCAGCTACGACCACCGCATCGTCGACGGCAAGGGCGCCGTGACCTTCCTGGTCCGCGTCAAGGAAGCCCTCGAGGATCCGCGCCGCCTGCTGATGGATCTCTGATCCCGGCCCCGGGGCGTCACAGCGGCGCCCCGCCCCATGACATTGCCTCGCCCGGACCCGCCCGGGCGAGGCCTTCCAGAGCCCCGCGTGATCCCGAAGGGAGAGCCAGATGAGCCAACAGCTTTTGCTCCGCTACGACAGTTTCGACGCCGGCCGCTTCGACGCCGAGGCCGAGACCCGCGCCCAGGCCGGGCTCACACTCCTGCAGCTCTGGACCGAAGGCAGCGCCGCGCATTGGGCGCTCTTCACCGTCAACGACCCCGAGAAGGCGCAGAACTGGCTGAGCCAGGAAGCCTCGCTCGGCCACGGCCCCTCCGCGTCCCACATGCTGAGCACCGCATGACGCCGGAACTTCTTGCACTGACCCTCGCGACCCTGCTGCAGATCGCCCAGATGGCGCTCTACTCGGTGCTGGCCCAGCGCCAGGTCGGTCCGCGCTACGCCGCCTCGCCCCGCGACGAGGGCCGCGAGCTTTCCGGCCTCGCCGGCCGCGCGCAGCGCGCGATGAACAACCACTTCGAGGGGCTGCTGCTCTTTGCCATCGCGGTGATGCTGGTCACCTATACCGACCAGACCGGCAGTGGCACCGCGCTTTGCGCGCTTGTCTACCTCTGTGCCCGCCTGCTCTACGTGCCCGCCTACCTCTTCGGCTGGGCCCCCTGGCGTTCGCTGATCTGGGCCATCGGGCTGCTGGCCACCACCCTCATGCTGCTCGGAGCGCTGATCTGATGGTCCCGCGCCCGCAGCGTCCACATGGTTCAAATATCCCGGGGGAGTCCGCGCCCCGCGCGGATGGGGGCAGCGCCCCCGCCTCCCTCTCCACCTTCGCATATGCATGGCCTGCGCATGGAATGCGCACGCCCCGTGCCCGCCAGAATACCCGATAGGAGACCCCAATGGCACAATACGACGTCATCGTGATCGGCGCCGGCCCGGGCGGCTATGTCGCCGCCATCCGCTGCGCCCAGCTCGGCCTCAAGACCGCCTGCGTCGAGGGCCGCGAGACCCTCGGCGGCACTTGCCTCAACGTGGGCTGCATCCCCTCGAAGGCGCTGCTGCACGCCTCGCACCAGCTGCACGAAGCGGAGCACAACTTCGCCAAGATGGGTCTCAAGGGCGCCGCGCCCAAGGTCGACTGGAAGCAGATGCTCGCCTACAAGGACGACGTGATCGGCCAGAACACCAAGGGCATCGAGTTCCTGTTCAAGAAGAACAAGGTCGACTGGCTCAAGGGCTGGGGCTCGATCCCCGAGGCCGGCAAGGTCAAGGTCGGTGACGAGGTGCACGAGGCCAAGAACATCATCATCGCCACCGGCTCCGTGCCCGCCTCCGTGCCGGGCGCCGAGGTCGAGGTCGACGAGAAGATCGTCGTCACCTCCACTGGCGCGCTGGAGCTTGGCAAGATCCCCAAGAAGATGGTCGTCATCGGCGCCGGTGTGATCGGCCTCGAGATGGGCTCGGTCTACTCCCGCCTCGGCACCGAGGTCGAGGTGATCGAATTCCTCGACGCCATCACCCCCGGCATGGATGCCGAGGTGCAGAAGACCTTCCAGAAGATGCTCACCAAGCAGGGCCTGAAGTTCACCATGGGCGCGGCCGTCTCCAAGGTCGAGACCAAGGGCGGCAAGGCCACGGTCAGCTACAAGCTGCGCAAGGATGACTCCGAGCACACCACCGAAGCCGACGTGGTGCTCTGCGCCACCGGCCGCGCGCCCTACACCGACGGGCTCGGCCTCGAGGCGCTCGGCGTGAAGCTGACCAAGCGCGGCCAGATCGAGACCGACGGCCACTGGCAGACCGCAGTGAAAGGCATCTTCGCCATCGGCGACGCCATCGAGGGCCCGATGCTGGCCCACAAGGCCGAAGACGAGGGCATGGCCTGCGCCGAGGTCATCGCCGGCAAGGCGGGCCACGTGAACTACGACGTCATCCCGGGCGTGATCTACACCCACCCCGAAGTCGCCTCGGTCGGCAAGACCGAGCAGCAGCTCAAGAAAGAGGGCCGCGCCTATAAGGTCGGCAAGTTCTCCTTCATGGGCAACGGTCGCGCCAAGGCCGTCTTCGCCGGCGATGGCTTCGTGAAGCTGATCGTCGACAAGGAGACCGACCGCGTGCTCGGCTGCCACATCATCGGCCCGTCGGCGGGTGACCTGATCCACGAGATCTGCGTGGCGATGGAATTCGGTGCCTCCGCCGAGGACGTGGCGCTGACCTGCCACGCTCACCCGACCTTCTCGGAAGCGGTGCGCGAGGCGGCGCTGGCCTGCGGCGACGGCGCAATCCACGCCTGATCCCTTCGCGGGAGGCAAGACAGAGCCCCCCGGAGCGACGCTCCGGGGGGCTTTTCGTTTGCCTGCTCCCAATGCGCAGGAAGCGGATCGCCTCGAGCGCCGCCTGCACCGAGAGTGTCCCTGCATATCGCAGGGAGGCAGACCCTATGCTGACGGGAAAGACGATCATCGTAACCGGCGCGAGCAGCGGCATCGGCGCAGCCGCCGCCCGGTTGCTAGCGGAGGGCGGGGCCAGGGTCGTGCTCGGCGCCCGGCGGGGGGAGAGGCTGGACGCGCTCACGCGCGACATACGTGCAGCGGGCGGCACGGCCGCCTATCTCGCCGGGGATGTCTCGGACCCCGACTACGCCGCCGCGCTCGTGGCGCTGTCCATCCACCGCTTCGGCGGGCTCGACGGCGCCTTCAACAATGCCGGCACCACCGGCGCGCTCGGCGCGGTCACAGAGATGTCCGAAGCCAACTGGCGCGAGGTGCTCGAGGTCAATCTCACCAGCGCCTTCCATGCCGCGCGCGCGCAGATTCCCGCGCTGCGCGCCGCGGGCGGCGGGTCCATCGTCTTCACCTCCTCCTTTGTCGGCCACACCGTCGGCCTGCCGGGCATGGCCGCCTATGCCGCCGCCAAGGCCGGCCTGATCGGATTGACGCAGGTTCTCGCCGCCGAGCACGGAGCCGAGAACATCCGCGTCAACGCGCTGCTGCCTGGCGGTACGATGACCGAGATGGCCGGGAGCGATGCGGCATTCCACGAGGTGGTCCGCAACATGCATGCGCTGAAGCGCATGGCGACGCCCGAGGAGATCGCCCGCGCCGCGCTCTTCCTGCTGTCTGACCAGTCGTCCTTCGTCACCGGCAGCGCCATGCTGGCGGACGGCGGCAATTCGATCCTCAAGATGTGAGCTGCCGCGACCCCCTCGCCAGACCGGGATCGCCGGGCTAGGCTCCCGGCAAGCCATCGCCGGAGCCACAATGATCACCGAAAGCGACGCCTATTTCACCCGCGGCTGCGGCCGCTGCGCCCGTTTCGACACGGCGGACTGCGCCACCCGGCTCTGGTCGGACGGATTGGCCGAGCTGCGCGCGATCTGCCTCGCCTCGGGTCTTCGGGAAACCGCGAAATGGGGCCATCCGGTCTACATGGAAGGAGAGCGCAACGTCGCGCTGATCGGGGCATTCCGAGGCGAGTTCACGCTCAGTTTCTTCAACCCGGCGCTGATGACCGACCCCGAGGGCGTACTGGAGCGACAGGGGCCCAACACCCGACATCCCAACGTGATCCGATTTGCTTCGGCGGCTCAGGTCGCGCAGATGTCGCCCACGCTCGCGACCTATCTCGCCGAGGCCCGGGACTACGCCGCGCGGGGCCTCCGCCCGCCGAAGGAAGAGACCACGCTCGACCTTCCGGAGGAGCTGGTTGCCGCACTCGACGCCGATCCAACACTCGCCGAGGCCTTCCACGCGCTCACCCCGGGACGGCAGAAGAGCCACGTCCTGCAGATCGGCGGCGCGAAGAAACCCGAGACCCGCATTGCCAGGGTCGAGAAGCTGCGCCCGAAGATCCTCGCGGGAAAGGGCGCATTGGACCGCTGAACTAAGACGGGCGGATCCCACCGGATCCGCCCATCAAGAGCCTTCGAAGGCTCTTGCAAATCTCTTCGAAGAGATTTGGCCTATTCGGTCGCGGTCCGTCCCGGAATGAAGACCTCGGCGGCAACGCCTTCCTGCGGCCCGCCCATACCCTCGGGCGGCGGACCATCGGGGCGCTCTCCGGAGGGCGGCGGGCCGCCGGCAGGACCGCCCGCCCCCATTCCGCTCTCGGAGGAGGTCGCCTCGGGGTCGATCCCCACAACCAGCGCCGCGTCGTAATACGCGTACTGCTCGCGGATCGCCGCGTAGGCGCCCTCGCCCGCCTGCTTGGCGATGCCATCGTTGGTGTTCATCGTGTCCCGCTCGGCGCCGGCGCGGTCGTTGTAGGGCGCAACCGACTGGAACAGGTATTCACTCAGCGCGTCGGGGAAGAAGATCTGGCTGGTCAGCACCGTGCGCTCGTCGAGGAAGACCTTGTAGTGCACATGGGTGGTCCGGCCCCGATACCAGCCCGGATAGATCGTGCGGAACTCGGCGACGCCGTCCGCGGCTGTCATCTGCGTGCCCCGCAGGAAGGTCTGATCGGAGGTGTCATTGGTGCCGTCGCTGCCCTGCGTGGCGTAGCCCGAGTAGTTGCCGAGCGCATCGCAATGCCAGACGTCGACCCGCGCGCCCTCGACCGGGGTGCAATCGGCGGTCACCACCTGCAGGCGCAGGCGCATGGGCACGCCCTCGCGGTCCTCGGTGATCTCGGCGCGCACCAGCTGCTCGTCGAGGTAGTAGGGCCCCTCGGTGACCTCGGGCATCACCATGCAGACGTTGGGCGTGATGAGCCCCGCCGATTGCGCCTGCGCCCGCGCGGTGCCGGAGAAGGAACCGATCCCGGCCACTGCAATGGGAGAGACCGCGAGCCCGGTGAGCAGGGCCCTGCGGCTGGGGCGCTCGATAAAATCAGACATGCTCGACATCCTTTGCGTCTTGTTCGTGTTGAACGTTGAACGCAGCGGAGCCGGGCCTCCGTCGGGATTTTTGGATCACGAAACCGTCAGCGGCTCACCACAGACTCTTCGCGGCCCGCTCGGGCCATTCGCGGTCGTAGGCTTCGCCGTCGGTGGCCCCCTGCGTGGCCTCCGCGAGGAACTGGCCTATGGTCGGCAGACCCACACTCTCGTCGCCCGAAACCCAGGTCCCGGCGCGCAAGAGCGCGCGGGCGCATTGGGTGTAGATCTCCGCAATCTCGACGATCAGCACGGTGGCCGGCAGCTTGCCGTCCTTGGCAAAGCGCCCCCGCATGGCCTCGTCGTCAGTGAGCCATCCGGTGCCGTTCACCCGCACGACGTTGTTGCTGCCGGGCACGAAGAACATCAGCGACACCCGCCCGTCCTCGACCACATTGCGCAACGAGTCGAGACGGTTGTTGCCGCGCCAGTCGGGCATCGCCAGCGTGCCAGGGTCGAGTTCCTGCACCACCGGCCCATCGTCACCGCGCGGCGAGGCATCGGTTCCCGCCGGTCCCACGGTGCTCAGTACGCAGAGTTTCGAGGCCTCGATCCACTTGCGATAGAGCGGCGTCATGCGCCGCACGACCTTGTCGATCGACGCCCCGGCGGCGGTGCCGTAGAGCGCCTCAAGTGCGTCGATGCTGTCAATCTTCCGCATGGAACCCGGCCTCCGCCATCAGGCGGTTCGAGGCCGCCTCAACATCCGCTTCGATCTTCGCAAGGAAGACCTTGCTCGGCATGCCGGGCTCGATCACCGGCAGGAATTCGATCACCGCCGTGCCCGGCTTGCGGTAGATGCCGCGCTTGGGCCAGAAGACCCCGACGTTGGTGGCCACCGGCACGCAGGGCTCGCCGCTCTGGCTGTAGAGGATCGCCGTGCCGACCTTGTAGGGCAGCTTCTCGCCCGGCGGCACGCGGGTGCCCTGCGGGTAGATGATCAGCTGGCCGGGATGGTCCTCGGCGCTTTTCTTGACATCGGCCACCATTTTCGAGATCGCCGCCCCGCGCTTGCCGCGGTTCACCGGGATGCAGCCCATTCGGGTCGCATATTGCCCCAGCACCGGGGTGAAGAGCAGCTCGCGCTTCATGATGAACTTGCCCGACGGCACCGCGCCGAACAGCAGGATGATGTCGAAAAAGCTCTGGTGCTTGGCGGCGATGAGCAGCTCGCCCGACGGCACCTCGCCGCGGATTTCGCTCTTCAGCCCGACCATCCAGGCGGCGGTCCAGCGCACCCAGCGGCACCAGGTTCGGGCTCCCATCCGCGCGCCCCGGTCCGAGAACAGCGCCCAGGGAAAGAACAGCAGGCCGACCACCGCCATCGCTAGATATATTTGCCCGACGAAGAGCAGCGAGCGGGTCCATTGCAGCGCGTATCGCATCATCTCAAGTCTCCAAGCACCCGCCGCGCCGCGATCGCCGTGGCGGCAAAGGCCACCGCCGCGGTCAGCAGCGGCACCAGCAGCGGGAAGATCCAGTGCCAGCCGACGAAGGACAGGCCGGTCAGGAAACCCGCCGTCTCGCCCGCCGAGGGCATCAGCAGCAGCGCGCCCGAGCCTACCGCCGCGCCGAGCGCCGCGCCGCCGAGCGCGCGCAGGGTGAAGCGCCGCACGAAGGCACGGGCGATGAACCCGTCGGTGGCGCCGACCAGCCGCAACACCGCGATGACCTGCGCGTTGGCCGCGAGCGCGGCATTGGCCGCCAGCGTGACCATCGCCGCCACGGCACCGGCGATCAGCAGGATCGACACCGCGCCCAGCAGCCGCAGCTTGCCCGCAGCCGCCACCAGCGGCCGGCGCCAGCGGGTGTGATCGTCGAGCACAGCCCCCGGCACCTCGGCCTGCAGCCGCAGCCGCAGCCCGGCCCCGTCGAAGCCCTCGCCCTCCTCGATGATCTCGATGAGCTGCGGCACCGGCAGGTCGGCCAGCGGCAGGTCCGGACCGAACCAGGGTTCGAGCAATGCCTGCTGCTCCGCCTCGCTGAGCGCCCGGGCCGAGGCGACGCCCGGGGTCTGGCCGAGCAGCCGCAGCGCCGCCTCGGTCTGCTGCGCCTGCTGCCCGGCCGGGGCCGAGATGCGCAGGGTCGAGGCGCGCGCCAGCTCGTCTCCCCAGCTCGTCGCCAGGCGCCCCGCGGCCAGCGACAGCGCCAGCGCAAAGACCGCAAGAAAGGCCATGGCCCCGGCAGCAAACAGCGTGAGCGAGGCGGTGAAGCCGGTGGGCGGCACCACCCGGTCTGCGCCGGTGTCCGAGCCGGTGAAGGCCCCGAGGGAGTCGCGGATCAACCTCACAGGTCCGCCCCCGCCGACTGCAGCTTGCGGTTCGAGATGCGCAGCACCCGCGCCTGCACCTGGCTCTTGGCCGACCGGATGAGGCCGAGGTCGTGGGTCGCGATGAGGATCGTCTTGCCCATGCGGTTCAGCTCGACCAGCAACCGCAGCAGTCGCTGCGACATCTCCCAGTCGACGTTGCCGGTCGGCTCGTCGGCGAGGATCACCTCGGGCGACATGATCACCGCGCGGGCCAGCGCCGCGCGCTGCCGCTCGCCGCCCGACAGCTCCGGCGGCAGTGCCTCGGCGCGGCTCTTCAGCCCGACCCAGGTCATCAGCTCGATGAGGTTCTGTTCGAGATCGCCCCCGCCCTCGCCCGCCACGGTCAGCGGCAGGGCAACGTTCTCGGCGACCGACAGGTGATCGAGGAACTGGCAGTCCTGGTGCACCACGCCGATACGGCGCCGGCTGAGCGCAATGGCGTCGCGGTCCATGCGCCGCACGTCCTCGCCGAACAGCCGCGCGTGACCGGCGGTGGGCACCAGCGCGCCGTAGCAGAGCTTCAGCAGCGTCGTCTTGCCGGCGCCCGAGGGACCCGTGAGGAAGTGGAAGGACCCGGGCGCCAGCCGCAGCGTGAGCCCGCTCAGCAGCTCGCCGCCGCCGTAGCTGTAGGCCACATTATCGAGTTCGATCACGCCTGCGCGCCCCCGGTGAAATTGATGCCCTGTTGTGCCCGAGCCGCGGCGCAGTTGCAATCCGCCCCCCGGGCCGAAAATTGGCTTTCCCGCTCCCCTGCGGCAACCTATTGTCCTCAAAGGGATGGTGGCCAGAACAGATGGAAAGCTAAGGACAATATGCGGCTGATATGCCCCAATTGCGGCGCGCAATACGAGGTGCCGGTCGACGCGATCCCCGCGGGCGGGCGAGACGTGCAATGCTCGAGCTGCGGCCACACCTGGTTCCAGCTGCACCCCGAGGATACGCTCCGCGTAGACGACCCCGCCGCGCATCTGCCCGACGATCTGTCCACCGATGACATCTGGGAGGAGATGGACGAAGGCACCTCCCTGCCAGCTGCGGAGCCGGTCGACGCGCCCGCCCCCGATCCTGACCCGACGCCCGCCCCCGCGGCTCCGGAAGACGCCCCTCGGGAGAGCGTCACCCCGGTGCCGCGTCGCCCGGTGCGCGCCCGCGGGCTTGACCCGTCGGTCGCCGAGGTGCTGCGCCAGGAAGCCGAGCGCGAGGCGCGCCGTCGTACCGACCCCGAGCCTCTGGAAAGCCAGCCCGACCTCGGGCTGACCGAGCCCTCCGGCGAAGACGCTGCCCATCGCGCCCGCGTCGCCCGCGAGCATATGGCCCGCATCCGCGGCGACGCCCCGCTTTCCGACGAGCAGCAGCCGGAGCCGCAACCGAAGCCGGTGGCCGAGCCCGTGCCGGAGACGCAGGACAGCCCCGAGTTCGTCACCTCGGAGCCCGAGCATCCGGCGGTGGCCCCCTCGCGCCGGGACCTGTTGCCGGACATCGAGGAAATCAACCAGACCCTGCGGGTGGCCCCCGAGCCGCGCCGCATGGAAACGCCGCAGGGCCGCGCGCTCTACGCCGAGGAAGAAGAGCAGCAGAGCAGCGGGTTCGCCCGCGGCTTCGGTGCGATGCTCATTCTCGCGGTGCTGTCGGTGCTGCTCTATGCGCTCGCGCCGGCGCTCACCGACATGGTGCCCGCGCTCGCCCCGCTGCTCGATCCCTACGTGGCAACGGTGGACGGCATGCGGCTCTGGCTCGACGCCCAGCTCGGCGCGCTGCTGGGCTGACGCCCCGAAAGGTCGCGCAGCGCCCGCGCCTTCCATATGTCGAAAATATCCTCGGGGGAGCGCGAGGGGGCAGACAGCCCCCTCGCTCCGCCCGTTCCATCCGCGCTCAGCCCCGAGCCTTTCAGCCCCGGCCCTTCCAGGGCACCAGCTTGCGTTCAGCCAGCCGCATCAACATGTCGATGCCGAAACCGATCACCCCGATCAGGATGATCCCCATGATCACGATGTCGGTCAGCTGGAACTTCGAGGCGACCATGATCATCATCCCCGCGCCCTTCTCGGCGGCGACAAGCTCGGCCGCCACCACGGTGCCCCAGCAGACTCCCATGGCGACTCGCGCGCCGGTGAAGATGTCGGGCAACGAGTTGGGGATGATCACGTGGCGCAGGATCTGCACCTTGCTGGCGCCCAGCGAGTAGGCCGCGTGGACCTTGGAGATCTTCACCCCCGAGACCCCCGAGCGCGCGGCGATGGCCATGATCCAGAGCGCCGCGAGGAACAGCAGGATGATCTTGCCCGCCTCGCCGATGCCCGCCCAGATGATCACCAGCGGAATGAGCGCCAGCGGCGGCACCGGCCGCATGAATTCCACGATGGGATCGAACCAGCCACGGAACCAGTCCGACAGGCCCATGGCGTAGCCCAGCGGAATGCCGATCAGCGCGCCGAAGAAGAAGCCCGCGATGACCCGGAACAGCGACCAGCCGAGGTGCTCCCAGAGCGTGCTGTCGCGATAGCCGTCGCGGGAGATCTCCACCAGCCGCGAGAGCACGGCCTCGGGCGCGGGCAGCCAGATCGGCTCCATCTGCCATCCCTTGGCGGGCTCGAAATTGAGCGTGCCCTTGGGCGACATGCCCACCCTGCCATACTCGGTGATGACCTCGCCGCCCGGAGCAATCGGCTGACCGTTCACGGCGACCACCCTGTGCCCGGCGTCGCGCCCGTAGTCGTCATTCTGATCGACCCGCACAAGCCCCGACCGCCAGGCCCCGACGCTCGCATTGTCGTTCTTCGCCCAGCCGTTGCCGGGATCGACCTCGGGGTCCTCGGTCTCTTCGCCCACCGGGAAGACACGCACGGTGACCGTCGCCTCGTCGGGTTCGACCCCGTCCGCCTCTGCGGTGTAGGTGAAGCTGGCATCGCCGACGAACGGCCCCGGCGCGTGCAGGAACTTCGGCACCCAGGTCGAGCCGGTGAAGGCCCCCCAGAGCAGGAAGATGGTCAGGATCGAGACCACGCTGGCGATGCGGCTCGGGCGCACCGCGCTTTCGTCGCCGAAGGTGACGGTCTTGCGGGCGGTGAAGTCGTTCAACGCGCGGTGCACCAGCAGCTTCACCAGCAGCCAGCTGACCACGAAGATCGCGATATAGAGAGCAAAGACGATCATGACGCGGCCCCCGCGGTTTCGCTGCGGCCCATGATCTCTTCCTCCATGTCCCAGATCATCCCGAGGATCTCCTCGCGCGTGGTGGCGAAATCGGGATGTTTCTTCACCGCGCGCAGGTCCTGCCCCGCGCCGAGATCGGCAAAGGGCAGGCGGTACTCGCGGTGGATGCGGCCGGGGCGCGGCGCCATGACCAGCAGCCGCTCGCCCAGCAGCAGCGCCTCCTCGACAGAGTGGGTGATCAGGATGATGGTCTTGCCGGTCTCCTTCCAGAGCTTCAGCACGAGGCTCTGCATCTTCTCGCGGGTGAGCGCGTCGAGCGCGCCCAGCGGCTCGTCCATCAAGATCACGTCGGGATCGTTGGCAAGGCAGCGGGCCAGCGCCACGCGCTGCTGCATGCCGCCCGAAAGCTCGTAGACCGCCTTTTCCTTGAAGCCGCGCAGGCCCACCACCTCGAGCAGGTGATCGACGTTGGCACCGTAGTCCTTCTCACGCTTGCCGGCCATGCGCGGCCCGAAGCTGACATTGTCGCGCACGTTCATCCACTCAAAGAGCGCGCCCTGCTGGAACACCATGCCGCGCTCGGCGGCGGGGCCGCGCACCTCGTGGCCGTTCAGCACGATCTTGCCCTCGGTCGGCGCGAGGAAGCCCGCAACGATGTTCAGCAAGGTGGTTTTGCCGCAGCCCGAGGGGCCCAGCACCGACAGCAGCTCGCCCTGCGCCAGTTCCAGCGAGACGTCCTTCAGCGCCTGTACCGAGCTGCCGTTCGGCAGGTCGAAGCGCATCGACAGGTTCTGGATGGATAATCCGCTCATGATCCGCCTTTCGCGGCCCGTCGCCGCGGTTCGGGGGTTCCGCCCCCAAAATGTCGTTCTGATACGAAGGTCCCGGCGGCAGCCCCCCACCGCCGGGACAGGTGGCCCGAAGGCCTTACATCGAGCCTGCCGAGGACAGCGGCCCGGTGTTCACGTGGTCGGCGTAGCTGTCGAGCGCCGCGTCGATCGAGCCGGCCTCGACGAAGACGTCGGCGACGCCCTTCATGAAGTCGGCCGCGCCGCCGCCCAGCCACTTGGCCGAGAGCTGATCTTCGGCGGTGGGGAAGACGAAGGTGGCCATGGTCTCGGCGGTGGCGTCCTCGTCCATGCCTGCGTCCTTGGCGATCACCGGCAGCATCTTGGCGTGGTTGGCCTCATCCGCCCACATGGCGTTGGCATCCGCGGTCACCTTCAGGAAGGCGGCCACGAGGTCCGAGTTCTCGGCAACCCAACCCGCCGGACCGGAGGTCACGTCGAAGACGAGAATGCCGAGCTCTTCCTTCTCGGCGCCGGTGAGCAGCACGTTGCCATGCTCCTTCATGCGGCGCAGCGAGCCGCCCCAGCCGCAGGCCATGTCGACCGCGCCCTGCGCGATGGCCGCGGCGCCGTCCGGCGGCGCCATGTCGACGATCTCGAGGCTGTCCAGCGGCACGCCGAAGTGGTCCATCTGCTTGAGGAAGCCGTAGTGGGCGGCGGTGCCGAGCGGCACGGCCACCTTCTTGCCTTCCAGCTCGCCGGCGCTGTCCTTGTCGATTTCCAGCTCCGAGCGCACGACGCAATTGTCGTTGTCGGCATAACTCACCGCGACGTCGAGCGCCTGCAGGTCCTGTCCCGCCGATGTGGCGACCACGAAGGGCGGCACGCCCTGGCTCACCGACAGCTGCACGTCGCCCGAGGCCATCGCCGCCGACATGGCGGTGCCGGTGTCGAAGCTCACCCAGTTGATCTCGGTGCCCATGGCCTCTTCGTAGAGGCCCTCGGCCTTAGCGTATTCGAAGGGCATGGGCCACTCGAGGAAATAGCCCACGGTGATGGTTTCGGCGCTTGCCGCTCCGGCCAGCAGTGCCGCGGCCCCGACCGCACCCATCAGGCTCTTCTTGATCGTCATCTCGTCTCTCCCGATTTGCTGCCCCGTCATGGTCGCGAGGCTTGTGCCAGGCCGGGACCTGAGGGCACCCGGCTCGCGAGTGATCCGACCGGAAAAGATGCGCTCAATCAATGGGCAATGCCTGCAGATGCAGCAGATACGTTGGGGGCAGTAGGGTTAGCTGCCCAATCACCGGGCACTGCATTGCGAGAAATATCCCGGGATCCCTGCCAACTTCGGCAGATTGGCCCCATCCCGCGCAAAACTGGACCTATATCATGCGGAAATCTGGCACTAAGACTTCCCCGCGCTTCTGGCACATGTGCTAGCATCCCGCATCGCGGAGTCACGCTTTCGCGCCCCTCGCGGCGCCCGGATTTCAGGAGAGCTTCCATGGACGGCACCCTCACCCAGAACGACCTCAGCCACGTCGTCGAAGCCGACAAGGCCCACGTCTGGCACCACCTCGTGCAGCACAAGCAGTTCGAGACCTCGGACCCCAAGATCATCGTCGAGGGCAAGGGTATGCGCGTCTGGGACCAGACCGGGCGCGAACAGCTCGACGCGGTGTCGGGCGCGGTCTGGACGGTCAACGTCGGCTATGGCCGCAAGAGCATCGTCGACGCGATCTCCGAGCAGCTGATGAAGCTGAACTACTACGCCGGGGCCGCGGGCTCGATCCCCGGCGCGCTCTTCGCCGAGAAGCTGATCGACAAGATGCCGGGGATGAGCCGCGTCTACTACTGCAACTCCGGCTCCGAGGCGAACGAGAAGGCCTTCAAGATGGTCCGCCAGATCGCGCACAAGCGCTACGGCGGCAAGAAGCACAAGATCCTCTACCGCGAGCGTGATTACCACGGCACCACAATCGCGGCGCTGTCGGCCGGCGGTCAGGAAGAGCGCAACGCGCAGTACGGCCCCTTCGCGCCGGGCTTCGTGTCGGTGCCGCATTGCCTCGAATACCGCGCCGGTGATCAGGGCTGGGGCGATCTGTCGGGCGAGGCCTATGGCCAGCGCGCCGCCGATGCCATCGAAGAGGTGATCCTGCGCGAAGGCCCCGACACCGTGGGCGCGCTCTGCCTCGAGCCGGTGACCGCGGGCGGCGGCGTGATCGTGCCCCCGGCGGGCTACTGGCAGCGCGTGCAGGAGATTTGCCGCAAGTACGACATCCTGCTGCACATCGACGAGGTGGTCTGCGGCGTCGGACGCACCGGCACCTGGTTCGGCTACCAGCACTATGGCGTCGAGCCCGACTTCGTGACCATGGCCAAGGGCGTTGCCTCGGGCTACGCGGCCATCGCCTGCTGCGTCACCAACGAGCGTGTCTTCGATCTGTTCAAGGACGATGCCTCGGACCCGATGAACTACTTCCGCGACATCTCGACCTTCGGCGGCTGCACCGCAGGCCCCGCTGCGGCGCTGGAGAACATGCGCATCATCGAGGACGAGAAGCTGCTCGAGAACACCACCAGCATGGGTGAGTACATGCTCGGCCAGCTCGAGGCGCTGAAGGACAAACACGCCGTCGTCGGCGAGGCGCGCGGCAAGGGTCTGTTCCTTGGCGCCGAGCTGGTGACCGACCGCGCCACCCGCGAGCCGATGGACGAAAAGCGCACCGCCGCCGTGGTCGCCGAGGTGAACAAGCGCGGCGTCATCATCGGCATGACCAACCGCTCGATCCCCGGCTACAACAACACGCTGTGCTTCGCGCCGGCACTGATCGCCACCAAGGACGACATCGACCAGATCGTCGAGGCCGTGGACGGCGCCCTCGGGACGGTTTTCGGCTGAGATGACCGATCATCGCACGAACGAACACGGGCAGCCCATCGGGCTGCCCGTCGACGGCAGTTTTCCCCGCCCCATCCCTTCTCATACACCCATGCAGGGCCACCGCATCTCGCTCGAGCCGACCCGGGCCGAGCACGCGGCCCCGCTCTACGACGCCTTCCTGAAGGACGAGAGCGGCCGCAACTGGACCTACCTGCTGCGCGAGCCCCTGCGGGACCTGAGTGAGGCGCAAGCCTGGATCGACGAGTGCGCCGCGAGCACCGATCCACAGTTCTATACGCTCTGCACGCCCGATGGCACGCCGGTGGGAATCGCTTCGCACCTGCGGATCGACCCGAAAAACGGCGTGATCGAGGTCGGGCACATCCACTTCAGCCCCCTGCTGCAGCGCAGCCCGGCGGCCACCGAAGCCATGTACCTGATGATGAAGCGCGCGTTCGACGAGCTGGGCTACCGGCGGTACGAATGGAAATGCGATGCGCTCAACGGCCCCTCGCGCCGTGCGGCGGAGAGGCTCGGATTCACCTACGAGGGCACCTTCCGGCAGGCCGTGGTCAGCAAGGGCCGCAACCGCGACACCGCCTGGTTCTCGATCATCGACAGCGAATGGCCGAAGCTGAAAGAACGGTTCGAAGCCTGGCTCGCGCCAGAGAACTTCGACGCGGAGGGGCAGCAAATCGCCCGTCTTCAAGACCTGTAAATATCTGTAAATCAATAAAAAAAGGGCCGCGGAACCGCGGCCCTGATGCTCAGTCGAGCAGGAAAGATCAGCCGTTCACGCTGTCCTTCAGCGCCTTCGCGATGGTCATCTTGACCACCTTGTCGGCCTCTTTCTTGAACTGCTCGCCGGTGGCGGGGTTGCGCACCATGCGCTCGGGACGCTCACGGCAATAGATTTTGCCAACGCCCGGCAGGGTCACGGCGCCGCCGTCTGCAACTTCCTTGGTGATGATCCCGGTGATCGCTTCCAGAGCGGTCGACGCGGTCTTCTTGTCTGCGCCCATCTCTTCTGCCAGTGCGGCCACGAGTTGGGTTTTGGTCATCGGCTTCGCCATTTCATGGTCTCCTTGAACTGCCCGAGTACTTGGGCCCCATTGAGGTCACTTAACTCTATGTAGAGTCGAAACACAACGAATAGTGGCTTATTGCAAGAGAAATCTACGCGCTTTGCGCCTGAAACTGCCGATTCACAGGAAGGCTGTTTCGTCGAAGCTACGCAATTTGCGGCTGTGGATCCTCTCGAGGGGCATCGTGCGGAGCTGTTCCATGGCTCTTATCCCGATCATCAGGTGGCGCGCCACCTGCGTCTTGTAGAAATCCGACGCCATACCGGGAAGTTTCAACTCTCCGTGCAGCGGTTTGTCGCTGACGCAGAGCAAGGTGCCGTAGGGCACCCGGAATCGGAAGCCGTTGGCGGCGATGGTGGCGCTTTCCATGTCGAGCGCCACGGCGCGGCTCTGGCTCAGCCGCTGCACCGGGCCACGCTGATCGCGCAGCTCCCAGTTGCGATTGTCCACCGAGGCGACGGTGCCGGTGCGCATGACCCGCTTGAGGTCGTAGCCCGAAAGCTGCGTTTCCTCTTCGACCGCGTCCTCCAACGCCACCTGGATCTCGGCCAGCGCCGGGATCGGCACCCAGATCGGCAGGTCGTCGTCGAGCACCTTGTCCTCGCGCAGGTAGGCGTGCGCGAGCACGAAGTCCCCGAGGCTCTGCGAGTTGCGCAGGCCCGCGCAGTGCCCGACCATCAGCCACGCGTGCGGGCGCAGCACGGCGATGTGGTCGGTCGCGGTCTTGGCGTTCGACGGCCCCACCCCGATATTGACCAGCGTGATCCCCGAACCGTCCTTACGCTTGAGGTGGTAGGTCGGCATCTGCGGCATCTTCGCAGTCAGCGGGATCTCGGTCCCGGCATCGGTGATCTCGACGTTGCCAGTCGACACGAAGGAGACGTAGCCGCTCTCGGGGTCAGCGAGCTGCTTGCGGGCGTAGGCCTCGAACTCGCTGACGTAGAACTGGTAGTTGGTGAACAGCACGTGGTTCTGGAAATGCGCCGGGTCGGTGGCAGTGTAATGCGCCAGCCGGGCCAGCGAGTAATCCACCCGCTGCGCGGTGAAGGGCGCCAGCGGCTCGGCCCCGTCCGGCGCGGGCCGCGCCACGCCGTTGACGATGTCGTCATTGGTGGTGGTCAGGTCCGGCACATCGAAGACGTCGCGCAGGATGAAGCTGCCCGCCCCTTCCTGTGGCACAGTCAGCTCGGGGTAATTGGCGACGGCGAAATGCACCGGCATCGGCGTCGCTGACAGGCCCACCTGCACCTTCACGCCGTGGTTCTCGATCAGCAGGCCGATCTGCTGTTTCAGATAATGCCGGAACAGGTCCGGCCGGGTGATCGAAGTGGCATGGGTGCCCGGCGCCGAGACGTGGCCGAAGCTGAGGCGACTATCGACCTTGGCAAAGGTGGTCGTGGTGATGCGGACCTCGGGATAGAAGGCGCGGTAGCGGACGCCGGGATGCCCCTCGGCCATGGAGGACAGGAAGCGCTCCTTCAGAAACTCCGAGGCCTGCGCGTAAAGCGCGCAAAGCCGTTCGACCGCCGCCTCCGCATCGTCGAAAAGCTCGGCCGCCGGGGCCTCGGGGGTAACGATCTGCAATTGCGCCTGCATGTCCTGCATCTGCGGCTCCTTCCGCTATTTTGCCGGCCAGCGTGGCAGGAAGACGTGACGGGTTCAAGACGCCGCGTCACACCTCCGCGCCCTGGCCTCGACCGGAGCGGAACCCCTCGGCGGCACCCGGCGTTCGCAGGCATGACCCCGCGCGCCGATCTCGTCTACTATCCCGACAGCCGCCCCGGCATCCTGCGGCGGCGCTGCGGGCGCGGCTTTTCCTACATCGCCCCCGACGGCACGCGCATCGACGCCGCCGAGGAACGCGCCAGGATCAAGGCGCTCGCCGTGCCGCCGGCCTACGAGCAGGTGTGGATCTCTCCGCGCGCCGACGGCCATCTGCAGGCCACCGGCCGCGACGCGCGCGACCGCAAGCAATACCGTTACCACCCCGACTGGACGGCCTTTCGGGCAGAGCGGAAATACGGGCATCTCGCCGAATTTGGCGCGGCCCTGCCCGGGCTCCGCCGCAGTATCCTTGCCCAGCTCCGCGCCCGCGATCCGGGAGAGAAGGACTTCGCCCTCGCCGCCACGCTGGCACTGCTCGACCGCGCCGGGCTGCGCGTGGGCAACGCCGATTACGCTTTGGAGAACGGCAGCTACGGCGCAACCACGCTGCGCGGCACGCATCTGCGGCTCGACGGCGGCACGCTGCACCTGCGCTTCCCCGGCAAGGGCGGCAAGCGCGTCCACAAGCAACTCAAGGACCGCACCCTGCAGCGGGCTCTCACCGCGCTGGACGATCTGCCCGGCAAGGAGCTCATCGCCTGGCTCGACGAGGACGGCCGGCCGCACGGGCTGCGCTCGGAGGAAATCAACCGCTGGCTGGCCGAGCGCACCGGCAGCGCCGCGCTCACCGCCAAGACCTTCCGCACCTGGAACGGCAGCGTGGCGGCGCTGGAGACGGCACTGCGCGCGGAGAAGATCAGCATCAAGGGGATGGCGGAAGCGGCGGCAGAACGGCTGGCGAACACGCCCACGGTGGCGCGCAATTCCTACATCCATCCCGAGGTGATCGCCCTTGCGGAGTCCGGCCTGCCCAAGCGGCTCGACAGTGCCCCCGACCGCGCCGGGCTGCGCCGCGCCGAGGCGCAGCTGCTCGCCCTACTGGAGCGCTGAGGCTCAGCCCCGGCGCAGCCCGGTCTCGACCAGCATGCCGCGCCGCTTGGCCTCGTAGTAATAGCCCTTGGCATAGAGCCCGATGGCCGCGTCGGGATTGCCATCGGAAAGCAGCCAGGCACCGCGCAGATACTTCACGCCGAATTCGAGGTTCGTGTCCGCATCGAGCAGCTCGCGCGGCTGACCCTGGAAGCCCATGGTGCGCGCCGTGGCGGGGAGGATCTGCAGCAGCCCGTAGTAGGGTCCGTTGCGCGCCTCGGGGCTGTGGGTGCTCTCGCGGATCGCGAGCCGGTGCACCAACCGCCGGGGCACCTCGTAGTGGTCGGACCACCTGTTGATCGAGGCGCGCAGCTCGGGCGTCTCGTTCGGGTAGAGCGGCGGATCGAAGCGCGTCACCTCGATCTGCTCCTCCTGCTGCACGGCGCAGGCAGAGAGCGGCGCCACCACCGGCAGCAGCACGAGCGACAGGCAGGCGCGCCGGGTCATTTCGGTCTTTCGGGACATTCCGAATTCCACGTAGCCTCAGATGCGCCCTGATACTCCCATTGCGCGCCCCGGCCTATCCTGCACGATGGCATATGAGCGGAAGCGCGCCGGTCTGGCCGGGCTTGCCAAAGCCGCTGCCGCAGACCAGTTTGCCGGCCATGACACGCACATTGCTCACCCTCGGCCACGGCTATTCGGCCGCCGCCCTCGCCCGCCGCCTGCTGCCGCAAGGCTGGCGCATTCTCGGCACCCACCGCGACCCGGCCAAGGCGCCGGATCTCGTGGCACAGGGGGTTGAGCCGGTGCTCTGGGAGCGCGCCGCGCTGGAGGAAGCGCTGGCACAGGCGAGCCACCTGCTCGTCTCCGCCGGCCCGCGCGACACGGGCGATCCGGCGCTGGCCGAGATCGGCCCCGCCATCGCCGCCCGGGCGCCCGCCTTGGACTGGGCCGGCTACCTCTCGACCACCGGGGTCTACGGCGATCACGGCGGCGACTGGGTGGACGAAACCACGCCGCTCGCACCCGGCACGGCGCGCGGAAAGGCGCGGGCCGAGGCCGAAGCGGCCTGGCAGGCGATCCCGCGCCTGCCCCTGCACATCTTCCGCCTCGCCGGCATCTACGGGCCGGGCCGCGGCCCGTTCGAAAAGGTCCGGCAGGGCACGGCGCGGCGCATCGTCAAGCCCGGGCAGGTGTTCAGCCGCATCCACGTGGCGGACATCGCCCAGGTGCTCGAAGCCTCGATCCGCCAGCCGCGCCCCGGGGCAATCTACAACCTCTGCGACGACGATCCGGCCCCGCCCGAAGACGTTCTGCTGCACGCCGCCGAACTTCTGGACCTGCCGCCCCCGCCCGAGGTCGCCTTTGACGACGCAGAGCTGGGCCCCATGGCACGCAGTTTCTATGCCGAGAACAAGCGCGTGCGGAACGACCGCATCAAGGACGAGCTGGGGGTGACGCTGCTCTACCCCGACTACCGCGCGGGGCTGGCCGCGCTGCTAGGCGACGAGACCTGAGCCCACGCCGCACCAGCCGCTTCCACATGGCTGAAATATCCCGGGGGAGCCCGCCGCAGGCGGGCGGGGGCAGCGCCCCCTAACCCCACCGGATCAGCCGCGCCCGCGGTAGGGCGGCACACCTTGGTCGGGGATCCACACGCCTTCCGGCATCGGGCCGGTCTGGTAGAAGACGTCGATCGGAATCCCGCCGCGCGGGTACCAGTAGCCGCCGATGCGCAGCCATTGCGGGTCGAGAAAGTCGACCAGCCGCCGGGCGATGGAGATGGTGCAATCCTCGTGGAAGGCGCCGTGGTTGCGGAACGCGCCGAGGTAGAGTTTCAGCGCCTTGCTCTCGACCAGCCACTGCCCCGGCACATAGTCGATCACCAGGTGGGCGAAATCGGGCTGGCCGGTCATCGGACAGAGCGAGGTGAACTCCGGCGCGGTGAAACGCACGTTGTAGGCCACATCGGCCTGCGGGTTCGGGACGCGTTCCAGCTCGGCCTCTTCGGGCGAGCTGGGCAGCACCGTGGCACCGCCAAGCTGCTTGAGGTTGCTGTAGATGCTATCGGTCATTTCGGGATCTCCGGAAATGGGAAGTCAGACGCCGCGCTTGTTGCCCCAGAGGAGCACATGCAGCTGCGGCAGGATGCGGGGGGCGAACCAGTGGTCGGCGGTGGCGGTCTCGGTCAGCCACAGCAGCCGGTCGGCCAGGCTCTGCGGGTCGACCGGCACATCGGGGTCGACCTCGGGATTGCCGGGCTGCAGGTAGAGCGGCAGCTCGGGGTGCCGGGCGTGGGCATCCTTGGCCCAAGCGTAATCGGCATCGTCGAAGATCACGATCTTCATCACCACCTGCCGCGCGCCCCGGCCCGCGGCGACGCAGGCGGCAAAGGCGTCCCAATCCACCGTCTCGCCACTCGACGGCGGCTTGGGGCTGAGCACCAGCGTGTCGAGCGCTCCGAACCACGGGCGCGCCACCGAGCCCTGAGTCTCGCAGGCAAAGCGGTAGCCTGCTGCCCGGCCCATCTCGATCACCGGGCCGAAGTCCTGGATCGCCGGGTTGCCGCCGCTGAGCGAGACGGTGATCGGCCGCCCGCCCGAGAGCCGCGTGACCTCCCCCCAGACCTCTTGGTCGCTCATCGGGGTCCAGCTGTGGCGATAGGCGCTGTCCACCGCGTGCAGGCTGTCGCACCAGCTGCAGCGGTAATCGCAGCCGCCGGCGCGGACAAAGACGGTGGGCTCGCCGATCAGCGCGCCCTCGCCCTGGATCGTCGGGCCGAAAATCTCGGCAATGCGCAGACCCATGTCAGGCCGCCAACGGCGCGGGCCGGTACTCGGCCCAGGTTTTCGGCGTCTCGCTGACCTTGACCGAGGTGGTCTCGGGCCAGCGCGCGGCGCACCACTCGTAGAAATGCAGCGCCAGGTTCTCGGCGGTCGAGGCGACGTTCAGCACGTCGTTGAGGTGCCGGTGGTCAAAGCACTCGTCGATATAGGCCTTGAGCGGGGCCAGCTCGTGGTAGTCGCGCACGAAGCCGTCCGCATTCAGCTCGCGCGCCGCCAGCTCGACCACGACAATGTAGTTGTGCCCGTGCATCCGAGCGCATTGGTGGTCGCCCGGCAGATGCGTCAGCTGGTGCGAGGCGGAGAAGTGGAACTCCTTGCTGATCCGGAACATCACGCCTCCTCCCGGCTGGCCACGGCCTGCATCCAGAAGTCGGGGTCGGCGTAGACGGTGGGATCCTCGACGCCCGCAAGATGGAAGGCCTCGCGTCGCTCGACACAGGTGCCGCAACGACCGCAATGGGTCTCGCCGCCCTTGTAGCAAGACCACGTCTCGACAAAGGGCGTGCCGTGTTTGGCCCCCTCGGTGACGATGTCGGCCTTGGTGCGCTCGACGAAGGGCGTGTAGAGCGACACGTCCGCGTAGCCGTCGAGCGCCTGCTGCTGCATGGCCTCGAAGGCGCGGGTGAATCCCGGGCGGCAGTCGGGATAGATGAAATGATCCCCGCCATGCACGGCGGTGGCGACTGCCTCGTCGCCATTGGCCGCGGCAACGCCGAAGGCGATGGCCAGCATGATGGCGTTGCGGTTGGGAACCACGGTGATGCGCATGGTCTCCTCGGCGTAATGCCCGTCGGGCACGTCGATGTCCGAGGTCAGCGCGGAGCCGGTGAGCGCCGCGCCGATGGTGCGCATGTCGATGCGGTGGAAGGGCACGCCGAGGCGCTCGGCAGCGGCCTTGGCGAAGTCCAGCTCCTTGGCATGGCGCTGGCCGTAGTCGAAGGAGACGAGCCGGGTGAGCTCGTGCCTTGCCGCGACCATATGGGCGAGCGAGACGGAATCCAGCCCGCCGGAGCAGATGACGATAGTCTTCATGTTTGAACCCTTGTTTTGATGACCGGGTAGGCTGCGACCGGTGTGGGCGGGTCCCTAAAGGATCGGGCGCCACGGGGCAAGGGTTCATGGCCGCGCGAACACGGGGATGTGCGCGCGGGCGGGCCATTGCAGGGGCAATGCCCCGCCCGGCACAGCTGGGCAATCGGAGACTTAGGGGGCTCCGCCCCCGTCCGCTTCGCGGACTCCCCCGGCGTATTTTGAAAGAGAAGAAGCCGCGGGTATGCGGACGGAGGCGTCCGGAGGTTTCAGGCGCGCTTGTTGAGGATGTCCACGCCGAGGGTGGTGAGGACCTTTTCCTCGATCTGCTCGGCGTTGAGCCCGGCCGTCGCGTACATGTCCGCGGGGCTGGAATGGTCGATGAAGGTGTCCGGCAGCACCATGGAGCGGAACTTCAGTCCATGGTCGAAGACGCCCTCGTCCGACAGCAGCTGTGCAACGTGGCTGCCAAAGCCGCCGACCGCGCCTTCCTCGATGCAGATCAGCGCGTCGTGGTCCTGCGCCAGCTGCAGGACCAGGTCCCGGTCGAGCGGCTTGGCGAAACGGGCATCGGCGACGGTCGGCGAGATGCCGCGCGCCTCGAGCTTCTCGCAGGCCTTGAGCACCTCCGACAGGCGGGTGCCGAAGCTGAGGATGGCCACGCGGCTGCCGGTCCGGATCATCCGGCCCTTGCCGATCGGCAGGATCTGCGGGGTCTCGGGCATCTCGACGCCCACGCCCTCGCCCCGCGGGTAGCGAAAGGCGATGGGTCCCTCGTCATGCGCGGCCGCGGTGGCCACCATGTTCACCAGTTCCGCCTCGTCGGCGGCGGCCATGACCACCATGCCCGGCAGGTTGGCCATGAAGGCGATGTCGTAGGCGCCGGCGTGGGTCGCACCGTCGGCGCCCACCAGACCGGCACGGTCGATGGCGAAACGCACCGGCAGGCGCTGGATCGCCACGTCGTGCACCACTTGGTCGTAGCCGCGCTGCAGGAAGGTCGAATACATCGCGCAGAAGGGCTTCAGCCCGCCCGCCGCGAGACCGGCGGAGAAGGTCACCCCGTGCTGCTCGGCGATGCCGACGTCGAAGACCCGGTCGGGAAAGCGCTCGGCCATCAGATCGAGTCCGGTGCCGTCGGGCATGGCGGCGGTCACCGCGCAGATCCGCGGGTCTTCGGCGGCGAGCTGGGTCAGGGTCCTGGCGAAGACCTTGGTGTAGGCCGGCGCGTTGGAGGGCGCCTTCTTCTGCTCGCCGGTGACCACGTCGAACTTGGCGCGGGCATGGCCGCGGTCGGCGGAGCCTTCGGCGGGGGCGTAGCCCTTGCCCTTCTTGGTCAGCGCGTGGATCAGGATCGGCCCGGTGGCCCGCGCCTTGACCGCGCGCAGCACCGGCAGGAGCTGGTGCAGGTCGTGCCCGTCGATCGGGCCGAGATAGGAAAAGCCCAGTTCCTCGAACAGCGTGCCGCCCACGGTCATCGACTTCAGCATGTCCTTGGCGCGCTTGGCGCCCTCGCGGAACGGCGGCGGCAGCAGACTCACGGCGCCCTTGGCGGCGGCCTTGAGGTCGTGGAACGGCGCCTCGGCGTAGAGCCGGCTGAGGTAGGAGGACATGGCGCCGGTGGGCGGCGCGATGGACATCTCGTTGTCGTTGAGGATGACGATCAGCCGCTTGCCGAGGTGGCCGGCGTTGTTCATCGCCTCGAAGGCCATGCCTGCCGACATCGAGCCGTCGCCGATCACCGCGATGGCGTCGCCGAGCCCGGTCTCGCAGGACCCGCCCAGCTCGCGCGCCATGGCAAAGCCGAGCGCGGCGCTGATCGAGGTCGAGCTGTGGCCGGCGCCGAAGGGATCATAGGGGCTCTCGGAGCGCTTGGCGAAGCCCGACAGACCGTCCTTCATGCGCAGCGTGCGGATGCGGTCGCGGCGGCCGGTGAGGATCTTGTGCGGGTAGCACTGGTGCGAGACGTCCCAGATCAGCTTGTCGCGCGGCGTGTCGAAGACCGCGTGCAGCGCCACGGTCAGCTCGACCACGCCAAGGCCCGCGCCGAGGTGGCCGCCGGTTTCGGAGACCGCCGAGATGGTCTCGGCGCGCAGCTCGTGCGCAAGGCGGATCAGCTCGTCATCCGAGAGCCGCTTGAGATCGGCGGGCGTGGTCACGCGGTCGAGAAGGGGCGTCTCGGGGCGGGAGGACATGGGGTGCACCTCTGGCGTCAATTGCTGCGGGAGATAACGAAGCGGGCTGCGGCCCGCAAGTTTTCCGCCCGGTCTGCATAGGGAGATAGCGCGTCACAGGCCTCGTCCACCAGTTGCTGCGCGCGCAGCTTCGCGGCATCGAGACCGAGCAGCGAGACAAAGGTGGCCTTGCCGCGCCCGGCGTCCTTGCCGACGGCCTTGCCCATCATCGCCGCGTCGCCCTCGACGTCGAGGATGTCGTCGGCGATCTGGAAGGCGAGGCCGAGCCGGTCGGCATAGGCGGTGAGCGGTGCGGGGTCGACCTCGGCCAGCCGCGCGCCAGCCTCGGCGGACCAGCGGATAAGCGCCCCGGTCTTGCCGGCCTGCAATGCGGTGATCTGCGCAAGGTCGAGCGGCACATCGGTGCGTTCGGCGGCCATGTCGAGCGCCTGCCCCTTGACCATGCCACGCGCGCCCGCCGCGCGGGCCAGCGACAGCGCGAGATCGGCCCGCACCTCGCCGGAGGGATGGCAGCGCGGGTCGCTCACCAGCTCGAAACCGAGCGCCTGCAGCGCATCGCCGGCCAGAACCGCCGTCGCCTCGTCCCACTTGCGGTGAACGGTCGGCAAACCGCGCCGCAGGTCATCGTCGTCCATGCAGGGCAGATCGTCATGCACCAGCGAATAGGCATGCACCGCCTCGATGGCGCAGGCGGGCCAGATCGCATGACCCTCGGGCACACCGTGCAGCCGGGCCGATTCCAGAACGAGATAGCCGCGCAGCGCCTTGCCGCCGCGCGTGGCATAGCCCATGGCCTCTACCACCGGCAGCGCGTCGTGCTCATCCAGGACGCTTTCGAGGTGGGCAGCGACCGTCGCCGCCGCACCGACCAGGGATTCCGCGAACATGGGGGGTCAGAGCCCCTCGACCGGCTTGGTGCCCGTGGGCTCGCCGTTCGCGTCGAGGGTGATGGCGGCGACTTTCTCCTCGGCCGCCTTGAGCTTGGTCTCGCAATGCTTCCGCAGCTCGCTGCCGCGCTGGTAGAGCGAAATCGACTCCTCCAGCGGCACCTCGCCGCGCTCGAGCTGGGTCACCACCTGCTCGAGCTCCGCCATTGCCTGTTCAAAGCTCATTTCCGCGACGGGGGTGTCAGTCATCTGCCTGCCTTGATCAATTCTTCTACGTGCACCCGGGCCGAGTCCGCGAGCGCGCGCAGATCATAGCCACCTTCGAGAACCGAGACCACCCGCCCCTGCGCGGAGCCCCGCGCAATCCGGCACAGTTCGTGTGTGAGCCAGCCGAAGTCTTCCTCACGCCAGTTGAGCTCGGCCAGCGGGTCGTCGGCGTGGGCATCGAACCCGGCGGAAATGATGATCAGCTCGGGCTGGAACCCCTCGAGGCGGGGAAAGGCATGGGCTTCATAGGCGGCGCGCATCTCGGCCCCGCCGCTGCCCGGCGGCAGCGGCAGGTTGAGCACGTTGTCGTGACCGCCGGTCTCGCTGGCCGCGCCGGTGCCGGGCCAGAGCGGGTATTGCTGCGAGGTGATCACCAGTGCGCGCGGCTCGTCCCAGAGCAACGCCTGGGTGCCATTGCCATGGTGCACGTCGAAATCGACGATGGCGACACGGTCCAGCCCGTGCCGGTCGAGCGCGTGCTTCGCCGCGATGGCGGCATTGCCGAAGAGGCAGAAGCCCATCGGGGTCTCGGCCTCGGCGTGGTGGCCGGGTGGACGGGTGGCGCAGAACGCCGTCCTGGCCTCGCCCGCCAGCACCGCGTCCACCGCCCGGACCGCGCCGCCGACCGCGCGCCGCGCCGCCTCCAGCGAGCGCGGCGAGAGCCATGTGTCCTCGTCGAGCGGGATGAGCCCCTCGCCGGGCAGCGCCCCGGTCAGCCGGTCGAGATAGGCCTGCGGGTGCACACGCAGGATGTCGCGATCCTCGCAACGCGGGGCGGCGATGCGCAGCAGGTCGAGCCCCTGCAACGCGTGCAGCACGTGGTCGAGTCGGGCCACCTGTTCAGGGTGGCCATCAGGCGTCAGATGATCGAGACAGTCGGCATGGGTGATCAGCGCGCAGCCCATCGCAGCCCTCCTCCGGTTGCGGGTTTGGTGCAGCAGAGCGCGATTCCGGGGAAGGGACAAGGGGGCGGGGCCCGCGCCGGGCCGTGATCAGCGCTGCGGTGCCCGGCAGCTCAATCCGGCGCCAGCATGTATCCGGCGCCGCGCACGGTCTGCAGGTAGCGCGGCTGCTTCGGGTCGCTCTCGATCTTGCGGCGCAGGCGGGTGATCTGCACGTCCACCGCCCGTTCCTGTGCCTGCCCCTTGTCGCGGCCCAGCTCCTCGACCAGCCGCGTCCGGCTCAGCGCCTCGCCCGGCTTTGCAGAGAAGATGCGCATCAGCTGGCTTTCGGTCGCGGTGAGCCGCACGAGATCGTCGCCGTGCCACATCTCGCCGCGCTCGATGTCGTAGCGGATCGGGCCGAGCGTCAGAAGTTTCGGCTGCATCTCGGCGGCGGCGGGGGCCTCGGGCATGCGCCGCAGGATGGCGTTGATCCGCAGCAGCAGTTCCTTCGGCTCGAAGGGCTTGGCCAGGTAGTCATCCGCCCCGGCCTCGAGTCCGGCGATCCGGTCCTCGGTCTCGCCCCGGGCGGTCAGCAGCATGATCGGCGTCTGGCGGGTCTCGCGCAGCGCGCGGGTGAGGCTGATGCCATCCTCCCCCGGCATCATCACGTCGAGCACGATCAGGTCGAAATCGAGCCCCGCGAGAAGCCGCCGCGCATGCGCCGCGTCACGCGCTGCGCTGACGAGAAAGCCATGACGGATCAGGAACTTCTGGAGCAGGCTCCGGATGCGTTCGTCATCATCGACGATCAGCAGGTGGGCGTCGGGATCGCTCATCCGCGGTTCTCCCGCAGCCGCTGGTACTGGCGCTGCATTTCGGGGTCCATCATCGCCTCGAGCACCTGCTTGAAGCCGGCGACCGCCTCGGGGCCGACCTGCCGATAGGCCGAGCGCATGCGAGCGCGCTGCGCGTCCGAGAGCTGCTTTTCCAGCGCGTCCCCGGCCTCGGTCAGGTAGAGATGGCGCTCGCGCTTGTCGGCGCGACCGACGCGGCTTTCGACCAGCCCGTCCTCGACCAGCGTGCGCAGCACGCGGTTGAGCGACTGCTTGGTCACGCCGAGAATGTTCAGCAGGTTGTTGACCGTGGTGCCCGGCGCGCAATGGATGAAATGGATCGCGCGGTGGTGCGCCCGACCGTAGCTGAGCCCCTGAAGGATCCGATCCGGGTCCGCGGTGAAGCCGCGATAGGCGAAGAACATCGCCTCGATCCCCTGCCGAAGCTGTTCATCGGTCAGGTAGAGAAGCGACTCACCGCCCAGAACCTGACTTGCCGACGCGTCTGCCATAAATCCCTCTGCGTTCGTTTTCTGCACTTTAAGTCAGCGTTGTTGACATTCCAATAGCGAACTGTTAGCGAGTCGCAGTTTTTGCGCAACATTATGTCCGCTTCGGACGTAAGGGGCGCAACTAATGCAAAGCGCCTATGTGAAGGAGATGACCCATGGACGGAGCTTTCGACGACCGCGACGGCAAGATCTGGATGGATGGCCAGATGGTGGAGTGGCGTGATGCTCAGGTACATGTCCTGACCCACGCGCTGCATTATGCGAGCTCCGTCTTCGAGGGTGAGCGGGCCTACAACGGCAAGATCTTCCTCGGCCACGAGCACTCGAAGCGGCTGCATTTCTCGGCGGGCGAGCTCGATTTCCAGATCCCTTACACCGCCGAAGAGATCGACGCGGCCAAAGACGCCGTGCTCAAGGCGAACGGCTTCACCGATGCCTACGTGCGGGCGGTTGCCTGGCGCGGGGCCGGCCAAGACATGGGCGTTGCCTCGGCGCGCAACCCGGTGCGCCTTGCGATCGCGGCCTGGGCCTGGGGCAACTACTACGGCGACGCGAAGATGAAGGGCGCCAAGCTCGACATCGCGAAGTGGAAACGCCCGAGCCCGGAGACGATCCCGGTCCATGCCAAGGCGGCGGGTCTCTACATGATCTGCACCACCTCGAAGCACGCTGCGGAAGCAAAGGGCTGCTCGGACGCGCTTTTCATGGACTACCGTGGCTACGTGGCCGAGGCGACCGGTGCCAACATCTTCTTCGTGAAGGATGGCGAAGTGCACACGCCGCTGCCCGATTGCTTCCTCAACGGCCTGACCCGTCAGACGGTGATCAAGCTGCTCAAGGAAAAGGGCATCACCGTGCATGAGCGCCACATCATGCCCGAGGAGATGGAAGGGTTCGAACAGTGCTGGCTGACCGGCACCGCCGCCGAGGTGACCCCGGTGGGCCAGATCGGTGACTACACCTTCGAGGTCGGCGCGCTGACCCGCGACATCGCCGAGACTTACGAAAAGCTCGTCCGCTCCTGAGCGGCGGGTTTGGGGGCCACGGCCCCCTCCCCCGGGTTTCGCATCCCGACAACGGCCCGCGCGCTGCGCGGGTCGTTTGCATTTCAGGGTGGCTCAGCGGCCTTGCGCATATCTTGCGCAGATAGTGCTTGAGCCGGACCGCGGCGCCTCCACCGCCCCCCGCCCCGCACTGTCAGCTCATCGCCCGAAGCATGGCGGTATTGGACTGGATCACCGTGTTCAGCTCGACGATCCGCGCCAGCCGTGCCTCGATCTCGTCCTGCCCGGCGTCGAGTTGGTCGACGATCCCCGCAAGCGAGTCGCCGGTGCCACTGAGCGCCGCGCTCTCGATCTTGCACATCATCCGGGTCGAGCTGAGGCCGGTCACGTAGCGCTTCATGTCGAGCACAGAGCGGCCGAGCCGCGTCGCCTCGATCTCGACGACCTTGAGTGCGTCGATGGCGGCCTTTTGAAAGGCAATCTCCTCGGCGATCAGCGTTTCCTTGTCGCGCAGCACGTCATCCTTGGCGGCGGCATGGCGCACGTCTTCCTGGAAGATGGCCGACATCTCCGCCTGCAGGCTGCCGGCGTTGACCAGAAACTGCCCCTGCTGGATCGTGGTCAGCATGCGCATGTAGGTGCTGTCTTCGCCCTCGACGAAGCCGCGCACCCAGGCCGCCATCTCGTCGAGCATGGAGCCATAGTTCACCGAGATGGCGCTGATCGGTCCGCCCGCATTCTCCAGCCGCGAGGCGAGGATGCGCATGTTCATCGGCACCGTGCGGATCGCCTTGATGATCTCGGTCATCCGGTCAGTTTCCTCGCGGATCTGCAGGATGGTCTTGGCCATGGTCTGGAACCGCATCTGCCGCGGTCCGTGCTTGCTGCCCATGCGCTGCGCCCGGGCCTCGAGTTCCTGCGCGAGCGCGGCGGTCATGAATCCCTCGTAGGAGGCGAAGCCCAGCTCGCCGACCTCGGCTAGCAGCATGTCCCTGCTGCGCGTGGGCGAAGCGCCCTGCTCGGTCTCGGCCTCGCGCAGGCGGGCATAGATGTCCCTGACCTTGTCGAGCAGCCCGCAGCAGGGCTTCACCCGCACCGAGATATAACCGCCCGCGATCGGCCAGGCGACCGCCAGCACCCAGTAATAGCGCCCGTCCTTGGCCTTGTTCTTGACGTAGGCAGCGACATAGTCCCCGGCCTTCAGCTTGTCCCAGTAGAGCTGGAACACCCCCTTGGGCATGTCGGGATGGCGCACGACCTTGTGTGGCGCGCCCTTCAGCTCTTCCCACATGTAGCCCGAGATTTTGCGGAACACGCTGTTGCCGTGAATGATCACCCCGCGGTCGTCGGTGCGCGAGAAGAACAGGTCCTTCAGCTCGAAAGGCACCTCGCCGACAGTGCTGTTGCGGGTCTGGGCCATGAGCTGGGAATCGTGCTGGGTCATCTGGGCCACGCTGCTTGGAACGCCGATACGCCGCGCAGCATGCCCCGGCGGGGTTTCCGAAAGATGAAGAGCCGCGGAAATCCGCGGCTCTTCCAAGGTCCCGTGATCGGAGCGAGGCTCAGCTCGGCGACAGGCCCCGCAACCGCTCGGAGCGGCGGCGCAGCATCTCTACGGTCGCCAGCAGCACGATGGAGATCGCCACCAGCACCGTCGCCGCCGCGAGGATGGTCGGCGAGAGCTGCTCGCGCAGGCCGGTGAACATCTGCCACGGCAGGGTCTGCAACTCGGCCGAGCCGATGAAGAGCACCACCACCACCTCGTCGAAGGAGGTGATGAAGGCGAACAACCCGCCCGAGATCACCCCCGGCAGGATCAGCGGCATCTGCACCCGGAAGAAGGTGGTCACCGGGTTCGCCCCCATGTTCGCCGCCGCCCGCACGAGGCTTCGGTCGAAGCCGACCAGCGTCGCGGTCACGGTGATGATCACGAAGGGAATGCCGAGCACCGCGTGGGCCAGCACCACGCCCCAGAGCGTGCCGACGATGTTGATCTTCGAGTAGAAGAAATACATGCCGGTGGCCGAGATGATCAGCGGCACGATCATCGGCGAGATCAGGATCGCCATGATCGCGCGCTTGCCGGGCACGTGGCTTTGCGACAGGCCGATGGCCGCCAGCGTGCCGAGGCTCACCGAGATGATCGTCGCCAGCGGCGCGATGATCAGCGAGTTCTTCACCGCGCTGGTCCACTCGGGGTTGGTGAAGAAGTCGCGGTAGTGCTTCAGCGAATAGCCCGCCGGGTCGAAGCGCAGCATCTCCGGGGTGAAGGTGAAGAAGTCCTGCGCGTTGAACGACAGCGGCATGACCACAAGGATCGGCGTGATCAGGAAGACGAAGATCGCTCCGCAGATCACCCGGAAAGTGTAGTGCCAGAGCACCTGATTGGGTGTGAGATAGGGCACCAGCGACACCCGGTAATGGCCGTAGCCGATCCAGTAGGTGAACCAGCCGAAGAACCAGCCGAAGAGCAGCCCGACGACGCCGCCCGACACGCCTCCGAAGAGGAAGCCCAGCACTGCGAAGACCGCGATGATGCCCCAGCGCAGCGGCTTCTCGAGATCCTTCGACAGGGCCATTGCGACAAAGGCGAACCCGGCCATGATCAGCGAGCCCACCACGATGCCGAGCAGCACCGAGCCGTTCGCCGCGCCGATGAAGATCCCGGCGAAGCCCCCCGCGGCGGCGAGCACCGGCAGGGTCAGCGAGAGGGGTTTCTTGACGGCGGGTGTGAGAATGACGTTGCTCATGTCCGTTACCCCAGCTTCACGTTGTCGATGCCGACGATGCGGTCGTAGGCCCAGTAGAGGATCAGGACCACCGCCAGCAGGATCGAGCCGAGCGCGGCCGCGAGGCCCCAGTTCAGCGAGGTCGAGATGTGATAGGCGATCCGATTCGAGATGAAGGTACCGGTGGTGCCGCCGACGATCTCGGGGGTGATGTAGTAGCCGATGGCGAGGATGAACACGAGGATCGAACCCGCGCCGATGCCCGGCACCGACTGCGGGAAATAGACCCGCCAGAACGTCGTCCAGTCGGTCGCGCCCAGCGATTTCGAGGCGCGCACGTAGCTGTGCGGGATCGTCGACATCACCGAGTACATGGGCAGGATCATGAAGGGCAGCAGGATGTGGGTCATCGCGACGATCGTGCCGAACTGGTTGTTGATCATCGTCAGGCGGCCGTCATCGGCGACCAGTCCGATCCAGACCAGCACGTCGTTGATGACGCCCTGCTGTTGCAGCATGATCTTCCAGGCCGAGGTCCGCACCAGCAGCGAGGTCCAGAACGGCAGCAGCACGAGGATCATCAGAAGGTTCGCCTTGCGCGCCGGCAGGTTCGACAGGATGTAGGCCACCGGGTAGCCCAGCAGGATGCAGCTACAGGTGATGACGAGGCTCATGAACAGCGTGCGCTTGAAGAGCATGATGTAGATGCGCTCGTTCTCCGGGCGCGCTTCGGCCCCCTCGGGCGTGAGCTTCATGTCCACCGAGTTGAGAAAGTAGCCCGAGGTGTATTTCGGCGCGTAGAGCTTCAGCGTCCGCCAGATCTCCGGTTCGAGCCAGTCCTTGTCGATCTCGCCGAAGCCATCCTTGAAGCTGACGGTCTCGAAATCGGGGCTGGCGACCAGCGCGGCGGCGGCCTTCAGCATGTCCGCATGCGGGCCGCCGTAGCCCGACACGTCCTGCGTCGAGAGGTCCTGGTAGAGCGCGGTGTGCACCGCCGACCAGGGCTCTTCGTCGAGCAGTGAGTCGCCCTCCTCGCGGTGGGTGTAATTGGCGAAGATCTCATATTGCTCTGCGGTGCGCGGCAGAAGCTCTTCCACCCCGTCACGCAGCTCGAACTTCGGCAGGCGGCTGCCCTTTTCCCAGGCGGCTTCCTTGGCCAGCCAGTCTTCGGAGCCCATCATCTCGGCCCAGGGCTGCGCCTCGTCCCAGTTCTTGTCGAGATCCTCGAACTGGTCCTGGTAGACCTCGCCGATGTCGTCGAGGCCACGGCCCGACTTGCGAAACAGCGAGGACGCGCCGGTCTGCTCGTAGTTCAGTCGCGTGCCGAGACGGGTGTGCTCTTTGCGCTCGGCGGCGACGAAGAGATCATAATAGGCATCCTCGAACACCTGGTCGGGCGGCAGCCCGGTTCCGTCCCAATCGGCCAGCGCCGCGGTGGTCGTCGGCATGGTGTCCGAGACGATCTGGTTCTCGACCGAGCGGAACAGCATGTCCCCGATCGGCGCGATGAAGGTGACCAGTACGAAGATCAGCAGTGGGGCGACGAGCGCGAGGGCGCGCATCTTCTGCACGCGCAGCGCCCGAGACAGGCTTTTCTTGAGCGGCGTGCCATCCGCGGCCAGCATGGGCCCGTTGGCGTCTTTCTCCGGGACGTCGGTCGAAGCTGTCATCCTACCCCCTGCGGGTCTGTTATTCTTTGATTATGGTATTTGGTGCAGAGAGGGGCCATGCGGCCCCTCTCCATGTCGCGACTGCGCTTATTGCGCGAGCCAGGCCTGGAACTTCGCGTCGATGTCGTCGCGATAGTCGGCCCAGAACTCGTAGTTGTAGAGCAGCGTGTTGGCGGCGTTCGCCGGATCGGTCGGCATGTGCGGCGCCATGTCGATGCCCAGATCTGCGTGCTTACCGACGAGCGGAGCCGAGGATTGGCGTGCCGGGCCGTAGGAGATGTAGGCAGCCTGATCGGCGAGGCGCTGGGTGTCGGTGGCGAACTTCACGAAGTCCTTCACGCGGGCCAGCGCGTCGTCATCGAGGCCCTCGGGGATGATCCAGCCGTCGAGGTCGAACACCTGCATGTCCCACATCATGGCGACCGGCTGGTCCTGCTCCTCGATCACCGAGAAGAGACGGCCGTTGTAGGTCGAGCCCATGAACACTTCGCCGTCCGCCAGAAGCTGCGGCGTGTCGGCACCGGCCGACCACCACACGACGCTGTCCTTGATGGTGTCGAGCTTGGCGAGCGCCTGGTCCTGGCCTTCCGGGGTCGCCAGAACGTCGTAGATCTCGTCCTTGGCAACGCCGTCACAGTACAGCGCCCACTCCATGTTGTTGATCGGGCGCTTCTCGAGCGAGCGCTTGCCCGGGTAGGTCTCGAGGTCGAAGACCGAGCAGATGTCCGACGGCGCATCGGCGCCTTCCGGAACCATGTCGGTGCGATAGCCGAAGGTGGTCGAATAGACGATCTGCGGGATGAAGCAGTCGGAGACGATCATGTCGCCGAAATCATCCTCGGCCGAGGTGCCATCATCGGCTTCGGCGAGCAGATCTTCGGGATCGTATTCCATCGCCAGGCCTTCGTCGCAAAGACGGATGGCATCTGCGGCCACGACGTCGACGAGGTCCCAGGTGATGTTGCCGGCTTCGTTCATGGCGCGCAGCTTCGCGACCGCTTCAGCCGAGCTCTCGTCCCAAGAGATGTTCACCTCGGGGTGCATCTCTTTATAGGGGTCGGCATAAGCCTTGATCTGGCTCGTCTGATAGGCACCGCCCCACGACACGAGGGTCATGTCATTGGCCATGTCCTGCGCGGAGACGGCGCCTGCGGCAACCGTGAGCGCGGTCGTGGCCAGGAGGGTCTTGGTCCGTTTCATCTGTAACTCCCTTAGATAGCCCGTTGTGTATTTGGGATTCCGGGACACGGGCAAACCGCCGGAATCTTACCGGTCCGCACCGCCCGCCCACTGCAAGGGGGGCAGCGCGGGCAGATTCTCGTCAGTTGGCGTCGAGCGCGCGGCAGTCCTCGGGCAACCAGCCGATCTCGATCTCGGTGCCGGGCGTCAGGCGTACCTGGTCGGGCGCGTTGCGGGTCTTGATGACAAACTCGCGATTTCCCGCCACTTCCAGTCGGGTGCGGAAGATATCGCCCATGTAGATGAACTCGAGCACCTTGGCCTTGAGCGTATGGGCACCTTCCTGGAGGCGTTCCTTGTTGTACTCGACCCGCTCGGGGCGGATCGACACGCGGGTGCGCTCGCCGACCTTGGTCACGTTGACCGGCTTGGCGTCGATCACCTCGCCGCCGTCGAGCTTGACCACGCAATGGTCTCCCTTGATCTCGGCGACGGTGCCCTCGAGCGTGTTGTTCTCGCCGATGAACTGCGCCACGAAGCTGTTCTCGGGCTGCTCGTAAAGCTGGTCCGGCGGGGCGAGCTGCTGGATGCGCCCGTCGTTGAACACGGCAACGCGGTCCGACATGGTCAGCGCCTCGGTCTGGTCGTGGGTCACGTAGACCACGGTGATCCCCAGGCGGTGCGCAAGATCGGTGATCTCGAACTGCATCTTCTCGCGCAGCTGCTTGTCGAGCGCGCCGAGCGGCTCGTCCATCAGCACCAGCTCGGGCTCGAACACCAGCGCGCGCGCCAGCGCGATCCGCTGCTGCTGGCCGCCCGAAAGCTGCGCCGGGCGACGTCCGCCGAAGGCGCCCATCTCGACCATGTCGAGTGCGCGCTTGACCTTGGCCTCGCGGTCCGACTTGCCGATCTTGCGCACCTCGAGCGGGAAGCTGAGGTTCTCGGCAACGGTCATGTGCGGGAAGAGGGCATAGTTCTGGAAGACCATCCCGATGCCGCGCTTGTGGGGCGGGATGTTGTTGATCGAGACGCCGTCGAGCTTGATCTCGCCGTGGGTGGCGGTCTCGAAACCGGCCAGCATCATCAGGCAGGTGGTCTTGCCCGAGCCGGACGGCCCAAGCATGGTCAGGAACTCGCCCTTCGGCAGGCTCAGGTTCAGGTCTTTGACGACAAGGGTCTCGCCATCATAGCTTTTCTGCACGCGTTCGAAGGCGACAAACGCGTCGCTATTCCCGGTATCTGGCAAATCCGGCTCCCCATTTTATGTTCCGCGGATTTTTCTCCGCTGTCTTGCGGGGAATAAGAACGCGTCCGGACCCGTGTTGCAACCGTGTTGCCGCTATCTCGAAGAGATTCGCGTTTCGGCAGGACCTTCGGGCACAAATGCGTCCTTTCGCGGTGAAAAATCGTCATGGTACAATTCAGAAAAGGCCGATGTACTGCTACTTCCGCCACGTGACCCAAGCGACATTTCACGGCCCGAAGCCGAAATTTGGCGCAGAATCGTCCATCTTGCCCGCCCATCGACTTCGCAATCGCCCATTTTGGCGGCAACTGCGGAGAAACGCGCCGATCCGAAACGCGACAGCAAAAACAGCAACAACTTCTGCGTTTCGCCCGCCGAAAGCTGCACACGACCGGGCAAAACGCCGAGCAAAACGGGTGCAGGCAAGCAAGGCAGTCGCCAGAGCACCGAGCGCAGCACACTGCGCAAGAACAGGCCGGAACCGGATCCGCGCCCTTGGACCTGCGGCGCGACCCGGAAGCTGTTTGCGCATGGGCACGTCGCTGCTAAGTCTGGTCGCATGAGCCATCTTCTGCCCGCCACCGAGGAGCATCTGAAGCACCTCATCGCCTGCCCGACGGTCTCGAGCGAGAGCAATCTCGCGATGATGACGATGATGGGTGATTACCTCGAGCACCTCGGCGCGAAGGTCGAAATCCTGCGCGACGAAACCGGCACAAAGGCCAACATGTTCGCCACGCTCGGCCCGGACATCCCCGGCGGCGTGGTGCTCTCGGGCCATTCCGACGTGGTGCCGGTGACCGATCAGGACTGGAGCAGCGACCCCTTCACCTTGGTGGAGCGCGACGACCACCTCTACGGCCGCGGCACCTGCGACATGAAAGGGTTCATCGCCGCCGCCCTGGCGCTGGCCGAGCCGGTCTCAAAGATGACCCTGCGCCGCCCGCTGCACCTGTGCTTCACCCATGACGAGGAGGTCGGCTGCCTCGGCGCCCGCGCCCTGGTCCCTGAGTTGCAGCGCCGCGGCTACGCGCCGCGCATGGCGATCATCGGCGAGCCCACCGGCATGCGGCTGATCGAGGGGCACAAGGGCTGCTGCGAGTACACCACCCGCTTCCATGGCCTCGAGGGGCACGGCTCCGCCCCCGAACGCGGGGTGAATGCCGTACTCTACGCGCTGCGCTATACCCAGCGGCTGATGGAAATGGCCGAACTGCTGAAGGCCCGGGCGCCGGCGTCCAGCCGCTTCGACCCGCCCTGGACCACGGTGAACGTCGGCCGCCTTGCCGGCGGCGTGGCGCATAACGTGATCCCCGGCAAGGCCGAGATCGACTGGGAGATGCGCCCGGTGCAGCCCGGCGACGCCGAAATGGTCAAGGAGGCGCTGGAGCATTGTATCGAACACGAGCTCCTGCCCGCCATGCGCGCTGTCCATCCCGAGGCCGCGATCACCACCGAGGTGATCGGCGAGGTCGCGGGGCTCATGCCGATGGACGACAACGAGGCGCGCGACCTGATCTCCCGGCTCACCGGGATCAATTCCGCCGACGTGGTGCCCTTCGGCACAGAGGCGGGGCTGTTCCAGCAGATGGGCATGTCGGTGGTGGTCTGCGGCCCCGGCGAGATCGCCCAGGCCCACAAACCAGACGAGTTCGTCACCCGCGGCCAGCTGGCGCAATGCCTCGGCCTGCTCGAAGGCATAGCCCACAGCCTCGCCGCCTGAGCAGCGCCGCCCGCCGCCTCGTCTAGACGAATATATCCCACGGGGGTGCGGGGGTGTGATCCCCCCGCTCCTGCCCTCTCAGCCGGCGCGCCAGCCGTCCAGCGGCTCGGGCACCACCAGACGCGCGCCCGGCAGCAGCCGCCCGGCGATCTCGCGCAGGTCTTCGGGCGCGAAGCCGACGCAGCCCGCGGTCGGATAGCCCGGCCGCCGCCACTGGTGCAGGAAGATCGCCGAACCGCGGCCCGGCTCTGCATCGGGCCAATTCCAATCGGTGATCAGCACCAGGTCATAGAGCGGATCGGCGCGGCGCATGGTCTCGTGGCTCGGCGCGAAGGGCGCGCGCACCAACTGGTTGTAGGCGGGCGAGGCGCTGTCATCGCACCACAGGTCGCCCAGCCCGATCGGCTCGGCCCAGAAAGCCGGACGCGCCATGCGGTCCGGCCGGTAGAGCATGGCCACCACCCGGTGCACACCGACCGGCGTCGCCCCGTCGCCCTCGCGCTTGCCGGTGCGCACACCGCCGCGCCCAATCACGCAGGGCCAGACGCGCCCCGCGAAGCGAAGCCCGGCACGGGTCAGCACCAAGTCGTCCGGCGAGACCGCCCCACTCACAGCAGGTGCCCCGATTTCTCGGCCTTGGTGGCAAGATAGCGCTCATTGTAGGTGTTCAGGCCCACTTTCAGAGGCACGCGCTCGGCGACGGTGATGCCGCAGCGCTCCATCATCGCCATCTTGCTCGGGTTGTTGGTCAGCAGGCGCACCGCGCCAAACCCCATCTTGCGCAGGATCTCGGCCCCGAGGCGGAAGTCGCGCTCGTCATCCTCGAAGCCCAGCCGGTGGTTCGCCTCGACCGTGTCGAAGCCCTGGTCCTGCAGCGCATAGGCCCGCATCTTGTTCGCAAGCCCGATGCCCCGCCCCTCCTGGTTGAGATAGAGCAGCACCCCCGCCCCCTCCTCGCCCATCTGCGCTAGCGCCGCATTGAGCTGCGGCCCGCAATCGCATTTCAGCGAGCCCAAAAGATCGCCGGTGAAACAGGCCGAATGCAGCCGAGACAGCACCGGCTGCGAGCGGTCGGGGCGGCCGATCTCTATGGCATAGTGCTCGTCCGAGCCGTCCTCGGGGCGGAAGATGTGCAGCCGCGCGTTATGCGCCGCGCGCAGCGGCACCTTGGCCGAGACCACGTGATCGAGCCGCGCCAGCGTCAGCATGTAGGGACCCGCCGGATCGGCCTCGATGACGGTCAGCATCTCGCCCTGCGCAAAATCCTCGGGGTCGTCCAGCGGCAGGATTAGCGCGGCGGGCAGCAGGCGCGCCGATTTGACCAGGGTGATCGCCAGCCGGTGCAGCCCGGTATCGCCGCCGCGCCGCGTGGCCAGCGGACCCTTCATCGGCTTTGCGAGATCATCCGCCGGGTCGGCGATCGACTGCACCCAGTCCAGCCCCGCATCACCGGGCAGCATCACCCGCGCCAGATCGCCATCGTAGGCCCGCGCCTTCAGCGTCTCGGCTCGGCGCGCGGTGATCGTCAGGTCAAGCTCGCCCGGCAGCGCCCGCAGCACCGCCAGCCGCGCCGCCGACACCGTCTCTGCCGCGACCACCAGCGCGCCGCCCGCCTGCGCCTTCAGCACAACGGGTACCCCCATGCGCAGGTCGGCACGGGCACGGGCGAGCAATTCTCCGAGATCGGGCGCGAGGGACATGGGCGTCTTCCTGTCTGGGCCGCGGCGAGCCGGGCAAATGGTACACCCGGGCCAGCCTGCCCGGGAAGGCGCTGAAACAAAGCAGCTTCATTGCTGTAACAAAAGCCGCACCGCAACACGAGAGCGTGAGAACCCTGCAGCAAAACTTGTTTGTACACCCGGGCTCTTACATGTGAACCACGACACGAAGACGGAGAGGCACATGGCCCAGATCAAGAATATCCTGCTGGTGGACGACGATGATGACCTGCGCGAGGCGCTGGCCGAGCAACTGGTCATGACCGAGGATTTCGAGGTGTTCGAGGCCGAGACCGGCACCGCCGCAATGGCACGAGTGAAGGAGCAGGTCTACGATCTGCTGATCCTCGATGTCGGCCTGCCCGATACCGACGGGCGCGAGCTCTGCAAGCTGATGCGCAAGCAGGGTGTGAAGTCGCCGATCCTCATGCTGACCGGCCATGACACCGACGCGGACACCATCCTCGGCCTGGATGCCGGCGCGAACGACTACGTCACAAAGCCGTTCAAGTTCCCGGTGCTGCTCGCGCGCATCCGCGCCCAGTTGCGCCAGCACGAGCAATCCGAGGATGCGGTCTTCACCGTCGGCCCTTACACCTTCAAGCCCTCGATGAAACTTCTCGTCACCGAGGACGATCGCAAGATTCGGCTCACCGAGAAGGAGACGAACATCCTCAAGTTCCTCTACCGCTCGACCGAGGGCGTCGTGCCGCGCGAGATCCTGTTGCACGAAGTCTGGGGCTACAACGCAGGCGTCACGACCCACACGCTGGAGACCCACATCTATCGTCTGCGGCAGAAAATCGAGCCCGATCCTTCGAATGCCCGCATTTTGGTCACGGAATCTGGGGGTTATCGTCTCGTTGCCTGAGTGGGAGGCGGAAATGCCACGGCGTAGCAATTTTCCGCCAACTTCGAAGCACTCGCCCATTGGTTGACACTGTACTTGGTGATACTCTGTCCTAACCTTTCGGATAGGTGCCAAGTGCGGAGGCGCTCCACGAGTTCCCGTTGCATGTGCGGGTCATCACATGCACCTCCCTGTTGGACTGGGCCGGGCCTTGAGCCCGGCCTTTTTTTGGAAGGTCTTGATAGGTGAGCTTTCCTTCCGGCTCCGCGTCCGTGCGAAGCCAGGCAATCGGGTCATTCAATCAGGCCATTGGCGGCCCCCTATCGCGCCCGGACCCCGGCATCCCCCTCCGAGGCCCGAAGCGCAACAAGACCTTCGCCCATCCCGTGAGTGATAGCTCGATGGCCTGCCCTTTCGATCAGCGGCGAAAATCGTTAAAAAATCGGAAACGAGTGGCAGATTCTCTGTCCAGCGGGACGGCCTCCCCCACCGTCTCTTGCTCATGCGGCAGGACATGATAGAAGCCCGGCGCTCCGGCCGGAAAGGACCCAGCTTGACCGACACCCCCCGACGTCTCGAACATCCGAACATGAACGCGCAGCTGCTGCATTGGTGGATGCGCGACTACGATCATGTCTTCGTGGTGCTCAACCCCTTCTTCCGCGTGCCCGGCTTCACGCCGGAGACCACCGCCTGGGGACCGCTGCGCAGCGAGGCGACGACTCCGCAAGAGCTGGAGGCGCTGCTCGAAAGCCTCGGTGGACCGCAGGACGACCAGGCGCCCGATGCCTTTGACGAGATCATCAAGACCACTGGCCAGCCGGTGCGCTGGGACATGATCGCGCAGGCGCTCGGGATCAGCGATTTTCGGCATTTCGCGCGCATGGTCTGGCTCTGGGTGATCGGAGCCGAGCCGCCGGATCTCGATTCCACCCTGGTATCGCGCATCGCGCGGCACTGCCGCATGGAAGGTCTCTACAAGCCCGAGGAGGACTGGCTGCCGCTGGTGCTCGAACCGATGCTGATCCCTTACCTCGAGGCGCTGCGCCTCGACGAGGTCACGCTCTGGGACGAGACCCGCACGTCCTCGCTGGACTGCCCGGTCGAGGCCTTCCACCGCGACGAGCCGCCAGTGGCGCTGATGGATGCGCCTATCTCGGCGATCTCGGCCCCCGGCATGCTGCTCAGCTGGTCGCAGGACCAAGTGACCGGCCTGCTCGCGATCACCGAAGAGGTCCGCCAGAAAGCCGACCCCGCCCGCTACCTCGAAGGCTTCTGGGCCGGGGCGGGTACATCGTCCCTGGTGCTCGACCAGCCGCGGGCCCCTGCGCTGCTGCACTGATCCCGCCAAGCGTGGCAAGATCGCCAAGTGACCGCCGAACTTCCAATGCAAAACGCCCCGACCGAATGGCCGGGGCGTTCGCATTTTCAGAAGTGGCCGAGGCCCCGGATCACTCCGCGGTCTCTTCCTTCTTGTCGGCTGCCAGCTCTTCGCCGGTTTCCTGGTCGACCATCTTCATGGCGAGGCGAACCTTGCCGCGATCGTCGAAGCCGAGCAGCTTCACGAAGACTTCCTGGCCTTCCTTCAGCACGTCCGACGGGTGGTTCAGGCGGCGGTTCTCGATCTGGCTGACGTGCACGAGGCCGTCACGCTTGCCGAAGAAGTTCACGAAGGCGCCGAAATCGACGATCTTCACGACCTTGCCCTTGTAGATCGCGCCCTCTTCCGGCTCTGCCACGATCGAGTAGATCATGTCGTAGGCCTTCTGGATGGCTTCACCGTTGGCCGAGGCGATCTTGATCACGCCATCGTCGTTGATGTCGACCTTGGCGCCCGACACTTCGACGATCTCGCGGATCACCTTGCCGCCGGAGCCGATCACTTCACGGATCTTGTCGGTCGGGATCTGCATGGTCTCGATGCGCGGTGCGTGGACCGAGAACTCGCCGGCTTCGGTCAGCGCCTTGGACATCTCGCCCAGGATGTGCATCCGGCCGTCCTTGGCCTGTGCCAGCGCCTGCTTCATGATCTCGGGAGTGATGCCCGCGACCTTGATGTCCATCTGCAGCGAGGTGATGCCGTTCTCGGTGCCTGCGACCTTGAAGTCCATGTCGCCGAGGTGGTCCTCGTCGCCGAGAATGTCGGTCAGGACCGCATACTCACCGTCGTCTTCCAGAACGAGGCCCATGGCCACACCGGCCACCGGTGCCTTCAGCGGAACGCCCGCGTCCATCATCGACAGCGAGCCGCCGCAGACGGAGGCCATCGAGGACGAGCCGTTGGATTCGGTGATCTCGGACACCACGCGGATGGTGTAGGGGAAGTCGGTCGGGGCGGGCAGCACAGCCTGCAGCGCGCGCCATGCCAGCTTGCCGTGGCCGATTTCACGGCGACCGGGCGAGCCAACGCGGCCCACTTCACCAACCGAGTACGGCGGGAAGTTGTAGTGCAGCAGGAAGTTGCTGCGGAAGTTGCCGTGCAGCGCGTCGATGATCTGCTCGTCGTCGCCGGTGCCCAGCGTGGTCACGACCAGCGCCTGGGTTTCACCGCGGGTGAACAGCGACGAGCCGTGGGTGCGCGGCAGAACCGAGGTTTCCGACACGATCGGACGAACCTGGTCGAGCGCGCGACCGTCGATGCGGCGCTTGTTCTTCACCACGTCCGAACGCAGCACGACCGACTCGAGCTTCTTGATCGCCGAACCGAGGTTCGCGTCTTCGAGCTGCTCTTCGGTGAGCTGGGACTTGATCTCTTCCTTCACGCCAGCGACGGCGGCGACGCGCGCCTGCTTGTCGGTGATCGCGTAGGCGTCCTTCATCTTGGCTTCGCCGAGACCCTTCACCACTACGAAGAGCTCCGAGTAGTCGGGCGCCTGGAAGTCGAAAGGCTCTTTCGCCGCGGATTCGGCCAGATCGATGATCAGGTCGATGACCGGCTGGATCTGCTCGTGCGCGAAGGTCACGGCGCCCAGCATCTCGTCTTCGGTCAGCTCATAGGCTTCCGATTCCACCATCATCACGGCGTCCTTGGTGCCGGCAACGACGAGGTCGAGACGCTGATCGGGGTTGTTGCGCAGCCCCTGCATGTCGTCGACGGTCGGGTTCAGCACGTAGTCGCCATCGGTGTAACCGACGCGGCAGCCGGCGATCGGACCCATGAAGGGCACGCCCGAGATGGTCAGCGCGGCCGAAGCAGCGATCATCGCCACGACGTCGGGGTCGTTGACCAGATCGTGCGACAGCACGGTGCACATCACCAGCACTTCATGCTTGAAGCCGGGGACGAAGAGCGGACGGATCGGACGGTCGATCAGGCGTGCGGTCAGCGTCTCTTTTTCGGTCGGACGCGCCTCGCGCTTGAAGAAGCCACCGGGCACCTTGCCCGCGGCGTAGTATTTTTCCTGGTAGTGGACGGTCAGCGGGAAGAAATCCTGACCCGGCTTCGGTTCCTTGGCGAAGGTCACGTTGGCCATGACCGAGGTCTCGCCGAGGGTGGCGATGACGGTGCCGTCTGCCTGACGGGCAACCTTGCCGGTCTCGAGGGTGAGGGTTTCCTCGCCCCACTGCATGGATTTCGTCGTTACGTTGAACATGTAGCGTATCCTGTAAGGGAGCACTCCCGGCCCTCCGGGTCTCCCGTTCCTATGGCGGCCCCATTGCCGCCGCTCCCTATCCTCTTGCATGTGCCCGGGAGCCAAAGGCGTCACGTCTCAGATGGGGCGCGCATACAGGAGAATCCGGCTTTTGGGAAGCAATAAGCGCAGGGCGGCCACCACCGGCCAAAGCGCGCCGCAGGTGATCCGAATGGATGGGCGGCGCTGCCTGTCACCCCATGATAGGCTTGCCGGGATCGCGCGGAAGCCGGCAAACGAGAGAGGAGATCGAGATGCGCAGGCCCATCCGTCCCGCCCTCCTGCGCCTGCTTGCCGTGCAGGCAGCGCTCTACCTCTCGCCTCTTGCGGCTGCGTCCGGGGCCGCACGGCTCGTGGTCGTGCATGAGATGAGCTTCATCAACTTCAGCCAGGAAGTGGACTATGGCGCCACCAACGAGGCCGAGCATGCCCGTATCGCCATGCTTTCGGACCACTTCCGTGCGCTGCTGGAGGACAGCGGGCGCTATCGCCTCATCGACCCCGCGCCTCTTGCCGCGGATCTGCGCAAACATGGCGAGGTTTTCACCTGCAACCATTGCGAGGCGGCAATGGCCCGGAAGCTCGGCGCCGAGCTGAGCTTCAGCGGCGCGGTGCAGAAGCTCTCGGTGCTGGTTCAGACCGTGGTGGTGCGGGTCCGCGATGCCGAGAGCGGCGAGGTCGTCGCGCTGTACCAGACCGACATCCGTGGCAACACCGATATCGCCTGGCAGCGCGGCCTGCGGTTTCTCGTCGAGGACCGCCTGCTGCCCGCCCTGCCATGAGCTGTGCCCGCCCGGAAACGGTCTGCCCTAAAAATGACAACGCCCGCTCCAGAGGAGCGGGCGTTGCAAATTCCGTATCCTGAGCGGATCAGCGGCGGATGCCGAGGCGCTGGATGAGGTCGGTGTAACGTGCCTCTTCCTTGCCCTTCAGATAGTCCAGCAGCTTGCGGCGCTGAGCCACGAGCTTCAGAAGGCCACGACGGGAGTGGTTGTCCTTCTTGTGGGTCTTGAAGTGCTCGGTCAGGGTCGAGATGCGGCTGGTGAGGATGGCAACCTGAACTTCGGGCGAACCGGTGTCGCCTTCCTTGGTTGCGAATTCCTTCATCAGGCGGTTTTTCTCTTCGGCGGTGATCGACATCGGGGTCTCCTTGAAGGTTAGAGGGATGGCTCAAGCCGGGATGTCGTCCAGCAGGGCCCTTGGAGCGCTCCGGCCCGCATGGCCGGATGCGCGCGTATAGGGCGATTCAGCCGCAAAGGAAAGCCCCAAGATCCGCATGCGCCAAAGCGGTGTCACGCCGCGCCCGGCAGGCCCGCCTGCTGGGCCTCAATCAGCGCGATGGCCTCCAGACCCGGCATATCCGCCGCCGGCAGCAGCGCCAGCACTTCGCCGTCAGCACAAATCTCGGTCATCCCGGGCTCCTCCGCGCTCGCGCGCAATTCCAGCACCGGCGCCTCTGCCCCGGACCAGACCACCACGATCTGATCCTGCTGGGGATCGAAATCCATCAGCTCGGCCGTCTCTCCCCCCGCGATCCAGTCGCCGAGCAGGAAGCTGTCCGCGCCATCGCCGCCGCTCGCCACGTCACCGCGCCCGATCCACAGCAGATCGTCGCCCGCGCCGCCATTGAGGTAGTCCGTCCCGTCCACGTCCGAGCCGCCCGCGTCCATGACGACCCCCGAGAGCGCGTCGTCCCCTGCTCCGCCGAAGAGCGTGTCGAGGCCGCGCCCGCCGATCAGCGTGTCTGCCCCCTCGCGCCCATGCAGCGCATCCCGCCCCGCGCCTCCCGCCAGATAGTCCGCGCCCAGCCCGCCCTGCAGCGCGTCGTCGCCGTCGCCACCCTCCAGCACATCGCCGCCTTCATGGGCAAAGAGGAGATCGCTGCCCGCCCCGCCGCGCAGCACATCGCGCCCCGCGTCGCCATGCAGCGTATCATTGCCCGGCCCGCCGAGCAGCGTATCGGCGCCATCGCCGCCAAGCAGCTCGTCGTCACCCTCCTGCCCGTCGATGAGATCTGACCCCGCACCGCCCGCCAAAAGGTCGGTCAAGGATGTGCCCGCCAGCATTTCGCCCTGCCCGGCAGCGATCCCCCCGTAGCTCGGACCCTGATCGGGCGCGAGCGCTTCAGTCGCCTCAACCTCGGAAAGCACGGCATCGCCGGGCTCGTGCCAAGCGCTATCGAAACTGGCCGCCGTATCGTCGGTCCGCGCGCCCTCTTCCTCCTCCGACGAGGCCCCTGCGTCCTCTTCCGCGTCCGGCATGGCAAAGATCGCGAGAGACCCCAGCAGCGCCATGCCCATCAATCCGGCCAGCATCAGCATGGCGCGCCTCCAAGGATCAGCGAAGCCGGGATGCTGCGCGAAGAAGCAGGGCTTAACCAAAGCCGATCGCCTGGCAGGGTTAACAGCTGGTGGAAGCCCTATCCGCCGCTACGCACCCCCGTCGCGATCCCAGACCTGCGGCTGCTGGCTGTAGGCGACGTAGAGCGGGTGGCGCGGCTGGCCCGCCTTGGTCAAGCCAAGCACCTGCAGCTCGCCGGTCAGGAGCGCGGCGATCTCAGCGCCCCGCTGCATGTGCGCGCCATGCACCCCCCAGCCCGCCAGCGTCATCCCCGCCTCCGCGTGCCAGCGCATCAGCAGCGCATCGTTCTCGGGCCCCACCGGCGCCTCGGCGCGGCGCAGCTCGGCGGGCGTGGGCGCGCGGTAGGCGAAGATGTTGGCGATGCGCATGCCGCCGAAACCCATCGCCTGCGCCCGGCGCTGGCAGCGCTCGATGGTTGGATCGTTGCGGCGTTCGTCGGCGCGCGCCGGGTTCAGCATCACCCAGAGCAGCAGCGGTTCCGGCGCATCACTCCAGAGCCGCTCGAGCCCGTAGCGATAGGTCTCGCAGGGCGAATAGAGCGCCCGCGAGCGCATCCCGTCCTGCGCGTGCCGCCGTTCGATCATGCCGGGCATCTCGCCAGTCCCGGCCCGGCTTGGCAAGCCCGTTGACACCGCCCAATGCCCGGCACAGGGTCTGGCCGACACCGACAAGCCACCGACACACCGAGGACTTCCCATGGACATCTCCCGCATCGAGGCCGCCGCGACGCGGCTGCAGGGCCACGCCCGCCGCACGCCGCTGCTCTCCTCGCCCTTCCTCGACGAGATCGCCGGGCGCCGCCTGCTGGTAAAGGCCGAGTGTCTGCAGCACACCGGCAGCTTCAAGTTCCGCGGTGCCTGGTCGGCGCTCTCGGCGCTCGATCCCGATGTGCGGGCCAAGGGGGTCATCGCCTTTTCCTCGGGCAACCACGCGCAGGGCATCGCCGCGGCGGCCAAGGGCTTCGGCGTGCCTGCAGTGATCATCATGCCCGCCGACGCCCCCGCCGCCAAGGTCGCGGGCACCAAGGGGCTCGGCGCCGAGGTGGTGCCCTACAATCGCGAGAAGGAAGACCGCGACGCGCTCGGCGCCAAACTCGCGGCGGAGCGTGGCCTGACGCTGGTCAAACCCTTCGACGAGCCAGAGGTGATTGCCGGGCAAGGCACCTGCGGGCTGGAGATCGCCGAGCAGGCCGCCGAGGAAGGCGTGAGCGAGGCCGACGTGATCGTCTGCTGCGGCGGCGGCGGGCTGACCTCGGGCATCGCGCTGGCGCTCGAGGCGAAGGCACCGGGGCTGCGCGTGCGCCCGGCCGAGCCCGAGGGTTTCGACGACGTGAAACGCTCGCTTGCCGCGGGGACGATCCAGCGCAACACGGCTCTGGGTGGCAATATCTGCGACGCCATCGTCACGCCGCAGCCCGGCAACATCACCTTCCCGATCATGCACCGTCTCTGCGGCCCCGGCCTTGCGGTCACCGAGGAGGAGGCGCTGAAGGCCATGCAACTCGCCGCGCGCCACCTCAAGATCATCGCCGAGCCCGGCGGTGCCGTGGCGCTGGCGGCGGCGCTCTTCCGCAAGGAGGAGATCGCGGGTGACGCGGTGATCTGCACCGTCTCGGGTGGCAATGTCGACCCGGCGATCCTGGCCCGCGCGCTCGCGCTCGAGGTCTGAACACGCGGATGCACGCCGCTTGGCAAACGTGCGGCACAGGAACGCTGAGCAGCCTGTGCCGCACAACTCTCAGGCTGTGCACATCAGGCTGACAGCTTGGACTGCAGGCGCTTCAGCATGTTGCGAACGATCCACCTATGGGCAATTCCGACGGGCAGCATGTAGGCGCGCCCGAAGGCATTGTGGACCTGGACCGAGGAGGTGATGGCCACCCCGGTGCCCTGCGTTGAAATGCAGGTCATCACGTCAAGATGTCGATCCCGCGCGGTCAACACCAGCACGCTCTCATCGACATGTTCGACCAGGAAGAAATCCAGGTGATCACCGACGTCGACAGATGCCACCTGCTGCCCGCTGAAGCCTTGGATTTCCTGCACCCCGAACACGGCCGAAATCCTGTCGCGCACCTTGAACGCCAACTTCAGGAAGGGCCGGGGCTCGGAGATCACCAGGTTCCAGACGTCGAGGGGGGCGATCGCACGAGGCAAATCCACCGCCTGGGAATCAAAATAATCCAGCTCCGAAACCCGCTGCAGGACGCGGATACCCTTGTCACCCAGTACAATCATGGCGCGAGAGTAGCCGCATCTCGGCCTTGCGCAAGTCGGGATCAAACCGCTGCCATCGCAGCGGACGCAGAACAATGCAAAGGGGCACGGCCAGACCGGACCCCGCCCCTTCTTCTCTTTGAAAATACGCCGGGGAGCGCGAGGGGCCAGCCCCTCGCCCGCGCGCCCATCAGTCGTCGAGGCGGCGCGCCTCGTCGATCAGCATGACGGGAATGCCATCGCGGATCGGGAAGGCCAGACCGGCGCCCTTGCTCACCAGCTCCTGGCGGTCGGCGTCGTAGTCGAGCCCCGCGTGGGTCACCGGGCAGACCAGCGCCTCGAGCATGTGGCGGTCAAAGGCGAACGTCTCTTCGGTCATTGTATCAAATCCTCTTCTCCGCCACGCAGGGCAAACTCGATCAGCGTCACCAGCGTCTCGCGGCGCGACTCCAGACGCGGTGCCTCGAGCAGCGCCTGCTTTTCCTCGGGTGCGAAGTCGAGCAGCATCGAGAGCGAGTTGATCAACAGCTCGTCCTCGGCATCCTTCAGCGTGTCCCAGTCGGCCGACAGACCGCGCGCATCGAAGTAGCGGTCCAGCAGCCGCAGGAAGTCGCCACGGTTGAAAGCGTCGTCGCTGTCGGCATGCGGATCGAGATCGTGCTCGAACCCCTCCCAGCTGACCTTGCAGCGACGATAGGGGGTAAAGCCATCAACCTCTTCCATCACCCGGAAGCGCGACAGGCCCGACAGGGTGATCATGTAGCGCCCGTCCTCGGTTTCGGAGAACTGGGTGACGCGCCCGGCGCAGCCGATGCGCTGCAGCGCCGGCTTGTCGTCCGACCCGTTGGCCGCGGGCTGCACCATGCCGATCAGCCGCGTATCGCTCTTCAGCGCATCGTCGAGCATCGCCAGATAGCGCGGCTCGAAGATATGCAGCGGCAGGCGCGAGCGCGGCAGCAGCAAGGCACCGGGTAGCGGGAAGACCGGGATGATGCCCGGAAGATCGGTTCGTCTCACCATGACCTGCGAGCTAGGGCGCATCGGCGGTCAGGCAAATATCATCGAGCTGAGTTTGCGACGCCCGTTGAGCACCACCGGATCATTCGCCTTGAGCGCATCGAAGATGGTGAAGAGCTGGGCCTTGGCCGCGCCCTCGTTCCATTCGCGGTCGCGGCGGAAGAGGTCGAGCAGATGGTCCACCGCCTCTTCGGTCTGCCCGTTGGCATAGAGCGCCTGCGCGAGATCGAAACGCGCCTGCAGGTCCGCCGGATCGGCCTCGACCTTGGCGGTCAACTCGGCCACGGGACCGGCGTTGCTCGCCTGCTTGGCCAGTTCGATCTTGGCGTGGGCCGCTTCCAGCTCGGGGGCTTTGGAAATCTCCGCAGGAACGCCGTTCAGCACCGCCTCGGCCTGCTCGATCTCGCCGAGTGCGAGATAGCAGGACACCATGCCCGCAAAGGCCTTGGCGTTGTTGGGGTCCTCTTCGAGGATCGCCGCGAAGACCTGCGCCGCGTCTGCGGCCGCGCCCTGCTCGAGCATTTCCTCGGCGGTGGCGACGGCCTCGTCGAGACCGCCCGAGGCATCCCCGCCCGAAGCCTGGACAACGCGGTCGATGAAAGCCTTGAGCTCGGAGGCGGGCAGCGCGCCCTGGAAGCCGTCGATCGGCTGGCCCTTGTAGAAGGCATAGACCGTCGGGATCGACTGGATGCGCAGCTGGCCGGCGATCATCTGCGCTTCGTCGACGTTGACCTTGGCCATCTTCACCGCGCCGCGAGCCTCGGTCACGGCCGCTTCCAGCGCCGGTCCGAGCTGCTTGCACGGGCCGCACCAAGGCGCCCAGAAATCGACGATCACAGGCACTTCCTGCGAGGCGTCCACCACCTCGGCCATGAAGTCCGCTTCGCTGACGTCCTTGATGAGATCGCCCTTGGGGGCCTCGGTCTTGCCCAGTTCCAGCATGCTTTTCCCTCCGCTGCGGCGGTTCGCTTGGCGTGTTACATGGCGCAGGATATGGCCTGATGCAAGACCGGCCCCGCCAGTCCCTCCCGCCGCGCTCAGTCCCGGCGCGACAGTTGCGCCCAGATCGGCAGGTGGTCCGAGGCGCGGCGTGCGGCACCACTCTCCTCCACCCCGGCGTCATCGAGCGCCAGCGCGCTGCCGTAGGCGACACCATCCAGCGCGACGAAGGGCCGCGAGGCGTGGTAGCTGCGCCCCGGCAGGGTGAGGGTGAAGTCGCGCTCCCAGGGCTCGTAGCCGCGCACATCGGACCATTCGTTGAAATCGCCAAAGATCGCCGCCTCGGCGCGCAGGTCCCCCAGATGATCCCGAATCTGGGACATCTGCTTGAGCCGGTAACGGCGCAGCAGCCCGAGGTGCGCGCCGACCACGTTCACTCCCTCGACCCGCGCCAAGACCGCACCGCGCGGCTCGAGCCCCGGCAACTCGATGCGCCCGGTAAGGGTCACCTCCAGCCCTCTTCGAACGAAGATCGCGTTGCCGTGCCAGCCAAGGCTGACGTCGTTGCGGGCCAGATCGACCACTTCGTAATCGGTTTCCTGGGCGATCAGGAAGCGCGGGATGGCGGCAGGCCGGGGGCCAAGCCGCAGGTCGGCCTCCTGCAACACCACCACGTCGGCACCGATCTGGTTGAGCACCTGCAGGATCCGCGCCGGATCGCGGCGGCGGTCGATGCCCATGGCCTTGCGGATGTTATAGCTGGCGACCTTCAGGGCCGGTCTGGGGGAGGAGGAAGCGGATGTCATGGCAGAGCCTTCACAGGATCGGAGCCAGCAGCCGCGCGAAGGGCGCGGCGGTGCGCACCCACAGCGGGTGCGCGCTCAGCGGCTTGTCCATCTTGTAGGCGCTGGTGAAATCGGCCTCCAGCATCTTCGCCACCCGCGACGCGAAGCCGCGGTCGAAAATCACCGCCATTGTCTCAAAATTGAGCCGGAACGAGCGGTTGTCGAGGTTGGCCGAGCCCACCGCCGCCAGATCGTCGTCCACCAGTATCACCTTCTGGTGCACGAAGCCGCCCTCGTAGCGCAGCACCTCTACGCCCGCGGCGCGCACCTCGTCGAAGAAGGCGTGGGCGGCGAGCCAGGGCAGGTAGTGGTCGATCGCATCGGGCACCAGCACCTTTACGTCGCAGCCGCGCAGGGCAGCCCCCACAAGCGCCGAAAGCACGTCCTGATCGGGCACGAAATAAGGCGAGGCGATCCACACCCGCTCGCGCGCCTCGGCCATGGCCGAGATGAAGAACAATGCGCCGGTGTCCATGTCGTCGGCCGGACCCGAGGGCAGCACCAGCCCCGAGAGGTTCTCCTCGGCGCTCTCCGGCCTCCAGTTGAGCCCCCGCCCGATGGTCTCGCCCGTCGCCCAGTGCCAGTCCTCGGCGAAGACCAGCTGCAGCTGCGCCACCATAGGGCCGCGCAGGCGCAGGTGGGTGTCGCGCCACGGGCCAAAGGTGGGGTTCTTGCCGAGGTAGTCGTCCTTGACGTTGTGGCCGCCGATGTAGCCTTCCTCGCCGTCGATGATCACCGTCTTGCGGTGGTTGCGGAAGTTGATCTGGAAGCGCGAGGTCGGACCCGGGGCATTGGCCGGGTCCACCACCTGCACCCCGGCATCACGCAGCGCCTTGAGGTAGTGCGCCGGAAGCCCGTAGCTGCCCACCCCGTCAAAGATCAGCCGCACCTGCACGCCGCGCTCCGAGGCCGCGATCATGCGCGCAGCCATCTCGTTGCCCAACCCGTCCTCGGCAATCGTGTAGAACTGCACCAGAAGGTAATGCTGCGCCCGGTCCATTGCCTCGAAGACCGCATCGAAGGTCGCCCTGCCATCGACCAGCAGGTCCGCCGAGTTGCCACCCACCGCCGGCATGGCCGCGAGACGTTCGAAGGCGCGGTAGCGGGTGGGATCGGCCTCTGCGGGCGGGTAGTCGGCGCAGAAGGCGTCCATCTCGCGGCGCACCGCGCGGCTGCTGCGCCGGGTGATCCGATAGCCGCGGAGCTTGTGCTGGCCGAAGAACAGGTAGGCGGGCAACGCGAACCACGGCGCGGCGAGCAGGAACACCGTCCAGCCCGCCGCGCCCTGCGGCGTGCGCGCGGTGGTGATCGCCCGCCAAACGGCGAAGGCAACCGTCAGCGGCAGCGCGACTGCCAGTATGACGGCGAATATCGTGGTGGTGTTGGGACCCATGCGCGGCGCTCCGGTATTGCTCCCGGGGCCCCTGCCCCGGCCCCGCCTCAACCAGAGCGCATCGCGGATTGTTCCGCAAGCGCCCGGACTTGTCACAAGTCCGGGCACAGCTGTGGCTCAGAGGTCGAAGCTGGCGAAGACCGGCACGTGGTCCGAGGGCTTCTCCCAGCCGCGCGCGTCGCGCAGGATGCGCGAGCCATGCCCGGCGTTGGAAATGTCCGGTGTCGCCCAGACGTGGTCGAGGCGCCGTCCCTTGTCCGCCGCGTCCCAGTCGCGGGCGCGGTAGGACCACCAAGAATAAAGCAGTCCCTCGGGGATGTCCTGACGGGTGATATCGACCCAGGAGCCCGCGTCCTGCGCCTGCGCCAGATGCTCGACCTCGATCGGCGTGTGCGAGACGATCTTCAGCAGCTTCTTGTGACTCCAGACGTCATCCTCGCGCGGGGCGATGTTGAGATCGCCGACGAGGATCGACTTCTCCGGCTTGTTGGCGTGGAACCAGTCGCGCATCTCGGTCAGGTAATCGAGTTTCTGGCCGAACTTCACGTTCTTCTCGCGGTCCGGCTCGTCGCCACCCGCCGGGACGTAGAAGTTGTGGATGGTGACGCCGTTCTCGAGCTTCGCCGCGACGTGGCGGGCATGGCCGAGCGTGGCGAAATCCTGGTCCCCGGCATCGAGCAGCGGCAGCTTCGACAGGATGGCGACGCCGTTGTAGCCCTTCTGCCCGCGCGCCACGATGTGGTGGTAGCCGAGCGCCGCGAACTGCTCGAGCGGGATCTTGTCGACTGGGCTCTTGGTCTCCTGCAGGCACAGAACGTCCGGCCCCTGCTCGGCGAGCAGCTTGAGGACGATGGGCTCGCGCAGGCGGACCGAGTTGATGTTCCAGGTGGCAAGGGTGAAGGACATGGGGCAGGCTCCTTTTCTGGCGCGGAAAATGTCAGCCTCCCCCGCCCGGCGCAACCCGGATCCGGCGCTCAGAGCACCAGAACGAGGATCAGAACCGACAGGCACAGGAAGCCGATCCCCGCCAGCTCGCGCCGGGTGATGCTCTCCTTGAAGACAAGCACCGATGCCATGAGCGAGAAGATCAGCTCGACCTGCCCGAGCGCCTGCACATAGGCGGCGGTCTGCAGGGTGAAGGCTGTGAACCACGACAGGCTCCCGGCCATCGAGGTGAGGCCGAGCCAGATCGCCGTGCGGCGCGCGGCCCAGACCGCGGTGATCTGACCCGGCTCGAAGAGACGCAACCAAAGCGCCATGCCCAGAGCCTGCGACAGCACCACGCAGACCAGCGTCACCCCCGCCCGCAGGAAAGGCGCATCCGAGGCGATCTCGAGCGAGGCACCGCGATACCCGACGCCGGAGATGGCGAAGAAGAACCCCGAGGCGAGACCCAGCGCCACCGCTGGGCTGCCTATCCGGCGCAGCCAGTTGCCGTGGAGGCCCGGAGTCTCCGAAAGCAACAGCACCCCGACGAGACCAATCAGGATCGCCCCCCAGCCCGCCGCGGAAATGTTCTCGCCCAGCACCGCGAGGCCGACCAGCGCCGTCTGGATCACCTCGGTCTTCTTGAAGGTGATGCCGACGGCGAAATTACGCTGCCGGAACAGCGCCACGACGAAGACCGTGGCGAGGATCTGGCCCAGCGCGCCGAAGAGCGCATAGGCCCAGAAGGCGAGACTCAGCTGCGGCCAGCCCTGCCCTGTGGCAATGAGGTAGCCGGCCACCACCAGCACCGCGGCGGGAGCGGCATAGGCAAAGCGCGCAAAGGTCGAGGAGGTTGCCGTTAGCCCGCCCGTGCTCAGCACCTTGTGCAGCATGAAGCGCAAGGTCTGGAAGAAGGCGGCGCAAAGGGTGACGACAATCCACAAATCCATGCCAGTGCCATGGCATGGGCCGCAGGCATTGACCATAGCTCAAGCGCCAAAAGCGAAGCGGGCCAGAGGTTTCCCACCGGCCCGCCTGCTTACCTTCAAATTCGACCCGGTCGAATTTGCAAATCCCTCTAAAGGGATTTGCGCGGGCTCAGAGTTCCCGCTTCAACGCCTCGGCAAGATCGGTGCGCTCCCAGGAGAAGCCGCCGTCCGCGTCCGGCGCGCGACCGAAGTGGCCATAGGCCGCGGTGCGCTGGTAGATCGGCTTGTTCAGCTCGAGATGGGTGCGGATGCCGCGCGGCGTCAGGTCCATCGCCTTGGGAATGGCCCGTTCGATCGCCTCGGCGGCCAGATCACCGGTGCCGTGGGTGTCGACGTAGATCGACAGCGGCTTGGCCACGCCGATGGCGTAGGAGAGCTGCACCGTGCAACGCTCCGCCAGGCCCGCGGCAACCACGTTCTTGGCGAGGTAACGCGCGGCGTAGGCAGCCGAGCGGTCGACCTTGCTGGGATCCTTGCCGGAGAAGGCGCCGCCGCCGTGCGGCGCGGCCCCGCCGTAGGTGTCGACGATGATCTTGCGCCCGGTGAGGCCCGCGTCACCGTCCGGCCCGCCGATGACGAACTTGCCGGTGGGGTTCACCCACCATTCGGTGTCCGCGGTGATCCAGCCCTCGGGCAGCGTGCCGCGGATGTAGGGTTCGACGATGGCGCGGATGTCGTCGGAGGTCTGACCCTCGTCAGTGTGCTGAGTCGACAGCACGATCGAGGTCACCCCGACCGGCTTCCCGCCCTCGTAACGCACCGAGATCTGCGACTTGGCGTCCGGTCCCAGCATCGGCTCGGCGCCGGATTTGCGCACCTCGGCGAGCTTCTTCAGCACCGCGTGCGAGTAGAGGATCGGTGCCGGCATCAGCTCGGGCGTCTCGTTGGTCGCGTAGCCGAACATGATGCCCTGGTCGCCCGCACCCTCGTCGCGGTTGCCTGCGCCGGTCACGCCCTGGGCAATGTGCGCCGACTGTTCGTGCAGCAGATTGGTGACCTCGCAGGTGGCGTGGTGGAACTTGTCCTGCTCGTAGCCGATATCCCTGATGCAGGCGCGCGCGATATCGGGAATGCGCTCCATGTACTCATGCAGCTTGTCCTGGTCGGTCAGGCCGATCTCGCCACCGATCACCACTCGATTGGTGGTGGCGAAAGTTTCGCAGGCGACGCGGGCCAGGGGATCCTCAGCCAGCAGCGCGTCGAGCACGGCATCGGAAATGCGGTCGCACACCTTGTCGGGGTGCCCCTCGGAAACGGATTCCGAGGTAAAGATATAGTTTTGTCGGGACATACGTGCTCCATTAGATACCAGCTGTCACGCCAGGAAGCCGTTGTGACAGGGATGTGAAATTTCTGGCTACGCCCTTGTGATCACGCCGTCAATCGAAATCGCGGCGGCGCGGCGCGAAGGCCAGCAGCATCAGCAGGGCGAGAAGCCCCAGGATAGGCAGATCGCCGACCCGGCTGTAGAGAGTCACGCGCAGCGGCGGCGGCAGCCGGGCATCCAGGAAGCCGGCCTCACCCAGCGGCAGCGCCTTGAGCACCCGCCCTGCCCCGTCGATGATCGCCGAGACCCCGGTGTTGGCAGCGCGCAGCATCGGCAAGCCCTGTTCGATCGCCCGGATGCGGGCCTGCGCGAGGTGCTGGTACGGGCCAGAGAAGTTGCCGAACCATGCGTCGTTGGTGATCTGCAGCAGCAGTTCAGGCCGCGCGGCAGCCCGCAGGTCCTGCGGAAATACCGCCTCGTAGCAGATCAGCGGCAGGGCATTGCCGAACGCTCCGCCGAGATCGAGCAGCTGCGCGCCCGGCCCGGCCGAGTAGCCGCCCTCGGCCCGCGCGGCGATGCCGCTGACGTTGATGTGGCGGAACAGCTCCTTGAAGGGCATGTACTCGCCGAAGGGCACGAGGTGGTGCTTGTCGTAGACCGCCTCGACCTTGGGACCATGCGCCACCAGCGCCAGCGAATTGTAATAGTCGTAGCCCTCGCTGCGCTGGATACCCAGCACCACGCGGGCCGGCAGGGCGGCATCGGTGATCACCCTCAGCTCGGCCTCGGCGTTCTCCAGCAGCCGCGGCACGGCGGTCTCGGGCCAGACGATCAGCTCGGGGCGCGGCAGCCCGTCCTGCGCCGGGGCAGCGGTGAACTCGACCTGCCGCTCGAAGAAAATTGGGATGTAGTCCCGGTCCCACTTCTGTGTCTGCGGGGCGTTCGGCTGCACGAGGCGGACCACCGGACGTTGCTCCAGGTCCTGCAGCGGCGGCAGCATCTCCGCGCCGCCCCAGAGCAGAGCGACCAGAAGTGCCAGCCCCGCCATCGCCGGCCGCCATGCGCCGCGCAGCGCCCGCGACAGCAGCGCCGCCAGAGCCAGCGTCACCAGGGTGAGGCCGAAGGAGCCCGTCCAGCTCACCCATTGGATGGCATCGGTGGGCTCCCAAAGGTAGCCGACGAGCCCCCAGGGAAAGCCGGTGAACAGGTATCCGCGGGCCAGCTCGGCCAGCGCCCATGTCGCGACCAGCGCGAAAAGCTTGGATCGAGGCGCCTGCGCGGCGCCCCAAAAGGCGAGCCCCCAGAACAGCGCCAGCCCCGCCGCCATGAAGAACAGCGCGAAGGGTGCCATCCAGGCGGTCACCGCCGCGTCGACCTGGAAGGGTTCGGTCAGCCAGTTCAGCGCGAGGCCGAAATAGCCGGTCCCGACACCCCATCCCACCGCCAGCGCTGCACGCGACCCCCGCTGCAGGGAGAAGAGCGCCATAGACAGGACCAGCCCGGCCAACGCCACGTACCACAGGTTCCATGGTGCCTGCCCGAGTGCCATCAGCACGCCGCAGGCCAGAGCGGGAAGAATGCGCAGACGCCCGGTCAAGAGGCGCGACTCCGATGCGGAAACGGGGGCCGTCACCATGCGGCGGCCCCCAATGTTCCCGGCATCGGACTGCGCCTCCGGTTCAGCCACGCCCGGCCCCGGCATCGCCGCCGTTGACTGCACCCTCGGGGCGCACCGGCGGCAGAAGCGCGGGCGCGGTGATGGTGCTGTCGGAGGCCGGCGTCGAGGGACGCACGCGCAACCGCTTGATGCGGCGCGGATCGGCGTCCACCACCTCGAAGTCGATGCCGTCGGGGTGCGGGATTACCTCGCCACGCGCAGGCACATGACCGGCGAGCATGAAGACGAGGCCGCCGAGCGTGTCGATCTCCTCCTCGTCGATCTCGTCGGGATCGGTGAGCGCGATGCCGGTCGCCGCCTCGAATTCCTCGAGCGGTGTCTTGGCCAGCGCCAGCCAGCTGCCCGACTTTTCGCGGAAGAAGTTGCGGCCTTCCTCGGTGTCATGCTCATCCTCGATCTCGCCGATGACCTGTTCGATCAGGTCCTCGATGGTGACGAGCCCGTCGACGCCGCCGTATTCGTCGATCACCAGCGCCATGTGCCGACGCTCGGTCTGCATCTTGGTCAGCAGGACGCCGATCGGCATCGAGGGCGGCACGAAGAGCAGCGGACGCAGCATCTTCTTCATGTCGAACTCCTCGCCGTGGCCGTTGAAGCCATGCAGCAGCGCGAAGTCCTTGAGGTGCACCATGCCCACGGGCGTGTCGAGCGTGCCGGCGTAGACCGGCAGGCGGGTCATGCCGCTGTCGCGGAAGACCGTCACAAGCTCATCCATGGTAAGGGTATCGGGCACGGCGACGATCTCCGCCTTGGGAATCGCCACGTCTTCCACGCGCATGCGGCGCAGGTTCATCATGCCATGTACGGGCCGCTCATAGGCTGCCACGAGACTCTGCCCCGGGTCACCTTCGCCGTCGGAACCGCTCACGCGGCCGGAGAAGATGCGTTTGAAAAAGCCCGGAGGCCGGTCCATCTGCTCGTTTTCATGCGCGCCTTGCGCTGCATTAGACGAGTCGTCGTTGTCTCCCATCGGTCCTTTTGATCCTGTGTCTCTCAGAGGTCAGACGAATATGGGTCCGCGATACCCATTTTGCCAAGTATTTCGGTCTCAATATTTTCCATGAGCGTCGCATCGCCGTCACGCACGTGATCATAGCCCAAAAGGTGCAAAGTTCCATGAACGACCAGATGCGTCACATGGTCCTCAAAGGCCTTGCCCGCCTCCTTCGCCTCGCGCGCGCAGGTTTCATAGGCGATGGCGAGGTCCCCGAGCTCGGTCGCGAAGGGGCCGTCCTCGGCCTCGGGCAGCTCCGGCGCGTCCCCCTCCGTCTCGGCACCACGCTCCTCGGAAGGCCAGGACAGCACGTTGGTCGGGGTGGGCTTCTCGCGGAATTCGGCATTCAGTTCAGCGATGCGCGCGTCGTCGCAGGCGAGCACGGCGATCTCGAAGCCGTCCGGATCAAGCCCGAGATGGGCCAGTGCGGCGCGGGCCGCGGTCTCGACCAGTTCCTCGAACCCGGCTTCCTCCCAGCGGTCGTCCTCGAAAACGGTGTCGGTCAGCTGAGCCATATGTGCAAGCCGGGGGCATCGCGCCCCCGGACCCCCGGGATGTTTGAGCCTGTAGGAAGGAGCGGAGGCCGTCAGGCCCCGCGCTCCGCGTCCTTCTCGTAGGCTTCGATGATCTTCGCCACAAGGGGGTGACGCACCACATCGGCAGAGGTGAAGTAGTTGAAGCTGATCTTGTCGATGTGGCTGAGCAGGCGCTCAGCGTCCTGCAGGCCCGATTGCACGCCGCGCGGCAGGTCGACCTGGCTGCGGTCGCCGGTGATCACCATGCGCGAGCCTTCGCCGAGGCGGGTCAGGAACATCTTCATCTGCATCGACGTCGCGTTCTGCGCCTCGTCGAGCACCACGAATGCGTTCGACAGGGTCCGGCCGCGCATGAAGGCCAGCGGCGCGATCTCGATGGTCTTCTCTTCCATCATCTTCGCCAGCTGCTTGCCGGGCAGGAAGTCGTTCAGCGCGTCGTAGAGCGGCTGCATGTAGGGATCGACCTTGTCCTTCATGTCGCCGGGCAGGTAGCCGAGCTTCTCGCCCGCTTCCACCGCCGGGCGGCTGAGGATGATCTTGTCGACCTGGCCGGTGATGAAGAGGTTCACGCCGACGGCCACGGCGAGGTAGGTCTTGCCGGTGCCCGCCGGGCCGATGCCGAAGGCGAGCTCGTTCTCGAAGAGCGCGCGGACATAGGCCTTCTGGGCGTCGGTGCGCGGTTCGATGAGTTTCTTACGGGTCTTGATCTCGACCTTGCCGCCCGAGAACATCTCGAGCTGGTCGCCCGGCTCCTGCTCCTCGGGAGCGAGTCGGAACTCGCGGTCGATGTCACCGCGGCCGACCGAGCGACCCTGTTCCAGCCGCTGGTAGAGGGCATTCAGCACCTCGCGCGCGGCGTCCTGCGCTTCGGCCGGGCCGTGCAGCGCCAACTGGTTGCCGCGGCGCAGGATTTGCACGCCGGTTCGGGCTTCGATGTCGGTGAGGTTGCGGTCGTATTCTCCGCACAGATCGATGAGGAGGCGATTGTCCGGAAATTCCAGGATGGCTTCGGTCAGGATGCCTGTGTTCACGCATGTCTCCTGCGCTTGAGTGTACCTTGATGGTGCCAAGCGGCGGGGCCCGAGGTCAAGCAGGTTCGTCCCCTTGGCGGGTGCAAAGAAGCAAAACGGCCGCGCGGTGTGCACCGCGCGGCCGTTGGCATTGGTATGTGAGCGCCCCGCTCAGAGCGGGTCCCCGATCACCGAGGTGGCGCCCTGCTTGAAGCCGCCGGTTGCCACCGTGGGCGGGGCGACGCCGGAGCAGACCGGCTTGCCGTACTTGTCGAGACGGCGGGCAAGATAGCCCTCGACCCCGTCGTCGGCGATCCAGTTGTCGCAGCCGTCCGGATCGACCCAGACGCCCCAGCGGATCTGCGACAGGTCGTTGCGGTCGATCAAGTTGACGTCCTGGCTCTTGTCTTCGGCGATCGGCATGTCGCAGGCGGCAAGTCCCGAGGCAGCGGCGAGCACGAGCGCGAGTTTCGCAAATTTCATCTGGCCGGTCCCCCTCAGCGCACGCACAGGATTTCGACACGGCGGTTCTGCGCCATGCCCTCGGCGGTGCTGTTGGTCGCCACCGGGTAGTTCTCGCCGTAGCCGCGCACATCGATGACCCGGGCGCCATTGGCATGGGCCACCGCCGCCACGGAATTGGCGCGGTTGAGGCTCAGCCGGTCGTTGTAGGCGTTGCTGGCACGGGCATCGGTGTGGCCCACGATGATGTAGCCGAATGCCTTGGCATCGCGGAAGAACTCGTCGAGCCGGTAGCGGCTCTGCGGGTAGATCTTGTAGCTGTCCGTGGCGAAATACTGGTCCGCCTTGAGCGTGCCGCAGATATTGATCTCGTGGCAGACGGGACGGCCATCACGGGTCACGCGAGAGACAGCGTAACCCTCGGCGCCATCGTCCATCACCCAGATCTCGCAGCCGTCGGGCGAGAGCGAGATGCCCGGAATATACCGCTCGCCACGAATGGTCCGGGTGTTCTGCGTGGAAATGATCGGTGTGTTCGCACCGTCCGCGGCGGCAGCCGCAGGGGCGGCGATGCCGGTCAGGGCGAATGCGGATACGGCCGCTGCCCCCAGAACGCCGCGGAGAGCCTTGGAAAAGCGTGTCGCCACAGCCTCTGTCCCCTTCAATGTTGATACTCAATCAGCCCATGGCGCGGAGATCCCGGTCCAAAGGCAAACCCCTTACTTAGCGGGAGAGTAGCACCATTTCCTCGCCTGTGAAGGGGCAACCACCATATATTGTGTCTAAAAGGCCACCATCTGCGCCGCGGACAGGGGATTGTCGTCGCCCCCTCACCAATGCCCGATGTTTCCCAACCGCCTGTGACAAAATTGCGGCGGCGGGGTCGCGTCAGAGCAGCTCGCCTTTCAGCGAATTGGCACCGGACTCGACGATGCGCACCCGGCGCAGATCGCCAACCGAGAGCCCTTCGCCCGCCACGTGTACCGCGTGCAGGTAGTCGGATTTTCCGCCCATCTGCCCCGGCTTGCGCCCGGGCTTCTCAAAGAGCACGCCGACCTCGCGACCGACCATCGCGTCCTGCAGCGCGCGCTGCTGGCGACCCAGGAGTGCCTGCAGGCGTTGCAGGCGGTCGTCCTTCTCGGCCTCGGAAACCTGCGGACGCTCCGCCGCCGGGGTGCCCGGTCGCTCGGAATACTTGAACGAGAAGGCCGAGCCGTATTGCACCGCCTCGACGAGATCGAGCGTCGCCTGGAAATCCTCCTCGGTCTCCTCCGGGAAACCGACGATGAAATCGCCCGACAGGTGCAGGTCGGGGCGCGCCGCCCGCAGCCGCTCGACAACCTTCAGGTAGCTCTCGGCGGTGTGCTGGCGGTTCATCCGCTTGAGGATCTTGTCCGAGCCGGCCTGCACCGGCAGGTGCAGATAGGGCATCAGCTTTTCGACCTCGGCATGGGCGGCGATCAGCGCGTCGTCCATGTCGTTGGGATGCGAGGTGGTGAAACGGATGCGCTCCAGCCCGTCGATCTTTGCGAGGTCCCGGATGATTCCGGCGAGCCCCTTCTCGTGGCCGTGGTAGGCGTTGACGTTCTGGCCCAGCAGGGTGATCTCGCGCACACCGCGCTCCACCAGGTCACGCGCCTCGGACAGCACGCGCCCGGCGGGACGCGAGACTTCGGCACCGCGGGTATAGGGTACCACGCAGAAGGCGCAGAACTTGTCGCAGCCTTCCTGCACCGTGAGGAAGGCGGTCGGGCCGCGCTTGGCCTTAGGGCGCGATGTCAGCTTCTCGAACTTGTCTTCCTCGGGGAAGTCGGTGTCGAGCGCCTTGACCCCTGCCCCGGCCTTCGCCTCCATCTCGGGCAGCCGGTGGTAGCTCTGCGGCCCGACGACGAGATCCACCATCGGCTGGCGACGGATGATCTCTTCGCCCTCGGCCTGTGCCACGCAGCCCGCGACGCCGATCTTCAGGTCGGGCCTTTCGGCCTTCAGGTGCTTGTAGCGGCCCAGCTCGGAATAGACCTTTTCGGCGGCCTTCTCACGGATGTGGCAGGTGTTGAGCAGGATCATGTCCGCGTCGTCGGGGCTCTGCGTCTCCACGTAGCCCTGACCACCAAGGGCCTCGACCATGCGCTCGCTGTCGTAGACATTCATCTGGCACCCGTAGGTCTTGATGAAAAGCTTCTTCGGCGCGGTCTTCGACTGGGACATGAGAGGACTCCGGTTCGGCGGTTCAGGGCGTGCGCATAGCGCAAAACCGCCCCAGCTTGCAATGCGTGCGCTTTTCCCCGAGTCTCTGCGCAAAACGCCGGGCGAGAAGCGGATGCAGTATAGCGGGTTGGACGAGTTCCTGAAACGGGAGGCAGCAGGGCTGGCGAAAGCGCCGGTCGGCACGCCCGTGGCGATGATCTTCTGCGAGGATCAGGCCGAGGTGGACACCACCGCGCGCCACCATATGCAACTCGGCTTCGCGCCGGTCCTGCTTTTCATGCCGCGTCACCTGACGCTGGCCGCCGACGTCGCCGAACGGACCCGGCGCATCGACTTCGACCCCCATGCAGAGGGCGCGGTGCCGCGTGCTGTCACCCGGGTGAGTGCCGCACTGCCGGGGCGCTGGATGTATTACTGCTACAACGCCGAGTTCCTGTTCTACCCGTTCTGCGAGACCCGAAGCATCGGCGAGATGCTGGCCTTTCACGCCGAGGAACGGCGCGACGCCATGCTGACCTACGTGATCGACCTCTACGCCGGTGATCTGGGTATGGCGCCAAACGCCGTCTCGCTCGACGACGCCTGGCTCGACCGCTCGGGCTACTATGCGCTGGCGCGTCCGGACCCGGCGCGCGGCAACAACCCCAAGGAGCGGCAGCTGGATTTCTTCGGAGGGCTGCGCTGGCGCTTCGAGGAACACATCCCCGTGGCCCGGCGCAAGATCGACCGCATCGCGCTCTTCCGTGCCGAGAAAGGGCTGGCGCTGCGCGGCGATCACACCTTCAGCGATGAGGAATACAATACCTACGCCTGTCCGTGGCACCACAACCTCACGGCGGCCATCGCGTCCTTCCGCACCGCCAAGGCGCTGAAGCGCAACCCCGGCTCGAGCGACGGGATTTCAAGCTTCCGCTGGCACAACTCTACGCGTTTCGAGTGGCACTCGCGGCAGCTGCTCGACCTGGGACTGATGGAGCCGGGGCAATGGTTCTGATCGCCCCGGCGCGAGGGAGTCAGTCGAATTCCTCGGTGACGATCCGATCTTCGGCCACGCCGATGTCACGCAGGGCCTTGGCCATGTCGTCGAGCATCGCGTCCGGGCCGCAGACGTAGCAAACGTCGCGCGCGGGCGTCACCACCTGCGCCAGAAGCTTGTCGTCGATCTGCTCGCGGTGCAACGGGCTGGCTTCCTCGTCAGTGACAAGGAACACGCTCTTCAGGCCCGGCATTTCCTCGAAGGTCTCGCGCAGGATGATGTCCGCCTCGGTCTTGTTGGAGAAGACCAGCGTATTGCCGTCGAGCGTGCCGCGCTCCTCCAGCTTCTTGCGCAGGATAGCGATAAAGGGGGTGACCCCGGCACCGCCGGCGATGAACACGCCGTCGCCCTTGTCCTCGATCGCGCCCCAGGGCTCTTCGACCAGAACCGCGTCGCCGGGCTGCATCCGGCCGATGCGCTCGGTCACGCCGTCATGTCCATCGGCGCTCTCGGGGTAGGACTTGATGACGAATTCCAGCCGGTCCTGTCCCGGCAGCGAAGTGAAGGTGAACGGACGGCGCTCCTCGCGCCACCCTTCCTTGTCCAGCGCCATGTCGATGGCCTGGCCCGGCACGAAGTCCAGCCCGTCGGGGCGGTCGAAGACGAGGTGGTTCACGTCGTGGGTCACGGGCTCGATGGATTGAAGAGTCAGCTTGCGGCTCATGGGGGCCTCCTTTTCCGGTTGTCCGAAAAACGCCCTCTGCGCGCGCCGGGTTCCGTCGAGCTGCCCCCGATGCCGCTTCTTCTCTTTTCAAATACGTATCGGCGACCGGGCCGCAGGGTCACCGCGGATGCGCCATCGTCGCCCGAGAGCGGTCAAAGAGGGACAGCCCCCGCACCCGGAGGCGCGCGACGCTCACTTCCTGCGCAGGCGGATCACCACGTCGACCGAGGCGATCTCGGCCCCGTCCGGTGCGTTCGGCAGCTTGGAGATCACCAGGTCCTCGGAGGGTGCGTCGGTCAGATGACCGTCGTCCTCCCAGAAGAAATGCGGGTGATCGTGCGTGTTGGTGTCGAAATAGCTGCGGCTGCCGTCGACGGTGACTTCCTGGATCAGCCCGACATCGCAGAAGGCGCGCAGCGTGTTGTAGACCGTGGCCAGCGAAACGCTCTCGCCCTCGGCCTGGGCCGCGGCGAAGAGGCTCTCGGCGGTGAAATGGCGGTGCTTGCCATCGCCCACGAGCAAGGCCGCCAGCGCAACGCGCTGCCGTGTCGGCCTCAGCCCTGCCTGGTTCAACCAGTCGCTGCCTCTCTGTACGGCGTCGGATGTCATCGCTCAGTCCGGTTACCTAGCTTCATGGACTGTATATAATGGTGCACAGCCTGTCATTTCAAACGGAAAACCGAAGATGGCACGGCGCGACCGCTGCCGTGACGCGACGATGCTCAGGCTTGCATGGCGCGGTTTCGCGATGATAGAGGGGGCGCAACCTGAAACAAAGGAAAAAGGGGCGTGCCTGCATGGCCGACTATCCCACCAGCTTCGGCAAGGAAGATCTTCTGAAATGCGCGCGCGGCGAGCTCTTCGGACCGGGCAATGCGCAGCTTCCGGCGCCGCCCATGCTGATGATGGATCGCATCACCGATATCTCGGGTGACGGCGGCCTGCACGGCAAGGGACACGTGGTGGCGGAATTCGACATCACGCCCGACCTTTGGTTCTTCGACTGCCATTTCCCCGGCAACCCGATCATGCCCGGCTGCCTCGGCCTCGACGGTCTGTGGCAGTTGACCGGCTTCAACCTCGGCTGGCGCGGCTGGCTGGGCCGCGGCTACGCGCTCGGCGTTGGCGAGGTTAAGCTGACCGGCATGGTGCGCCCGGACCGCAAAATGCTGACCTACAAGGTCGATTTCACCAAGGCCGTGCAGACCCGCCGGCTGACCATGGGCGTTGCCGACGGCATCGTCGAGGCGGATGGCGAGGTCATCTACCAGGTCAAAGATATGAAAGTCGCTCTTTCCGAGAGCTGAGAGGGAGGTCTCCCATGCGTCGAGTCGTCGTCACGGGACTGGGCATCGTTTCGTCCATTGGCACCAACGCCGAAGAAGTACTCGCCTCGCTGAAGGCGGGCCGCTCCGGCATCACCGCCAACGAGCAGATGAAGGAACACGGGTTCCGCAGCCAGATCGCGGGCGCCGTCGATCTGGACGTGTCCGAGCACGTGGACAAGCGCACGCTGCGCTTCATGGGTCCGGGTGCGGCCTACGCCCATATCGCGATGCAGCAGGCGATCGCCGACGCGGGCCTCGGGGAGTCGGACGTGGTCAACCCGCGCACCGGCCTCGTCGCGGGTTCGGGCGGCCCGTCGACCTCGGCGCTGCTGACCGCGCATCAGACGGTGCTGAGCACCGGCGCGACCAAGCGCGTCGGCCCCTTCGCGGTGCCCAAGGCCATGTGCTCGACGATCTCGGCGAACCTCTCGACCGCGTTCAAGATCAAGGGCATCAACTACTCGATCACCTCGGCCTGCTCGACCTCGCTGCACTGCATCGGCAATGCCGCCGAGCAGATCATGATGGGCAAGCAGGACGTGATGTTCGCCGGCGGCGGCGAGGAACTCGACTGGACCCTCTCGTGCCTCTTCGACGCCATGGGCGCGATGAGCTCGAAGTACAACGACACCCCCGAGAAGGCCTCGCGCGCCTTCGACGCGGGCCGCGACGGTTTCGTCATCTCGGCGGGCGGCGGCATTGTCGTGCTGGAAGAGCTGGAGCACGCCAAGGCGCGCGGCGCGAAGATCTACGCGGAAGTGACCGGCTATGCCGCCACCTCCGACGGGCATGACATGGTTGCCCCCTCGGGCGAGGGCGGCGAGCGCGCCATGCGCCTCGCGCTGCAGACCCTGCCTGAGCACCGCAAGGTCGGCTACATCAACGCCCACGGCACCTCGACCCCGGTCGGCGACGTCGGCGAGATCGAGGCTGTGCGCCGCGTCTTCGGCGACGGCAGCACGCCGCTGGTCTCCTCGACCAAGTCGATGACCGGCCACAGTCAGGGCGCGACCGGCGCGCAGGAAGCGATCTACTGTCTGCTGATGTTGCAGAACGACTTCATCGCCCCCTCGATCAACGTCGAGACGCTGGACCCTGCCCTGAAACCCGAAGAGATTGCCACCAGCCTCGTCGAGAACGCGGGTCTCGACACGGTGATGACCAACTCCTTCGGCTTCGGCGGCACCAACGGGTCGATGCTGCTGAGCAAATATCAAGAATAACAAGCGAGAGACGGACATGGGCGAGCTTCTCAAGGGCAAGCGCGGGCTGATCATGGGGGTGGCGAACGACCGCTCCATCGCGTGGGGCATCGCCAAGGCGCTGCACGAGGCGGGGGCGGAGCTTGCCTTCACCTATCAGGGCGAGGCTTTCGGCAAGCGGCTCGAGCCGCTGGCACAGAGCATCGGGTCGGACTTCATGGTCGACGTGGACGTCACCGACGACGCCTCGCTCGACGCCGCCTTCGAGCAGCTCGGCGCGCGCTGGCCGACCATCGATTTCGTGGTCCATGCGATTGCCTTCTCGGACAAGTCCGAGCTGACCGGCCGGTTCCTCAACACCAGCCGCTCGAACTTCAAGAACTCGATGGACATCTCCTGCTATTCGTTCATCGAGGTGGCGCGCCGCGCGCACCCGCTGATGGTCGAGAATGGCGGCACGCTGCTGACGCTCACCTACGACGGCTCGATCAAGGTCGTGCCGAACTACAACGTCATGGGCGTGGCCAAGGCGGCACTGGAGTCGGCGACCCGCTACCTGGCGAACGACCTCGGCCCGGACGGAATCCGCGTCAACGCGATCTCCCCCGGCCCGATGAAGACCCTTGCCGGCGCGGCCATCGGCGGCGCGCGCAAGACCTACAAGTTCACCGAGCAGAACACCCCGATGCGCAGCAATGCGACGCTCGAGGCCGTGGGCGGCACCGCCGTCTACCTGGTCTCCGACGCAGGCGCCTGCACGACGGGCGAGATCCTGCACGTGGACGGCGGCTTCCACATCCTCGGCATGCCGCAGGCCGAGAATATCTAAGGCCTCGGCCCCCTCTTGAGATGCGAAAGCCCGGCCATTGGCCGGGCTTTTTCGTTCAGGTCGCACACATGAAGCACGGAACAAGGCGAAGCCGCCGGGCTGGCGCCTGCCCCAGAGGACATCCACCCTACCTCATCGAGCCGGTCTCGACGTAGCGCTGGTGCCAGCTCAACGCTTCGTTCAGCAGCGTCGGGGCGTGCTTGCCGAACGATCCCTGCAGCGCCCGCGCATAGTAGTCGCGCAGCATCGGCTTGTAGTCGGGATGGGCGCAGCGGTCGATGATCACCCCGGCGCGCTGGCGCGGCGCCAGCCCGCGCAGGTCGGCGAGCCCGTGCTCGGTCACGATCACCTGCACGTCCTGCGAGATGTGGTCCACATGCGCCACCTGCGGCACGATGGCCGAGATCTTGCCGCCCTTGGCGGTCGAAGGGGTCATGAAGATCGACAGGTAGGCGTTGCGGGCGAAATCGCCCGAGCCACCAATGCCATTCTGGATGCGCGAGCCCATCACGTGGGTCGAATTCACGTTGCCGTAGATGTCGGCCTCAATCAGCCCGTTCATCGCGATGCAGCCCAGGCGGCGCACCAGTTCGGGATGGTTGGAAATCTCCTGCGGCCGCAGGATCAGCTTGTCCCGGTAACGCAACGCATCGCGGTTGAAGCGCTCCGCCGCCTCGGGGCTGAGCGAGAAGGCGGTGGCCGACGCCATGCGCAGCTTGCCGGCGTCGAGCAGGTCCAGCATTCCGTCCTGCACCACCTCGGTGAAGGCTGTCATGTCGTGGTAAGGCGAGTCCATCAGCCCCGAGAGCACCGCGTTGGTGACATTGCCGACCCCCGACTGCAGCGGCAGCAGGTTGGCCGGCAGGCGCCCTCTTGCCACCTCATGCCCGAGAAACTCCAGTAGGTGCCCGGCGATGGCCTGCGCCACCGCATCGGGCTCGGCAAAGGGCAGGTTGCGGTCCGGCGCCTCGGTCTCGACCACCGCCACCACCTTCTCGGGGTCGATGCGGAAATGGCGCTGGCCGATGCGGTCGTCGGGACGGACGAGCGGGATCGGCACGCGGTTCGGCGGCAGCGCCGTGCCGTAGTAGATGTCGTGCATGCCGTCGAGCGCGTGGCTCTGCCAGTGGTTGACCTCGAGGATCACCTTCTCGGCCTGATCCAGCCAGGTCTTGTTGTTGCCAATCGAGGTCGAGGGGATCAGATCGCCGTCCGGCGTGATCCCCGAGACCTCGACCACCGCCATGTCGAGCTTACCGAGGAACCCCTCCCAGACGACGGGGGCGACCTGGCTGAGATGCATGTCGACGTAATTCATTTCGCCCGAGTTGATCTGCTCTCGGGCGATGGGGTCCGAGTTGTAGGGCAGCCGGAACTCGATGCCGTTCGCCTTGGCCAGCGCACCGTCGAGCTCGGGGCCGGTCGAGGCGCCGGTGAACACCTTCACCCGGAAGGGATCGCCTGCCGCATGTGCCGCCTCGATCTGCGCCGCCAGCGCGACCGGCACCGATTTCGGATAGCCGGAGCCCGTGAAGCCGCTCATGCCGATGGTCATGCCGTCGTGGATCAACGCGGCGGCATCTTCGGCGCTCATGGTCTTCGACTGCAGGTCCGGAAAGGCGATGCGGGCGTGGCTGTTCATGCTGGGATCCTCCTGTGGCACGGCAACGCTGCGCTCGCGGGCTCCCCTGCCCGCACCGCGGCACCGCGACGGCCTTTCCCTCCATCTACGCAAGACTCTGCGCCACTCACCAGATACAGATCCGCCCCGCAATACGGATATGCATAATTTGCATGCCTTTCTCGACAAGCTGCGCGCTCAGCGCATGACTTGCGCGCATCCGCGCCGGGGCGCTTGCGCATTGGGCAGTGCCCCGTCCCCGTAGCGACGCGAAGCGCAGTGCCACATGCTCCCGGTTGACAGCACACCCCGCGGCTGCGCGAGAATGTCCGGACTTTTACCGGAGGCCCTCCCATGGACATGCTCACCCGTTACTCTTCGCTCGGCTTCGGCAGCGGGCAGATCGGCTTTGGCCGGCGCTGCGGAGTCGTCGTCGTGGACTTCCAGCGCAGCCTGACCGACCCGGCCTTCCCCATGGGCGGCGGCGCGCGCATTGACGCTTCGGTCGAGGCCACCGCCCGGCTGCTCGCCCCGGCCCGCGCGGCGGGCCTGCCGGTCGCCAGCTGCGTCACTGGCTACAGCTCGGCCCGCGACGCGCTGCGCTGGAAGATCGCCGACGTGGAGAACTGGATCCTGGGCACCCCGGGCTGCGAGTTCGACCCGCGCATCATCGACCACGCCTACGACACGCAGGTGATCAAGCGCGCGCCCTCGATCTTCTTCCAGACCGGCGTGTCGAGTTTCTTCACCCAGGAGGCCGTGGACACGGTAATCGTCACCGGCTGCGCCACCTCCGGCTGTATCCGGGCGTCGGTGATCGACGCCTTCTCGCATGGCTTCCGGGTGATCATCCCCGAAGAGTGCGTCGGCGACCACGACCCTCAGACCCATGCCGCAAACCTCGGCGACATGGGGCGGCGCTACGCGGACGTGCTGCCGCTCGGCGAGGTGCTCGCGCATCTCGAGAGCCTGCCACAGGCGGCCTGAACAGCCGCCCTGCCCTGCGTCAGTGGCCGCCGGAAAAGACCAGCGTCTGCACCGGCAGGAACAGCATGCGCAGCCGCAGCCCCGCCGCATGCACCACGCCGATGGTGTCGACGACATGCAGGAAGATGCGCTTGCCGGTGCCCATTTCATCGTGTTCCAGTCGGTGGTGGTTGTCGGTGTAGAGCATGACCGTGCAGCTGCTGCCCGGCGGCACGTTGGTCGGCTGGTCGGTGTAGAGCGGCTCGAGGTAGACCAGCACGCTGCCCGGGCGCACGTCGTCCTGCGGGTCGACCAGCCGGTCCGAGGGGCGCAACTGCCCCGAGGGGATCACGTCCTGCACCTCGGTCACAACCATGGGGATGATGTCGAGCGGCTTGCTCATGCAGCCCATCTCGCCGACCATGCCCGGGTGGATCACCTGCGCGGCGATCTGGTTGAACCCGGCCTGAAAGCGCTCGGCCCCTGCGCCGGTGGGCACGAAGATGCCCGCTGGCCGGGCTAGCGGGCTGATGAAATCCCCAACCTGCAGGGCCAGTTGCTCGATACGCCCGTCGACCCCGGCAGAGATCAGCGTCTTGTCCATTTCCGCCTTGGCCAGTGCCAACTGCGCTCGGGCGCTTTCGAGCTTGGCAGGCAGCACCTCGTCGATCTGCTGCTGCGCGCTTTCCTTTTGCAATTCAGCGGCGCGCAGCTGCGCCTCGCGCTGGTCGACGATGTTCTCGAAACGCTCGATGTCGACCAGCCGGACCGCACTCGACCCTTCGTCGCGCAAACGCTCGTTGCGCTGTAGCTCTTCCTGTGCCTGGACCAGCCCGGCGCGCGCCTGCGCGATCCCGGCATCCGCCGTCGCCAGGTCGGTCTGCGCCAGCTTGGCCGAGGCTTCGGTCTCCGCCAGCAGCGCCTGCGCCGCATCCACCTGCGCCTGCTGCGACAGCCCGTCGAGCCGCACCAGCGGGTCTCCCGCGGCGACTCTCTGGTTGTTGTCCACGTAGATCTCGGCAACCCGCCCGCTCACCTGCGGCAGGATCGTCACCGTGCGGAAATAGGAGGACACCGACAGGCTGGCCGGATGGTAGTAGAACAGCACGGTGATCAGCGAGACGGTCAGGAAGATCCAGAGCGTCAGCCCCCAGCGCAATTCGTACCAGACCGAGAAGAGCGTCAGTTCCTGTCCGAACCGCTTGCCCTGCGCATAGCGGCGATAGAGGTAATCCGGCACCAGCGTGACCAGCGAGCAGAGAATGGCTTCGAGCATGGTCAGCCCTCCCCGTCACGGTGCTGGTGCTGGAAGGCTGGCTCGGCCGCCTCAGCCTCGGGGATCTCCTCTTCGATCGGTCGCCCCGCGAGGCGCGCCAGCGAGCGCGCGATGGATTGCAGCGGCGAGAGCATGTCCGGAAACTGGAAGCCCGCGACCAGCACCGCCGCGACCCAGAACAGGTTGTTGTGGGTGAACAGGGCAAGCAGCGCGAGGATGCCGACGATCTGCAGTTGCGGATGGCTGGACTTATGCGCCATCCGCTCGGGGATGGAATGCAGCGTCAGGTAGATGACGCCCAGACCGATGATGAGCGCGATACCGAAAATCGTCATCGCCGTGAACAAAACATCACTGCCATCGGCACCGGCCACGTATCCGGGAATGTGGTCCGGGGCCAACGGGTGGATAGCCTCTGCTGCCACCGCCAACTCCATAATCTTCAAACAATTCACCAACGATAGGCAGATTCGCGCAGGATCGGTTAACCTTTTTTCCTGCTGCCAGAGAGCCTCTCTTTGCGCGGGGCGCCCCGCCGTGCCCACTCCCGGGGTCGCTGCGCTTCTCGGAGGGGCTATAGCCTGGCCGAGAAACTCTTCCGACAGCGCTGCGGACGGTCAAGGTGTGCAGGCAGCAGAAGCGTCACCCTGAGACAAACCCCCGCAGCAAGACACCCACCGCATCCGATCGCCGCCCTCCGCGGGCTCGGGCTCTTGGCAAGTGGCATGCGGTGCCTGCAGAGCTTCGAATATCTGGAAGATGGCCGCTACCGCGAGTGCGAGGCGCGAGCGCAGATGCGACCTGTCTTTGGTACCCGCGGCCGGACTCGAACCGGCACGCCATGAAGGCTAGGGATTTTAAGTCCCCTGTGTCTACCATTCCACCACGCGGGCCCGTGCTCTCTGTGCCGCATCCGGGCGCGCTTGGCCAGTGTTTGCTGTCAGTGCGTTGCCGTGAGCCGCGTCACGTCACCCGCACGCAATTCCAGCTCGCCCTCGGCGGAAAACCCGATACTGGTCAGATCCTGCATTGCCGCAAGCAAGGCCTCTCCGCGCGCCGCGTCTTCTGCCGGGCAGCTGTCAGCACGAGACGTATCGACCGCGAGGGTCAGGGCTCCCGCCTCCGGCGCGGCCCAGCTGCCCGTCAGCGTTTCGCAGCCGGCCCGCCCCGAGAAGCTTCCATCCGCCTCAAAGGTGAGCTCGGCGGGCGTCTCCTCGATCTGCGCTCCGTCAAGACGGATCAGGTGCCACGGCCCTTCCGTGACACGCGACACCCGCGCGACCCGGCAACCTTCCAGGTCCTGCCCCGCGATCCGCACCATGGCCTCGTCGCCCTTGGTCCAGACGTGGGTTTCCGGATCGTCGATCGAGTCGAACTTCACGCCGGACGCGCTGCGCGCCCGCGCCATGGGCATCTCGGCACCGCTGAAGAAGAGCCTGCCGCTCTCGCCCTGCAACGTCAGTGCCAGCGTCGCATCGGCGCAGCCCAGCCCGATGTGCACCGGGAGCCTGCCCTCTGCGTTTTCCGCGACGTTTTCCGCGGCCAGCGGACCCGAGGCCACGAGAAATATCAAAAAAATCCAACGGGTCACCATGCCAACACTCCTTTTCTCCCGGTGCGCCCGGGACCGAGGCGGCGCGGCTGTCGTCAGTCAGCGATCTCCGCCAGACCGTCCTCTTTCACCGCCTGCATGGCGACATAGGTCGACGTGGTCGAGACATGCGGAAGCGTCGAAAGCTTTTCGGCCAGAACCCGCCGGTAGCTGCGCATGTCCGAGGTCCTCACCTTCAGAAGATAGTCGAAATTCCCGGCAATCAAATGCACTTGCTCAATTTCCGGGATGGCGGTGACGGCCTTGTTGAAGGCTTCGAGCGAAGTTTCGCGCGTGTCGGACATGCGGACCTCGACAAAGGCCACGTGATCGAGGCCAAGTTGGATGGGGTCGAGAATCGCGCGGTAGCCACGGATCACCCCCAGGTCCTCGAGCCGCCGCAGACGCGCCTGCGTCGGGCTTTTCGACAGGCCGATGCGCTTTGCCAGTTCGGTGATCGACAGCCGCCCCTCCTCGGCCAGGGTGGTGAGAATCGCACGGTCGAAGCGGTCAAACTCGTCCGTGACGTTTTGCATCGTGACTTCCATCATTTTAAGAGAACCCGCCTTTCAAAAATACCATCTTCGGGAAAATGGACTTTGGAACCTGAGATAGCATAGGGCAAACGTCCGGAGACCACCATGCCTTACGACACCCTTTCCGACCTGCGCGCCGAGATGGATGCCGCAACCTACGCCGATGAGGCGAAAACCATCGCCCGCCTGCGCGATCTCGCCGCCCTGACCGAAGGCGACCGGGCGCGCATCAACGCCAAGGGCGCCGATCTGGTCCGCGCCATCCGCTCCAGCGCCAAGCCCGGGCTGATGGAGGTCTTCCTCGCCGAATACGGCCTGTCGACCGACGAGGGCATCGCGCTGATGTGCCTTGCCGAGGCGCTGCTGCGCGTGCCCGACGCCGAGACCATCGACGCGCTGATCGAGGACAAGATCGCCCCTTCCGACTGGGGCAAGCACATGGGTCGCTCGACCTCGCCGCTGGTCAACGCCTCGACCTGGGCGCTGCTGCTGACCGGCAAGGTGCTCGACCCAAACCAGCGCCCCGGTCCGGTCGGCCACCTGCGCTCGGCCGTGCGCCGTCTCGGTGAACCGGTGATCCGCAAGGCCGTGGGCCGCGCGATGAAGGAAATGGGCGCGCAGTTCGTTCTGGGCGAGACCATCCAGAGCGCCATGAAGCGTGGCGCACAGCAGGAAGCCAAGGACTACACCTACAGCTACGACATGCTCGGCGAAGCCGCCCGCACCGAGCCCGATGCCCTGCGCTACTTCAAGGCCTATGCCGATGCGATCAAGGCGATCGGCACGGCCGCCAAGAAGGACGACCTGCGCGACAACCCCGGCATCTCGGTGAAGCTCTCGGCGCTCTACGCCCGCTACGAAGAGGGCCAGTATGACGACGTCATGCGCGTGCTCGTGCCGCGCCTCGTCGAGCTCTGCGAGATGGCTGCCAAGGCGAAGATCGGTCTCAACATCGACGCCGAGGAGGCCGACCGCCTCGCGATCTCGCTCGACGTGATCGAGGCGGCGCTGGCCGCGCCCTCGCTCGCGGGATGGGACGGCTTCGGCGTGGTGGTACAGGCCTACGGCAAGCGCGCCAGCCAGACCCTCGACTGGCTCTACGCCACCGCCCAGCGGCTCGACCGCAAGATCATGGTGCGCCTGGTGAAGGGCGCCTATTGGGACATGGAGATCAAGCGCGCGCAGGTCATGGGCCTGACCGACTTCCCGGTGTTCACCGCCAAGCACAACACCGACATTTCCTACATCGCCAACGCCCGCAAGCTGCTGGGCATGACCGACCGCATCTATCCGCAGTTCGCCGGGCACAACGCCCACACGGTGGCGGCGATCCTCGAGATGGCGGGCGATGACCGCGACAGCTTCGAGTTCCAGCGCCTGCACGGCATGGGCGAGCGTCTGCACGAGATCGTGCACGACCAGGAAAAGACTCGCTGCCGCATCTACGCGCCCGTTGGCGCGCACCGCGACCTGCTGGCCTACCTCGTCCGTCGCCTGCTGGAGAACGGCGCCAACAGCTCCTTCGTCAACCAGATCGTCGACGAGAGCGTGCCGCCCGAGACCGTCGCCGCCGATCCGTTCTCGGCCGAGGACTCGCGTAGTCTCGCCCGCGGCCCCGAGCTGTTCCAGCCCGAGCGCGCCAACTCCGAGGGCTTCGACCTGACCGACCGCCCGACCATCGAGCGCGTCGAGAGCGCCCGAGCCCCCTTTGAGAGCACCATCTGGAAAGCCGGCCCGCTGCTCGCCGTGGAGGCCCCCGCGGGCTCGACCGAAGACGTGCTGGATCCCGCGACGCTCGCCAAGGCCGGCGAGATCACCTGGGCCAGCGCCGAGACCGTGGCCGCCGCCGCGGGCGCTGCCCAGCCCTGGGCCGCCGCCCCGCAGGAGCGGGCCGCGATTCTGAACAAGGCCGCCGACCTCTACGAGGCGAACTTCGGCGAGTTCTTCGCCCTGCTCGCCCGCGAGGCCGGCAAGACCCAGCTCGACGCCGTGGCCGAGCTGCGCGAGGCGGTGGACTTCCTGCGCTACTACGCGGCCCGCACCAAAGGTGCCGCGCCGCAGGGCGTCTTCGCCTGCATCAGCCCGTGGAACTTCCCGCTGGCGATCTTCACCGGCCAGCTCTCCGCCGCGCTGGCGGCCGGCAACGCCGTGCTCGCCAAACCCGCCGAGCAGACCTCGCTGATCGCCTTCCGCGCCGTCGAACTGCTGCACGAGGCCGGCGTGCCCGCCTCTGCCCTGCAACTGCTGCCCGGCGCCGGCGACGTGGGTGCCGCGCTGACCTCGAACCCAGCGGTGAAAGGCGTCGCCTTCACCGGCTCCACCGAGACCGCGCAGATCATCCACCGCTCGATCGCCAAGCACCTGGCGCCCGGCACGCCCTTCATCGCCGAGACCGGCGGTCTCAACGCGATGATCGTCGACAGCACCGCCCTGCCCGAGCAGGCCGTGCGCGCCATCGTCGAGTCGGCCTTCCAGTCTGCAGGCCAGCGCTGCTCGGCCCTGCGCTGCCTCTACGTGCAGGAGGACATTGCCCCGCATTTCACCGAAATGCTGAAAGGCGCCATGGACGTGCTGAAGCCGGGCACCCCCTGGCACCTCTCGACCGACCTCGGCCCGGTGATCGACGCCGAGGCCAAGAAAGGCATCGCCCGACATGTCGCGACGGCCCGCGCCGAGGGCCGCCTGATGCATGAGATCGCCATCCCCGCGGAGGGCCATTTCGTCGCCCCGACGCTGATCAAGGTCGGCGGCATCGACGATCTGGAGCGCGAGATCTTCGGCCCCGTGCTGCACCTTGCCACCTTCAAGTCGTCCGAGCTCGACGCGGTGATCGATGCGATCAACGCCCGCGGCTACGGTCTCACCTTCGGCCTGCAGACCCGTATCGACGACCGCGTGCAGCACGTCACCGAGCGCGTCCACGCCGGCAACATCTACGTCAACCGCAACCAGATCGGCGCCATCGTCGGCAGCCAGCCCTTTGGCGGCGAGGGGCTCTCGGGCACTGGCCCCAAGGCAGGCGGTCCGCTCTACGTCGACCGCTTCCGCGCCCATCCCGCCCCGCAGGACGGCACGGCCTGGAGCACCGAAGAGGTTCCGGCGCGGATCGAGCAGGCACTGGCGAACGCCGGGCGCGCACCGCAACCCGAGCGCCGCGACCTGCCCGGCCCGACCGGCGAGGCCAACCAGTACATGACGCTGGCGCGCGAGCCGGTGCTCTGCATGGGCCCGGGCCAGGACGCCGCCGAGGCGCAGGCAGAGGCGATCCGTACGCTCGGCGGCGTGGCTGTCACCGCGCATGGCAAGGTCGCGCCGGACACGCTGGCGACGCTGGCGGGCATCTCTGCCGCGCTCTGGTGGGGCGACGCGGAACAGGCCGCGGCCTACCGCCGCGCGCTGGCGGGACGCGAGGGCCCGATCCTGTCGCTGATCACCGGCGCGCCGGACAAGGGCCACGCCCGCGCCGAGCGTCACGTCTGCATCGACACCACGGCCTCGGGCGGCAACGCGGCGCTGCTCGGCGGCAACATGTAACGAGCGGCACGAAGCGCGCCCACTGCCCCCTCCCCCTGCCCCGCGCGGGGCACCCGATGCACCAAGGCGGCCCCGCAAGTCTCTGCGGGGGCGCCGGCCTTTTGTCCCTTGCCTCACGGAAATCCGCGCCAAAATCACAGCAATCTCCCCGCGCACGAAGGGTTTGTTTACCCCCCGCTGCTAGCGAAGGCATGTCCGGCGCACACCGCGCCATGTCTCGAGCAGGAATGGGTCATGAGCAGGTTCTCTATCCGCGTACAATTGCTTGTCCTTGGATCGGTCTTCATGTTGCTGACGCTGTCCCTCGCCGTGGCGTCGGGCTTCATCCAGATGCGCATGTCGAACAGCCTAGATTTCGGGAATGACCTCCGGCGGCAGAGCACGGTGCTGAACACAATACAGGCCCAGATCGATCACTCCGGCCTTGCGATCCTGCACTACGAACATGGCGGGCTGGGGCCGCTCGACGAGCTGCGCACCGACCTGCTGGCCGTGCAGACCCTGGTGGACGAAAACGCCGATGCGTTCATGGCCCCCGCCTCGGCGGAGGCCAGGCGCCCCGAGTTTCTGACCCGGCTGCAGGCGGTCGCGGCGCTGGCAAAGAGCCTGGTTCCGCAAATCGAGACCCTGACGATCCCGGGCTTCACGATCTTCGAGCGCGACAGTCACATCAGTTCCGTCCTGCTGCCGGCGATCGACAAGGCCCGGACCGAGGTGACTGCCATGCGCGAGGAGCTCCACCTCTCCGCCAGCCGCGCAGAGGACCGCGCGAGCGAGGCGGTCGATACCGGCTTTCTCATGCTGGTCGCGGCGAATGCCGTGGCCGTGGTCCTGTCGCTGGTCTGCGTCCTCGGCTTCGGAAAGCTCCTCGCCCGCCCCTTCCAGACCGCAGCAGGCTCGGTGCAGCGGATCGCCCAGGGCGACTACGCCACCGAGATCGAGGGGCAGGCGCGCGGCGACGAGGCGGGATCCATCGCCCGCAACCTCGAGGAGCTGCGCGACCGTCTGCTGCAAGCCGATGAAGGCGCCGCACAAGAGCGCGCCGCCAACGATCGGCGGTTGGCCCTCTTCCAATCGTTGGGCGCCGCCATGGGGAACCTCGCGCGTGGCGATAGCAGCCACAGGCTCGACGCCGAAGACTGGCGCAGTCTCGACGAGAGCGCGGTGCGCCTGTGCGAGGATTTCAACGCCCTGTCAGAGGGAATCGGCGCGCTGGTCAACTCGCTGCGCGCTTCCGCCGACACGGTGCAGCGCAACTCCAAGGAACTCTCCTCCATGTCCCGCGACATGTCCCGCCGCTCCGAGGTGCAGGCCGCCACGCTCGAAGAATCCGCTGCCGCGCTGGAACAGCTGTCCTCAAGCGTGCGTGCCGCCGCCGACCGTGCCGAGGATGCCGACCGCCGCGTCGGAGAGGGCCGGCGGCGCGCCGAAGAGGGCGGCGCGGTGATGGAAAAGGCGCTGTCCGCCATGGGCTCCATCGCCGCCTCATCGGACCAGATCACCCAGATCATCGGGGTGATCGACGACATCGCCTTCCAGACCAACCTGCTTGCCCTCAATGCCGGGGTAGAGGCCGCGCGCGCCGGGGAATCCGGTAAGGGTTTCTCAGTCGTCGCCTCCGAGGTCCGCTCTCTCGCCCAGCGCGCGTCCGAATCCGCGCGAGAAATCAAGGCGCTGGTCTCCAACAGCTCGCAACAGGTCAAGGATGGCGGCCAGTTGGTCGAACAGACAGGCACTGCCCTGTCGGACATCGTCCGAAATGTCAGCGAGGTGTCCGATCTGGTGGCCGAGATCGCCACGGCAGCCAAGGAGCAGGCGGCGGGCCTGCAGGAGATCAACGTCGGGGTCGCGGAACTCGACAAGGTCACCCAGCAGAACGCCGCCATGGTCGGGGAAACCAGCACCGCCAGCGACCAGCTCAACAGCGAGGCCGATCGCCTTCTGTCGCAACTCAACCGTTTCACCGGCACGAGCGACGCCGACAGCTCCGAGGTCACGCCATTGGCCGTCCCGATCGAGGATTTTGAGCCGGCCCCGCCCTCGACACCACACGCATCGACACCCGCGCCCCGCGCAGCGGTCGGCGACGACGTCAGCTGGGAAGAGTTCTGACCCACCGCCATGGGTTCCGCAGCGCCAGAAGCCGCCAGCGGTCCCGCGGCAAGCATGCGCCGTCGCAGGCAACTCTGTTGCAGGATTATCCTATCGGCGCTGCGGCATCGCGCGCCCGATCCAAGGCGCGGTCAGCCGATATGGCCGCGGTTTGCGCCGATCTGACCGCGGTGCAGCAGCAAGTGGTCCAGGATCACGCAGGCCATCATCGCCTCGCCCACCGGAACCGCGCGGATGCCGACGCAGGGATCATGCCGGCCCTTGGTGACGATCTCCGTCTCCTCGCCGGTCACGGTCAGTGTCCTGCGCGGCGTCAGGATCGAAGAGGTCGGTTTCACCGCGAAGCGCACCACCACGTCCTGCCCGGTGGAAATACCGCCCAGAATGCCCCCCGCATGGTTCGAGCTGTAGACCGGCCCGTCCGGCCCCATGGTGATCTCGTCGGCGTTCTCGGTGCCGGTCAGCGTCGCCGCCGCCATGCCCTCGCCGATCTCCACCGCCTTCACCGCGTTGATCGACATCATCGCCGACGCGAGGTCGGTGTCGAGCTTGCCGTAAATCGGCGCGCCCAGTCCCGCCGGCACACCCCGCGCCGTCACCTCGATCACCGCGCCGACGCTGTCGCCGGACTTGCGCAGGCTGTCGAGGTAATCCGCCCAGCCCTCGGCGGCTTCGGCATCCGGGCACCAGAACAGGTTGCGCGCGATCTCGTCCCAGTCGAAGCGCCCCCGATCGATGCCCTGCGGCCCCATCTGCACCATGTAGCCGGTGATCTGCAGGTTTGGTGCCAACTCGGCCAGCGCCGCCCGCGCCAGGCCGCCCGCGGCTACCCGCGCTGCGGTTTCGCGCGCCGAGGAACGGCCGCCGCCACGGTAGTCGCGGATGCCGTACTTCTGGAAGTAGGTGATGTCGGCATGGCCCGGACGGAACTTTGCGGCGATCTCGGAATAATCCTTGGAACGCTGGTCGGTGTTCTCGATCATCAGTTGCACCGGCGTGCCGGTGGTCTGCCCCTCGAAGACCCCCGAGAGGATCCGCACCGCGTCGGGCTCGCGCCGCTGGGTGGTGTACTTGTTCTGCCCCGGCTTGCGCAGATCGAGCCAGCGCTGCAGCGCCGCCTCGTCGACCGGCACGCCCGGCGGGCAGCCATCCACCGTGGCGCCAAGCGCCGGCCCGTGGCTCTCGCCCCAGGTCGTCACGCGGAAGAGATGGCCGAAGGTGTTGAGGCTCATGGTCGGGTCTCCTGTATCGTGCCGTCCGGGTGAATGCTGGGCCGGGCCTCTCGCGCGGGCCAGCCTTTCAGGCCAGTCTGTTATGGCAGCGCGGCCCCTGCCTCAAGGGAATTGTCTCGCCCCGGGGACGCTTGCAACGCAACTGCGCCCCGAGCAAATCACCTTGCCAGAGGCCGCCTCCCCGGCTAGGTCTTGCGCTACCTCGGGGTGCCGCGCCGCGCAAGCGCCGGCTGAGATGCAATTCGCGAACCCGTTGAACCTGACCCGGTTAACACCGGCGGAGGGAAGGTCACGGCCCGGAGCTCAGCCCAACGGCCCATCTTGCCCTCTCGCCGCAAATTTGGAGGAAGCCATGAAGGCGATCACCTTTGCAGCGGGATGTCTCTTTGCCAGCACGGCGCTGGCGCAGGAGAATGTCCTCACCGTCTACGCTGGCGACTATGTCGTCTCGGAATGGGGCCCCGGCCCGAAGATCGAGGAGATGTTCGAGGCGCGCTGCGGCTGCGACCTGCAATTCAAGCCCGGCGACCTGCTGCCGCGCCTGCTGCTCGAGGGTGAGCGCACCGAGGCCGACGTGGTCTTCGGCCTCAACACCGATGTCACCAAGAAGGCGCGCGAGAGCGGCCTCTTCGCGCCGCATGGCGTCGATCTCTCGCCGCTCACGCTGCCGATCGACTGGACCGACGACACCTTCCTTCCGTACAACTACGGCGAGACGGCCTTCATCTACGACACCACGCGCCTGCCTGAGCCACCCACCAGCTTCGACGCGCTGCTCGACGCGCCGGACGATCTGAAGATCGTGATCCAGGACCCCCGCAGCTCGATCTCGGGCCTCGCAATGGCGCTCTGGGTCGAGGCGGTCTACGGCGACGGGGCCGAGGAGGCCTGGCGCAAGCTCGCACCGAAGATCCTGACGGTCACCAAGGGCTGGTCGGAAAGCTACGGCCTCTTCACCGACGGCGAAGCCGACATGGTGCTGAGCTACACCACCTCGCCGGCCTATCACATCATCGCCGAGGACGATCACACCAAGAAGGCGCTGATCTTCCCCGAGGGGAACTACTTCATGGTCGAACTGGCCGCCAAGGTCGCGACGACCGACCAGCCCGAACTGGCGCAGCAGTTCATGGACTTCATCCTGACCCCCGAGTTCCAGCAGATGATCGCCACCGGCAACTGGTCCTTCCCCGCCGCCCTGCCGCATGACCAATGGCCCGAGGGATTCAAAGAACTCGAGCTTCCGAGCAAGGTGCTGTTCTACTCCGAGGAAGAGGCCGCCGCGCTGCGGGACGAGGCCATCGAGGCATGGCGTCGCGGCCTGTCGCAGTAAGCGCCGCGCTCGCCGCCGCCGGGCTGATACTTGCCCTGGTGCTCGGCCCGGTGGCGGCGGTGCTTACCCGCGCCGGAGGCTGGGGCACGCTCGGCCCCGGCGACTGGCAGGCGCTGCGCTTCACGCTCTTGCAGTCGCTGCTGTCGGCCTTCTTCTCGGTCGTCCTGGCGATCCCCGTCGCCCGCGCGTTGGCGCGGCGACGCTTTGTGGGGCGCGGTCTGCTGATCTCATTGCTCGGCGCGCCCTTCATCCTGCCGACCATCGTGGCGGTGCTGGGGCTGATCGCCGTCTTCGGCCAGAACGGCCTGTTCAATGAAGCGCTGAGGGCGCTCGGCCTGCCGGGCTTCAGCATCTACGGGCTGCACGGCGTGGTGCTGGCGCATGTCTTCTTCAACCTGCCGCTGGCAACCCGGCTGCTGCTGCAAGGTTGGCTGGCGATCCCCGCCGAGCGCTTCCGCCTCGCCGCCTCGCTCGGGCTCTCGCCCCGGGCCATGTTCCGCACGCTCGAGGCACCCATGCTTCTGCGCATCGCGCCGGGGGCGTTCGCGGTGATCTTCGTCATCTGTCTGTCGAGTTTTGCCGTGGCCCTGACGCTGGGCGGCGGGCCGCGGGCCACGACGGTGGAACTGGCAATCTACCAGGCGGTGCGCTTCGATTTCGACCTCGGCCGGGCGGCGCTGCTCTCGGTGATCCAGCTCTGCCTCGCGCTGGCCGCCGGGCTGGTGGCGCTGCGACTCGGTACCGGCGGCGGGTTCGGCGCGGGACTCGACCGGATGGTGACTCGCTGGGACGGGCGCGTGGGCCTGCCACGCATCATGGACGCCGCATGGATCGCCCTCGCCGCGCTCTTCCTGCTGACCCCGCTCGGCATGGTCGTCGCACGCGGCCTGCCGGGGCTGGCGCAGCTTGGTGCCGGCAGTTGGGAGGCCGCGTGGAACTCGCTGACCGTGGCGCTGGCCTCAACCCTGCTCTGTCTCGCCTGGGCGCTGCCGCTCTCCACCCGCTGGGGCGAATGGGTGGGGCTGGTCGGCCTCGCGGTCTCGCCGCTGGTGCTGGGCACCGGGCTTTTCCTGATCGTGCGTCCCTTTGCCAACCCGCTGTCGCTGGCGCTGCCGGTCACCACCCTGGTCAACGCGCTGGTCGCCCTGCCCTTCGCCCTGCGCATCCTGCGCCCCGAAGCCGAGGCGGTGCGGGCCGATTACGCGCGGCTGGCGCTTGCGCTGGGGCTGACGCCCCTGGCCTGGCTCCGGCTGGTGCTGCTGCCGCGCCTGCGTCGCCCGTTGGGATTTGCCGCCGGGCTGACGGCGGCGCTGTCGATCGGCGATCTGGGGGTCATTGCGCTCTTTGCCGACCCGGAAAGGGCGACACTGCCGCTGCAGGTCTACCGGCTGATGGGGTCCTACCAGATGGAGGCGGCGGCTGGGGCGGCGCTGCTGCTGCTGATCTTCAGCTTCGGGGCCTTCTGGCTCTGCGACCGGGGAGGCCGCACACGTGCTGACACTTGAGGGCCTAAGCTATACCGAGGGCGACTACAGCCTGTCGGCAGACCTGACGTTGCCCCCGGGCCGCAGGGTCGCGATCATCGGACCCTCGGGCGCGGGCAAATCGACGCTGCTGGACCTGATCGCCGGATTCCTCACGCCCAGAACGGGCCGGGTGCTCTGGCAGGGGCAGGACATCACCGCCACGCCACCCGACGCGCGCCCGGTCGCCATGCTGTTCCAGGAGAACAACCTCTTCCCGCACCTGAGCCTCGCTCGGAACCTCGGCCTCGCCCTGCGCCCCGGTGGCGGACGGCTGGCGGCAGAGGAGACACGCAAGGTCGAGCAGGCGCTGGAGCGCGTCGGCCTCGGCGGCCTGTCGGCCCGCAAACCCGGGGCGCTCTCCGGCGGGCAGCAGAGCCGTGCGGCACTGGCGCGGGTGCTGCTGCAGGCCCGGCCGATCCTCGCGCTCGACGAGCCCTTCGCCGCGCTGGGGCCGGCGCTGAAGGTGCAGATGCTGGAGCTTGTGCGGGAGGTGGCAGGCGAGCTTGGCGCGCTGGTGCTGCTGGTCAGCCACGACCCGCAGGATGCGCGCCGCTTCGCCGGGGAGACGGTGCTGGTTGCCGAAGGTATGGCGCATCCTCCGGTAGACACACAGGAGCTGTTCGACAGCCCCCCCGAGGCGCTGCGGGCGTACCTGGGCCAATAGCGCAGCACTCGCCTGGCGGCCCTCGGCCCCGAGTCCCGGCGCTTTAAATATCTCCCGAAAAGTAAAAGGCCCCGCCAAATGGCGGGGCCTTCCATTTCGCATCAAACCAGGATCACTCCGGCTTGTGCTTGATCGGGCGCCAGATGCGCTTGTTGGTCAGATAGAGCAGCACCGACAGCAGGGTCAGGAACAGCACCCCGACGAAACCCGCGTGCTTGCGCGCCATCATCTTCGGCTCGGCGGTCCACATCAGGAAGGCCGCGACGTCCTGCGCCTCGTGGTGCAGCTCGTTCGAGTGACCGTCGGCGAACTCCACGTCCTCACCGGCAAGCGGCGGGGCCATGGCGATCCAGCCAGTCGAGAAGGCATGGTTCTCGTAGAAAGTGGTGCCCGCTTCGACCTTGGTCTCGCCGGTGTAGCCGGTGAGGATCGAGGCGATGTACTCGGCGCCGCCCATGCCGTTGAACAGCTGCGACAGGCCGGTGCCGTAAGGACCGTGGAAGCCCGCGCGCGCCTTGGCCATCAGCGACAGGTCGGGCGCGCCGACACCGTTGTTTTCGGGGAAGTGGTCGGTCGGGATCGCCGGGCGGAAATCCTCGAGCTCGTCGTCATAGACCTCGAAGTTCTGCGCCGCATAGGCGCGCACCTGGTCCTCGGGCAGGCCGGGGCCGCCCTCGTCACCCAGGGTGCGCAGCGGCACGAACTTCAGACCGTGGCAGGCAGCGCAGACCTCAGTGAAGATCTGCAGGCCGCGCTGCAACTGCGCCTGATCGTAGGCCCCGAAGGGACCTTCGAAGGAGAAGTCGTAGTCCTCGACGTGGCCACCCTCGCCGGCAGCGAAGGCGCTGCCGGAGAAGAGACCCAGGGCCGCGACGGCGGAAAGGGCAAGTTTCTTGAACATGACTCTTGTGTCCTTTCTCTTACTCGGCCGGCTTGGGCGCGGTCGCGCCGTCGTCCGAGCCCGTGCCGTAATGCGCCTCGAAGTCATCTTCGATGGTCGCCGGCTGCGGCAGCGGCTTCTCGATCACGCCAAGCAGCGGCAGGATCACGAAGAAGTAGCCGAACCAGTAGGCCGCCCCGATCAGCGAGAAGCTGGCGTAGGGCTCTTCGGCCGGCATGGCGCCGAGCCACATCAGCGCGATGAAGTCGATCACCAGCAGCCAGAACCACCACTTGAACTGCGGGCGGTACTTGCCCGAGCGCACCGAGGAGGTGTCGAGCCAGGGCGCCAGCGCCATGGCGATGATCGCGCCGAACATGGCCAGCACGCCGAAGAACTTAGCGTCGACGATGCCGCCCGTGAGGAACGAGGCGATCTGCACGACCCAGACTTCCGAGGTGAAGGCACGCAGGATCGCGTAGAACGGCAGGAAGTACCATTCCGGAACGATGTGCGCCGGCGTCGCCAGCGGATTCGCCTCGATGTAGTTGTCGGGGTGGCCCAGGTAGTTCGGCATGAAGCCGACGATGGCAAAGAACACCGCAAGGATCACCGCGAGCGCGAAGAGGTCCTTGATGACGTAGTAGGGCCAGAACGGAACGGTGTCCTTCTCGGCATCCGCCTTCGAGGTGCGACGCACTTCGACACCGGTCGGGTTGTTGTTGCCCGTGGTGTGGAATGCCCAGATGTGCACGGCAACGAGGGCCGCGATCACGAAGGGCAGCAGGTAGTGCAGCGAGAAGAATCGGTTCAGCGTGGCGTTGTCCACCGCCGGTCCACCCAGCAGCCAGGTCTGGATCGGCTCGCCGATGAAGGGGATCGCGCCGAACAGGCCGGTGATCACCGTCGCACCCCAGAAGGACATCTGCCCCCAGGGAAGCACGTAGCCCATGAAGGCGGTGCCCATCATCGCGAGGTAGATCAGCATGCCGATGATCCAGGTGATCTCGCGCGGGGACTTGTACGAGCCATAGTAGAGCCCGCGGAAGATATGCGCGTAGACCGCCACGAAGAACAGCGAAGCGCCGTTCATGTGCAGGTAGCGCAGCATATAGCCGCCGTTCACGTCGCGCATGATATGCTCGATCGAGGCGAAGGCCATGTCCACATGTGGCGTGTAGTGCATCACCAGGACGATGCCGGTGATGATCTGCAGCGCCAGGCAGAAGGTGAGCACGATGCCCCAGATCCACATCCAGTTCAGGTTCTTGGGCGTGGGGATCATGATGGTGTCGTAAAGAAGACCGACGATCGGCAGGCGCTTGTGCACCCAGCGCTCGCCACCGGTCTTCGGTTCGTAATGGTCGTGCGGAATACCAGCCATGGACGCCTCCCCTTATCCCAGCAGGACCGTGGTCTCTTCCACGAAGGAAGCCACGGGAACGTGAAGGTTCTGCGGCGCCGGCCCCTTGCGGATGCGTCCTGCCGTATCGTAGTGCGAACCGTGACAGGGGCAGAACCACCCCCCGACGCCGCCCGCGGTGAAATCACCGGCATTGCCCAGAGGCACGCAGCCCAGATGCGTACAGACGCCCATCATCACCAGCCATTCGCCGGCCTCGTCGAGGGTGCGGTTGGCATCGGACGCGTCGGCGCCAGCGGCGACGTTCTCGTTGCGGGCATCGGAATCGACGAGCTGGTCCATGGTGACCGCGCGCGCTTCCTCGATTTCCGCTTCGGTGCGGCGGCGAATGAACACCGGCTTGCCAAGCCACTTCACCGTGAGCTGGGTGCCGGTCTCCACTCCGGACACGTCAACTCGAATGGTGCTCAGGGCCCGGACGTCGGCCGACGGGTTCATCTGGTTGACCAGCGGCCAGACGGCCGCGCCAGTGGCGACAACGCCGGCACCGCCGGTGGCATAGAAGAGAAAGTCTCTTCGGGTGCCTTCGTGATCTTCTGCTTGTGACACGGGGTCTTCTCCATTCCTCAGTGACCGGGTTCGCGGCCGGTCGACACGCAGATAAGGCCGCGCCAGAACGCAGCATTTCCGTCAGTTGTAATATCGGTACACCCTACGTCCGTAAAGCAAACATAACAGCGACATTGACGGGAGTGCCGATGTGTCGCGGTTGAAACGCTGTCCCGACCGAAGATATTAGGCAGTTAACACCAAATTCTCTGGAAGAAGTTTCCCCAATGGAGCCAAGGAAATGAAACATCTGATTCTGCCAACCGCGCTGTTCGTTTCCGGTCTTGCCGGTGCCGCCGCGGCACAGGACTTCGAAGCATCGGTCTACACCGGCTGGCAGACTGCGCCGCACAGCCGCATCACCGGCGACATGCCCGGCACCGGCGACGACTTCGACGAGCTGATCGGATGGGAAGGCAAATCCTTCGAGATGCCCCCCTACTGGGGCCTGCGCGGCACCTGGTGGCAGACCGACACCTTCGGCTGGGCGCTCGAGTTCACCCACGCCAAGGTCTACGCCAACGAGGACGATCGCGATGACGCGGGCTTCGAGACGCTGGAGTTCACCGACGGTATCAACATCCTGACCGTCAACGCCATGCAGCGCTGGCCTGAATACTGGGGCAAGCTGACCCCCTTCGTCGGCGCCGGTCTGGGCATCGCGGTGCCGCACGTCGAGGTGGCCACCACCAGCGGCACGGACGACACTTTCGAATACCAGTACACCGGCCCCTCGGCGCGCCTACTGGCGGGCATGAGCTATCCGATCAACGACACCTGGTCGGTCTACGGCGAGTACCAGTTCACCTATTCGTGGGTGGATGCGGACCTCGACCAGGGCGGCACGCTGGAAACCGACATCAAGACCAACGCGCTGAACGTCGGCGTCTCGATGAAGTTCTGAGGCACCCCGCCCCGCCGAAACGACAAAGCGCTCCCCTCGGGGAGCGCTTTTCGTTTGCCAGACGGGCAGCTACCCGCCTCAGCGCTTCTTCACGAACTCGGTGCGCAGCACCAGGCCCTTGATGGCGTCGTGGCGGCAATCGATCTCTTCGGGGTTCGCCGTCAGCCGGATGGAGCGGATCACCGTACCCTGCTTCAGCGTCTGGCCGGCGCCTTTGACCTTCAGGTCCTTGACCAGCACCACCTGGTCACCGTCGGCCAGCAGGTTGCCCGTCGCGTCACGCACCTCGATCGAGGCCTCGGCCGCCACCTCGGAGGCGGGCTTCCATTCGCCGCTCGCCTCGTCGTAGACCCACTCTTCGTCTGTGGCCATCCCGGCCTCCTTGCTCACTTGGACGCGCCGCCGCGCATCCGCTTCTTCGGAAGCATGACGACCACCGCCACCAGATAGGCCGCGCAGAAGAGCGCCAGGGTTATCCACGCATAGGTCAGCACCGCCGCTCCCAGAAAGGCGACACCGACAAGGACGTATTTCACGTTCTGCCGTGAGATGCGGGTGGTCTTGAACGACCAGGTCGGAATGCGGCTGATCATCGCCAGCCCGGCCAGCACCAGCCAGGCCGCCAGCACGAGGTCCGGAAACAGCGGTCCGGCCCCGAGACCGAAGCTGAGGTACATCGGCAGCATGGCCAGCAAAGCCCCGGCAGGCGACGGCACCCCGGTGAAATAGGCGTTGTCGTGGTCCTTGTCCTCGGACTTGCGCATGACGTTGAACCGCGCGAGGCGCACCACGGCGCAAACCGCAAAGACCAGCACCGCGATCCAACCGAAGTTGCGGCTGTCCTCCAGCGCCCAGTTGTACAGAAGCAGCCCCGGCGCCACGCCGAAGTTGAGAAAATCGGCGAGGCTGTCGAGCTCGGCACCCATGCCGCTCTCGGACTTCAGCGCGCGCGCCAACCGGCCGTCGAGCCCGTCCAGCACCGCCGCCAGCAGGATCAGCTGCACCGCCAGTTCGTAGGAACCCTGCAGGCCGAAGCGGATCGCCGTCAGCCCGGCGCAGATCGCCACCACGGTCAGCACGTTGGGCAGGAGCTGGATCAGCGTTACCTTGTCGGTGGCGCGGGGCTTCGGGTCCTCGATCGGCTGCTCGTCACTCATTCGGCGGGCTCCCAATGTCTGCAGTCAGGTCGGCGATGATGCTCTCGCCCGCGATCATCGTCTGGCCGATGGCGACCAGAGGCTCCACCCCTTCGGGCAGGTAGACATCGAGGCGCGAGCCGAAGCGGATCAGGCCGAAGCGGTCACCGCGGTTCAGCCGGTCGCCTTCCTTGACCCACCACATGATGCGGCGCGCCACGAGGCCCGCGATCTGCACCACCGCGATCTCGCGCCCGTCCTCGAGGCGGATGCGCAGCGCGTTGCGCTCGTTGTCCACCGAGGCCTTGTCGAGCGAGGCGTTGAAGAACTTGCCGGGCCGGTAGGCCACCGAGACGATCTCGCCGGTCACCGGGGTGCGGTTCACATGGCAGTTGAACACCGACATGAAGACCGAGACGCGCGTCAGGGGCACGTCGGGCATTCCCAGCTCGGCCGGCGGCACGGCGGGTTCGATCAGCGAGACCACGCCGTCGGCGGGCGAGACCAGCAGGCCGGGGCGCTGCGGCACCACGCGCTCGGGGTCGCGGAAGAAGTAGTAGCACCAGACGGTCAGGCCGACGCCGATCCAGCCCAGCGGCTCCCAGATCAGGAACAGCACCACGGTGATCGCGGCGAAGATGCCGACGAACTTGCGCCCTTCGGGGTGCATCGGCTTGATGAAGGTGTCGCGCATCCGCATGGGAAAAGTCCTTCCGGGCTTGGAACTCGTGGGGTGCTCGCAGCTAAGCCGAAGCGGCCCCACGTGCAAGGGTTTTGGGTTTGAGACCGCTCGAAGCCGCTCAGGACGTCGGGTCGGTGGCCACCATCGAGTCGCGTTTGGCAAAATCGTCGTACCATGCCGCCAGCGCCGGACGACCCACCCGCCACTTGCGCGCGTCATGCCGGAAGTCGAGGTAGCCCAGCGCGCAGGCCACGGCGACGTGCCCCATGTCCATGCGCCCGGCCAGGTGGCTCATCCAGCGGGTTTCGAGCACATCGAGCGCCCGCGCCACCTTGCCCCATTGGCCCTCGATCCACTCCATCGACACCGTCTCGCGGGCGCGAAAGCGCTCCTCGTAGACGATCAGCACGGCGGCATCCATGATCCCGTCCGCGGTCGCCTCAAGCGTCAGCGTGTCCCAGATGCGGCTCTCGGGATAAAGGCCCCCTTCGGCGCGGGCATCGAGATAGCGGCAGATCACCCGGCTGTCGTAGAGCGTCGGCCCATCGGGGCGCACCAGCGCCGGGATCTTGCCCACGGGATTGGCGGCAATCAGCGCCGGATCGGGGGCCACCGGCGACGCCACGACCTCGACCATCTCGACCTCGTCGTACTGGCCGGTTTCATGCAGGGTGACGAGCACCTTGCGGACAAAGGGCGACGGCCCGGCCTGCAGCAGTTTCATCGCGGCTCTCCTTGCGCGGTTCTCGTTGGGGAGCCTAGCGCGCTGGCAGGGAAAGGAAAACAGGCAGCGGACAGGGTGGCAAACCCCGGCCAAGGAGCGTCCGACCAAGAGAGGTTTCTCCACTCCGAAACGCAAAACGGGGGGCCGAAGCCCCCCGCCTGCTGCCCGAAGGCAGACGTCCGTATGGACCGGCAGATTACATCATGCCGCCCATGCCGCCCATGCCGCCCATGTCGGGCATGCCGCCGGCCGGCGCGTCTTTCTGCGGCTTGTCGGCCACCATCGCTTCGGTGGTGATCAGCAGGCCTGCAACCGAAGCTGCGTCTTCGAGTGCGGTACGCACGACCTTTGCGGGGTCGATCACGCCGAAGGAGAACATGTCGCCATATTCGTCGGTCTGCGCGTTGTAGCCGAACTTCAGGTCTTCCGATTCACGCACCTTGCCTGCGACGACCGAGCCGTCGACACCGGCGTTCTCGGCGATCTGGCGCAGCGGAGCTTCCAGGGCCTTGCGCACGATGGCGATACCGGCGTTCTGGTCGGAGTTCGCACCGGTCAGACCCTCGAGGGTCTTGGCACCCTGCACCAGAGCGGTGCCGCCGCCGACGACGATGCCTTCCTGCACGGCTGCGCGGGTTGCGTTCAGAGCGTCGTCCACACGGTCCTTGCGCTCTTTCACTTCAACCTCGGTCATGCCGCCGACGCGGATGACGGCCACGCCGCCTGCCAGCTTGGCAACACGTTCCTGCAGCTTCTCACGGTCGTAGTCCGAGGTGGTTTCCTCGATCTGCGTGCGGATCTGAGCCACGCGTGCTTCGATCTCGGCCTTGTCGCCGTGACCGTCGACGATGGTGGTCTCGTCCTTGGTGATGTTGATGGTCTTGGCGGTGCCGAGCATGTCCATGGTGACATTCTCGAGCTTCATGCCCAGATCTTCCGAGATCACCTGGCCGCCGGTCAGGATCGCGATGTCCTGCAGCATGGCCTTGCGGCGATCGCCGAAGCCCGGTGCCTTCACGGCTGCGATCTTCAGGCCGCCGCGCAGCTTGTTGACCACGAGGGTCGCCAGCGCTTCGCCTTCGACGTCTTCAGCAATGATCAGCAGCGGCTTCTGCGACTGGATGACCTGCTCGAGCAGCGGGACCAGCGGCTGCAGCGACGAGAGTTTCTTCTCGTGCAGCAGGACCATGCAGTCGTCGAGTTCTGCAATCATCTTGTCGGCGTTGGTCACGAAGTAGGGCGACAGGTAGCCGCGGTCGAACTGCATGCCTTCAACGACGGTGGTCTCGGTCTCGAGGCCCTTGTTCTCTTCGACGGTGATGACACCCTCGTTGCCGACCTTCTGCATCGCGTCTGCGATCTGGCGGCCGATTTCGGCTTCGCCGTTGGCCGAGATGGTGCCGACCTGAGCGACTTCGTTCGAGTCGTTGACCGGGCGAGCCGCGGCCTTGATCGCTTCGACGACCTTGGCGGTTGCCATGTCGATGCCGCGCTTCAGGTCCATCGGGTTCATGCCGGCAGCAACGGCCTTCATGCCCTCTTTCACGATCGCCTGAGCGAGAACGGTCGCGGTGGTGGTGCCGTCACCGGCTTCGTCGTTGGTGCGGGAAGCGACTTCCTTCACCATCTGCGCGCCCATGTTCTCGAACTTGTCTTCCAGTTCGATTTCCTTGGCGACAGAGACACCGTCCTTGGTGATGCGCGGTGCGCCGAACGACTTGTCGAGCACGACGTTGCGGCCTTTCGGGCCGAGGGTCACCTTCACCGCGTCGGCGAGGATGTTGACGCCTTTGAGCATGCGGGTGCGGGCGTCGCTGTTAAACTTCACGTCCTTGGCAGCCATCTGCAAGTACTCCTGAAATTAGTTGAATGTCTGGCGTAGCGGGGCGCGAGGCCCCTGGGCGATCAGAAGATCAGGCCGCCTCGGTGATGCCGAGGATGTCCGATTCCTTCATGATCAGCAGCTCTTCGCCGTCGATCGTCACTTCGGTGCCCGACCATTTGCCGAACAGCACGCGGTCGCCGGCTTTGACAGCCATTGCGATCAGCTCACCGCTGTCCTTGCGGGCGCCTTCGCCGCAGGCAACGATCAGGCCCTCGGCGGGCTTTTCTTTTGCGCTGTCGGGGATGATCAGACCGCCCTTGGTCTTTTCGTCGCTCTCAACGCGGCGAACCAGCACGCGGTCGTGAAGCGGTTTGAATGCCATCTTCGAGTCTCCATAGCTCAAAGGTTGTCCCTGTAGGCCCCCGCTGATACCCGGACAGAACCGGCTTCGAGGGCCGTTAGCACTCACCCTTGTGGAGTGCTAACGACGCATAGCTAGGCAGGCCCGCGATTTGAGTCAACACCGCCGTCCGAGAAAATTTCATGACACCCGGCGGGGTCGGCGATCCCATGCCCGGCAGATGTGCAGGCTGAGCCGCCGGTTCAAGGCACCTTCAAGGCTCCGTGCAAAGCCATGGCATCTCTCCGCCGAATGTGGTGACCTACCTGAGATCACAGATTCGCGACCTCCCCCATCGAGAGTTCTCATGGCCATCCCCTACGCGCCGATCTCGGCGCCTTCTCCGCTGCAGGCCTCGCCCCACGACAACGCCCGCGGGTTCATGTTCATGGCGCTCGGCTTCTGCTTCTTCGGCGTGACCGACATGCTGGCCAAGCTGCTCGCCGAGCAGCTGCCGGTGTTGCAGGTACTCTGGTTCCGCCAGTCGGGGCTTTTCATCGGGGTGGTCGTGCTGCTGGCCATGCGCGGCGGCCATATCCTGCGCACCCCGCATCCGGTTCTGCAGATGCTGCGGGGACTCATCGCGCTCGGCTCGGCAGGGTGCTTCATCCTGGCCCTGCGCCACGTCGGGCTGGCCGACGCCACGGCGGTGACCTTCACCGCGCCCTTCCTGGTGACGGTCTTCGGCGCGCTGCTGCTGAAGGAACCGGTGGGCCCCCGCCGCTGGGCCGCGGTGATCACCGGCTTCATCGGCATGTTGGTGGTCATCCGCCCCGGCATGGGCATCTTCCATCCGGCCATCGGCTTTGCCTTCATCGCGGCGCTCTGCTTTGCCACGCGGCAACTGCTCTCGCGCTACCTGAGCGGCGCCGACAGTATCGCCACCACGGTCAGCTACACCTCGCTGACCACCTTCCTGCTGTGCTCGATACCGCTGGCCTTCGTCTGGCAGATGCCGGCAAGCGGCTGGGTGCTGCTGCTCTGCGGGGTGATCGCCGTCACGGCGGGATTGGGCGAGTTCCTGATCATCCGCGGACTCGACGTCGGTCAGGCAGTGGTTATGGCGCCGGTGCAATACACGATGATCATCTGGAGCACGCTCTACGGCTTCCTGGTGTTTTCCGACCTGCCCGATCTCTGGACCTTCGTGGGCTGTGGCATCATCATTGCCTCCGGCCTCTACACCCTCTACCGCGAGCGGGTGCTGGCGAAACGCGCCAAGCGCGCCGCGGCAGAAGCCGGACCGGGCACGAGCTGACACCCCCGCATCATTCCGCCGCTTCCTCCCAGCTTCCGGCCCAGTGCACGAGCCCTTCGCGCCCGGCCTCGGTCAGCGCGTAGACACCGACGCGCACACGCGTGAACCAGCCATAATGATTGTCGGCCATCAGCCGCGTCGCCACCTTCACCCCGGTCGCCTCGGCCACGTCGCGCCCCCGGCTCTCGCCGGCCTCGACGAGGTAGGCAGCGCAGCGCAGCGCGTCCTGCCGGTAGCCGGTGACGATACCATGCCGCGTCGCCCCGCCGTCGTTCGGATCGCCGGTGATACGGTGGAACTCGCGCAGCAGTCTGGCCTGCTTCGCCTTGTTCTTCCGCGGCGCATAGGGGCCGGGATCGCACTGCACCTCGGCACGGCCATCCTTCACGGTGATGAACCCGAGCCCCAGCCGACGGCACATGGCAAGATTGTCCTTCAGCGCCCGCCGCGCGCTGCGCCCGCCGGGCTTCGGCACGGCGATATAGACAAGGTCCGACACCCGCAGCCGCGCCAGCGCCTGATGGAACAGCGTCAGCGAGATCTTCAGCTTCAGTTCGACGATCACCGGCGCCTCGTCGCCGCGCACCGCCACGAGGTCAGCCGCGCCCACCTCGCCCTTCACCTCGTAGCCCTGCGCCTGCAGAAGCGCCTTTACCGGCGCGTAGAGTTCACTTTCCCGCAACATGGCCGCCACCATCGCCCCGCGGCTTGTCGCTGGCAAGCACCTGCCCTAGCCTGCGCCGAATAACCCTCCCAGCCAGGTTGTCTGCATGGTGCGCCCGTTTCTGCTCTCGCTTCTCCTGTTCCTGCCCGCCACGCTGCACGCGGCCTGCGAGGGCAGCGACCTGCGTCTGTCGCTCACTCCGTCCGAACAGGCCGAGCGCGACCGGATGCTGGCGGAGCTTCCCTACCCCGAGGGCAACCACTGGCGCGCGGAGAAAGAGGGCAAGGTGATCCATCTCGTCGGCACCATGCACCTCGGCGACGCACGGATGGATGCGCCGCTCGCCCGGCTGACGCCGCTGGTTCAGAACGCCGGGATGCTGCTGCTCGAGATGACCCGCGCCGAGGAGACGCAGCTGCAAAAGGCACTGGCCGAGGACCCGACGATGCTCACCCTCACCGGACCGACCCTGCCCGAGATGCTGCCCGAGGAGGCCTGGCAGACGCTGGCGAATGCGGCCAAGGATCGCGGCATCCCCGACTTCATGGCCGCCAAGTTCCAACCTTGGTACCTGTCGATGATGCTGGCCACCCCGCCCTGCGCCATGGCGCAGGTGCAGGGCAAAAGCGGTCTAGACATGAAGCTGCAGGACGTGGCGCGCGAGGCGCAGGTCCCGACCCGCGCGCTGGAACCCTTCGACACGGTCTTTCGCCTGTTCAATGCCGAGCCGATCGAGGACCAGCTCGAGATGCTGCGCACCGGCATCGTCGACACGGACACGGCCGAGGACCAGTTCTCCACGCTTTTCGACGCCTATTTCGACGAGTCCCATGCGGACACCTGGGTGATCTCGCGGCTGATCGCCCGCCGGGCGCTGCCGGAGGCCCCCGAGGAAGTGGACGCGATGATGGAAGAGACCGAGGCGCAGCTGCTGACCGCCCGCAACGAGGCCTGGCTCCCGGTCCTCATGCAGGCCTCGGCGGAGACCGACGCCCCGGTGGTCGCCGCCTTCGGTGCCGCGCATCTGAGCGGCACCGATGGCATTCTCAACCTGCTCGCGGACGAGGGATATACCCTCACCCGCGAGGCGTTCTAGACGGGTCGGGCTAAGCGGTCAGGCCGCCAGCCCGCGCCCCTTGAGCAGCGCTTCGACGCCCGGCATCCGGCCCCGGAAGGCGGTGTAGAGCGCTTCGGCCTCGACCGATCCGCCCTTCGACAGGATGAACTCCTCGAGCTTCGACGCGGTGGCCGGATCGAAGGCCCCGCCCGCTTCCTCGAAGGCGGCAAAGGCATCGGCGTCCATCACCTCGGACCACATGTAGCTGTAATAGCCCGAGGAATAACCGTCCCCTGCAAAGACATGGGCGAAATGCGGCGTGGCGTGGCGCATCGGGATCGCCGAGGGCATGCCGATGTCGGCCAGCACCTCGGCCTGTTTCGCCATGGGATCGTCGCTCGACACGCCGCTGTGGAACTCCAGATCGACCAGCGCCGAGGCCACGTATTCCACCGTCTGGAAGCCCATGTCGAAAGTCGCCGCCGCCAGCACCTTTTCGAGCAGGTCCTTGGGCATTGCCTCGCCGGTCTCGGCGTGGGTGGCGAACTCGGCCAGCACTTCGGGTACCTCCAGCCAGTGCTCGTAGAGCTGGCTCGGCAGTTCCACGAAGTCGCGCGCCACCGAGGTGCCCGAGACCGAGCCGAACTCCACGTCCGAAAGCATCTGGTGCAGCGCGTGGCCGAACTCGTGGAAGAGCGTGCGCGCGTCGTCGTAGGACAGCAGCGCCGGCTTGCCCTTGGGCGGCTTGGCGAAGTTGCAGACATTGATGACGATGGGCGCCTTTTCCACCGGCCGCTTGGCCTGCGACTGCATCGCCGAACACCAGGCGCCGGACCGCTTCGAGGCCCGCGCGAAGTAATCGCCGATAAAGACCGCCACATGCTTGCCGTTCCGCGTCACCTCCCAGGCCCGGCAGTCGGGGTGGTAGAGCGGCTGGTCCAGCTCGCGGAACTCCAGACCGAACAGGCGGTTGGAGCAGGTGAAGGCCGCCTCGATCATCCGCTCGAGCTGCAGGTAGGGCTTCAGCTCGGCCTCATCGAGATCATGCAGCGCCTTGCGCCGCTTCTCGGCGTAGTAGCGCCAGTCCCAGGCGCGGAAATCGTCGTTGATCCCGTCGGCGCGCAGCATCTCTTCCATCTGAGCCTGATCGCCCATGGCGGCGGCGCGGGCGGGCGTCCAGACCTGCATAAGCAGCTCGCGCACCCGATCCGGCGTGCCCGCCATCTCGGTTTCTAGCTTGTAGGTGGAGAAATCCGGGTAGCCTAGCAGCGCCGCCCGCTCCTCGCGCAGGCCAAGGATTTCCGCCGCGATGCCGCGGTTGTCGGTCTCGCCGCCGTTCTCCCCGCGCGAGGTCCAGGCCCGCCAGGCTTTCTCCCGCAGATCGCGCCGGGGCGAAAACTGCAGGAAGGGCACGATCAGCGACCGCGACAGGGTGATCACCGGACCGTCATGGCCGCCAGCCTCACCCGCCGAGCGGGCACCATCCACGACGAAGCCGGGCAGCCCTTCGAGATCCGCTTCGGTGAGCGGCATGACCCAGTCCGCCTCGTCTTTCAGCAGGTTCTGGGTGAACTGCGTGCCGAGCACCGCAAGGCGCGATTTCACCGCCTTCATCCGGTCGGCCTCTTCACCGGTCAGCGCCGCGCCCGCCCGCACGAAGCCGCGGTGTGTGAGCATGAGGACCCGCGCTTCCTCATCCGTCAGACCCAGCTCGTCCTTCCGTTGCCAGAGGTCCCGCACCCGCGCAAAGAGGGCCTCGTTCGAATAGATCGCCGAGCTGTGCGCCGCGAGCTTGGGCGAGAAGTCCCGCTGCAGCGCCTGACGCGCCTCGTTGCTGTCCGCGCCGGCGACCGAGAAGAACACCGACAGCACCTTGTCCAGCGCTTCGCCGGCCCCTTCCATTGCCTCGATGGTATTGGCAAAGCTCGGCGCCTCGGGGTTTTCGGCGATCGCCTCGACTTCCGCGAGATGCGCCGCGAGGGCCTTTTCGAAGGCGGGTGCGAAGTCATCGTCGGAAATGCGGTCGAAGGGGGCGAGGCCGAAGGGCGTGTCCCAGTCGGCGAGCAGCGGGTTGGTCATGGCAATCTCCTTTTGACGTGAAGCTATGACCTTCACCCGCCGCCTTCAATGGGCCGTGCGGGACGCCTCCGGCGGGAGTATTTGCAAAAAGGATGAAAGCCGGGAGAGGCGCGCCGGCTTTTCCACATGTTCGAAATATCCCCGCCGGAGGCAGGCCGGACGCGACCGTGAGGCCCGGCCTGGGGCGAGCGCTCAACCGCTGCCGATGAGCACCCCGGCCGCCAGCACCAGCGCGCCGCCCAGGACCACCTGCAGCGCCGCGCGCAGGAAGGGGGTTTCCATGTAGCGCTTCTGGATCCAGGCGATGGCCCAGAGCTCGAAGAATACCACGACCCAGGCGATGATCGTCGCGGTCCAGAAATGCGGGATCAGGTACGGCAGAGCGTGGCCAAGGCCCCCGACCGCGGTCATCACGCCCGACGCCACTCCGCGCTTCAGCGGCGAGCCGCGTCCCGAGAGCTCGCCGTCGTCCGAGGCGGCCTCGGTGAAGCCCATGGAGATGCCCGCGCCGACAGAGGCCGCCAGCCCGACGAGAAAGGTCGTCCAGGTGTCCTGCGTGGCAAAGGCGGTGGCGAAGATCGGCGCCAGGGTCGAGACCGAGCCGTCCATGAGCCCTGCCAGCCCCGGTTGCACCCAGGTCAGTACGAATTGGCGATGCGCCATGCGGTCCTCGGTCTCGCGCGCTTCACCGTCGAGGTGCTTTTCCACCAGTTCCCCAGCGCGCTCTTCGTGCCCGGCTTCGGCGGCGGCAAGATCGCCGAGCAGTTTGCGGGTGGCGGCGTCGCTGCTGCGCTTCGCGGCCTCGAGGTAGAAGCGCTCTGCTTCCCGCTCCATGGCCTCCGCTTCCTCACGGATGCGTTCCAGCGGCAGGTTCTGCACCAGCCAGACCGGTCGGCGCGCGTAGAAGCCCGCTACATGCTCGCGCCGGATCAGCGGGATCACCTCGCCGAAGCGCATGCGGTGCAGGTTGATCAGCGCCCGGCGGTGGCCGTCCTCTTCTTCGGCCATGCCATCGAAGATCGCGGCGGTATCGGGGTACTCGGCGCGCAGTCGCTCGGCGTAGGAGCGGTAGATCCGCGCGTCGTCCTCTTCCGAGGAGATCGCCAGCGCAAGCACCTCCTGCCCGCTCAGATCGCGGAAATGACGCCGCTGGGTGAAGAATCGCATGGGGAACTCCGGATCTGCAATCACTTTAGAATGATTCCAATCTAAAGCGCTTTGCGCCGGGTGCAAGGCGGCAGAATGTCCTTGGGCCGCGGCATGTTGCTTGCCTGACCTGAACCGCGCGGTCTAAGATTGTCCGGACAAAGGAGCTGCCCGATGGAGACCGAAACGGTTGGCGTGCGCCGCGGGCGCAAGTTCGAACAGGTGCTGGAAGGGGCGCGCAGCATCTTCCTGCGCGACGGCTTCGAAGGGGCCAACGTCGATGACATCGCCCGCGCGGCCGGTGTCTCCAAGGCGACGCTTTACAGTTATTTCCCGGACAAGCGCCTGCTCTTCATGGAAATGGCGAGCCGGCAATGCGCCCTGCAGGCGGACGAGGCGATGCTGAAGATCGACCCGAGCCGCCCGCCCGCCGAGGTGCTGCCGCTGGTGGCGCGCAGTTTCCTGAGATTCGTGCTGTCGGAGATGGGCCAGCGGATTTTTCGAATCTGCATCGCCGAGGCGGACCGCTTCCCCGACCTGGGACGGCAATTTTACCAGAGCGGGCCGATGAACATGCACCGCAAGCTGGTGACATACCTCGCGGCCTCCCGCGACCGCGGTGAGGTTGCCGTCGACGACCTCGAACTGGCCGCCGACCAGTTCACCGAACTTTGCAAGGCCGGCCTCTGGACCCGCTGCGTCTTCGGTGTCGCCGAGGCGCCGGACGAGGCGGCCATCGCCCGCACCGTTGATGGGGCGGTGGCCACCTTCCTCGCCCGCTACGGCGCCTGAACCGCGGCACCTGAGCGGGGATCAGTCCAGCCGGCGCACCAGCATCTGGTTGCCCGGCCCGCGTTTGGTCTCAAAGACCTTCAGCTCGTCCACCAGTTCCGACAGCTTGCGCTTGCCGAAGCTGCGGGTGTCGAAGTCGGGATTGGCCGCGGTAATGAACTGCCCGAGCTGGCCGAGCGTGTACCAGTCGTCCTCCTGCTCGATCGCGTCCATGGCGGTGAAGATGAGGTTGCGCGCGTCTTCAAGGCGCCCGGACGGCGCCGGCTTGACGCCCGCCGCCTTTTCCGGCGCACCGTCGAGGTTCTCGAGGAAGATGAAGCGCTTGCAGGCCTTGCGGAAGGCATCCGGTGTTTTCTGCATGCCCATGCCGAAGACATCGAGCCCCTGCTCGCGGATTCGGCTGGCAAGACGGGTGAAATCGCTGTCGGAACTGACCAGCACGAAGCCGTCGAAGCGGCCCGAGTGCATGAGATCCATGGCGTCGATCACCAGCGCGATGTCGCTGGCGTTCTTGCCGACGGTGTTGGCAGGCTGATGGTGCGGCACGAGGCCGAATTCGGCGGTGACCTTCGACCAGCCGGACATCTGCTGGCTCGAGAAGTCACCGTAGCAACGCCGCACGCTGGCCTCGCCGAGGCTGGCCAGCTCGTCGAAAATCGCCTTGGCGTACTTCGGGGATGTGTTGTCGGCGTCGATCAGGACCGCCAGCAGGCGGGTGTCGTCTCGCATGGGATACTCCTTGGCGGGCTCAGATGCCCGCAAACGTCTTGTACAGGACCAGAGCGTCCACGTCGCCCCGGGTCGGGTGGCGGAAGACCCCGGGGAGGCGGCGGACGATCTCGAAGCCAGCGCGCAGCCAGGTGTCGACGGCCCGCGCGTTGGCCGGCGCCGCGAGGTTGGACTGCATGGCGCACAGCTCCAGCGTATCGCTCATCAGCTCTGCCCTTCGGTCTCGATGCGGATGATCTCTCCGCAATGCTTGCAATGGATGGCATCCGCGTCATGGAGGCGCAGCCCGCAGGTCTCGCAGGTCTTCTTCACCTTGATCGGACGGAACAGCACCTGTGCGAGCCGCAGGAACAGGGTCACCCCGCAGATCATCACCACCACCGAGATCACCCGCCCCCAGGACCCGTCGAGCGTGATGTCACCATAGCCGGTCGTGGTCAGCGTGGTGACGGTGAAATAGAGCGCGTCGGCGTAATTGTTGATGTCCGGATTGGTCCGGTATTGCAGCGCGTAGACCAGCCCGGTCATCACGAAGAGGAAAACCATCAGGTTCACCACCGCGATCAGCACGTCCTCGTTCTCACGAAAGACCCGGAAGTCCTCGCGCAGCCGCTTGCTCAGCTGGTAGGTGTGAAGCAGCCTCAGCGTGCGCAGCACCCGCAGGAACCCCAGCCCCTCCCCCGCCAGCGGCGCGAGGAAGGAGATCATCGAGACCAGATCGGCGAGGGTGGCCGGGCTGACCAGGAATCCGGTCTTCTTCGGCGCGATCCACAGCCTTGCAAGGAAATCCGCGAGGATCACCACGCCGAAGGCGACGTCGATGATCTCGACTGCCCGGCCATGCGAGGTGAAGGAGGTCGCGATGACGAAGAGAACGGTGAAGACGTCGAAGCCAAGCAGGGCGTAGCGGAAGCGGTGCGCCTCGTCGCTGTCGCCCTCGTAGAGTTCCTTCAGCTTGTTCCGCAGGCTCATCTCGGCGGTCCCCGTTCCGGTTGCTCGAACCTATAGGGTGGCGCGGGACTCCCGGCAAGCCAAGCGCCTGCCGGGAGAAATTTCAGGTCGGTCGAAATCCTGACTGGATCAGAACTCGACCACCGCGCGGATGGACTTGCCCTCGTGCATCAGATCGAAGCCGTGGTTGATCTCGTCGAGGCTCAGCTTGTGGGTGATCATCGGGTCGATCTCGATCTTGCCGTCCATGTACCAGTCGACGAATTTCGGCACGTCGGTCCGGCCCTTGGCGCCGCCAAACGCCGTGCCCTTCCAGACCCGGCCGGTGACCAGCTGGAACGGGCGGGTGGAGATCTCCGCCCCCGCCGGTGCCACGCCGATGATCACCGACACGCCCCAGCCGCGGTGCGAACATTCCAGCGCATCGCGCATCACCTTGACGTTGCCGGTGGCGTCGAAGGAGTAATCCACCCCGCCGATCTGGTCCGCGCCGCGCTTGGTGAGGTTGACGATCTCCTGCACCACCGAGCCCTCGATCTTCGAGGGGTTCACGAAGTGGGTCATGCCGAACTTCTTGGCCATCTCGGCCTTGGAGTCGTTGAGATCGACGCCGATGATCATGTCGGCGCCCGCCATGCGCAGGCCCTGGATCACGTTGAGCCCGATGCCGCCGAGGCCGAAGACCGCCGCGGTGGAGCCGATCTCGACCCCCGCCGTGTTGATCACCGCGCCGATGCCGGTGGTGACGCCGCAGCCGATGTAGCAGATCTTGTCGAAGGGCGCGTC
>JBLXGS010000012.1:175224-201287 GCA_048381755.1 Roseobacteraceae bacterium
CCCGCCGTGTTGATCACCGCGCCGATGCCGGTGGTGACGCCGCAGCCGATGTAGCAGATCTTGTCGAAGGGCGCGTCATCGCGCACCTTGGCGAGCGCGATCTCCGGCATCACCGTGTGGTTGGCGAAGGTCGAGCAGCCCATGTAGTGGTAGATCGGCGTGCCATCGAGCATCTTGAAGCGGGTCGTCCCGTCCGGCATCAACCCCTGCCCCTGGGTGTTGCGGATCGCGGTGCAGAGGTTGGTCTTGCCCGAGAGGCACGACGGGCACTCGCGGCACTCCGGCGTGTAGAGCGGGATCACGTGATCGCCCGGCTTCAGCGTGGTGACACCTTCGCCGACTTCCACAACCACGCCCGCGCCCTCGTGACCGAGGATGCAGGGAAAGAGCCCCTCGGGGTCGGCGCCGGAGCGGGTGAATTCGTCGGTGTGGCAAAGCCCGGTGGCCTTGATCTCGACCAGCACCTCGCCGGCCTTCGGCCCGTCGAGTTCCACGTCCATGATTTCGAGCGGTTTGCCGGCCTCGAGCGCAACGGCTGCACGGGTTCTCATGTCTCTGTCCTTCCTAAAGGGAATGCGGTTGTCCGCACCTAGCTTTGGCTTTCCTTCTGCCGCAAGCAGTTATGCGCCCTTTCGCAGAATTTTCACGACACGCCCCGGCTTTCATTGTTCAACAAATACGCAGCCCGCCACCCTCTCCGCGCTTTCACCCTTCCTAAAAATACTGGGGGTGTCCGCAAACCGTGTTGGTCAACTATGCGGGACCTTCCGGACATTCGCAGCAACGCAATAGTCGCGTTCTGCCATGTCTGTAGCGCAATGTGTTCGTCTCAACTGCAAAGTCTGAAATCTGGCGGTCCTGACGTTGCGGTTTCGATTGCCACGGCCTTGGTCTTGCTGCCCTCTTCTTGTGCTGCGCTGCGAGATCGCCTCACCGACGACGGCGATCGGGACTTCTATTTCAACACTCAACAGGTCGGATGACTTGAGCTCGGATCACTTGGTGACTCAATTGTGAGGCCTTGCTACGCTCAGTCGGAACCGCGCACAATTTTGGTGGCTCGATGAATTTTTTCGAATATGTTCTTGGCGTTGCTGCTGCAGGTTTGCTCTGCGCTCCCCTACCATGCCAGGCCGATGCGGCCTCTCCATATTGGCTCCGCGACGCGCAGGTTTCGCCAGATGGCGCGTCTATTGCTTTCACTTACCGCGGCCAAATCTGGATCGTCCCAAGCGAAGGCGGCGATGCCTCCCCGCTGACTGAGCGCCAATTCAGAAGCACTGCGCCTGTCTGGTCTCCCGATGGCAGCCATATTGCCTTCGCCTCGGACAGGTTCAATGTGTCCGACGTCTTCGTCATGCCCGTCGACGGTGGTGAGATCACGCGGCTCACGCATCACTCGGCACCGGAAACGCCGCTCGCCTTTTCGGCGGACGGGGAAGAGGTCTTTTTCGGTGCAGCGCGACAGGGGACGCCGGAAGCGGACTATCTCGACGGGCTCGGTCAATCGGTGGGCGTGCTCATGAAAGTGGCTGCGACCGGTGGTCGGGCAAGGATGGTGCTGCCTCTGCCCATGGCGCAGGCCGACCTGAGCCCGGACGGCCGGACGCTGGCCTATGTCGAGCGCAAGACGGTCGAGAATTTCTGGCGCAAGGGCGAGATTTCGGACAGCACTCCCGACATCTGGCTCTACGATTTCGAGAGCGGCAGCCACGAAAAGCTGACAACCTATCGCGGCGTCGACCGTAGCCCGGCCTTCGCGCCGGATGGGCAGAGCCTCTACTGGACCACCGAGATGCCGCAGACCGGCATCGAGGACCCGAACGCCGCGCCGGAGAGCTTCAACGTCTGGCGCATGCCGCTGGATGGCGGTGTGCCGGAAAAGGTGACGTCGCATGACACTCTGCCGGTGCGCTTCGGCTCCGTCGCGGATAACGGCACGCTGGTCTACACGTGGGACACGCAGCTCTGGCGGCTGGACCCCGGTGCGCAAGAGCCGGTGCAGGTGCCGGTCGCTATCCGTCAGGGCACGCTCTATACGGGCGAGGTCTACAGCGATCTGGCCGGTCAGGTCTCCGAGGCCGTCGCCTCGCCCGACGGGACGGAGATCGCGCTGATCGCCCGCGGCGAGGTCTTCGTCGCCTCGCCCGAGACCGGTGAGGTCCGCCGCATCACCGACACGCCGCAGGCGGAGCGTTCCGTGAGCTACGCGCCGGACGGCAAGCGGCTGCTCTACGCCGCCGAGCGAGAGGGCGACTGGGATATCTACGAGACCAAGCTGGGCGACGAGGACACGGGCTTCCTGACAGCGCTGGCGATGTCGGAACGGCGCGTGATCGACACGCAGAGCGACGCATTGCAGCCGGCCTATGCGCCCGATGGACGGCGCATCGCATACCGCGATGACCGCAACGCAATCCGCATCTTCGACCCGGGCACCGGGACCAGCACGGAAATCCTCCCCGACAGCGCCAGCTACTTCTACAGCGTCGACCAGTTCGATTTTGAATGGTCGCCGGACGGGAAGTATATTCTGACCACGACCGGCTTCATCTCGACCAATACTGAGATCGAGGTGATCGAAACGACGGGCGCGCACCGTCGCTACAACCTCAGTGACAGCGGTTTCGGCGATGACGAGGCAGGGTTCAGCACCGATGGCAGCGTCGTCTTCTGGGTGAGCGACCGTTTCTCGCAGCGGAACCTGTCCTCCGAAGGCGCCATGGTCGATGTCATGGTGACCTGGCTCACGGCAGACGGCTATCTTGCCCGCGAATTGGGCGAGGCAACGGCTGCGGACGCGGGGACGGAACCGGACTTCGATGGCGTTCCCTACCGCACGTCGCGCGTCACAGACAGCCCGGTCTTTCCGATCCTGACCCGCATGACCGCCGACAACAGTGGGCTGCTCCTGGTCACCTTGCAGGTTACATCCGGCATGATTGAGGCCGAGTTGATCGACCTTGCTACCGGTCGGCCGCAACAGGTCTTTGCCAAGCCGGGCACCGGCATCGAGCAGATCATCGCGAGCAAGGACGCCTCGACCCTCTTCCTGATCAAGGCCGGGTCCATCGAGACCGTGCAGGTCGCCAGCGGTGCAAGTACCCAAGCGCCGTTTCAATTGCGCGCCAGCTTCGATCCGGTCGCCGAGATGCAATACATCTTCGACCACCACTGGCGCTTTGTGCAGTCGAAATTCTACGATCCCGCGCTGCATGGCGTCGACTGGACGGCGATGCGGGACGCCTATGCAAAGTACCTGCCGCACATCACCCATTGGGAAGATTTCGTCACCCTGATGAACGAATTCCAGGGAGAGCTGAACGCCTCCCACATGGGTGCGCGCTTCGATCATGACAACCCCGGCTGGGACAGCACCGCAGAGCTTGGGCTCTACTACGACACGGATCACGTGGGCGCGGGTGTGAAAATCGCGGCGACGCTGCCCGGCGGCCCGGCGGCACTGGCAGGCGAACCGCTTGGCGCTGGGGCGGTGATCCTCGCGGTGGATGGGGCCCGGATCGGCCCCGAGGATGACATCTATCCGCTCCTGAACCGCAAGGCGGGGCGCAAGCTGCGCCTCACCGTTTCCCCAGCGGATGGCGGGGGTCCTGTCGACGTCACCCTGCGCGCAGCCCCTCCGGGCAGCGACGGAGAGCTGACCTACCGTGCCTGGGTCGAGAAGCGGCGGGCCATGGTGCTGGAACTCTCGGGCGGGCGCCTTGGCTATACCCATGTGCGGCGCATGATGGATGGCTCCTACCGGCAGGTGTATTCCGACCTGATGGGGCGCGACCGTGACAAGGAAGGCGCCATCGTCGACACCCGCTTCAACTTTGGCGGCAACCTGCATGACCAGTTGAGTGCGTTCCTCACCGGCGAACGCCATTCGGGGCTGGTGACACGGAACGGTGTCGACCTGGGGACGACGCCCTATCTTCGTTGGGCCAAGCCGAGCGCGCTTCTGATGAACACCTGGAACTACTCGGATGCGTCGGTTTTTCCCTACTATTATATCCGCGAGGGAATGGGGCCTGCGGTCGGCGACCGCGTGCCGGGCACCGGGACTGCGGTACTGCGCCCCGTTCAGCTTGAGACGCGGGTCGTTCTCGGAGTGCCCCAGTTGGGTTTCCGGACGATTGAGGGAGATTTCTTCGAGAACCGCGAGATCGTGCCTGATGAAGTTGTCCATACCCCGCCGGAGGCGATGCTGAGCGGTCGCGATCCCCAGCTCGAGACAGCAGTGGCTGCACTGTTGCGGGAGCTGGGCGAATGACGCCTCACCGACGGAGGACAGGACGATGATGGCACGAACCCTGCGCAATCTTGCTCTTGGCTTGATGGCGGTGCTTGCGGGACCAGTCGCCGCTCAGGACATCCGCAGCGTCGAGGTGCGCTTCGCGCCAGGGACGACGGGTGCGACCTATAGCGGCGAGATCACCGGCTACGCGGCGGTCGACTATTTCCTGCAAGCTGGGGCGGGTCAGACCATGCAGGTCGAGCTGCAGACCTCCAACCTGTCGAACTACTTCAATGTCTGGGCTCCGGGGGCGGATGCCGCGATGTTCACTGGCGCAAGTTCCGGGGACCGCTTTTCCGGGCAACTGCCTGTGAACGGACGCTATCGCATCCAGGTCTTCCTGATGCGCAATGCTGCCCGCCGGGAGGAAATCGCGCGCTACAGCCTCGACATTTCGATCACCGATGGCGCGGGTGCGACTTCTACCGACTTTGCCGACGGTCTTGCGGGAGGTCCGGACTGGTACGTCGTCAGTGATCTTCCACCACAGGACAGCCTAAACGTGCGGGCCGGGCCGGGGACCGGACACGACGTCGTGGGGACCGTGTCCAACGGCGCCGAGCTACGCAACCTCGGATGCCAACGCACGGACAGCTCGCGCTGGTGCCAGATCGAGAATGCTGCGGGCAGCCTGCGCGGATGGGTGAACGGGCGATACCTGCGTGAGAGCGCTGCCCCCGCCGCTCCCAGCGGCGCGGCTGGGGCCCCGCCGGAACTGCTGCGCCGGCACAGTGGAGAGTTGGAAGTCCGTTTCGGCACTGGCTGCACCCTGCTGTTCGCCCCCGCCGGCAGCCTGATCACCGCCGGGTCCAGCTGCTCGGCTGAGCAATCCATTCACGCAAGCAAGGCGGTCGACGCCTATCGCCGCGAGCAGGGCTTGTGACCGTTCCAAGGCTGGGAGCCCGCCGTAGCCGCAGGTGCCGCGCATGCCCCTGACTAAGGCCCGCTCAGGGCCCAGGACCTCCGCGTCAGGACTGACTATCCTGCTGGTCGTATGGATCATGGTCACGATCTTCGGGGCCAAGGTGTTCCACCCGAGCCCGCAGCCGCTTCAGGAACTGCTGACCAGCGCCCTGGCTTGGCAGGTGCTTCTTGCCGGGGTCCTGCTGGCCGCCGTCATCACATGGGGGCGCGGATGGCGGGAGGTGGGCTTCAGACGCCCGCGCGGGCGCGATCTCCCACTGCTTTGGCTCCCCGTCCTCGTGCTTGCCCTGATCCTCGGCCTCGCGGCACTCATGGGGCTACCTCCTGCAGGAGTTACGCTGCTCGTTCTCGCGAACTCGCTTCTGGTGGGGTTCTCGGAGAAAGCGATGTTCCGGGGGCTGCTGTTCCATGGTCTGCGCGTCAGAATTTCTATCTGGCCAGCCATCCTCTGGACATCGGGACTTTTCGCCGCCGTTCACCTGTTGAATGGCTTTGTCACGGGAGACTTCGGCCCTGCCTTGGTTCAAGCAGCGATGGCCGCTTTCACCGGCCTCTTCCTGATGGCGATTTTCCTGCGCACCGGAGCGCTCTGGGTCTCCGTCATCTACCACGCGCTTTGGGACTTCGCGATTTTCATGATCGGCCTCGCGTCGCAGCAGGCCATGGATCAGCAACAGGCTCTCGAGGAGGCAGGCAAAGGCCAGCAGATGCTGGTGCCCCTCCTACTGATATTGCCGAACGTTCTCTATGGAGCGTGGCTCCGCAGAGAGGTCAGGAGCGCAACGGCTGATAGGTGAGTGGCATCTTCGAGCGCGGTTTCCATCCCCCGGGTGAGGGGAAAGCCGGCGAGCTCGAATGTCGTGTTCGGACTTATTCCGTTGAAAAACTCCGCTTGCCTGAAGAGCTGGCCGCTGATTCAATTTGGCTGCGGCGGTTTGAGGTGAACAGCGATGATGGGGTCCCGGCAGGAAGCGCAAGGCGCTCTGTTCTACGAGTTCTCGATTGAAGCGCACGTTCCGCCCGACCACATGCTCCGATCGGTTGACCAGTTCGTCGACCTGGGCAGCACCTGTCAGCACCTGGCGCCCTTCTACAGCTCTACCGGACGGCCGTCGGTCGATCCGGAACTGATGATCCGCATGCTTCTGGTCGGTTACATCATGGGCATCCGGTCCGAGCGCCGGCGCTGCGAGGAGGTCCATCTCAACCTTGCCTACCGCTGGTTCTGCCGCCTCGATCTGACCGTCCCGGTGCCGGATCATTCGACCTTTTCCAAGAACCGCCACGGCCGCTTCCGCGACAGTGACCTGTTGCGCCATCTCTTCGAGACCGTGGTGGCGCGCTGCCTCGAGGAGGGCCTCGCCAGCGGCCAGCGCCTCGCCGCGCATGCCAGTATCATCGCGGCCGACGCGAACCGACAGAACTCCACGCCGAAGTCGGACTGGCAGCCGGGCAGCATCGATCCCATAGACGCGCCTCGAGCCGTCAGGGAATACCTGGAAACGCTCGACGATGCCGCATTCGGTGCGCCGAGCCCGGTCGAGCCGAAGTTCACCTCCCATTCCGATCCCGCTTCGCAATGGACCGGGGCTCGGGGAGGTCCGGCCTACTTTGCCTATTCCACCAACTACCTGATCGATACCGACAACGGCGTAATCCTTGATGTGGAGGCCACCCGGTCGATCCGCCAGGCCGAGGTCGGATCGGTGCGGACCACGATCGACCGGGTGAACGATACCTTCGGTATCGCACCGGAACGGCTGATCGCCGACACCGCCTACGGCACCGGCGCCATGCTGGACTGGCTGGATCAGCAGCGCGGCATCGCACCCCATATCCCGGTGTTCGACAAGTCAGCCCGTAGGGATGGGACATTCGAGCGCGCCGACTTCGCCTATGACGCCGAGAGGGATGTCTACATCTGCCCGGGTGGCAAGGAGTTGAAGCAAAGCCGCCGGACCTTCACGAAACCCCGGGAGAAGAAACCCGATCAATCTTCGAGCCCTCCCGGGATCGGGCGCGCGCGATCGCTCAGACGCCCGACTACGCGATCTCCTGCAAGCTCCGAAAGAAGGTGGAGATGCTGTTCGCGCATTTGAAGCGAATTCTGGGCCTCAGCCGTCTCCGATTGCGAGGCCCGAGCGGCGCACGAGATGAATTCCACCTCGCAGCCACCGCACAGAACCTCCGGAAGCTCGCAAAGCTCCTTCCGACCCCGCCGGTCTCCTGTTGAGGTAGGATAGGCACAGGCACCGCAAATCCTGGGCGAGGGTCAACACGCGATCACCGAGCCGAGTTTTTCAACGGAATAGACTCGAAGCGAAGCTTGGCCACGCCACCAGAATTACGATGCGCGGACAAGCTCCGCAGGTCGTATCCCCGCCAGTCGCGCCTCGAGCCAACGGATGTAGCCGTTGAGATTCTTTCTGGCCGGACCACAGAAGGGCGTTATGAACCCCTTGTAACGGGCGTGGAGTGAGTTCACATTTTGGATGTGATAGCAGCCTGAGGCCACGCGCTTGCCCGGCTTGCTGCCGACCACGAAGTGCTCCAGTTGCCGTGCTGCCGCGAGATTACTGTAGTCATTCGCTCCGTCCGAGCAAAGCACGGCATAATCCGGCACCAGAGGCGTCATGGCCCGCACCACTGTGGCACCCTGGCGGTTCGGTAGCCGCCGGAAGAGGTGAGGACCGCCACGGTCGGCGACCGTGAGGATGGGGAGTTGCCACTTGGAGAGGCCGCGCATCATCTTCAGCCCTTGCGTCGTGAAGTCTTCCCAGCGAGGGCGCGGCGGCTGCGGGACGTTCTGCGGGTCGGCGAAGTGGCGGACCCATTCTCGGAACCCCTTTCGCGACTCTCGCTGGTAGGTCTCATCCGCTTCGATGATCCCGGAGAAGCTCACCGATGAACTGCTGCTTCCGATGATCGAAAACACCAGCATTCGCCAGCGCCAGACCGTGTATTTGTTGAGCCCGAGCTGGCTCGCGAGCTTGCGCACCGACTGCGGTGCAGAGGTGCCCAGCATATCCCGCAGCGCCACCATGAACAGGTCTGGGCGATGGATGCAGCCGATGACGCTGCCGGTTCGGCCCGAATAGGTCTTCTGGCAGCCGGTGCAGCGGTAGCGCTGGACCTTGGTCCGCGTGCGGCCCCACTTCTGGCGGCGCTCCTCGCCGCAGGATTGGCCTCTGTGATCTTGGTTTGCCCGTGCTTCGATCTCCGAGATCGCTTCCGTCTTTTGTCGGAGGTCTAGGATCTTCGTCTGGGCGTCTTCGATTTGGGCTGGTTTCAGGTCGGCCAGGGCATCGAGAAAACAGCGAAAGTCATGGTGTAGCAAGGGCGTCCTCTGCAAGAAAAGCCGAGTAATATAGGCCCTTTTGCGAAATGACGAAGCGCACCAACACGGTATGCGGACACCCCCAAAATACTCACTGCCCCTCGCGGGCGCGGCGCAAAAGAAAAGGGCCCCACCGTCTCCGGCAGGGCCCAGTCTCTCCGGTGGAGAGGATATCTTATTCGGCGTCTGCCAGAGCCTCTTCGGCTTCGAGGCGGGCCTTGTCGGCTGCGCCCTTGGCCGAGACGTCACGGTCGACGAACTCGATGATCGCCATCGGAGCCATGTCGCCATAACGGAAACCGGCTTTCAGGATGCGGACGTAGCCGCCCTGGCGTTCTGCATAGCGCGGGCCGAGCACTTCGAAGAGCTTGGCAACGTGCTGGTCCTGCTTGAGCTGCGCGGCAGCCTGACGGCGGGCGTGGATATCACCGCGCTTGCCGAGGGTGACGAGCTTCTCCACCACGCGGCGGAGTTCTTTTGCCTTGGGCAGGGTGGTCTTGATCTGCTCATGCTCGATGAGCGAGCCGGCCATGTTTGCCCACAGCGCCTTGCGGTGCTCGTGGGTACGGTTCAGGCGGCGGTAACCTTTTGCGTGACGCATTTTCTATCTCCAGATACGTGTTTTGCTTTGTCCGGGATCCCATGCGTGCGGGACCCTCACCTTGGGGCGGATTGCCCTTGCATGAAAGGCGGGGTTTCCCCCGCCCTTCAGTTGGCTCAGAACTGGTCTTCCAGCTTCTTCGCCAGATCTTCGATGTTGTCCGGCGGCCAGTCCTCGACGTCCATGCCGAGGTGCAGGCCCATGCCCGACAGCACTTCCTTGATCTCGTTGAGCGACTTCCGGCCGAAGTTCGGGGTGCGGAGCATCTCGGCTTCGGTCTTCTGGATGAGATCGCCGATGTAGACGATGTTGTCGTTCTTGAGGCAGTTCGCGGAGCGCACCGAGAGTTCCAGCTCGTCCACCTTCTTGAGGAGGAGCGGGTTGAACTCGAGACCGTCGTCGTCGTCCTGACGGCCAGCGGATTCGGGCTCTTCGAAGTTCACGAAGATCGACAGCTGGTCCTGCAGGATGCGGGCAGCAAACGCGATCGCATCCTCGGGCGTGACCGAACCATCGGTCTCGACCTTCATGGTCAGCTTGTCGTAGTCGAGAACCTGGCCCTCACGGGTCGGCTGCACGTCATAGGCCACCTTCTTGACCGGCGAATAGATCGCGTCGATCGGGATGAGGCCGATGGGTGCATCTTCCGGCTTGTTCTTGTCAGCCGAAACGTAGCCCTTGCCGGTGTTGACGGTGAGTTCCACGTAGAAGTCCGCGCCCTCGTCGAGGTGACAGATCACGTGGTCCTTGTTCAGCACGTCGATGCCGGCGGTCTCGGCGATGTCGGCAGCCGTCACCACGCCCGGACCTTTGGCGGTCAGGGAGAGGCGCTTCGGGCCTTCGACTTCCATGCGGAGAGCCACGCCCTTGAGGTTCAGGATGATGTCGGTGACATCTTCCCGCACGCCGGCGACCGACGAAAACTCGTGCAGAACGTTGTCGATCTGCACCGAGGTGATTGCCGCACCCTGAAGGCTCGACAGCAGGACCCGACGCAGCGCGTTGCCCAGAGTCAGGCCGAAGCCACGCTCGAGCGGTTCCGCGACGAGGGTCGCAACGCGGGTAGGATCGGCGCCGGGGCGAACCTCCAGCTGGGTCGGCTTGATAAGTTCAGCCCAGTTCTTGTGGATCATGCGTCCCTCCATTCCAGTCCGTGCCCCATGTCCAAAGGCGCGGACGCCCGAGGTTGAAATGACGAAGGCAGGGCCCCGCGCACAAGGCGAGGCCCCACCTCATAAGTAAGTTCGATCAGACGCGACGACGCTTCGGCGGGCGGCAGCCGTTGTGAGCGATCGGCGTCACGTCGCGGATCGACGTGATGTTGAAGCCCACGGCAGCCAGTGCGCGCAGAGCCGATTCACGACCCGAACCCGGGCCCTGAACTTCGACTTCCAGCGTCTTCACACCATGTTCCTGTGCCTTGCGGCCAGCATCTTCGGCGGCGAGCTGGGCAGCGTAAGGGGTCGACTTACGCGAACCCTTGAAGCCCATGGTGCCGGCGGACGACCAGGAGATCGCGTTGCCCTGCACGTCCGAGATCAGGATCTTGGTGTTGTTGAACGACGAGTTCACATGCGCCACGCCAGCGGCGATGTTCTTGGAGACCTTCTTCTTGCCTCCGCGACGGGTATCACGTGCCATTGGTCAGCCTCCCTTATTTCTTCTTGCCTGCGATGGGCTTTGCGGGGCCCTTACGCGTGCGAGCGTTGGTGTGGGTCCGCTGACCGCGGACGGGGAGGTTGCGACGGTGACGCAGGCCACGGTAGCAGCCGAGGTCCATCAGACGCTTGATGTTCATCTGCGTCTCACGGCGAAGGTCGCCTTCGACGGTGAAGTTCGCGTCGATGTGCTCGCGGATCGCCAGAACTTCGGCATCCGAAAGCTCGTTCACACGACGGGTCACGTCGATGTTCACGGCTTCGCAGATGGCTTGGGCCGAGGTCGGGCCGATACCGGTGATATAAGTCAGGGCGATGGGCACCCGCTTATGAGTCGGGATGTTAACGCCGGCAATACGTGCCAAGTGTCTATTCCTTTCGTTGCGGTTCCGTAGCTCCAGAACCTTTTTTCACAACATGAGCCCGGAACGCATGCACGTCACCGGGCCTTCCGCTGATGAGGTAATCTGCAAGTCAGGCGCTGCCCGCCTCGCAAACTGAGTCTCTGTAAGAGATGGGAGTGGGTATGAGGATTCGGAAAGGGCGTCAAGACCCATTTCGGAACCATTACCGAACCGCACCCGTTTACCGTTTCATGAAGGTCACGACAACCCTCCCCCCGCTTTCGCCATGGCGCTTGCGCGCCTCGCCGCCGCTCCCCACTCCCGACAAAACGCCAGGCGCCCGCGCGCAGGCCGCTTTCCGGGGCCGCGGATGATCTACCAGCTTCTCTATACCAGCCGCTCGACGGTTCCGCGCGGACATGCGTCCGACCTCGAAATCCTCTCTGCCGCGCTGAGCAACAACCGACTGCTGGAGGTCACCGGCTGCCTTTTGCGCGAAGAACAGGGGTTCTGCCAGATTCTGGAGGGCGCGAGGGAGACGGTGCGCGGGCTGTTCGAGCACATCCGCAGGGACCCGCGTCACTTCGGGGTCACCGAACGGCTCAACCGGCTGGTGCCGGTCCGCAGCTTTGCAAGCTGGTCGATGTGCTATGGGACGCTGTCGGTCGCGGATCGCCGGTTCCTGTCGCGCCGCTTCGCCGCGGAAGGCCGGAACATGTCGCTGGTCATTGACCGGGTACGCGATATCGCGGTTGCGAGCTGAGGGGAAAGTGGGGGCCAGGCCCCCGTCCGCTGTCGCGGGCTTCCCCGGGACGCCTCCGCCAAAGCCCTGGCGCACGGTCCCGGAGAAGAAAAGGCTCAGTCGAGCTTCGAGGCGATGGCGGCTTTCACGTCGTCGATCTCGCCCAGACCATCCACGCGGGTGTGCTGCCCCTTGGCGTAGTAGTAGCCGATCAGCGGCGAGGTCTGCTTGTAGTACTCCATCAGGCGCTTCTGCAGAGCCTGGGCATTGTCGTCAGCGCGCCGCTTGAACTCGGCGCCGCCGCAAACGGTGCATTTGCCGTCGGCCGGGATCGGCTTGGTGATGTCGTTGTAGACCTCGCCACAGCTGCCGCATGTCGACCGCGCGGTGATCCGCTCCACCAGCGCGTCGTCGTTCACCCGCAGCTCGACCACGCGGTCCAGCGTCTGACCCTGCTCCTCGAGCAGTTCCGCCAGCGCATCGGCCTGCTTTAGCGTGCGCGGAAAGCCGTCGAAGATGTAGCCGGCCGAGGGGTTCGCCTCGAGCTTCTCGCGGATCAGGCCGATGACGATCTCGTCGGTGACGAGCTCGCCCCGGGCCATGACGTCGGCGACCTTCTTGCCCATCTCGGTGCCGCTGTCCTTGGCTTCGCGCAGCATGTCGCCGGTCGAGAGCTGGATCATGCCGCGGTCTTCAACGAGGATCCGGGCCTGTGTCCCTTTGCCTGCGCCGGGCGGTCCAAGAAGTATGATGTTCATCGCCGTGCGGGTCCCTTCCGTTTGCGTGCCTTGCCCTTGCCGCGCAGCTGCGACTTCTGGATCAGGCCTTCGTATTGATGTGCGAGCAGGTGGCTCTGGACCTGCTGGATCGTGTCCATCGTCACCGAGACCACGATCAGCACCGAGGTGCCGCCGAAGTAGAACGGGATCGCGAACTGCGAGCGCAGGATTTCGGGTAGCAGGCAGACCAGGGTCAGGTAGGCCGCGCCGAGAACGAGCACGCGGTTGACCACGTATTCGAGGTGCTCTGCGGTCCGCTTGCCCGGGCGGATGCCGGGAATGAAGCCGTTCTGGTTCTTCAGGTTGTCAGCAACTTCATCCGGTTTGAACGACACGTTGAACGTGTAGAAATAGGCGAAGAAGATGATCATTGCCGCGAAGAACAGCAGATAGAGCGGCTGGCCGGGGCCGAAGTAGGCGAGGATCGTCGACATGATCGGGCCGGTGGAGCCGGCCTGGCTGAAGGTCGCGATCGTGGTCGGCAGAAGCAGAAGGGAGCTGGCGAAGATCGCCGGGATCACGCCCGCCGGGTTCACCTTGATCGGCAGGTGCGACTGCTGCGCCTCGGTCATCCGCATGCCGACCTGGCGGCGCGGGTACTGGATGGTGATCTTGCGCAGCGCCCGTTCCATGAACACCACGAACATGATCACCGCAACGACCATGAGGATCACCCCGACAATCACCGCGGGCGAGATCGCGCCCGAGCGACCGGAGGCGAAGAACTGCGCCAAGGCTGCGGGGATCTCGGCGATGATGCCGACGAAGATGATGAGAGAGATGCCGTTGCCGATGCCGCGGGCGGTGATCTGCTCGCCCAGCCACATCAGGAACATCGTGCCACCGACGAGGGTGATCACCACGGCGGCGCGGAAGTACCAACCCGGATCATGGGCGAGATCGCCCGCCTCGAGGCTGACCGCGAGGCCGTAGGCCTGGAACAGCGCCAGCGCGACGGTGCCGTAGCGGGTGTATTGGTTGATCTTCTTGCGGCCCTGCTCGCCCTCTTTCTTCAGCTGCTCGAGCGCCGGCACCATGGCCGTCAGGAGCTGCACGATGATCGAGGCAGAGATGTAGGGCATGATGCCAAGGGCAAAGATGCCCATGCGTCCCAGCGCGCCACCGGTGAACATCGACACCATGCCGCCGATGCCTTGACCGGCCTGTTCCATGAACTGGCGCAGCGCGGTGCCGTCGATGCCGGGGACGGGGATGTAGGTGCCGAGTCGGTAGACGACCAGCAGCCCCAGCGTGAAGAAGATGCGGTTGCGAAGGTCCGTCGCCTTGCCGAGCGCCGCCCAGCTGGTATTGGCGGCCATTTGTTCCACAGCGGATGCCATGAGGGTCCTCTCTCAGACGAAACGCCGCCGGGGCGCTTTCCGGCTCCGGCGGCGTTCGTGGAAAACATGGGGCCTTATGTAAGCGGCTCAGCGACCGCTCACAACCCGCTTATTCAGCCGCGACTGCGGTCTTCAGCGCGCCACCTGCCTTCTCGACCGCCTCGACAGCGGCTTTCGAAGCGCCGGTCACCTCGATGGTGAGGGCGGTGGTGACGTCACCTTTCGCGAGAACGCGGATGCCGTCGAGCTTGCGGCGCACCAGGCCGGACGAAACCAGGGTGTCCTCGTTGATCGAAGCGGCTTCGAGCTTGCCGGCTTCGACGAACTTCTGGATCAGGCCGAGGTTCACAACAGCGTAGGACTTCCGGTTCGGCTTGTTGAAGCCGCGCTTCGGAAGACGCTGGTAGAGGGGCATCTGGCCGCCTTCGTAGCCGTTGATGGCCACACCCGAGCGGGACTTCTGACCCTTGATACCACGGCCACCCATCTTGCCCTTGCCGGAGCCCGGGCCGCGGCCGATGCGTTTCTTGGTGCGGGTTGCGCCCGCGTTGTCGCGCAGTTCGTGCAGTTTCATGTCGCTTCTCCTTGCCGGATGTGCCCCCCAAGCGACGGATGGGACAACCACGGCATTAGACGATTAAGGATTCGGAGCCAGACTCGGGGAGCCGACCACCGGGGGCGTATAGCGCCGGTGGCCGCAGGGTGCAAGAGACTCGCCCGAGGTTCCAGCCCCCCGTGGCGTCAGCGCCGAGTTTCGGGAGAAATTCGTGAAGATCCGGTAAAGGGCGACCAAAAGCCTCCGAAGGCTTTTGCAAATCTCTTCGAAGAGATTTGGTCCCCTGCCCCGCCTCGGAACAGCGCAAAATCGGCCCAGAGAAAAATCGGCTCAGGGAAAAATCGACTCAGAGAAAACGAAAACGCCCCGGCGCGATGCCGGGGCGTTTCCAAGTCGGTTGAAGGACGGCTCAGCCGCGCTCTTCGACGATCTCGACCAGGTGCGGGATCTTGTTGACCATGCCGCGCACGGCGGGGGTGTCTTCAAGCTCGCGGGTCTTGTTCATCTTGTTCAGGCCCAGGCCGATCAGCGTCTGGCGCTGGATGGCGGGGCGACGGATCGGCGAGCCGATCTGCTTCACAACGATGGTCTTAGCCATTGATCTCAGGCCTCCTCAGCCACTTGCGACGATTCCGCGGGGGCCTCGTCACGCTTGGGAAGGATGTCTGCCACCTTCTTGCCGCGACGCTGGGCGACGCTGCGGGGCGAGTTGACCTTTTCCAGCGCGTTCAGCGTGGCGCGGATCATGTTGTAGGGGTTCTGCGAACCGATCGACTTGGCGACCACGTCGTGCACACCCAGCATCTCGAACACGGCACGCATCGGACCACCGGCGATGATCCCGGTACCGGTCGGCGCGGTGCGCATGACCACGCGGCCAGCGCCGTGGCGGCCTTCGATGTCGTGGTGCAGCGTGCGGCCTTCGCGCAGCGGCACGCGAATCATCTTGCGCTTGGCTTGCTCGGTGGCCTTGCGGATGGCCTCGGGGACCTCCTTGGCCTTGCCCTTGCCAAAGCCCACGCGGCCCTTCTGGTCGCCGACGACGACGAGCGCGGCGAAGCCGAAACGCTTACCGCCCTTGACGGTTTTGGACACGCGGTTGATCGCGACAAGGCGATCTGCGAATTCCGGGGCTTCCTCGCGTTCGCGACGGTTCCCGCGGCGGTTTTCACGTTCTGCCATCAGGCATCCCTTTTCTCAGGTTGGCGCGTGGCGGACCGAAGCAAAGCCCGGGCCACATCGGCACCGATTGGACCAATCCAGGTGATCGCCGCACAATGTCGGAACCGATCCCGGATCATCGAGGCGTCTCCGCCTGCAAAAGCGCAAGGCGGGTACGAGCCCCGCCTTGCGGATTTTCGATCATGCGGCGGGCGCACCCGCCGCGACGATCAGATTTTCAGACCTGCTTCGCGGGCTGCGTCGGCCAGAGCCTTGACGCGACCATGGAAGAGGAAACCGCCGCGGTCGAAGTAGGCTTCTTCCACACCGGCTTTCTTCGCGCGCTCGGCAATCGCGGCGCCGACCTTCTGGGCAGCTTCCACGGTGCCTTTGCCGACGACGCCCAGATCCTTCTCGAGCGAGGAGGCTGCGGCCAGGGTCACGCCCTGGATGTCGTCGATCAGCTGCACGCTGATGTTCTTGTTCGAGCGGTGCACCGACAGGCGAACACGCCCGGCGTTGACCTTGCGAAGCTTGTTCCGGACGCGCAGGCGGCGCTTGAGGAACAGTTCCCGTTTGCTGAGTGCCATTTTTCGCGTCCTTACTTCTTCTTGCCTTCCTTGGCGAAGATGTATTCGCCTTTGTAGCGAATACCCTTGCCTTTGTAGGGCTCGGGGCGGCGCCAGTCGCGGATGTTCGCCGCAACCTGACCGACTTCCTGGAGATCATGACCTTCGACGATGATCTCGGTCGGCTTCGGCGTGGTGACCGTGATGCCGGCGGGGATGTCGAAGTTCACATCGTGGCTGTAGCCGAGGTTCAGCTTCAGGGTCGAACCCTGGACCGCGGCGCGGTAACCCACACCCTGGATCTCGAGCTCTTTCTTGAAGGTGTTCTGAACACCGTGCACCATATTCGCGATCACCGTGCGGGACATGCCCCACTGCTGGCGGGCGCGCTTGGAGTTGCCGCGCGGCGCCACAGTGATGACGTTGTCCTCGACCGCGATGGTCACGTCGTCGGTCGCGTTGAAGGTCTGGGTGCCTTTCGGGCCCTTCACTTCGACGGTCTGGCCGGAGACGGATGCGGAAACACCCGACGGCAGCTCGACCGGTTTTTTACCAATACGAGACATAAGCCCCTCCTTAGAAGACCGTGCAGAGCACCTCGCCGCCGACATTGGCAGCGCGGGCGTTTGCGTCCGACATCACGCCCTTCGGCGTGCTGACAATCGACAGACCGAGGCCCTGGCGGACCTGCGGGATGTCACTGACACCCATGTAGACGCGACGACCGGGCTTGGAGACCCGCTTCAGTTCGCGAATGACGGGGGTGCCGTCGAAGTACTTCAGGCTGATTTCGAGCGTGCCGTGGCCGCGCTCGTCGGTGCCTTTTTCGTAGCCGCGGATGTAGCCTTCGTCCTTGAGGACGTCGAGCACCCAGCCACGCAGTTTCGAGGCGGGGGTCGACACGGTCGACTTGCCACGCATCTGCGCGTTACGGATACGGGTGAGCATATCGCCGATAGGATCGTTCATCGTATACCCTCCTTACCAGCTCGACTTGACCACACCGGGAAGCTGACCGTTCGAGCCGAGCTCGCGCAGGGCGATACGGCTGATCTTCAGCTTGCGGTAGTAGGCATGGGGACGACCGGTCAGTTGGCAACGGTTGTGCAGACGGGTCGGCGAGGAGTTGCGCGGCAGTTTCGCCAGATCAAGGCGAGCCTTGAAGCGCTCTTCCATCGGTTTGGTTTCGTCGTTCGCGATCTCTTTCAGAGCGGCGCGCTTGGCGGCGTATTGCTCCACCAGCTTCTGACGCTTCTTTTCGCGTTCGATCATGGATTTTTTGGCCATGTGTCTCGCTCCTCAGGCGTTGAAGGGCATGTTGAAATGCTTCAACAGCGCCTTGGCTTCCGCGTCGGTTGCGGCGGTCGTGGTGATGATCACGTCGATACCCCAAACCTCATCGACCTTGTCGAATTCGATTTCGGGGAACACGATGTGCTCCTTGATGCCCATGGCGAAGTTGCCACGGCCGTCGAAGGACGGCTTCACACCACGGAAGTCGCGGATACGCGGCATCGCGATGTTGATCAGGCGATCGAGGAAGTCGTACATCCGGTCACCACGCAGCGTGACCTTCGCACCGAGCGGCATGTCCTCGCGGACACGGAAGCCGGCGATCGACTTCTTTGCCTTGGTGGTCACGGCCAGCTGGCCGGCGATCTGCGTCAGGTCTTCCTGAGCGGATTTCGCCTTCTTGGAGTCGCGCACGGCTTCTGCGCCGCAGCCGATGTTCAGAACGATCTTGTCGAGTGCAGGAACCTGCATCGCGTTCTTGTAGCCGAACTCTTCGATGAGAGCGGCTTTGATCGACTCGCGGTACTGCGTCTTAAGACGCGGCGTGTAGGTCGCGGTATCAAGCATCGATCACGTCCCCCGTGGTCTTGGCGAAGCGGACCTTCTTGTCACCTTCCATACGGAAGCCGACGCGGGTTGCCTTGCCGTTGGCATCGACGATCGCCAGGTTCGACAGGTCGAGCGGCATGGCTTTCGGCATGCGGCCACCCTGCGAGGTCTGGCTCTGACGAGTGTGACGGACAGCCATGTTCACGCCGCCGACAACAGCCTTGCCAGCTTTCGGATCGACGGACTCGATGGTGCCGGTCTTGCCCTTGTCCTTGCCGGACAGAACGATGACCTTGTCACCTTTGCGGAGTTTAGCAGCCATTACAGCACCTCCGGGGCGAGCGAGATGATCTTCATGAAGTTCTTCGCGCGCAGTTCACGAACCACCGGCCCGAAAATACGGGTGCCGACCGGCTCGCCCGAGTTGTTCAGGATGACGGCCGCGTTGCGGTCGAAGCGGATCGACGTGCCATCTTCACGACGAACTTCCTTTGCGGTGCGCACGACGACGGCCTTGCGGACGTCACCTTTCTTCACGCGACCGCGCGGAATGGCCTCTTTCACCGAGACGACGATGATGTCGCCGACCGATGCGTAGCGGCGATGCGAGCCGCCGAGGACCTTGATGCACTGAACTTTCCGGGCACCGGAATTGTCAGCAACATCCAGATTGGTCTGCATCTGGATCATTTGGTTTCTCCCGACCTTTGGGGGTTGTTCTAGGTCTACCCCCCAGGGTTTCGATGATGCTGGGCACCATCGCAGGAAACGCCTGGACCCCGGTCAGGCGACCGGGGCTTGGACGTTTACTCTGCGATAACTTCCCAGCGCTTCGTCTTGGACTTCGGCGCGCATTCGATGATGCGGACCGTATCGCCAACAGCGAATTTCTCAGCTTCGTCGTGAGCCCGGTACTTCTTGGACTTACGGATGGTCTTTTGCATGACCGGGTGCTTGAAGCGACGCTCGACCGAAACGGTGACGGTCTGTGCGTTTGCCGTGGAGGTCACGGTGCCTTGCAGGATACGCTTGGGCATGTCTTAGCCTCCCTTACTCGGTTGCTGCCGCGCCGGCGGCTTTTTGGTTCAGCACGGTGTTGACGCGGGCAACGTCGCGACGCACCTGGCGGATGCGTGCGGTGTTCTCGAGTGCGCCGGTCGCCTTCTGGAAGCGCAGGTTGAACGCTTCCTTTTTCAGCGCGACGAGCTCGTCCCGGAGCTGGTCCGGGGTCTTGTTCGCAAGTTCTTTGGCGTCCATAAGGTCGCTCCTTTGTTGCAACATCACCGGAGAGCCCCGTCGTGTTACGGGTCACCCTGATTCCCGGTGGAGGTGGATGAGCGCGCGATATAGGCCAGATTCCGCACCATGACAACCCTGTAAAACAAGGGCTCGCGCGCATGGCTGGCCTGTCCGGAGCGCGGCACTCGCGCAGCCGCTCTTGCGGCAGATCAACGCCGAGACACCGAACTTGCCCCATGGTCTGCAAATCAACCCGACCGGTGAGGAAAAGGAAATGCCGAAGCTTGTCTTCAATTTGGCTGCTTTGCTTGCGCTTGCCGCCGGCGGCATAGCCGCCGCCAGACCCGAGCCAAATGTCTACGACCTCAACGGGCTGCCTCTCTCCCAAGAGATCCGAGACGACATAGAACCGTATCTAGAGAGCCTCCAGCAGCCCGCCGCGCTCAAGCACTGCACGCCGGAAGAACTCGAATTCCTGGCGGTCAGCATTGTCCTCTCCGTAACATACTGGTTTGCGGACGGTGGTGGTGGCGCCCCATGGAGCGCCGAGGAGGCATCCCGGATCGAAGCGCTGAGGGAGCGCTGGGAAGCGCTCGGAGGGGATGCAGGCACCGTCTCAGACAGGTGTGAAGCTTTTGACCGCTCCCTGCAGTAGGGCTCGAAGTGGCGGTCACTCCCACTTGTAGTTGAAGCTGACCGAGATGCGCTCGTCCTCGGACATGTTCATCGGCACCTCGTGGCGCAGCCAGCTCTCCCAGAGCAGCACGTCGCCCACGGCGGGGGCCTCGTAGACGAAAGCCTTCAGCTCTTCCCGGCAGCCCTTCTTGCGCGTGGGAGCGGCCATCATCATCGGCAGGCGCGGGTCTTCGAGCTTCAGGGCGCTGGCGCCCTCGGGCATCGAGACGTAGGTGGTGCCGGAGATCACCGAGTGCGGGTGGATGTGCGAGCTGTGCGTGCCGCCCTCGGGCAGGATGTTGATCCAGAGATCCTCGAGCACCAGCTTCTTGTCGCCCAGCTCGAACTCCAGGTCCTCGGCAAAGGCCGCGACATGGGCGTCGAGCGATTTCACCAGGTCCCCGAAGATCGGAAAGCGCCACGGCAGATCGGTCAGAGAGGCATAAGAGGTGTAGCCTGGGTAGTCGTTCGCCTCGCACCATTCCTGCCCCGCCTCGTCATCCTCGGCGATGGAGTAGCACGAGCCTTCGAGCTCGTCCGCGTCGATGGCTGGGCCGTATTCGGAAAGCTGAGCGCGGTAGAGGCGGGTGGCGAAGAGAGAGCGGATCTGAGCCATGGCACTGTCCTGAAAAGCGGGTGTGGCGCTGACGGGCCTGACAGGCCCCCTGCCCCACTGGTTGGAACGGAAAACCCCCGCCGATCGCTCGGCGGGGGCTTGTCTCATGCGGTCATCCCGAAGGGATTACCAGTCCTCGCGAACCACGACGCGCGACTTGATCGGCAGTTTCATCGCCGCCAGACGCAGCGCCTCGCGGGCGACGTCCTCGGGAACACCGTCGATCTCAAACATCACGCGGCCCGGCTTCACTTTGCAGGCCCAGTAATCCACGGAACCTTTACCCTTACCCATACGAACTTCGGTGGGCTTGGAGGTCACGGGGGTGTCCGGGAAGATACGGATCCAGACCCGGCCCTGACGCTTCATGTGGCGAGTCATCGCGCGGCGAGCCGCTTCGATCTGACGAGCCGTCACACGCTCGGGCTGAAGTGCCTTCAGGCCGTAGTGGCCGAAGTTCAGGTCGGAACCGCCCTTGGCCTCACCTTTGATGCGGCCTTTGAACATCTTCCGGAATTTAGTGCGTTTCGGTTGAAGCATTTCTCAAACCTCCTCAGCGACGGCCGCCCATGGCGCCGCGCGGAGCCGGACCGTCCTGCAGTTCCTGCGACTTGCGGTCGCGGGCTGCCGGGTCATGCTCCATGATCTCGCCTTTGAAGATCCAGACCTTGATCCCGATGATACCATAGGGGGTCGTGGCTTCGACGTGCGAGTAATCGATGTCGGCGCGCAGGGTGTGCAGGGGCACACGGCCTTCGCGATACCATTCGGTACGAGCAATCTCGGCACCGCCGAGACGACCAGCGACGTTCACCCGGATGCCCAGGGCGCCCATGCGCATGGCGTTTTGCACGGCACGCTTCATGGCACGACGGAAGGACACACGGCGCTCGAGCTGCTGCGCGATGCTCTCACCCACGAGGCGGGCGTCGAGCTCGGGCTTGCGCACTTCAACGATGTTGAGGTGCAGCTCGGAGTCGGTCATCTGGGCAAGCTTCTTGCGCAGGACTTCGATGTCCGCGCCTTTCTTGCCGATGATGACGCCGGGGCGTGCGGTGTGAACCGTGACGCGGCACTTCTTGTGCGGACGCTCAATGATCACACGTGCGACGCCGGCCTGCTTGCACTCTTCGTGGATGAAATCGCGGATCGCGAGGTCTTCCAGAAGCAGATCACCGTAGTCCTTGGTGTCGGCGTACCAGCGGCTGTCCCAGGTGCGGTTGACCTGAAGGCGCATGCCGATCGGATTGGTCTTGTTACCCATTAGGCTTGCTCCTCGACCTGACGCACCTTGATGGTGAGTTCCGAGAACGGCTTGTTGATGCGGCCAAAACGACCACGTGCACGCGGACGACCGCGCTTCATCACAAGGTTCTTGCCCACATAGGCTTCGGCGACGACGAGTTCGTCGACGTCAAGGCCGTGGTTGTTCTCGGCGTTCGCGATAGCGGACTGAAGGCACTTCTTCACGTCCACGGCGATCCGCTTCTTCGAGAAGGTCAGGTCCGTGAGGGCCCGCTCGACCTTCTTGCCACGGATCAGCGCGGCCACCAGGTTCAGCTTCTGCGGCGAAGTGCGCAGCATGCGCAGCTTTGCCATCGCCTCGTTGTCCGCCACGCGGCGGGGATTCTTATCCTTGCCCATGGCTTACTTCCTCTTGGCTTTTTTGTCAGCCGCGTGGCCATAATAGGTCCGGGTCGGCGAGTACTCACCGAACTTCTGACCGATCATGTCTTCGGTGACATTGACGGGAACATGCTTCTGGCCGTTGTAGACCGCGAAGGTCAGACCCACGAACTGGGGCAGGATCGTCGAGCGGCGCGACCAGATTTTGATGACTTCGTTCTTGCCAGATTCGCGAACCTTCTCGGCCTTTTTCAGGACGTAGGCGTCAACGAACGGGCCTTTCCAAACAGAGCGCGTCATGGATTACCGCCCCTTCTTCTTAGCGTGGCGCGAGCGGATGATCAGCTTCTGCGACGCCTTGTTGGTGTTGCGGGTACGCTTGCCCTTGGTCGGCTTGCCCCACGGGGTCACCGGGTGACGACCACCCGAGGTACGACCCTCACCACCACCGTGCGGGTGGTCGATCGGGTTCATAACGACGCCGCGGACCGACGGACGTTTGCCGTAGTGGCGGTTACGACCGGCTTTACCGAGGTTCTGGTTCGAGTTGTCGGGGTTCGACACGGCACCGATGGTGGCCATGCATTCCTGACGAACCATGCGCAGCTCGCCCGAGGAGAGGCGGATCTGAGCGTAGCCACCGTCACGGCCGACGAACTGGGCATAGGTGCCCGCGGCGCGTGCGATCTGACCGCCCTTGCCGGGCTTCAGTTCGATGTTGTGGACGATGGTACCGATCGGCATGCCCGAGAAGGGCATCGCGTTGCCGGGCTTGATGTCGGCCTTGGCCGACGCCACGACGCGGTCGCCGATGGCGAGACGCTGCGGTGCCAGGATGTAGGCCTGCTCGCCGTCGTCATACTGGACGAGTGCGATGAATGCGGTCCGGTTCGGGTCGTATTCGATGCGGGCCACGGTGGCCGACACGTCGAACTTGTTCCGCTTGAAGTCCACGATGCGATAAAGACGCTTCGCGCCACCGCCGCGGCGGCGTGCGGTGATCCGTCCGGTGTTGTTCCGGCCGCCCGATTTCGTCAGACCCTCGGTGAGGGCCTTGACGGGACGTCCTTTATACAGCTCCGAACGGTCGATCAGCACCAGCCCGCGCTGGCCCGGCGTCGTCGGCTTGTACGACTTAAGTGCCATGCTTTCTGTCTTCCGTTGTAATGCGACAGCACCCGCGTATCGGGTGTGCCGGAGTTTAGCCCCCCGAAGGTGGCCGTGTCTTAGGGCCCCGAAGGTCCCCGGCTCTACGCCCCCGGACAGGTCCGGCGACAAAACGCGAAGCCCCGGACGAATCCGGGGCTGCTGCGGATGGCCTGCTCTAGTCAAAGAGTCGGATGACGTCAAGCGCATCCGGGGCCGCAATCCGCCTCGGGCCCCTTATTTGCCGAGGGTTTGCCGCGAAGGCGCCCTGCCCTTGCCTGCCCTGCGGAAAAGGAAAAGCCCCCGCGGATGCGAGGGCTTTCCCAATGATGTCGAAGGCGACGATCAGAGACCGGTGGTCACGTCGATCGTGTTGCCCTCTTCGAGGGTCACGTAGGCCTTCTTGACGTCGTTCCGCTTGCCGATTTGGCCGCGGAAACGCTTCACCTTGCCCTTGGTGATGGTGGTGTTAACCGCCTTCACCTTCACGCCGAAGAGCGCCTCGACGGCCTCTTTGACCTGGGGTTTGGTCGAGTCGATCGCCACTTCGAAAACCACGGTGCCGTTCTCGCCGACCATGGTGGATTTCTCGGTGATGATCGGCTTGCGGATCACGTCGTAGTGTTGTGCCTTAGCGGTCATTTCAGTCGAGCCTCCAGAGCTTCGACACCCGCCTTGGTGATCACCAGGGTGTCACGCTTGAGGATGTCATACACGTTGGCGCCGACGGAGGGCAGCACGTCCAGACCTTCGATGTTCGCGGCGGCGCGGGCAAAGCCCTCGTTCACTGCGGCACCGTCGATCACCAGAGCGCGCTTCCAGCCCAGGCTCTTCACCTGTGCCGCCAGCGTCTTGGTCTTGCCGTCGGTCTCTGCGTTCTCGATGATCACGAGCGAGCCGGTCTTGGCTTTCGCCGAGAGGGCCAGCTTGAGGCCGAGAGCACGGACCTTCTTGGGCAGGTCATGCGCGTGGCTGCGCGGGGTCGGACCCTTGTAGATACCACCCTTGCGGAAGATCGGCGCCTTGCGGGAGCCGTGGCGTGCGCCGCCGGTGCCCTTCTGGCGATAGATCTTCTTGGTCGAGTAGCTCACTTCCGAGCGGGTCTTGACCTTGTGCGTACCGGCCTGGGCCTTGTTACGCTGCCAGCGAACCACACGGTGCAGAATGTCGGCGCGCGGCTCGAGATCAAAGATCGCGTCCGTCAGCTCGACTTCGCCCGCGGCACCGCCGTCGAGTTTGATCACGTCGAGTTTCATTCGTCGCCTTCCTTCTCTTCGGCTGCGGCTTCAGCAGGAGCTGCAGCGGATTTCAGGCCGGCCGGCAGAGCAGCGTTCTCGGGGAACGGCTTCTTCACGGCGTCCTTGATGGTCACCCAGCCGCCTTTGGAGCCCGGCACCGCGCCCTTGATCATGATGATGCCGCGATCGGCATCGGTCTTCACGACCTGCAGGTTCTGCGTGGTGACGCGGACGGCACCCATGTGACCGGCCATTTTCTTGCCTTTGAAGACCTTGCCCGGATCCTGACACTGACCGGTCGAACCGTGCGAACGGTGCGAGATCGACACGCCGTGCGATGCACGAAGACCACCGAAGTTGTGGCGCTTCATTGCACCGGCAAAGCCCTTACCGATGGTCGTGCCGGCAACGTCGACATACTGACCTTCGAAGTAGTGCTCGGCCGAGATCTCTTCGCCGACGGCGATGAGGTTCTCTGCGTCGACGCGGAATTCCGCGATCTTCCGCTTCGGTTCCACCTTGGCGGCGGCGAAGTGGCCACGCATGGCTTTCGACACGTTCTTGGCCTTGGCCGCACCGGCGCCGAGCTGAACGGCGCTGTAGCCGTCCTTGTCAGCGGTCCGCTGTGCGACGACCTGGCAACCTTCGAGTTGGAGGACGGTCACAGGGATCTGCTTGCCGTCTTCCATGAAAAGCCGGGTCATGCCGACTTTCTTTGCGATAACTCCAGAGCGCAACATGATCTGCCCCCTTACACCTTGATCTCGACGTCCACGCCGGCCGCCAGGTCGAGCTTCATCAGCGCGTCCACGGTCTGCGGGGTCGGATCGACGATGTCGAGAAGACGCTTGTGCGTACGGATCTCGAACTGATCGCGGGATTTCTTGTTCACGTGCGGACCACGCAGAACGGTGAATTTCTCAATCTTGTTCGGCAGCGGAATCGGGCCGCGAACAGTCGCGCCGGTGCGCTTGGCGGTGTTCACGATTTCCTGCGTCGATGCATCGAGGACGCGGTAATCGAACGCCTTGAGCCGGATACGGATGTTCTGGTTCATCGAACAGTCCTTTTTGGCGTTGAGGTTGAGAGGAGGATGGACGCGCATCGCCGCACCCTCATCGAACCTAAAAGGCGGGGAATCACCCCGCCCTTCACGACCCTTGGGCCGTTGCGCGCGTATACGTCCGGGAGACCTGCTTGACAAGCCCCAGACCGCAGGCGCAGCGCGGGTATTTCCGTCTTTGCCTTCTGCCGACACGGCAGCGGCGTGGCAGAAAAGGAAAAGGGGCCGCGCGATGGGCGGCCCCTTCCCTATGCTCGCCCGGTCCGGGGACCGGGCAAGAGCTCATCACTCGATGATCTTCGACACG
>JBLXGS010000013.1:0-187999 GCA_048381755.1 Roseobacteraceae bacterium
AGCGTGGGCTCCCCACGGCTGGCAAACGAGCGCGGCGCCCTCACAGACGACCTGCGGACCCGCGTGGCGGCACTGGAAGCCGAGGGCAAGACGGTGGTCATCGTGCTCTGCAATGACGTGCCTCAGGGCCTCATCGCGTTCAGGGACGAGCCGCGGGACGACGCGGCGAACGCTATCGCGCAACTGCGCGGGCTCGGCATCTCTTCGGTCATGCTGACGGGGGACAATCCGCGCACGGCCCAGGCCATCGCTGAGGGGCTCGGGATCGAACATCGTTCGGAACTGATGCCGGAGGACAAGGTGACGGCGATCCGCGACCTGACGGCGGAGGCCCGGGTGATGATGATCGGCGACGGGATCAACGACGCACCCGCGCTCGCCGCCGCGCATGTCGGCGTTGCCATGGGCTCAGGCACCGATGTCGCGCTCGAGACCGCCGACGCGGCGATCCTGCGCAACCGCGTGACCGATGTGCCGGGCAAGATCCGCCTCGCCCGGGCCACCATGTCGAACATCCGCCAGAACATCGTGATCGCCCTCGGTCTCAAGGCGGTCTTCCTCGTGACTACTCTCCTTGGTATCACCGGCCTCTGGATCGCGATCCTCGCGGATACTGGCGCCACGGTGCTGGTCACGATGAACGCCCTGCGGCTGCTGTTCTTCCATCCCACCGGCACGCCTGAACCTGCGGGGGCACGTCGGTCTGACTGCTGAGACACGCCCCGATCACGCAGCCGCAACGACCCGAAAGGAACCCTGATGAACCTCACCCGCCGCGCCATGATGGCTTTCGCCGCGTGCTTCGCCGCGACGGCACCGACCACCGGACTGTCCCAGAGCTCTCCCACAATCCACGTTCTGAAAGATCCGAACTGTGGCTGCTGCACGGCTTGGATCGAGATCCTGAAGAAAGAGGGCTTCACAGTCACGACCGAGAGCAGCTTTGGCACGCTGCTGATCCAGCACAAGCTCGAGAATGGTATCCCCCAGAGCATGACCTCCTGCCACACCGGCGAGGTTGAGGGCTACATGATCGAAGGACACGTGCCGACGGCCGACCTCCGCCGGCTGCTATCCGAGCGCCCCGATGCCGTCGGTCTCGCCGTGCCCGGGATGCCTTACGGATCACCGGGCATGGGGCCCGAGGGTGAGCGGGAAGCCTATGATGTGTTCCTGATCCACCAGGATGGCAGGACGGAGATATTCTCAAGTTACGAGGCTGTCTGACGGCACCGATCTCAGGATCGCCGAGAGGTGACTGCACATATCTTACACCGCGTAGCCGCAGCGAAAGTCCGAAAGGTCCGTGGCGCTAACCTCCGACTGTCACCGGGGCTTGTGGGCGCTGCAAACGGTTGCTTCGACGGGCCGCGCAGCAGCATCCTAATCCGTGTCTGAAGGTCGGTATGGGCCGGGTGCGACGGCCGCCGCTGACTGCTAGGCGCACGATCCGCCGCGGCGCCGCATGTCGGCCCCGAGCCCAAACGCGGCATTCCCGTCCTTTGAATCATGAGCAAGCATTTTTCGTCCATGAATTGCGAGCGTGTAAGTCTCTCTGAGCAACGTAGCTTCGAAGGCATAGGGGCGAAAAAACATTGTACCGGCCAGCGTCGGTGCAAGCCGCGGATCAGCGCGACTCTCAGACGGACTTCAGTCGGCGCGCTTTCGGAACTCCGACGGGGTGACGTCGAACGTCGCCTTGAAGGTGCGGCTGAAGAACGCGGCATCGCCAAAGCCTGCGCGATGCGCGATGTCGAGCACCGGCAGCCGGGTGTAGGTCAGCAGTCGCTTTGCCTCGAGCATCCGGCGGCGGCGCACCAACTCGTTTGGCGCGATCCCAAGGATCCGCTTGCAGATGCGCGTGAGATGCGGCGCAGAGACGCCGATGGCGCGGGCATAGTCCTCGACAGTGACCGTTTCGGCAAAGCGCGCCTCGACCAGCTCGCAAAACGCCTGCGCCTGCGCCTCGTGGCGGCTGAGTTCGGCGCCAGCATGGCCAGCGTCAATATGGGCGGTCCGGCGCAGCTCCTCGATCAGCGTCAGCACGATGGCGTGGCTGAGCGCCTTGAGCAGAGCTTCGCGCTCGCTGCCGACCGAATGATAGGCCGCGCCGAGCTGCCGCATGAGCGCATCGACATCGGCAAAACGCGGCGTTTCGGACTGGGCAAGAAAGCCTGCGTAGGGCTGCGTCACCTGCCTGAGCCGATCAAGAACGGGCGGATGAATCTCTGTCTCGGGAATGGTCAGCACATCGCCGTTGATATCCTCGGGGAAGCGGAACCCATGTGGCGTGCCCGGGGGCACGACAAGGAGCAGCGGCTCGCTGGTGCGATGATCCCCATCGCCGACGCGGAATTTGACGCTTGGGGTGCGGAACAGAAAGATCTGCAGCAGCCGGCTGTGGCGATGAAGTCGGATTGTCCAATCAAGCTTGCTGCTGCGCTCATAGATTGTCTCGAGGTGAATCGGGTCGGAAAGCGTGCCGGACAGCAGTTCCCCGTATAGCTCGTAGGTCGGAATCAAGCGTGCCATGAGCCCTCCTTGCCGCGCTTACGCCACGGACATGATCTGCACATGATCGAAAAATGCAAGTTTTTGTGCGTCGCGTTCATTCCGCGCAAGATCGAAAAGGTTATTTTGACGGATACCATTAAGGGAGGACCTACCATGACCATCACCCGTCGCAGCGTGCTCGGGCTGGCCACGGCGCTCAGCACTATTGCCATTTCCGCGCCCGCCTTCGCGCAGGAGTTCCAGTTCTCGATCCACCACTTCCTGAGCCCGAAATCTCCGGCTCAGACCGTGCTGCTCGAGCCCTGGGCAAAGTCCATCGAGGAAGCGTCCGGCGGACGCATCCACTTCGAGATTTTCCCGGCCATGTCGCTTGGCGGCTCGCCGCCCGAACTCTTCAGCCAGGTGCGTGACGGTGTGGTCGATCTGGCCTGGACCCTGCCGGGCTACACCCCGGGCAGCTTCCCGCATCTCGAGGTCTTCGAGCTGCCGAACGTGCATGGCGGTGACGCCCGTGCCACGAACCTTGCCATCAACGACATGATGGACGACCTCGCCGAGGACTTCGAGGACGTCCACCCGATCCTCGTCCACGTCCACGCCGGCAACGCGCTGCACCTCGCGGGCCGCACCGTCGAGAGCGCAGAGGACTTCGCCGGCCTGAAGGTCCGCAGCCCCTCGCGCACCGGCGCATGGGTGATCGAGGAACTGGGCGCCGAGCCGGTCGCAATGCCAGTGCCCGCGCTGCCGCAGGCGCTGTCGAAGAAAGTGGTCGACGCGGCGCTCGTGCCCTTCGAGGTCGCCATCCCGCTCGGCCTGTCGGAACTGACCGACTCCTCGGTCGAGCTCGACGGCGGCAAGCGCTTCGGCACGTCGACCTTCCTCTTCGCGATGAACAAGGACAGCTACGAGTCGCTGCCCGAGGATCTGCAGAAGATCATCGACGACCATTCGGGCCGCGCGTTGGCCGAGGAAATGGGCGTGAAGTGGAACGGTATCGAGCCGGTGGGCAAGCAGATGGCCGAAGATGCGGGCAACTCCGTGGTCGCCCTGTCTGCCGAGGCCTCAGCCGCCTTCGACGGGCCGTTCGAGGCCGTGGCGGGCCGCTGGTTGGCCGAAGCCGAAAGCAAGGGTATCGACGGCGAAGCGCTGATCGAAAAGGCCCGCGCTGCCGTGGCAGAGCACACCGAGTAACTCTGACATGTCCATTCGATCCCTGATTTCCGGGGTCATCGCGACATGGGCGCTGGCGGGCGGCCTCGTGCTGCTCGTCATCGTCCTCGCGACGGCCGTCAACGCCGCCGGCTTCACGGCGGACATGATCGCTGGGCTCTGGGGCGGCGACGTCCCGGGCCTGTCGGGCTACGAGGACGGGGTGACGATGCTGATCGGCGTCGCGGCCCTTGCCATGTTCCCCTATTGCCAGCTCCACAGCGGGCATGCCGCCGTGGACATCTTCATGGACAAGGCACCCGACTGGGCCCGCCGGGGTATCGAGGTGTTGTCCGGCCTGCTGGTCACCGCGCTCGCGCTGACCATGGCAGTGATGCTGATCTACGGCACGCTCGAGACGCGCGCCGACAATGTCGAAACCGCCGTGCTGGGCTGGCCGGTGTGGGTTTTCATGCCGACCGCGGTTGTGTCGTGCCTACTCTGGGCCGTCGCGGCGCTGATGGAAACCTTCGGACGGGAGGTGTCCCATGCACAGTGAACTGATCGGTGTTTTCGGCCTCGTTGGCCTCTTCGCGATGATCATGCTGCGCATCCCCGTGGCGCTGGCGATGATCCTCACCGGCATCGTCGGCACCTGGGCGCTGAGCCTGGCCTCGCCCTTCATCAAATTCGTGCCCTACCTCATGCAGTTCAAGACCGCGCTGTGGAACAGCGTGGCCAACTACGACCTCTCGGTCGTGCCGCTCTTCGTGCTGATGGGCTTTCTCGCCGCAGAGACAGGGCTGAGCCGTGACCTCTTTCAGGGGCTGAGCGTGATGACCCGCAAGATCCGCGGCGGCGTCGCCATGGCGACGATCCTCGCCTGCGGCGGCTTCGGCGCGGTCAGCGGCTCGTCCATTGCGACGGCTTCGACCATGAGCCGCGTCGCGCTCCCCGAACTGCGCCGGCTGAAATACGACGAGGGCCTGTCGACCGGCGTTCTCGCTGCGGGCGGCACGCTCGGCATTCTGATCCCGCCCTCGGTGGCGCTGGTGATCTATGCCATCGTGGTCGAGGCCTCGATCCTCGAGATGTTCCAGGCTGCGATCATTCCCGGCATCCTTGCCGTGATCATGTTCCTCGTGGTGATCCGCCTGCGCATCGCCCGCAACCCCGCGCTCGCCCCCGAGCTGACCCCGATCAGTGATGAAGAGGTGCGCCGCTCGTTGCGCCGCCTGCTGCCGGTGGCGCTGATCTTCGGCTCGATCATCCTCGGCCTCGGCATGGGGCTCTTCACGCCGACACCCGCGGCCGCGGTCGGGGTGTTCCTGATCCTCGTCTACGGTCTGATCCTGCGCTTCTATTCCAGCGACGGGCTGACCTGGGCGCGCCTCAAGGCGGCGCTGCTGGCCACCGCCAAGACCGCCTCGATGATCTATTTCATCCTGTTCTCGGCCGACATCCTGAAGGGCTTCTTCGCCCGCTCGGGCCTGCCCGGAGCGCTGTCGGACTGGGCCGCCGCCTCGTCGCTCGATCCCTATGTGATCCTCGTGGCGATGCTGCTGATCCTCATCGTTCTGGGCTGCTTCATGGAGAGCCTGTCGATGATCCTGGTCATCGTGCCGTTCTTCTGGCCGGTGCTCGTGCAGCTCAACGGCGGCGACTACATTACCGCCGAGACCGCCGCCTTCGGCATGTCGAACTCCGACCTGCGGATCTGGTTCGGGATATTGGCCTTGATCGTGGTGGAGCTTGGGCTGATCACGCCGCCGGTTGGCATGAACGTCTTCGTCATCAAGTCCTTCTCCCCGAAGACGCAGATCTCGACGATCTTCCGAGGCGTCGCCCCCTTCTTCGCCATCGAGCTGGTGCGCGTCGCCATCCTGGTGCTCGTGCCGAGCCTGACCCTCTTCCTAACGCGCATATTGTGAGGAGCCCGCGATGACACGAACCATCAAGACACAGGTCTGCATCATCGGCGCCGGGCCCAGCGGGTTGCTGCTCTCGCAACTGCTGGCCAACGCCGGGATCGACACCGTGGTGCTGGACCGCAAGGACCGCGCCTATATCGAAGGGCGCATCCGCGCCGGGGTGTTGGAACAGGGCACCGTCACCGCGCTGGAAGAGGCCGGGGTCGCCGAGCGGCTGCACCGCGAGGGCATCCCGCACGATGGCTTCGAGCTGGCCTTCGACGGGGCGCGGCACCGCATCGATCTCGCGGGGCTGACCGGCAAGTCGGTCATGGTCTATGGCCAGACCGAAGTGACTAAGGACCTCTTCGACAAGCGCTTCGCGCAGGGTCAGCAGTTCTTCTTCAATGTCGAGGACGTCACGCCGCACGCTCTGAAGTCCGACGCACCGCAGGTGAGCTTCACCCACGAGGGCGAAGACATCACGGTGAGCTGCGACTACGTGGCCGGCTGCGACGGCTACCACGGCGTGTCGCGGCAGGCGATCCCGAAGGACGTGCTGAAGACCTTCGAGCGCGTCTACCCCTTTGGCTGGCTCGGCATCATGGTCGATCAACCGCCGGTCAACCACGAGCTGATCTACGCCAACCACCAGCGCGGCTTTGCATTGGCCTCGATGCGCTCGGAAACGCGCAGCCGCTACTACATCCAGTGCGACCTGTCGGACAGCGTCGAGGATTGGAGCGACGATCGGTTCTGGGAGGAGTTCGCCACGCGGCTCGGGCCGGACGCCGCGGCCAACCTTCAGACCGGTCCCTCCTTCGAGAAGTCCATCGCCCCGCTGCGTTCCTTCGTCGCCGAGCCCATGCGCTACGGCAACCTCTTCCTCGCCGGCGACGCGGCGCATATCGTGCCACCGACCGGCGCCAAGGGGCTCAACCTCGCGGTGGCCGACGTGCGCCTGCTGGCGCGTGGCCTGACCGAGCATTACGCCGGCAATGACGCCCACCTCGATGCCTACTCCCAGACGGTCCTCGCACGGGTGTGGAAGGTCGAGCGCTTCTCTTGGCAGCTCTCGACGCTCATGCACCAGTTCCCCGAGAACTCACCGTTCGAGGCGCGCATGCAAAAGGCGGAGTTCGAGTATCTCGCCAGCTCCGAGGCTGCCTCGCGCAGCATCGCGGAGAATTACGTTGGCCTACCGCTGGAGTGAGCAGGCCCGGAAGGCAGAACGTATACGGCGTGGCACAAGAGCCGCGCCGTTCTACTTCCGAGGACAAAACCAACGCGGCCAGTGACCAGCAATACCGAAGGACACCCCCCATGAAACAGATAGCGATCAAGGCACCCGGCGGGCTCGACAATCTCATCCTGTCTGATGCGCCGGACGCAGCGGCTCCCAATCCCGGTGAAATCACCGTCCGGCTTCATGCCAACTCTCTGAACTTTCACGACTACATGGTGGCGAAGCGCGAAAATGGCGCCGCAGACGGGCGCATTCCAATGGCCGATGGCGCGGGTGTGGTGACGGCGACGGGGGACGGTGTGACTGAATTTTCGGTGGGGGATCACGTCGTATCGTGCTTCTTCCCCGACTGGCAGGACGGCGACGACCGCCCTTCCGATTTCGCCCGTGTCCCCGGCGACGGCATCGACGGCTACGCTCGCGAAGCGGTGACCCTGCCCACGACTTGGTTCACCCGCGCGCCGATAGGCTGGAGCCACGCGGAAGCCGCGACCATCACCACCGCCGGGCTGACCGCCTGGCGTGCGCTGGTGGTCGACGGCGGCCTGAAGCCCGGCGATACGGTCGCGGTTCTGGGCACTGGCGGAGTGTCGATCTACGCGCTGCAGCTGGCCAAGGCGATGGGCGCGAAGGTTATCGCGACCTCCTCTTCGAACGCGAAGCTCGAGAAGCTCCGGGCGCTCGGGGCCGATCACGTGATCAACTACCGCGAGACCCCCGAGTGGGGTGCCGAGATGCAGCGGCTCACCGGCGGGCGCGGCGTCGATCTGATCGTTGAGGTCGGCGGCCCGGCCACGCTGGCGCAGTCGATCGCCGCTGGCCGCCCCGGTGCGCATATCGCGCTGATCGGGATCCTGACCGGCGTCGCCGGAGATATCCCCACGGCCACGCTCATGCGCAAACAGCAGCGACTGCAGGGTCTGATCGTGGGCTCGCGCAAACATCAGCAAGATTTCGTTGCCGCGCTCGATACCCTCGAAATCCGCCCGGTCATTGACCGAAGCTTCGAACTGGCCGATCTGGCAGAGGCCTTCCGATATCAGGAAGGTGGCGCGCATTTTGGGAAGATCTGCGTGAGTATTTGACGGTCCAGTTGGCAGGTCTGGCAAGCTCTATTGCAAGAGCCACGCTATGTGCCCCTAACGCAATTTTTATGGACGCCCCAGGAACGATGCCCCAGGAGCTTTGAACTCGAGGTTCACGATGCGATCTGCATCAAGGTCGGTCCGTTGCATTCCCTGCCAACCGTGGCTTCGGATGATCACCTTGGGCGCAGGCACTCGATTTCCGAGAGCGCCATCTAATCGCTCCACCAAGTGGGAGTGGATCTTGCCGAGACTTGCCAAAGCTGCAGCACCGCTAAGAACGGGAGGAGGGTTCCGCGTTCCTGGCGGTAAAGGCTCCGCCGTCGCACAGGCGTTCCGATCCCTTGCTTGCCGGAGGTGCCCATGGCGAAGCATAACGCATGCAGCCGTGCAGAAAGAATTCCCTTCAGGTTTGAAGGCCACCCTGCGCCGCCATGTCGCGTTAGGTGAAAACGCCGCCCTAGGCTCTGAACACATTGATTTCAGCTGCGTGAGATGATTCACCGCGCCAAAACAGAGCGGTGACATGTCTGATCTCTTTTGGCTGAGCGATGTGCAGATGGCGCGCCTCGCGCCCTACTTCCCGAAGTCCCACGGCAAGCCTCGTGTCGATGATCGCCGCGTGTTGAGCGGGATTATCTTTATCAACCGCAATGGGTTACGCTGGCGGGATGCGCCCAAAGAGTATGGTCCCCACAAGACACTCTACAACCGCTGGAAGCGGTGGAGTGATAAGGGCATCTTCGCACAGATGATGGCCGGGCTGGCCGCCGAACACGGTGAGAAGAAGACCGTGATGATCGATGCAATCTACCTCAAGGCATATCGCATCGCGTCCAGCCTGGGCGTGAAAAAAGGGGGCGTGGCCGACTGATTGGCCGCACCAAGGGCGGCATGAACACCAAGCTGCATGCCATCTGCGACAGCAAAGGCCGGCCGCTCAACTTCTTCGTGTCTGCCGCGCAGGTGAGCGATTGCATCGGGGCGCGGGCCCTGTTGAGCGGTCTGCCAGATGTAGACTGGCTGCTCGGGGGCCGGGGCTATGACGCCGATTGGTTCCGGGAATCCCTGCAAGACAAGGGTATACGTGCCTGCATACCTGGCCGAAAACAGCGTAAGGCGACTGTCTGATACGACAAGCGGCGCTACAAACGGCGCAACCGGATCAAGATCATGTTCGGCAGGCTCAAGGACTGGCGGCGTGTCGCAACCAGATACGACAGATGGCCCACGACATTCTTCTCTGTCATCGCTCTCGCAGCGGTCGTCATCTATTGGCTCTGAAACTCAATGAGTCCAGAGCCTAGGCATCGATTTTGCTAAGCAAGATTTCCAGACTGCTACCTGCCCACCAGAGGCGGCCCGCCGACACGGCAACTGCATTGCTAAGATCGAGAAGCGCACCGGATGTCTGCTCCGGTCCGTCCTTCTTTCAACAGACACCGCGCTGCCTTGGGAATAACGACGGCTGACCACCCTATCGCTGGCCGTTTTCACATGGGCTTTCTCTCGAACCGCTCGACCAGATTTTGCGGAGGAGTGGCGCGTTCAGCGGTCAGCCCCGTTGCGTCAAGTGAGACCTCAATAACTCAGAATGGCTCGCTTTCGCCTGCGCGAGCCAGTCGCACCGCGTTTATCCAGAAATCTGCGGTGCCTTTGCCCTTCCTCCGCTCGCCCCCATCCCTCTGTTTGACCACGCCCAGCCGGATTGCTATCACATGGGCACCGTTGGGGTGCCTCGTCGAGGCTGAGAGGCGTGATCGCGCTAACCCATCGAACCTGATCCGGGCAATTCCGGCGTAGGGAACGGTCTTCAGTTTCGGAACGTTTTCCATGCGCGGTGCCCTTGTGTCTGAAGGAGCAGCCGTTGGCGCATATCGCATTGACCATAGCCGGATCCGACAGTGGTGGCGGGGCCGGTATCCAAGCCGATCTGAAGACCATGTCCGCGCTCGGGGTTTATGGTGCCAGCGTCATCACCGCGGTGACCGCCCAGAACACCCGCGCCGTCACTGCGGTACATGCCATCCCGCATGAGATCATCTCCGCGCAGATCGGCGCCGTGTTGAGCGACCTCGACGTGCGCGCCATCAAGATCGGCATGCTTGCGTCAGCCGATATCATCGACTGCGTGTCCACCGCGCTCGAGGGGTTTGCCGGCGCGGTCGTCCTCGACCCGGTGATGATCGCAAAGTCCGGCGATGCCCTGCTCGCCGCCGATGCTACCTCGGCGTTGCAGCAAAAACTCATGCCCCGCGCGAACGTCGTCACGCCGAACCTGCCCGAAGCCGCCGCACTGCTCGACCTGCCGCTCGCACGCACGCCGGAGGACATGGCCGCACAGGGCAAGGCCCTCTGCGCCTTCGGCACCAAGGCGGTGCTGATGAAGAGTGGCCATGCCGAGAGCGACCTCTGCGAGGACCTGCTGATCGCGGGCGGCGAGGTTCTCGCCAAGTTCACCGCCCCCCGTCAGCACACACGCAATACCCACGGCACCGGTTGCACCCTGTCTTCGGCCATCGCCGCGGGACTTGCCAAAGGGAAGCCACTCGAAGATGCCGCCGCCGAGGCGCATCGCTACGTCCAGCAGGCCATTGCGGCAGCCGATACGCTGGACATCGGCGAGGGGCACGGCCCGCTTCACCATTTTCATCGGTTCTGGGACTGACCGCGATGTTCACGGTTATCGGCTCGGGTGTCGCCGGGCTCGCAGTCGCCAGCGAACTCGCTTCCCGGGGCGCCGAGGTCCAGGTCTTCGACCCCGCCGGGCCGCCCGGCCCGCATGCATGTTCGTGGTGGGCCGGCGGCATGTTGGCACCATGGTGCGAGTATGAGAATGCCGAAGAGCCGGTCCTGCGGCTTGGCCGGCAGGCCGCCGCATGGTGGCAGGTGCGCACCAGGGTCGAGCGCCGCGGAACGCTGGTCGTCGCCGCGCCGCGCGACCTGCCCGATCTGCGCCGTTTTGCCCGGCGCACCGAGGGCTTTCGCGAGGTCGAGGCGGAACTGGCCTCGCTCGAGCCAGACCTGCATGGCTTCTCGAGGGGCCTCTACTTCGAGGAGGAGGCGCATCTGGACCCCCGCAGGGCACTGGCAGATCTTCACGCCGGCCTGGTCGCGCGGGGCGTCCGCTTTCACCGCACCGAGGCGCCCACCGATCTGCAGAATTTCATCGACTGCCGCGGCCTCAGCGCGCGCGACGCCCTGCCCGACCTGCGCGGTGTGAAGGGCGAGATGCTGGTGATCCGCAGCCCGGAGGTGACGCTCACCCGCCCGGTGCGCCTGCTGCATCCGCGCATCCCGCTCTACGTCGTCCCACGCGGAGACGGCATCTACATGCTGGGCGCCACGATGATCGAGAGCGAGGACCGCCGCCGGATCACCGCCCGCTCGATGCTGGAGCTGCTCAGCGCCGCCTACGCACTCAACCCCGCTTTCGGCGAGGCCGAGGTCCTGGAAATCGGCGTCGATCTGCGTCCGGCCTTCCCCGACAACCTGCCCCGCATCCGCCGGATCGGCGGTCGGATCTACGCAAACGGGCTCTATCGGCACGGCTACCTGCTGGCCCCGGCCTTGGCACAGGGAGTGGCTGATCTTGCTCTGCACAACATCCACACGGAGATGGTCGATGAAGATCGTGATTAACGGCGAGCCCCACGAGACGACCGCGACAACGCTCGCCGGTCTGCTTGAGGAGCGCGGACTTGCCGGGCGCGTCGCGACGGCAGTGAACGAGGACTTCGTCCCTGCCGCGTTGCGCGCCTCGCACCTCCTACGCGACGGTGACCGCGTCGAAATTCTCGCCCCGATGCAGGGAGGATGAGCATGAAGCGCTTCTACGGCACCGAGCTGCCCAACCCGCTGATGCTGGGCACCGCGCAATACCCCAGCCCCGCCATCCTCGAACAGGCTTTCCGCGCAAGCGGTGCCGCGGTGGCGACGGTGTCGCTGCGCCGTGAAGGCGCCGAGGGCGCGGGTACCGCCTTCTGGAAGATGATCCAGGAGCTCGGCGTTCTCATCCTGCCCAATACCGCCGGCTGTCACACGGTGAAAGAAGCGGTCACCACCGCGCATATGGCACGCGAGGTCTTCGGCACGCGCTGGATCAAGCTCGAACTGATCGGCCACACCGACAGCCTGCAGCCGGATGTCTTTCAACTGGTCGAGGCCGCGAAGATCCTCACCGATGACGGCTTCCAGGTATTTCCCTACACCACCGAGGATCTGATCGTCGCGGAGCGCCTGCTTTCCGCGGGCTGCGAGGTTCTGATGCCCTGGGGCGCGCCGATCGGCTCGGGCCGCGGGCTGAACAACACCTATGCGCTACGGGCGATGCGGGCCGAGTTCCCCGAGGTACCGCTGGTGATCGATGCCGGAATCGGGTTGCCGAGCCATGCGGCGCAGGCGATGGAGTTGGGCTATGACGCAGTGCTGCTCAACACCGCCGTCGCCCGCGCTGGCGATCCGGTTGCCATGGCCCGCGCGATGATGCGCGCAATCGAGGCGGGCCGCCTGGCCCATGACGCCGATCCGATCGAGGCGCGCGACATGGCCGAGGCCTCGACCCCGGTGATCGGAAAGGCGTTCCTGTCATGAGCCTCGACCGGTTCTACCCGATCTTCGACCATTCGAACTGGCTGCGGCGAATGCTGCCGCTCGGTGTCCGGCTCGTTCAGCTGCGCATCAAGGACCAGCCCGAGGACGTCGTGCGGACCCAGATCGCCCTCTCGCGCGACCTTTGCCGCGCGCATGGCGCGGTGCTGGTGGTCAACGACTACTGGCAGGAAGCCATAGAGCTTGGCTGCGACTGGCTGCACCTCGGGCAGGAGGATCTCGACACCGCCGATCTCGCGGCCATCCGCCGGGCCGGGATCAGGCTCGGCGTCTCGACCCATGACGATGACGAGTTGGAGCGGGTGCTGGCGATGAACCCGGACTACGTCGCACTCGGGCCCGTCTACCCGACGATCCTGAAGAAGATGAAATGGCATCAGCAGGGTCTGCCGCGCGTCACCGAATGGAAGGCGCGCGTCGGGGCGACGCCGCTGGTCGCCATCGGCGGCATGTCGATCGAGCGCGCCGAGGCAGTGTTCGAGGCCGGGGCCGATATCGTCTCGGCGGTCACTGACATCACGCTGAACGCCGATCCCGAGGCCCGGGTCCGCCAATGGCTCGGGGCGACGCGATGAGCCGCTACGCCCGCCAGACCGCCCTGCCCGAGGTCGGCGAGAGAGGCCAGCAGCGCCTCGCGGCGGCCCGCGTTCTGGTCGTCGGTGCGGGCGGCCTCGGCGCGCCGGTGCTGCCGCTGCTGGCCGGGGCGGGCGTGGGACGGATCACCGTCGTCGACGGCGACGTGGTGAGCCTGTCCAACCTGCACCGCCAGACCCTGTTCACCGAGGCCGATTGCGACCGGCTCAAGGCCGAGGTGGCCGCGGAGCGCTGCCGCGCAATCAACCCCGAGATCGACGTGGACGCCGTTCCGCACCGCCTCACCCCCGCGACCGCGCCGGGGCTCGTCAGCGGCGCCGATCTCGTGCTCGATTGCGCCGACAGCTACGCGGTCAGCTACCTGCTGAGCGACCTGTGCCTGGACCAAGGCGTGCCGCTGATCACCGCCTCGGCGCTCGGCCTCGGCGGCTATGTCGCGGGCGTCTGCGGCGGGGCACCCTCGCTGCGGGCGGTGTTTCCCGACGCGCCCGAAAATGGTACCAGCTGTGCGACCGCGGGGGTCCTCGGCCCGGTGGTCACCACGATCGGCGCCATGCAGGCGCAGATGGCGCTGAACGTGCTGCTCGGCCTTACCCCATCCCCCCTCGGCCTGATGGTGCGCCACGACGGGCTCGAGCTGCGGGCGACGAGCTTCCGCTTCGACGGTGCGGTGGAGCCCGAAGGTGGCTTCCGCTTCCTCGCAGCCGCGCAGCTGAGCGGCGACGATCACATCGTCGACCTGCGCCCGGACGGTGCGTTGCTGCATCCACAGGCAATAAGGCGGGCGTCGGCAGCCGAGATCATGACGCGCCCGCCCGCCCCCGGCACCCGGCTTGCGCTCTGCTGCGCCACCGGCCTGCGCGCCTGGCGCGCGGCGGAACGGATCGCCGAAACATGGCCCGGCGAGATCGTTCTCGTCGCGGCCTCCGCCTCGTGATTGCCTCGGGTCAGACCCGGCCTTCCAGTACCAGGTCGCTCGCGCCACACATGGCCAATCCTCGGCAAACGATGTGAACCACCGTTGGAGGCGACGGTACCGAGGCGCACCGGCACAATCGGATCGGCGCCGAATGTCCCCGTGCAGGATAAAGCAGGCGGCGCGGTGATCCTGATCCCATCACGCCACGTAGGCCGCGGCAGCCGAAAGCTCGGCCCGCCGAGTCCAAGACAAGCGGTCAGCCGCCCCTGCCCCCCTGCCCGCACGGGCGTGGCCACCGGCCTGGCAAAGCTCCACGCGCGCAGCACAGGCTGTCGGTCGCGGGCGAGGTGCTTTTTCAGCCGCGTCGTCCGCCGCTCGAGGTTAGCAGGTCCCAGGCGACGAGGCCGATGGTGAGGACTGCCACCACGATCAGATCGGGGCTGGGGACCTTGACGATCAAGATCAGCACGAAGCCGCTGAAGGCAAGGAAGGCGATGAGCGCGAGAAGTCGGTTCATGTCAGTCTCCTTAGTCGCGTGTCACCGATCGGCCCAGGCGTAGAGCCAGCAGGCTGTGCGCATCAGACGGGCGTCGTTGCCGGGCTCCGCGACCAGTTGCACGCCCATGGGCAGCCCGTTCTCGGCGGTCAGCAGCGGAACCGTCACGGCAGGCGTGCCGCAAAAGGTCCAGAGCCCATTGAAGACCGGATCGCCGGTCGAGGTCAGCCCCTCGGGGGCCGGACCCGGGGCGGCGGGGCAGAGGATCGCGTCGCAGCGCTCGAAGACCGCCGCGAGTCCGGCGGTCAGAACGCCCCTCCAGTCCAGCGCCGCAAGGTAGTCGCGGGCGCGGATCTCATCACCCTCGGCCAGCGCCTCACGGGTCCGCGCGCCCAGCAGCGCAGCCCCGTCACGCCCGTAGCGATGCAGGTTGCGCGACATCTCGGCAAGGTTGACACATTTGCGCTGCGCCGCGGCCGCGTCGAAGGCCTTGGGAAGGCTGACCTCGAAGGCCTGATCGCCAAGCGCCTCGGCAAGCTCCGCGAACCCCGCATGCAGCTGCGGGTCCGCCTGATCCCAGCCCGGCGGCTTGACCAGTGCGAAGACCGGGGCAAAGGGCGGCGTCGAAAGGGCCGTCTCCAGCAACCGCGGCGGCGGCGCCAGAGCTGTCGCGGGGTCGGACGGATCGAAGCCGTAGAGCGTCTCTGCCAGCATCGCCGCACCCGCGGGGTCACGCGCGAAGACGCCGACCGTGTCGAGCGATTGCGACTGCCTCAGCACCCCGCGCCGCGGAATGGCGCCGAAGCTCGGCTTGAAACCGGTCACCCCGCAGAAGGACGCCGGGCGGATCACCGAACCGCCGGTCTGGGTCCCGATCGCCAGCGGCACCATGCCGTCCGCCACCGCCGCGGCCGAGCCGGAGGACGATCCGCCCGGCGTATGGTCCGGGTTGTGCGGATTGCGCGTCACCGCGGGGTCCATGAAGGCAAGCTCGGTGGTCACCGTCTTGCCCATGATCACCGCCCCGGCCTGTCGCAGTCGCTCGACGACGAAGGCATCCTGCAGCGGCACCCGGCCCGCATCCACGGCGCTGCCGTTCTCGGTCGGGATGCGCGCGGTGTCGATGATGTCCTTCACGCCGACCGGCAGCCCGTGCAGCGGGCCGATTGGCTTGCCCGACGCGCGATGCGCATCGAGATGCCGCGCCTGTGCCCGCACGAAGTCTGGGTCGAACCATGCCCAGGCCCGGATCTCCGCATCCCGCGCCTCGATCCGCGCGATGCAGGCTTCCGCCAGTTCAAGCGCCGAAAGCGCACCCGAGGCGAGCCGGTCGCGCAACTCCACCGCGCCGAGCTCAACCACGGGGCCCAAGGCGCCGAGCGCCTGTCTTGCAAGGTCAACTGCCATAGAACATCTCCGGTAGGTAGAAGACGATCTGCGGGAACAGATACATCAGGATCATCGAGATGATGACACATGCGAGGAAGGGCATCACCCCCGCGAAGATCTGCGTGAGCCGCACCTCCGGGGGCGCGATGCCCTTGAGGTAATAGGCCGACATGGCCATCGGCGGCGTCAGGAAGCTGGTCTGCAGGTTGAGCGCCACGAGAATGCCGAAGAACAGCGGGTCGATCTCGAAGAACTGCAGCAGCGGTAGGAAGATCGGCACGAAGATGATGATGATCTCGGACCATTCCAGCGGCCAGCCGAGCAGGAAGATGATCACCTGCGCCATGATCAGGAACTGGATCGGCGTGAGGTTCATGCCCTGCACGAATTCCGAGATCACGTGCTCGCCGCCGAGATAGGAGAAGACCGCCGAAAAGGTGTAGGAGCCGACGAAGAGCCAGCACACCATCGCCGTGGTGCGGACCGTCAAGTAGACGCTTTCGCGCAATCGCTGCCAGGTCATCGCCCGGTAGATCACCGCCAGGAAGATACCTCCCAATGCGCCGATCGAGGCCGCCTCGGTGGGCGTGGCCAGCCCAAAGAGGATCGAGCCGAGCACCGCGAGGATCAGGAAGGCCAGTGGCAGGAACGAGGTGACGATCATCCAGAGCAGCCGTCCCGCCGGTACATCGGGCACCTCGTCGGCGGTGGGCCGCGGCGCGGCCGAGGGTTGCAGGATCGAGCGTCCCATGACGTAGACCAGGTAGAGCCCGACCAGCGTCAGCCCCGGCAAGAGCGCCCCGGCGTAGAGGCGCACGATCGAGACGTTCGAGGCCGCGGCATAGACAATCAGCATGATCGACGGCGGGATCAGGATCCCGAGCGTGCCGCCCGCACAGATGATGCCGCTGGCAAAGGACGGGTTGTAGCGTGCCTTTAGCATGGCAGGTAGCGCCAGCAGCCCCATCAGCGTGACCACCGCACCGACGATGCCGGTGGCCGTGGCAAACAGCGCGCAGGTGATCAGCGCCGCGACCCCCATTGAGCCGGGGATGTTCTTGGAGGCGATGTTCAGCGTGGAGAACAGCCGGTCAACGATATTTGCCCGCTCCACAATGTAGCCCATGAACAGGAACAGCGGCACCGCTGTCAGCACCTCATTCGACATCACGGTGAAGGTCTGATTGACGAAGAGATCGAATATTCGGTTGTTGAAGAAGCCTTCGAACCAGGTGCTCCACTGGTCCCAACTGCCGGCGGTCTCGTCGAGCCGGTCGAAGGCCCGCCACATCCGGCGCGCATCGAAGTAGGCGTAGTACCCAAAGCCGATGCCCATGGCCATCAGCGTGAAGGCGATGGGAAAGCCGAGGAACACGAAGCAGATGAACAGCCCCAGCATCATCAGGGCGATTTGCGGGTCGGTCATATGTGGTTGTCCTTCTCGGCCGCGCTGGCCTGTTTCATCAGCAGATCCTCGGTCTCCTGCACATCCTCCTCGGCCTCGATCCATGCGTTGGTGCGGATGGCGATGATGCAGCGCAGGACCTGCGCGATCCCCTGGACGAAGAGCAGGATGCCGGCGACGACGATGACCGTCTTGAACTGATAGATCGGCACGCCCGCCGGGCTGTTCACCGAGACCTCGCCGTATTGCCAGGAACGCGCGGCGTATTTCCAACCGGCGAAGATCAGCGCGAGCACGCCGGGAAAGAAGAAGAGCACGTAGAGCACCAGATCCACCGCTCCCTGCGTGCGCGGCGACCAGAGCCGGTAGAGAAAGTCGCCCCGGACGTGCCCGCCGCGCGAGAGCGTGTAGGCACCGCCCATCATGAACAGCGTGCCGTACATGATGAACGACACGTCCAGCGCCCAGGCGGTCGGGCTGTTCAGCACGTAGCGCACGAAGACCTCGTAGCCGGTCCCCACGGACATGAGAATGATCAGCCAGGCGAACGCCTTGCCGAACCAGGCCGACAGGTTGTCGGCAAAACGGATGAACCCGATCATGTGGCCCCCTTCACGGTTCTTGGCGGCCCCGCCATGCCTTGCCGGGGCCGCCATCTTGCGTTTCGCTGCCGATCAGAGCTTCAGCTTGCCCGGGAAGTAGTGTTCGTACGCAAGCGCGTAGTCGGGCGCGTTCATCAGCTCGTAGAAGGTGACCTGCTCGACCCAGGCGCGCTGGCTGTCGAGACATTTCTTCATGAAGGGATCCTGCTCGAGCTCGGGGATCAGCCCGTCCCACGCTTTAATCTGCGCGTCCAGAATGTCCTTCGAGGTGCGGTGCACCGTAACCCCGGCCTCGTCCTGCAGCCACTTGAGGTCCGCCGAGTAGCGCCGCATCGCCTTGGCGGTGTTGGCGGTGGACACGGCTTCGACCGAATGCACCAGGATCGCACGAAGGTCGGGTTCGAGATCCTCCATCGTCAGCTTGTTGAACAGGAACTCGAAGCTTTCCGACGCCTGGTGATAGGACGACAGGTAGTAGTTCTTTGCCACGTCCTGCGCGCCGAAGTCCTTGTCCGACGAGGGGTTGTTGAACTCGAAGGCGTCGATCACCCCGCGCTCCATCGCCGGCACGATCTCGCCGCCCGGCAGCTGGGCCACGGACATGCCCATGGATTGCAGCAGGTCGGCGGCAAGGCCCACGGTGCGGTACTTGAAGCCGTTCAGGTCGGCAGCGGTATTCACCTCGCCCTTGAACCAACCGAAGGGCTGGGCGAACATCGGGAAGCCGAGATAGCCTTCGACATCGAGCCCCATGATGTCCTGCGTAAGCTCGCGGTAGAGCTCCGCGCCGCCGCCCTCGTAGAACCAGCTGAGCATGGTCGTGGCCGAGCCGCCGAACACCGGGCCGGTGCCGAAGAGCGAGGCGGCCTTGTTCTTGCCGTACCAGTAGACCGGCACCGAATGCGCCGCGTCGAGCAGCCCGTCGTTGACCGCGTCGAGCACCTGGAAGGCCGCGACCACGGCGCCCGCGGGCAGGAGGTCGATCTTCAGCCGGCCACCCGACATCGCCTCGACCCGGTCGACGTAATCCTGTGCGAACTCCTGCCAGATGTTCGAGGCGGACCAGGAGGTCTGCATCTTCAGTACAAGCGGGGCCTGTGCGAGCACGGCCGGTGCGGCCAGCGTGCCACCTGCAAGCGTGCCTCCGGCCAGCGCCGATCTCTTCAAAAAGGATCTGCGGCCGATCTTCGTGGAATCCGTCATCGTCATTCCTCCCTAGATGACATGTCTTGATCAGGTTCGCGGCGCGGGGCCCTGCCCCTGACCGCGCGACTTGGGCGTCATGATCGGACGCCCGCCGCTCGGCGCCACTGCCTCCAGTCCTCCTGGTCCATCCTCCTCCTCAAGAGTGGACCATGGGGGCAGTGCCGCGTCTTTCCTGTGCTATTGCGTGTTCCGTTTCCTCCTGTTCCGTTTCCGAACCGCCGAGGCGCGCGACATGGCGCGCCGCCTCACGGTAATGCCTTTTCGCGCGACGTCAGGGTCTGGCCTCCCGGACGAGCACGAAGTCGAACTCGGACCGCCATTGCGCTTCGCCGCCCTCCGTTGCGACGAAATTCGCGATCAGCGATTGCTTCACGCCGAAGACCGCATCCGACAACAAATACTCATCCCCCGCAACAAACGTGTGCGTCACCACGGTCTCGAAGCCCTCGGCGGCGACGATGAAGTGCATGTGCGCCGGGCGGTACGGGTGGCGCCCGAGCTGGCCGAGCAGCTGGCCAACCGGGCCGTCGTCCGGGATCGGATAAGACACCGGACGGATGCCGCAGAACCAGTAGCGCCCGTCCACGCCGGTGGTGAAGACGCCGCGATTATTGAACGCGGGCTGAACGCCGGGCTGCTGGACGTCGTAGAAGCCGTCCTCGTTGTCGCACCAGACGTCGAGCGTCGCCCCTGAGACCGGATTCCCGTCAAGATCCAGCACCCTGCCTTCGAAGAGGCACCGCTCCCCGCCGCCAGCCAGAGAGATGTCCGCCCCCATTTCGTAGCGCGGCGCTCCATCGACGTGGAACGGCCCCAGCACCGTGTTCTCGGTCGCACCAACTGGGCGCCGATTGTTGATCGCATCGACCAGCATCGAGGCCCCCAGCACGTCGGACAAAAGGATGTATTCCTGCCGCGTGTCGTCGCAGATCTGGCCGGTACGGGTCAGGAATCCGATCGCCTGTTCCCATTCCGCTTGGGTCAGTTCTACGTCCTTGATGAAGGCGTGTAGGTGGCGCACCAGCGCCCGCATCACCTCGGCAAGCCGCGCGTCGGCCTCCGGGCCGATCCGGGCATTGACCGTCTCGGCCGAGCCCTCTTCCGAGAAATAGCCCGGCATGCCTCTGTCCATCATCTGATGCCTCCCTGTTCCGCCACCATCCGCGCGGAGTCGCGCGACCCGATCTGCGCATCCCAAGCGTTCCTCATTCCTTCGCCTCCTTCTTGATCGGGCTCCGGGGTCGGCGCGGCCGAAACTCCGTCCACAACAGGAACACGACGATCGCCACCGTCAGCGCGAGAATCCCGCCGCTGATCGGGCGCTCGACGAAGGTCATCAGATCGCCCCGGGACAGCATGAGCGAGCGCCGGAAGTTCTGCTCCAGCAGTGGGCCTAGGACGAGACCGAGCAGCAGCGGCGCGGTCGGAAATCCGAAGCGCCGCATCACGTAGCCGCCGAGACCAAAGAGCGTCGAGACCACCACGTCGAAGACCGAGTTGCGGATCGAGAAGACACCGACGCAGATGAAGACGAGGATCGCGGGATAGAGCACCGAATAGGGAATGCGCAGGATGCGGACCCAGACCCCGATGAGCGGCAGGTTGAGAAACAGCAGAAGGATATTGCCGATGAGGAAGCTCGCGATCAGCCCCCAGAACAGGTCCGGGTGGTCGCGGATCAACTGCGGCCCCGGCACGATCCCATGGATGATCAACGCACCGAGCATGATCGCGACGATGGCGTCGCCCGGAATACCGAGGCTCAGCGTCGGCACAAAGGCGGTCTGCGCCGCGGAATTGTTGGCCGACTCCGGCGCCACGATGCCCTCGATCGCGCCCTTGCCGAAGCGCTCGGGCGTCCGCGAGGTCCGCTTCTCCACCGCGTAGGCGACGAAAGTCGACAGCGCCGCCCCGGTGCCGGGCAGGATGCCGAGGATCGCCCCGATCGAACTGCCGCGCAGCGCTGGCCCCAAAGCGCTGCGCGCCTCACGCGCGGTGGGCAGCATGTCACGCATCCGGATCCGCCCGACGCGAGCCTCGCGCCTGCCGATCCGCCCGACGTTCGCCAGCACCTCGGCGATCCCGAAAAGCCCGGTGGTCACCACCACGAGGTTCACCCCGTCGGCCAGCGACAGCATGCCGAAGGTCATGCGGTTGACCCCGGAATTGGGATCGGTGCCCACCATGGCGATCAGCAGGCCCAGCAGCGCCATGGCCAGCGACCGCCCCTTGGAGGCATTGCCGACCATCGCCGCGGCCAGCAGCCCCAGCACGATGAGCGCGGCGTATTCCGGTGACCCGAAGCTCAGGGCCACCCGCGCGAGAAACGGCGTGAAGGAGGCGACGATCACCAACCCGAAGACGCCGCCGAAGAAAGACGACATGGTGGCCGTGAAAAGCGCGACACCCGCCCTGCCCGACTTCGCCAGCGGATTGCCGTCGAGACAGGTGACCGCAGCGCCCGCCGTCCCCGGAAGGTTCAGCAGGATCGCGGCGGTGGAGCCGCCGTACATCGAGCCGTAGTAGATCCCCGCGAGCATCACGATGGCGTCGGTTTGCGGCACGTAGAAGGTCAGCGGCAGCAGCATCCCCACCGTCGCCAGCGGCCCCAGCCCCGGCAAGACGCCGATGAACATCCCTACCGTGACCCCGAGCGCGCAGTAGCCGAGCGTCGACAGGCTGAGGACAACCGACAGGCCGAGCGCGATATTCTCTGCAAAGGCCATCGCTCTACCAGGTCACCAGCTCGAGCGGCAGCTTGAGCAGGACAACGAAAACCAGCGCGCAAAAGCCGGCCACCAGCGCGGCCAGCGCCCCCACCTGCCAGACCCGCAGGCTTCCGTCCGCCAGCGAAGCAAGGATCACGCAGGCAAGGATGCCCGGCACCGCCCCAGCCATCGGCGTGACCACGGTAAAGGCCAGCAGCCCCGCGGTGACGAAGATGAGAACGCGATAGGGCGGCGGGCCGTCGTCAATGACCTCCTCCCGCTCGGGAGCGAGCCCCTCCATGGCGATAAGCATGCCCGAAAGCACGATGAGCAGGCTGACGATCAACGGGAAGGCCCCGGGACCGATATTGCGCAACTCGCCCAGCCGGTAGTCCAGCGCCATGACGACCCCGGCCAAGCCGAGCGCCACCACGGCGACCGCCGTCCAAGCGTCGCGCCGATTGATGGCTGCGAGCTTCCTGAACACGTTTCCTCCCATTTGAGGGCGATGCTCGGGGCTGGGCGGCATTCTGTCAAATGCTTTCTTGTTCACATATATGAACTATTCATATATCTGTTTACAGCCTTTCGGTGATGTGCCTATCAAATTCGAGAGAGTTCACTGGGAGGAGAACGATCGATGACACTACGCAGCACAGTCACGGCCCTTGGCCTGGCCCTGACGGCCGCCGGAGCGGCCTCGGCAGAGGATTGGCCGGCCCGCGCCGTCGACATGATCGTGGCCTATGGTGCCGGGGGTGGCACTGACACCATCGCCCGGCAGCTCGCCGAGCCGCTTTCGGACATCCTGGGTCAGCCGGTCGTGGTGAAGAACCTCGCCGGCGCGGGTGGCACCATCGGAGCGGCGGCGGCGGCCGGGGCAGAACCGGATGGTTACACGCTCTACATGATGGCGGCCGGCCACACCGTCGCCGCCGCCATGTACAAAGATCTGCCCTACGATCCCGGAGAGGATTTCGTCGGTGTCTCGGGGATCGCAACGATGCCGCTGGTGCTGATCGCCCGGCCCGATGCCGAAATCGACAACATCGAGGACCTGGTGACGACCGCCAAGGCCGATCCGGGCGGGCTGACCATCGCCTCGGTCGGCATCGGGTCGACACAGCATCTGACCGCGGCGCTGATCGCCTCGGAGCTCGGCATCGAGTTGCTGGAAATCCCCTACGCCAAAACCCCCGAGGGGCTGGCCGCAGTGATGTCAGGCGAGGTCGATTTCATGGTAGAGGTGGCCTCCACCGTGATTGGACAAATCGGGTCCGGCGACCTCAAGGGCATTGGCGTCACCTCGCCCGAGCCGCATCCTGCAATCCCAGATGTCAGCACCTTCGCAAGCGCGGGCTACGACCTCGACGTCTCCACCTGGTATGGCGTCGCGGCCCCCGCGGGCACCGACGAGGCGATCCTGAGCGCAGCCAGCGCCGCGGTGGCCGAGGCCGTCAGTTCCGAGAGCTTTGCCACCTCGCTCGGGGAACGCGGATTCATCCTGTCACCCTCCTCGCCCGAGGCCTTCACCCAGAAGTTCCGCGACGCCATCGGCGTCTGGCAGAAGGTCCGCGAAGACGCGGGGATCGAACAGAACTGACGCCAAGCGATACCTATCAAGCGCGCCGGCCGGTCTTCGGGCCGGCGCCCAAACCAAGGAAAACACCGCCATGCAACTCCTCGCGATCTGTGGAAGCCTGAGAACCGGTTCCTTCAACCGCGCGATCTGCAACACGCTGCCCGACCTCGCGCCCGACGGCTGCCAGATTGTCCAGGCACCGGATTTCGGCGGCATTCCGATCTACAATGCGGACCACCACGCGGCGGATGGCTTTCCCGAGCAGGTCAAGACCCTTGCGGAGATGATCGCCGCCGCGGACGGGGTGGTGATTGTGAGCCCCGAGTACAATTTCTCCGTGCCCGGCGGGCTGAAGAACACCATAGACTGGATCTCGCGCCTGCCCGACCAGCCATTCAAGGGCAAGCAGGTCGCGCTGCAGTCGGCAGCGGGGGGGATGCTCGGAGGGGCACGGATGCAGTACCACCTCCGGCAGATCATGGTGTTCCTCGAGGCGAAAGTCTTCACCAAGCCCGAGGTTTTCGTCAGCTTTGCCAAGTCCAAGGTCGACGACAGCGGCACCCGGATCGCCGACGAGACCACGCGTGACATGATCCGCGCGCAGCTGGCCGCCTTCACGGCAGAGATCGGGGGCCGCGCATGAGGCGGGAGGTGACAATTTCGCTGACACCCGGACACTGTGCATGACCGGAGCGGAAAGAGACATCAATGCAGAGCCGGGCTTCCGGCGTCCGGCAGCCTCGGGCGACGTGAAGTCGGCGCTGCGCGTGATCCAGCTTCTCAACCTGCTGGGCCAATGGGGCAGCCCCCGCACCCACGTGCAGATCGCCGAAGAGCTGAACATCCCCAAGAGCAGCCTGACGCAGGTACTCAAGACCCTTTTGCGCCACGACTACCTGGCATTCGATGCCGAGCGGCGCGGTTACCTTCTCGGGCCCGCGGTCACCGAGCTTGCCGGTCGCTCGCGGAGCAAGCGCGAGCTCGAGGAGGCCGCGGCACCGGTGCTCGAATGGCTGACCCAGCAGACCGGCGAAAGCTCTGCCTTGAACCTGCGCGAGGGCGACGATCACCGGGTCGCCGCCACGGTGATCAGCCCACATCGGATCGTCGCGCACCTCCGGCTCGGCGACCACGCGCCGCTGCATGCGACGTCCGGCGGTCAGGCGATCCTGGCGCATCTGCCGCCAGCGATGCGTGACGAGTACCTCGACCGCGCCCGCTACCAGCGCTTCGCCAGGAACTCTCTGATGAGCGCCGAGGCCGTACGCCAGAAGCTCGACGCCATCGCCGCCGCCGGCTACGCCACCGTCGAAGAGGAATTCACCCCCGGCATCGGCGGCATCGCCCGACCGATCCTCTCGCCGCAGGGGCAACCGCTGGCATCGCTCAGCGTCACGGTTCCCGCCGAGCGGATGACCCCGGAGCTGCGCGAGACCGCCCTTGCCGCCATCGACAAGGCGGTGACCTCGCTCAAGCACCGGGCCGGGCTGACATGACCGCGCCGCCCATCGACCAACCACCCGAGGAGGCATTTGCCATGACCACCGCGTTTCCCGACACATCGCGCCTGCGCGAGGACAAACTGGCTCTCAGGGACCTCGTCGACAACTGGGTCATCTGGAGAGATGCCGGGCTCTGGGAAAAGTTCCGCACGGTCTGGCACGACGACGGGCGCATGATGGCGACCTGGACCCAGGGCACGGCGGACGAGTTTATCTCAATGAACCGCGCCGGTTGGGACAAGGGGGTGAGCATCCTGCACTTCCTCGGCGGCACCAGTGTCGAGATCGCTGGCGACCGGGCCATCACCCAGACCAAGATGACCATCTCGCAGCGCGCCGAAGTGCATGGCGTGCTTGTGGATGTGGTCTGCACCGGGCGCTTCCACGACTTCTGGGAACGCCGCAAGGGCCGTTGGGGGCTCTGCCTGCGCCAGCCGATCTACGAGAAGGACCGGATGGACCCGGTCGATCCCGCGGCACGGCTCGAGCTCGACCCGGACGTTCTGGCGCGCTACCCGGCGGGTTACTGCCATCTTGCCTACCTGCAGTCTTCCATCGGCTATCCGGTGAAGACGGACATGCCGGGCCTGAAAGGCGACAGGGTCGACGCGCTGTATGCAACCGGGACCAAATGGCTCGCTGGCGAGCCGATCACATGGGAAGGTCACCACTGGGGCGGCTGAAAGCCCGGCCCCGGCTCTGTTGCAGAAATCGCGTGAGGGATTCATCTCGAGAATCCAGCGTGGTCGTGTCGCTGCGATGCGTGAGTAGACCCACGCTCCCGACCTACAGGACCAGGAACTGGCCAACCTACAATGACGCGATCAAGCGCCGAGGGTCGCGGACCATTTGGTTCGATCCCGCTGTGACCTGGGATACCGCGCCGACAGGCAGGCGTGGCCGCCGGCGAACCTACAGCGATGCCGCTATTCAGACCTGCCTTTCGATGAAGGGTGAACGGTGCCCGGAAAACGGTCCTGTGGACTGTTTTCCGCCCCCAGCGGGCGGAGCCCAAGGCTGTTCGGCATGGCTTTCCGCCAGACGGCGGGCTTCGTGGATAGCTTGTTGCGGCTGGTCGGCCTCGACTGGACTGTGCCCGACTTCAGCACGCTGTCGCGCCGCCAGAAGACTCTGGCTGCAAACACCCCATATCGCGGGTCCAAAGGCCCACTACATCCGCTGATCCCCTCTCCGGAAATTGCTCCGCAATGCCCTGCCGGGCACCGGACAGCACCGGCATCAAGGTTGAGTCGAAGGCGAGTGGCGCGCCCGCAAGCACGGCGCTCCCAAGCGGCGGGTCTGGCGCAAGACCCATCTCGGAATTGATGAGGACACGCTGGAGAGCCGCGCTGCCCCTTGCCCGGCAGCCGGTTTGCGAAGCAAATCTGCCGAGAGGGAAGATCACCCGGAGGCGTATCGGTGACGCACCTGTCCTGCCCGATCTGCTCAGCCAGATACCGCTTGGCGAAGGGATCGGTTCGGCGACCGCCGGCGGTGCCAGCGACCCGGGGCTTCGCCCGTTCCGGGCTGAATTGATCCACTGGATCAATTCCTGAACGCCCATCACCCCGCAAGTACCATGGTGCGATCGCCGAGCGCGGAGCCCACGCCGTCATCCCGCCCCGCAAGAACGCGAAGCCCTGGAAGACCACCACCGCCGGAGCGCAGGCCGTCGCCAGCGGTGCTCGGACCGATGGCGCATCCGCTGGCAACTCCTCGGACCGATGGCGGACAAAGGCTCGCCGCGAAACGACGCCCTGCGTGCCGCCAAATACCTTGGTCGGGCGCTTTGGCGACGATGGGGAGGGTACCTCCGCCGGAGTCGCGTCGAGACGAAGCTGCATTGTGTGAAACTTCTGGGCCAGCGCCTCATGGCACGGGACTTCGACCGTCAGATTGCCGAACTCGAGGTCTGCATCGCCATCCTGAACCACTACACCGCGCTCGGCATACCCGTCACGGAAGCCGCGGGAATAAGTCCGTCCGGGGAAAGGGGAGCCTCGGACATCAGCCGAATTGCGCAACGGAGCCAGCAGCGCGACGTTGATTCCCGCCCCCACGGTCATGAAGAAGACCCCGAGCAGCAGGCCGCGGAAGGGGTTGAGGTCCGCTTCCAGCTCGTGCCGGTATTCGCTCCCCGAGAGCAGCACGCCGGCCAGGAAGGTGCCAAACGTTGGCGAAAGGCCAGCCATGGGCATCAAGAGCGCCACGCCGAGCAGGATCATCAGCGCCGCTGCGGTGTAGAGCTTGCGCATCCTCGTCTGCGCGACGTAGCGCAGCACCGCCGTGACCACCCAGCGTCCGAAGAGGATCAGCACGGCGACCGCCGTCAGTGTGACCAGCAGCGTGACCAGCGCCACCTGCCAGCCGGCACGCCCTGCAACAAGACTGACGCCAGAGGCATGGACCTCGCCGCCCTGCACGCCCCGCAAAAGCTCGGGGCTGGCCAGAAAGGGCATCAGCGCCAGCGTCGGGATTACCGCGATGTCCTGAAACAGCAGCACCGAGAAGCTCGCTTGCTTCCCTCGCTCTTCTGCATACGCCCTTCTTGCTCAGCGTCTGCGGCACGATGGCGGTGGAGGAGAGCGCCAGCACCTGCCCGACGGTAAGACCGACCTGCCACATCTGTCCGAAGGCCCAGAGGATCGCCCCGGCGGCCAGCGCCGTCAGCGCGAACTGCGAGCCGCCCAGCCCAGAAGCCGTCCCCTCATGCGCCAGAGCAGCGCCGGGCGCAGCTCCAGCCCAATGAGGAACAGCATCATCACCACGCGTAACTCGGCAACGTGCTGCACCGACTCCACGTCCACCCCGAGCGCCTCGAGCAGCGGGCTCAGCGCGACACCCGCCAGAAGGGAACCCAGTACCGTACCCAGCCCGAACCGGGCCGCAATGGGGACGACGACAACCCCTGCAAAAAGCGGGATGAAGACGAGCAACAGGTCGTCGGTCGTGTGTTTGGCCCTCTGGTGCCGATACGGGACGCGCGGGAAAGCCGCCCGACCCAGCGTCACCCGGTGCCAGCCAATTGCCAGAGATGGCAGACCAACGCGAGCGTGTACCCGGTGAGATCGGGCCGGAAGTGAACCGCCATGGCCCATGTTTCCGCGCCAGGCCGCCCTTTCTCAGCTCAGCTCTGCCGATATGAAAATGCCGGGCGCATTTTGCTGCGCCCGGCCCGGTCCTCACACCGCCGGAAGCTGGTCGAGGTACTTGTCCAACGTCATCGGGTAGCTTCGCACCCGCACGCCGGTGGCGTTGTAGACCGCGTTGGCAACGGCGGCGGCGACGCCGCAAAGGCCCAACTCGCCCACGCCCTTGGCCTTGAGCGGCGACGAGGCCGGGTCCACCGTGTCGAGGAAGATCACCTCCTGCGCGGGGATATCCATGTGCACGGGCACCTCGTAGCCGGCGAGGTCATGCGCCGGGAAGTAGCCGCGCCCCGTGTCGATCGCCATCTCCTCCATCATCGCCGCGCCGACGCCCATGACCATGCCGCCGATCACCTGGCTGCGCGCGGTGACCGGGTTGAGGATGCGCCCCGCGTCACAAGCCGCCAGCATGCGCCGCAGCCGGATTTCGCCCGTGCCCACATGCACGCCCAGCTCGACGAAATGCGCTGCGAAGGTCGAGACGACCTGCTCGTCCCGGAAGTCGCCGAAGTTGATGGTGTCCTCGGCCACCAGCTCTCCGTCCGCCGCCAGCGAGGCAAGCGTCACCTGCTTCTCGCCGGCACTCACCGCGCCGTTGGCGAAGCTCAGCGTTTCGGGGTCGTTGACCCGAAGCCGCTCGGCGATCTGATCCCGCAGCGCGATGCAGGCGGCATAGGCACCGGCGGTGGAGCTTGCCGCCCCCCACTGGCCGCCCGAGCCCGCGGAGACCGGGAAGGCGCTGTCGCCAAGGCGCACATCGACCGCCCCCAGCTCCACGCCCATGGTCTCCGCCACGGTCTGCGCCAAGATGGTGTAGGAGCCGGTGCCGATGTCGGTCATGTCAGTCTCGACGATGATCCGCCCGGTATCCTGCAGCCGGACGCGCGCGCCCGAGGTGGTCGCCGGGCCGCCGCGATAGGCCCCCGCAACGCCATGGCCGATGAGCCATTGGCCGTCGCGCATGCCCCCCGGCGTGGTGTTGCGATCCGCCCAGCCGAAGGCCTCGGCCCCCTGACGCAGGCATTCGACGAAGTGCCGGTCCGAGAACGGCCGGTCCGGGTTCTCGGGATCGACCTGCGTGTCGTTCACCGCGCGAAACTCGACGGGATCCATGCCGAGCTTCTCGGCCATCTCGTCCATCGCAATCTCGAGCGCCATCAGCCCCGAGGCTTCACCCGGGGCGCGCATGGCGTTGGCCTCGGGCAGATGCATCTCGGCCAGATGTTTGACGATCAGCCGGTTGTCCCCGGCGTAGAACTTGCGCGTCTGGTCCACCGCATCTTCGCCAGAGCCGCCGGGCAGCGTGTGCGAGATCGCCTCATGGGCGATGGCAGTGATCTTGCCGTCCGCCTGCGCACCGATGCGGATACGCTGGATGGTCGAGGCGCGATGCGTGGTGTTGTTCATCACCATGGGCCGCGGCAGCATCACCTTCACCGCGCGCTGCAGCTTGCGCGCTGCCAGCGCCGCCATGACTGCATCTGCGCGCAGGAACAGCTTGGCGCCGAAGCCCCCGCCGATATAGGGGCTGTCGACACGGATCTCGTCGGCCTCCATCTCCAGCGTGGTGGCGAGCGACTGCCGACCCCATTCGATCATCTGGTTCGAGGTCCAGACCGTCAGCTTGCCGTCCTGCCATTCGGCGATGGAGGCATGCGGCTCCATCATCGCGTGGCTGTGGCTCGGCGTGCGGTATTCCTGATCGAGCGTCACCTCGGCCGCCTGAAAGGCGGTTTCGAAATCACCGACACTGGCCACCGGGTCCGAGCTATCGTCCTTCTTCTGCTGCCAGACCGCTTCGAGATCAAAGCTTCCGTTGGTGACGTCATAGTCGACCTTCACCAACCCAGCTGCGGCACGCGCCTGCTCGAAGCTCTCGGCGACGACAACGGCGATGGCCTGGTGATAGTGCCAGATCTCGGCACCCCCGAAGAGCGGCGCCGTGTGCATTCCCGAAGGTGTCGGCATCTCGCCCACCTCCAGCGTGGTGACGACACCGATGACCCCCGGCGCAGCCTCGGCAGCAGAGGTGTCCATGCCGGTGATGCGGCCCTGTGCGATGGTCGAGACCACCGGGTAGCCGACAAGCTGGCCCTCGGCCACGTCGTGGCGTTCGTAGGCATAGGGCGCTTGCCCCGAGACCTTGAGCGGCCCATCGATGCGCGGCGTCGGGCGTCCGATCAGCCGGGCGTTGTCGAAGAGGTTGTCTCCAGCGGGTTGATTGAACTGCATGGTCTCACTCCTCTTCCAGCATGGCGCCAAGCGTGCGCGTCGCCAGGGTGATCTTGAAGGCGTTCTCCTCGGTCGGGCGGGCCCCGTTCAGCAGGCGGGCCATGACGGCCTCGGCTCCGTTCGGCAGTTCCGCATCCGCCTCGGCCGACCGCCAGGGCTTCGGCGCGACGCCGCCAAGCGCCACGCGGCCGGTGCCATCCGGCTGGCGGATCAGCGCCACGGAGACCAGCGCGAAGGCATAGGACGCCCGGTCCCGCACCTTGTGGTACTTGTGGATCCCGCCCACCGGCGCAGGCACCGTCACGGCGGTGATAATCTCGCCCGGCATGAGCGCGTTTTCCTGCTCCGGCGTCTCGCCGGGCAGCAGGTGGAACTCCTCGAGCGGGATGCTCCGGGTGAGGCCGGTCGGGGTGATGGTCTCGATGACCGCGTCAAGCGCGCGCATCCCTACCGCCATGTCCGATGGATGCGTCGCGATGCAGGCCGCCGAGGTGCCGATGATGCCGAGCTGGCGCGAGAACGCCCCCTCGCTCAGCGCCGCGCAGCCGGATCCGGGCGCGCGTTTGTTGCAGGGCTGGGCGGTGTCGTAGAAATACGGGCAGCGGGTGCGCTGCAGCAGGTTCCCAGCCGTTGTCGCCTTGTTGCGCAACTGGCCCGAGGCACCGGCCACCAGCGCGCGCGTCAGCACCGGGTAGTCCCGGCGGATGCGCTCATCTGCGGCCAAAGCGGTGTTGCGCACCAGCGCGCCGATGCGCAGCCCGCCCTCGTCGGTTTCGGTGATCTCGTCGAGGCCAAGCCCGTTCACATCAATCAGGTGCACCGGCGTTTCAATCTCGAGCTTCATCAGGTCGAGAAGGTTGGTGCCGCCGGCGATGAACTTGGCGCCCTCGACCTCGGCGGCGCGTGCGGCGGCGTCGATGGGGCTGGTGGCCCGCTCGTAAGAGAACTCTCTCATGCGCGTGCTCCTTCGCTCTGCTCTTCGGCAACCTGCGTGATAGCCGCGAGGATGTTGGCATAAGCGCCGCAACGGCAAATATTGCCGGACATACGCTCGCGGATCTCCGCCTCGGTGGCTTCGATGCGGGTGGTCAGATCTCCCGTGACGTGGCTGGGAATGCCCGCCGCGATCTCCTCGAGCACCGCCTTGGCCGAGCAGATCTGCCCCGGCGTGCAATAGCCACATTGGAACCCGTCATGCTCGACGAAGGCCGCCTGCATGGGATCCAGCGCCTCGGGCGCGCCGAGCCCTTCGATGGTTTCGACCTCGTTGCCATCATGCATGACCGCAAGCGACAGACAGGAGTTGATGCGCTGCCCGTTCACGCTGCAGGTGCAGGCGCCGCATTGTCCGTGGTCGCAGCCCTTCTTGGTGCCGGTGAGCTGCAGATGCACACGCAGCGCGTCGAGCAGCGTGGTGCGGTTGTCGACGGTCAGCTCCTGCTCGGTGCCGTTTACGGTGACGGTGATGGTCGTGGTCTCGGGGCCGACCGGGGCCGGTGCGCCGCCAGCCTGTGCCGAGGCGCGCTGCGCGGCGCCCGGTTCGAGGTCCGTATTGCCGGCGACCGAGGTGCGGCGGCGCGGTTCGAACGTGTTGGAGGGTGAAGACATGATCAATTCCTGTGGGTCTGGCCTGCCCGGTGCCGGGCGGCTGGTTCGGTCCTGACGATGCGTTAAGACGTATGTGGAGAGGAGACCGGGACCATGCCGCGAGAGCGCACGCAGTTATCGGTCCTCCTCATGAATATGCTCAGCGGGTTTGCGCAGCGAAGCGCGGTGTCGCGCCCATCTCCGGAGCCGCGTGAGACCCCAACGCGACATCCCGCGCGCTTGTTCCTACATTGCGTGTCAACACCGCCGAGGCGCGGTGACGCGCGCCGGGCGCCTTGCCCGCGCGCGTCCTGTCGGAGCTTGCAGCCGTGAGTGGCACAAGAGCCGTATGGCCCTTGTCGCCCATGCCGGTGGCCGAGCGACCTGTACCCTGTTGGGCGCCCTCAGGCCCGGCCTTGACCTGGAAAGGTCGGTCGAAACCCCGGCGCTGTCGACAAGGCAAGTTGGCACGATCAGACCCGGGAAAGCGCGCCGGAGTCCAGCCGCGTCGCGGCGATCCCTTCATGCGCAGGGGCAATCGATGCGTAGGATCAGCTTCCCACGGAACCGACTTCGGACGTCCCCTTCCCTGCACCGGCGCCGCGCGGGTGCAGGGTGATGCGGGTCAGCTCTGACGGCACGCCGAGGCGCAGCGCGAAGCCGGGCCAGAGCGCGGTGCCGTTGCTGACGTAGAGGTGCATGTCGTCGACGGCGTAGTACCCCGAGATGAACCCCTCGTTGTAGCGGGCCACCAGCGAGGCGAGCCCGACCACCATGCCGCCATGCGTGTGGCCGGACAGGTGCACATCGACACCGCGCGACGCCATCGCCCGCGCCTTTCGCGGCTGGTGGTTTAGCAGCAGGATGGGCGCATCCTCCGGAGCCCCCGCCAAGGCCCGGTCGATGTCCGGCGCCGGCAGCCCGAAGCGCCCGGCAGCGAGATCGGTCAGCCCCGCCACCACCAGCGCGCCCTGCCCGCGCTCGATCCGCGCATGGGCATTGGCGAGGGGGCGCATTCCCAGCTCCTGGTAGGTCGCCCACCAGCTCTCGTAGCCGAAGTAATACTCATGGTTGCCCGGGCTGACGTAGACCCCGTCGCGCGCTGACAGACCGGCCAGCGGCGCCACGTCCTCGCGCCGGGCGTCGAGATAGCCGTCGATCAGATCGCCGCTGATCAGGATGAGATCGGGCTCGAGCGCGTTGACACGCGCCACCAGCGTCTCTGCGAAGGGCCGATGAAACAGGCGGCTGAGGTGTATGTCGGTCAGGTGGATCACCGAGTAGCCATTGAAGCTGGCGGGCAGGTCCTCGATCTCGAAGGCGAGGTCCTTCTGCGCCGGCTGGCGCACCGCGTTGGCCACGCCGAGCCCCGCAAGCGCCACTCCCAGCGCCACCGCGCCCATGCTCCAACCCGGCGAAAGCGGGCGCTATTGCCAGAGCACGAGCGAGCGCAGCAGCGTGAAGACATCCAGCAGCACGTGCAGCGCCGCGGTGATCAGGATCGCGCCGAAACCGAGGTTCACCGCGATGACGATAGCCCGCGGCAACTCCAGCGAGAACATGTTGCCGTAGGCCCATTTGGTCAGCAGGTGGTTCTCGGCCAGCAGCAGGATCGCCAGCCCGAGCAGCAGTTTGCTCCAGAGCGGGATACCCAGCGGTCCGACGACGCGTAGCGCGACGTATGCGCCGATGATCCCCATGACGGTGGCAAACATGCTCTGGCTCTCCTGCTCTTTGATCCTGACCGGGCGAGCGCCGAACGCTAAGCCACAACAGCCGGGCTGTCCCATGAGAGTTCACGATTAACGTCATGAACGAGAACCATAAATAAGAACGCGGCACACGAATGCCATGCCTACCGATTGATCAACCTCCTGTATCGCGCGCCTCGGTCTCCGCCTGCCGGGTTTCTCGGCAAACCAGGACACTGTCCCGGCACCGCTTGAGCGGGCACGAAAGCGGTCGGGCTTGTCGGACAGGCACGGGGGACGGCAGCGAGCGCCGCGTTCGTCACCGCCGCAGCCGTCGCGCGGGTTTTCCAAAGCCGCAGCGTCAGATGATGACGAATGTCTCGGCTCCAATATCGCCGGCTTGCACACCGAAGAGCCTGATCTGACCGGTATCATATGACAGCACGAGATCGTCACCCGCCGCCACGAAAGCCGCCGCGGCCTCATCTGGCGAGGCAAACCCGAAGCCCTCCAGCTCGATCCTGTCCCAGGGCTCCAGATCGGCGACGACGTCCCGCCCGCCATCGGCTCGGGAAAACCGGAAGCTGTCCGAGAAGAGCCCGCCGAACAAAACGTCGTCCCCCGAACCGCCGTCGATCCGGTCGTCCGGTGCGCGGGCCTCCATCCATGCCTTGAGCGGCGCGGCCGAGGCTTTCTGGAACTCGAGGCTCTGGGAGAACCCGAGGACGACCTCTTCGCGGGACATGCCGCTTGCGAGGCGATCCATCCAGGTCGCCATACCGATCGCATCCGGCTCCCTGCCCAGAACGTTGTTGTAGAGCAGCGTGACAAAATCGGCATCGTCGAGCGCGCCGTATCTGGTCTCGAACTCCCGCGATCCGGTGAAGCCCGCCACCACGCACAGAAAGCTCACCCCCTCGGCGAGCCGCTCCGTCCAGCCCTCGAGCCCGACGACATCCGGAGCCCTGTCGAGCGCGGCCCGGTACAGACGGAAGACGTCGTCGCTCCAGTCCTGCTGAAAACCAGCGCGACTGAAGCCCATGGCCCCCGCGTGCGACTTGAACTTGAACTCGACGCTTTCCGAAAACCCGAGCACGACCTCCTCGCGAGTGGTGCCGCTGTCGAGCAGCGCGGTCCAGCCCGCGAGCCCAGTCGCGTCGGGCCCGCGGTCGAGCACGTTGTTGTAGAGCAGCGTCACGAACTCGGTGTCGGAAGTCTCGCCATAGCGCGTCTGGAATTCCACGGAGGCGACGAACCGCGTGGCTATGTCGGGAAGCGGCGTGCCCTGCAGAAGTCGCTCGGTCCAGCCAAGATGTCCCGAAGGATCGGGCCAGCGCGCGAGCGTGGCCTTGTAGAGGCGAACGATCTGCGCCGATGCCGGATCCCAAGTGTCGTCCAGCCGTTCTCCATGCAGCAAATCCCTGTCCGCGCCGCCGCCCAGGCTGTCGTGGCCCGATCCGCCCCAGATCTGGTCATCGCCGTCCCGTCCCTGCAGGTCGTTGGCCGCCGCATTCCCGATCAGCGTGTCGCTGCCCGGACCACCGAGAGCGTTCTCGATCACCACGCCCGCGGCAATCGTGTAGCCGCCCCTGATGCCGCCCATGTAGGAGACATAGCCGCCGCCGCCCTCCTCAGCGCGCAGCGTCGCCGGGCGCAGGTCGATCCGCGCGCTCCCAACCGCCGCGGCCAGGATCGTATCGCTGCCCCCGGCATCCCAGATGCATTCGTAGAATGTCCCGAAACCATTGGTCTGCGGGAGGCGGTACAGGCTGTCGCCGGATTCCCATGAAAGATTGGCGCCGTATTTCTGCTGCAGCACGGCGACATCGAGGGCCATCGGACCGGCCTCGTATCCAAAATCGTTCAGGTAGGTCCAGACGCCGTCATAGTAGGCGCTGCCGTAGGGCCCGCCGGGCCATCCCTCGTTGTAGCCCATGACGGTGTATACGCCCTGGTTCAACCCACCGACCCCGTAGGATCCGATGTCGGCCTCCACCCCTTCGAGCACCGTCGAGCTGCCCCCCGTGTCATGCGGATGCGCCATGCCCAGACCGTGGGCGAACTCTTCGAGAAGCACCGCATACATGAAGCCGCCGCGCGACAGCAAAGGGTTGAGGCTGTCCTCGTCCAGCCAGCCCAGATAGTCCGGATCGAAAATCATGAGGCCGGAATATTCATCGCCGGGCGGGACCATGAAAGCGAGCGCATTGTAGGCGTCGAGTTCGCAAGTGCCGAAGCGAAACTCGGCCAGCGCCTCGGAGGTCGTCTCGCGGAACTGCAGGTTGGTGGCCTTGGAGAACTGTTCGAGGGCCGAGAAGTACTGGCGCTTCTGATAGGCGGTAAAGCCCTGCGATGGTCCGAAGTCGGTGACCCCGTCGGGGTAGCTACCCGCCGGTGTGAAATAGACGTCGATCACCGGGTCAGCGAGCTTGGTGCCCCAGTCGATGGTGCTCAGAACATCGGGGAGGTCGGCGGCCACCTCGGACAGATCGGCGGGGCTGACCGCCGCCAGCGCCGCCATTTCCGCACCGATGGAGGCCAGCGCCCGGACCGGAATGCCCAGGCCGAGCTCGAACCCGCCGCCTCCCTCAGTACTTCCGAGGCTCCCTGCTGGCGCCCCGCGCAGCATTCCGCTTTGAAGATTGGTCTCGCGACCTGAGAAGATGCCAGCCATATCCCGCCCTCCGTTCCTTGCGTCGAAGAGAGCGCTTTTTTCGCGGTCTGTCGTTGATCCTCGTCATAACGCGCAATTGTCGGAGCGCCGGACGGTACTTCGGCATGCGTTGACACGTGATTGCAATGGTTCGGACTTTGGCCACTCCACCACGCAAAATCCAAAACTCGACGTATTGCCAATTTCCGCTTGGATTTCAGATGTCCATGAATTGGATGGATGGTCGCCTTACGCGGCTCCACCTTCGGCCGGTCCTCGTAACCTCAACAAGTGCGCGCCGACGAGTTTCGGTCGGCGCAACCGGGCGGCAAGGCAGACGCGCCTTCCGCGGCGGTGACATCGGTGACCTGCCCAGCCCGCGTCACCGGTGCAGTCAAGCCTCCGAGAGTCATCATCTGCAAACACCGCGCGAGAAGAGGCCCTGCCACCGCGGTCAGGGCTGCGCGCCTCCCTCGCGTTCGGCCTCGGCGTGCTCCGCGGCCCAGGTCCCCGCGGCCTCGACGGCCACCGGGGAGCTCGTGGGAAGCACGTTGAGATAGCTTTCCGTCTCTTCCGGCGGCAAGGCCGCGCGCTGGGTCATGCGATAGAGCGCGTAGAGCGCGATAACCCCGAAGGTCACGGCGAGCACCAGCCAGAAGCCGTGCGGTCCGATATGCTGCATCGTCCAGCCGGTGACCAATGGACCGGCGATGGCTCCCAGGCCGAAGGTGAAGACGAGGCCGCCCGATGCGGCGGGCATGTCCTCGGCGGAAAGGGAGTCATTGGTGAAGGCGAGAAACAGCGCGTAGAGCGGCGTGGTCACCCCGCCCGCGACAAAGGCCGCCCCCAGCAGCGCGCCGATCCCACCGCCCATCAGCCAACCCATCGCGCAGGCCCCCGCGCCGATCACCGCCGCGCCGAAGATCAGCCTGCGCCGGTCCATCTGGTCCGACAGCCAGCCGATCGGGTATTGCAGCACAAGAGCCCCGGCAAAGAGCATGGCGATGAACAGCGAGATCTGCGGCGCGGTAAGGCCGATCTGCGAGCCGAACACCGGCCCCATGCCCGATTGCGTCGCGTAGACGCTGCCCAGAAGGAAGATCCCGACCGTCGACAGCGGCGCGTTGCCGAACAGGGTGCGCAGCGACATGGGCCGCGCGACCTCGACCGCGGGCACCGGTGTCGCCGACAACAAAATCGGCGCAAAGGAGATCGACACGAGGATCGAGGCGCCGATGAACAGCGTCGAGGTCCCGGCATCGCCCAGCGTCAGCAGGCCCTGCGCACCGATGATCCCCAGTGTCTGCGCGATCATGTAGGCCGAGAGCACCTTGCCCCGCGTCTCATTGGTCGCCGCGTGGTTCAGCCAGCTTTCGGCGGTAACGTAGACCCCCGACATGCAAAAGCCGACGATCAACCGCAGCAGCGTCCACGCCCAGGGCTCGGTGACCAGTGGAAAGGCGATGAGCCCGGCGGACATGAAGCTGCCGAGGGCAGCGAAGACCCGCACATGGCCAACCTTGCGGATCAGCTGCGGCGTGACGCGGGCCCCGGACAGGAATCCAATGAAGTAGCCCGAGGTGATCACCGCCAGCGCGGTGGAAGAGAACCCCTCGATCCCGCCCCGCAGGCCGATCAGGGTAAAATGCATGCCGTTGCCCAGCATGATGAGCACGATGCCCAGAAGGAGCACCCAGACCCCTGACAAAACCTTGATCATGACGACGTCTCTCGTAGCTCGGGCAGATTCCCCCATTCGACTCGTGACCTGCGCCGCGTTGCTCCGCTGCCGCGCGCGCGGCATTTGCATGGCGCTTTGCGACATGCCGGAAGCGACGCCAGTGCAGCGCACGGCGGTGCCGGAACCGGGATAGGCGTTTTCCCCGTCGTGAAAGGGGCTTGCCCGCCCTGCCGTTCCCGCGAAGAACCTCGCAATCTTCCCTGCCTTATTTTCCGACCCTGAGCCCGAATTCGGAAATACCCTGCGAAATACCGGGAAACTTTTCCCGACTCCAATTCCGTGTTATGTTCAGAATATTATTTAAAGACATTGAGACCGCGCCTCGACGTCATTGCAGAGGGCAAACCATGTCTATATTGGCTTACATCGCGAGGATCACCGAACCGCGCCGCGTCTGGTTTCAGTGGAATTTCGTCACGGCGGTCCTGATCATCCTGGGGCACCGCGAGAACCTGCGCAGATCCAACCTGATCGACACCGAGACGGCACCGCCGAAGCCCGAGCCCGTAGCGGACCCGGTGAACTTCCGCACCGCCGACGGCAGCTACAACGACCTGGGCAAGCCATGGATGGGCATGGCGGGTAGCCGCTTTGCCCGCAATGTAACGCTCGAGGCAGCTTTCGGCGAGACGGGGGACGCGCTGATGACCCCATCGCCGCGCGAGGTGTCGAGGCGGCTGCTGGCGCGCAGGGAATTCACCCCGGTTCCGCATCTGAACGTGCTCGCGGCGGCCTGGATCCAGTTCATGGTCCACGACTGGCTGTCGCACGGCAAGAACAACAGCGACCATCTGCACGATATCCCGCTCGCCGAAGATGACGACTGGGACGGCCCCATGACGGTCCCGGCATCGACCCTCTCGGTGGCGGGCGATGCCGATGCGGGCCGGCCCGGCGCCTTCACCAACGTCGAGACCCATTGGTGGGATGCCAGCCAGATCTACGGCTCGTCTGAGGCGCGGATCGCGGCGGTGCGGCGCGGGACGGGGCCAGAGGCCCTGCCTGACGGAAAACTCGCGCTCGACGACCGCGGACTGCTGCCCGTGGACAGCCCCTCTGGCGTGCCCGGGCTGGAACTCAGCGGCGTCAACGGCAACTGGTGGATCGGTCTGTCGGTGCTGCACACGCTCTTCGTGCGCGAGCACAACGCCGTGGTGGACCGGCTGAAGGCAGAGCACCCCGCCGCCTCCGGCGACTGGCTGTTCGGCAAGGCGCGGCTCGTGGTCTCGGCGCTGCTGGCCAAGATCCACACGGTGGAATGGACCCCGGCCCTGATGGACAGCCCGGTCGGACGGATGGCCATGCGCGGCAACCAATGGGGCATCGTCGGCGAGCGCGAGACCGGCGCCTTCGGCCGCATGTCGATGAGCGAGATCATCAACGGCATCCCCGGGTCGCCCGCCGACCATCACGGCGCGCCCTATGCCATGACCGAGGAATTCGCCGCGGTCTATCGCCTGCACTCGCTGCTGCCCGACAGCTTCGATTTCCGCCGCGCAGGCGACGACAGCCACGTTCAGACAGCCGACCTCGCGGGGGTCAGCGCCGGTGCCGCCCGCGATCTCTACAGGGACCTGTCCTTCGATGATGTTCTCTATTCGCTTTGTACCGAGCACCCGGGCGCGCTGGTCCTGCACAACTACCCGGAGGGGCTGCGACACCTGAAGCGCGAGAACGGGCACACGATCGACCTTGCCGCGATCGACATCCTGCGCGACCGCGAACGTGGGGTGCCGCGGTTTGCCGAGTTCCGGAGGCAGACCGGCATGGCGGTGCCCAAGACCTTCAGCGACATCACCTCGAACAGCACCTGGGCCGCCGAACTCGAGGACCTCTATGGCACGGTCGACAAGGTCGACCTGCTGGTCGGCACACTGGCCGAGGCGCAATCCGACCGCGGCCAGCCGCCGCGCTTCGGCTTCTCGGACACCGCCTTCCGCATCTTCATCCTCATGGCATCGCGCCGGCTGAAGTCGGACCGGTTCTTCACCGACGACTTCCGGCCCGAGATCTATACCGAGGCCGGCTTCGATTGGGTGAAGCAGAACTCCCTGCGGACGGTGGTGGCGCGGCATTGCCCCGAACTGGCGCATGCCTATGGCGACGCGCGGAACCTGTTCTTTCCGTGGGAGCGGTCGTCATGAGGATCCCCGGGGTGATAGATGTGGTCACCCTGCGGGACGCGGAGGCACTGCGTGCGGCGGCGCAGGATGCGCGCCTTGACCGGCCCGCTCCCGGCCATGGGCCGCTGCTGAACCGGCTGATCGCGCGGGCGGCCCGGGACACGCTGACGGCGCACCGCCAGCATCTGCCCAGCGCCCTGCCGAGGGCCGACTACCGGCGGCAGGACATGCGTGCCGCTCTGAGCGCGCGGCTCGATTCCGGCGATCTGGACACAGCCCTCGCAGGGCCGGTGGCACGGGCGGCGACCTTCGTGGGCGGCGGCCCCGGCAAGGCGCTTGAACTGTCCCAGGCGCTGATCGGACCGGCGGTAATCACCGGCTTCACCCCCACGCCCGAAAGCGTCGCCGCGGCAGAGACCATCGGCCGTGGGCTGAACGGCACCTTCGCGCAACGGCTGCTCGACCGGATCACCGGCCGCTCCCGCCTTGCACGCGCGGCGCTGCACGGGCTGACCCATGGCAACCTGACGGCGATCCATGCCCTCGGCATCGCGGCGCAGAACATGGCGGCCAGCCTCGAGGCGCTGCGGGAGGTGCCGCAGACCGCCTCTGCCGAGGCGGCTCTGGCGCATGCGCTGATCGCACCGCGCCGGGTGCTGCGACAAGGAACTGCGCCCGCAGAGCTGCTGGGCGGCTCCATCCGGGCCGGAACGCTGGTGATCCTGCCTGTCGGCGAGGCTGCGCGGCGCACGCTCGACCCGCGCGTCGCCTTCCTGAGCGAGGCCTGGAGCGGCTGCCCGGCGCATGGGTTCGTCCCCGCCGTCCTTCGGCGTGTCTGGACCGAAGCGACAGGTGCCCCATGACCGAAAGCGCAGAGGAGGACCCCATTTTCCGGCCGCTCGCGTTCCGGAACCTGACGGTAAAGAACCGCATCTTCAGATCAAACATCTCTGGGCGCTTCGACAATGAGGACGGCTCGCTCACCCAGACGCGGATCAACTGGGAGTGCCGCTTTGCTAGGGGCGGCGTGGGGGCGATCATCTCGTCCTACGTGCCGGTGCGGATGGACGGGCGGATCATCGCGGGCTACGCGACCATCCACCGCGACGATTTCATCCCGGCCTGGGCGCGGCTCGGCGAGGCGGTGCATGCGCACGGCGCGAAGTTCATCCTGCAGCTCAGCCACTCGGGGCGGCAGATGGACATCCCGGGCGTGCACAACATGCACCGGCCCTCGCCCTCGCCCACGTCGGCACCGGAGACGCTGCACGGTTTCCTGACTCAGGCGATGTCCACCGGCGAGGTGCGCCGCATGGTGCGCGACTTTGCCCGTGCCGCCTGGCGCGCGCGCGAGGCCGGGCTGGACGGGGTCGAGCTGCATGCGGCGAACGGCTATCTCTTCACCCAGTTCCTCAGCTCGGCGATCAACGACCGTACTGACGCCTATGGCGGCGGACTGAGAAACCGCGCTCGTTTCCTGCTGGAGGTCATCGCGGCGATCCGAGATACGGTCGGGCGCGACTTCCACCTGCAGGTGAAGCTCACGGCCACAGACCACAACAACGTCATTCCCTGGGAAGGACGCGGCAATACGGTCGACGACACCCTGCAGGTGGCGCAATGGTGCGAGGCCATGGGGGCCGACGCGCTGCATGTCTCCACCGGCTCGCTCTTCCCGCACCCGCTGAACCCGCCGGGCGATCTGCCATTGGAGGTGCTGGCGGTCACCTACGACGCAATGATCTCCAGCGGGGTGCATGGCTTCCGGAATTTCCTGCTGTTCCGCTACCCGGCGCTGCGACCGATCTTTCACTGGCTCTGGTTTCGCATGAAGAAGGGCCGCCCGGTCGAGGGCGTGGGCTTCGAAGAGGCGCGTCTGATCCGCGAGAAAGTGAGCATACCGGTGATCTCGACCGGCGGCTGGCAGAACGCCGGCGCGATCCGCGCCGCGCTGGAACACGTGGACGGCGTGTCGATTGCCCGCTCGCTGGTGGCCAACCCGGATCTGCCGCGCCATTGGGCCGAGGGCCGCGACCTGCCCCCCGCCCCCTGCACCTATTGCAACAAGTGCCTCGTCGGCGCGCCGAAACTGCCGATGGGTTGCCACGAGCTGTCGCGCTTCCCGTCTCGCGACGCGATGATCGACCAGCTGATGGAGGTCTACGACACCAAACCCGAGCTGCGCATCCCGGAGGCGTCATGAGCTTTCCGACCGCCGTCGAAGCCGAGCTGGACCGCCGCCGCCGCAGGTGGCGACCGCTCCTGTGGCTCGCGGTGCTGGCGCTCGCCGGAGCACTCCTCGTGGGGGGCCTGCTGCTCGTCCGCGTGCTGCAATCGGGCACGCCTTATTACGCCGACGAAGAGACGCATTTCCGACATGGCTCCATCGGGGCGGAAACGGCCTCGGGCATTCCCTACAAGGTCTGGAAAGCCTTGCCGGCGCTCTTCCCGGAGGCCTTCGGCACGACCGGGGACTACAGGGCGTTCGGCTTCCTCTACGACGAAGACGACGACCTGCCCATCGGCATCTCGCGGCGGACGGTGTCGGGGGTGGAACTGGTCTGGTTCAACTGCGCCGTCTGCCACACCGGCACCGTCCGCGACAGCACGGACGCCGCTCCACTGATGATCTCGGGAATGCCCGCGCAGCAGCTCGACCTGCACCGGTTCACCCGCTTCGTGTTGGGTGCCTCACGAGATCCGCGCATGGCCCCCGCGTCCCTGAGCGCGGCGATGCGCGACAGCGGCGTCGGGCTCGGCCCCGTCGAGGCGCTCTTTTGGAAGATCGCCGTCTTCCCGCGCCTGCGGGAGGGTATGATCGACCGCGCCGCACGGCTGACCCCATTGCTCGACCGGCAACCGGACTGGGGCCCGGGTCGGGTCGATACGTTCAATCCCTACAAGGTGCTTGCCTTCGACGACGACGCCAGCGCCCTCAGCGATCTGGAAGTGGTCGGCGCCTCGGATTTCCCCTCGATCTTCCAGCAGCGCCCGCGCGAGGGCATGCAGTTGCACTGGGATGGCAACAACACCAGCCTGGCCGAGCGCAATCTCTCGGCGGCGCTCGGGGCCGGGGTCACGCCGCGGACCGCCGACCATGCCGCCATCGAGCGCGTGGCCCGCTGGCTTGGCGATCTGACACCGCCTGCAAGCCCGCACCGTCCCGACGCGGCGGCGGCAGAACGCGGCCGGGCGATCTACATGGAGGCCTGCGCCGCCTGCCACGGCTACCAGGGAGACAAAGGCTACGTCTTTGAGGGCGCCCGGCTGGGAACCGTGGAGCCTCTGGCCAGCGTCGGCACCGACCCCGCGCGGCTGAACAGCTACACCCCGACCTTCCAGCAGGCCCAGCTGCGCGAGCTTTTCGCCGGGACGCCCTATGCGTTCCGTCAGTTCAGGAAGACCAACGGCTATGCCAACGCCCCGCTCGACGGGCTCTGGCTGCGCGGCCCCTACCTGCACAACGGCTCTGTGCCGACGCTGCGCGATCTGCTGCGCCCGCCGGACCAGCGCCCGGCCCGCTTCCGCCGCGGCGGGGACGTGATCGACCCCGACGGCGGCTTCGTCTCGCCCGCCTGCGTGGAGGGTCCCCGCTGCTACGATACCGCCCTGCCCGGCAATTCCAACGCAGGGCACCTCTGGGGAACCGCGCTACCCGAGGCCCGGACATCCGACCTTCTGGCCTATCTGTTGACGTTCTGAGGAGGCTGCCATGAACACTCTTTCCCTCGGCTGGAGCCAGGCGCAGGCGAAAAGCGCCCTGAAACGGTTTCGCCGCCTCTTCGCGATCAACCTGCTGCTGCAGTCACTGGTGGCGCTGATCTGCCTCTTCGCGCCGGGGCTGGGTGCATGGATCACGGGGATCGAGCCGTCGCAGGCGCGGCCATTGCTGCAGGTCTGGGGCGCCATGGTCGTCGCGGTCTCGGCGCTGCAGGTCCTGGCCTGGCGCGACCCGATCCGGCAGCGGTTGCAGGTGGCGATTGCCCTGGGGATCCGTGTCTGGACGGTGCTGGTCTACCTGTGCCTCGGGCTCGACTTCTGGCGCTTCGCCGCCTTTGACGCGATCTTCGCGCTGGCTCTGGCCGTGCTGTTCCACCGCGCCCTGATCGCCGAACTACAGACCCGGCCATGAGCGGCGCCAAGACCACAGCCGCAGAGGCCCCTGCGCCGCCGAACCGCCGCGCGGCGGTGGTGATCGGGGTCGGACGCTCCGCGGGGCTGACACCGCTGATCTCTGCCGCCCCCAGCGCCGAGGCGATTGGCGCGTGGCTGGCGGGTCTCGACCCCTGTTATGACGTGACCGTGCTCACCGATGCCAAGGAGCCGGTGACGCGCAAGCAGATCTTCGATGCCATCAGAGGCTATCTAATCCCCACCCGCTACGAGTTGCTGCTGGTCTACTACATCGGTCACGGCATCTTTGTGAACCAGACCGATGTCTGGATGCTGAGCGGTCTGCCAGAGGACCCGGCAGAATGCGTCAATCTCAAGACCTCTCTCGACCAAGCCAAGTTCTGCGGGGTCAGGACCGTGGTCTTCGTTTCGGATGCCTGCCGGACGCTGCCCACCACCCTTGGGCAGGCGCGATTGACCGGGACGGGCGTCTTTCCCGACCTGCCCCAGTTCACGAAACGCACCGGCATGGTCGACCATTTCTGCGCCACTGCAGAGGGTTCTCCTGCTTTCGAGGGCGAGATTGACGGGGTGCGCCAATCTTTCCTGACCCATGCCCTGCGCCGCGCGTACCAGGCGCCCCGCGCCAACATGCGGCTGAAGGTCACCTATGACGGGCGGCAGATCGAGGTGGTGCCGAACCGGAAGCTCGGAAAGTTTCTGCAGGACACCATCGACGAGACACTGGGCCAGGTCGATTTCACCAAGACGCAGCACATCGAGGCGAACGTTCCCTCGGCCGACGGCGTGTTCATCGCGCCCGTCGATCCGAATGCCCCTCCCGCCGAAACGGTCGCCTCCGCCTCGCCAAACGAGGGCCATTTCCGGTTCGATGAGGATCAATCTCGGGAGACCGCGGGCCGCCGGCCAGAAACCCCAGCCGCCGTGCCGGCGGCAGACGACCTGACCCTCATTATGGGGATAGACGCCCAGACGGCCCAAACGCTCGAAACCCTCGGCGTCCGGCATTTCTCGGAGGTCGCGGGCTGGGACGACACCGACGTCGCCGGGCTCGAACCGACCGTCACTGACGCCGTGAACCGGGTCGAATCCGAGAACTGGATCGGCCAGGCACGGACTCTCGCAGATCTGCAGAAGAACCTCTTGGCCCTGCAGGCGGGCAACCAGCAGATGGTCCCGGGGCTGGACGCGGGGCTGGCGCCGCGCGTCGCGCGCTCCGTCGACATCGGCCCGCTCGTCCGCAGGATGCGGGAGCGTATGCCGGACGACAACGTGACCCGCTTCGAGACCGCGACCGGCCTCAGCCTCTCCGGCGCACGGATCGCCCGGCAGGAGATCTCGAAGGTCGGTCGCCCAGGCGCCATGTCGGAAATTGCTCCGGAAAAATCCCGCGGCCCCGATCAGAGCGTGGTACGCATCTTTCCGGGCGGCCCTTTCTGCCAAGTCGCCATAGAGCTCGACGACGGCCGCTGTCTGCTGGTACCGGGCTTCGACGGATACGTCGGTCATATCAGGATCGACGCCGAGGGCATGGCCTCGCTGTCCTATGTTCCCGCCGACTACACCTCTCGCGCCGATGAGGCGGCGGGCCGCCGCGCCGAGCTCGACAGACTAAGGGCCGCCGCCACTCTGGCTTTGGAGCAGCGCAGGTTCTCGATCAGCGATCCGGGGACAGCCGATGCGCTGGCGAGCGCCATCCGGATGGGGAAGGCCATCGACCCGGTGCTCGGGCTCTATGCCGCCTACGCCTATTCGGAGTCGGGCAACGACACCATGATCAAGAGCGTGTCGGACCTGATGCGCGACGATCTCGGTGCCGACCTGTTCGACGTGCGGATGCTCTTGCATCGGCACTGGCCCGCGCAGACCGAGCTGCCGGTGACCCCGAGCTGCCCGCTGCTGACCCAGGGCTGGAGCCTTCTGGAGTCGCGCGCGGCCCCGCTTCCGCCGGTGCTCGTGTCGCTGCGGCCCAAGCTGCTCGACGCCCTGTTCACCACATTCGACGCCGGATCGGGTGATGCCCTCTTCGATGCCATTCAGACAGGAGAGCTGTGATGCGGGTTCTGTTCATCCACGGCCGCGCGCAGGGCGGCAAGAGCTCGGCGGAGCTGCTGCCGGTCTGGCGCGCCGCGCTCGACAGAGGGTTGGCGAAGATCGGCGCGAGCCTGCCGCTGGATACCAAATATGACCTGCCGTTCTACGGCGATAAGCTCGATGATTTCGTCGCCAGGGCGAAGCTGCCCTCCAGCGGGCAGATCGTTGCCATGGGTGCCGGACAGGACCAGGGATACGAGCTGTTCATGCAATCCGTGTTGCAGGAGATCGAAGCCGCCGGCGAGATCACCGAGGTCGAAATCCGGCAGGAGATGCCCGATGCAGAGCTGCAGGAGATGGGCCCGCAGAACTGGGAGTGGGTGCAGGCCATCGTCAAGGTCATCGACCAGAAGTGGCCGGGAATCTCTGGCGCGACGATCGAGAAGTTCCTCACGGACGTGTACCTCTACATCGACAAGCCCGTCGTGCGAAAGGCGATCGACGAAATCGTGCAGGCGGCGCTGACCGACGAGCCGACCCTCGTGGTGGGCCATTCGCTGGGCAGCGTCGTGGGCTACAATCTGCTCGTCGCCAAGGCGCCAGAGATCAGGCTCGCCGGCTATGTCACGATCGGCTCGCCGCTCGGGATCAAGGCGATCACCGCCAGTCTCGGCCTGCCGCGCAATCCCGCGCCGAAGCGCTGGATGAACGCCTTCGACACCCGCGACATCGTGGCGCTCAACCCGCTAGATGCGAGGCATTTCCCGGTGGCCCCGCCCATCGCGAATTTCGGAGGCGTCAAGAACCACACCGACAACCGGCACGGAATCACCGGGTATCTCGACGACAGGACCGTGGCAAAGCAAGTGATGGCCTTCGCAAAATCCGCCACCTGATGATCAAACAAGAAAGTGCTCACCATGTAGGATGCATCATTCAAAACACGTAATGCGCCCTTTTCGAAATTCCGCGAGATACAAAATACCACCACGGCAGAGATTTTTACAATTTTCGCATTTATTTATTTTCATCTTCTCCGTCCGTACACAAGTTTTCTCAGGGAGATGGGCGATATAGTGATGGAACCACAAAGTGCCATAAGTGGGCTTTGCGGATAGGATAATTCGGGCTCCCGCAAAGCCTGAAATTCAGCAAAAACGCGAAACAAATTTCACGCCTGACACAATTCAGCATTTCCTCACTCCAGATTAATTCACTCCAGAACAACGCCATGTGGTAGAATGAGTAATTATTTTTGCACCTTTTGGACGAACAGCCATGCGAATTCCGCCTCTTGTCAGCGGTCTGCTGAGATCCTCCGCTCCAACGCTTCTCACTGCCCTCGCCCTGCCGCCGCCGGTCAATGCGATCGCCGCCTCGGTGGTCAGCCATGCGCTGGAACGGCTGCCCGGCGCGAAGCCCGCGGCAACCGTCTCTTCCGGTGCCGCGACGCGCGCTGCGATGTCGCCGCAGCAGGTCATCGAGATGATCAAAGAGAACGCGGGCGACCCCGAGATTTTCGTCGCGCTCCAACAGGCGGAGACCGCGCTTCAGCAATACGAGCTCGAAGCCGGCGTACGCTTTGCCGAGCTCGAACTCGAAGACCGCAAACGCGCCTCGGACTTCCAGACCGCGAACCAGCTGGGCGACCTCGCCTTCCGGCACGGTATGCGGCTGGTCTGGATCGCGATGGGCGGCATGCTCGTGGTTGTCGTCCTGCTTCTGCTGGTGGCTACCGGGGTCCTCGACCTGACGGACAGCAGCTTTGCCACCGCGGCCTTCGGGCTGATCGGCACCGCTGTAGGCTTCATCAACGGCATCGCCGGCGCCGTGGTCACCTTCTATTGGGGTAGCAGCCAGGGCTCGAAGGAAAAGTCCGCGGCGATGGACCGCTCGATACAGAAGTTCAGCGAGGACCTGGGTCGGGCGGCCAAGGCCAACGCCGCCGCGACACCGCCCCCGGCGCCAGCTGGCGCGACAGCTCCTGCTCCCTCCCCGGCCCCCGCCGCCCCACCGGTGCTCGCGGCGGAGGCGCCCGTGAACGCGGAGCTGCGGGTCAGCGAACCGACGGTCCCGGCCGGGTCGGAACTGCTCGGAGAGATGCTGCCGCACCTCTGCGCGCCACATCGGCATTTCAACGATGCGGTGTCTTGGGCGCTTGCCGACGGCGGGATCCGGATCGATGGCGGGCCGCCGGAGCGGACGCCCGGCGACCCCAAGACGATCCGCAGGATCTGGCAGGAGTACGGCGATCTTTGCGCGCGCTGGTCGAAACACTTCCAGGTCCCGGTGGAGCTGATCATCGCGACCATCGCGACCGAGAGCAGCGGCAACCGCAGCGCCCGGCGCGCGGAGCCGCAGATCCGCGACGAGAGCGTTGGGCTCATGCAGACGCTGGTGACCACCGCGCGCGAGACCCTGGGTCGCGCCAGCCTCACGGGCGACGACCTGCTGGAACCTTCGCTCTCCATCGAGGCCGGGACCAGCTACATTGCCCGGCAGCGCAAGAGCACGCATTTCGACCCGCCGCTCGTTGCCGCCGCCTATAACGCCGGGTCCCTGCGGCGTGAGAATGCTGCGCAGAACCGCTGGCTCCTCATCTGCTACCCGTCGAAGACCGGCGAGCACATCGACCGCTTCGTCTCCTGGTTCGGCGACGCAATGGCGGTCAGCCGCGATGACCGCTGGGGCGCGACAACCGGAGCCCCGAGCTTTGCCGCCGCGGTCGCCGGGATGCCGGACGGAGGCGCCGCCGCGATGATCGCCGCGGCGGCCGCGCCCGCCATACCGGATCCGGCCGCGATGCTGATGCGTCCGGCGCCGCTGCTGGAAAGCTTCCAGGACAGCCTCGGGTATGACACCCTCGCGGATCAGACCGGGCTGGTCACCGAGATCCAGCAACGGCTGAGCGCCTTCGGATACCTCGATCCGCCTGCGGACGGCGATTTCGGCCCGATCACCAAGTGGTCGATGAAGGTCTTCTGCAAGACCCGCGGCCTTGCAGAAAAGGACATCTTCGACCGCGACACGGCAAGCGCGCTGACCATACCGACGAACGGGCTGCCGGACATTCCGCGCCATCAGACGCTGTCCTGGGTCAACCGGGTCGCAGACTACATGGCGGCAAGGGGCTTCTGGATATGCCGCGTGCCCGAATGCAGGAACATCGTCTACCTGGAAGGCGCGAACATGGACGGCACGCTGAACGATGACCGGATCGACGTCTTCAACGACCTTCGCCTGCTGTTCTGGATCGACGGTCAGACCGGGCAGCTCCAGACCCGTGCCTGGCAGGCGACGACCGAGCCGGGCAAATTCTTCACCGACCGCCCGCTCAACCCGCTCGGGGCCGCGCGGATCAAGTTCGGCCAATACGCGGCCTGGAGCGTCGGAAAGCACCATCCGGGCAAGCCGGGCGAGCACGAGGCGCTGCGCCAGACCGCCGATGTCAGCGTGTACCGCGACCTCAACAAGGACCACGAGCGTCAGGGCGACCGTGTCGAGACCGGCATCTTCTTCATCAACCAGCACTGGGGCTATGACAGGCCCGAGGACAATATCGGCCGGACGAGTGCCGGATGTCTCGTGGGGCGAACGAAAAAGGGCCACGAGGAGTTCATGACCGAGGTCAAGCGCGACCCGCGCTATAAGGCGAACAACGGGTACCGGTTTCTCACGACGATCCTGCCGGCGAAGGAGGTGCTCGGCTGAGGCACGAGGCGGCCGGTGCATCGCCGGCGGCCCGCCTCCAAGAGCCGCACCACGTAATTCGGCCTCGTACACCGAAACCGCTTGCCTCGGCCACCGCCCGGGGTGTCTGGTCGGCTGGTGGTACAGGGCGAAGGGGCGCATGCGGTCGCATCTCATGCCGGACAGGACATTTTCTGCGCGCCTGCCTGCGGGCATCTGGGCGCTTGGCTTCGTGTCGCTGCTGATGGATGTCTCCTCCGAGATGATCCACGCGCTGCTGCCGATCTACCTGACGGTCGGCCTCGGCGCCTCGGCCCTGGCCCTCGGCGTGATCGAAGGCATCGCGGAGGCCACTGCCGCCATCACCAAGGTCTTCTCCGGCGCACTGTCCGATCGCATCGGGCGCCGCAAGCAGCTGGCGGCCCTCGGCTACGGTCTGGCGGCGGTGACCAAGCCGGTGTTCCCGCTGGCAGGCACGCTCGGCTGGGTGATCGCGGCGCGGTTCATCGACAGGATTGGCAAGGGCATCCGTGGTGCGCCGCGTGATGCCCTGGTTGCCGACCTTGCGCCGCCGGGCATGCGGGGTGCCGCCTTCGGATTGCGCCAGTCGCTCGACACCGTGGGGGCCTTCATCGGCCCCCTCGCGGCGATCAGCCTGATGTGGCTCTTCTCGGATGATTTTCGCAGCGTGTTCTGGATCGCGGTGCTCCCGGCGTTCCTGTCGGTCGGGCTGCTGCTCTGGGTCGTGCAGGAGCCCGAGCGTGCCACGACGATGCGCAAGGTGCGCAACCCGCTGGCGCCTGCAGAACTGAAACTGCTCGGCGGGGTCTACTGGTGGGTCGTTGTGGTCGCCACGCTCTTCACCCTCGCGCGGTTCAGCGAGGCCTTCCTGATCCTGCACGCGCAGGTAGCCGGTACGCCGCTGATGCTGGTGCCAATGGTGCTGGTCGGTATGAACCTCATCTACGCACTCTCCGCCTGGCCGGTCGGCGTGCTCTCCGACAGGATCGGCAGGATCGGCCTCCTGCTCTGCGGACTTGGCCTGCTGATCGTGGCTGACCTGGTGCTGGCACTTGCGCCCGGGCTGACCGGGATCGCGGTCGGTGTGCTGATCTGGGGGCTGCACATGGGGTTCACGCAAGGGCTGTTGGCGGCCTTGGTCGCCGAAACCGTGCCCGAGGAGCTCCGCGGAACAGCCTTCGGGATGTTCAATCTCGTAACCGGGGTGGCGCTGCTGCTGGCAAGCCTACTTGCTGGCGCGCTCTGGGAGGCCCACGGCCCCGCCGCCACCTTCATGGCAGGAGCCGCCTTCGCCGCCGTCTCTGCCCTCGGGCTGCTGCCGCTGCGCGGGCGCCTGGCGGCCCATGACCAGCCACCGGCGCAGGGTTCAAAAGCCAGCTAATCACGGCGATGACCAAGCAGGCGTGAGCCTGCGCCAGCCCCATTGCAGTGGTCCACCCACGATGCGCGAAGTCCGGTCGGATTTCGGCGAACAGGAGGATGAAGGAAGGGCTGGAAAGCGAGAGAACCCGGAAGACATCGTCATCAAGCTGCGCTTGTTCGAGGTGCTGCATGGCCGGGGCCTGTCGATGGCCGATGCGTTGCGGCAGATCGGGATATCGCAGCATACGTTCTACCGGTGGCGGAAGCAGTATGGCGGGATGAACCGGGCACAGTTGGCGCCGCTCACTGACCTCGAGAGGGAGAACACGAGGCTGCGGCGCGCGGTGTCCGACCTGACGCTCGCGAAGCTCATCCTGGCGGAGGCTCCACGGGGAGTGAAGGGCATCTCGGAAACGGTCAGGGGGACCGCTTCAGCCCTGAACGGGCGGAGTCCCTAAGCCCTTCGCGCCGTCGCGAATGCGTGGAGCATGTGCGCCAGACACTCGGCATCTCCGAACGCCGGGCTTGCCGGGTGCTTGGCCAGCACCGCTCCACGCAGCGCAAGCCGCCCCAGGGCCGGGAAGACGAGGCGCGGCTGACCGCCGACGTCATCGAACTGGCCCGGGAGTATGGCCGCTACGGCGACCGCCGGTTCGCCGTGCTGCTGCGCCGGGCCGGCCGGCAAGTGAACCACAAGCGGTGGCGCGGTGAGCCGCGGTCCGCCATGGGTCCGAGGCCCGCGGCGAACGGCGGCGCGAAGGGCTCAAGGTACCACACAAGCAGAAGAAGCGCGGCAGGCTCTGGCTGACCCCTCTCGTGACATCACTTCGTGATGCACTGCCGGGCAGTGGACGGCTCCTGCGTGCGGCTGAAGCCTGAACATCCCAACCACGTCTGATCCTACGACTACGTGCAGGACCGGACCAGCGACGGCCGGGCCTACCGGACGCTCAACATCCTCGATGAATATACGCGGGAGGCGTTAATGATCCGTGTCGACAGGCGACTGAACTCCACCGATGTCCTGGACGCGCTGACGGACCTTTTCAGCCAGCGCGGCCCGCCGCGGTTCATCAGGTCTGACGACGGCCCGGACTTCATCTCGCAGAAGGTCCGCGACTTGATCGAGCTAGTGGGGTCAAAGACCGCCTACATCGAGCCGGGGTCACCCTGGGGAACGGCTATTGCGAGAGCTTCAACAGCAGGTTCAGGGATGAGCTGCTGAATGGCGAGGTCTTCTACTCGTTGAGGGAGGCGCAAATCCTCATCGAAAGATGGCGAAAACACTACAACAGGGAGCGGCCGCATAGTGCCCTCGGATATCGGACGCCGGCGCCAGAGGTCTTCATCCCCATAGATCGAAGGCCGACCATGCATTAGCATTTGATCCGGACCACTCGATGGCGTCAGCTCATATGTAGCTGTTGTGTATCCGGTCTCGCCCGCATCTGGACCGGCAAGGACGGCTGGGCTTCATTGGCCCTGGTGATCGACTGCCACACGCGCGAGCTGCTGAGCTGGCACCTGTCGAAGTCGGGCAAGGCCACGACCGCCAGCGCCGCGCTCGAGCAAGCGCTGATCGCGAGGTTCGGCACACTGGGCCGGGTCGAGGAGGAGTTCCTGCTCCGCTCGGACGATGGTCTGGTCTTCACCAGCCGGCCATTGTCCGCAGTTACGGGCTGAAACAGGAGTTCATCACCCATTCGCCCGATCTATCGGACCAATGGCGTTCACGGGCTCATTGCCCACAGCAGAACGGCATGGTCGAGCGCTTCATCCGGACGCTGAAGGAGCAGTGGATGCATCGATACCGTTTTGAGACCATCCAACATGCGATGCGCGTCATCGGTGACCGGATTGCCTTCTACAACAACCGCCGCCCTCATCAGGCGCTTGCCATGCGCACGCCTGCCGAGGCATTCAGATTAGCGGCCTAACCTGAGCAGGTTCCGCTGGGTCGATAAAAGCTTGCGCTGCGTGGAGCGGTGCTGGCCGAGCACCCGGCAGGCCCGGCGTTCGGAGATGCCGAGTGTCTGGCGCACATGCTCCAGGCATTCGCGGCGTCGTGAAGGGCTTAGGGGCTCCGCCCGTTCAGGGCTGAAACGGTCGCCCGGACCGTTTCCGAGATGCCCTTCACTCACTGGGCAGCCTCCGTCAGTATCAGCTTCTCGAGCGTCAGGTCGGACACCGTCCGCCGCAGCCTCAGGTTCTCCTTCTCGAGCTCCTTGAGCCGCGACAGGTGTGCCCGGTTCATTCCGCCATACGGCTTCCGCTACCGGTGAACGTATGCAGCGATATCCCGATCTGGCGCACCGCATCGGTCATCGACAGGCCCCGGCCATTCAGCACCTCGACCAAGCACAGCTTGATGACAATGTTTTCCGGGTTCTCTCGCTTTCCAGCCACTCCGTAGTCCTCCTGTTCGCCGAAATCCGACCGGACTTCGCGCGTCGTGGGTGGACCACTGCAAAGGGGCTGGCTCAATATCCGAGCCGTGCCCAACTGATTTTCGAGCCCTGCACCAACTTATCTTATGGGCCGGAGCAAGTCCGAGGCGTGCCTTCAGGCCAGATTTACCGACCGCAGCTCCTCCCGCAAACCGGTTGGCGCAGGCGCGTCGCGTGGTTCAGCGATAGATCAACGTCGGGAGCCACATTGTGATGCCTGGCACGAAGGTCACCAGCAGGAGCACCAGAACCAGCGGGATCAGGAAGGGCGCCGTGCCTGCGAGCGCGCGCTCGAAGGGGATATTTGCAACCCGGCTCAGTACGTAGAGCACCATGCCGACCGGCGGCGTCAGCAGCCCCAGCATCAGGTTCAGCACCATGATCACCCCGAAATGCACCGGATCGACGCCGAGTTGCACCGCGACCGGCAGCAGCACCGGCACGAGGATGGTGATCGCCGCCACTGTCTCCATGAAGCAGCCGACGACCAGCAGCACGAGGTTGATCAGCAGCAGGATGACCCAGGGGTTGTCCGACGCACCCAGCAGCAGGTTTGCCGCCATCTCCGGCACCCGGTTCGACGTCAGGATCCAGGCGAAGATCGAGGCCGCGCCCACCACCAGAAGCACCACGGCGGTGGTCTCGATGGTGTCGTAGCTGACCCGGATCAGCCGGCGTAGGGTGAGCGTGCGGTAGACCACGGCTCCGAGGAAAATCGCATATGCGCAGGCGGCGACCGCGGCCTCGGTCGGGGTGAAGGCCCCGGTGAGGATGCCGCCGACGATGATCACCGGGGTGAGCAGCGACAGGAAGGCGCGCTTGAAGCTGAAGGCGAGGATCCGGATCGCGAAGGGCTGGTCACGCTTGAACCCGTCACGGCGGGCGAAATAGGCCACCATGAGCATCAGCGCCACGGCCATGACGAGGCCGGGAATGAACCCGGCGGCGAAGAGCTGGCCGATCGAGGCGCTGGCGACCACGCCGTAGATCACCATCGGCAGGGAAGGGGGGATGATCGGGCCGATGGTCGAGGAGGCGGCGGTGATGCCGACGGCGAAGTCGGTCTTGTATCCGGCGTCGCGCATGGCCTTGATCTCGATCGCGCCGAGCCCGCCGGCGTCGGCCACCGCCGCGCCGGACATGCCGGCGAAGATCACCGAGGCGCCGACGTTCACGTGGCCGAGCCCGCCGCGCATCCAGCCGACCAGTGCCAGCGCGAAGTTGAAGATGCGCTCGGTGATCCCTGCGGTGTTCATCAGGTTGCCGGCAAGGATGAAGAAGGGCACGGCGAGCAGCGGGAAGCTGTCGACCCCGTTCACCATGCGGTGCGCCACCACCATCGGCGGCACGGTGCCCGACAGGATGAAGGCCAGCGAGGCCCCCGCGAGCGCGATGGCCACCGGCACGCCCACCAGGATGAGCACGAAGAGCAGCACGAAGAGAAGCGTGATTGTCATGTCCGGGTCCTAGTCGATGGCGCGGGGTTCATCCGCGAAGTCTTCGGGGTCGATGAGCCGGCTGGTGCCGCTGGTCTGGTGGCGGACGCCGTTGATCGCGGAATGGATCGCCATGCCCGCGAAGCAGATGGCGACGAACCAGTAGACGTAGGATTTCGGCACGTCGATCGAGACCATCATGCCGCCCGTACGCGTGGCGAGCTGGCCCGAGAGCCAGGCGAGCGTTGCGAAGAAGCCGGTTGTGACGAGGTCGATGACGCTCTGCATCACCCGGCGCAGCGGGCGCGGCACCCAGCGGTAGAGAAACTCCACCGCGATGTGGCTGTGCTTGCGCGCCGCCATGACAGAGCCGGCGAAGGTGACGCCGATCAGCAGGTAGCGGGCGATCTCCTCGGTCCAGCCCAGCGAGTCGTTGAGCACGTAGCGGGTGAAGAATTGCAGGAAGACCACGAAGGCCAGCACCCAGAACAGGGCCAGCACCAGAAAGTCCTGCGGACGGATGTCGGAGAGGTCGATCTCCTCCGCGTCCTGATCCGAGATGTGGAGGCTCAGGTCCTCGTGGCCGGAGGTGTCCGGCTTGGTGTCGTCGTGCATGGGGCGCCTCGCATGAGGGTCGGTGAGCCGGGGCGGCGGAGGCCGCCGCCGGCACGTGGGTCGGGCTGGGGCCCGTTACTGGCCGATGGCCTGCAGACGGTCGTAGGTCTCCTGGTCCCAGGTCGCCATGTCGCCGTTGTGCACCGCCTTCACCGCCTCGATGAACGGGCCGCGATCCACCTCGTTGACCGTCACGCCTTCGTCGATGAACCACTGCGTGAGGTTGTTCTCGGCCTCGATCACCTGCTCGGTGGCGCAGGTGGCGGTATCATCCAGCACCTGTTCGAGCGCGGCCTGATCCTCTTCCGACAGGCTGGTCCAGGTCGGACCGCCGACGATGGTCAGCAGCGCGTCGGTGATGTGTCCGGTCAAGTTGATGTTCGACTGCACCTCGTAGAACTTCTTGGCCTGGATGGTCGGCAGCGGGTTCTCCTGCGCGTCCACCGTGCCCTGCTGCAGCGCGAGGTAAACCTCGGCGAAGGCGATCGGCGTCGGGTTGCCGCCAGTGGCCTTGGGGAACATCATGTAGAGCGGCGCGTTCGGCACGCGGATCTTCAGCCCTTCCATATCCGACGGCGCGAGGATCGGCTTGTTCGAAGTGACGTGGCGCTGGCCGTAGTAGGTCAGCGAGGTGACGTGGTTGCCGGTGGCATCGGCGTAGCCCTGGGTCAGCTCGTCGAAGAGGTCCGAGTTGCGATAGGCGTCCCAATGCGTGTAGTCGCGGAACATGAAGGGTGCACCGCCGATCGCGAGCGGGCCGTAGTAACGCCCGGCAAAGAGCTGGCCGGTGTAGATGATGTCCACCGTGCCGAGGCTCAGGCCCTCGTTGATGTCCGACTCCTTGCCCAGCGTCGAGGCCGGGAAGACCTCGATGCCGAGGCGGTTGTCGGTGGCCGACATCAGCGCGTCATTCGCCGACACGGCGCAGGTGTGATAGGGTTCGGCTGTCTCGTAGACATGCGCGAACTTGAGCACGCGCTCGGCCTGTGCAGAGGCTGGCAGTGCCGCCCCCAACGCAACCGCCGCGGTGGTCAGCAATGCCAGTGTCTTGGTGATGCGGGTCATTTGGTTCTCCTCCCTAAATTCCCAAAAATTTGGACTTTTCAGCCGCCCACCACCTCCAATGGCGGGATGCCTTTTTCATGCGCGAAGCGTGCCAACGCCTCGACGGCGGTCTGATCGAGCGCCATGCCCTGCAGCGCACGGCGCTTGCCCTCGGCCCACTCGCGGTCACCTGCCGCCATCACCTCGGCCCCCTGCGCGGCGCTCGAGCCGCGGATGGCGTCGCGATAGCGGCGGATGGTGTCGGTGAAGATCTCGAGCCCGGCAAAGGCCGCCGGGTCAAAGGCCATGACGAAGGCACCAAGGCCGCGCGGCGTGGCCATGTCGTCGGAAATCATTCCGGGCAGTTCGAAGCTGAGCGGCGCGCCCGAAAGCGCGGTGCTGAGGATTTCCGAGATCCCCGCCAGCCCCGCGCCCTTGTAGCCGAACTCGCCGCCGAGCGGCGCGAGCATTTCGGCGAGCTCGGGGTCGGTGACGTTCTCTCCGAGCCCGTTCGAGGCCGTATCCGCCGGCAGTTCGATGCCGAGCGCGCGGGAGAGTTGCACCTTGTTGAAGGGGATCGCGCTGGTCGCCATGTCAAAGAGCCAGGGCTCTTCATTCTCCCCGGCGGGGCCAGCCATAGAGATCGGGTTCGTGCCATGAAACTTCTGTGCCCCGCCATGCAGGCGCACGAAGCTGTCGGAGTTGCAGAAGCAGAACCCCAGAAGTCCCTCTTCGGCGATGGCGCGCGCGTAGGCTCCCGCCGCGCCGAAGTGAGAGCTGGCCCGGATCGCCACCGCGCCCGAGCCACTGGCGCGGGCCAGCGCCACGGCCTTGTCGACCGCCGCATAGGTGGCGCGCGCCCCATGCGCGTCGCCGCCGTCGAGCAGCGCGGCGCCGGCGCTTTCGCGAAGGAAACGCAGTTCGGGTGCGCGATTCAGCCGGCCCTTGGTGAAGCCTTCGAGGTAGTGCGGCAGCAGCCTGTAGCCATGGGTGTCGACGCCCAGCGAAGAGGCATGGCTCAGTGCTCGGATGACCGCTGCCCGGGTCGGCGCATCGCAGCCCGCAGCCGCCATGGCGGCTTCGGCGAACTTCTCCATCTCGGCCTGCATCACGCGCGCGGGCGGACGCGGCGCGGCGCTCGCACCGCTTTCCTGCGCAAGATAGTTCTGCGTGGTGTCGCGGATGTGGCTGCGCATCAGGGTCTCGGCGGCCTCGACGTCTCCTTCGGCGATCAGCGCGGTGAGGTGCTGGTGCTCTGCGAGAGAGCGCTCGTTCAGCTCGTGCTCACGGCTCAGCTTGTTGCGCAGCGCCTGGATGCGGAACGACAGCATGTGATGCGTCTTTTCCAGGTAGACGTTGCCGCATTCGGCGAAGATCGCGTGGTGGAAGGCGTTGTCGAGCAGCTTGTAGCTGCGGGCGTCGCGGGTGGCGAGTGCCCCGGCCATCTGGCCGGTGATCTCGCGCAGACGGGTCGCGAGCGGCAGGGCGTTGCGAGTTATGGCAAGGCGCAGCGCTTCGGTCTCGAGCATTTCTCGCAGCTCGCCGAGACTGCCGATGTCCTCCTGCGACATTTCGAAGACGCGCGGGCTGCGGTTCGGACGGGTGGTGATCATGCCCTCGCATTCGAGCTGCACCAGCGCCTCGCGCACGGGGATCTTCGACATGCCCAGGCTTGCGGCGAGCTCCGCTTCACGCAGGGCAGAGCCCATCGGCAGATCACCCGAGATGATCTGGTCCCTGATGGCATCGCGCGCCCGGTCGGACAGTTTCGGCGTGCCCTCACGCAAGGTCGCTGCATCCACGATCGTCCCTCCTCCACCTGTCCAAACGGTATATGGTATACCAACGATTGGTCAACTGTGATCTTAGGCTTGGACAGCAAGGGTCATTCGGAACGAACCACTTTCATAGTGAGGTGTTCTCCATTTCCCGGACCGGCGAAGAGCTCGGCTTCGGAGGCGCCGATTGTCATGCCCAGAACCTTGCGCCTGCCGTCAGTGTGGACGCCCGCCGCAAGCGGCGAGCCATTTGCGGCACTGCTGCAAGCGCACTGGTGAGCGCGACCGATGAGATCCGCCCGTCCCGACGCACCTTGAGGTAGGTGACCTAGATCCAGAGGTAGGGCCTTTCGCTCCCGTTCGGCTTTCGGGGCGGCGTCGACATGCTTGTCGATCTCCTCGCAAGGGCGAAGGGCGGCTCACTTGGATTCTGGGCACCGTGGTAGCACCCTATGGCCTACGTCAGCTCGTCCATCGATCGCGTCGAGACGCCATGGACATAGGATTCCTGGATCGCGACCGTCAGCACCCTCTCAACCCAGCGCTGTGCTTGTGCAAAACCATCGTCGAGACCTGAGACCCGGTCATGGCCAAACGCTGCGCTGTATGGGGATGCGCGCGTGGCTGCAGCCTGTCGGCAGTGCTTGTTTCCGACGCGCCATGGCGCGGAACTGATCGCGCGGAAAGTCCGTGACTTGATCGCGCCGATCCGGGGAAAATCGCCTACATTGAGACGGAGGCACCTGGGAGAACGGCTTTCGCGAGAGTCTCAACCGCAGGGTCCGGGCTGGACCTCTCAATGGCGAGGTCTTCTGCTCGTTGAGATGCGTGCAAATCCTGATGGAAAGTTGGCGCCTGCACTGCAGCACGGCTCGGCCTCACGTTGCGCCAAGATATGGAGCGCCGGCGCCGGAGATCTGCGTCCCAGTGAAACGAAGGCCGTCCACGCATTGGCATTTGACCCGAACCAATCGCTGGGGTCAGCTCAAGATTTCGATCGATTGCGATGAACTGGACATGCGGCAGGAGGGTAATGCCATGCTGCTGGACATGACACGGGAAAGGGCGGACGCGGCACCCGGGTGCCAGTATCGGGGCAAGCAAACCCCCGTCGCCGGCACCCGGGGGTGCCATGGGGGTGGCCGGGATGGGGATGGACGGCGGCTGGGATAGCGGTCACCGAATACCGACGCCCGGGCAGAGGTCTGGACATTTGCTCCAGGCGGGCTTGCCTGCCGGGCGTTTCGCTTTGGAGCATCGCGAGCCATCAAGGTCTTGCGCTGGGCTCTGAGTTGCGACCCAGCGGAGGCCGACCCCCGGGCGGTCCGGACGCGGGAGTTGAAATCACCCCCCCGGTTGATGCTATCATGCAGGCCTCGCGTCCACAGGTTGCGAGATCAGCCGCGATACCCGTTCTGTTGAACAACCCCTTTGGAGGCCCGTTATCGACGCTCATCTGCTCGCCGCCCTGATCCTGTCTCCCTTCGTGATGGCCTTCTGCTACGCAGCAGTCCACGAGTACCTCAGGTACAAGACGGAGGGCCGTGCGACCTATGGCCTGGTGTTCGATGAAGAGACAGGGACGTCCTACGTGACGGGTATCGGTGACGAGGCAGAGGCCTTCGATCCCGAGGAGTTCAACCCCGACGACTACAACGATCCGGAGATCAGCCAGGAGGATCGTGAGGCCAGGACCTGAATGCCGTGTGCTGGCGGTCTGCGGCCAGCCCTTGAGGGGGCTCTTCCGAGAGTCCGATGAGCACGCCTTCGATATCGGCGCGGTGTATCCGCCGTCGCCCCGCTAGACCGCTTTTTCTCATGCCGGCCGTGGAACAGGCTGACCGGGCTTTTGAGGCCTCCGGGCAGGATCCGAGCCTTGGTCACGGTTAGGTCTTTATCCTTCGCTCCGCGGCAGAATGCGCGGGGCAACTAGGGCTGACCATCAGGACATATGCAAAGTTGGCGATCACGTGGCATCGGCCCCGACGGCACTGCGGACGCATTTCGGCGGTCGGTAAAGGAGCAGGGGGCGGTTCGATTGCAAATGACAACGTGCTCACGCCGAGACGAGGCTCAGCGAGCCGGGTAGGAGTTTCTCCGGAAGGGCGGCCTTTGCCCCCTGCAAGATCGCCCGGCGCAGCGGCCCGAACACGATGTTTAGAGCCGAGCGTGTGGTGCATACCTCCGTGTGCTCGAAGGTTGTCTTGGCGCCCTGCTGCGACGTGGCATGGGCCGAGGGGCACGGCATCCGTTGCGGAGCCGTCCGGGATACAAGTGGGTGTTTCGCTCCCGATTTTGCGTCCACTATCCAGTGTGACAAGGCCGGGGATTGTGCGCCACCATTGCGGCGCTGTCCGGCCAGAGGCGGCGGAGGGAAAATGCGCAGCAGCAAGGTCATTCACGTCGTTTCTTGCCATGCGGAGGGCGAGGTCGGCGACGTCATCGTGGGCGGTGTCGCGCCGCCGCCGGGCGAGACGCTCTGGGAGCAACGCCGCTGGATCGCCGAGGATCAGAGCCTGCGCAACTTCGTGCTGAACGAGCCGCGCGGTGGCGTCTTTCGCCACGTGAACCTGCTGGTGCCGCCCAAGCACCCCGAGGCGCAGGCCGCCTGGATCATCATGGAGCCCGAGGATACGCCGCCGATGTCGGGCTCGAATTCGATCTGCGTGGCAACCGTGCTGCTCGATAGCGGGCTGATCCCGATGCAGGAGCCGGTGACCGAGCTGGTGCTCGAGGCTCCGGGCGGTCTGGTTCGGGTGCGCGCCGACTGCGCGAACGGCAAGGCCGAGCGCATCCATGTCGAGAATCTCGCCTCCTTCGCCAGCCGTCTCGACGTGCCTCTGGACGTGCCGGGGCTGGGCGAGATCCGCATCGACACCGCCTTTGGCGGCGACAGCTTCGTGGTGGTCGATCCCGAGGCGCTGGGGATCGAACTGGTGCCGGACCGCGCGCGGGAGATTGCCGAGCTCGGCATCCGCATCACCAATGCCGCCAACGCGCAATACCGCTTCGAGCATTCCGAGAAGCCGGATTGGGCGCACCACTCCTTCTGCCTCTTTGCTGGCAAGGTCCGGCGCGAGGGCAGGGCGCTGCGCGCGCAGTCGGTGGTGGCGATCCAGCCCGGCAAGCTCGACCGCTCGCCCACCGGCACGGCGGTGTCGGCGCGCATGGCACTGCTGAAGGCGCGCGGCGAGATGGGGATGGAGGACCAGCTCACCGGCGAGTCGATCATCGGCTCGGAGTTCGCAGGGCGCATCCTTGGAAACACGAAGGTCGGCGCGCTTGACGCGATCCGGCCCGAGATCAGCGGTCGCGCCTGGATCACCGGCACCCATCAGCACATGCTGGATCCGGGTGATCCCTGGCCGGGTGGCTACCGCATCTCGGACACTTGGCCTCGGCTCTTCTAAAGAAACACCCCGCCGGGGGCGGAGTTCGGGCGGGGCGTAGGCGGGGATGTATCGGGGCTTAGAAACGGTCGGCGCGGAAGGGCGAGATGTCCATGTCTGGCGCGCGCCCGGCGCAGAGCGCGGCGACCAGCTGCGCCGTGCCCGCCGATTGCGTCAGGCCGAGGTGTCCGTGGCCGAAGGCGTAGATCACGTCGCGCGATTTGGGTGAGGCAGAGATAACCGGCAGGCTGTCGGGCATCGATGGGCGGAAGCCCATCCATTGCTTGCCCCCCGTGGGCTCGAAGCCAGAGAGGAACTTGGCGGTCTTCTCCACGAGGATCTCGGCGCGCCGGTAGTTCGGCGGCAGATCGAGCCCGCCCAGTTCCACCGCGCCGCCGACCCGCAGCCCCTCGCCGATGCGGGTCACGACGAAGCCGTGGTCGCTGAAGGTGAGGTGGGTGCGCAGATCGAAACTGGCCGTTGGGAAGGTGGTGTTGTAGCCACGCTCGGTGTCGAGCGGGATGCGGTCGCCGAGCGTGCGGGCAATGCGGTGCGACCAGGCCCCGGCGGCAAGCACCACCTTGGCGGCGCGCAGGGTGCCGTTCGCGGTTTCGACCTCGACGCCGCGCTCAAGCGGGCGCAGGGCGCGAATCTCGGTGATCTCGATGCTGCCGCCTCGCGCGACAAAGGCCTCGGCGACATGGCGGGTCCAGAGCGCCGGATCGACGGTGTTCATCCACTCGGGCGTGTAGCCGGCGTGGGTGAAGCGTCGCGAGACACCGGGCTGGATCTCGGCGATGGCCTCGGGGCTTTCCAACAGCTCGAATGTCACCCCATGCTGGCGGCGCAGCTCCCAGGACGGCAGGCTGGCCTTGTAGGAGGCCGCGCCCTCGTAGAGCTGCATCTGGCCTTTTCGCCGCATCAGCGGCTCCCCCGAGACTTGGGTGATCAGCCGCTCCTGCGCCGCCTGCGCCAGGTGCATCAGCTCGGACTGCGCCTTGACGGCGGCGGTGTAGCGGTCCTTGCGGCTGGCGCGCCAGAACTTCAGCAGCCAAGGGGTGAGCTGCAGCGCGTAGCCGGGGCGCAGCGACAGCGGCCCCAGCGGGTCAAGCAGCCATTTGGGGGCCTTGCGCATGATCCCCGGGGTGGCCAACGGCTCGACGTCCGCATAGGCGAAGGCCCCGGCATTGCCGACCGAGGTGCCGGCGGCAACGCCGGTCCGGTCGAGGATGCGAACCTTGCGGCCTTCGGCCTGCAGCGCCAGCGCAGCGGTGACCCCGATGATGCCCGCCCCGATGACAAGAATTTCCGTGTGCTCGGCCTCAGCCATGGCGGACCTCGATCTGCGCGAAGAATGGGAGAAGCCGCCGCGCGCCCTAGTGACGGCGCGCGGCGGCAGAGGATCAAAGCTCGATGCCGTGCTTGAACGGGTCGGCCGGATCGAAGAGCAGCTTGCTTTCGGCCATGACGTAGGCGCGGCCGGTGATCGAAGGGATCACGCCACCCTTTGGACCCTTGGCATAGGAAAGCCTGTAGCTGCTGCCGATGACGCTTTCCTGCACGATCTCCTCGCCCTCGGAGAGGCGGCCCGAGGCGGCAAGGCAGGAGAGCCGGGCCGAGCTGCCTGTGCCGCAGGGCGAGCGGTCATAGGCGTCGTCGGGGCAGAGCACGAAGTTGCGGCTGTGCCCCTCGGCGCTGTCAGAGGGCCCGTAGAAGATCACGTGGTCGATCTCGCCGCCATTGTCGCCGGCGATGCCATGCGCCTTCAGCGCGGCACGGGTGGCGACGGTCATGTCGGTGAGCTGGCGGATGTTCGACGAGACCACCGGGATCGGGCTGGGATCGACGAGGAAGAACCAGTTGCCGCCGTAGGCGACATCACCGGTGACCGTGCCGAGCCCCTCGACTTCGACCGAGACATCGGCCTGCGTGCGGCGGCTCTCGACGTTGGTGACGGTGACGGTGTTGGCGTCGAGGACCTCGACGGTGACGACGCCCACCGGGGTCTCGATCTTGTGCTTGCCCGGGCCGATCCTGCCCATATGCGCCAGCGTCACCGCAAGCCCGATGGTGCCGTGCCCGCACATGCCCAGCACCGCCTCGGCGTCGAAGTAGATGACGCCGGTGACGCACTCCGGATCCTCCGGCTCCACCAGCAGCGCGCAGACCATGGCGACCTGCCCGCGCGGCTCGAGGCTGACCGAGCGGTAGAAGCCGCGGTGCTCGGTCGCCAGCTTCGCGGCGCGTTCGGCCAGCGGCCCGGACCCGAGGTCCGGACCACCGTCAAGGATCACACGCGTGGGCTCGCCCCCGGTGTGGCTGTCGATCACATGCATTCGGCGATCACTCCACCCTGTTTGGACCAGGTCGCGAACCAGCGGTTGAACTGGTGGAACTGCGCCTCGCAGAACTTCGCCTGCGACGGCGACAGCGCGTCGGTCTCGTAGATGTTGAGACGGTATTCCTCTTCGCCCTTCAGCACCATCAGGTGCTTGAAGTAGAGCACTAGGTCGACGCCCTCGTCGAATTTCGCCAGCACCGAGAAGGCCTCGGCCAGCTCGCGGGCGCGCATGTCGGCCTCGGGGCACCCTTCGGCGGCGCGGCGCGACAGTTCGACCTGCAGCAGCGCCTCGGTCGGGAAGATCGTGCCGATCCCGGTGATTGCACCGACCGCGCCGCATTTGACGAAGCCGTGGTAGACCTCGGTGTCGACGCCGACCATCAGGATCACATCGTCATCCTGCGAGGTGATGTGCTCTGCCGCGTAGCTGAGATCTGCCTTACCGCCGAATTCCTTGAAGCCGATCAGGTTGGGGTGCTCGGCGCGCAACGCGAAGAACAGGTCCGCCTTGGTGGCATAGCCGTAGTAGGGGCTGTTGTAGATGATCGCGGGCACGTCCGGAGCGGCGTCGAGGATTGCCTTAAAGTGGTTGCGCTGCGCAGCGACCGAGAGGCCGCGGGACAGAACGCGCGGGATCACCATGAGACCGGCAGCGCCGACCTTTTGGGCGTGAGCGGCGTGGGCGACGGCGGACTTGGTGTTGATCGCACCGGTGCCGACGACGACGGGCACGCCCGCCTCGGTCAGCCGGGCAACACCTTCCATGCGCTGCTCGTCGGTGAGCAGGGGCCAGTCGCCGCAGGAGCCGCAGTAGACCACAGCCGACATGCCAGCCGCGATCATCTCCTTGCCCTTCTTCACCAGCGCATCGAAGTCGGGCTGGCGGTCCGGGGTGCAGGGGGTGAGCAGGGCGGGAATGGTGCCGAAGAAGACGTCTTTGTTCATGAGGATGTCCGTAGGGTAGCAGAGTGTGGATGGGCGTGCCGGTGCGGGGGATGCGCTTGGCTGGATGGGGCGGGGGAGGCCGCGCCGATGTCGACCCAGCGCGGCGGAAACGCGGGGGCACATCCGTTGCGCGCGGCAGGTCGGCTGCGGGGGACTGTCCCGACGCCCTGCAGGGTCGTCGGGGCCGAGGTGGCGGCATTGGGAACGCAAAGCGCCTTGAGGTCGTCCTCCTGCGGAGCACTGTCTTCCGGGTCGCGCATCGGCGGGATGCGCTCGGGTGGGGCCTGAACCGCCAGCCAGTCGAGCATCGCCTCAAACGCATCGTCGGCCCGCGTGGGTGGGGTTAGGTCGACGATCCGGCACATGGATGGATCGACGCCTCCCCAGGTGCTGATCTTCGCGTCATCGGAAAGGATCCGCCCCTGTACAATCGCGGCAGCCAACGAACTTTGCATGTCGGGACCTTTCCTGAAGCTTGTGCATGGGTCGCGGGACCGGAAAACTTGGCAAAATGGGTACAGCGCCATTCGTTTTCGCCACTCCGGATTACTCATGTTGCGTTCGGCGCAATTATTTGCATAAACGATCACACATGGTAAAAAAAGAAAAATTATGACTGAAGCGGAAAAAGGCATCGGCCCACTGAGCGGAGAGGACTGGGAGGCGGAGCGCCAGCAGCTTCGTAGCGACCTGGGTGCGCGCATGAAGGCGGTCCGGCAGGGCTGCGGCTTCACGTTGGAGGTCGCGGCGCAGCGCACGGGGCTGGCCCTCTCGACGATCCACAAGATCGAGAACGGCCGCGTCTCGCCCAGCTACGAGAATCTCGTCCGTATCGCCCGGGCTTATGGCATCGGCATGGAGCGGCTGTTCTCGGCGGACCACGATGCGCATCAGACCACCCGTTTGACGGTCACCCGCGCCGGGCAGGGTCGCAAGGTCCGCTCGAAGAACTTCGAATACGAGGTGCTGTGCAACGCGCTGGCGGAAAAGAAGATCATCCCGCTGGTCACCAAGGTCGAACAGCGCACGCCGCTGAGGCGCGAGGAACTGGAATCGCACGACGGTGAGGAAACGCTTTACGTGCTCTCGGGCCGGGTCGAGCTGACCGTCGAGCACTACGAGACGGTGATCCTCGAGCCGGGCGACTGCGCCTATTTCGACAGCACCCTCAAGCACGGCCTGCGCGCCGTGGACGACACCGAAACCCAGGTCTTCTGGGCCTGTACCTATGTCGACGTGGACAAGTGATCCGGCTTTGTCCGCCCGACCTGTCCACCTGAACCATCCAAGGAGAGCGCCTGAACATGGCCGAGCAGCACATCATTTCCGTCGACCGGCTCATGAGCCGTGTCCAGGCGATCTTTGAAAAGAGCGGGCTGAGCCCCGTCAATGCCCAGGCCGTGGCTCATGTGATCGTGGCCGGCGAGCGGGATCACTGCAAATCGCACGGCATCTACCGGATCGAAGGCTGTCTGCGGGTTCTGGCCGCGGGCAAGGTGTCTCCCGACGCGGTGCCGCAGGTGCATGACAACGGCAAGGCGGTGATCGAGGTGGACGCCGGGGGCGGCTTTTCCAACCCCGCCTTCTATGCCGCGAAGGACGCGCTGGTTGCGCGCGCCCGCGAGACCGGGCTGGCGGCGCTGGTGATCCGCGACTGTCTGCATTTCTCGGCGCTGTGGCACGATGTCGAGGCGCTGGCCGAAGAAGGGCTCGCCTCGCTTTCCATGTGCCCGAGCTATTCCTTCGTCGCGCCGGCGGGCGGCAAGGAGCCGCTGCTGGGCACCAACCCGATCGCCTTCGGCTGGCCGCGCCCGGGACCGAACCCCTATGTCTTCGACTTTGCCACCAGCGTCGCCGCGCGTGGCGAGATCGAGCTGCACCGCCGCGCCGGCACGCCGATCCCCGAGGGCTGGGCCGTTGACCGCGATGGCAACCCGACCACCGACCCCGACGCCGCCCTCGATGGCGCGATGCTGACTTTCGGCGCGCACAAGGGCTCGGCGATCTCGACCATGGTCGAGCTTCTGGCGGGCGCGATGCTGGGCGAGTTCATGAGCAAGGAGGCGCTGGACTTCATGGGCGGCGGCGCATTGCTGCCGCGCCACGGCGCGCTGGTGCTTGCGCTCGATCCGCAGACCTTTGCCAAGCGCTCGGGCCGCGATCCCATCGCCGAGGGCGAGAAGCTTCTGACCGCGATCAGCGGGCAGGGCGCGCGCCTGCCGTCGCAGCGCCGCTTCTCCGCCCGCGCCAAGGCGCTCTCCGAAGGCATCGCGCTGAGCGAGGCGGAGATGGCGCAGCTCGACCGCTTCGAGGTCGAGGGGCTCGCCGCGCTGGAGGGCTGAGTCCTCCGTGTCGGAAACAGGGAAAGGCGCGGGACTGATCCCGGGCCTTTCATGTCTTGTTGGCCGGCGCCGCCGAAGGGGAGGGGGCGCATGCGCTGCGTCCGCCCGTCTCAGGGCCTGACGACGAGGACCTGCCGCAGCACCTTTTTCCGCGCGCCGCTGAAGGTCTGCGCGCCCCCATCCTTCTCGACCATCACGCCCTCGTGGGCATAAGGGCCCTGCGTGACCCGTCGCGGGCGAAGGCCACATCGGGGCGATGCAGGTGATCGACATGCCGCCTCGGGCCGACTGCTGCAAGCTCGAGGACACCAAGATTGGATCGTGACCACGACGCAGAGGTCGGGGATGAAGCGACAAGCCTTCGGCAATGGGTTCAACAGCAAGGCCGCGAGACCGGCGCGGGGGCGCGGCGTCGCCGTGGTTGACGCCAAGCGGGGAACTAGATGTCGCGAGAGTGTCCTGCGACGTTGGTTCCGGGAAGGCAACGCAATTCCCGCACCGGACTTTCTTGGTGATGTCCCTCATGCGCAATGCTGGCGGAGGTCGCCGGGCTGAAGTATGAGCTCGCCAAGCTCCGGGCAGGGCGTGGCATCCCCATAGGGTCGGGCCACCTGCGCGATTGGTTCAAGCAAAATCGCAAGCGCTGCCTTCGTGCGGGAGGCAGCATGATCTTCGCTCCCGTCGCGTCGACCTGTGTGGCCTCCCAGTCGAATGTGCGAGGCTTTTCCGGGCTCCCGGTCCGGGCTCACGCGCGGCTCTTGAGGACTCTTGGCGCGAGAGAGGCACGAGCCGAAGCTCGTGCTAGCAATCGACTGGAGTTTGGGGGCCATTTATCGCACCCGTGGCGGACGGGGCGTCTGGCGAGACGTGCCCGAAGAAGGTCTGCTCGGCAGAGCCAGATCGTGCGGCTCTCTTTCATATGGGCGCATCTTTGGCCTTGTCGCGAGCCGGGAGACGCTGGCGCACGACGCGTCATGGCGGACAGTGAGCTGGTGGACGCCGGCGGCCCTAGAGAACCTGCCAACCGTTGATCGGGAGATCCGAGCGGAGGACTCGAATCCGAATTGGCAGTGGTGCGCTGCAAAGTAGGCGTCACCGAAATTTCCGGAGACGCCATTTCTTAGATCGAAGGAATGGGATCAGGCCCTGCGGCGGCGCGAGAATCCAAATGCGCCCAAAGCGCCCAACAGGAGAAGGCCGCCTGCGGGCAGCGGTACCGGGCTCAGCTTGATCGAGTCGACGTCGAAGCCATCCACCGACGCAGTTTTGTCATAGTATCCACGGCTATAATCCACGAGCCAGAGATAACTCCAGGGGCCGCCCGTGATGTCCACCGTCGAATTGGGCGCATTAACCCCGCCGTCACCATTGTCCACGATGCCCATGAATGTCGCTGTGGCGAAGTCAAGGATCGTGGAGACAAAGACCTTCGCGGCCTCGAAATGCTTGGATGGGTTGGTGACCTCGAAGATCATCGCCGATCCCGCGAAGGCAGGCGCAATCTCGAACGCAATTGTGCCGCCCGTGTCAACGCTCTCGTCTGAGGCGAGTCCCAGCGAATAGAAGCTGCCGTCCGGGCTCCCCAGATTTGCATTGGCCGAAACCATTCGGTCTGCTTCTGTCCCGCAAACCAGCGACTTAGGATTCACACCGGTGATGGTGGTTGGTGCGTCGGTTGCACATTCCGCGCCGACGACTGTCAGAGTGGTCGCCGCCTGCGCCGATATTACCGAGGCAAAGAGCGCGGCTCCCGCCAGACTCATTAACGATTTAACGTTCATGTTATTCCCCTGTTAAACATTTACTCGTCTAATTTCATGATGAACGGGCCTGACGCCGAGTGGTCGCAGGCCGGAAATTCACCGCGATTCAATTGTGGCCTCTTTTGGGCAAATTTGTCAACTTTGCTGGTATAGCTAGAAACTAGCAATTGTAGGAAGTATCGCAAATAGCGCCGTAATCATTGATATTTGTGGCGGTTGTTCAAAATATAGAAAGAGTTTCGGCGTGCTTCTGGCATGATTGGGTGTCAAATTTGGGCTTATCCCTCGTGCCTGATAAGTGATTCCATCTTAGACCATTCGGCGAATATATCCAATTTGATCGGTCATGCCTGAAATCCATCCGACCCTCGACTCTCCTCAAATCGCCCGGAAAAGTTAATAGAATGCCGGGCGCCCAGTGGCCCCAGAACTTTGCTGCCGGGAAGCAAGTGAGGTTGCCTCGCCCCGGCTCCACGCTCTCCGAGAACCTGGAGCTTGCCGCTGATCGACGGTTCAAACGCCGTGGCCACCGGGGACAGGGGCTGTTGCCGCGGTGTCGATATTTCTGATGGGGTGACCAGCGCTTGTCTTCATGTCCGCAGATCCGCCAGCGCGTCGCAGAGCGGGTGCAGCGGAACGCGCGTGAAATTCGTGACACGTGTCCTGCTGCGCCCGCCGAACGCGCTATTGCTCCTTGGCGCCCTTTACCGAGAGGACCCTCGCCGGCGCAGTCCCCGGCAGCACGTGGTCGGTGCGTCGTGGCAAGTGCGACGGAAATGCCCATGAGGCCGCATCCCTGCGAGGAGTGCCGTGTCAGCGCCGCGCCGGGTACAGACGCTTGTTCGTCTCGTCGGCATAGCGCCGGAGGCAGTAATGCTCGTTGAGCGTGCCGAGCACGGTCATGTCGCTTCCCACGACAGCCAGCGTGTCTGCCTCGTTGCGGGCAAAGGCGTTGATCGCGTCGCGCACGGTCTGCTCGGGGCGCAGCCAAGCGGATTTGAACCGGGCGATGCTGGCCAACCGTTCCTTCGGGTCATGTCCGTCCCAGTGCAGGTCCGTCATCAGGCACATGCCCGCGTAGCTGTCGGTTTCATCAAGGAGCGGGACCGCCTTGGTCGAGCCCAGGGGAAAGCGACGCCGGGCTTCGGCGATGCTGGTGCCGGTCGAGAGCGCGTTGGCGGTGCGGCGCATCAGCCGCCCCACGGTGAGATCGCGGATCCAGCCGATGTCGGTGGCCGAGCGGATGCTCTCGCCGCGCAGGTGGAAGCGCCAGGTCGAGAAGCTGAAGCCGAAGAACTGGCGCACGATCGAGGTCGAGAGCAGGGCGGAGAAGAGCACGGCGAGGGCGAGCGGCAGGCTTTGGGTCATTTCGAGCGCGAGAAAGCTCATCGCCATGGGGGCGCCGATGATCGAGGTGGCCAGGGCGCACATGCCGACCACCGCGAAAACCACGATCGGGATCTGCAGGCCGAAGGCGATCATCCAGCCGATGGCAAAGAGCTTGCCGAGGATCGCGCCGAGCAGCAGCGAGGCGAAGAACAGGCCGCCGCGGAACCCCGATCCGAGCGAGAGGATCGAGGCGAGGGTTTTCATCAGAAAGAGCGACAGCAGCGCCCAGACCGTCATGTTGGTGCCAAGAACGAGCGTCATTGCGCCGTGGCCCGAGGACAGCACCTGCGGCGAGACGAGCGCGAGGAATCCGACGGCCAGTCCGCCGATCATGGGCTGGGTCCAGCCGGGGATCGGACTCTTGCCGAAAAGCTGTTCCATCATCGCCACCGAGCGCATGATGACGATGCCGACGCCCGCGGCAAGCACCGCCAACAGGGCAATGGGAACATAGCCCTCGACCGGGATTTGGCCGGCAAAGAAGAGGCTTGGGCCGTGGCTGTCGGTAATCAACCGGGTCACCGCGGTGGCCGCAATCGAGGCGGCGAGCACCGGCAGAAGGGCGGCCACCGTATAGGTCGCCAGCACCAGCTCGAAGGCATAGAAAGCCCCGGCCAGCGGTGCGTCGAAGGCCGCGGCGATGGCCCCTCCCGCTCCGGCCGCCACAAGCTGGCGCAGATCCTCGCGTCGCAGGCGCAGCCGCTGTCCCAGCCATGAGGCGCCCCCGGAAGCGACCTGGGTGTAGGCGGCCTCCATCCCGACCGATCCGCCGAAGCCGCTGGACAGGATGGTCTGTGCGGTGATGTAGAGGCTGCCTGGCACGCCGATCTTGCCGCCGCCGACGGCATTTGCCTCGATCGGGTCGGCGACCCTGCGGAACCAGCGCCGGCCGATCAGGTAGGACAGGCCCACCAGAACGCCCCCTGCCACCGGCCCGGCAAAGGCGCGCATCGGATCAAGCTCCGCCGCGCCACTCACCGGATCTTCGGAGCCGAAGATCCAAAGGCCCATCAGGTGGATGAGTTCCTGCATCCCGACCACCGCCAGCCCCGAGAGCAGCCCGATGATCGCGGCCAGCGCCGTATAGGCAATTTCATTGCGCCGGATCAGCGTCCGCAGTCGAAACGGAGCGAAGATCCGGCGTAGGGCCTTACGCCTGCGCAGAGGGTGCAAGCGGGCCGCCACGGATCAGGCCTGGATGTAGGCTTGATAGAGCTCGTTCGTCCTCGCGGTCATCGGGCCGGGCTTGCCGGTGCCGACCGGGCGACCGTCGATGGTGGCGACCGGGGTGATGCCGCCAAGCGTGCCGGTGACGAAGGCCTCGTCCGCGGAGTAGACTTCGGCGAGGGTGAAGGGCTTTTCATGCACGGTCAGGCCAGCGTCCTTCCATACCTTGATCGCCTTTTTGCGCGTGATGCCGTTGAAACAGGTCATACCATCCGAGGTCCAGAGTTCGTCTCCGCGGATGATAAAGAAGTTCGTCGAGTTGCACGAGGCCACAAAACCGCGATCATCGAGCATCAGGGCCTCGTCGGCGCCCATGTTGATCGCCTGGATCAGCGCCTGGATGAAATTGAGGCGGCTGTGCGAGTTGAGGCGCAGATCGAAAACGTCGGGTGTGGAGCACCGGATGGTCGAGGTCATCAGCTTGAGACCCCTGGCCTTGAGCTCCGGGTTGGGCTGTTTCCATTCGGCGACGATGACGATGGTGGCGCCGCCGACGATGAAGCGCGGGTCCTGGTTCGGCGTGGACTTGAGCCCACGCGAGATCATCATGCGAATGTGGACGCCGTCTTCCATCTTGTTGTGGCGGAGGCATTTCCAGATTTCCTCGATCAGCCCGGCCTTGTCGTAGCCGATGTCGAGCTGGATCGAGCGTGCGCCCTCGAAGATGCGGTCGATGTGTTCGTCGATGGCGAGGAGCTTGCCGTTGATCAGGCGGAGGCCTTCCCAGACGCCGTCGCCGAGCACGAAGCCCGCGTCGAAGATCGAGACCTTGGCCTCGTCCCGGCTAAAGAATTCGCCGTTCACGTAGATCTCCACGCCGTCGTTGCGCGGGTCTTTCACGTAGCTCTGGGAAGAGGAGCTGCTGAGGGGTGTCATGGTCTTACCTTGATGTCAGGGGGTGTTCAGAATGCGAATTCGCCAAAGCGGCGCAGGAAGTCCTGCGTGCGCGGCTTTTTGGGGTTCTTGAGAACCTCGTCGGGTGTGCCGACCTCGTGGAAGACGCCGTCCGCGAGGAAGATGACCTTGGTGGCAAAGTGGTAGGCGAAGCCGAGCTCATGGGTGACCAGAAGCATGGTGCGCCCCTCTTCGGCCAACTGCTTGATGACCCGCAGCACCTCGCCCACCAGTTCGGGGTCGAGCGAGGAGGTCGGCTCGTCGAAGAGCAGGATCTCGGGCTGCATCGACAGGGCGCGTGCGATGGCGACGCGCTGTTGCTGGCCTCCGGAAAGTCGCCCGGGCCAGGCGTCGTGCTTTTCCGACAGGCCGACCTTGGCAAGCTCGGCTTCGGCGATCCTGCGCGCCTCGGGTTTGGACATGCCCTTCACTGTGACCAGCCCTTCCATGACGTTCTCGAGCACGCTCATGTGGGGGAAGAGGTTGAATTGCTGGAAGACCATGCCCAGCCGTTCGCGCACCTTGCAGAGTTGCTTTTCGGGGTAGGTGACGGTGCCTTTCTTCTCGACGCCGAGACGGGTGCCGTCGAGCCAGATCTCCCCCTCGCTCAGCGTTTCCATGAAGTTCATGCAGCGCAGGAAGGTGGATTTGCCCGAGCCCGAGCCGCCGATGATCGCGATGCGCTCACCGGGCTCGACGGTGAAATCGATGCCCTTGAGAACGTGGTGGTCGCCGAAGCGCTTGTGCAGGCCCTTGATGTCCAGAATTGGAGTGCCGGTCATATGTGTTCCTTTCCGGGTCAGTTGGACCGCGCCAGATGCTTTTCGAGCCGTCCGGCAAGGAAGGTGCCGGGGTAGATCAGGACGAAGTAGATGAAGGCCACCGCCGTCAGGATCTCGAAGGGGCGGTAGTAGGTCGAAGACAGCAGGCGGCCCTGGTACATCAGCTCGTGCACCGAGATCACCGAGGCGAGCGAGGACATCTTGGCGACCTCGATCGTGCGGTTGGTGAAGGCCGGCAGCATGCGCTTGACCACCTGCGGCAGGATCACCCGGCGCATGGCCTGCGCGCGGGTCATGCCGATGGCGAGCGCGCCCTCCATCTGGCCGCGGTGGATCGACTGGATGCCGCCGCGGAAGATCTCCGAGGCATAGGCGGAGGTGTTCAGCGTCAGCCCCAGCAGCGCTGCGGCATACGGACTAAGCTGCACGCCGACGAGGATCGGGAAGGCGTAGTAGAACCAGATCAGCTGGATCAGCACCGGGGTGTCGCGGAACAGCTCGACGTAGACGAGGCCGGTGCCGCGGATCCAGCCGCTGCGGGCGAGCCGTGCCTGGGCCAGCAGGAAGCCACCCGCGAGGCCAATGACGATCGACGGGATCCAGATCTGGATGGTGACCCAGAGCCCGCGCAGCAGGACGATCCAATTGTCGGTGACGATGCTGAAGTCGGGGACGTAATTCATCGTGGCCTCCTCACTGATAGGCCGTCAGCCGGGCTTCGGCGAGGCGGGCGAGCTGACTGGCGGTGACCAGCAGCACGAGGTACATCAGCGCGATGGTCGTGTAGACCTCGAGCGGGCGGAAGGTCTCGGAGTTCACCAGCATCGCCTGGTAGAGCAGGTCGGCGTAGGCGAGTGTCGAGGCCAGCGCGGTGGTCTTCAGCAGCTCGAAGCTGCGCTCAATGAAGGGCGGCACCATGCGGGCGATGGCCTGCGGCACGATCACCCGGCGCATCAGCGCGGAATGGGTCATGCCGAGGGCCCGTCCGCCTTCCCATTGGCCGCGCTCGATCGAGACGATGCCACCGCGGAAGACCTCGGCGTAGAAGGCGCCGGATTGCGTCGACAGGGCCAGGACGGCGGCGACATAGGGATCGAGACTGATCGCCAGCATCACCGGCAGCGCATAGAAGAACCAAAAGAAGTGAACGATCGGCGGCGTGTTGCGGTAGAACTCGATGAAGACGAGCGCCGGGATGTTCAGCCACCTGCGGGGGGACAGGCGCATCATCGCAAGGACGAGCCCCACGAGAACGCCCAGAACGATCGAGACGGCGGCGATCTTGACGGTGTTGAGCAGCCCCAGCGCGAGCATGTCGAAACGCTCCAGCACCGGGCCGAAGTCCCAGGAGTAGTCCATGTGACGGCTTTCGTTAGGTCGGAGGGGGCGCGGACCCGCCGGTGGGCGGCCGATCCGCGCAGGGCCTTACCAGTCTTCCTTGACCAGTCCGGGAATGCCGCTCGGATCGATGTCCTTGCTGGCAAGGTAGGCGCCGAAAAGCTCGTCCGGCACACCGGCGGCGTAGAGGTCGGCAAAGGTGGTGTTCACCCAGTCGAGGAACTCGGCGCTGTCTTCCTGGCGCATGCCCGCCGAGGTCGCGACCGGGTTGACCGGTTCGGGCAGCAGCACCTCGCCCATCTTCAGGCGCGAGTACTGCACGACGAGCGCCGGGTGGAACTGCACCACCGCGTCGATGCGGCCCGCCGCAAAGGCGGCGATGGCCTCGTCGTTGGACGAGAAGCGGTTGATCTGCGCTTCTGTCATCATCTCGGTCACGTTGCGGTCGAGCGAGGTGCCGAGCGTGACGCCGATGCGGGTCTCGGGCGTGTCGAGCTCGTCCCAGGTCTTCGCCTCGGAGCCCTCTTTCACCAGCGCGCCCATGGCATAGTAGAACAGCGGGTTGTCCGGGAAGGCGAGCGCCTTCTTGCGTTCTTCGGTGGGGTCGAGCACGAACATGATGTCGAACTGGTTGGCCTGCAGGCCGGCCACGGCATTGGCCCAGGAGGTTTCCACCGGCACCAGATTCACGCCAAGCTCATCCGCCATGCGCTTGCCCATCGCCACGCCGACACCGGTCCATTGCTCGGACATCGGGTCCTTGTAGAACCACGGCTCCGCCGAGGCGACGCCGATGCGCAGCTCGCCCGTCTCCTTGATCTGCGCCATGGTGCCGCCGTCCTGGGCGTGCGCCATCGGCGCAAGCACCAGCGCGGCCGTGGCGGCGAGAATGAGGGAACGTCTTTTCATTTCTTTCTCCTGTTGGAACCGGCCTTCTCCGCCTCGACAGAGGAAACGAAGGCCATGGTCTTGCCGAGTCCGCGGCGCATGTGGTCGCGGATCTCTTCCTTCATCCGCTCGCAGCTGTCTCCCAGCGCGAGGCGGACGTAGTCGTCGTGGCTTTCCCGTTTGGGTCCGGTGATGCCATGGGCGCGGTGATGTGCCGCCCAGTAGAGCTGCAGGCGGGCGCGGATGCCGCTCCAGCTCGACAGCAGGATGCCGTTGCCGCAGGTCTCATAGGCGAGACCGTGCAGGTCGAGTTCGGCGTCTATGGAGCGAATGTCGTCCCCGGCGTCGATGGCCTCGGTGAGCGCGGCGTGTCGCGCCATAAGCGCCTCTCGGAAGGTGTCGTCGCGCCGCTCCCAGATCTGCTCGAAGGCGAAAACCTCGAGGCAGATCCGCATGGAGTAAATGTCGTCGATGTCTGCCGAGGTCAGCTGCAGGACGCGGGTTCCGGTATAGGGGACCGTCACCAGAAGACCCTCGTCCATGAGGTGCCGCATCGCTTCGCGCATCGGACCGCGGCTCACGCCAAAACGGACGGCGAGCGCGGTCTCGGTCACGGTTTCGCCCGGCTCGAATTCGCCCGAGAGGATCGCGCCGCGCAGCAGGCTGCCCAACTGGGCCCCCATCGTTTCTCGTTTGATCATGCCGGTCATCAGGGGGTCTTTCAGTGAGTCGATGATGTAGATTGTCTACAATCATAAGTCCGTAGTGCGGAAGTGCTTCTGATTGAAGATTGTCTACAATAGATGATTCTTTTCAATTCTGATTAATTATTGAGCAGAATCGCGTCATTCGGGCCGGGAAGATGGCCACTGCGTTGTCGGACGAGGCTTGCGACGCTGCCGAAGCGCTCCTGCACGCCTTGCCAACGGGTGGCTGCGACTCTTCTTCGCAAGCGGCGATCCGCGGGTGCCAAGTCGCGCCGCCCGGGCGACACTCGGCCCGCGCCGCGGGCGCGAGCGCGCGGTTTCCGTTGCCGTGCGGCCTCTCCTCCGGAAGGATCGGACCATGCAGTCACCCGAGCCCTCAGCCGACCACAGACTCCCGCTTCACGCGTTGCCGCCTGACGTGGCGCTGGCTCAGCATGGCACATCTCCGGCCGGACTGAGCACGGCCGAGGCGGGGCGGCGGCGATCTTTGCACGGCGCCAACCGGCTCCCCAGCGCGCCGAAGCAGCAGCCGATCCTGCGCTTTCTGAAGCAGTTCAACAACGTGCTGATCTACGTGCTGATCGGTTCCGCCCTGGTCACCGCCGCGCTTCAGCACTGGGTGGATACCGGCGTCATTCTTGCGGTCGTGCTGATCAATGCCGTCATAGGCTTCGTGCAGGAGGGCCGCGCCGAGGACGCCATGGCCGCGATCCGCGACATGCTGGCGCCGCAGGCGACGGTGTTGCGGGACGGGCAGCGGCAGAGCCTCGATGTCGCGGCGCTGGTGCCCGGGGACATCGTCTGCGTCGAACCGGGCGGACGCGTGCCCGCCGACCTTAGGCTGATCGAGGCCCATGCGCTGAGGCTCGAGGAGGCCGCGCTCACAGGTGAATCCGTTCCCGTCGAGAAGGGTATCGCGCCGGTCGCGGCGGGCAGTGCGCTCGGGGACCGCAGCCCGATGCTCTACTCCGGCACGCTGGTGGCCGCCGGAACCGGGCGGGGCGTTGTCGTCGCCACCGGACTGTCGACACAGATCGGCCAGATCAGCGGAATGCTCTCGCGGGTCGAGGCCGTGAGGACACCGCTGCTAAGCCAGATGGACCGTTTCGCCCGATGGCTCACCGCCGTTATCCTGCTCGTCGCGGTGGCCCTGATGGCCTATGGCACGTTCGTCCGGCAGCAGCCCTTTGCCGACCTCTTCATGGCCATCGTCGGCCTCTCGGTCGCGGCTATTCCCGAGGGACTTCCCGCCGTGCTGACCATCACTCTGGCCGTCGGGGTCCGCACCATGGCGCGGCGCAATGCCATCGTGCGCCAGCTACCGGCCATCGAGACGCTCGGCTCGGTCTCGGTGATCTGCTCGGACAAGACAGGCACGCTGACTCTCAATGCGATGAATGTGGTCAACCTGGTGGCCTGCGGGCGGGTCTACGACATCGATGGCGACGGCTACGCCCCGGAGGGGCTCATTCGCCGTGACGGTGCCGACGTGCGCCCGCCGGAAGATCCTGTGCTGCGAGATTTCGCTCTCGCGGCCGCGCTCTGCAACGACGCCTCGCTGCACGAGCACGAGGCCACATGGCGCGTCGAGGGCGATCCGATGGAAGGCGCGCTGATGGCGCTGGCCGGCAAGATCAGCGAAGAGGGTCCGGCCCCCTATCGCCGCTGGAGCCGGACAGATGCCATTCCCTTCGATGCGGCGCATCGCTACATGGCCACGCTGCACCACGACCACGAGGGACATGCCGCCGTTCACGTGAAGGGGGCGCCCGAGGCGGTGCTGGCGCTGTGCCGGACGCAAGGCGTCCCGGGTGCCGGCGATCAGCCCCTCGACAGCGCCTACTGGCACGAGATGATCGACACCCTTGCGGCCGAGGGCCAACGGGTGCTGGCGGTCGCCCGGCGCGAGATGCCGCCGGACCGGACCGTCCTGAACACCTCCGACCTCGAGGGCGAGCTTACCCTGATCGGCCTCGTCGGCCTGATCGACCCGCCGCGCCCCGAGGCGATTGCGGCCGTCGCCGAATGCCGGCGTGCCGGCATTCGCGTGAAGATGATCACCGGGGACCATGCCGCCACCGCCCGCGCCATTGCCCGGCAGATCGGGCTGCAGAACGTGGAGCGCGTTCTCACCGGCGCCGAGCTGGAGGCGATGGAGGACGCCGCCCTGTCGCGGGCCGTCATCGAGACCGACATTTTCGCGCGCACCTCGCCCGCCCACAAGCTTCGCCTGGTCACCGCGCTGCAATCGCAGGGGCTGACCGTCGCCATGACCGGCGACGGGGTCAACGACGCCCCCGCACTGAAGCGCGCGGACGCGGGCATCGCCATGGGGCAGGGCGGAAGCGAGGCGGCCAAGGAGGCTGCCGCCGTGGTCCTCGCCGATGACAACTTCGCCTCGATCGTGGCTGCCGTGCGCGAGGGCCGCACGGTCTACGACAACATCAAGAAGGTGATCAGCTGGACCCTGCCGACCAGCACCGGCGAGGCCATGACCGTGGTCGTCGCGCTCTTTGCGGGCATGGCGCTGCCGATCACACCGGTGCAGATCCTCTGGGTCAACCTGATCACCGCCGGCACGCTGGGGCTGGCGCTCGCCTTCGAGCCGACCGAGCCGGGCACCATGCGGCAGCCGCCCCGCCCGCGACGGGAACCTCTGCTCAGTGGCACGCTCGTCTGGCACATCGCGCTGGTGTCGATGCTGTTTCTCGCAGTGGTCTTCGGCATGTACTTCCTGGCCATCGCGCGGGGGCACTCCGTCGCCTACGCCCAGACGCTGGGGATGAACACCATGGTGATCCTCGAGATCTTCCACCTCTTCTTCATCCGCAACATCCACGGCACCTCGCTGACCCTCAAGGCCGCGCGCGGAACACCGATCATCTGGGCCTGCGTCCTGACGGTAACCCTCGCGCAGGTCGCGATCACCTACATTCCCGCGCTCGGGGCAATCTTCGGGACCGAGCCGCTGTCGCTTGGCGACGGGATACTGGCGGTGGTGGTGGGCATCGTCTTTCTCGCGGCGCTTGAGTTGGAAAAGCGGCTGCGGCTGCGGTGGCGCAGGACGCGGGGTGGGGCCTAGGGCAGCGTACCGCCCGCCTGCGCCGAGAGCGCCAGAGCGGCGGCCCCGCACAGGATCGCCGCGGCGTAGACCGGCAGCACCCGCAGACCCAGACGGCGGTTGCCCGCGACGAGGCTAATCGCGCCCTTCACCGCCGAATTCACCGACACGGCGATGACGACCGCCACCGATCCGTGGAAGGCTGAAAGCTCCGTGCCGACCAGCCGGGACACCGAGATGGTCAGCGCGTCGACGTCGGTGACACCCGAGAGCGCCGCCGCGGCGTAGACGCCCTCGACCCCGAGCCAGAGCCGCAGGTAGTGCACCCCCAGCAGAACAACCGCCAGCACCGCACCGAAGCCGAGCGCCGTTCCAAGCTCGAGCGGGTTGCCGATGCCCTCGACGCCGCCGGGCCTGCCGTCCTCTCCGCGCCTGCCCGCAAGGAGGGTGAGTCCGGTTGCGCCGAGGAAGCCGACCCCCGCCATGATCCCCACCGGTAGCGCAAGTTGCCGCAGCAACAGCGGCTGGAACATTGCCGCCAGGAAGAGCACCCGCAGGAAGGCCACCGATCCGGCCACCACGATCCCCGCGGCCGCCATCGGTGCAAGGGTCGGCTGGCTGCGCACCATGCGCGCCAGCGCCAGTGTCGTCGAGGTCGAGGAGGCGAGCCCGCCGGCAAGACCGGTCAGCAGCATCCCGAGATTGGCGCCGCCGAGCCGGATCGCCACGTAGCCCAGGAAGGACAGTCCGGCGACGACAACCACTGCCCACCACAGCTCGTAGGGGTTGAGCACGCCTCCCGGGCCGTAACCCTGGTCCGGCATTAACGGCAGGCCAACCACGGAAATCAGTGCGAGCATGAGGAGGGCTGAAAGTTCGCCGCTGTCCATGCGGGCGATCCAGCCGTGCAGCCGGGATTTCATCGACAGCAGCAGCGCGCAGACGACGCCGGCGGCGGCGGTCGGTGCGATCTCGCCCAGCACCGCCGAAACGCCCAGCACGTAGACCAGCACAAGTGCGATCTCGGTGGTCAGCCCGACGTCGCCGTCGGCGCGCAGGGTGCTCCAGTAGCCGAGTGCGAACAGGGCGCTGAGGGCCAGCAGGACCGCCACAACGGCGCTGGCCCCGGCCACCGGGACCAGCGCCCCGGAAATGCCGCCCAGAAGTCCGACCAGCGCGAAGGTCCGAAAGCCCGCGACGCGTGCGCCCTCGCGTTCCGCCCGCCCGTGCCAGCCCCGTTCAAGCCCGACCAGAAGGCCGATTGCCAGCGCCAGCCCGAGGCGCAGCAGGAGATCGATATCTGTCATGATGGCCGTTGGCGCTCCGTACCCGTTTCATCAAGGATAGCAGACACACCGGTGGCGCTTGGTGATCGAGGTCAAATGCCAGTTGCTCGAGAACGTCTTCCTGCGCCGCGCCGCGAGGTGCGGCAGGCGCTGTAGCGGGCCGGGTCGCGTCGCGAAAATCTCCGACGCCGACGGTTGGCCGTGTGCGTGGATCGACGACGGTGCAGCTCGGCCGGGCCGGTCACCCGGCAGGGCTGCGGAGACAGCAAGCGGGCCGTTGCTTGCATTCGGGAGGCATTTCGCGTGATAGGGCCACAGCTAATCTCTTCTTGGGTGGACCGATAGCCACAATGCCCCAGACCGATCCCATCACGACCGATCACCTAAAGACCGATTGTTCGAAATGCGCGGCGCTGTGCTGCCTCGCGCTGGCCTTCGACAAGGGCAAGGATTTCGCCTTCGACAAGAACCCCGGCGAGCCTTGCCGGAACCTCTCGGGACACAGCTGCACGATCCACGACCGGCTGACGCAGGAAGGCTTTCCCGGCTGCGTTGCCTATGATTGCCTGGGCGCCGGCAACCGTGTCGTCCAGGAGGTCTTTGCCGGCCAGTCCTGGCAGAAGGAGCCGCGCCTGACGCGGTTGATGATGGAAGCCTTCTCCGGCATGCGCGAGGTCCACAAGCGGATCGACCTGCTGCGCGCCGCCGAGACCTTGCCGCTGGAGCCGCGCGACGAGCGGACTCGTCGGGACTTCCTTGCCCGCCTCGAAGAACACCGCTGGAGCGGACCCGAGCTGAACGATTTCGAAGTGGGCCTGGCGCTGGAGATCGACCTCTTCTTCCACGGCATCCGGAAGTATCTGCCGGCCTCACCCTCAGCCGGATGGTGAGCGAGGGAGCTGCGCCGAAGCGATCGCCACGCGATGCCGCCGCAGTTTCGGGTCATACTCGTGGCATTCGGTGTCCTGCCGGTCGACGAGGCGAGAGGCTTTGCCGTGGTGAACCGCTTTTTCGCGATGCATTGCGCCTGGGTCGATCCCGCATGACACAACAACAGTTATTCCTTAGGCGCACTGCGGTGCGAACTGCTCGTCGATCTGGCGGAATACTACCGACAGGGCCCGGCGCTCTCCTGTAGGAACACCATCAAGATCAACGCCGGGCCGGTCTAGCTCGGGGTCTACGACGACTGCGCCGGCAGCGCGTTGCGGATCTTGCTCTTCGCTGGGGTCAGGCAGCACCTGGGCATCGAGGCCCATGCGCCGCTGTGGAAGCTCATCGGGCAGGTGCCCTGGAGGCGGCGGTGGAGAATTTTTTCCGCGCCGCCTGTGAGGCGACCGGGGTCGACGACAGCTTGCTTGCGCAAGCGGGGAGGTGCTCGCTTCCCCCGATGAGGGCGTTGGTTTGATGCTCAACAGAGCAGTGCGGGTTGATATGCGCTGACCCTGATGCGCAACAACGAAACCGGGCACTTCGAGGACGGCGGGCGGATGACCGATCCCTTCTCCTCAGCTGAATATTCCAGGGGAGTGCAGGTTCACCGCGGGACTTTCGACAGTCTTGAAGTGCTCGTCAGAGGCTCCGGCCAAGGGAGGCTGATGCTGGGGGACCGGGGGAAGCCTGTTGTCGGGGGCTGGGCCTATCTGATTGCCGCCTTGTGTATCACGGGGTCGGTTGGCGGAGTGGAGCCGGATGCGGAGAGGCGGGCACGCGGTACGAGTGGTGCCGTCGCAGAGGTGTCGCGAGTTCGGGCCGAAGCAAAGGCGGAGTGACAACCGTAGCCCTGCCGGAGCCCCGGCCTGAAGACTGCCGCCCCGGAGTCTGTCTACTGGAAGAAATACTGCGCGTAGATCGGTGCGCATCCGGCGCCGAGCGCCCGGGCATTGGCTCCGACCCGGGCTTCCTCCGGACGGGGGGGCAGCATCCCCCGGGTGTCCAGCCGGTCGAGCGCCTCGCGGGTGTGGGCAACCACCCGCGCCCGCACCTCGGCGGGCATGGCCCCGTCGATCAGAGCGACTTCGAAATCAAGCACCGAGCCGATCGAGCGGATCGCATGGGCCAGCGCCTCGCCGGTTCGTTCGACCCAGGGGCCGATCTGCCGCTCGAAGGCACTCCAGTCCTGCGGCTGGGTCCAGAGCGCCATGGTGTTCAGCCCGTCCGCCGCGATGGCCGCCTCCAGCGGGTGCAGCGAGGCGGCGTCGATCAGTGGCAGCTCGCCGCCTCCGGGCGCGGGCACGCGCAGCGAGCCGAAGGCGCCGGCGTTGTTCTGTGCGCCGACGGTGACGCTGGAGTTCAGCACGACCCCGCCGCCGATGAAGGAGCCGATGAAGAAATATGCGTAATCGGAGAACTCGCGGCCCCGGCCGAAGACATGTTCGGCGCGGCAGGCGGCGGTGCCGTCGTTCTCGGTAAAGAGCGGCAAATCGCTGATCCTCGCCACCTCCTGCTGCACGTCGATCTGCGCCCAGATGCTGAAGTCGATGGGCGCGCCCAACACCTCGGTCCAGCTCCAGATTTCCGAGGGCGCGGCGATGCCGATGCCGCAGAGCCGCTCGCGCTGGTAGGTCGAAAGCCCCCGGGCAAGGTCCTCCATGCCACCTTCGAGATAGGCAAATATCTCGGCTGGCATGGGATAGGGGTATGTGGACTGCGACGAGCCCAGAACCTCGCCCATCAGGTTCATCACCACGAGGTCCGCCGAGCGCCGGCCGATCTTCAATCCATAAGAGAGCGCCGCGTCTGGGTTCAGCGCCATCGGCACCGAAGGCTTGCCGACCCGGCCGCGCTGCGGCTCGCGGCGCAGCAGGAACTCCTCTGCTTCGAGCTTGCGCAGGATGTTGGAGACGGTCTGGGCGGAGAGCCCGGTGTGCTTGGCGATGTCGCTGCCGGGAAGCGCGCCGTGGCGCTGGATCATCGACAGGATCAGCCGCTCGTTGTGTGCCCGCACGCCAAGCAGGTTGGCGCCGTCGCTGAGCTTCCTGATCTCCTGTCCGGCCTCCCGGATATCCATGTCGTCTCCCCCGTACCGACGTGCCACAGAGTACCTGCTCCAGTTAATAAATCAATTTTATTTATTTATTGACGTAAGGTCGGAATCGCCAGTATCACAGTGGGCAATCCGTTGGAGGACGGAGGTTTCACGGGGCGCCCGGCGAGGCGACCCCATGACACGATAGGGAGGAGGAGACCCCATGAAGAAGCTGATTTCCGTCAGCGCGGTTGCGCTGCTCGCATCGACCCTCGGCGCCCACGCGCAGGACGGCGGCAGCGCCTGCCTGATCACCAAGACGGACACCAACCCGTTCTTCGTGAAGATGCGCGAAGGCGCCGCGGCCAAGGCCGAAGAACTGGGCATGACGCTCAACTCCTATGCCGGCAAGGTCGACGGCGACAACGAGAGCCAGGTGGCCGCGATCGAGACCTGCATCGCCAACGGGGCGGACGGCATCCTGATCACCGCGTCGAGCACATCGGCGATCGTGCCCTCGGTGCAGCAGGCGCGCGATGCGGGGATCCTGGTGATCGCGCTCGACACGCCGCTCGATCCGATCGACGCCGCCGACATGACCTTTGCCACCGACAACTTCCTTGCCGGAGAACTGATCGGCCAATGGGCCGCGGCCAAGCTCGGCGATGCGGCGGCGGATGCGCGGGTGGCCTTCCTCGATCTCGATGTCAGCCAGCCGACCGTCGGCGTGCTGCGCGATCAGGGCTTCATGCAGGGCTTCGGCATCGATCTCGCCGACCCGAACAAATGGGGCGACGAGGACGACAGCCGCATCGTCGGCCACGACGTCACGCAGGGCAACGAGGAGGGCGGCCGCAAGGCAATGGAGAACCTGCTCGCCACCGATCCGATGATCAATGTGGTCTACACGATCAACGAGCCTGCCGCCGCCGGTGCCTATGAGGCGCTGAAGGCCATCGGCCGCGAGAACGACGTGCTCATCGTCTCGGTCGACGGTGGCTGCCCCGGGGTGCAGAACATCGCCGACGGGGTGATCGGCGCGACCTCTCAGCAGTACCCGCTGCTCATGGCGTCCAAGGGCATCGAGGCGATCGCTGCCTTTGCCAAGGACGGCTCCAAGCCCGAGGCGACCGAGGGCAAGAACTTCTTCGACACCGGCGTGAAGCTGGTGACCGACCAGTCCGTCGAGGGTGTCGAGTCGATCTCGGTCGAGGAAGGCACGAACCTCTGCTGGGGCTGAGCCCGGCAGCCGGGGCCCGTCCCGCCTGACGGGGCGGGCCCATTCCAGATTACCGCAACCTGCGGGCCAAGGCCGGTGAGGGGCCATCGCCCGCGCACGCGAGAGGAGGGCGCGAGATGGCCGAAGCGGACAGGTACGAAGACGTTGTCCGAACCCGGAGCGAAGAGAAGTTCGCCGAGTTCGAAGACACGGGAAAGGGGCTCTGGGGACGCTTCCATGAACTTTTGCACACCACCCCGGCTATTGTGCCGCTGATCGTGCTGCTGGCCGCCTGCGTGGTCTTCGGGCTGGTCCTCGGCTCGAAATTCTTCTCGCCCTTCGCGCTCACGCTGATCCTGCAGCAGGTGCAGATCGTCGGGGTGCTCGCCGCCGCGCAGGCGCTGATCATCCTGACCGCCGGGATCGACCTGTCGGTCGGGGCGGTGGCGGTGCTCTGCTCGGTGATCATGGGGCAGGTGACCTTCCGCTACGGTGTGCCCGCGGTGCTCGCCGTACCAATCGGTCTGGCCTTCGGTACCGCCATCGGCGCAATCAACGGTTGGCTGGTGAGTAAGGTGAAACTGCCGCCCTTCATCGTCACGCTGGGCATGTGGCAGATCGTGCTGGCGGTGAACTACCTCTATTCCGCCAACGAAACGATCCGAGCCCAGGACATCGAGGCGCAGGCCCCGTTCCTGCAGTTCCTTGGCACCAAGTTCAACGTCGGCGGCGCGGTCTTCACCCTCGGCGTGGTGCTCATGCTGGTGCTGGTGCTCGTGCTGGCCTATGTGCTGCGCTCCACCGCCTGGGGGCGCCACGTCTACGCGGTGGGCGATGACCCCGAAGCCGCGCAGTTGGCAGGGGTTGACCGGCACAAGACCATCATGTCGGTCTACATGCTGGTGGGCTTCATCTGCGGTCTCGCGGGATGGGTGATGATCGGTCGCTTCGGCTCGGTCTCGCCCTCGGCGACCACCGGCGTCATCGGCAATATCCAGGCGATCACCGCGGTGGTTATCGGGGGCATATCGCTCTTCGGCGGCCGCGGCTCGATCCTCGGGGCCTTCTTCGGGGCGCTGATCGTCGGCGTCTTCGAACTCGGCCTGCGAATGGCCGGGGCCGACCCGCAATGGACGTATCTCCTCATCGGTGTGCTGATCATCGCCGCCGTGACCGTGGACCAATGGATCAGAAAGGTGACAGCATGAGCAGGGACACGCATGACAGCCCCGTTCTCGAAGCCCGCGGCCTCGTCAAACGCTACGGCAAGGTGACCGCCCTCGATCATTGCGACTTCGACTTGAGACCTGGCGAGATCCTCGCGGTGATCGGCGACAACGGGGCGGGCAAGTCGACGCTGATCAAGGCGCTCTCCGGCGCCATCCAGCCCAACGCGGGGGAGATCTTCCTCGAAGGCAAGCCGGTCAGCTTCGCCTCGCCCAACGACGCGCGGGGCGAGGGGATCGAAACCGTCTACCAGACCCTCGCCATGTCCCCGGCGCTGTCGATCGCCGACAATATGTTCATGGGGCGCGAACTGCGCATGTCCGGTTTCATGGGGCAATTCTTCCGCAAGCTCGACCGCAAGCGGATGGAGGAATTCTCGCGCCAGAAGCTCTCGGAGCTGGGGCTGATGACCATCCAGAACATCAACCAGCCGGTGGAGACGCTCTCGGGCGGCCAGCGGCAGGGCGTGGCGGTGGCGCGGGCGGCGGCCTTCGGCTCGCGGGTGGTGATCCTCGACGAGCCGACCGCGGCGCTGGGCGTGAAGGAAAGCCGCCGGGTGCTCGACCTTATCCAGGAGGTACGGGCGCGGGGCATTCCGATCATCCTGATCTCGCACAACATGCCGCATGTGTTCGAGGTCGCCGACCGGGTGCACATCCACCGCCTCGGCAAGCGGCTCTGCGTGATCGACCCCAAGGAGCACACGATGTCCGATGCGGTGGCCTACATGACGGGTGCGGCGGTGCCGGAGGGGGTTGCCGAACCGGCGTGACCTGCCGATCCCGCCCAGACCGGACGACGCCCGGCTCCTAAATGGGGCCGGGCGCATTGGTGTCCAAGCGCGCCGGTACGGCAGAAGATGCGCGTTCTCAGCTGACCAGCTTCTTCTGGGCGGCGAAGGGGCTCAGGCCGAGCCATTTCTGAATTGTCGAAGCCACGTCGCGGCAGCCATCCATCTCGAACTTATCCGCGGCTTTGGCAGTGGTTGTCAGGCCCATCCAGACCTCGGTCATCGTCCGCAGGTCGGTGGTCACCAGGAGATCGACCTCGAAGCCGGGGTCGACGAGGCAGAGGTCGACCGCACCGTTCGGCTCGACGATGAGCCACCAAGACCGTTTCGACTGGGGCACGTCGGTGAATTGAAAATTCAGGACCGTGCGCCGGGGCGGCAGCGGGCTGGGGTCGAGATTGCGCCGCATGTCCCACATCAGCAGCGAGACATCGAGCCGTTCGAGCGAGGGCTCGGATTTCACCCATTTCTGCCCCCAGATACCGAAGGCCTCGACAATCGACAGCAGGTCCGCGCCGGCCGGCGTGAGCAGGTAGTCCACGTGTTGCGTGCCGGCGACCGGGTGCCGCTCGACGATGCCCGCGGCCTCCAGTTCGCGCAGCCGCTGCGCCAGCAGCGAACGCGACATGCGCGGCACGCCGCGACGCAGGTCGTTGAACCGCGTGGACCCGGCGACGAGTTCCCGGACAAGCACCATCGTCCAGCGTGTACAGAGAATTTCGGCGGCCATGGCCACCGGGCAGAACTGGAAGTAGCTGGCATTTGACATATCCGCTCCCCTGGTTTGCAGGCCGCATTATAGCCCACATTCCATTGTTTGTATCTGGTCCAGACTCTGGACTGGCTGGTCCAGTTTCGACACTGGTTTCAAATCCGTCCTAGTCGCATCCTCTTGCGCCATGAACCGCACGGCATGTCGGTTCAGCAAAGGGGCGCCCGGCCGGTGCCGCCGCCCCGCAACCAGCGGAGGAAACCATGACCAACGGAATCGAGGTGAACGGCCTGGACGGCACCAGGCAGAAGGTCTCGCCGGAGGCGCGGGCGGAACTTGACGCGGCGCTGCGCGGCGCTGTCCTTTCCGACGGCGAGGACGGGTTCGAAGAGGCGCGGGCGATCTGGAACGGTATGGTCGACCGCAAGCCGGCGCTGGTGATCCGGGCGATGGGCACCGGTGATATCCGCGCCGCGGTGAATTTTGCCCGGGACCACGGTCTGCGCATGTCGGTGCGCGCAGGCGGGCACCAGATCGCCGGGCTGGCGGTCGAGGAGGGCGCGCTGATGCTGGACCTGTCGCAGATGCGCTCGGTGCATGTCGATCCGGCGGCCCGCACGGCGCGGGTCGAACCCGGTGCCACGCTTGGCGATATCGACAGTGAGACCCAGGTGCACGGGCTGGCCGTACCGCTGGGGGTCAATTCGACCACCGGCATATCCGGGCTGACGCTGGGCGGCGGCTTCGGCTGGATCACCCGCAAATACGGCATGACCATCGACAATCTGCTCTCGGCCGAGATCGTCATTGCGGACGGCACCATCGTGCATGTGTCGGAAACCGAGAACCCTGACCTTTTCTGGGCGATCCGCGGTGGGGGCGGCAACTTCGGTGTTGTGGCCTCCTTCGAATTCCGCCTGCATCCGGTCGGCCCCGAGGTGCTGTCAGGGCTCATCGTGCATCCCTTCGCCGAGGCCGCCGAACTGCTGCCGAAGTTCCGCGCGCTCTGTGATACGGCCCCGGACGAGCTGACCATCTGGTCGGTGCTGCGCAAGGCGCCGCCGCTGCCTTTCCTCCCCGAAGAGTGGCATGGCCGCGAGGTGCTGATCTTTGCCGCCTGTTACGCCGGTGACATGGCCGAGGGCGAGGCGGCGATGCGCGAGTTGCGGGCGCTTGGCTCGCCCATCGTCGACGTGATCGGACCGCACCCTTTCGCCGGCTGGCAGGCGGCCTTCGATCCGCTGCTCGCGCCGGGCGCGCGCAACTACTGGAAGAGCCGAGACTTCCTGACCCTAGGGGGAGGCACCATCGGCGCCATACTCGATGCGATCGGGCAGCTGCCGGACCCGCAGTGCGAGGTGTTCATCGCGCATGTCGGTGGCGCTATGGCCCGCGTCGCCTCGGATGCGACAGCCTTCCCGCAGCGAGACAGCCATTTCACCATGAACGTTCACACGCGGTGGGACGATCCGGCGAAGGACGCGGCCTGCATTGGCTGGGCGCGGGACCTCTTCGAGGCAACGGCGGCAGAGGCGGCCCCCAGCGTCTACGTCAACTTTATGCCGGAGGACGAGGCCGATCGTCTTGCCGAGGCCTATGGCGGCAACCTCGAGCGGCTGCGCGAGATCAAGGCCCGCTATGACCCGGCGAACCTCTTCCGGGTCAATCACAACATCCAGCCGCAGCGGGTGACCGAAGCCGCGCAATGAGCGGTGGTGCAGGCGCGCCCTGCGGTGCGCCTGCCTCAGAATTCGGCGGGCCACAGACGAGGAGCCGGCGGCGACCCATACACAACGACGGGAGGGAAACATGGAACGCTCACTCTACGACCGGCTCGGCGGAAAGTCCGGCGTCACGGCTCTGGTGGACGACGTCATCGAGGCGCACCTGAAGAACCCGGTGATCCAGGCCCGGTTTCTGCCGTACCTCGAGATGCCGGAGCGACTCGCGACGGCCAAGGCGCATCTATGCGATTTCTTCGGGGCCGGGAGTGGCGGGCCGGAGACCTATACCGGACGCAGCATGGTCGAGGCACACCGCGGCATGAACATCAGCGCAGCCGAATACCTTGCCGCCATGGACGACATCATGGCCACGCTCGAAGCGCACGACATCGACGAGCAGGCTCGCAAGGACGTGCTGATGATCTCCTTTTCCCTGAAGCCCGAGATCGTGCAGCAGTGACGCTTTTCGCGGAGTGGCGAGCCCTCTGCGGCGGGATCATTTCTTGCCGAGGAACTGGCCGACGATGGCGGTCAGCACGCCGCCGCCGGCGGCTCCGCCAAGCAACTGCCCGATCAGGGCGCCGATATCGAGTCCGCCAGCCGCCGTGGCCGCATCGGCCGCCGCTGTCGGATCACCGCCCCCGAGAAGTGCGCCGATAGCCGAGCCGCCGAGGATGCCCCCGACCGCTCCGGACAGGAGCTTCGGCAGGACCGCCATGCCGACGGACTTCACCACCTGCCCGGCCACGCCGCCGCCAACCATGCCGGCAATGGCCTGGACGATCAAAGCTGCAATCCCTTCCATGAATTTCTTCCTTCGGTTGCTAATGACTTTAAGTAATCAGCTCATGGTAACTCAGTCGGGAAAATTCCGTTAGGTAAAACTCTACCGCGGGGGACAAACGCAGGTGGAGCGAGCGACAGGTAGGACTGCCTGGAGAGTGTAGGGTCCCGGTCGGGGGCAACCGGGACCCTACCGGTCAGGAATAGGCCCCTGCCGAATAGGTCAGCTCGTAGCTGTGGCTGTAAAGCTCGAAGACGTTGCCGAAGGGGTCCTCGACGTAGACCATGCGGTAGGGTTTCTCACCCGGGAAATAGGCGCGCACCGGCATCCGCTGCTTGCCGCCCGCGGCGACGATCTTTTCCAGCAGCCCCTCGATGTCCGGGTCCTGGATCGCGAAATGGAATGTCCCGTGGCGGCGGAAGGCGAAGTTGTCCTCCGGGGCGTGGTTCCCGGCGAATTCGAAGAGCTCGACACCGATGCCGTCGCCGGTGGAAAGATGCGCGATCCGCAGTCGCTCCCAGCCGGAGCCGAAGACATCGGTGCACATCACGCCGATCGCGCTGTCATCCTCCACGACCTCGCTCGGGGGCATGAGCACGTAGAAGCCAAGAACCTCGGCGTAGAATTTCACGGCGGCGTCGAGATCGGGCACGGAAAGGCCGATGTGCGAGAAGGTGCGGGGGGGCGGTTTCATGTCGCTCTCCTGTCTGTTGAGGATGGGCGATATGTAGACAGGTGCTCCCTGCATGTGAAATTATCATATCTCATGATGATTCAAATGATGCGTTATGATTTATGCTCAATGCGACCTGGATCGAAACCTTCACCGTGCTTGCCGAAGAGGGACATTTCACCCGGGCCGCCGCCCGGCTGAACATGACGCAGCCCGGCGTCTCGCAGCACCTGCGCAAGCTCGAAGCGCAGCTCGGGGAGGCGCTGATTTCGCAGGAAGGCAAGGGCTTTACCCTGACTGCGGCGGGGGAGGCCGTGCGTGATCTCGGCCTGTCGCGCCGCGCCGAGGAGCGCGCGCTTCGGGAGGCAATCGGGCGCGACGACCCGGAGGTCGGAGAGCTGCGTGTCGCCTGTTCGGGCAGTTTTGCCATGCTCTTCTATCCGCACGCCATCGCGCTCATGCGGCAGTCGCCTGGCCTTTCGATCCACGTCGAGGCGGCACCGCAGGATCGGGTCCTCGCCGGTATCCTGGAGGGGCGCTTCGATCTCGGCGTGATCGCGGAGAACCCTCAGCACCCGCGGATCGCCGCGCGGCACATCGGGCAGGAGGAACTCTGCCTCGTGGTCCCGGCGGGGACTGCCAGCCCGCTGCGGTTCGACGAGTTGGAGGCACTCGGGCTGGTCGCCCATCCGGACGTTTACAGCTATGCCGATGACCTTTTCGCGCAGAACTTTCCCGAGTCATTCACCGGGGCGGACAGGCTGCGGCTGCGCACCTACGTGAACCAGATCGGGCAGATACCTGCGCCCGTGGCCGAAGGGGTGGGTTACACGCTGCTTCCGCGCAGCGGTCTCACGGCGTTTCCACTCGCGGACCGGGTCGAGATCGCACGTCTGCCGCACCCGAGGTACCATGAGCTTTGGTGCATCGCCCGGCGCGGGCGCGTGCCAAGCGCAAGGTTCGAGCGGATCAGGACGCTTGTCGAGGCGCTCGCGGCCGAGCTTGACTGAGGGCGGGCCGGTGCGATGCCAGCCTGCCCTGTCTTACTCAGCCGAGCGCCGCGTCGCGCAAGGATGCGCAGTCAGCTGCCCAGGCCCTTGGCTTGCTTGGTGCCGCTCATCGCGGCAGGTGCGGGCGATGATGCCGAACCGAAGGAAAAGACCAGCGGCAGCATCGCGCATATGGCAAGCACCGCCTGTATCCCGAAGATCAGCGCATAGGGCGGCAGCGTGCTGCCGTTCGACAGGGTGACCAACTGGCTGAGCAGCTCGAAGCCTTCCAGCCCGATTTCCGTACCGATGATGATCACGAAGGCGAGGAAAAGCTGCGCTGCACTCTTGGGGCCTGCGATCCGGCCCACGGCAAAGATCGTAGCCGTGGTCGCCATGCCGCCGCCGAAGCCGGTCAGCAGGCGTGATCCGACGAAGATGGCGTTGTCTGGCACGGGATAGAAATTCAGCACCAGCAGGCCCGGGTAGGCGAGATAGGACACCAACCCCAGCGCGGCGATGCCAATCCCCGTGAGGATGAGCGTTCCGTGGAGGTTCCAGCGCGCGAGGGCCATGGCGGTGCCGGTCGCGGCAATCACCTGCGCCAGCGCCGCCAGCGTGGCGCGGTCGTCGATCAGCGTTGTCGAACAGGCGTGACGCACGAGATAGGCGGTGTCGAAGAAACCCGTGGTCGCCACGTTCAGCAGGAACAGCGCGGCGAAGAGACCCGCAATGCGGCGACGGGTGCCGGGTTCGGCGGCGGTGCCGGCAGGCTCGGCGCGCCAGACCCGGTGCAGGTACCACAGGCTCGCGGCGAAGAGCGCCGTGAGCGGCAGAACGAGCGGCGAGAGGATGGTCTCGAGCGAGGTGAGGAAGGTCAGCCCTTCGAAGAGGATCAGCGCCATGAGCGCCGCAAGCATAAGGCGGCCGGACAGCAGGGGCGGGGCGTCGGAGGCTTCCTCCGGTGCGCGCCGGCGCAGCAGGAGGATCGCGCCGATCAGCAGCAGCACGACCACCGCGAAGCCGGCGAAGAAGCTGTCGAGCCCGTGCCGGGGCGCGACGACGCGGACGAGCTGCGGGGTGACGAGAAAGGCCAGCGGCATGGCCACCGACCAGACCCCGGTCAGGAACTTGTCCCAGCGCGGCCCGCCGAGCCCGGTCCAGGCCTGCGAGATCGGCGCCAAAGTTGCGAGCCCGAAGCCCGCCATCGGGAACAGCAACACCACCAGCGCCACGCGGGTGTCCACCGGCGGCGCGAAGCGGAACAGCGCTGCCAGACCTAGTGCCGCCGCGCCCGACAGAAGGCACATCCAGACTGCAAGGCGCCTTGTCGGGATCCGCCGCATCAGCCAGGGCGCGACCAAAAGCGACACCAGAACCGCCCCCATGAGCAGTTCCATGATCGCCGCCGTGGCTTCGACGGTGATCGACAGGAAGCTGGCGAAGCTGCCCTCCGAGACGAAGACGGTCGAGGCGATGACCGAGCGCAGCCCATTGCCGAGCAGCACCAGCGGCACCAGCAGGAGGAGGCCCAAGCCGTTCATGCGCCGAGATGCTCGGCGAGGCGGATTGCCATGGCGGCGATAGTGAGCGAGGGGGCGTTGACCGGGCAGCTCACGTGCGTGCTGGCTCCAAGGATGTAGAGGTTGTCATGCTGGTGGCTCTGCAGGTCGGGGCGCACCACCGAGGTGTTCGGGTCGGTGCCCATGCGGGTGGTGCCGCCGATGATCGCGTTCGACAGGTAGGGATCGTTGGTGTGCACCTCCGGCGCGCCCATGCGGGTCAGCACCTCGCGCGAGACATCGGTGGCCACCTTGATCCCGGCGTTGGTGTACTCGTCCACGGTGAACTCGATGCGCGGCTTGGGGATGCCGGCGCTGTCCAACTGATCGGAGAGGGTGATGCGGTTGTCCGGGCTGCCCAGCGTCTCGGCCGAGGAGTTGAGCCGCACGTGCCGCCCGATCTGGCTGTCCAGCGCGGTGACCAGCGCCGCCCCCCGCAGGCCCTTGGCGATCAGCTCCTTCGACAGCTTGGTGGCGTCGTCGTTGCCGCTCCAGCCATTGTTCATGAAGGAGGTGCCGAAGGGCGCGTACTCCTTGCGGAAGGCGCCGTCACGGTACTCGGTGATGCCCGAGGTCTGCTGCGGCCCGCGATAGGGATAGACAGGGTCGCGCACCTCGCCCCAGACATCGACGTTCCACTGCGAAAGCAGGTAGCGCCCGACGTGGTCATTGCCGTTGGCCACGCCGTTGGGCGCGGTCTCCTGCTTGGAGTTGAGCAGCAGGCGCGGGGTCTCGACGGCATGGCAGGCCAGCACGTAGGTATTGGCGCTGACGCTCTGGGTGGTGCCGTCCGGGCGGCGGATGGTGAGGCCGCTGACCTTGCCGTCTTCGCCCACGGCGACATGGGTGACCAGTGCCTGCAGCTCGATCCGGGCGCCGGCGGCCACCGCCTTGTCCATGTCGACCGAGGCGTCGTACTTGGCGGCGATCGGGCAGATCGGCACGCAGGTGTTGTTGCCGCAGCAGGGCGGGCGGCCGTCGTGCACCTCCGAGTTGCGGGCATGGCTGAAGATCGCCGCGTTCAGGCCCATCTGGTCGAGTGCCTGCCGTTGGATCTGCGTGTCCATCCAGGAAGCGGGGATCGGCGGCATCGGGTAGGGGTCATCCGCCGCGCGCGGCGCGCCCCAGGTGTGTGCCGGATCACCCGCGACGCCCCAGCGTTCCTCGGCTTGTCGGTAGTAGGGCAGCAGGTCGTCGTAGCTGATCGGCCAGTCGGCACCGCGCCCGTAGAGCGTGGCGGCCTTGAAATCCTCTGGGCGCAGCCGGTCGGCAAAGCCGGTCCAGTGCCAGCTGGTGCCGCCGTAGATGCGCAGGTAGGCCCCGACGAAGCGCGCCGGTCCCGCCTGATCGTAGAAGGCGTCGTAGTCGGTGTCGGTGGGATGCGGCGCGAAGTCCTGGCTGGGGTAGGGCGCCTGCGGTCCCTTCACCGGGTTCTCGTAGAAATCCGCGAGGTACTCGCCACGGGTCTTGCGCCCGCCGGCCTCGAGCACCAGCACGTCGCGCCCGGCCTCGGCTAGGCTGCGCGACAGATGCGCGCCGCCCATGCCCGAGCCGACGATGACGATGTCGGCGGAGAGGTCAGCAGGTCCGGTCACGCGGCGCTCCATTCATCATTCCAGTAGCCGAAGCCCGGCCCGTCACAGAGCCCCGGTGCCTTGCCGAAGCTGAGGGATTTCCAGCCGAGCGCGTGGGGGTAGTTGATCATCCGCGCGTTGTCGTCCTCGGGATCGGCGGTGCCGGTGAAGAGCGCCTCGGTCAGCCATTGCAGCTGCGCTTCGCGGTCCGCGTCTTCCTGGGGCTCAAGCAGCGGCGCGACGCCGGCCTGCGCCGCATGGGCCGCGAGCAGGTCCACCGCGGACGCACCGAACTTTGCCTCGAAAAGCGCCGTGACGCTCTCCAGCAGCTGCGGCGCCACCTCGACCGGGCCCGCGAGCGCGTAGAGGATCGAGCGGAACATGGTCCGGTCCCGTGCGGTGTTGAGCGAGGCCGCCAGCGCGCCGCCGGGCAGCGCCGCCATGGCGACGAGGCTGGCGCCGCCGCTCAGCACGGCGCGGCGGGAGCGCGGCGCGGGGCTCATGGTGCCGAGACCACGACGAAGCCGCGCGAGCGGTTCGAGCCGCTGTCGGTCATCATCATGCCCGCGTGCAGCGTCTCTACCGAGACCCAGACCGGAGGGTACTTGTACTTGGCCACGTCGAGAATCAGCACGCTGTCGGTCGCCTCGTCATAGGCGGCGACCGGAGAGATGTGCCCGTCACCCTCCTGCGGCAGCGCCTTGCGCGAGTAATTGGCGATGAAGCGCGAGTTGCGGTCCGACAGCGTGGCCTTGATCGCCTCGCGAAGCGCGTCCACCGAGGTCTCGTCGGCGAAATGGTGGTCGGCCTTCATCCCGAGGTTCTCGATGAAGGTGTCGAGCTCGGCCAGCGTCAGCCCTTCGTGCTCGACCATGGCATAGGGTTTCAGCTTCTGGTTTGCCTCGTTGAACAGCGTGTCCTGGGTGAACAGGGTCCACGGGTAGAGCCGGTCGGGCGAGGGGCGCGAGATGTCCAGCGAGTTCGCCACGGCGGCGACCGAGGCCGGGCCGCAGAAGGTCAGGATCTGCTCGTACTCCAGATAGGAGGCGAGCGGGAAGTAATCGCGGTTCATCGAGGTCGCCAGCAGACGGTCCTCTCCCTCGGCGCTTGTCAGGTAGACGAGATCGTCGGCCATCACCGGCCCGGCGAGCGTCAGCCCCAGCAGGGCGGCGATCAGTTTGCGGCGAACCATTTTGCGATCTCCTCGATGTCGCTGTCGGAAAGTTCCTTGGCATAGACGCCCATGACGTCGGCCATGCCACCCTTGCGGTAGCCGGAGCGGTAGGATTTCAGCGCGCTCTGCAGGTAGTCCTCGCGCTGCCCGGCGAGGATCGGCACGCCCGCCACAAGCGGGTTGCCATCGGCCGAGTGGCACGACACGCAGGACGAGACGCTGGCGGGCACGGCGGGTGCGTCATCTGCCCAGGCTGCGCAGGGTGCGAGCAGCGCGAGCAGGGCGAATTCAGGCCTGAATGGCGACATTGAACATCATCCCCAGATCTTCGTGTGGCAGGATGTGGCAGTGCATGACGAACCGCCCGTCGAAATCGGTGAAGCGCATGCGCAGGGTGACCGTGCCCGCGGCGGGCACCGCGACGGTGTCCTGCCATTGCGGATTGGCCAGCGGCTCGCCGTTGATCTTGATCACTTGCATCGGGTTCACGTGCACGTGGATCGGGTGCGGGAAGGGCGTGGTGTTCACCAGCTCCCATTCCTCGGCCTCGCCCAGCTTGGCGACGATATCGTCGCGCTTGGGATCGAAGGGCTCGCCGTTGAGCGTGAACACCGTGTCCTTGAACATGCCCTCGACATCGCTGACGCCGAGCACGATCTGCCGGGTGCGGACGATCTCGTCGTCGGGGATGTCGGTGAGCACCTTGTTCTTCGGCAGCGGCCCCTTGGGCAGCTCGGTGCCCATCTTCACGTCGGGCGCAATGCGGTTGGTGTCGGCGGGCAGCACGATGACCTCGGCCATCAGCACCTCTTCGAGCGGCTGCTTGCCCTGGCTGAAGGCCGGACGGCGCAGCATGTAGCTGCCGGGCTCCAGCGCCTTGACCATCAGGTTCATGCGGTTGCCGGGGGCGAGGAAGATCTCGTCGGTCTGGCGCGCCTCGGGGTAGGGGTTGCCGTCGAAACCGATCTCGTGGAGTTCGAGGCCGTCCAGCGTCATCGGCAGGAACTGCTGATCCCCGGCGTTGAGCATCCGCCAGTGCTGCACCTCGCCCGCACGCATGTAGATGCGCGGGTGGTACTGGCCGTTCACCAGCCAATAGCGCTCGGCGTCCAGCGACCAGATCGTGTCGTAGCTGTCGAGATCCTCGGCCTTGGGATCGACCACCGGGCATTGGAACACCATGACCCGCTCGATCGCAGCCGCCACCTCGGGCACCTCGTCGAGCGTGCCGCCGACGATCATCATGCCGCCGCAGCCGGAGGCCACCTGCAGCGCCACCGAGCCGTGCCGGTGCGGATGGTACCAGTAATTGCCCGCCGGGTGATCCTCGGGCAGTCGCACGATGTAGTTGAAGCTCTCGCCGGGGTGGATCTGAAGGTAGACGTTGTCCGAGTTGCCCTTGGGGCTGACGTGGAAGCCGTGGAAATGCAGGTTCGTGGTGCTGAACTCGTTGGGCGTGTTGAGCACCGCCGGGGATGGATCGGCATTCGGCGGCATGTCGTTGTGGAGCGTGATCTCCATGTCGTCGCCGGGCAGTACGCGGAAGGTCGGGCCGGGGATCTCGCCCTCGTAGAGCCGCAGCTTGGCCTGTGCGTAGGGCAGTTCGATCTGCGATTGCTTCATCGTCAGGTCGAGCCGGAAGCGTCCGGCTACGGAATGGACCTCGCGCGGGTTCGGCAGGTCGGCCGCCAGTCCCAACGGCGAGCGCGCGGGTATCTCGGTCTCCGCCCCTGCGGCGAAGGCGCCTGCTGCGCCCACCGCGCCAAGCAGTGCAGCCCCGCCGACAGAGGCCGTCGACAGCAGCAACGTCCTGCGGGTGAGTTCCTTGGCGTGGGGGGCGAATGGATCGGGCTTGGCCTGTGGCATGGGTCTTTGGGTCCGATCTTGGCTCGTCAGCTAGGGGGTGTCTTTCGTCAATACTACCTATGCACGAAGATGGTACCCGTTATGCGCGTACAGACTGGTTCAAATTTGGCAACAATTCGAAAGAGCTCCCCTTCATGATCCCATCGGGTTGCGTGAGTGGTCGGTTGGCATGTTGCACGTTTTGATTGTGCCTTGTGTATCAGACGTTTGCCGATTTCTGTGAGGAGGAAGGACCGCGAAGCCGTGCCGCCGTTTCTGCGGTCACTGCATCTTTCCGCGTTGCCGAAAAGCAACGGGGCCCGCGTCGCGGACCCCGTGCAGTTTCTGAAAAGACGTCGGGCGCTCAGGCCTTTGCGTCGAAAAACGCCCGCGCCCGGATGAGAACCCCGCGAAAGGCCTCGAGGTCGCCCAGCATGTCATCGCTTGCCGCGTTCTCGGCGACGAAGGCCCCGCCTGACTGGTCAACGGCGGTGTCGAGCATCAGGTTGTCGCGCATGCCGTGGTTCTCGATCATCAGCCCGTCGGCGGCGCGGGTCACCTCGCCGTCGGCCTCGAACGGGCCGCCGGCGTAGAAATCTTCGGTCAGCCGTGTGTAGTAGTCGCGCGCCGAGTTGGAATAGGCAAAGCAGGGCTTGCCCTGCGCGCGCATGTAGCCGACCTCGAAAGCGGTGCCGACATCCGCCGAGATGCCCCGGAACGGCGTCAGATTGGCGATGATGAAATCGCTCTCGTCCATCATCTTTTCGTTCGCCAGCCCGATCGACAGGCCGAAGGCGAAGGGGGTGTCGCCGCCGAGCGCGTCGCCGTCCTCGGCCAGCGTGGAGGGATGAAAACCGTACTCCAGCGCCATTTCGCCCTTGGTCCGCATCACCTCGGAGGCATTGCGGAAGAAGACGTCGGGCCCGGCGATATAGACCTTGTGCGTCGGGGTCACGTCAGTTTCCCCGCATCCAGCGCCGCGAGGATCCAGTTCTTCCAAGTCTGGTCCTTGTCGGCCTTCTCGGGGATCACCTTCGAGGCCTCTTCCATGAAGAAGCGGTAGTCCCGGCCCATCTGCTGGCCCTTCAGCGTGTGCATGTCGAGCGCCACGTCGGGAATTTCCGGCAGGCGCTCGCCCAGTTCCACCGAGCGACGCGCCCAGTTCACCAGGTCGTCCGAGGTGCGTTCCTTCTCGCTGCCCGAGATCATGCGGATGGCATGGGCGGCGAAGAGGAAGCGGTCGCCGGCGGGGCGGGGGTAGCGCTTGTGCTGCTGGTAGAGCGTCTCGACCAGCACGGGCAGCTGCGGGTTGCCGGTGCCGACATCCTCGACCGCGATGACACAGAGGCGGGACCACATCATCTCTTCCATCTCTGGGCTGGTGAGGAACATCTCCCAGCCGAGCAGGATGGCGTTTTCCAGCATGCCGCGGCGCAGGCTCTTCTGCAGGGCCGAGATCACGTCATCGGCGGCAAAGCCGTGCTCGGTGGTGGTGCGCTGCCAGGGATCGGGGGGTTGGTGTACGTTGATCATGGATCACTCCGGGTTGTACGGCGCTTACGACCATCGCGTCCTGACGACGCGTTCGGCCCGGTGCGCAAGGGAAAAGCAGAGAACGGCGGCGACGGTCACCACCAGCGAGGTGCCGAGCGCGCGTTCCATGGCGAAGCGGCTCGCCGCCTCACGAAACATGAAGCCAAGGCCGCTGCGGCCCATCAGGAACTCGGCGAGGATCGCGGCCAGCACACCCTCGGGCACGGTGATGCGCAGGGCGATCATCAGGTTCGGGACCGTGGCGGGCAGCACGAGGTGGCGCAGCCGCGCCGCACGGCTGGCGCCGAGCACGCTGAAGAGGTCATCGGCACCGCGCGGCAGGTCGTTCAGTCCCGCGCCGACGAAGACGAAGGTCGGGAAGAAGGCCGAGACCGCGACGATGGCGACGACGGTCGAGATGTCGTAACCCAGAAGTCGCGCCAGGATCGGGATCAGCGCGACCACCGGCACCGAGGAGAAGATCAGCCCGAGCGGTGTCAGCATTCCCGACAGCAGCCGCGAGGCCCAGGCCGCCACGGCGACCAGCGCGCCGAGCCCGAGGCCGATCGCGACGCCCGCCGCGGCGGTGGCCAGCGTCTGCGCGGCATTGGCAAGATAGAGCGCGGGATGGGACAGCACATCGCGCAGCACCGGCCAGGGGGCGGGCAGCACGATGGAATTGAGACCGGCGAGGCTGACCCAGCCCTGCCAGAGCGCGAGCAGCAGGAGCACCGCCCAGTTGCGGCCGAGGAATTGCGAGAGCCGGGTCATCGGAACCTCCGGTGCACGGCCGCCTCGAAGAGTCCGAGCAGCCCGTAGAGGATCAGCGAGGTCAGCGTGGTCAGCAGAACGGCGGCCCAGAGCAGCGGGATCTGGAAGTTCTGCATCGCCGAGATCATCAGCAGGCCGAGCCCGCGCGAAGCGCCGAACCATTCGCCGACGATTGCCCCCATGAAGGAGACCGGCACCGCCAGCTTGAGCCCCGAGGCGAGCGCGGGCAGGGCCGAGGGCAGTTCGAGCCGCCAGAAGGCCGTCAGGGGCCGCGCGCCAAGGGTGCGGAAGAGATCGGCATGCGCGGCCTTGGTGGCCTCGAGCCCCGAGGTGGCCGCGACGTAGATCAGGTAGGTGACCGCCAGCGCCGAGATGGCGACGGGGATGGTCTCGCGGCTCATCAGGATCATGAAGACCGGGGCAAGCGCAATGGCGGGCGTGGCATGCACCAGTGCCACGAGGCGGTCGATCCCGGCACGGGCGGGCCGGAAGAGCCGGGTGAGCAGCGCCAGCCCGAGGCCGATGCTGGTGCCGGTGAGGTAGCCCAGGGACACGGCGGCGAAGGTGGTGCGCGCCGCCCGCCCGAGAAGCTGGTGGTGCGCGGGGTCGGCGAGATACGCAAGCACCGCCGTGAGCGGCGGCCAGGTGAGCCCGGCGAGGCGGTAGGCCCCGATCAGTTGCCATCCAAGGCAGAAGAGCAGAACGCCCAGCAGGGGCGGGCCGTAGCGGTGCAGGCGCGCGCGCAGTGTCACAGCGCGGCCTCTTCGGGGTCGAGCGCCAGCGTCAGCTCGTCGACCATCGCGTGGAACTCCGGCGTGCGCAGCACCGAAGGATCGCGCGGGCGCGGGAAGGGCACGGTGACCTCGCGCAGGATGCGTCCGGGGCGGCCGGTCATGACGATGATGCGGTCGGCGAGGAAGATCGCCTCGTCGACGGAATGGGTGACCAGCAGGGTGGTCAGGGTGCGGGTGCTCCAGATCCGCTGAAGCTCGACGTTCATGTGCCGCCGGGTGACCGCGTCGAGCGCGCCGAAGGGCTCGTCGAGCAGCAGCACGTCCGGATCGAGCACGAGGGCGCGGGCGATCGAGGCGCGCTGGCGCATGCCGCCCGAAAGCTGGCTCGGCCGTGCGTCGCGGAAGCCGGTGAGCCCGACCAGCTCGATCAGCGCATCGACGCGGGCGTTGTCGACCTTGGTTCCGGCGACGCGGTAGGGCAGGGCGATGTTGTGCGCGACCGAGAGCCAGGGCAGCAGCGCGTGGTCCTGGAAGGCGACGCCAAGCCGGTGCGCGGCGGCCAGCTCCGAAGGCGCGCGGCCCTCGATGCGGACCTCGCCGGTGCTGGCGGTCTCGAGCCCGGCGACCAGCCGCAGCACCGTGCTCTTGCCGCAGCCCGAAGGACCGAGCACGGCGACGAACTCACCTTCGCGCAGGCCGAGGTCGATCCCCTCCAGCGCGGTCACGCTATTGCCGTCATCGAGGCGGAAAGACTTCGAAACGCTGTCGAGGCGAATGGCGTCGGGGGTGGCGTGCGTCATGCGGACTCCGGGGCGTCAGGGCAGAGAGGCCATGGGGGCAATGCGCTCCCATGGCCGGTGTGCGTCAGATGGGGTGCCCCTCAGAGCGAGGCGAGCGCTTCTTCCAGCGGGCCGAGATCGACGATCTCGGAGGCGACAACCGGGGCCTCGATGCCTGCAGCGGCAGCGACCGGCGCGACCGAGCTTTCCACCAGCGTGACGTCGAACCAGAAGGGGCCGGGGCCGCCGGGCGCGGTGACCAGCGGCTGGCCAAGCTCGCTCTGGCGGGTCTGCTGGGCGAGATCGAGGCCGAAATCGGCGCCGTATTTCTCGACCGCGAGCTTGGCGCCCTCGGCCGGGTCCTTGCCGTTCTGCACCCAGCCGCGGGTCAGCGCACGCAGATAGCGGACCACCAGGTCACGGTTCTCCTCGACGAAGGACCGGCGGGCGACGAGCGGCGCGCCGGGCACGGTGTAGCCGAGATCGCTGAACAGGGTGACGTGGAAATCCTCGCCCTCGGTGAGGCCCATATGCTCGAAGGTGATCGGCTGGTTGGTGGCATAGGCCATGTAGGCATCGCCGTCGCCCGCCAGCAGCGGCTCGGGCGAGAAACCGGTGGGCACCAGCTCGAACTGGTTCTGCTCCAGTCCCGCCTTTTCCAGCACGAAGTTCAGCGTGTTGGCGTCGGCGGGCATCTGCGACAGGATGCGCTTGCCGATGATGTCCTCGGGTTTCAGCACCGGGTTTCCGGAGAGCGACATGATCGCCGAGGGGCTGGTGGGGTAGTTGCAGCCGAGCACGATGAAGTCGTTGCCGCGGGCGCGGGCCTCGAGGAAGGGAATCCAGTCACCGCCGGCAAAATCACACTGGTCCGCGGCCAGTTGCACCAGAACGCCGGGCGCGTTCGGCCCGCCGGGGGTGTAGCGCCCCTCGATGCCCTCTTCGGCGAAATAGCCATTCTCCAGCGCCATCCACAGACCGGCGTATTCGGCATTGGGGATCCAGCCGAGCGCGGTGGTCAGCGGCACGAGCTCCTGAGCGGCGCCAAGGCGCGGCAGCGCGGTTGCGCCGAGCAGTGCGGAGCCACCGGCGATGAAAGAGCGGCGAGAGACGTCGGAGAGAGTTGTCATGGTCGACTTGTGTCCCGTAACTGAGGTTACATCTGCACAGGTGTGTGGGATAAATTTTACATCGATCCAAGGCAAATGTGCTATATGTTACATGGTGGGGCGATGGCATGGCCGGGGATGCCGAGAAAATGAGCAACAGTCAGGCGCAATACGGACTGCCGGCCCAGACCTCGGTCGCGCGGCGCATCCAGGAGGCCTATCCCGAACTGACCGCCGCGCAGCGCCAGTTCGCCGAGCTGGTGCGCCTCTCGCCGCTCAAGGTAGCGCGGCTGAACATCCATGACGCAGTTGCATTGGTCGGCGTTTCGGTTGCCACGGCAAACCGCTTCGCGACGGCTCTCGGCTACGAGGGCTACGCCGAGTTCAAGGCCGAGCTCATCCGCGGCTTCGAGCTGCTGTTCGAGCCCTATGACCGCTTCGAGCAGGAGTTGCAGGAGCATGAGGGCCCGCTCGGTGCATTGCGCATGTCGCTGGCCACGGATGCCGAGAGCCTGCGCCGGACCTCGGCGGCGCTGACCCAGGAGGACCTGGAGCGGGCGGTGACCCTTGTTACATCGGCGCGGCGCATCCACGTCGCAGGCTTCGATCTGGCCGCACATCTGGCGGGGATCTTTGCCATCGACCTGTCGATGATCGGTTGCCGTGCCACCACCGCCACAAATGGCGGCGGCTCGATTGGCGCGATCCGCGAGATCTTCGACTTCGGGCCCGAGGACCTGGTGATCGCCATCGCCTTTCCGCATTACTACACCGACACGCTGCGCATCGCGAACTATGCAGCGGAGGCCGGAATTCCGGTGCTGGCAGTGACCGACACGCTGGCCTCGCCGCTGGCGGCAATCGCCCGCACCAGCCTGTTCGTGCCGCCTGCGCAGGGCGGTCAACTGCCCTCTTCAACGGCGATCCTCGGGTTGCTGGAGGGGCTGACCGCCGCGGTTGCTAAGCGCCGTCCGGACGCCACCGAGGCGGGCCGACGCTTTGCCGAAGCCGCCTATCCGTGGATGACTGCCGGTCCCAAAAGCTGGCCACATCGGGACTGAGGGATCGTCGGCGCGCGGGATCGACCGGGGTCCCAGCCGCTGCCAGCGATCGGGCAAAGCCGGGAGTGGCGCTCAGATCGGGTACAAGGCCCGCGTCCGCGGCGCCTTGTGTCGCCGAAAGGCAGGTGCCCGATGCCTCGGGCACCTGGTCGAGGTCAGGCCAAGCTCTTCTGCCGCCCCCTGAGGTGAGTTGCGACTTCGATGGCCGCCAGCACCAGCATGGACAGGCCGACCAGCGGGAAGAACACGCCCGCCGCAACGGCCATCAGCAGCAGCGTGCGGGGAATGCGCCAGTCGGTGGGCACCTGCGGTACTCCGAGCGCCCCGGAAGGGCGGCGTTTCCACCACATCGCGGCGCCGGACACGCACAGGCCGACCATGGCGAGGCACGCGAGCAGCAGCACGATCTGGTTCGCCAGCCCCCATTCCTGTCCCATGTGGACAGAAATGCCCCACTCGGCCCAGCGGCCGAGGGTTCCGAGGTCGGCCAGATCCGCGTCATAGAGCACCTCGCCACTGTACTGGTCGAGATGGATGACCCGCTCATAGGTGATGTCGTCGGGGTAGACCGAGGCGGTGAAGACGCCCTCGGGCCCCTTCGGCATCGAGACGGAATAGCCCGGCACGATGCCCAGGTCTTCGACCGTCGCGACCACCTGATCGAGCGTCTGGGGTACACCCTCGGCTGCGGCGGAACGCGGCACCGGCTGCTGCTCGATGATCCAGGGGGCGCGATCGGTGGCCTCGGAGAGCGGCACTGTCGATGCCGGCAGGCCGGACCAGTAGCCCTCGGGCATGCCGAGATTCAGCGCGTTGGCATAGTCGTAGAACTTGCCGCCCCAGATCGGCGACCAGGGCAGGCCGGTCAAAGCGAGGAAGACGATGAAGACCCCGGTATAGATGCCGGTGACAGCGTGCAGGTCGCGCCACCAGGGGCGTCCGCGCCTCGCTTTGATCGTCGTGGTGCCGAGGCCCTTGCCGCGGGGCCACCACAGGTAGATGCCGCTGGCGACCAGCAGCACCATCCAGCCCGCGGCCATTTCGATCAGCCGGTTGCCGATCCAGCCGACGTATTCCAGCGAGTGCAGCTTGCGCACCACGTACATCGCGGGGCTGCCCGCGGCACCGCCGTCCCAGAGCGTGCCCAGCACCTCGCCGGTGTAGGGGTTCACGTAGACCGTGTCCTTCAGCCCGTCCTCGCCGAGAATGTCGATCTCGGCGCTGCGGGTCTCGGCGGCGGGCGGGCTGTAAGCCTTCAGCTCGCCGGGATGCGCCTCGAGCGCGGCGGCAGCGAGGGCCGATGGGGCGAGCTGCGCGGCGGCAGGCTCGACGAAGCGCAGCTTGGAATAGGCGGCGTCGTTGATCTCGTCCTTGAAGAGATAGATGCCGCCTGTGATGGCGAGGATCAGCACGAAGGGCAGGATCATCAGTCCGGCGATGAAGTGCCAGCGCCACACGGCGCGGTAGAGCGCTGCCGAGGCAGCGCGCGAAGTCGTTTCCGTCATGAGAAGATTCCGATTGTCCCGGCCGCGTGCCGGGCATGAAAAGAGCGCCCCGGGCGGCTTAGCCGTCGGGGTATGGGTGCGGGATTATCCGGCTCAGGGCCGTCAGACGGCGAGCGGGGGCGCCCTTGGGGAATGACAGAGATTACGGGCCTGCGCGGCCCGCTGGAGATCGTCGCGGCGTCGCCATGCGACGTGCGGCTCGAGCAGGAAGTCCCGGCCGCCATGGACGCTCTCGGGCGCGTCGGGCAGGCCGTGGCAGAGTGGGCAGTGGTGATCGTGGCCCGCCTCATGGCCACAGAACTCATCGAGCGAGCCGCCGTACATCAGGGCGTAAGTCTGGAGTTCGACACCCGTGCGATCCGGCGCCATGCGCGCGGCAGACACCACGCTCGACAGTGCCAGCAGCACGCCGAGGGACAGAATCACTGCAAGAGCTGCCCGATTTCGCATCGCGGTCTTCTGTCATGTGCCGGCTAAAAGCGGAAGATCGCAATCCGGCGTGGCGCGGGCAGGGTGCTGGACGGAAACGTCGAGGCGGGATGCGATAGCATTGGGGCATTTGCGGGTGATCACGCGGCAGGCAGATGTCTGGTTCGGCCGGGGCTCTTGGAGTCGTCCCTCTGCGCGGGGCGCGATCAGCGCGCCGAGACACTTCGAGTCTGCGCCAAGGACGATCCCAATTTCAAGAAGCGCACTCGCGCCTTAGGCTTGGGCAGTGTTCCGGTGGGGGCGGGCGCGACGCGGGACGGGGGCGCCTCGCTGGCGTGATGCTTTCGAAGCGGGGCGCGACCTCCCGCCGTCAGTACGCCGTATCCTTGCGCAACACGGTCAGCGCCGCATTGGCGTTCTCGTCGACCATGGCGGCCCAGAATTTACGTCGCGTCCCGAGGATCCGCCGAGCTTGCGTCCGCCGAGTTTGGTAGGGCGCCTGGCTCGTCCGGGGCGCGGGCTCAGAGCCGATGCTGGATGATGGACACGCAGTGAACCGAGATCAGGGCAGCTGTGATTCCGACTTCTGAGCGATCTGTTGAGAAGGTGCGCGATATCCCGGATGTTGTACTGCGGGCGGTTGGGTCGAGCAGCCTCGAAGCCAGCAATCTTCTGCCTGTCGCCATCACGGAAGCCGCGCAGGAGAGGAAGCGGCTTTGGCCGCGGGCCGATGCGGTCAGCGCGTCTTGGAAGGCGGAAATCTTGTCGCTGCTAGTGGGCAGAACCCTGCACCGCAATCTTGTCATGGCGGGGCAGAGGGCAGGTTCGGCGAAGCCGTCAATGCGCTCGGCCTGCCGGGGAAGGGGCGCATGGAGAGAACACCTGACTCCACGCATCGCTCGCAGGCCGCCATGCCGCTTTCAACACCAACCAGACCATGCAGCCCCTGATCGCGGCACTTGGCGTAACCTTCTGATCGAGGTCAGGCCGACGTGGCGTGGCTGCGGCGGGCAAGGTGCCCCGGTGGAGGACGGGGCACCAAGCGGTTCTCGGGTCTCAGAGGCTCTCGGCGCCTGCGGTGCCGGAGAGGACCGGGCAGGGGCGCATCAGCTCGGGGGCTGGTCGTGGTGCACCGGGCGGAAGCTGCCATGCTCGGCGACGATGGTCTCGAGACCGAGCGCCTGCGCTGCTGCAACGCCTTCGGGCGCCACCACCATGGTGGTGCCCGAGCCGACGACCACGCCATCGCGCAGGATCGGTCGGCCGCCACCGAAGCTCAGGATCGGCCGCCGGCGTTCGAGGTCGATGACCGTCACGTCCGCATCGGCTCCGGGTGCCAGATGCCCCTTGCGGGCCGAAAGCCCCATCATCCGGGCCGGCTCCGCCGAGGTCTTCAAGACGAACTCGGACAGGCTCAGCGCGTTGAGATGCACCAGCGCAAGGCCACGCTCGCAGAGGTCGTTGCGCGGCAGGCCGCCGCCGTCGGTGGCCAGCGCATCGATCGCGAAGCGGCCGGTCTCACGGCGCAGCAGCGCCAGCGTGATCGACGTGTCCGCCGGGTTGACGAAATAGCTCATGCCGATGTCGGTCTCGGCCTCGCGCCAGGCGGCCACGGCACTCTCGCCGGTTTCAAGCCGCGTGACCCCATCGGCGTAGACGTGGATATGCGCCCAGCCCTCGAGGATCGCCTGCTCCATGCCCTTGATGTCGGCGCTATAGCCGCCGGCGATCAGGTTGCGCTGGGTGGCGACGCTCTCGGGGATGCCGTTGGCGCATTTCGCCGAGTTGCCGTTGATCGGGGCGAGGTAGCTCTCGGACCAGATGTTGGGATAGCGGGAGAGGATCTGCGCCGCCTCGTAGGCCTCGAGTACCGCGGGCCCCTGGAAGCCGCGCGAGTAGGAATTGACATGCGGCATGTGCAGCGGATGGCCGCCCGCCAGCTCGCAGGCCTGCCGCAGACCGTCGAGGTTCTGCGGCGTGTCGAGCGTGCCGGCGTGGAAGGCGACATGCGCGCCTTCGCGGCCGCAGAGCTCGATGACGCGCCCCGAGGCCTCGGGCGTCAGCGGGAAGTGCCCGCCCAGCACCTTGAGCCCCACCGCACCGGCGGCGCGGGCGCGGGCCAGCGCGGTCTCGAGCTCGGGCATCTCGGGATTGGTGGTGTCGACGGTGTGGCCGGGGCGCACGTAGTCGATGCAGGCCAGCGTGAGGCCGGTGCCGGTGCGCGCCGCGATCTGCATGACGCTGTCGATCGGCCCGGCCATGTCGAGCGCGGTGGTCACCCCCGCCAGCGCCAGCATCCGGTGCCCGGCGGCTCCGCCCATCCAGCCCGATACGTGTACGTGCGAGTCGATCAGGCCGGGCAGAACGTGCAGTCCGGTGACATCTTCTTCGCGCGCGGCAGGGGCGCTGATCTGCGGCGCGACCTCGGCCACCTTGCCGCCCTCGAAGGCGACGTCGGCGATACCGTTCACGCCTGAGCGCGGGTCGCAGACGTGGCCGCCGCGCAGGATCAGGTCATAAGTCATCGTGTCTTTCCTTTCGCGCCCGTCCCCGCGGGGACAGGGCGGTCGATCAATCGGGGTTGGCGCGATGCGGCGCGCCGTCGTCGCCGCTGTGGCGGGCGAGGATATGGACGAAGATCACCACGATCATCAGCGGCACCGCGATGGCGACCCAAATGGTGTGGAAGGGCAGCGCCTCGGCCATGGTCTTGGTGTGGCGCAGCAGGAAACCGCGCGCGGGGTTCATGCCTGGGCCGACGAAACAGTAGAGCAGCACCGGGGCGAGGTAGACAAAGACCACCAGCGACCGCACCAGTTCGGCGGCGGTCTGAAGCCATGGCGGGCCGTTCTTGACGCTGTTCATCAGCGCCGGATCGAAGCGACGCTTGAAGGCCATGGTGGCGCCGATGAGGCCGGCCCAGATCATCGCGTAGCGGGCCACCTCCTCGGTCCAGGAGGGCGGCTGCTGGAAGATGTAGCGCGCCGCCACCTGCAGCAGCACCACGCCCACGAGCACGACCAGCGCGGTGAGTGTCACCGCGCTGGCTGCCCAATCCAGAACCCGGCTGAGCCGGAGGATTGCGTTCTTCGGGGAGGTCATGAACGCTCCTGCTTACTCGGCCGCGGCCTTGGCGTCGGTCCAGAGCTGGAAGTCCTCTGCCGAGACCTGAGTCTCCCACAGCGGTGCGGCCATCTCGATCATCTTGTCGCGCTCGCCTTCGGCCAGGGGGGTGATGGTCACGCCCAGCTCTTCCTGACGCTCGGCGATTTCGGTGGTCCACTCGGCAAGCCATGCGCGGTTTGCCTCGAGGCCCGCTTCGAGCGCGGCGTCGATCTGGCCCTGCTCTTCCTCGCTCAGGCTGCTGTACCAGTCATCGGACACCATGATGGCGCGGGTCGACGGGAAGAGGTCGGCCGGGGTGTAGTTGGTCAGGAAACCGGTGTGGCCGCCACGGATGGCCGAGCTCGGCGGATTGAAGTAGCCGTCCGCAACGCCGGTCTGGATGGCGTTGGCAACCTCCGCCCAGGCAATCACGGTGCCGTTCGAGCCGAGGGCTTCCATCAGGTTCAGCTGCTCGGGGTTCAGGGCGCGGAAGCGCAGGTCGGCCATGTCGGCGACGGTCGAGATCGGCTTCTTGGCGTTGTGGATGCCCATCGGGGTGCCGATGAAGTTGATGCCGGCAAAGCGCACGCCGAGGTCGAGCAGCGGCGCGCTGGCCTTCTCCATCATCATGTCCTCGGACATGATCTTGTCGAGCTGTTCATTGCTGTCGAAGAAGAACGGAAGGGTCAGGCCCTTGAGCACAGGCGAGACCGAATAGGCGGTCGAGGCGGCGGCGAGGTTGATCTCGAGCAGGCCCGAGGACACCTGATCGAGGCGCTCCTTTTCCTTGCCGAGGGTTTCCGACGGATAGATCTCGACGGTGAAGTCGGTGCCTTCGAGCGCGTCGGCGAAGCCATGCGCGAAGGTGGCTTCGCCGCTGTTCGCCGGATCGTCGACCGAGTTCATGGCGATCTTGATTTCAGCGGCCTGGGCGCAGGTGACGCCGAGGGTCAGCGCGCTGGCGGTGAGCAGAGTTTCAAGGGTGTTCATCTGGGAGGTCTCCTTGTTGGTAGGGCTCTTGATTGGGAGGGATCAGCGCAGCCCGAGCGCCGTGGGAAGTGCGAGGGTGATGGCCGGAACGTAGGTGAGGACCAGCAGCAGAAGCAGCTCGGCGATCAGGAAGGGCATGGTGACCCGGATCAGCCGCCAGTAGTCGAGCTTGACCACCGTCGACAGGATCAGCAGCACCGCGCCGAGCGGCGGCGACAGCAGGCCGGCGGTGATGTTGAAGCAGATGACGATCGCCAGGTGGATCGGGTCGATCCCCATGGCCAGCGCGGCCGGCACGAAGATCGGGGCAAAGAGCGCCACGGCGGCTTTCACGTCCATCGCCATGCCCGCGCCGAGGAAGATCACGTTGATCAGCATCAGATAGCCGAGCGGCCCCAGGCCCCAGCCTTCGACAACGCTCTGGATCGCCTGCGGCCACTGCAGCAGCGCCGCGATGTAGGAGAAGGTGGAAATCGCGCAGAGCAGGATGAACAGACCGCCGAGCATCACACCCGTGCGCATCAGGCTGTCGAGAATGCCCCGGAGGTCGAGCTTGCCATAGCCGATGCCGATCAGCACGGCCGCCAGGACCGCCACGCCCGCCGCCTCGGCCGGGGTCATGAAGCCGAAGAGCGTGCCGCCGAGAATGATCACCGGCAGCATCAGCGCCGGGATCGCACGGATCAGCGAGGGCAGGAAGGGCGGCAGGTCCATGTCGGCGCCGCCGGGATGATCATCGCGATGGGCGTAATAGGCATTCATCGCCATCAGCATCGCGGCCAGCAGCAGGCCGGGCAGGATGCCGGCGGCGAAGAGCGCGGTGACATTGGTCTCCATCAGCGCGCCGTAGAAGATCATGATCGACGACGGTGGGATGATCGGCCCGATGATCGACGAGGCCCCGGTGATCGCAGAGGCGTAATCGCGGGTGTAACCGCGGCGTTCCATCTCCGGCACCAGCGAGTTCCCGAGCGCCGCGGCGTCCGCGGTGGCGGAACCCGAGACGCCGGCAAAGAACACCGAGGTCACGACGTTCACATGGCCCAGCCCCCCCTTCAGGCGCCCGAAGACCGACATGCTGAGATCGATCAGCGCCGAGGCGACGCCGCCCCGGTTCATCAGGTCTCCGGCGAGGATGAAAAGCGGCATGGCGAGAAAGGCGAAGCTGTCCAGCTGGCTGAACAGGCGCTGCGGCAGCACGGCCATGAACTGGGCCTTGTCGACGGCCCAGAAAGTCAGGATCGCCGAGGCGCCGATCAGATAGGCAATGGCAGATCCCGCGGCGAGCGCGACGGCGGTGAAGACGAGGATGAAGGAGACGGGCAAGACGAAGTCCATGTGGGAGGCGAATTCCCGGGACGCTGCAGAGCGGCGACTTGAAAGAAAATCCTCTAATACTTCGCGTAATATAACCCTTGGTTATACAATTCTTGATGGAGTGGGGAAATGATATACTTATCAGGTCTTTAGGTGGATGTTTGCGAATTTTCCTGGTGCGAGTGGGATAGGAGCGATCCGAGGGTTTGCCGATTTTGCGGGCACCTTTTCCGGAGGTGTTTGAAAATTGGGCGGTGTGTCGACTGGTTTCGACAGCCATGGGCCAGAGACCTTCCACGCGGAGCACCTGCACGGCAACTGTCAGTGTCCGGCAGGCCGGGGTCGCTGCCGCCACGAGTCGTTGTAGCTGTCGCCATGCCGCGGCTATCGAAGCACGACGGCGCGCAGCGTCCGGCCGCGCCGGACAGCAGCGATCATTTTCCGGAGGGATGTGGCCCGGCCTGCAAGGCGCGTCGGCGCTGCAAGCGCCGCAGTCCATGACTCGATGGCCGGCGGAAGGAATGGATGCGCGTGACCCGGACCGCCGGCATCTTCGCTATTGCAGTTTGGCCGGGGTCGTGAGTGACGCTCCCGCGCCAATGCTGCTGCCCGCTGCCGGTCGTGCTGCCGGCACCGGTCAAAGCGCCGGTGCCGGGGTGCGTATAGGGGGCGGGGTCAGTCGACCATGAACAGCGTCGCCCCGGTTTCGGTGCGCGAGGAATGCGGCTCGGCGTCGTCGGCCACCTGATAGCTCATGCCTTCGCGGACCTTGAGCACGCGCCCGTCCTTGAGATGGGTATCCATGCCGCCCTTGATGCAGAAGATCACATGCCCCTTGGTGCACCAATGATCGGAGACGTATCCGGGGGAATGCTCGACGAGCCGGACACGGACGCGGTTTTCGCCTTCGCCGAAATATTGCACGCGCCACAGCGAGAACCCTTCGTCGCCTTCGTGGCGCTCGGGCTCGATCTGCGACCAGTCGGTGAGGGTGATGGCGAAGTCGGCAAGTTTCATGTCGGTCCTTTCTTGCAGTCGGGGAGGCGGTGTCGACCGGTGCGGTCGCGCAGGTATGGCCGCAGCCTGCCGCTGCGGCACTTAGGTCAGCAGAATGAGGCGAAGGTCAACGGGAATGCGGGAGTGCGGTTGTGCGACCGGCGCGGAGGAGCGCCTGTGCGCCCGGCTCCGGTCGGATCTCGATGCCGCATCTGTCCGGGCTGTCGGGCGCTAATTTCCTTCCCGCGTGGTGCTGCCGACGACCTTGGTGTCCGGCCGGGTCGGCAATTTGCCTCTGCCGGGGAAGGTGGGAGCGGTGGCCCGCCGGTCGACCATCGATACGCCGCGCGCGGATGTCCGGCCGGTTCAAGTGGCGTTGGACCTTTCGGCCAAGCGCCGAAACGAAGACTTGTCTTGGCAGGATGTGCGCGTCCCGCGGCCGGCGCTAGGTCCTTCCTCTTCCGCGCCGCATCCGCTAGGTCGAGGGCGACCCCTGCAACAGGAGCTGCACATGCTTCCCTGGGAGCTTCTAGCGACCGCGACCGCCCCCGAGGGCGACACGCTCCGGCTTTTCCGGCGCGGAGAGGAATACTCGATCCGCCTGAGCGACGGAAACGAGCTGATGAACAGCCGGCTCGGGGGCTCCGAGGAGGCGCTGGCGACGCTCGCCTTCGACAAGCTCGCCGGGCGCCCCGCGCCGCGCGTGCTGATCGGTGGCCTCGGCATGGGCTTTACCCTGCGCGCGGCGCAGGCGGTCGTGCCCGAGGGCGGTCAGCTGGTGGTGTCGGAGATCGTGCCGGAACTGGTGGACTGGGCGCGGGGCCCGATGGCCCCGGTGTTCGGCGATTGTCTGTCCGATCCGCGGGTCGAGATACGGGTGGGGGATGTCGCCGCGGAGATCCGCGCGGCGCCCGGCGGCTTTGACGCCATCCTGCTCGACGTCGACAACGGCCCGGACGGGCTGACCCGGGCGGGCAACGACACGCTTTACGGCGAGCGGGGCTTGCAGACGGCGCACGCCGCGCTCGCACCGGGCGGCGTGCTGGCGATCTGGTCGGCGCATCAGGATGAGGCCTTTACCCGCAGGCTCGGGCGCTGCGGCTTCGATGCCCGCGCCCACATGGTGCGCGCCGGGCGCACGAAACGCGGCTCGCGGCACACGGTCTGGATCGCCCGGCGCGCGGGCCGCTAGCTTCGAGCTTGGGCAGGGGGCGTAAATGTCGCCCCCCGCGTCTTGCTCCCCGCGGCTTAGTAGATGCGGTCGACCGGATGGCCGAGCGCCAGCGCACCGACATACTCCGCCTGTATTTCCTTCTGCAGCGGATGGTAGCGGGCCGCCTGCACGTCGCGAAACAGCCTTTCGAGCTCCGCCTTGCGGTAGAACCCCGCACCTCCGGCCAGCTCCAGCGCCAGCTCGACCGTCCGGATGGCGTTCTCCTCGACCAGCCGGCGGCCGGTCATCATCTGGCCGACTGTCTCGGCCGAGGGCGCGTTCAGCTCGCAGGTCGCCACCATGTGCTGATGCGCGAGCCGCGCCGAGGTGAGAGCCGTCTCCATCCGCCCGGCGCGGTCCCGCAGTAGCGCCGAGGCCGGGCGCCGGGCCGCGATCTCCACGGCAAGATCGCGCGCGCGTTCGGCGACGCCGAGGTAGACCGCGTAGATCAGCGGAAAGGCGATCGTGCCCAGCATGAAGAAGACGGGGTGCCATTGCCCCTGCGGCCGCTTGACCGCGATCTTCTCGGCGGGAACGAACAGCCCCTCGATCATCACGTCATGGCTGCCCGTCCCGCGCATGCCGAGCGTGTGCCAGGTGTCGAGCACCGAGACCTCTGGCGCGGACATGGGGCAGGGGAAGTGGAGGATGGTGCCGCCGTCTTCCGGAGAGACCGCGCTGGTCATCAGCAAGTCGCCCGCGGGCGCGCCCGAGACGAACATCTTGCGCGCGGTGATCCGGTAGCCGCCCTCGACCGGCTCGGCCTTGCCGGAGCCGCCGATCCAGTCGCCGCCGCCCGACGACAGGAGCACCAGTTTCTCGGCGGTCACGCGCTTCAGCAATGGCTCGGTCTTGTCGCGGGTCGCCTGCTGGTGGTGCCAGCGCCAGGCCGGAAACGCGACCTGATGGCTGTGCATCGACAAGGCCAGCGCCGTGGATGAGCAGCCATGCGCAATCCGCCGCAGCATGTCGGCGAGGGCGCGCACGTCGGCCCCGCCGCCGCCCAGTTCCGAGGGAACGCCGGCGTCGAGCAGCCCGGCCTCCGCCGCGCTCTTGTAGTTGTCGGCGACGAAACTGTCGTCGTCGTCCCGGGCCTGCGCCGTCCGGGCGCAGCCCTGCGCGAACCGCTCGGCAATGGCTGCAAGGTCGTCTGCCAGCGGATGGTCCACCGATTCGAGTGTGTCGATCTGGGTCATGTCGGGCTCCTTCCTTCCCTGAGGTACCCTCAGCATGACGACCGGGCGCGCGTCGCGATAGTTCAGGAAATGTACCGGCTCTGCTATGATGCGGAGATGGAGATCACCAACCTCTACGGCCAGTTCTGCCCGATCGCGATGGCGTCAGAGGTCTTCTGCACGCGCTGGACGCCGCTCGTGGTGCGAGAACTTCTCTGCGGCTCGACGCGCTTCAATGATATCCGCAAGGGCGTTCCGAAGATGTCTCCGAGCCTTTTGTCTAAGCGGCTCAAGGAGTTGGAACTTGCGGGGGTGATCCGGGCGGAGCCGGGGCCGCGCGGCACGCAGGAGTATCACCTGACGCCCGCCGGTGAGGAGCTGCGCCCGATCGTGATGGGCATCGGCAACTGGGGACAGCGCTGGGTCGAGTCGCGCCTGTCCCTTCGAAACCTCGACCCCTCGCTGCTGATGTGGGACATCCGGCGGAATTTCGAGCCTGATCCGCGCCCCGACAACCGCTGTACGATTCAGTTTCTGTACCCCGAAATCGGAGAAAACCTGCGTGACTGGTGGCTGGTCGTCGGTGCCGAGGATACGGATCTGTGCAAGTTCGACCCCGGGTACGAGATCGACATCCTCGTCACCGCCGATCTCAGGGCCATGACGTCTGTCTGGATGGGGCTGTCTAAACTGCGCGACGAGATCGACGGCGGCCACATCCGGATCGATGCGGTGCCGGAACTCGAGGCGCGGCTGAAGTCCTGGCTCAAGCTGAGCGTCTTTGCGCCGCAGGCTCGCATGGCGCAGTAGTACCCGCCCACCCGGTCATAGATCTCGGGTCCAAGAGGGCGCGCCGCGGCGGATCGTCCGATTATCGCTGGGTACGGGACAACTGCGAGGCCGCCGAGCCCCACGAACATGCCGGGCGGGCCTATCCCAACTTTCCGGGACATGGTGGGGACCCGGGACTTATTGGGCCTGTTTCGGCGGAGGGCGTGACGGGCGGGTAAAGGTGAAGACCCACCATGACCCCGACACCATGTTCCGGCTCGATCAGAATACTCTTCGCGAGGGGGAACCCGGGCGTCTCGCTCAAGACCGGCCAGCAGCCCCTTCCGGCCGAGCGGCATCACCGAACGGAAAAGGGGACATAAGGTCTTGCGGTACCCGGGAACTGCCGCGCATTCGCCGAGGCAGGCAAAATGTTCGGTCCATTGACTATGCGGCGCGTTGAGCCGGCAGTCAGGGTGCAATGGGAGCTGATTGCATTTTTTGCTTCTGAAGTAATTAAATTAGCTGAATTTTGTGGCCCGCTGCTGCGTTTGAAAAGGGATATTTGTAATACATCTTAAGAGATTTTATTCGCGCCAAGGTGGTGTTGGAAAAATCCCTCAGGTCGGGCCAAACGAAAATATCTTTTTGATAAACTATGGACACCCTCGGGTATCGGGTCCCACACTGGTTCTTGTGCGTACGTAGTGGTTTTGTTTCGAGTTGGGTGCATGTGGAGAGTGAGGCTATTGGCGCTGCTATGGCTTCTGGCACCGTCTTCCGCGGGGGCCGGAGGGCCCGAGCTTTTGCTTTTTGACGCAAGAACGCAGGAGAAATTCGCGGGTTGCCTGACCTGCGATCGGGCCGAACCCGAGGCGGTCTGCAATCATCTGGGTGACTATGGGTCACGACTGATGGACAATAGCATTTGGAATATGCACGGAAAGTTCGGGTCCGATTTCAGCGAGGACAGCCCGTGGAATGACGCGGGTCAGGGGTTGGTTATCGTAGATGGAAAGGGGAAATTCTACGGACGGTTCACCCGAAATTCAAAGGCCAATCGCGGACAACCGGTGATCGCCTCTGCGCGATATATCATGCGCCTCTACGAGAAATATAACGATCTCTCTGTCGTCAGGGACCTGCTCTGCGAGAGGTGACCCTTTGATCCGATCTGACCCCGCCGAAGGTCGGTCGCGGCGCAGTCCTTTCACGATCCGCTTGGCCCTGATGCGATGCGCGATCGCAGCCCGTCGGAGTCTGATTCGTCTCAAGGCGGCCCGGATCTTGTCTTTTCCGGGCCTTCGCCCACCGGGAGCACCTTGGGATCAATACGCCTTGGCTGCCCTAGGGCGCCAAGGCGGAAGCTGATAAAATGGCATGCGACGCCACCACTCACGGAGACTCATTCACGAGTTACTCGTTACCTGACGTTGCGGTCGCTCGGTAGCACGGGAGGAAACGAGGTCCAAGAGTTTATCAATTCGATAAACTCACTTTGGGTCGGGATCGTGACATTGTTGACGTGTGCGCCGAGCTGTAGGAAGACTGTCCGGATGGACAAGCTCAGCTCAATTCTGCACCTGCGCGAGATGCTTCGGCAGCTCGAACGCGACGTCGGCCTCGAGGACCTCAGCCGCTTCGAGCGCGATGTCCTGCTGGCCGCGCATGGGCTTTGCGAGCGTCCGGGCGACGTCATCAGCTCGGAGCAGATTCGCGAGCACGCTCTTGTCCGGTCGGCTGCTCAAGCAACGTTTTACCGCGCCCTGCGTACCTTGCTTGCGCGCGGACTGCTCGAGCGGGCCGCCGACACCAAGGCGAAATCCTACATCGTGCGCAGCGATCTGGTCGGCGCGCCGCTGCCGCTGCGCTGATCCGCGCCACACAGAAACCGTCGCACCGATGAGCCCCGCACGCCCCTCGCCAAACGCCCTCGATGCGCAACGAGCCTTCACGCTGATCCCCGGGGTGGCGGCGTGACCGCTGCGTTGAACATGGTGGTTGTGGTGCTGGCCTACGTCCTCGCCCACGGGCTGACGGCGATGCTCGTCACACCGTTGCAGATGCGATTTCTGCCAGATGTGACCGCGTTCGCCAGCCTCGTCTACCTGCCGCACGGGGTGCGGGTTCTGTCGACATGGCTGATGGGGAAGGTGGCCTTCGTGCCGCTTTGCGTCGGCGCCTTCCTGTCGGAAGTGCTCTTCACGCCCGCCGAACTGCGCGTTGCGATGGAGCCGGTGATCCTTCTGTCGATCGCGGTGGGCGCGGCCTCGGCGATGCTGGCCTTCGAGGCGGTCGCGCTGGCAGGTCATCGGATCTATGCCAGGCAGCAGGCGGTTATCCATTGGAAGTGGCTTCTTCTGGCGGGGACAGTGGCATCGGTCATCAATTCCGTCGGACAGTCGCTTGTCTTTTCTGGAGCGGTACTGCCCGATCATTCCTATGCGGTGCTGACGGTCTACGCGGTCGGCGACCTGATCGGTCTGATTGTCACCACCTTTGCGCTGATGTTCATTTTCCGCTGGCTCCGCGTCCTGTCCGCGGCGCGCTGAGGAAGCGCTGGGGACGGACGTGCCGCGCCAGAGCGCAGCCGAGGTCAGGCGAGTCCGGCGATCGTGCGCGAGATCAGATCGCGGACCCAGCGCAGGACGGCGGACTGATGGGTGCGCGCGCTCCAGACCATCTTCACCTCGATCGGCGAGACCACCGGGCAATCGACGATGGCCAGCGACGGATCCTGGAGGATCGCCAGCCGCCGCGGGATCGTCGCCACGAGGTCCGACCCCGCCACCAGCCGGTCGATCCCGGCCGGGCTGGGCACGCGCAGCGCCACCGAAAAGCTGTGCCCCGCGGCCTCGATCTCGCTCACGTAGGGAGAAACCCAGCGTCCGCCGTAGGTGATGAAGATGTGCTCGAAATCCAGATATTGCTGCAAGGTCGGCGTCCGGCCGGCGGCGGGATGGGCGCTGTCCATCAGGCAGGCGTAGCGATCGGTGAGCACCATGCGCTCGTAAAAGGAGGCATCCTGCCGCCGGTAGGGGCCGATGAGCAGGTCGGCCTCGCCGTCGAGCAGGCGTTGGTGGCCCTGGCCGGAGGCATCCACGACCTCGATCTGCAGGCGCGGGGCCTCGCGCCGAAGGTTGGTGATGATCGGCGGGATCATGAAACTGCGCTCGTAGTAGTTGCAGGCTATCGTGACCCTGTCGCCCGCCGTGGCCGGGTCGAACGCGGGACGGGCGCGGATCGTGTCGAACCCCGCCATGAGGTCAACCGCATAGGCAACAACCTCCTCGCAGCGAGAGGTCGGCAGCGTGCGGCCGGCCTCGCGCACGAAGAGCGGATCGCCGAAGACCTTGCGCAGCTTCTCGATGGCATAGCTCACCATCGACTGGCTGATCCCGAGCACCTCGGCGGCGCGGCTGAACGAGCGCTCGCGGTGGACCACGGTGAGCACGTGGAAGCTGCGGAAATCCAGCTGTTGTGGGTCGATCATCGGGACCTCCTCTGCGCCCTCGGCCTACCTCTATCGTATTTTTAGATCAACGGTATCGCAACGATCAGGTTGCGCGATGGGTGTGGCCTATGGCCTCTTGCTGAAGCACGTTCTTTGGGAGGAGGCGTCAACCATGCCACTGGCACCAGTTGATGAGACTGTTTCAATCGGGGATCTCGTTCGCGATCCCTATCCGATCTATCGCCGCATGCGGGCCGATACGCCCGTGGTCCGGGTGCCCTCGGTCAAGCGCACGTTCCTGACAAAGGCCGCCCACACCAAGTTGGTGAAGGACGATGTGGTCCGGTTCAGCTCGAACGATCCCACCACGCCGATGGAGCCGGCCTTCCGCGCGCACACTCTGATGCGCAAGGACGGCGAGGAGCATCGCCGCGAGCGCATGGCGATGCAGAAGGCCTTCACCCCCAAGGTCATCAAGACCAACTGGGCGCAGCTCTACCGCGACATCACCGACCGCTACCTCGACCGGCTGCCGCGCGGCGAGACGGTGGACCTCTACAGCGAGATTTGTGCCCCGGTCTCGGCGCGCATCCTGACCCATATCCTCGGCCTCGAAGGGGCCAGCGACGAGGAGATGATGCGCTGGTCGCAGCAGCTCATCGACGGCGCGGGCAATTTCGGCTGGGATCCCAAGCTTTTCGAGATCACCGACAAGGCGAACGACGAGATGGATGTGCATATCGCGGCCTGCGCCGAGCGGCTGCGGGCCGAGCCCAACGACTCGGCCCTGTCGCTGATGGTCAACGCGGCGGACCCGATCCCGTGGAGCCAGATCGTCGCCAATATCAAGATCGCCATCGGCGGCGGCATCAACGAGCCGCGCGACGCCATGGCGACCATCGTCTACGGGCTGCTGACCAACCCCGATCAGCTCGAGGAAGTGCGCCGGCAAGAGGCCTGGGGCGCGGCCTTCGAAGAGGGGATCCGCTGGGTGGCACCGATCCAGGCCTCGTCGCGGCTGGTCATGGAAGACACCGAGATCGGCGGCATCGACATTCCCAAGGGCGACATCGTGATGAGCATCCAGGCCTCTGCGAACCGCGACGAGGAGTTGTTCGAAGAGGGCGAGGACTACCACGTCTTCCGCGACAAGAACCCGCATCAGGCCTTCGGCACCGGCCCGCACCACTGCGCCGGGGCGCACATCGCGCGTCGCACCGTGGGCGAGATCATGATGCCGGAGCTCTTCGAGCGCTTCCCGAACATGAGCCTGCCGGACCCCGAGGCGATCGTCTGGCACGGCTTCGGCTTCCGCGGGCCGCTCAGCATGCCGGTGACGCTCAACTGAGCGGCGCGAAATTCTAGGAGGAGGAACTCATGGTCAAGGTGACCTATGTCGCGGCCGATGGCACGCGCACAGATGTCGATGCCGAACCCGGCAGCAACGTGATGCAGACCGCGCTCGACAATGACGTCGACGGGATCGTCGGCGAATGCGGCGGGGCGATGATGTGCGCCACCTGCCATTGCTACGTCGACGATGACTGGACCGGGGCCACCGGTCCCCGCAACGACGGCGAGGACGACATGCTCGATTGCGCCGCCGATGAGGTGAAGCCGAGCTCGCGCCTGTCGTGCCAGATCAAGCTCACCGAGGCGCTCGACGGGCTGGTCGTGCACCTGCCCGAGGAACAGGCCTGAGCGATGCAGGACATCGTCATCATCGGCGCGGGGCAGGGCGGCCTGCAGGCGGCCATGAGCCTGCGGCAGGACGGTTTCGAGGGCAACATCACGCTGATCGGCGCCGAGCCGGGACTGCCCTACCAGCGCCCGCCGCTGTCCAAGGCCTATCTGAAGTCCGGTGATGCGGGTGCGCTGCAGCTGCGCCCCGAGAGCTTCTTCGAGAAGAAGCAGATCACGCTGGTCAGCGGCACCCGGGTCGACCGCATCGACCGGGATGCAAGGACAGTGCAGGCGGGGGAGCGGGTGTTCTCCTACGACCACCTGATCCTCGCCACGGGCACGCGCAACCTGCGCCCGCCGATCCCGGGCGCGGAGCTGGCGCTCGACCTGCGCACGCTGGAGGATGCGGCGCGGCTGCGCGACGCGCTCGACAGGCCGATGCGCTGCGCGGTCATCGGCGGGGGCTTCATCGGTCTCGAGTTCGCCGCTGTGGCGCGGGCCCTCGGGCACGAGGTGACCGTCGCCGAAGCGGCCCCCCGGCTGATGGCCCGGGCGGTCTCGCCGGAAACCTCGGAGCGATTCCTCGGAATGCACCGGGACATGGGCACGGAAGTTCTGCTTGGCGATCCGGTCTGCGAGGTGCGGGCGGACGGCATCTCGCTGGCGGGCGGCACCCGGATCGCGGCGGATCTGGTGCTGATGGCTGCCGGGGTGATCCCCAACACCGAGCTCGCCGCGGCGGCGGGGCTGGCGGTGGACAACGGTGTGGTGGTGGATGCGCATATGCTGACCGCGGATCCGGCGATCTCGGCCCTAGGTGATTGCGCTGTCTTTCCGGACCCGGCCACCGGGCGCCCGGTGCGGCTGGAATCGGTGCAGGCGGCAACCGACCACGCGCGGCTTATTTCAAAGCGGCTGACCGGCAAGGCGGAAGCGCCCTACGATGCGGTGCCGTGGTTCTGGTCGGATCAGGCCGACAGCAAGCTGCAGATCGCCGGGCTTGCGGCCGCCGGGGATGCCACGGTGACGCGCGCGGACGGGGCGATCTTCCGCTTTGCCGGGGACCGGCTCTCGGCGGTGGAGACGGTGAACGACGCCCGCACCCACATGCTGTCGCGCAAACGGCTGGCCGGAGCCCCGGTGCTGCGGCGGGACCTGGAAGCGGCCGGCTTCGATCTGGCGGAGGTCTGAAGCGGCGGGCCGCTTCAGTGGTGCAGTCCCGACGGCAGATCCCTGGCGGCAAAGTCATTGTAGAGGTCGGGACGCGTCCGGCTGCCGTCGACCAGCCGTTCTGCGATGAGGCGCAGCACGTAGACACCGAAGTCGGCGTGCAGGCCGAACATCCGCATGAACCCGGCTTCGTCGAGCGCCACGACGCGGCAGGGGGTGCGGCAGATCGCGGTGGCGGTTCGCGATTTGCCCCGCGCAAACAGGGCCATTTCCCCGAAAAGCGCACCCTTGCCGAGGGTGATGCCCAGCTCGGGCAACTCGATCTCTCCCGCCTCCAGCAGGTAGACGTGATCGAGCGCGTCTCCGCGCCGGAAGATCACCTGTCCGGGCGCAAAGGCCATGAGGGGGTCCTCGGGCGCGGTTTGTTCCAGAGCGCGGTTCACGGCGGGCATGCCGACATTTCGCCCGCCGGCGAGCAGCAACTCGATGAGCCGGAACAGGTTCAGCGGCAGCAGGAACAGGTGGAGCGCGAGCATCGGCCAGACACCGGCGGCCATGCCGTAGGTGATGAAGGACAGATTGGCCCCGACGGCGACGCGACGCAGGCATTTCATGTCTTTCATCGAGTAGGCGGCGGCGGTCAGCAGCGCGCCGAGCCAGCCTGCAACATCGAACCAGGACATCGGAGTTCCCTTCCGGCTTCGGGCCTGACGCGGGTATCCCGTGCGTCCGGCGGTTGCACATTCGGCTTCTGTGAGAGTCAGTCCGGAGGCGAGGCCATGGCCCCGCCCCCGACCCGCGAAAGAGGTTGCCGCACCAGAACCTCTTTCGGCCGGCTGCCATGGCAGCGCGGCGGCGCACCTGCCGCTCCGGGAGCTGACGGCAGGCGGCAGGCTGTGCGTTACCGTCCGGCTCTGCCCCGGCGCGGTGCGGGCAGGCAGTCATTGTCGAGACTGCAGCCCTGTGGGGCGGCATACTGCGGGTCATTCATGGCGCGGGGTAGGGGGGACTTGACCATGGGGGCGGCTGCGAGGATGCAGATCGCGCCGAACACGGCCGAGAAGGACAGGACGGAGACGCGGGCGAAGGAGGTCATGAGTCTGCTCCCTTGAGGTCGGTTTTGGCAACGGTCGGCGCGATGGCCCCGGGGTGGGGGATGGCACGGCGGGGCGGACCCGACGAGAAAGGCTGCATCGCGGCGCAATCGAGGTCGGCACAGTCGGCGCTGTCGGTCAGGACAACGACCGGCGTCGGGTTATCGTGCCCGCTGAGTTCGTCGAGACGGGCGGCGACCTCCGGCGACACCATCCGCGGGGTTTCCGCGAACGACGGATCGGCGATGAGCGAGGCGAGGGCGACGGCGACACTGAGTGTACGGAACATTGGTCTTCTCCTCTCTGTGTGGGCTTCCGGGGGCATCGGCACCTCCAAGGTGCCCATGACACCGGGATACCCCCGCGAGAGGCGCGGGTAAGTGAAGTGGATCACACAACCGTCAGGAAAAGTCGTTTTCGGCGCGGCGGGCCAGCAAGTCGCGTCGGCGCAGCGCGATGCCGCCCCGATAAGTTTCTATGATGCCGAGCTTCTTCCAATGCCCCAGGACCTTGGAGACGGCCTCGCGGGTCGCGCCCGCGTGATCCCCGAGCGCGTTCTGCGAGACCGAGATGCGCCCCTCGTCGTCGCCCATGACCTCCTCGAGAAACAGCAGCCGCCGGGCGAGCCGCACCTCGAGCGGCTCGAAGGCGAGCGTCTCGAACTGGTCGCTGATCCACCGTCCGCGCCCGATGACCAGCTGCAGCAGTCCGATGGCGAGGGCCGGCTGCTCGGTCATGGCGCGAAGCATGCGGCGGCTGCCCATGCGCAGCAGGCGGCTTTCCTCGAGGGCCGAGACGGTGGCGGTCCGGGTGGCATCGCCGAGCAGCGAGAGCTCTCCGAAGATCTGGTTCTCGGAGAGGATGTTGAGCACGGTCTTGCGCCCGCTTTCCGACAGGATCCACACCTCGAGCCGTCCCGAGAGCAGGACGAAGATCTCGGCTGCGGCATCGCCCTGCTGGAAGAGCGTGCTGCCGGCGTCGATGTCGAACTGCGTGCCGAGCGCGCGCATCACCCCGATCAGCTCGCCGGGGTCTGCGGCGATGCTGCCCTGCGTGGGATCGAAATTGGGCTCTTCATTCACAGGCCGTTCTCGCATTTGTATTGGGCCCCAACCGCATAGGGCTCGGGCACCGGTTGAGAGAGGGTGCCAGAGTTTAGCACGTTTCGCATCCGTTCTGCCGGGCAAGGCGACCGGCGCGCGGGATCGGCGGCTGATCACCACGGCGTGAAGGTCGAGGCACCCCGTGCACAGCAGCTGCGCTTGGGCAAACAGCCCTGCGGCTTGCGGGGGCGCCCCTGCAATGACTAGCTATGCGCCAAACGGGCCCGGCAGCGGGGATGCCCCCTGCCGTAGCCGCCCGAGGAGTATCGCTATGAAAAAAATCGGCTTCCTGTCCTTCGGACATTGGTCCCCGCAACGCGGGTCGGCCACCCGCACCGCCTCGGATGCCCTGCTGCAGGCCATCGACCTCTCGGTAGCCGCCGAGGAACTTGGCCTCGACGGGGCCTATTTTCGCGTCCACCACTTCGCCCGCCAGCACGCCAGCCCCTTCCCGCTGCTCGCCGCCGTCGGGGCGCGCACCAAGAAGATCGAGATCGGCACCGGCGTTATCGACATGCGCTACGAGAACCCCCTCTACATGGCCGAGGATGCCGGCGCTGCCGACCTGATCAGCCAGGGCCGGCTGCAGCTGGGCATCAGCCGCGGCAGCCCCGAGCAGGTGATCGAGGGCTGGCGCTATTTCGGCTATGCCCCGGCAGAGGACGAGACGGATGCGGATCTGGGGCGTCGTCATGCGCAGGTGTTCCTGCAGATGCTCGAGGGCCACGGCTTCGCCGAGCCGAACCCGCGGCCGATGTTCCCCAACCCGCCGGGCAAGCTGCGATTGGAGCCGCATTCCGAAGGGCTGAAGGACCGCATCTGGTGGGGGGCGGGCTCCAACAAGACCGCCGAATGGGCTGCCATGCTGGGGATGAACCTGCAGAGCTCGACGCTCAAGGACGACGAGACCGGAGAGCCCTTCCACATCCAGCAGGCGCAGCAGATCCGCGCCTACCGCGAGGCGTGGAAATCCGCAGGCCATTCGCGCAAACCGCGCGTCTCGGTGAGCCGTTCGATCTTTGCCATCACCAATGACGAGGATCGGATGTATTTCGGCCGCGGCGGCAAGGAGCAGGACTCGGTGGGCTTCATCGAAGAGCAGCGCTCGATCTTCGGCCGCTCCTACGCCGACGAGCCGGACAAGCTGATCGAGCAGCTGAAAGGCGACGAGGGGATCAAGGAGGCGGACACGCTGCTGCTGACAATCCCCAACTCGCTGGGTGTCGATTACAACGCCCATGTGATCGAGACCATCCTGACCGAGGTCGCGCCGGCGCTCGGCTGGCGGTGACCCGTGCGCACGGCCGCGAGGCCGGGCGCTCTGCGGCGGAACAAGGCCGCGGGATGGCGCAACGTCATGCAAGTGTCATCCTGCGGTATCACGCCCGTCACAGAACGCGCTTACCCCGGCGCGGAACAAGAACGGGGGACACCAAATGTTCAAGACGACCGGACTCGCGATCGGTTCCATGCTGATGGCCTCGACCGCCTTCGCCGCAACCGACATCACCTGGTGGCACGGCATGGGCGGCCGCAATGGCGAGGTGATCAACGAGATCTCGCAGCAGTTCAACGCCGCGCAGGATCAGTGCAAGCTGACTCCGATCTCGAAGGGCACCTACGAAGAGGCGCTCTCCTCGGGCATCGCGGCCTTCCGCTCGGGCGAGCAGCCCAACATCCTGCAGGTGTTCGACGCCGGCGCCGCGACGATCATCGCCGCCAAGGGCGCGACGATCCCCGCCGAAGACCTGATCACCGGTGCGGGTGAAGAGTTCAACCGCGAAGACTTCATCGCCGGCGTGCGCAACTTCTACGCCGACAGCGACGGCAAGTTCATCGGCATGCCGTTCAACTCCTCGGCGCCGATCATGTACTACAACACCGCCGCCTTCGAGAAGGCCGGCGTGCAGCCGCCGAAGACCTGGGAAGAGTTCGAAGAGGTCGCCCCGAAGCTGAAAGAGGCCGGCTACCTGCCGATGACCGCCTCGCAGCTGACCTGGATGATGGTCGAGAACTTCAAGTCGCGGAACAACCAGCAGTTCGCCACGAACAACAACGGGTATGACTCGACGCAAGGCACCGAGATCATCGTCAACGACGACAACCAGGTGATGATGTTCGAGAAGCTCAAGGAATGGGCCGACGAAGGTCTCTACGGCTTCTACGGCGCCGGCTGGGCCGACAACCTCAAGCCCTTCGAAGAGGGCGAGGCCGCCATGTGGATCGGCTCCTCGGGCAGCTTCGGCGGCCTGCAGAAATCGGCCGACTTCGACTTCGACGCGGTCTACATGCCCTATTGGGACAGCATCGAAGGTGCAGGCACCCAGAGCTTCATCGGCGGCGCGGCGCTCTTCGCCATGGCCGGCAAGCCCGAAGAGCAGAACACCTGCACCGCGCAGTTCTTCTCCTTCCTGACCTCGCCGGAAACGCAGGTCTACTGGCACAAGAACACCGGCTACGTGCCGATCACCGAGGCCGCCTACGAGATGGCCAAGGGTGAAGGCTACTACAATGAGCAACCGGTGGCCGAGGTCGGCATCCAGCAGCTGATGCTGGAGACCGGTGAGTGGTCGAAGGGCTACCGCCTGGGCTTCTACCCGCAGATCCGCACCGTGATGGAACGCGAGTTCAACCGCGTCTTCTCGGGTGAGACCGAGGTGAAGGCGGCTTTCGATACCATCCAGCAAGAGGGCAACGCGCTGCTCGCGCGCTTCGCCAAGACCGCCAACTAAGGACCGGCTCCGCCGAGTTCCGGGGTCCCGGGCAGCTGCCCGGGGCCCCGATGCCATTGCCGCGCCGCGCGGCGGCGCCTTTCCCGATCAGGACACAGCCCGTGACCGATACCCCGCTCAACATGGTGGAGGCCGACCAGACGCTGGTTACGCGCCTCCGCGCCTGGTGGTCCGGCGAGACCGCCAACCCGGCCAAGCGCGTGCAGTTCGACCGCCCGCTCACCCCCTGGCTCTTCCTGCTGCCGCAGCTCGCGGTGGTGGTGATCTTCTTCTACTGGCCCTCGGTGCAGGCGGTGACGTCCTCCTTCTACCTCGAGGATCCCTTCGGCTTCGGCTCGACCTTCGTCGGGATGGAGAATTACACCGACGCGCTGAACAGCTCGGAATACCTCGGCACCGCCGCCTTCACCGCCTTCTTCTGCGTGGTGGTCACGACGCTCGCGCTGAGCATCGGCCTGCTGCTGGCGGTCAAGGCCGACAAGGTGATCCGCGGCGCCGAGAGCTACAAGACGCTGCTGATCTCGGTCTACGCCATCGCGCCGCCGGTCGCCGGGCTGATCGGCATGATGTTCTTCGACATGCACATGGGGCCGCTCAAGGACCTCGCGGCCTTCTTCGGTTACGACCTCAAGGTCGGCATCAACTACTGGGACACTGCCACCGCGCTGATCGTCATCGCCGTGTGGAAGCAGATCCCCTACAATTTCATCTTCTTCCTATCGGGGCTGCAGTCGGTGCCCGTCTCGGTGCGCGAGGCGGCGCTGATCGACGCGCAGTCCGGCTGGCGGCGGTTCTGGGACATCACCCTGCCTCTGCTCGCGCCCACCGCCTTCTTCCTGCTGGTGATCAACATCACCTACACGATGTTCGACACCTTCCCGATCATCGACGTCATCGTGAAGGACAAGCCCGCCAACAACCCGATGACGCTGGTCTACAAGGTCTATCTCGACGGGTTCAAAGGCAATGACATCGGCGGCAGTTCGGCGCAGTCGGTGATCCTGATGGGCGTCGTGGCGCTGCTGACCGTGCTGCAGTTCCGCTTCCTCGAACGCCGCGTGCACTACGGATAAGCCCATGCAGAAGATCAAACCCTTCGATCACCTGATCCTCATCCTCGGCGTGCTGTTTCTCTGCGCCCCGGTGGTGATGGCGCTGATGTCCTCGACCCACGCGGCGATCGACATCCACTCCAACGGCCTGTCGCTGCTGCCGGGCGGCAATGGCATCGAGACCTACACCAAGGTGCTGACCCACCGCGGCGGCTTTACCGGCGATGTCACCGGCCTTTTGATGCTGCGCAACTCGCTGATCATGGGGCTCGGCTTCGCGGTCGGGAAGATCGCGCTGTCGATGATGGCCGCCTACGCGCTGGTCTACTTCCGCTTCCGCTTCGCGACACTGCTCTTCTGGGCGATCTTCGCGACGCTGCTGCTGCCGCTTGAAGTGCGGATCATGCCCTCCTACCAGGTCATGTCCGAGCTGCACCTGCTGAACACCTACACCGGCCTCATTGTGCCGCTCTTGGCCTCGGCCACCGGCACCTTCTTCTTCCGGCAGTTCTTCCGCTCGGTGCCTGACGAGTTGCTCGAGGCGGCGCGGATCGACGGGGCAGGGCCGGTGAAGTTCTTCATCGACGTTCTGGTGCCGCTGTCGAAGACGATGATGGCGGCGATCTTCATCATCATGTTCATCTACGGCTGGAACCAGTACCTCTGGCCGCTGCTGATGACCACGGACGAGAGCTTCTACACGCTCATGCGCGGCATCAAGTCGATCCTGCAGGTCTGGGTCGGCAGCCAGATCCCCGATTACAACGAAGCCTTTGCCCTCGCGGTGCTGGCCATGGTCCCCCCGGTTGCCGTGGTGGTGATCTTCCAGCGCATGTTCATCAAGGGCCTGACGGAAAGCGATAAATAATGGCTGAGCTTACTCTCAATTCGGTCGGCAAGACCTATGCGGGCGGCGTCGATGCTGTCACGGACGTGAACATCGACATCAAGGACGGCGAGTTCATCGTGCTGGTCGGCCCCTCGGGCTGCGGCAAGTCCACGCTGCTGCGCATGGTGGCGGGGCTGGAGACGGTGACCCGTGGCGACGTGCATATCGGCGGGCGTCGGGTCAATGACCTCGACCCGGCCGAGCGCGACATCGCGATGGTGTTTCAGAACTACGCGCTCTACCCGCACATGTCGGTGCGCGACAACATGGCCTACGGGCTGAAGAACCGCGGCGAGAGCAAGGCGGTGATCGAGGAGCGCGTCGCCGAGGCGGCGCGGATGCTCGAGCTCGGCCAGTACCTCGACCGCAAGCCGCGCGCGCTCTCGGGCGGCCAGCGCCAGCGGGTGGCCATGGGCCGCGCCATCGTGCGCCAGCCCGCCGCCTTCCTCTTCGACGAGCCGCTATCGAACCTCGACGCCAAGCTGCGGGTGTCGATGCGCATGGAGATCCGGAAGTTGCAGCAGCGGCTCGGGACCACCTCGCTCTATGTCACCCACGACCAGCTTGAGGCGATGACCCTGGCCGACCGGTTGGTGGTTCTGAACGGCGGGCAGGTCGAGCAGATCGGTGCGCCGCTCGAGGTCTACCGCAAGCCCGCCTCGACCTTCGTTGCCTCCTTCATCGGCGCCCCGGCCATGAGCCTTCTTGATGCGCGCATCGAAGGTGGGCAGCTGTCGCTCGCGGGCCATGCGCTGGCCCGTCTCGGAAATGCGCCGGGGCCGGTCACGCTGGGGCTGCGCGCCGAGGATCTGCGTATCGTCGACACCGGCCTGCCGATGCGGGTGGAATACGTCGAGGAGCTGGGCGCGCAGCGCATCATCCACGGCATGGTGGGCGATCAGGCGCTGGCGGTCACCGACACGCATGACACGCCGCTCGGGCCGGAGGTGCGTGTCGCGGTCGATTCCGCAAAGCTTCACCTCTTCGACGCCCAGAGCGGCCGCCGCATCGACAAGCGCCTGCAAACTGTCTCCGAGCCAGCGGAATGATCCGCGACACAACGGCCGCGCTGCCCGTACCCGGCCCGGAAGAGCTCGCCATCCGTGACTTGCCGCGCGAGGTCGCGGTGCATGACGCCCACATGGCGAAAGTGCCGGGCATGACCCTCGTCGAGATCGGCGGAGGGGCGCCGGATGCGCCCCTCGTGCTGCCGATTACGGTGGGGGCCTGGAACCTCGAGCGCTGCCTCTTCCCAGAGGCCTCGGCGCGCCATGCGAAGGATTGCGATCTTCTGCTGCTGTCCGAGATGGACCACGGCATGGCCCGCACCAAGCAGCGCAACACCACGGCCGTCATGGCGGCGGAGCGGGGCATGGCCTATGCTTACGCGGTGGAGTTTCTCGAGTTGGGCCTCGGCTCGCCCATCGAGCACCAGTTCTGCGACGATAGCCAAAACGCACGCGGCTATCATGGCAACGGCCTCATGGCGCGCGGCGCGCTTCATGAACCCTTCGCCCTGCGGCTCTGGGGCAAGCGGCAATGGTTCTTCGATGACGAGCAGCCGCGACTCGGAGAGCGCATCGCGGTGGGCGCGCGGATCGAGACGACCGAAGGGCCGTTCCTCGCCGTCTCGACGCACCTCGAAAGCGCCTGCGGTCCCGCGCACCGGGAGCGGCAGGTGGCGGAGCTGATCGCTGCGCTCGACGCCGAATTCCCCGGCGTTCCCGTGCTGATCGGCGGCGATCTGAACACCGGCAACCACGCCGGCGGCGACTGGCGCTCAGAGGGGCTGTTCGACGTCGCCCGCGCCGCCGGGTTCACCGTGCACGGCGGGCCCGAGGATCAGATGACCACCCGCCCCAGCCTGATCACCCGCTGGCCGGAGCGCGCGATGAAGCTCGACTGGTTCCTCGCGAGGGGGCTTCGGATGGGGCCGGTGGAGATCCGTGCCTCGCTTGGCCCGGACGGCACGCCGCTGTCAGACCACGACCTGATCATCGCGCGGATCGAGGGGCTATCCGAGCCGGATTGATCAGGTCGGTGGCATCTTTCGGCACGAGACCATGGACCAGGGTCGCGCCTGTTCCGGACCAGCGTCGCGGATCTGGCGGAATTGGCGATGCGCGGTGATATCCGCACCACACGTGGCGTGTTTCGTTCTTGGCGCGGTTTGGCGCCGCGCGACGACCGAGGCGAAGTCCGTGGACAGTTCGCGAAGAATGGTGCTGTGCGAGCATGCCCGCAGCTGCCTGCGGTAATTGCGCGTCGCCAGAGACACGCGGCCGCGTCAGGGGGATAGGTCGAGTGGGGCCAGTATGGTATCGAGGCTTGTACCAGTGGAGGGAAGCTCATGAAGGTACTGCCCCTGTTCCTGACGGCGATCGCCCTTGGTCAACCCGCGTCGGCCGAGGATGCTCTGGTTCAGCCGGTGATCGACGGGTGTATCGACCAGTTGATCGCGCGCGAAGGTGCCTCGCGGCCCGGCGGGCAGGTGATCGACAGCCAGTACTCCGAGGCGGGGTCGATGATCTTCCTGCAGGATGCGGACGGCCGCATCTGGCAATGCTTCGGCTACCGGGACGGCAGCGTCGAGAGCCTCGATCTCGCCGGGGCGGATGCTGCCGAGGCCGCGCTGGCCCGTGCGGAGGAAAAGGCGGCCATGGCACCGGAGCGGATCCGCTTTGCACCGGGCACCAGCGGCGCCGAGTTGAGCCGCAGGCTCGAGGCTGGCGGTGCCACGCAATTCGTTCTGGGGGCACGGGCGGGACAGGTGCTCGACCTGCGCGTCGTGCCAGAGGGTGGCGCGATGTATTATATCCTGCGCAATCCCGACAATTCGATCCTGCTCACGGGCACGGATGCCGCGACGCCCTTTCGCGAAGAGCTGCCGCAGTCCGGGGATGTCATCGTCGAGGTTGTCAGCAAGGAAAGCGTGCCGATGGCGTTCGACCTGATCGTGACAATCGAATGATCCGGCATCGCGCCACGGGTGCCGGATGAGCGACCGCGCTTCGACTGCCGACCGCCGTCGTCTTGGCATCGCCTGTGGCACGCTCGTGCTCTGGACGCTGGTCACCATCTTTGGTGTCGGCGTCCGGAGCGATCCGATCGAGCTCGAGGAGCTGACAACCAGCGGGATCGCCTGGCAGGTGCTGGCCGCGGGCCTGCTGCTCGTGGCGGTCATCGCGTGGCGCCGCTGGCGCGACATGGGCTTTCGCGCGCCCATGCCGGGCACGCTCAGGCTGCTGTGGTTGCCGGGCCTGATCCTGATGCTCCTCTTCGCGCTGCTGCTGGCGCTCGGGCTGCCCGCGCCGGTGACCGTACTTCTGGTGCTGGTCAACACGCTGCTGGTGGGGTTCTCGGAGGAAGTGATGTTCCGCGGCGTCCTGTTCAGGGCGCTCCTGGCTCGCCTCTCCATCTGGCCGGCGATCCTCTGGACCACCGCAGCCTTCGGCGGGGTACACGTGTTCAACGGTTTTCTGACCGGACATTTCGCCCTGGCGGCACTGCAGGCGGTCGCGGCCTCCTGCACCGGGCTCATGCTCATGGCGATCGTGCTGCGCACCGGCTCGCTCTGGGTCGCCATCGTGCTGCACGCGGCCTGGGACTGGGTGACCTTCCTCGTGGTGCTGAGCGCGGGCGCGCAAAGCGAACTCCAGGAGGTGCCGGGCGGAGGTGCCGCTCTGCCCGAGCTGAGCGCCGGGCAACTGGTCATACCCTTCCTGCTGGTGCTGCCCAACCTGCTCTACGGCCTCTGGCTGCTGCGCCGCATCCACCTCCGTCCTGCTGCGGCGGTGAACCTTGCGGCCCGCTGAGCCCGTTGTCGGCGGGCGATGAGCCCCTCCAGGCGCCCGCTGATCTGGCGGGTCCTGCGCCGCTGCGCAGTCAGCGTCACGACGAAGGGCATCCTGACGACCATCGGGGTGGAGAGCCCAAGGCCGGGCAATGGGCGGAGCGGTCCCACGAGGGAGAGCGGAGAGTCCGAAAATCGCACCTCCGCTTGGGCCTGCCCGTGACTTCGGACGCTGCCAGCCGCAGATTTTCCGCAAGTCGGGACGGGATCATGCACATCACCGGAGGCACGCGGTCCCGGCGTCGGGCCGCGCAGGTCTCGGCTCACCTCTTGGCAAATCCCGCGCTTTGGGGCAGAGGAACGGCATGAGCCTGACCTCCTTTACCCTTTCTGGCCGGGACGGCGCCGCACGCACCGGGGTGATCTCCACCCCGCGCGGCGAGATCCGTACCCCCGCCTTCATGCCCGTCGGCACCGCCGCCACCGTCAAGGCGATGCTGCCCGAGAGCGTGCGTGCCACCGGCGCCGACATCCTGCTCGGCAACACCTACCACCTGATGCTGCGCCCCGGCGCGGAGCGGGTGGCGCGGCTTGGCGGCCTGCACAAGTTCATGAACTGGGAGCGGCCGATCCTGACGGACTCCGGCGGTTTCCAGGTGATGAGCCTTTCGGGGCTGCGCAAGCTCACCGAAGAGGGGGTCACCTTCAAGAGCCACATCGACGGCTCCAAGCACATGCTCTCGCCGGAAAGCTCGATGGAGATCCAGCGGCTGCTCGGCTCGGACATCGTGATGTGCTTCGACGAATGCCCGGCGCTGCCCGCCGACCGCAAGCGCATCGAGCAGAGCATGCGCCTGTCCATGCGCTGGGCGCAGCGCTCGCGCGATGCCTTCGGCGACCGGCCCGGCCACATGCTCTTCGGCATCCAGCAGGGCGGGCTCGAAGAGGACCTGCGCGGCGAGAGCGCCGAAGCGCTTACCTCTATCGGCTTCGATGGCTACGCTGTCGGCGGCCTCGCCGTCGGCGAGGGCCAGGAGGCGATGTTCAAGGTGCTCGATTTCGCCCCCGGCCAGCTGCCCGAGGACAAGCCGCGCTACCTGATGGGCGTGGGCAAGCCCGACGACATCGTCGGCGCGGTGAAGCGCGGCATCGATATGATGGACTGCGTACTGCCCTCGCGCTCGGGGCGCACGGGCCAGGCCTGGACCCGGCGCGGCATGGTGAACATCAAGAACGCCCGCCACCAGGACGACCCGCGCCCGCTCGACGAGCACTGCACCTGCCCGGCCTGCCGTAGCTACTCGCGCGCCTACCTGCACCACGTCTACCGCGCTGGAGAGATGATCTCGGGCATGCTGCTGACCTGGCACAACCTGCACTACTACCAGGAGCTGATGCAGGGTCTGCGCGACGCGATCGCGGGCGGCACCTTTGCCGCCTTCGAGGACCAGTTCCACGCGCAAAGGGCCGAGGGCGACATTCCGGTTCTGTGACGATCTGAGGACTGGCTGTCCAAAGGGCTGGCGGGTCTTCTCCCACGCGGCTCAGCGCAGGCGTGTGGCGATGAGCCGGATGATCAGCCAGAGCCCGCAGAGGAACGCGAACCCTGCGAGGAACAGCACCTTGTACCCGGCATCTGTCGCGGGTCGTGCCCAGCAGGCGAAGGCCACCGCGACCAGCGCGGCATAGAGATAGGGCACCACTCTGTGGCCCAGCTCAGCCATCGCCGTCTCCGGCGGGGCCGGGCAGGGGCTGCGCGCGCAGCCAGGCCGCGCCCGGCCCGTCCGCCCATGCCCGAAGCTGCAGCCGGGTATAGGCGATCCGGCCCATGCGCTCGACCAGCGCCCGTGCGTAGTTTTCCTCGAGGCCTATGTCGCTGTCCCACCTGGCAAAGCGGGCGCGGGCCTCCTCGGCGCGGGTCACGTCGGAGAGATCGTCGAACAGGATCGGCTTGCCGGGGCTGGCAAAGGCCGCGCCGGGTTGCCACGCCATCAGGAAGGGGCCGCGCCGGAACGGGTTGAGCAGCCCGCTGTCCACGGCTGCGCTGATGGCGACATGGGCGATGGGCATCCGGTAGCGCTGCAGGGCGATCGGACAGGCCTCGCCGGACGGTGCCTGCGTCGCGCGCTCGGCGGAGGCCGGACTCTGCATCGGCCAGACGGTCACCACGATCCGCGCGGGGGAGGTTGCGGCCTGCGCAGACCGTGGGGCGAGCGTTGCCAGAAAGGCCTCGCAGATCATCCTGTGACGCGCCGCTTCGGTGTCGCTGGCGTCGACGGCGACTTTTGGTGCCCCGTTGAAGGCAATGACCCCGTAGGCGGCAAAGTCCTCCGGCGAGAGGTCCCCCGGTCCCGCGAACAGCCGGGCGGATCTGGGCCGGAGCCTGCCGCCGCGCGGCTTCGGCGCGGCAAGCTCTTGGGTTGCGCTTTCGGTCTTGGGCGCGGGAGGCGCGATGCTGGTGCCGGAGTCAGGGCCGGTGGCGATCCTCGGACCAGACGGTGCGGGCGGCGTGCCCTCCAGCGGTGTTTCCGGGAAGGCCGGGGCCGGGGGCGTGCGCAGGGGTGGCAACGAGAAGCTCTCGCGCAGTACGGCGCCGCCCTCGCGCAGCGGGGCGTAGAGCCTCGCCGGAAGCAGCGCGAAGAACATGCACAGGAACAGGGCCAACAGGAGATCGCGCATCGGAAAAGTCGGAGCGCCCTTGAAGTTTCGGGAAATGGGGTCTGGAGCAATTTTGCAAGCGTAGCACGCAACCGGCTCTCCGCGGAAGCGGAACGCCTTGCGTTGCCTTCACCGGCGCATTGCCACCGAGGCATGCGCTCCGTGCAAATCCGCACAGCGCCCTGCGCGCTTGCCGCGGCGCAGCGCATTCCTATCTTTGCAGTCCGAAGCCGGAACAATCCGGTGCGATCTTGGCCCAAAGCAAGGGAGATATTCCATGACCGAGGCCCTGTTTACCCCCTTTACCGCCGGTTCCATCGAGATGGCCAACCGCGTGGTGATGGCCCCGCTCACCCGTAACCGTGCTGACAATGACACCGCCGAGGTGAATGAACTGCACGTCGAATACTACCGCCAGCGCGCCGGCGCCGGGCTCATCGTGACCGAAGCCTCGCAGATCTCGCCGCAGGGCAAGGGCTACATCCAGACCCCGGGCATCTACTCGCCGGGTCAGGTCGATGCCTGGAAGAAGGTGACCGATGCCGTGCATGCGGAAGGCGGCAAGATCGTCATCCAGCTCTGGCACGTCGGCCGCATCAGCCACACCTCGCTGCAGCCGGGCGAGCAGGCGCCGGTCGCCCCCTCGGCTATTCCGGCGGGCGGCAAGACCTTCACGCTGAACGGCTTCGAAGAGACCTCAACGCCGCGCGCGCTGGAGACGGGTGAGATCGCCGGCATCGTCGCAGACTACCGCCACGCCGCCCGCGCCGCCATCGAGGCCGGTTTCGACGGGGTCGAGGTGCATGGTGCCAACGGGTACCTGATCGACCAGTTCCTCAAGACCGGCGCCAACCAGCGCGAGGATCAGTATGGCGGGTCCATCGAGAACCGCGCGCGCTTCCTCTTCGAGGTGCTGGACGCCGTGACCGACGAGATCGGCGCCGACCGTACCGGCTTGCGCCTGTCGCCCTTCTCGCCGGCCAACGGCATCAGCGATGCGGATCCCCAGCCGCTGTTCGAGTACGTCGTGGGCAAGCTCAACGCCTACAAGCTGTCCTACCTGCACGTGGTCGAAGGCACCACCGGCGGTCCGCGCGCGCTGAACGAGGGCGAGAGCCTCGACAAGCTGCACACGCTCTATGATGGCGTCTGGATGGGCAACAACGGCTACGACCGCGAGATGGCCATCGAGGCGGTCAAGTCGGGCAAGGCTGATCTGGTGGCCTTTGGTCGCCCGTTCATCTCGAACCCCGATCTCGTGACGCGTCTTGAGAAGGCTGCGCCGCTCAACGAAGGCGATCAGGGCACGTTCTACGGCGGCGGGGCCGAAGGCTACACCGACTACCCGACGCTGACAGAAGCCGCCTGAGGGCGGTGGGGAGCGCGGCACCGCAGGTTCGCGGTGCTGCCGTTAAGGCTGTTGTAAGGTTTTGGTGCCGCGCCCCCCGCAATCTCCTGCCTTCCGCCAATTGCCCGCTTGCGCCCGGCGCAGCGGAGCGTCACATTGGTGAGAACCGGGTCCGGCGCGCTTGAAAAGTTAACGGTTGCGCCCCACCTGAATACCTCGTCAGGGGACGGCAGAGGTCGCCGATATCCGGGGCCGGACCGTCCTGCCAGTAGCAAGGAATGCGTATGCAACAGCCTCTCAACACATCCTATCCGGTGCTGCCGCTGCGGGACATCGTCGTTTTCCCGCACATGATCGTGCCGCTCTTCGTAGGGCGCGAGAAATCGGTGCACGCGCTGGAAGAGGTGATGGCGGACGACAAGCAGATCCTGCTTGCCGCCCAGATTGATCCGGCCGTCGACGACCCCGATTCCGACGGCATCTACAAGACCGGCGTGCTGGCCAACGTGCTGCAGCTGCTCAAGCTGCCCGACGGCACCGTGAAGGTGCTGGTCGAGGGGCAGGCGCGCGTCAAGATCACCAAATACCTCGAGAACGAGCGCTTCTTCGAAGCCAAGGCCGAGTACCTCTCGGAGATGCCGGGCGACCCCGCCGCGATCACCGCGCTGGTGCGCACCGTGGGCGAGGAGTTCGAGCGCTACGCCAAGGTCAAGAAGAACATCCCCGAAGAAGCGCTCTCGGCGGTGTCCGAAACCACCGAGCCGGCGAAGCTCGCCGACCTCGTCGCGGGCCATCTCGGAATCGAGGTGGAGCAGAAGCAGGAGCTTCTGGAAACGCTGCCGGTCTCCGAGCGTCTGGAGAAGGTCTATGGCCTGATGCAGGGCGAGCTCTCGGTCCTGCAGGTCGAGAAGAAGATCAAGACCCGCGTCAAGTCGCAGATGGAGAAGACCCAGCGCGAGTACTACCTGAATGAGCAGATGAAGGCCATTCAGAAGGAACTCGGCGACGGCGAGGACGGCCAGAACGAGATCAACGAGCTGGCCGAGAAGATCGAGGCCACCAAGCTTTCGAAGGAGGCCAAGGAAAAGGCCGAGGCCGAGCTCAAGAAGCTGCGCAACATGAGCCCGATGTCCGCCGAGGCGACGGTCGTGCGCAACTATCTCGACTGGATGCTGTCGATTCCGTGGGGCGTGAAGAGCCGCGTGAAGAAGGACCTGGGCCGGGCCCAGGAGATCCTTGATCACGATCACTACAGCCTCGACAAGGTCAAGGAACGGATCGTCGAGTATCTCGCGGTGCAGGCGCGCAGCCAGAAGCTGAAGGGGCCGATCCTCTGCCTCGTCGGCCCGCCGGGCGTCGGCAAGACCTCGCTGGGCAAGTCGATGGCCAAGGCCACCGGGCGCGAGTTCATCCGCATCTCGCTGGGCGGCGTGCGTGACGAGTCCGAGATCCGCGGCCACCGCCGGACCTACATCGGCTCCATGCCGGGCAAGATCATCCAGGCGCTAAAGAAGGCGAAAACCACCAACCCGCTCATCCTGCTCGACGAGATCGACAAGATGGGTCAGGACTTCCGTGGCGATCCGGCTTCGGCAATGCTCGAGGTGCTCGACCCCGAACAGAACGGCACCTTCGTCGACCACTATCTCGAAGTGGAGTACGACCTCAGCAACGTCATGTTCGTGACGACCTCGAACTCGTACAACATGCCGGGGCCGCTGCTCGACCGGATGGAGATCATCCCGCTCTCGGGCTACACCGAGGACGAGAAGCTCGAGATCACCAAGCGCCACCTGCTCGACAAGCAGATCAAGGCGCATGGCCTGAAGAAGGGCGAGTTCACCATCACCGACGAGGCGCTCACCGATATCCTGCGCTACTACACGCGCGAGGCCGGTGTCCGGAACCTCGAACGGGAAGTGGCAAAGATCGCGCGGAAGGCCGTGACCAAGATCGTCAAGGCCGAGACCAAGCACGTGGAAGTCACGCGGGACAATCTCGACGACTTCCTCGGCGTGAAGAAGTTCCGTTACGGTCTGGCCGAGGATGAGAACCAGGTGGGTGTGGTCACCGGTCTGGCCTATACCTCGGTGGGCGGCGACCTGCTGCAGATCGAGGCGCTGCGCCTGCCGGGCAAGGGTCGGATGAAGACCACCGGCAAGCTCGGCGACGTGATGAAGGAGTCGATCGAGGCGGCGTCCAGCTACGTCCGGTCGATCTCGCCGCAGATCGGTGTGAAGCCGCCGAAGTTCGACAAGATGGACATCCACGTCCACGTGCCGGACGGCGCCACGCCCAAGGACGGCCCTTCGGCCGGTCTGGCGATGGTGACGGCGATCGTCTCGGTTCTCACCGGCCTGCCGGTGCGCAAGGACATCGCCATGACCGGCGAGGTCACCCTGCGCGGCAATGCCTCCGCCATCGGCGGGCTCAAGGAGAAACTTCTCGCGGCGCTGCGGGGCGGCATCAAGACGGTGTTCATCCCCGAGGAGAACGAGAAGGATCTCGCCGAGCTGCCGGATAACGTGAAGCAGGGCCTCGAGATCATCCCGGTCAAGCACGTCTCGGAGGTGCTCGAGATGGCGCTCATCGGCAAGCCGGAGCCCATCGAGTGGGACGAGGAGGCCGAGGAGGCCGCCGCCGCCCTGCGTGCCAAGGACGAGAAAGGCGCGGGAGCCACGGCGCACTGACGCTCTGCCGCGCCGGCACTGATGCGACAAAGCGGGCCCTTCGGGCCCGCTTTTTCATATTCGGCGCCCCCTTCGGTCTCTTCCACATGGTTCAAATATCCCGGGGGAGGCCGCGCAGCGGGCGGGGGCGGAGCCCCAATCCAGACCGCCGTTGCAACCACGCCGCTGCCGTAGCGGCAGGGTCGGAAATTTGTGAAATTTTTGCGCCGACTCCTCTTGCGCCCCCCATGCCATATGAGTAAAAGCCCGCCTACCGGGTGATTAGCTCAGTGGTAGAGCGCTTCGTTCACATCGAAGATGTCAGGAGTTCAAATCTCTTATCACCCACCACTATCACATCTCCGGCAAGCATATGAGAATTAACCATATTCTGGTTTCTCGGCTTGCCGGAGTATGGTGGTCCCCTCGAAATTTGTATGGTGATAGCTTGCTCTGCTAGGGTCAGGACCCACTTGTTTGGTTGGGAGTGCATGGTTCACCGTTCGAAAACGAGTGGTGACGATGTCTGATCTTTTCTGGTTGAGCGACGCACAGATGGCATGTCTGGAGCCTTACTTTCCGAAGCCGCACGGCAAGCCCCGATTTGATGATCGACGTGTTCTGAGTGGCATTTTCTTCGTCAATCGCAACGGCTTGCGGTGGTGCGACGACCCAAGGGCGTATGGCCCCACAAGACACTCTACAACCGTTGCAAACGATGGAGCGATAAGGGCGTCTTCGCCCGCATCACGGCGGGCTGGCCGCCGAGCGCGGCGAGGAGACCACTGTGATGATCGACGCAACCCACCTGAAGGTCCATCGCACAGCGTCCAGCCTAGGCGTTAAAACGGGGGGGCTTGGACGCCTGATTGGCCGAACCAAGGGCGGCATGAAAACGAAGCTGCACGCCATCTGCGACAGCCAGGGCCGGCCCATCGACCTGTTCCTGACTGCCGGACCCGTCAACGACTACATCGGGGCGCGGGCGCTGATCAGTGGGTTGCCCAACGTGAAGTGGCTACTCGGAGATCGCGGCTACGATGCCGATTGGTTCAGAGAAGCCTTGCAGGAAAAGAACATTTGTCCTTGCATCCCGGGCCGGAAGAAACGGAAGGCGCCCGTCCGCTGAGATAAGCGCAGGTATAAGGGGCGCAACCGGATCGAGATCATGTTCGGCAGGCTCAAGCATTGGAGACGGGTGGCGACGCGTTATGACCGATGCCCGAAAGTCTTTCTATCGGCCATCGCTCTCGCTGCAACGGTGATCTAGTGGCTATGAGTCCTGAGCCTAGGCGAGCGTCGACGCGCTTATCGTCGCCGGTGATCTGTCCGGGTCCGCCCTTGGAGAAGCCGCTCGCATACCTGACCCGCTATGTGCCCGCCGATCGCATCTACATCGTTCCCGGGAGCCACAACTACTACGCGGGAAGGCTCGACGACGAGAACCGGCTGCGTGACTTGGTTCACAACAGCGGAAGCTGGTTCGTGCAGAGGACCGAACTCCGCCATCGCAGCGATTGCTACCTCTGCGCCACGTTTTGGACCGACTTCGACCTTTTGGGCGATTGGGAAGCGGCAAAGAAATTCGCATGCCGACTCATGCGCGACTTGGACATGATCTCCGTCGAAGCCCCAGGTCGTGAGTGGCTTGACCTGAACGAGGTGCTGCCGCGCCGCATTGTCCCGATCACACCTGAGGACACAATTGCTACGCATCGGGAGCACTGCGCTTGGCTGACCTAGCGGAGGTCTGCATCATTGTGGCGGCGCTGGACGTGCAATCCTCAAATGAGCTTAGGGACCTGCCGGCCGATCGACAGGCACTCGAGCAGGACTTCGAGTACGCGCTTCGGTGCCGTGAAACCTACGCCCCTGTTCTGGTGGACAAGCTCTCACCCTCACGCGCGCCTATCTACGCCACGCGTTGAGGGGATGCGCCTGCCACATCGTACCGGAAGGAGAGGCGTACTACGCAACCAGTGTCATCGTCGCGCTCGGCCGGACAATGGCAGGTTCTGGATGATGCCGTTTGATGCGATCATTTCGATCTCGGGCAAGCTGGTCTCCTTGATCGGCCTTGTCCATGTGATCACCGCGTAGCGGAGGACGACGCGCTCGACTCAACCTGACCCGGAGCGCGTGAAGCGCTTTGTCGACAGCGTCCCGCCGGTCCCCGGCCACCTGCTTTACGCTTATCGGGATCGCTGCCCTGAAGCGAGGCTCTCGCGCGCGTGGAAGAGGCCGAGCCTGGTGAGAAAGGCCAACAAGACCACGAGGCGCCGCGTTGACCACACCACTCTGTAAGAGATACCTGAGTTTTTCTTATGGAAAGCTAGGTCTTTCCCGGGATTTACATGTAGGGCGCGCACTGGTCGCCCTTTCCATATCTGGCGCATGATCCGGCGCAAGGCTATTTTACCCGAGGAGGACCCCGATGGCAGGCAAGGCTCTGAACAAGAAGAACCTCCTTGAGCTGGGTGCCGACACGCTGGCCGACCTGCTCCTCGAAGCGGTGAAGGGCGACGCTGCGCGTCAGCGGCGGGTGCGCATGGCGCTGTCCGCCGATCTGGGGCCGGATGCGATCACCGCCGACGTACGCAAGCGCTTCGCCTCGATCCGCCGCGGACGCAGCTTCATCTCCCGCAAGGCGCAGAAGAAGCTGGCGCGGGAACTGGCGGAGCTGACGCAGATCATCGAGACCCGCATCGGGCCAGATGCCCGGGATGCGGCCTTCGACCTGCTCTGGGCGCAGCTTCAGCTCGCCGCCGGCATCCATGAGCGCACCGACGACAGCTGGGGTACCATCGGCGATGTCACGCGCGAGGCGATGGCGGCGATCTCTCGGCTCGCACCGAGGTTGGGCAAGGATCCCGAAGCGCTGGCGGACTGCGTCTTCGAGGCGATCTCGGGCGATGGCTACGGCGCCTTCGATCATACCGTGCCTGCACTGGCCGAGGCGCTCGGGAGCACTGGTCTGTCTCACCTCAAGGCGTTGGCCGAAGCCGCCTGCGAAGCGCCGCTGAGCCACGCCGACCTCGCCCGCTACGATTTCATTTCCGACGCGCGCGCCCGCACCGAACGCGCCCATGCCGGGCGCAACCGTACGGCGGAGATGATCTTGCAGGACGTGGCCGATGCCGAGGGCGACGTGGACAGCTGGCTTGCGCAATACAGCCCCGAGCAGCTGACCTACTCGACGATCGCCCCCTCCGCCGCGACCCGGCTGCTGGCGGCGGGCCGCCCCGAGGACGCGCTGCGCCTGGTCGAGGCCGCCTTGCCCGGCGAAAGCGGTGATCCCTGGTTCGATACGCCCGAACTGGACGAAGCGCATTTCGCCTGCCTCGAGGCACTCGGACGCAAGGACGACCTGCGGGCCGCGCTCTGGTCCCGCTTCGAGCGGCGGCTCTGCCCCGAGGCGCTGCATCGTCACCTGAAACTCCTGCCTGACTTCGAGGACATCGAGGCAGAGGACGCGGCGCGCCGGTTCGTACTCGCCTACAAACCGGTCGAGAAGGCGCTGGCCTACTGCCTGCAGGCCCCCGATCTGCCGCTGGCGGCTGAGTTGATCGAGACCCGCACCGAGGAGATCGATGGCGACGCCTACGAAATCCTCACCCCGCTCGCCGATGCGCTCGTTCCGTCTCACCCGCTCGCCGCCGTGCTGCTGTGGCGGGCAACGATCGACTTCGCCCTCGGTCGTGCACGCTCGGGCCGCTACGGCCACGCCGCCCGGCACCTGATGGACTGCGGGGCCGCGGACGCCGAGATTCTCGACTACGGCATGCACCTGTCGCACTCGGACTACCTAGAAGCGCTGCGCGAGAGCCACCCGCGAAAATCAGCCTTTTGGGACCGTTTGCGGGAAGGGTAATCCCTGTGGGCCGAACCCTGGTCGACAGCAGCCTCTGATCGCCCTGAGCATTCGATCTCCGTTCAGAGAGCCGCCCTTTCGAGCCATTCCTGGCTGGGATCGATTGGGGCCTGTCGGGCAGCCAGTGCTCACGTTGCGACGACGCATGGCGGCGCTGTGCTCAAGACTGCCAGTTGCTCAAACCCGGCATCCCACTGGTCTCAGCCTCGTGCGACCCTAAAGAAGTATTCCTAGAATGAGGCTTGAGCGCAGCGAGCGGACCGCGGCATCCGACAGGGTGATGGCCAGCGCCGCGTTGGTCCGACCTTCGAAATACAGCATGTACGCGTCGACCGCGTAGCTCAGCGCCTCACGGACGTGCAGCTTGGTCACGCCGTTCACTTCTCCGGCGTCATCGAGCAGGGTGACGACGGCGACCGAGGCTTTCAGGCCGTGAAAAAACTTGTCCATCGCCAGCGCGGCGAAGCTGATCCCGGCAGCGTGGATCGAGCCTTCCAAAACCAGGGTATCAAATCCGTTGCCGTCTATGATGGTATCCTGCCCTTCGAAGGCCGCGATGGTGTCATCTCCGTTCTAGGCGAGGATCGGGCTGTTGCGCCGTGGGCCGGTCAGACCATCGTCCCGCTCGTGCCGATTTCGAGCTTGGGCAGGAGGAAAGCCGGTATTTGGCTGATGCCGCGCGACTTCAAGACATTCTGGAATTCGGATCGCCTCTGAAAGTACTCTGCAGGGCTTTAACACACCCATCCATGACGGCCCGGCAAAGCCCTGGCCTGCAATCCAGCGTTGTCGCGCGAGGATATTCCCGGAAACCCGCAAGTTCGAGGCATTGGGTTCGGGAGCGCGCGGGGCATATGCCGTCCGGGGCGCGATCTTCCTGCTGGAAGAAGAAGTCGGTCCCGGTCATTCTGACTGCATCATGAGTGAGAGCGCTGGAACATCAGAGTGCCGGGGCTTCGAGCTGCGCAGGCAGATCGACGGCCTCGTCTACCGTTTCGAACGCCGCACCGATGCGAGCGGGCGCATCGGCTACAAGCGGAGCGACGGTGACTTCTGGATCGTCTGGCACGCGAAGCTCGGCTGGATCGTCGGCGACCGGGACGGGGAAGAGGTCTTCGGCCGACCATGGGACCAGCTGACGGCCCAATCCCGCGAGGTGCCGCCCGAAGGTGTCTGGGTCAGCCGGAAGGGTGCCAAATCCTACGTCTACGATCTTGTACACGTCTGATCGCCGCAGCTGGCAGATTGTGGCGGCGCAGGAGCTGCAACGTTGCCGGAGGCATTACTGGGGCCGGAAGTGGCGGTAGAAGTTGCGGAAATACCCGTCCGGAGACAGCCATTCCTCCCAGATCTCACGCATTCTCCGCTGCTGGTCGACGAATTGTTCCGGGCTCAGGGCTGCGTGGTGGTCGACGAGGATCTGCCCTGCACGGTGATGCTCGTCCAGCGGCACCCAGACCAGTTCCTTCGGCCAGTCGAGCAGGAAATCGTAGGGCAGGATGCAGATGGTGTCGAAAAACAGCATCGGTCTGCCAGCCGCCATGATCTCGTAGAAGCGCAGAGAGTAATTGCCGATGCCGCGCACGCAGAGGCTGTAGTCGCTGTCCGCGAGATTGCCGAGGAACTCGTCCAGCGCGCTCTTGCGGGCCACCGTCTGCTCGTCCGAGCTGGCTTTCCTGTCGGCCCCGGCAAAAAAGTCGCCGCGCAGCACGAAATTGGTGTCGACACCGGGGTGGTCGAGCAGGGTCTGCACGGATTTGGCGCGAAGGAACTTGTACTGGAAGTTCTCCTTCAGAGAGGCGGAATAGCCCGACATATGCCGCTTGGAGAGATGCGGCAGCGAGGTGCGCGCGAATTGCACGAGGCGCGATTTGAGCCTCGGTTTCAGCACCAGCCCGCAAAAGCCGATCGAGGGGCGCTCCTGCTTCTCGCGCAGCGGCGCTGGCCCATTGGTGTGGTCGGGCATCCAGGCGGGCAGGGCGTATTCGTTCGGCTGCCGGTCCTTCTCGATCGTCGGCGTGAAGAGCAGCGCGTTCCTGGCCGGGAACTTGAAATCGTGGTCACGCTCGTGAAAGACGATGATCTGCTTGCCCGCCTCGGCGGCCTTCTGGGCAAAGCGCAGCGCGACCTCGGTGGTGCCGTCGGAGAGGTACCTGTGCCAGGTGCTGGGCAGGACGACGTATTCTGCCTCCTCCATCGTCTCGGTCATCTCGAAATAACCGGCGCCGTTTTTCCTGTACTTGTCGAAGACATTGGTGCCCGCGGACCAGAAGGTGGTCTCCTCGTTGCCGAGGAAGGGGATCAGCATCGCGCAGTTCATCGGGTTCACGGGAGAGGCAAATGCCGGGTCGGTGTAAATCTTCAAGCGCATCCAAATGGGTCCAATCGTTATCACGGCGCAGGGGGCGTGCGCGCAAAAGACTTCGGTAAAATTCATTGAAGCGCGTAGGTCGGCGGAAAAGCCGGCGCCAAGCTGAAGGTAGAAAGCCAAAGCGACCTTGGCAAGCATCGCATCGCCTTGCGTTGCCATGATCGGCAACCGGCGAGGGATGTGCCGTTAGATCCAGCCCTTGTCCGGCTGATCGGCGCGGAGGGCACCGCGGGGACTGGCTGATGGCGGACTGGAACGCCACCCGGGCGAGAAATCCCGCGCCATTTCCGCCCCGCGGGCGCGTGACCTCTGGTCATTGGCCGGGCGCTTGCATTAGAGAGGGGAAAATTCTGCGGGAGAGGCGCGATGGACGATCTGGTCAATTCCTTCATGACAGGCCCCGACGAGAAGGGCCGCTTCGGCATCTACGGCGGGCGCTTCGTGTCCGAGACGCTGATGCCGCTGATCCTCGAGCTTGAGGAACAGTACGAGCGCGCAAAGACCGACCAGAGCTTCTGGGACGAGATGGACTGGCTGTGGAAGCACTATGTCGGCCGTCCCTCGCCGCTCTATTACGCCGAGCGCCTGTCCGACCACCTCGGCGGCGCCAAGGTCTATTTCAAGCGCGACGAGCTGAACCACACCGGCGCGCACAAGATCAACAACGTGCTGGGTCAGATCATTCTCGCCAAGCGTATGGGCAAGACCCGCATCATCGCCGAGACCGGTGCCGGCCAGCACGGCGTGGCCACCGCGACCGTCTGCGCCAAGTTCGGCCTGAAGTGCGTCGTCTACATGGGCGCGCATGACGTCGAGCGTCAGCAGCCCAACGTGTTCCGCATGCGCCTGCTTGGTGCCGAGGTGGTCCCGGTGACCTCCGGCCGCGGCACGCTGAAGGATGCGATGAACGACGCGCTGCGCGACTGGGTGACCAACGTGCGCGACACTTTCTACTGCATCGGCACGGTCGCCGGTCCGCACCCGTATCCGGCGATGGTCCGCGATTTCCAGTCGATCATCGGCAAGGAAACCAAGGAGCAGATCCTCGAGCAGGAGGGCCGTCTGCCCGACACGATCATCGCCGCTATCGGCGGCGGGTCGAACGCCATGGGCCTGTTCTACCCGTTCCTCGACGACAAGGACGTGAAGATCATCGGCGTCGAGGCCGGCGGCAAGGGCGTCAACGAGAAGATGGAGCATTGCGCCTCGCTCACCGGTGGCCGCCCCGGCGTGCTGCACGGCAACCGCACCTACCTGCTGCAGGACGACGACGGGCAAATCCTCGAAGGCTTCTCGATTTCCGCGGGCCTCGACTACCCGGGCATCGGGCCGGAACACGCCTGGCTGCATGACACGGGTCGCGCCGAATACGTGGCGATCACCGACAAGGAGGCGCTCGAGGCGTTCCAGCTGTCGTGCTCGACCGAGGGCATCATCCCGGCTCTGGAGCCGTCGCATGCGCTGGCCCATGTGATGAAGATCGCGCCCGATCTGCCCAAGGACCACATCATCGTCATGAACATGTGCGGTCGCGGCGACAAGGACATCTTCGCCGTCGCCAAGCACCTCGGCGTCGACATCAGCTGAGTGCTGCAAGCCATTGAAAGACCCGGGCGATGCACCGCCCGGGTTTTCTATTTCTGGCCTTGGTCCTCGCTGCGTCCGACGCCCTCGCGATTGCCCGGGTAGTGATGGGCCAGCGGGAACTCCGGCAACCAGGGCTCGCGCCGCACGGTCCAGTTCTCGTAGCTCGGAATCAGCTGACCCGGCGCATCCAGCGTGCCGAGATGCAGCTCCACTTCGTCCCCATCGACAGCAAAGACCGATGAGCCGCAGAGCGGGCAGAAATGTCGGCCCCTGTAGTATTGTGTCTCGCCGGTGACGGTCACCGCCGCCTCCGGAAAGATCGCGGCGGCGTAGAACAGCGCACCGTGGTGCTTGCGGCAGTCAAGGCAGTGGCAGAGGCCGACCCGGTAAGGGTGCCCCTCCGCCCGGATGCGGACCGCCCCGCAAAGGCATCCGCCGTCGTAGGTTTCCATCGCGCTATTCCTTCTTCGGGTCATTGCCCGGAAGGTATCGCCAAGCCCGCGCGGAACAAGGCCCGCAGGGCCTTCCTGCATAGCCGGCTCGGCGCTCAGCGCGCCCGGTGCATCGGCTGGAACACCGGCCCGTCCGGGGTTTGCGCATGATAGGCGGTGATCCCGAAGCCCCGCGCCAGCAGCTCATCGGACAGCACCTCTTCCGGCGGGCCATCCGCCAGCAGTCGCCCCTCGGCCAGCAGCACCAGCCGCGTGCAGTGCCGCGCCGCGAGGCCGATGTCATGCAGCGACAGCAGAACACCGTGACCTTCGGCGGCGAGCGCACCAAAGACTTCCATCGTGGCGATCTGATGCGCCGGGTCGAGCCCCGCCGTGGGCTCGTCGGCCATCAGCAGCGGCGTCTCCTGCGCCAGCGCGCGGGCCAGCAGCGCACGCGCCTGCTCGCCGCCCGAGAGGTTTGTGGAGCGGCGCTTGCGCAACCCCTCCAGCCCCATCTTGGCGATCGCCGCCTCGACCGGTCCGCGCGCGTGATCGCCATGCGGCAGTCGGCCAAGCGCCACGAGATCTTCGACCCGTACCGGCCAGGCGATCTCGCGCGCCTGCGGCATCCAAGCGACGGCCTTCGCCCGCTGCTGTGGCGTGAGCCCGGCGAGGGAGCTCTTGCCGCCCGAGGGGATCAGCCCCAGCGCGGCGCGCATCAGGCTGGTCTTGCCCGCACCGTTGGGGCCGATGAGGCCAACCACTTCCTGCGCACCGATCTCCAGTGAGATGCCGGAGAAAACCTCGCGGCCACGTAATGTTACAGAGAGATCTTGAAGTGACAGGAGGCTCATGCCCGCTCCCCCCGGCTGCGCCAGACGAGGTGCAGGAAGAAGGGCGCGCCAACCAGCGCTGTCAGCACCCCGAGCTTGAGATCGCGGTCCGGGGCGACCACGCGCACGGCGATGTCCGCCGCCAGCAGCATCGTCGCGCCGCCCGCCGCCGAGACCCAGAGCAACGGGCCGGGACGCCCACCCACCGCGCCGCGCAGCAGGTGCGGCACCACCAGCCCGACGAAGCCGATCGCCCCCGCCACGGCGGTACCCGCGCCGACGACGCAAGCGGTACCCAGGACCACCCTTAGCCGCAGCCGCCCGAGGTCGATGCCCATCGAGGCCGCCGCGTCCTCGCCCAGCGTCAGCGCGTCCAGCCCGCGTCCGACGCCCGCCAGCAGCAGCACGCCCACGGCCATGAAGGGCAGCGCCAGCCAGACATGCAGCATCGAGCGGTCGGCGAGCGATCCCATCATCCAGAAGACGATCTCGCTGGCGGCGAAGGGGTTGGGAGAGAGGTTCAGGACCAGCTGCGTGAGCGCACCCGCGACCGCTGACAGGGCGACCCCGGCAAGGATCAGCGTCAGCGTCTCGGCACGCGGCCCGGCCAGCACCAGCAGGATCAGCACGGCGATCACCGCCCCGGCAAGGGCGCTGAGCGGCAGAGCCAGTGCAAAGGCCGCCGACAGCCCGGTCTGGATCGCCAGTACGGCCCCCAACGCGGCACTGGCGGAGACGCCCAGCAGGCCGGGCTCGGCCAGAGGATTGCGCAGATAGCCCTGCATCGCCGCCCCCGCCAGCCCCAGCGTGCCGCCGATCATCAGCGCCAGCAGCACGCGGGGCAGGCGGATCTCGCGCATCACCATCGGCAATGGGCCGTCGCCGCCGAGGAGCAGCGCGCGCAGGCTCTCGGGCAGGCTGACATCCGCCGGGCCGAGCGACAGCGAAACCGCCGCGAGCGCCAGCACCAGCGGCACAAGGAACGCGAGGGCGCGGGTCATTCGATCTCCTGACGGAAGCGCGAGAGCTCTTCGATGGCGCCCAGCACGTGCGGCGTGCCGCAGATCCAGTCGCTGCCGGTATTGGCGGTGGCCGCCTGAGCGGCGCGCAGCTGGCGGACGACGGGATGCATCAGGATCTCCTCCGAGCGCGACGCACCGGGGTAAGGGCGCGCGGTGATCAGCGCCTCGGGCTCGGCCATGGCCAGCGCCTCGAGCGGAAGCTGCCCGCCGCCGCGCGCGCCGGCAATATTGTGAAACCCGGCTGCGAGCAGGATTTCCCCTGCCAGCGTCTGGTCGCCGGTGGTGTAGCCGTTGGCATAGTAGAGCGCGGCGGAGGGGTGGCGCGCCACCTCTGCGCGCAGGGCGGCAAGGCGTGTCTCGAAATCGGCGATCAGCGCCTCGGCCCGCTCCTGCCGGCCCATCGCCTCGCCCAGCGTCCGAAGCCGGGCGGGCACGTCGGCCAGCGACGCGGCGGGCGCGACCCGCAGCACGCGCGTTCCGAGCCGCTCGAGCATCTGCGCCGCCGCCTGCGCCGTGTAACTGCCGACCACCACGAGATCAGGTCGCAACAGCCAGACCTCCTCGGCCTGACCGTGGTTTACCGGATAGCCCTTCGCCTCTTCCGCCATGGCCGAACTCATCGGGTCGCGCGCCAGCTTCGAGACCGAGACCAGCTGACCCGGGGCCGCCAGCAGCATCGCCAGCTGGTCGGTGCAGAGGTTCATCGACACGACGCGCGCCGGGGCCTCCTGCGCGGCGGCCGGAGCCGCCGCGAGCAGGAGGCAGATCAGCGCGCGCCGCAGCATCAGAAGCGCGCCCGCACGCCGAAATAGGCGGCGCGGTCCGAGGTGCCGTAGCCGGTCACCACCTGGTAGTCCTCGTCGAAGAGGTTCTCGACCCGCAGGTAGAGCTCAGCCTGATCCGTGAGGGCATAGCGCAGGTTCATGTTGGCGACCGTGTAGTCGTCCAGCGCTGCGCTGGTGTCGCGCAGTCCGGACACGTGCTGCACGGTGAAGCCAGCGCCGAAAGCAGAGGTGATGTCCGCGTCGAGCGAGACGGCCAGATCGCGCAGTGGCACACGTGCCAGCCGTTCTCCGCTCTCGGCATCCTCGCTGTCGGTCCAGGTGTAGGATCCTGCAAGCGAGATGCGCTCGCTCACATCGATGCCGCCCGTGAGTTCGAGCCCCTGCGTCCAGCTTGTTCCGCTGGTCTGAGTATAGAGATAGGTCACGTCGTCGGATCCGATCAAGTCAGTGATCTCGGTCCGGAAGAGTGTCGCGCCAATGAAGCCGGAGTCGAAGCGCTGCTCTACACCAAGCTCGTAACTGACCGATGTCTCAGGCTCCAGGTCTGAATTGCCGTAGGACGAATAGAGTTCGTAGGGCGAAGGGGCGCGGAAGCCGGTGCCGACGCTGGCGCGCAGCGTCATATCGGGGTTCGGAAGGTAGGCCAGCGAGACGCGTCCGGTGGTCTTGCCGCCGTACTCGGAATGATCGTCGTGGCGCAGTGCGGTGACCAGTTCGACGTGCTCGGACAGGTGCCAGTCCGCCTGTGCCCAGAGGCCAAGATCGTCCTGCTCGCCATCATCGCTGCCATTGACGAAACTTTCGCGTGTGGCGTCGGCACCGAAGGTAAGGGTGGCCATCGACAGCTCGGTCTGCCCTTCGTAGGCAAGGCCCCAGCGCCGTCCTTCGTAGGGATACACGAAGGCGCCAAATGAATTGGTGCCCGAGAGCTTGCGGTCGATGTGGTAGTACTGCGCCGAAACCTCGTGGCTCACCGCGCCGCCCTCGAAGCGCGCAAAGGCGCGTAACCCGTAGTCCTCGCTCTCCGACAGATCGTCGGTGGTCCCGTCCAGCGGGAAATTGCCGGCGTAGTCGAAGTCGTCGTACTCGCTGTCACGCTTCTGCCAGAATGCCGCGCCGCCCACGGTCACCGTGTCGGTCAGCGCGTAGTCGCCCGAGAAGCTCAGACGGGTGGCCTCGTGGCCGTCCTCTTCCCTGTTGCCGTCATCCTCGTCCGCCGCCGAGAAGCCGTCGGTCGTGATGCGGCTGAGGGTCGAGGCAAAGCTGCCGCGCGACCCGAGGTAGCTTAGATTATAGCTCAGCTTGGCGGTGTTGTAGCTGCCGTATTCGACGCCGACGCTCTGGCTCAGCCCTTCCTCGGTCGCACGGTTGGTGGTGATGTTGATCACCCCGCCGATCGCCTCGGAGCCGTAGAGCGCCGATTGCGAGCCCTTCAGCACCTCGATGCGGCTGATGTCGGCGGTGGTCAGCGTGCCGAAGTCGTACTGGATCTGTGGTCCAGAGCTGTCGGTCACGTCGATGCCGTCGATGTAGACGCCAACATATTTTCCCGGGAGGCCTCGGATGTACACCGATGCTGTGCTGCCAATGCCGCCGTTGCTCGAGATACTGACGCCGGGCAGTCGCGCAAGGTAGTCGGCCAGCAGCGTCTCGCCGCTCTGCTCTAGGTCTTCCTTGGTGACCACCTCCACCGTGACGCCGCTGCGCGCGAGCTCGGTGCTCTCGCCGCGGTTGGCGCTGAGGGTGAGCGTGCCGAGATCGACGGCGTCCTGCGCGAAGGCGGTGCCGGACAGGCCGAGCGTGGTGAGGGCGGTGGCTGTGAAGAGCGCTGCGCGCTGCGATGGCTTCATTGTCCCTTTTCCGTTCTATTCTTGTCGCCGGAAGGGACACTCCCTGCCGCAGACGGTTAGCGTGATGCCACCTCTACGGAAGGTCCGTCGCCCGCGGCGCTCCCCGCGCCGGGACTGGGTGATCGGCTTCGGCAGGTCTCCTGACTCGCGGGTCCATGCTTGGCCGGGTCTTCCCGCCCCGAAAGGCAGTGACTTGGGTCCGGCGTCGCTCTCCGCCTACAGTTGCGGGGGCAGTCGCGGAGTTGGGCCGGGGCCCGCACCGCATTCCCTATTCACCGGGCAGAAGGCCGCCCGGAACCGAAGCAGAGACGGCATAGCCGCTCGCCGCGCGCCGCGCAACAATCAGAAACGGTCAACCGGTGCGCCCGGGTGTCGCGCGCCGGTCTCAGGGCCCGGCGCGCCCGGCCCTGCGCGGGGCAGGGGCGAACCCCTCGGCCTCGACCTCGCCATGAATCCAGTCAGAGAACTCGCGGATCATCGGATCCTCGGCCCGGGCCTCGGGATAGGCGAGCGAATAGATGACGAAGGGCATGACCACGGTGTCGAAGAGCCGGACCAGCCGCCCCTCGCGCAACGTGCCCTGCACCACGGCGTCATAGGCCAGCGCCACGCCCTGGCCGCGCTCGGCGGCGGTGGTCGCCAGCTCGCAGTTGGGAAAGGTCGGCCCGCGCGGGAACGCCGGGGCGGGCAGGCCGGCGGAGGCGAACCAGCTGCCCCAGGCGTCCATCGTCTCGTCGTGCATCAGGGTCAGTCGCGCAAGGTCCGCAGGCTCGCGCACACACTCGCGCTCGCGCAGCTCGGGACTGATCACCGGGTAGCGCCCGGAGCTCATCAGCGGATCGGTGACCACGCCCGGGATAGGATCGTCCGCCCATTGGATCACCAGGTCGGACTCGTTGGCGGCGAAATCCAGAGACGGCGCGCCATCCGAGACCCGCAGCCGCAGCCTGTCGCCGAAACTCAGCCGGTCGAGCCGGGGCACCAGCCAGCGGGCCGCGAAGCCGGGGGTCGAGAGCACGCGGAAGGGACGCCGCCCGGCCTCGCGCACGGCGCGGGCCGACTCGTCGAAGGCGTCGAGAAGCTGGGTCATCTTCCCCGCATAGGCGCGCCCGGTGAGGGTGAGCGCCAACCGGTTGCCGTGGCGCTCGAACAGGGCGGTGTCAAAATACCCTTCCAGCGCGCGGATCTGGTGGCTGAGCGCGGAGGGACTGAGGCACAGCTCTTCGGCCGCAACCTTGACGTTGAGATGTCGTGCGACCGCTTCGAATGCCCGGACCGCCGCGAAGGGGGGAAGTTTTCGTGCCATGGCGCCCTGCTCCCGTCAGTGCCGCGGAGGGCTGTCCCGCGGCCCTTTTCCGAGCCTAACACGGCCGGGGCCCGTGCCAAAATTCGGGCGTGTTCCCAAGCGGCTGGTGCTTCGATGAATTCCTTTCACCGGCGCATGAAAAAGACCCATTCGGCGGCGCGTCCCGTGGCTGTTACCTTGAGCGTCATACCTTCGAGTTTTGAAAAAAGGGAATTTATCCATGCCTTTACCAGTCCCGAACCACCCCACCTCGGTCCTCTGCGCAGCCTTTCTCACCCTCGCAGCCGGTCCGATCGCCGCGCAGATGTCGGGCCCGTCCGAGCACGCCGGCCTCACGGTCGAAATGCTGGCGGAACTGCCGGCCGCGTCCATGGAGGCGACCGTCGGCCTTGCGGGCTATACCCTGCGTATGCGGGCGATCGAGATCGCGCCGGGCGGGCAGATCGCCGAGCATGGCCATGCGGACCGGCCTGGCATCGTCACCGTCATCGACGGCGCCTGGGTCGAAGGGCAGCCTTCGGGTGAGCAAACCTTCGAGGCCGCCGTCCTCGGAACTTTCCCCGAGAAGGAAGATACGGTGCACTGGGTCTACAACCGCAGCGATGCACCCGCGACCGCCCTCGTATGTGACATCGCCAAGGCAGAGTAGCCCTTTCCGGGATGCGGGGCCCAGACCTCTCTCTGGTCCCGGCTCCGCGGGGTGTGCGCCGAGGTCCGATGCCCTGCTCCCGGGCACCTCTCGCGACCGGCGCACACCTTTTGGGCACGCTTTCCCCCGCTCAGCTGCGCAGCCCCTCCACGCTCGGCTGGCGCAACACTACCGCGGCCGGCAGTAGCGACAGCAGCATGGCCAGCGAGACGAAGCCCGCCAGCAGGTGCAGCTCGGTCCAGCCCGGAAGCGCCGAGATCGCAATGTCGGTGCGGGCGCTGACGAAGCGCGACAGCACCTCTGCCGCGCCCCATCCGACGCCGAGCCCCAGCAGCGAGCCGACCAGCAGCAGCACCGCGCTGAACGCCCAGACCGTGGCGAAGACGAAGCGGCGCGGCGCGCCGAGCGCGCGCAACAGCGCGATCTGCCGCCGAAACAGCCGGGTCAGGATGAAGAGCCCGGTGAGCACGCTGGCGGCCACCAGCCCTTGTGTGACCAGCGCCATCAGCGACATCGCCTGCCGCACGTCGCCCATAACCCGGTAGAGGCCGGAGAGAACGGCGCCGGGGAAGAAGGCCATGGTCTCGCCATCGCGGGTGAACTCCGAACGCAGCGCGTAGTTGGCCCAGAGCTCCTGTGCGCGGACCACCACGGCGGGGGTGCCGGGGAAATACTCCGGATCGAAGGGCGGGCCGATCTGGGCCTCGCGGTCCGGAGCGTGGCCGTTGGCAAGCCCGTGCACCTCCCAGACGAATTCCACCGGGATCAAGATTGCCCGGTCCCAGGGAGTGCCGGTCGGGGCCATGCGGCCGACCACGGTGATCGTGCCGCCATGGTCGTGGTCGTGTGACTCCTCGCCGTGATCCCCTTCGCCGTGGTCCTCACCCTCTTCGTCTGCGTGCCCGCCGCCATGCGCCTCGGGATCGGCGGCGTCGCCGACGCCATGGGCGGGGGTGAAGCTCGCGCCGGTCTCCAGCGGCACCAGCGCGCCGACGACGGCCTCGGCGTGGTCCTGCCAGAGCCGTCCGTCGATCTGGCCCTCCGACAGGTGACGCAGGAACTCCGCCGTGGTGCCCACAACCGGCGCCGCGCCGTAGCTGTCGCCGAAGGCCAGCGGCGCAGCGATCGAGACCTGCTCGTGCCGGGCAATCTCGGCGTAGGCGGCGCCCGAGACCAGCCCCATGTCCGAGGGTTGCAGGAAGACCGAGGCGAAGAGCGCGGTCAACTCGCTGCCCGGCGCGGCGACGATCAGGTCGAACTTGTCTGCCGCCTGCGCGGTGCCCCGGCGCAGGCCGCGCTCCTGCGCCAAGAGCCCGATGCCCATGCCGGTCGAGATCGCGATGAGCAGCACGAAGAGCGCCGCACTCCAGCGGAAGCGCCCGAAAAAGCCGCGCAACAGCGGCCATGGCGCGTAGCCGCGCAGCACCAGAAGGCCGGTCAGAAGCGCTGGCAGCAGCAGCACGATGAGCAACGCGATGTCCTGCGCCAGTGCCGGCAGGGTGTCCCAGATCAGGCGCATGCGGGGACCTCGTCTGTCGCCAGCGCGCCGCCCTCGATGGTCAGTACCCGGTCCATCCGTTCCAGCAGCGCGGGGTCATGACTGACCGCGATGAGCGTCGTGCCCTGCGTGCGGACCAGCGCCACGAGGTCCTCGATCAGCCGGTCGGCGTTGGCGCGATCGAGGCTGGCTGTGGGCTCGTCCGCCAGCAGCACCGGTGCCTCGGCAGCCATGGCGCGGGCGATGGCCACACGCTGACGCTCGCCGCCAGAGAAGCTGGTGACCCGGCGGTCAGTATCGGTGAGCCCCAGCACCTCGAGCCGCGCCCTGGCGCGGGCGCGCAGCGCCGGACGCTCCGAGCGCGGGCGGAAGAGTGCGGTCAGCGAGGCGTTGTCCAGCGCGCCAAGCTCCTCGAAGAGCATGAAATCCTGAAAGATCATGCCGATGTTCCGGGCGCGGAACCGGGCCCGGCCCTCCGAGCCGAGCGCCAGAAGTTCGGTGTCCCCCCAGCGCACCGATCCCTCGGCGCGGTCGAGTAGCCCGGCCAGCGCGTAGAGCAGGGTGGTCTTGCCGGCGCCCGAGGCACCACGGATGCCGATCAGCGCGCCGGGCGTGGCGGTCAGGGCGGGCAGGTCCAGCAGAAGCCGGCCGCGCGGGCTGCGAAGACGGAGATCCGAGACTTGGAGGGGCAGGGACATGCGCGCCTCAGCCGTAGGTCGCATCGACCAGCCGCATCATGCTGACAAAGCCGGTGTCGGGATCGGTGTAGGCGCCCAGCTCCAGCACGCCGGAGGTGACGATCTTCACGTTGAACGGCATCACCTCGACCACGCGCTTGGTGTAGACGGCGATAATGTCATTGGGCCACTCGGCCTCGGTCTCGCAGAAGGGGCAGACCGCCATGGGCATCTTGGTCAGCACGAAGAAGCGGCTCTCGGCCTTCAGCGGCGGCGCCATGAAGCCCTCGATATCGAGCCGCTGACCGACGCTCTGCTCGGCCAGCTCCGACAGGCCGCGTCCCTTGGTCTGGTAGAGCTCGCGGACCTTGAGCGTGTCGGCCCGGGCGGCACGCGAGAGCAGCGGGGTTGCGAGGGTGGAGGCGAGGAAGGTGCGGCGGGTCAGCATGGGGGAACCTGTGGGTCGGAAACGGCGACGGGGGCGGACCGGCCGCCCCCGCCAAGTCTGTTGGCAGTCTATCACTCGGCGGTGACGGCGTGGTGCATCACGTGGAAGATCACGTTTTGCTCGATGGTGCCGTCGAAGAGATGCGCCCAGGGGCCCTTGGCGTAGACCGCGACGTCCTCGCCCGAGTGGCTTTCCGACGACTTGGGGATCAGCGCCTGCTGCACGTAGTCGATGTCGGTGGCCTCTTCCTGGGTCAGCTCGGGGCGCGAGCCGGAATAGTCGTTCTCGCCTTCGCCCTTGGTCAGCACCGAGCCGGCACCGTTGAGGTAGCCCACCACGGTGTAGGGCTTGCCGTCATCGGCCAGCACCAGCTCGTCCGAGTGCTTCTCGCCGGTCTTGGCGACGTCGTAGCACAGGCCCTCGATGGGTGTGCCGCGGCCGCAGTAGCCGTTGAAGGCGATCGAGTGCTCGTGGTCGGCGGTGACGATGATCAGCGTGTCGGCGTCGTCGGTCAGCTCGTCGGCCATGGCCACTGCATCGGCGAAGGCCATGCCGTCGATCATCGTGCGCTGAGCGTTGCCGGCGTGGTTGGCGTGGTCGACACGGCCGGCCTCGATCTCGAGGTAGTAGCCGTTCTCGTTGCTGCTGAGGTACTCGATCGCCGCCTTGGTCATCTCGGCCAGCGATGGCTCGTCATCCTCGGCGCGGTCGGCTTCGTATTCCATGTGGCTGTCGTTGAACAGCGCCAGAACCGGGGCGGAGCCGTCGAGGTTGAGGCCGTTGAAGGTCTCGGTGTTCCAGGCGTATTGGGTGCCTTTGCCGGTGGCGGCCTCGATCAGGTTCGCGCCGTCCGGACGGTGGCCCTTGCCACCCTCGTCGAGGGTCACTTCGGTGCCGGCGAAGTAGCGTCGACCGCCGCCCATCGCGAGGTCCACGACACCCGCATCCATCTGGTCGATCAGCTGGCTGGCGATGTCCTTCTGGGCGGTGCAGCCCTCGGGGACCTCGTCTTCCCAGTTGCGGTTGGCGGTCTTGGCGTAGACGCCGGCCGGGGTGGCGTGGGTGAGGCGCGCGGTCGAGATGACGCCCACCGACTTGTCCATGCCGGTGACGATCTCGGCGAAGGTGGTCAGCTCGTTGCCGGCCACGGTCGAGCAATCGTCATGGATCGCGTCACCGCCGAGGTTGATCAGGTTGAAACGCTGCTTGACGCCCGTGTTCATCGCGCCCGCGGTGGGGGCCGAGTCCGGGGTCTGGGCGTTGATGTTGTAGGTCTTCACCAGCGCGCTGTGGAAGTCCGGTGTCTCGTAGGGCAGCACGTGCTCCTCGCCGAGCTGACCTTGCTGCTGACCGGCATAGAGACGGGTGGCGTAGTTGGTGCCGACGCCGTTGCCGTCCGCGACCAGCAGGATGACGTTCTTGGCGCGGCCGGTGTTCATCTCGCGGTCGATGATCGCCTGGATGGCGTCCTGACCGGCGGTGAACCAGGCGTCGCCTGCCTGCGGGAGGTCCTGCGCGGTGGCGGCGCCGGCGGCGAGGATCATGGCGAGGGAGGTGGTGGAGAAGATCGTCTTCACGACAGGGATGCTCCGAAGTCTGGAGGGCTTTGCCCGTTGCTGGGTTTTGGGTGTCGGGCGCTTCAGACAGCAGGGGGGTCACAGCCGCGTGATGGTTTCATGACAATACGACGACACTTCGCGACCCGTTGCCGCTGCCTTTGTCTGGGCGCCGGAAGGGGGTGGTCCGGCACCTCCGGCGTGCCCCGATCAGGCGAGAGCAATGATAGGGGCGGGAGAAGAGAGACGGGTTATTGCCTGGGGGTGATGTACGATCCGTCCCGTGCCGCGCGTCGACTGCGTTGCCGTCCCTCGCAATGGGGTGCGCGCCCTGATCGGTGTCGGCGGCCTCACCGGCGCGACAATCTCCTTGACGTCGCCAAGGTACTCAATAATAAAAAACCAAATGCGCGGCGGTCGGAGGGGCCGACCGCGCTCGGGCAGGGAGGAGAAGACACCATGCTCAGCACACCGATCCTGCAATTCGGCACAAGCCGCTTCCTGCAGGCGCATGTGGACCTGTTCCTGTCCGAGGCGCTGGCCCGGGGCGAGGCGCTCGGCCCCGTCACCGTGGTCCAGTCTTCCGGTGATCCCGCGCGGGCGGCGCGGCTCGGCGGGCTGACCGCGCCCGAGGGCTACCCCGTCCGTCTCAAGGGGCTGCGCGCAGGACGAGAGGTGGACGAGGAGCACCGGGTCACCAGCGTGAAACGGACGCTCAGCACCGCGACTGACATGGAATCGCTGCTGGAACTCGTGCGCGGCGAGGTTCAGATCATCCTGTCGAACACCGCCGATGCCGGCTTCCGCGCTCGGCCCGCTGACGCCACGGCGGAGACGCAACCGCTGCAGGAGATGTCCTATCCCGGCAAGCTCGCCCGGCTGCTGCTCGCCCGCTTCGAGGCGGGCGGCGCGCGCATCCAGGTCATGCCGACCGAGCTTGTCCAGAACAACGGCGACACGCTGCGCGAGCTGGTTCTGGCCGCTTCCGCCGAACTGCCCGGGGCCTTCCGGGACTGGCTGAGCACCGATGTGCTCTGGGTGAACTCGCTGGTCGACCGGATCGTCTCGGAACCGCTGGACCCCGCAGGGGCCGTGGCCGAGCCCTATGCGCTTTGGGCGATCGAGGACCGCCCCGGCCTGATCTTGCCCTGCGCCCATCCCGATGTGCAGGTGGTGGGTGATCTCGGCAAGGTGGAGCGGCTGAAGCTCTTCATCCTCAACCTGGGTCACACATGGATGGTCTCGCGCTGGCTGGATGAGGGGCGCGAAGGCCCGGCTCTGGTGCGCGAGGTTCTGGCCGACCCCGAGCGCCGCGCGGCGCTGGAGGCGCTCTACCGCGAGGAGGTTCTGCCCGGCTTCGCCGCGGCGGGCGAGGGCGCGGCGGCAGCCGCCTATGTGGCCGAGACGTTGGACCGTTTCGCCAATCCGTTTCTCGATCACGGGCTCTCGGACATCGCGCAGAACCATTCGGAAAAACTCGAGCGCCGCCTCGCTGCCTTCGTCACATGGGCGCGCGGGCAGGGCGATCGCACGGAAAAACCGCGGATCAACACCGCGTTGGCACGCAGGGAGGAAACCGCATGAAGACCCCCATGAACACGAGGACAATCGGCAAGACGGGCGTCGAGGTGACCGAGGTCGCCTTCGGCTGCGCGAGCATCGGCAACCTTTACCGAAAGGTGAGCGATGCGGACGCCGAGGCGGTTCTCCAGACAGCCTGGGATGCGGGCATCCGCTACTTCGACACCGCGCCGCATTACGGTCGGGGCCTCTCCGAGACCAGGCTGGGGCGCTTCCTGAAGGGCCGCGAGCGGGACAGTTTCGCCCTGTCGTCGAAGCTCGGTCGGGTGCTGTCGCCGTCGCCCGAACCGATCGCCGAGGCCGACAGCTACATCGAGCCGCTGCCCAACCTGATGAGCTACGACTACTCGGGCGACGGCATCCGCGAGAGTTTCGAGCAGGCCTGCGGGCGGCTCGGGGTCACCCGGCTCGACATTGCCTATGTGCATGACATCGGCGCCTATACCCACGGGGAGGCGGCCAACGCCGGGCACATGGACGCGTTTTTCGGCAGCGGCTACGAGGCGCTGGTCAAGCTCAAGGAGGCCGGGAAGATCGGCGCCTTCGGTCTTGGGGTGAACGAGTGCCAGGTCTGCCTGGACGTGATGGATCACGGGCCGATCGACGTCATCCTGCTGGCCGGTCGGCTGACCCTGCTCGACCGCTCCGCCGAGGAAGAGCTGGTGCCGCGCTGCCGCGAGGCGGGGACGAGCCTCGTGCTTGGCGGGGTGTTCAATTCCGGCATCCTCGCGACGGGGCCGGTGGAGGGGGCGACCTATGACTACGGCCCCGCGCCGAAGGAGGTGCTGGAGCGGGTCTCCAAGCTGCAGAAGGACGCTGAAGCGCTTGGCATGCCGCTGGCCACCGCCGCGCTGCAATTCGCGCTGCGCCATCCGGCGACGGCCTCGGTTCTGCTCGGCACATCGAAGGCCTCGAGCCTGACGCGCAACCTCGACGCGCTGAAGGCCCCTGTCCCCGCGGGGACGGAGGCGCTCTTCGCCTGAGCCTCAGCCCAGACGGTGGTCGCGGAGCGAGGAGAGCAGCGTCGTCTTCGAGGTCAGAAGATGCCGTCGCGCTGCCTGCTCCGCCCCCGACGCGTCGCGCAGCAGCAGCGCGTCGAGCAGGGCGACATGCTCGCCGATGGCAGCCTGGTTCCTGTGCCTTTCCAGGGTCTTGTCCCACATGTAGTGGTAGTGGAAGATCAGCGCGATCACCTTCTGGAACTCGGCAACAAAGCGGTTCTGCACCACCGAGTTGATCGTCGCGTGAAACCGTTCGTCGAGCGGTGAGAAGTCGTGGAAGTCGGTTTCGATCCGGTCGAGCAGGTCGAGGTGCTCGGCACGCAGCGCCTCCAGCTTCGGCCAGATCGGATGGCTGCCGGGAAGGGTGACGAGATGCTGGACGGCGTTCAGCTCGAGCAGGCTGCGGAATTCCGAGAGCTCCACGGCGAAACCGGCGGTGAAGCCGAGCAGCAGCCAGCCGCCCTTCTTGCGCCGCTCGACGAGGCCGAAGCGGCTGAGCCCGGCGAGGAACTCCTGCAACAGCTGCGGCGTCACGCCGAACTCTCGCGAGAGTGCTGCGACGTTGAGCGGCGTCCCTGCGGGGACGTCGAAGCGCAGGATCCATTCGAGAAAGCGCTGCTCCAGCGTCTCGGGGTCCTCGCTCTGCAAATCGAGGGCCATGCGATCACTGTCGTGCGGCGCGCGCAGCAGCGTTTTTTCTCGGCCCTCCCAGCGGATCAGCCCATCGTCCGAGGCGCGCTGCAGGCAGGCGCGGACCACGGTGCGGCTGACCCCGAGCCGGTCGCCGAGGGCGTTCTCCGAGGGCAGCGAGTCGTCGGGGGATAGCCCGGCGCAGAGCTCGAGAAGGGCGTTGTAGGTTTCGCGGAAGCGGGTGTCGCTGCGGGCCATGGGTCAGGACCCTGCGGACCGGTTTGGCTGATCGTGCGTCATGTGGTCCTTTCAGGTGGGCGACTTGGTATTTTACCGATGAATTAAATTATTAAAAACACTTGACCCCGGTCAAGCATCACGACACCCTGTTTTTAATAATTTTGTGCCGCGTGGGGGAGGGACCATGATCCGGCACTGTCCGAGGACCCCGGGAGGACCCATGGCCAATATCTCGCAGCCGTCGCAAGGCGCCTGGACGCGCATGCTGCCCAGCTCGACCGCCGCTTTTCACCGCATCTCGGCGCTGCTGACGCTGGCGATCCTCGTCATCGCCTTTTCCTTTGCCAGCCCGGCCTTCCTGTCGGTGAACAACACGCTGACCATCCTGCTGCAGACCTCGGTCATCGGCCTGCTGGGCATCGGCATGACCATGGTGATCATCACCGGCGGCATCGACCTCAGCGTCGGCTCGGTGCTGGCGCTCTCGGGCACGGTCACGGGCATGATGGTCAAGGCCGGTGTGCCCGTGGTGCCCGCGATGATGCTGGGTGTCTGCATGGGGGCGGCCTGCGGCCTGTTCAACGGCTTCGTCGTCACCAAGATGAAGATCACGCCTTTCGTGGCCACGCTGGGCATGATGCTGATCGCCCGTGGCGCGGCGCTGCAACTGACCGGCGCGGCGCCGATCTCGCAGCTCGGCGAGGCCTTCGGGGTGCTCGGCAACGGCGCGCTCTTCCGCATGGTCGAGATGGGCGACAACGGGTTTCCGCGGGTGATCTTTCCCGGCATTCCCTATCCGGCGATCCTGCTGGTGGTGATCGCCATCGCGGCCTCCTACATGCTGCGCCGCCGCGCCATCGGGCGGCACATCTATGCCACCGGCTCCAACGAGGAGGCCGCGCGTCTTTCGGGCGTGCTCGTGGATCGCACGAAACTCATTGCCTACACGCTCTCCGGCGCGCTCGCCGGTGTGGCGGGCAACGTGCTGATGTCGCGGCTGATCACCGCCCAGCCGAGCGAGGGCGTGATGTACGAACTCGACGCCATCGCCGCGGCGGTGATCGGGGGGGCCTCGCTGATGGGCGGCGTCGGCGGCATCTCGGGCACGATGATCGGCGCCTTCATCATCGGCGTGCTGCGCAACGGGCTGAACATGGGCGGCGTGTCGTCCTTCATCCAGCAGATCGTCATCGGCTTCGTCGTCATCGGCGCCGTCTACATCGACCAGCTGCGCAACCGCCGCTGAGGCGGGGCGCACCCCGACCGACCTAAAATTTCCAACGAAGACTGTCATCTAGGGAGGAAAGACAGGATGAACGGAAGACTGACCAAGCTCATGGCGGCAAGCGCGCTTGCGCTGACCGCGGCGGGTGCCGCCCAGGCGGGCGAGATTGCGGTGATCGTCAAGACCACCAGCTCGAACTTCTGGCAGAACGTGAACCTCGGCGCCACGGCGGCGATCGAGGGCCAGTCCGAGCACACGATGACTTTTGACGGCCCGGCCACCGAGAGTGCCATCGCCGATCAGGTGAACCTTGTCGAGAACGCCATCAACCGCGGCGTCGCGGGCATCGTGCTGGCACCCTCGGACCCCGAGGCGCTGGCCCCGGCGGTGAAGCGCGCCTACGAATCCGCGATCCCGGTGGTGATCATCGACTCTGCGCTGACCGACAGCGCCGAGGGCACCTACCAGGCGTTCCTCTCGACCGACAACTGCGCGGCGGGCGAGCTGGTTGCCAGCGCGATGATCGACAAGGTGGGCACCGAGGGCAAGGTCGCCGTCATGTCCTATGTCGCGGGCGTCGGCTCCGAGATCGGCCGCGTCGGCTGCTTCAGCGATTACCTTGCCGCCAACTCCTCGCTGGAAATCGTCGGCCCGTATTACTCGCAGTCGCAGATGGCCAACGCGCTGAACCAGACCACCGACGTGCTGGCGGCGAACCCCGACCTCGTGGGCATCTTCGGCGCCAACGAGCCCACCGCCGTGGGTATGGGCCGGGCCATCGAACAGGCCGGCAAGGCCGGTCAGATCGCCGCCTTCGGCTTCGACGGCAACGCCGACCTGCAGGAGTTCGTGCGCAACGGCACGCTTGAGGCGATCGCGGTGCAAGGCTCGTTCCAGATGGGCGAGCTGGGCGTGAACGCCGTTATGGACGTGCTGGCAGGCAACAAGATCGAGTCCTTCATCGACACCGGCGTGGTGCTGGTGACCAAGGACAACATCGACGCGCCCGAAGCGCAGAACGTGCTCTACTGAGCGATGCGGCCGGGGCCCTCGCGGTCCCGGCCAGACCCATGGAAGGAAGCGCAGCATGAGCCAGACCCAGCAAGCCGCAGCCCGGTTCGACGCCGAGACCACTCCCCTTGTCGAGATGCGCGGCATCGAGAAGCACTTCGGCGGCGTGGTGGCGGTGGACGGCGTGTCGCTCGACCTGCGCCCGGGCGAGGTGGTGGGTGTTCTCGGCCACAACGGCGCGGGCAAGTCCTGCCTGATGCGTATCCTCTCGGGTGCCATGGCGCCCAGCCACGGCGAGATCCGCATCGGCGGCGACGTGGTCGAGATGGGCTCGCCCCAGGACGCACGGGCGCATGGGGTGGAGACCATCTACCAGACGCTGGCGCTGGCCGATCACCTCGATGCGCCGTCGAACCTGTTCCTCGGACGCGAGCTGAAGACCCGCTTCGGCAATCTCGACGACAAGCGCATGCTGGCCGAGGCACGCAAGGTACTGGCGACGCTGAACCCCAATTTCACCAACCTCAAGGACCCGGTGTCGAGCCTCTCGGGCGGCCAGCGGCAGGTCATCGCGATTGCCCGGGCGATCTATTTCGACGTGAAGATCCTGATCATGGACGAGCCCACCGCGGCGCTCGGCCCGTCGGAGACGGCGATGGTCGCCGATCTCATCCGCAAGTTGCGGGCGCAGGGCATCGGCATCTTTCTCGTCAGCCACGACATGCACGACGTCTTCGACCTCTGCGACCGGGTGGTGGTGATGAACAAGGGCAAGCTCGTCGGCGCCCACCCCATCGACGAGGTGCACAAGGATGATATCCTGTCGCTGATCATCAAGGGCGAGCTGCCGACCGACTGGCGGCCGCGCAACCTGGAGGCGGCGCAATGAACAGCCACACCGAGACCATGCTCTGCGGCACCTGCGTGGAGCCGGGGAAATTCGCGCTCGAGGCGCGGCCGAAGCCCGCCAGCGCGCCCGAGGGCTGGGTGCTGGTGGATATCGCGGCCGTGGGTCTGTGCGGCACCGACTACCACATTCTCGAGGGCAAGCACCCGTTCTTGCAATACCCCCGGGTGATCGGTCACGAGCTCTCGGGCCTTGTCGCCGAGGATGCGGCGGGCTGGAGCGCGGGCGCGCTCGTCGTGATCAACCCCTATCTTTCCTGCGGCGAGTGCCGGGCCTGCACGCGTGGCAAGCCCAACTGCTGCATGTCCATCGAGGTTCTCGGTGTTCATCGCGACGGCGGGCTCTGCGCGCGCATCGCGGTGCCGGCAGGCAATCTCTATGCCGCCGGGGACCTGCGCCCCGAGCAGGCGGCGATGGTCGAGTTCCTCGCCATCGGTGCCCATGCGGTGAGCCGCTCGGGTATCGCGCCCGGCGACCGGGTGCTGGTGACGGGGGCGGGGCCGATCGGTCTCGGCACCGCGCTCTTTGCCCGACTCCAAGGGGCCGAGGTGCATCTGATGGACCTCAGCCCGGCACGGCTCGAACAGGCGCAGCGGCTCTTCGGGTTCGAGCACCTGCATGTCGCGGGTGAGCTGATCCTCGAGGGGGACCTGTCGGACGGCTTCGACCTGATCTTCGACGCCACCGGCAACGCCAAGGCGATCGAAGCGGGCTTCCCGCTTCTGGCGCATGGCTCGACCTACGTGCTGGTCAGCGTGGTGAAGGATCGGATCACCTTCGAGGACGCCGAGTTCCACAAGCGTGAGACCCGGATCATCGGCTCGCGCAACGCGCTGAAGGCTGATTTCGAGCGGGTGATGGCGGCGATTGCCGCAGGGGACATCGACACGGATGCGCTGCTTTCGGAGCGCATCGCGCTGGCCGAGCTGCCCGAGCGGTTTCCGTTGCTGGCCAAGGACCGAGACGCGCTGATCAAGGCGGTGGTCACCCCGCTGGGGTGAGCCGCCGGGTGCCCGGTCTTTCGCCTTGAAACCCGTCCCTGTGCCTGTCTAGCTGTCCGCGAGGACAGGCGCCCGTCGCGCCGCAGAGGAGACAGCCCATGACCCGACCCGCGACCCCGATGCCGGCAGGACGCGCCTGATGGAGGCCGTCGTCATCCACGCCCCGAAGGACCTGCGGCTGGACACCATGCAAGGCGCCCCGACCCCCGGACCGGGCGAGGTACGGATTGCCGTGAGCCATGGCGGCATCTGCGGCTCGGACCTGCATTACTACCTGCACGGTGGCTTCGGCACGATCCGCATCCGCGAGCCCATGGCGCTGGGGCACGAGGTCTCGGGGATCGTTACCGACGTCGGTGCCGGGGTCAGCGGGCTGTCGGAAGGCGACCGCGTCGCGATCAACCCCTCGCGCCCCTGCAACGACTGCGAGTACTGCCTGCGCGGCATGGCCAACCATTGTCTCGACATGCGGTTTGCCGGCTCGGCCATGCGCTTTCCGCACGAGCAGGGGTTCTTCCGCGCGCAGCTGACGCTGCCGGCGCGGCAGGCTGTGCGGCTGTCGCACAAGGCCGATCTTGCGCTCACCGCCATGTCCGAGCCTCTGGCGGTCTGCCTGCATGCGGTGGCGCAGGCTGGCAGTCTGATCGGCAAGCGCGTGGCGGTCTCGGGCTGCGGCCCGATCGGCTGCCTGACCATCGCGGCGGCGAAGCTCGCCGGTGCCGATGAGATCGTGGCGACCGACATTTCGGCCTCCGCGCTCGAGGTGGCCAAGACCATGGGGGCGGACCGGGTGATCAACCTCGCCGGGCACGAAGGCGCGCTGGAACCGTTGCAGGCGGGCAAGGGGCAGGTCGATGTGCTCTTTGAATGCTCGGGAGCGCCAGCGGCGGTGGTCGCGGGCTGCGCGATCCTGCGGCCGCGCGGCAAGATGGTGACCGTCGGCCTCGGGCCGGAAACTCCGCTGCCGATGACCGTCATTGTCGCCAAGGAGCTGCGCCTCATTGGCAGCTTCCGCTTCGATCCCGAGTTCGCCACGGCGGCGCGGCTGATCGACAGTGGGCGGCTCGACGTGAAGCCGCTGCTCACCGGCGTGCTGCCGGTGGCGCAGGCGCAGGCGGCCTTCGAGCTGGCCGCCGACAAGAGCCGCGCCATGAAGGTGCAGATCGCCTTTCCGGAGCCCTGATCAGATCTGCGTGGAAGCCCGGCGCGTGAGGATCCCGCGCCGGATCAGCGCCGCGAGGAAGATTGCCGTCAGGATCAGGATGATCGTCGGCGCCGGCGCGCTGTCGAGGAAGAAACTCAGGTAGGTCCCCGCCAGCATCGCGAAAATGCAGGCGGCGCAGGCCGCGATCATCATCTTTCCAAAGCTGCGGGCGATCAGGAAGCCGATGGCCCCCGGCGCGATCAGCAGCCCCACGGCAAGGATCAGCCCGGTGGCGCTGAGCGTCGCCACGATGGTCAGCGAGATCAGCGTCAGCAGCCCGTAGTGCAGCAGCCCCACCGGCAGGCCGCTGGCCCGTGCCTGCGCCGGGTCGAAGGCGTGCAGCAGCAGGTCCTTCCATTTCAGCAGCAGCGCGCCCGCCACGACCAGAGAGATCAGCCCGGCGGTCCAGACGTCCTCGGCGCCGACACCCAGCATGTTGCCGAAAAGGATGTGGTCGAGGTGCACGTTGGTGTGGATTTGCGTGTAGAGCACGATGCCGAGCGCGAACATGCCCGAGAAGACCACGCCAATCACCGTGTCCTGCTTGACCCGGCTGTTGCCCGCCAGGAACCCGGTCGCGAGCGCGGTAAACATGCCCGCGCCGAAGGCCCCGAGGATCAGCGGCAGGTTCAGGATGTAGGCCAGCACCACGCCCGGCAGGATCGCATGGCTGATCGCATCGCCCATCAGTGCCCAGCCCTTGAGCACCAGGAAGCAGGAGAGCAGCGCGCAGGGGATGGCGACGATGGCGCAGATCACGAAGGCGTTCTGCATGAAGGGAAACTGGAGGGGCAGGGTGAGGGTCTCGATCATGCTGCCTCCTCCAGCGCTGCGCGGGCCTTGCGGCGGGCGGCGAGGCGTCCATGTTTGGGCGCAAAGGTGAAGGCCAGCAGGAAGATCGCCGTCTGCAAGAGCACGATGATCCCGCCGGTCGCGCCGTCGAGGAAATAGCTGAGGTAGGCGCCCGCGAAGCTTGTCACCGTGCCGATTGCTACCGAGGTCAGGATCAGCCGCGGGAAGCGGTCGCAGAGCAGGTAGGCGGCGGCGCCGGGGGTGACCACCATGGCGATCACCAGGAAGGCCCCCACGGTCTGCATCGCCGCCACCACGCAGGCCGAGAGCAGCGTGAAGAAGAGCGCCTTCAGCAGCCCCGGCCGCAGCCCGATGGAGCGGGCATGACCCTCGTCGAAGAAGACCACCATGAGGTCCTTCCACTTCGCCAGAAGCACCGCCAGCGAGACCACCCCGATGATCGCCAACTGCAGCGTATCGGCGGGGGTGATGGCGAGGATATTGCCCATGGTGATGGTCTGGATCGACACGGCCATCGGGTTCACCGAGGCCATGAACAGCCCGAGCCCGAAGAAGGAGGTGAAAATCAGCCCAATGATCACGTCGCTCTTCAGCCCCGAGCGGTCCGAGAGCAGCAGCATCGCCGCCGCCGCCAGCCCGCCGGAGATGAACGCGCCGAGCGCGAAGGGCAGTCCGAGCATGTAGGCCCCGGCGACGCCCGGCACGACCGAGTGCGAGAGCGCGTCGCCGATCAGCGACCAGCCCTTGAGCATCAGGTAGCTCGACAGGAAGGCGCAGACCGCGCCGACCAGCGCCGAGACCCACATGGCGTTGGTCATGTAACCGTAGGTGAAGGGCTCGAGCAGGCTCATTCCCTTTTCTCCGGCTTGGCCCGGCGCATCTCGCCGCCGTAGCGCACCAGCGGGCGTTCGTCGTCGGTCAGGATCGACACCCTCCGGGGGTCCTCGTCGTCGTGCAGGTCCGGCCCTTCGATGGTGAAATGCCGCAGCACGCCGCCGAAGGCCTCCTCCAGCGCGGCACGGGTGAAGGTGGTCTCGGTCAGACCAAAGGCCAGCACCGTGCCCTTGACCAGCACCGTGCGGTCGCAGAATTCGGGCACCGTGCCGAGGTTGTGGGTCGAGACCAGCATGACCCGGCCCTCGTCCTTCAGTTCGCGCAGCAGGGCGATGATCTGCGCCTCGGTCTTCACGTCGACGCCGGTGAAGGGTTCGTCGAGCAGGATCACCTGACCCTCCTGCGCCAACGCGCGGGCGAGGAAGACGCGCTTCTTCTGCCCGCCGGAAAGCTCACCGATCTGGCGCAGACGGAAGTCCGTCATGTTGACCCGGGCCAGTGCGGCCTCGACCGCCGAGTGGTCGGCCTTCGACGGTCGCCGCAGGAACCCCATGTGGCCGTAGCGGCCCATCATCACCACGTCCTCGACCAGCACCGGGAAGGACCAGTCGACCTCTTCAGACTGCGGCACATAGGCGACGAGATTTTGCTTCAGCGCTGCCTTCACCGACTGGCCGAGCAGGGTGATCCTGCCCTGCGCCACCGGCACGAAGCCCATGATCGCCTTGAACAGCGTCGACTTACCCGCGCCGTTGACCCCGACGAGCGCGGTGATCGTGCCGCGCGGGATCTCGAAGCTGGCGCGGCGCAGCGCGGTGTGGCCGTTGCGGTAGGTGACGGTGACGTCCTCGACGCGGATGCCGTCCATGGTGCCGCTGTCCTTCATCACGTCCTCCGTTCCGGTCATTGCCCGGAGTCTTGCTTGGCGAGCCCCGTCTCGAGGCCCTCGGCGATGGTGCGCGCGGTGACGGCCAGCAGGTCGAGGTAGCTCGGCACCGGACCGCCCGGCTCCGACAGGCTGTCGACGTAGAGCACGCCGCCGTAGGCCGCTCCGGTCTCGCGCGCCACCTGCTCGGCGGGGCGGGTGCTGACGGTGCTTTCGCAGAACACCACGGGGATGTCGTCGCCGGTCACCCCGTCGATCACCGCGCGCACCTGCTGCGGCGTGCCCATCTGGTCAGCGTTCATCGGCCAGAGGTAGAGCTCCTTCATGCCGAAATCGCGGGCGAGGTAGCTGAAGGCGCCCTCGCAGGTCACCAGCCAGCGCTGGTCCTCGGGGATGGCGGCAATGCGCGCGCGCAGCGGCTCGAGCGTGGTGCGCAGCTCGTCCTTGTAGGCGGCGGCGTTGGCCGCGTAGGTCTCGGCGTTCGCGGGATCGTTCTCGGCGAAGGCGCGCGCGATATTGTCGATGTAGATGAGCGCGTTCTCCAGCCCCATCCAGGCGTGGGGGTTCGGCTTGCCTTCGTAGGCGCCAGCGGCGATCGGGATCGGGTCGATGCCGTCGGAGAGCGTCACCGAAGGCACGTCCCGCAGGTTCGACAGGAACTGCTCGAACCACAGTTCGAGGTTCAGCCCGTTCCACAGGATCAGATCCGCCCCCTGCGCCCGCACGATGTCGCGCGGGGTGGGTTGGTAGCCGTGAATCTCGGCGCCGGGCTTGGTGACCGAAACCACCTCGGCAGCCTCCCCGGCGACCTGCGCCGCCATGTCCGCGAGAACGGTGAAGGTGGTCACCACCTTCATCTTCTCCGCCGCGCCGGCGGGCTGGGCGATCAGCAGGCCAAGAGCGGAAAGGGCGGCAAAGGGGCGACGGCTGGTGGGCATGGGGGTCCTCCTCGGGATATTTCAATAAATGTAAATGCGAGGCATTCGCAGAAGTCAAGCTAGATGCGAGTGGTTCTCATTTATGTGCGGGGTGCCGCCTTCCCGCCGCGGCGTGGTTGCCTCGTTGCCGGACCGGGGCTATCAAACTGGCCTGAACAGGAGTTGCCCATGACCGCGGTCTCGACCGATTTTGCCCAGGCCTTGCGCGATGCGGGGCTGCGCGTGACGCAGCAGCGCATGATCGTGATGTCCGTGCTCATGGAGTCCGAGGACCACCCCAATGCCGACGAGCTCTTTGCACGGACCAAGGCGATCGACGGATCGGTCTCCTTTGCCACGGTCTACCGCACGCTTTCCGCGCTGGAGGAGGCGGGGCTGATCCGCAAGCTCAGCTTCGAGCACGAACCGGCGCGCTTCGAGGTGACGCCGGCCGCCGAGCACGACCACCTTGTCGACGTGGACACCGGCGAGGTGATCGAGATCGAGAGCGCCGAGATCGAGCGGCTGCGGCGCGAGCTGGTCGAGCGGCTGGGCTACGAGATCATCAGCCACAACACGCTGATCCGCGCCCGCAAGAAGCCGCGCTCCTGACGCCGCTCGCGCTCGTTCATTTTAATTGTTCCAAAAATACGCAGGGCCCGGCGCTGGCCGGGGGCGGTACAGGCGTATTTTCGGAACAATGAAGCCAGAGGCGATTTGCTCTGCCGTCGCGCTCGGCTAGTGTCGGCACATGGATTCGGGGATCGACTGGCATTGGGCGCGTGCGGCGCTGGACTGGCAGCTGGAGCTGGGCGCCGATGAGGCGATCGGCGAGGCGCCGGTGGACCGTTTCGCGCTGGAAGCGGCGGAACAGGCAGCGCGGGCTCAGCCCGTCGCGGCGACGCCCGAACGCGGGCGTGCGCCCGCGCCCGTGGCCGAGCCCGTCGGTCCGGACCCGGTGCAGCTGGCCACCGAGGCGGCGAAGGGCGCGGGCAGCCTCGAGGCGCTGCGCGCGGCGATGGAGGCCTTCGAGCTTTGCGAGCTGAAGCGCGGCGCGCGTAACCTGGTCTTCAGTGACGGGGTGGCGGGCGCGCGGGTGATGATCGTCGGCGAGGCGCCGGGCCGCGAGGAGGACCTGCAGGGCAAGCCCTTCGTCGGGCGCGCCGGGCAGCTGCTCGACCGGATGCTGGCGGCCATCGGTCTCAGCCGTGCGGAGTCGGTCTATATCACCAACGTGCTGCCCTGGCGGCCGCCGCAGAACCGCGATCCGCGGGCGGAGGAGATCGCCATGATGAAGCCCTTCCTTGCCCGGCACATCGAGCTGGCCGATCCCGATCTGCTGGTGATCATGGGCAATATCTCCTGCGATGCGCTGCTCGGCAAACGCGGTATCACCCGGCTGCGCGGCACCTGGACCGAGGCCGAGCGCCGTCCGGCGCTGCCGATGTTCCACCCGGCCTACCTGCTGCGCCAGCCCGCGATGAAGCGGCAGGCCTGGGCTGACCTGCTGGAGCTGCAGGCCAAGCTGAAGGCGCTGGGGTGAGCCGCGCGCGGGCCGGGCGCAGGGGTGCCGGGGCCGCGATCTGCGCGCTGCTGCTGGCCATGGCGGGCTCGGCAAGCGCCGACGGTTTCATGCCCGATTACACCGCGCTTTTCCGCGATCAGGCCGCCGAGGTGCAGGAGCCCGCGCCGGGGCTGGAGATTCTCGAGCTGCCGGGGCCGGTGATCCTGACCCGGCGCGACGGGGCAGGGGTGCGGGCCGAAGATCAGAGCGGCCACGGGCCCGCGGGCTGCGCGCTGGCGCGGCTGGTCGAGATCACCGCCGCCGTGCAGCTCTGTCCCGACCTGCTGAACATCGCCGAACGCGACCGTCTCGCGACGCTGCTGCTGCGCGCCGCGCGTTTCGCCGCCGAGAACACCTACCCGCCGCTCACCCCGGACCTGCGCGAAGAGGCGCTGACCGCCGCGCTGGCCAAGGCCCGGCTGGCGCAGGGCGGCACCTGCCCGCAGCCTGAGACCGAGGCCGACTGGGTGCGCTTTGCCCGCAGCCTCGCCACCGACGAGGCCGCCCGGCGCTTTGCCCATATCTTCGCGGTGCCGCGACTGCCGGTGGCGCAGCCCTGCCCGTGAGGCTAAAGCTGGGACCAGCACCACATGTTACAGACCCGAGCCCTGATGGAGCCCGCATGAGCCGCATCGACGAAACCCGAGAGTTCATCCCTGTCCGCATCGCGGTGCTGACCGTGAGCGACACCCGCGGCCTTGACGAGGACCGCTCGGGCGCCACGCTGGTGCAGCGGCTGACCGATGCAGGGCATCTGCTGGCGGATCGCGCAATCGTGAAGGACGACCGGGCCGCCATCTCGGAGCAGCTGCGCGCCTGGATCGCCAGCCCCGAGGTCGATGTGATCATCTCGACCGGCGGCACCGGGCTGACCGGTCGTGACGTGACCGTCGAGGCGCACCGCGACGTCTACGAGAAGGAGATCGAGGCCTTCGGCACGGTCTTCACCATGGTTTCCATGCAGAAAATCGGTACATCCGCGGTCCAGTCGCGGGCCACGGGCGGCGTTGCCGGGGGCACCTACCTCTTTGCGCTGCCCGGCAGCACCGGCGCCTGCAAGGACGCCTGGGACGAGATCCTGCGCTGGCAGCTGGACTACCGGCACATGCCCTGCAACTTCGTCGAGATTTTTCCACGGCTCGAGGAGCACAAGCGGCGGAAATGATACACTCCCGCAGAGCGTGGTGACGGCTTGGATTGTGCCGGGACGTCGGCATAAGCTGAATGCAGCCAGACAGGAGGGTGCCTCCCTCCCATTTCGCGGGACGATCATATGCGGTTTCTTCGGCGGAGCCTCGTTGGGCTCTTTCTTCTTTCGCTGACGCTGGGCTTGCTGGCCTGGGCCGGGATCCTGGTGCGGGATGCCGTGCAGGCCTACCTGACCGACACGCCGCGCATCCCGCAGGCCCGCGAGAGGGTGTTTGCCGTCAACGTGGTGCCGGTGCGGCTGGAGACCGTGGCGCCGGTGATGACCGCTTTCGGCGAGATCCAGAGCCGCCGCACGCTCGAGCTGCGCAGTGCCGTCGGCGGCACGCTGATCGACCTTGCGCCCGAGTTCGTCGAGGGTGGGCGGGTCGCGGCGGGCACGCTTCTGGCGCGCATCGATCCCGCCGACATGCAGGCCGAGCTGGAGCGCGCGCAGAGCGCCCTGCACGATGCCGAGGCCGAGCGCCGCGAGGCGATCCGCGCGGTGGAGCTGGAGAAGGACGCGCTCGCCGCCGCCGAGGAACAGGCCGAATTGCGCCAGCGGTCCTACCGGCGGCAAGCCGACCTGCAGAGCCGCGGCGTCGGCACCTCGGCGCTGGTCGAGGAAGCCGAGCTTTCGGCCTCCTCCGCGCGGCAGGCGGTGGTCACGCGGCGACAGGCGCTGGCGCAGGCCGAGGCGCGGGTGGACCAGAGCACCACCTCGCTGACCCGCGCGCATATCGCGCTCGACGAGGCGCAGCGACGTCTTGACGAGACCGAGATTCGCGCCGGTTTCGATGCCCAGCTCGAGGAGGTCTCGGTGGTCGGCGGGCGGCGGGTCTCGGCCAACGAGATGCTGGCGACGCTGGTGGACCCGACGGCGCTGGAAGTGGCGTTCCGGGTGTCGACCCAGCAATACCTGCAGCTGCTCAATGCCTCGGACCGGCCGCGCGAATTGCCGGTGACGGTGACGCTGGACTTCTACGGCGCCTCGGTGAGCAGCACGGGCACGCTGACCCGCGAGGGTGCGGCGGTTGGCGAGGGACAGACCGGGCGGCTGCTCTTTGCCGCGCTCGAGACGCCGCGCGGCTTCAAGCCGGGCGATTTCGTCACCGTGAAGATCGACGAGCCGCCGCTGGAGCAGGTGGCACTGCTGCCGGCGACGGCGCTCGGGCCGGCGGGAGACGTGCTGGTGCTGGATGGCGAGGAGCGGCTCGAAGCGATCTCGGTCGAGCTGCTGCGCCGCCAGGGGGATGCGGTGATCATCCGCGCGTCGGGGCTGGATGGCCGGCTGGTCGTCGCCGAGCGCACGCCGCTGCTGGGGGCCGGGATCAAGGTCCGCCCGCTCAACACGGAGGCATCGAGCGGCCCCACCGGCCCCGACCTGCAGGCCGAAGCGGCGATGCTGGAGCTGACCGAGGAACGCCGCGCCCGTTTGGTGGCCTTCATCGAGGGCAACGACCGCATGCCTGCCGAAGCAAAGCAGCGTTTGCTGGCGCAGCTCTTGGAGCCCCGGGTGCCCGCGCAGGTGATCGAGCGGCTCGAAGCGCGGATGGGGGGCTGAGCCGATGCGCCACATCCCCGGTTCCGCGAGCGGCCTTCTGAGCTATTTCACCCGCCACCGAACCGTGGCGAACCTGCTGCTGGTGATCCTGCTCGGGGCCGGGTTGCTGGCGGTGCCCAACATGCGCGCGCAATATTTCCCCGACGTGATCGAGGACGAGATCGACGTGCGCGTCAGCTGGGACGGGGCCGGGGCGCAGGACATCGACAACGCCATCGTGCAGCTGCTCGAGCCGACCCTGCTGGCCGTCGAGGGGGTGGTGGCCACCGAGAGCCTCTCGCGCGAGGGCTCGGCGCGGATCGAGCTGGAGTTCGAGCCCAATTACAACATGGCCAAGGCGCTCGACGACGTGCAGACGGCGGTGGATTCGGTCGACAACCTGCCCGATCAGGCCGACGATCCGCAGGTGACCTCGGGCGGCTGGCGCGACCGGGTGACCGACGTGGTGATCACCGGCCCGGTGGGGGTGGACCAGCTCGGGCGGTTCGCCGACGAGTTCGTCGTCCGGCTCTTTGCCGAGGGGGTGACCCGCACCACCATCCGCGGCGTCGCCGCGCCGCAGATCATCGTCGAGGTGCCCACCGCCAACCTGCTGGGCTACGACGTCACGATGCAGCAGATCGCCGAGGCGATCTCGGCTGAGGTGGATGCTGCGCCCGCCGGGGACGTGAGCGGCGCCAACGCCCGCGTCCGTGCGGGTGTCGAGAAGCGTGCGCTGCGCGACATCTCGGCCATCGTCCTGCGCTCGGAGCCGGATGGCACCAAGCTCACCGTCGGCGACGTGGCGCTGCTGCGCGAGGAGGGGATCGACCGCGAGCGGGCCTATTTCGTCGGCGAGCACCCGGCGATCTCGGTGCGGGTTGACCGCTCTGCCGATGGCGACGCGATCAAGATCCAGCAGACCGTCGCCGAGGTGGCGCGCGAGTTCCAGTCGGTGCTGCCGGGCGGCACGACGGTCGATCTGATCCGCACCCGCGCCGAGGCGATCACCAACCGGCTCGACCTTTTGCTTCACAATGGCTTGTCGGGGCTGGTGCTTGTCGTCGGGCTGCTGTTCCTCTTCCTCAACGCCCGCACGGCGCTCTGGGTGGCGGCGGGGATCCCGACGGCGATGCTGGCCGCGCTGGCGCTGATGTATGCCTCGGGTCTGACGCTCAACATGATCTCGCTCTTCGCGCTGATCATCACGCTGGGGATCGTGGTCGACGATGCCATCGTCGTGGGCGAGCACGCCGACCACCTGCACCGGCGGCGCGGCCTGTCGCCGGTCGAGGCGGCCGAGACCGCCGCCCGGCGCATGGCGTTGCCGGTGTTCAGCTCGACGCTGACCACGGTGATCGCCTTTTTCGGGCTGACGGCGATCGGCGGGCGTTTCGGGCAGATGATCTCGGACATTCCCTTCACGGTGATCGTGGTGCTGATCGCCAGCCTGGTCGAATGCTTCCTGATCCTGCCCAATCACATGGCGCATGCCATCGCCAAGTCGACCGAACATCATTGGTATGACTGGCCTTCGCGCATGGTGAACCGCGGCTTCCGCTGGATGCGCGAGACGCTGTTCCGCCCGTTCATGGCGGGGGTGATCGCGGCCCGCTACGTGGTGCTGGCAGGGGCGGTGCTGCTGCTCGCCTCGCAGGCGGCGAGCTTCATCCGCGGCGACGTGGTCTGGCGTTTCTTCAACTCGCCCGAACGGCCCTCGGTGAGCGGCAACTTCGCCATGACGCCCGGTGCCACGCGGGCCGACACGCTGGCGCAGATGCGCGAGATGCAGCGCGCCACCGAGGCGCTCGCCGCCGAGTACGAGGACCGCTACGGTCGCAACCCGCTCGACTACGTGATCGCCGAGATCGGCGGCAATTCGGGTCGCGCACTGGCCGAGGCCGAGAACAAGGAGGCCGACCAGTTGGGCGCGATCTCGATCGAGCTGATCGATCCCGATTTGCGCCCCTACTCCAGCTACGAGTTCGTCGCCGACCTGCAGGAGCGGGTCGAGCAGATGCCGATGGTCGAGGTGATCAGCTTCCGCGGCTGGCGCTCGGGGCCGGGAGGCGATGCGCTCGACGTGCAGTTCTACGGCGCGGATGCCGAGACGCTCAAGCATGCGGCCGAAGACCTGAAAACCGCCGTGCTGCGCTTCCCCGAGGTCTCGGCGGTGGAGGACAACCTCTCCTACGACAAGGACGAACTGGTGCTCGAGCTGACCCCGCAGGGGCTGGCCCTCGGTCTCACCGTGGACGATCTCGGCGTGGTGCTGCGCCACCGCATCGGTGGCATCGAGGCGGCGACCTTCCCGGTCGGGCCGCGCAGCGCCGAGGTGCGAGTCGAACTGCCGGAGGGCGAGCAGACCGCGGACTTCCTCGAGCGCACACAAATCCGGACACCCGAGGGTGCCTATGTGCAGCTTGCCGATATCGTTCGCGTCGCGCGGCAGACCGGCTTTTCCACCGTCCGGCGCGAGAACGGCCTGCGCACTGTCTCGGTCACCGGCGACATCTCCGAGGACGATGCCGAACGCGCCGCCGAGATCGTGCAGGCGCTGCAGGACGAGATCCTGCCTGCCATCGCCGCCGAGCGTCAGGTCGAGTACAACATCTCGGGGCTCGCCGAGGACGAGCAGGATTTCCTCTCCGACGCGGGAACCGGGCTGGTGCTGGTGCTGCTGGGCATCTACCTCGTGCTGGCCTGGGTCTTCGCCAGCTGGACGCGGCCCTTGGTGGTGATGGCAGTGATCCCCTTCGGGCTCGTCGGGACAATCTACGGCCACGCCCTCTGGGACGTGCCGCTGTCGATGTTCACCGTGGTCGGCCTGCTTGGCATGACCGGCATCATCATCAACGATTCCATCGTGCTGGTGACGCAGATCGACGAATACGCGCCGGACCGGGGCATCTTCCAGGCGATCATCGACGGTGCCTGCGACCGTCTGCGCCCGGTGTTCCTGACCACGGCGACCACGGTGCTGGGGCTCGCGCCGCTGCTCTACGAGCGCAGCTCGGACGCGCAGTTCCTCAAGCCGACGGTGATCACGCTGGTCTACGGGCTGGGCTTCGGCATGTTGCTGGTGCTCTTGGTGGTGCCGGCGCTGCTGGCGGCTCAGCACGATATCGCCCGGCGCATCGCTGCCCTGCGCCGCGGCGCACGGCACCGCCACGGCGGGGTGCGCGCGCTGGTGCTTGGGCTTGGCGTGCTGGTGCTGGGCTGGCTGGCCGCAACCATGGGCAGCCTGCTGGTGCTGGGGGCGCTGCCGGGCGCGCTGCAGCTATCCGTGCTGGCAGGCCTGCCGGCGTCGGCCGCCGGGTTCCTGCTCTTTGTCGGAGGCGTGGCGCTGCTGCTTGGCCTCGTGTGGACAGCGGTGCTGGTCCTGGCATTGGTCAGAGGGCGTGCCGCGGCCTAGGGGTTTCCCGGGCGTCCAGAGACACCATGGGCTCGGCACGGATGGAGAGCTTGGCCACGGGGCCGCCGCGCGCTGCAGGGCGGCGCTGCGGTGAAAAGGCTCCCGCCATGGTCCTGGAGCACCGCAGTCTGCCTTCCCAAAACGCCGCGCCGCAGACCGGCGCTCGCCAAACTTCACCTGCGGCAATTCCTTGCAGGCAAGTCAGGGTGTGAGCCTCAGCCGCAGCCCTGGATGTCGACCGCGTGGCTTTCTCCCAGCACGGTGAAGCGCAGCTTCGAGCGGTCGAGGGCGAAGGGTTTCCCCTCCATGTGCATCAGCCTCGTCTCGCTGATCAGCGTGTTGCCCTTGCGCCGCGTCTTCGGCTCCGAAGCCCAGAGCTCGGGCTGTCCGGCCTCCACCACGGTTTCCTCGGGTCCGGAAATCGCCGGCATGTCGATCTCGGCGCGCAGCTTCAGTCCGCCCTTCGCCGGGCTGACGGTGCAGCGCACGGCGCTGACCCGCGCTTCCTTGGCGGTGAAGGGGGCCTCGGCGAGCGCCGCGGCGATCATCGGATCGACGCTGGTGCTGTCGGGAAGAACGGCGGTGACATGTAGCGTCTGCGGCACGCAGATGTCGCTGCACACGCCAATCATCATGTTCGCCTCGAGCGTCACCGGCCCGCCATTGCCGGAGATGCGCAGCGGCAGCACCAGCTCGCCCTTGTAGCCCACCGAGCGCGCGCCGGACTGGCGGAAGACATGCGGTGTCGGCCAGAGCGCGGTGACCCGCGCCACGTTGTCCGAACCGCTCCAGTCGAAGACCGGCGGGATGCCGGCATCGCCGGGGGCGCGCCAGTAGGTCTTCCAGCCGGGCGCGAGGCGCAGGTGCAGCGCCGCCATGTGGTCGCCGTCGGGCAGGCGCCAGCCAGGGCGCAATTCGGCAATGACCGGCTCCTCGGCGCGGGCAGTGTCGGCGACGAGTGGCGGCAGGCCAAAGGCGCAAAGGCAGGTCAGAACTCTGAAGATATCGCGGATCATGAATTTCAAATGGCGTCTCCCCCCGCTCCTGCCAAGTCACATTGCAGCGAGAGCGCGGTGTTTCAAGCCGGATGTGTGCTTGCACCCTCAGGTCGGGAAGGTCACACTCAAGGGGCAGATCGCAGAAAGGTCCTCATGACGCACAGCCAGATCGCCTCCGGCGCCACCGACCTGACCGGGTCCTTGCTGATCGCCATGCCCGGCATGGGCGATGAACGTTTCGAGCATGCGGTGATCTACCTCTGCGCCCATTCCGACGAAGGGGCGATGGGGCTCATCCTCAATAAGCCTTCGTCCGACGTGACGCTGGAGGGCCTGTTCGAACAACTGGGAATCGACGCAGAGCCGGGGTCGGGGCACGAGCCGGTTCATTTCGGCGGACCGGTCGAGATGGGCCGCGGTTTCGTGCTGCATAGCACCGACTACCGTTCGGAGCTGACAACGCTGCAGGTGGACGACGGCTTTTCAATGACCGGCACGCTCGACGTGCTCGAACACATCGCGCGCGGCGAGGGGCCGGACGACTGGATCGCCATGCTCGGCTATGCCGGCTGGGGACCGGGGCAGCTCGAGGGCGAGCTTGCGGAAAACGCCTGGCTGGTCTGCCAGGCCAGCCGCGAGCTGGTGTTCGGCACGCCCGATGCGGCCAAGTGGGGCGCGGCACTGGACAGCCTCGGCATCGCGGCGCTGGCGCTCTCGGGCGAGGGCGGCCGGGCCTGATCCTTGCGGCCGGCTTTCATTGTTCTTCAAATACGCCCGCCGGAGGCATCCGGCATCCGCCAGACCGCACCGCCCTCGGGCAAGGCAGGGGTGCGTATATTTGGAACAATGAAGGTGGCCAGCGCGCCGGGCCTGTCTCAGCGCGGCGTGGCGGCGCGGCTGAGGCGGTCGTTGATCGCGATGCCCGCGCCGACGTGCGGGATGGGGGCCACGGCGATCACCTCGGCACCCCCCGCGTCGAGCTGGTGCAGGTGGGCAAAGAGGTTGGAGGCCGCCTCGTCGAGATCGCCCGCGGGAGAGAGGTTCAGGTCGCAGTCCACGTCGCCGAAGCCGAGCCGGGCCTCGCCCTCGCGCCATTCGGCGGCATTGAGCCGCATCCGCGCGCGCGGCGCGTAATGAGAGGCGGTCTGGCCGGGAGCAGAGATCGCCTCGCGCTCCTGGCGGCGCATCACCGGGTGGCCGAGCGCCTCGGAGAGTTGCTCGGCGCTGATCCCGCCGGGGCGCAGCAGGGTGGGGCGGCCGGCGAGGCCGAGGATGGTGCTTTCGAGGCCGACCGGGCAGGGGCCGCCGTCGAGCACCGCGGCAATGCGGCCGTCGAGGCTGCTCAGCACGTGATCGGCGGTGGTCGGGCTGATCCGGCCCGAGCGGTTGGCCGAGGGGCCGGCGAGCGGGCCGCCGAAGGCGGTGAGCAGGTCGCGCGCCAGCGGCGCGGCGGGCAGGCGCACGGCGAGCGTGCTGAGCCCGGCGGTGACGCGATCGGAAATTCCCGCGTCCTCGCGGATCGGCAATACCAGCGTCAGCGGGCCGGGCCAGAAGGCCTGCGCGATGTTCTCCGCCGTGCCGGACCAATGCACCAGCTCCTTGGCGTGCTCGATGCTGGGCACGTGCACGATCAGCGGATTGAAGCTGGGACGGCCCTTGGCTTCGTAGATCGCCGCCACCGCAGCGTCGTCCCGCGCATCCGCGCCGAGCCCGTAGACCGTCTCGGTCGGGAAGGCGACGAGCTTGCCGTCGCGCAGCAGGTCGGCGGCGCGGGCGATGCCGGCCGCATCGGCGGGCAGGCGCAGGGTGGGGGTGTCGGGCATCGGGCTTTCCGTGACGCTGCGTTCCGTTTGGTCAGGGGCGAGCCATGGTCTTAGGGTCGCACCGAAATCGTGGGATCCTCCCTACCCGAGGGGACCCGCCTTGCCAACCAGGATCGGAGGACCTGCCATGCCCTATCGCGCGCCCGTCGCTGAAATGACCTTCCTGCTCAAGGAGGTGGTCGGCTTTGACGAGGTCAGTGCGACGCCGCGATACGCCGAGGCGAGCGACGACATGGTGCAGGCGGTGCTGGGCGAGGCCGGGCGGCTCTGCGACGAGGTGCTGGCGCCGCTGAACCGCGCGGGCGACCTGCAGGGCGCGGTGCTGGAGAATGGCGTGCTGCGCAGCTCGCCGGGCTTTGCCGAGGGGTATGCCGCGCTTGCAGAGGGCGGCTGGGTCGCGGTGTCGGCCGATCCCGAACATGGCGGCATGGGGTTGCCGGTGACCGTGGGCACCGCGGTGAACGAGATGATGGCCGGCGCCTGCCTCGCGCTGCAGCTCAACCCGCTGCTGACGCAGGGCCAGATCGAGGCGCTGGAGCATCACGCCAGCGAGGAGATCAAGGCGCTCTACCTGCCCAAGCTGATCTCGGGCGAATGGTCCGGCACGATGAACCTGACCGAGCCGCAGGCGGGCTCGGACGTGGGGGCGCTCACCAGCAAGGCCTCGCCCAACGGCGATGGCACCTATGCGGTGACCGGGCAGAAGATCTTCATCTCCTGGGGGGATTGCGATTTCGTCGGCAATGTCTGTCACCTCGTGCTGGCGCGTCTGCCGGACGCGCCCGCCGGAACCAAGGGGATCAGCCTGTTCCTCGTGCCCAAGTACATTCCCGACGCCGGTGGCGCCCCGGGCGTGGCCAATGATCTCAAGGTGGTGAGCCTCGAGCACAAGATGGGCCTGCATGGCTCGCCGACCTGCGTGATGAGCTTCGACGGCGCGACGGGCTGGCTGATCGGCGAGGAAGGCGACGGCATGCGCGCGATGTTCACCATGATGAACAACGCCCGTCTCGGCGTCGGTGGGCAGGGGATCGGCGCCGCGGAGGGCGCCTACCAGCATGCGCTGGAGTATGCCATGGAGCGCAAGCAGGGCCGGTCGCCGGAGGGCACGATTGTTGGCCACGCCGACGTGCGGCGGATGCTGGCGGGGACGAAGGCGGACATCCTCGCGGCGCGCGCGATCGCGCTGAGTTGCGCCGTCGCCATCGACATGGGTCGCGCCACCGGCGAGGCCGATTGGATCGCCCGCGCCGCCTTCCTGACGCCGATCGCCAAGGCCTTTGGCACCGATGTCGGTTGCGAGGCGGCCGAGGCGGGCGTGCAGGTCTGGGGCGGCATGGGCTACATCGAGGAAAGCGGTGCCGCGCAATACTACCGGGATGTGCGGGTGACGGCGATCTACGAGGGCACCAACGGCATTCAGGCGATGGACCTCGTGGGGCGCAAGCTGATGGACGGCGGCGAGGCGGCGGGGCGGCTGCTCGACGAGATCGAGGCGCAGGCCGAGGCAGCCAAGGCGACCGTTCCCGAGCTTGCCGGTGCGATCTGGGAGGCCGCGGAGAGCCTGCGCGAGGCCACCGAGGCGCTGGTCGCCCGGCCCATGCCGGAGCGCTTCGGGGTGGCAGTGCCCTACCTGTGTGCCTTTGCCCGCGTGCTCGGGGGGCATTTCCATCTGCGCGCCGCCATGGCAGACCCCTCGGGAGCCCACGCGCGTCTTGCGCGCTTCTACATCACGAGGCTCCTGCCCGAACATGACGGCCTGCTGGCCCATGTCGCGCGGGGCGACGCCGAGCTGATGGCCATCACTGCCGAGGACCTTGCCGCCTGATGAAGCCTGCCCTGCATTACCCGTTCGACACGCCCCCGGCCTGGGGCGAGGCCCTAGAAGTTGCCGAGGGGGTGCTGTGGATGCGCCTGCCGCTGCCGATGAAGCTCGACCACGTCAATGTCTACGCGCTGGACGACGGCGATGGCTGGACGCTGATCGACACCGGCATGCACACGCCGCGGGCGCTGCGGGTCTGGGAAAAGCTGCTGGCCGGGCCGCTGGCGGGCAAGCCTGTGCGGCGGGTGGTGGTGACCCACCACCACCCCGATCACGTCGGCCTCGCGGGCTGGTTCCAGCAACAGGGGGCGGAGCTGCTGACGACGCGCACCGCCTGGCTGTTCTCGCGCATGCTGCAACTTGACGCGCAGGACGCGCCGTCGCCCGAGCAGGTGACCTATTGGCAGCGCTGCGGCATGGAGCCGCGGGTGCTGGAGCGGCGACGGACGGAGCGGCCCTTCAACTTCGCCGATTGCGTCTGGCCGATGCCGCTCGGCTTCACCCGGCTGCAGCAGGACGACGTGCTGCGCATGGGCGGGCGCGACTGGGAGGTGCATATCGGCAACGGCCATGCCCCCGAGCATGCGACCTTCTGGTCGCAGAACGACGATCTGCTGCTGGCGGGGGACCAGATCCTGTCGACCATCAGCTCCAACCTCGGGGTCTATGCCACCGAGCCCGAGGCCGATCCGGTTGGCGATTGGCTCGAGGCCTGCGAGCGGCTCGGGGCGATGGCGCGCGAGGAGCATTTCGTGCTGGGCGGGCACAAGCTGCCGTTCACCGGACTGCCGTTCCGCATGCGCCAGCTGATCGACAACCACCATGGCGCGCTGGAGCGGCTGGAGGCGCATCTGGACACGCCCAAGAGCGCCGGGGACTGCTTTGCGCCGCTCTTCAAGCGCACGATCGGCGACGCCGAATACGGGCTGGCGCTGGTCGAGGCCATGGCGCATTGCCAGCATCTCTACGTTGAGGGACGCGCGACGCGGACTCTCGGCGAGGATGGCGCCTGGCTGTGGCAGGCGGTGCGGGGCTGATCCATCACGCCGCAGCTGCGCGGGTTCAAGAACAGGTGACAGCTGGTGCAGAATCCGCTAAGCCTCTGGGCGGAGAAGAAACGCCCGAGGGATGGACGGACACATGGCAGACTACAAGCCCGGCAGCATGGATATCACCGCGCAGGAGCAGACCTTTCACGGCTTCATCAAGTGGGTCATCCGCACGGTTTACGTGATCATCGCGGTGCTGCTGTTCCTGGCGATCTTCAACTCCTGATCCCGCGGGATCGAGGGAGGAGAATTTCAGCCACGGCCGGGCGGCGGAGGAGCCGCCCGCTGACCAAAGAGGGTCGGCTTTCATGTTCCATCGCGCCACGTTCCTGGCCGGTCTCGCAGCGCTTGCGCTGGCGGGATGCACCCCGTCGATGCATTATCCCAACGCCACCCCCGAGCAGGTTGCGGCGGCGCGCTACGTTGACAGTGGTCCGACCAAGCTGACGCTTTACACGATGATCAGCAACCGCTCGGAGGCCGGCGCGCATTCGAGCCTGATGATCAGCGCGCCCTCGCAGCGGGTGGTCTTCGATCCGGCGGGTTCGGTGCGGGCGAGCAACGTGCCGGAAGTGGATGACGTGCTTTACGGCGTGACGCCCGAGGTCGCGGAGTTCTACGCGCGGGCTCATGCGCGCGAGACCTATCGGGTGCGTATCCAGAGCATCGAGGTGCCGCCGGAGGTCGCCGAGCAGGCGCTGCGCGCGGCGCAGGCCTACGGCCCGGTGTCGCAGAGCTTCTGCACCCAGGCCACATCCTCGGTGCTCAGCCAGCTGCCGGGGTTCGAGGGCATCCACCGGACCTGGTTCCCCAGAAGCCTGGCCGACCAGCTGGCACAGATGCCCGGGGTGACCGAGCAGGTGCTGCGCGAGCAGGATTCCGATGACAAGCAACTGGCGGTCGCGGCCTTCGAGCAGAGCGCCGCCGCGGACGATCAGCCCAGCAGGTAACCGCCCGCGACCAGCGCCACTGCGCCGCTGAGGATCGCCAGGATCACGTTTTTGGTCAGCAGGCCGACGCCCAGCGTCGCCGCCGCGGCGAGCAGTCGCACCGGGTCGGTCTGACCATCGGTGGCGGCGGGCCAGACCACCAGCGGCGCCACAAGCGCAGGCATCATCGCCACGGCGGTGTAACGCAGGTGCCGGGTCAGCCACTCGGGCAGGGGGCGGTCGCCGACCAGCCCGAGGAAGAGAAAGCGCAGCGCGAAGCTGCCCAGTCCGAGGCCGAGGATCACCAGCCAGAGGTCTCCGCGGTCGATCATTTCTGCATCCTCCGTTCGGTCTCGGCCCCGGCGACCATGCCGAGGGCCGCGGCGCAGAGCACCCCGAGGTTGTAGGGCAGGAAGGCCAGCAGCAGCGTGGCCAGCGTGGCGACCAGCGCAGCCACCACATGCGCGCCGGTGCGCAGCGCCGGGGCGATCATCGCGAGAAAAGCGATGGGCAGGGCGAAATCGAGGCCGAAGTCGGCGGGCACCGCCTCGCCCAGCCAGGCGCCGAGCAGGGTGAAGGCATACCAGGGCGGGCAGATCGGCGTCATCGTTCCCATGAAGAAGGCGAATTTCTGCGCCAGCGTCTTGTCGGGGTGCCGCTCGAACTCCAGCGCCGAGGCGGCATAGGTCTGGTCGACGAGGAAGTAGGCGCTCAGCGCGCGCTTCCACAGCGGCAGACCGCCCATGTGCGGGGTGATGGCGGCGGAATACATCGCCATGCGCAGGTTCACGGCCAGCGCCGAGGCCAGCACGATGAGCGCCGGCACATGGTCCTGCAACATCTGCAGCGAAACGAATTGCGCCGCGCCGGCGATCACCACGACCGAGAAGGTCAGCGTCTCGAAGACATTGAGCCCGGCCTCGGTGGCCAGCACGCCGAACAGCGTGCCGAAGGGCGCGATCACCAGCAGGAAGGGCAGCCCGGCCTGGAAGCCCTGCCAGTAATCGGATCTCGGGGTCGGCACTGGAGGCTCCTTGGCTTGTTCAACCGGGCAAGGCCTAGCCAAGCGCGCGGGGAGATGCAATCGCGCGCGGGCGGTTTGCTTGGAGCCATTGCCAGAAGTGACCAGAGGGGCGCTGCCCCTCTTGGCCTGCGGCCAATTCACCCCGGCGTATTTGGAAAGAGAAGAAGTCCCGGCGTCAGTCGAAGGCGCCGGCGACGCGACCGAGCAGCATGAAGGCGCGGGCGGTGCGGGTGTTCGACAGCTCGGCGATCTCGGCATCCGAGGCGTGCTCGGCGAAGCGCACGAACGCCCGGTCATAGAGGCGCAGGAAGTGATGCACCGCGTCGCGGAAGATGGCGTCCTGCTTCATGCGGCCCGAGCTGAGCGCCAGCGAGGAGCGGTCGCGCACGCCGCCGAGCGCCGCCACGGCGCGGCCGCGGCTGCCCTTGGCGAACTCGCGCCAGACCTCGGGGCGGGCAAGGTCGGGCTGCAGGTCATCCATGTAAATGCCTTCCTGCGACAGCAGCGTGAGCACGTCCTGCGAGGCCTGGATCAGCTGCGCCGCCGGCCGGTCCTTCAGCGCGCGGCGCAGCGCGGCAAAGCCCTCGAGGTCCTCGGCAGTGTCGGGGAAGTTCAGCGCGCGGATGAAATCGGCGTTGCCGAGCGGCGGCTCGAGCGCCTCGGCCGGGGTGCCCAGCGAAAGCGCCGGCTGGTCTTCGGTCTGCGGCTGTTCCGCGGCGGGCGCGGCGCCCTGCGCCTGCAGCGCCGCCTGCGCGGCGCGGGTCGAACCCAGCATGGCAAGCGTGGTCTCGATCTTGCGCTGCGCTGCCGCGATCTCGTCGAGCTTGCGCGCGAGGGTGCTGGCCGAGGGATCGTTCCGCCCGGTCTGCGCCTGCGTCAGGTAGGATTTGCGGATCGCCTCGATCGCCGTCTCCAGCCGCTGGCTCTCCTCGCGCATGACGCGCGCGGCGCGGGCCGTCATCGCCGCCACCCAGATCATTGCCACCGGCAGGAAGACCACCATGACGGCGAGCACGAAGCCCAGCCCGCCGGGGACGGCGGTGCCCAGGGCGAAGACGTAGCCACCGGACAGCACCAGCCAGATCAGGCTGGCCGCCAGGGCGGCGATCTCTATCCCGGTCATGCGGCGCTTCTCGCCCCGGTCATACATGCCGAGCGGCGCGGAGCGGCTGTCGTTGCTGTCTGCCATGATGCGGCGCGACCCTTACCTGTGGTGCGTTACTTGTAGGCGATCGTGAGGATCTCGTAGCTCTTCTCGCCGCCAGGGGTGCGCACCTCGACGCTGTCGCCCTCGTCCTTGCCGATCAGGGCGCGGGCGATCGGCGACTTGATGTTGAGCAGGCCCTTCTCGATGTTGGCCTCATGCTCGCCGACGATCTGCCAGGTCTTCTCCTCGTCGGTGTCTTCGTCGACCACGGTCACCGTCGCGCCGAATTTCACCGAGCCGGACAATTTCGCCGGGTCGATCACCTCGGCCAGCGAGATGACGCCTTCGATCTCCTTGATCCGGCCTTCGATGAAGCTCTGCTTCTCGCGCGCGGAATGGTATTCGGCGTTTTCCGACAGGTCGCCGTGCTCGCGCGCCTCGGCGATGGCCTTGATGATGGCCGGACGCTCGACGGACTTGAGCGTTTTCAATTCGGTCTCGAGCGCGGTGAAGCCCGCGCGGGTCATCAGGATTTTTTCCATTGAGTCTTTCCGCAACTGTCCCGGGGCCTGTGCCCGGCCCCTTTGTGTTTGCCGTCTAAAACCATGAGTGGTCAGTTCTGGCAAGAGTGGGCATTGTCCCGGGCTTTGGCAAGGGCGGGCTGCGTCGGCAGGGCAGGGCGCGGCGATGCGCGGCGCGCCGCCGGATAAGATTCACCGCCTGTCCACTATTATTTTCCGAAGGTCGCGACAGGCACCTTTTATGCCGCGTTTCGATTGACCTGTGCTGCGCTGCCGCGCTACGCCAATGCGCAAGATAATTACAGCAAACAGCCAGCGGAGGACCGGCATGGCCGAGATCGAGCGCGAGTCGATGGAATATGACGTGGTGATCGTGGGGGCGGGGCCTGCGGGGCTCTCGGCGGCGATCCGGCTGAAGCAGCTCGACGCGGATCTGAACGTGGTGGTGCTCGAGAAGGGCT
>JBLXGS010000014.1:0-184972 GCA_048381755.1 Roseobacteraceae bacterium
TGGGCCCCCGGCCTGCCGAAGACCCGCTCCGGCAAGATCATGCGCCGCATCCTGCGCAAGATCGCCGAGAACGACTACGGCGCCCTCGGCGACACCTCCACCCTCGCCGACCCTTCCGTCGTCGACGACCTCATCGAAAACCGCGCAAACAAGGGGTGAGGCGCAGGGCCTCCACATGAAAGGGCCCCTGCGGGGGCCCTTTTTGCGCGGAGCGCCTTGATAAGCCGTTAACCGGTTTACCCAAAAATGGGAATAATCCGAGCGATCCCGCTGCCTCCGCCCCCGGCTTGTGCTACGCTCGATCCCGTGGGGCCGATAGCAGACGGAGCAATTCGATGCAGTTGACAGGTGTTCCCCAAGTGGTGGCACCTCTGGCCACCGGGCACCCCCTCGGCTTGCCCGGCGCCCCGGTCAGGACGGCCGAGGAGACCAAGGTGCAACCGGTCAAGGAGCAGTCCACGACCGACACGGACCATGCCACAGACCACGGCACCGAGGGACAGCCGCCCGCCGGTTTCTGGCGCAGCCTCACCGGCCTGCCCGACCCGGCGAACCACGTGGCGCCGCCCTCGATCATGCAGATCCGCATCTCGGCGCTGCTGGAAGAACAGGCCGAAGCGCTGTTGAAGGAGTTGCGCGACAAGGCCATCGCCCGCATGGCCGCAGCCACGCCCGCGCCGGCACACATCGACTCCGACGCGCCCCGTCCCGCCGAGGAGGCCCGCGAGACGCGTCCCGGCGGCGAACAGGGCATCGAGGCCGCGGAGAAGACCGCGGCCGGGGCTCCGCCTTCCCCCCCGTCGCGTCCCGCGGAGACACGCGCCAGCGCCGGGGCGCCTCCATCGGAGTCGTGGGGCCCTGATCCTCGACCGGTCGCCCGCGATCGTTCCGAGCCGGAGATGCCCGCCATCGAGCTTGCAGAACGCGGATACGGTGGTGATTCGACCTCCAATACCCCCGTCGAGAACCCTTCATTCGAGACGCATTCAGAGGGTTGAGAGCGCCCGAAATCGCCCCCGGTCTGGGCCGTTGGAGGGCTGAAACCGGTCCACGGCCTGACCAGGAGCGCGCCGAGACCGCGCGTTCTGCCCTGCAATTCGCCTTTCCCCGCCCCTTCCCCCCGGCATAGCGGCCCGATACCGGGCCGAAACGCCACGATTTGCGACCCTCTCCCGTCCGATTTCCCGCACCGCCTCGCTTTTCATGCGCCAAAGCTTGTCCTATAAGCGCGAAATCATCAGGCCCTGCACAGACCGGGCCCAGCATAACACCGGCGAGGACCGCATGAGCAAAGACAACCACGAAGCCGACGTGGCCTTCATCAAGGCACTGGCTGAACTGCTCCGTGAAAACGACCTGACCGAACTGCAGGTCAAGCGTGAATACGGCGAAGAGGACAGCCTCAATGTCCGCGTGAGCCGCGTGCAGCCGCAGGCTCCGGTGACCGCCACCGTCGCAGCGGCACCGGCCGCAGCCCCCGCCGCCGCACCGGTCGCAGCCGCCCCCGCAGCAGAGCTGCCCGAGGATCCGGCCGCGCACCCCGGCGCCGTCACCTCGCCGATGGTCGGCACCGTCTACATGCAGCCCGAGCCCGGCGCCCCGTCGTTCATCTCGGTCGGCGCGCAGGTCAAGGAAGGCGACACGCTGGTCATCGTCGAGGCGATGAAGACCATGAACCACATCCCCGCCCCGCGCGCGGGCACGGTGAAGCGCATCCTCGTCGAGGACGGCGCCCCGGTCGAATACGGCGCCCCGCTGGTCATCCTCGAGTAAGAGGCAGCCATGTTCGACAAAATCCTCATCGCGAACCGTGGCGAGATCGCGCTCCGCGTGATCCGCGCCTGCCGCGAGATGGGCATCGCCTCGGTGGCGGTCCACTCGACGGCGGACGCCGACGCCATGCACGTGCGCATGGCCGACGAGACGATCTGCATCGGCCCGGCACCGTCCACCGACAGCTACCTCTCTCCGGCCGCCATCATCTCGGCCTGCGAAGTCACCGGCGCCCAGGCGATCCACCCGGGCTACGGCTTCCTGTCGGAGAACGCCCGCTTCGTGCAGATGGTCGAGGACCACGGCCTCACCTTCATCGGCCCGACCGCCGAGCACATCCGCGTCATGGGTGACAAGATCACCGCCAAGGACACGATGAAGGCGCTCGGCGTGCCCTGCGTGCCCGGCTCGGACGGCGGCGTGCCCGACCTCGAGACCGCAAAGCAGGTCGGCCGCGACATCGGCTACCCGGTGATCATCAAGGCCACCGCCGGCGGCGGCGGACGCGGCATGAAGGTCGCGAACTCCGAGGCCGAGATGGAGCGCGCCTTCCAGACCGCCCGTGCAGAAGGCAAAGCCGCCTTCGGCAACGACGAGGTCTACATCGAGAAGTACCTGCAGCGCCCGCGCCACATCGAGATCCAGGTCTTCGGTGACGGCAAGGGCAAGGCGGTCCACCTCGGCGAACGCGACTGCTCGCTGCAGCGCCGCCACCAGAAGGTCTTCGAAGAGGCCCCCGGCCCCTGCATCACCCCCGAGGAGCGCGCGCGCATCGGCAAGGTCTGCGCGGATGCCGTGGCCAAGATCAACTACACCGGCGCCGGCACCATCGAATTCCTCTACGAGGATGGCGAGTTCTACTTCATCGAGATGAACACCCGCCTGCAGGTGGAGCACCCGGTGACCGAGGCGATCTTCGGCGTGGACCTCGTGCGCGAGCAGATCCGCGTGGCCTCGGGCATGGACCTGTCCTTCGGGCAGGACGAACTCGAGATCAACGGCCATGCGATCGAGGTGCGGATCAACGCCGAGCGCCTGCCGACCTTCGCGCCCTGCCCCGGCAAGATCACCCAGTACCATGCCCCGGGCGGTCTGGGCGTGCGCATGGACAGCGCGCTCTATCAGGGCTACTCGATCCCGCCCTACTACGACAGCCTGATCGGCAAGCTCATCGTGCACGGGCGCGACCGGAACGAGGCGCTGTCACGGCTCGACCGCGCGCTCGGCGAGCTGATCGTCGACGGCGTCGACACCACGCTGCCGCTCTTCTCCGCCCTGCTGCAGGAGAAGGACATCCAGACCGGCAACTACTCGATCCACTGGCTCGAGAAATGGCTGGCCAGCAAGCTCGCCGACGCCTGATCCGCGCGTGAGCAGAGCGGAGCGATCCCTTGTTGCGGCCCCTTCCCGATCCCGGGGAGGGGCCGCATGACTCTCAGCCCCGAGCTTCTGCTGCAGGCCTATCGCGCCGGCATCTTCCCCATGGCCGAGCACCGCGACGACCCCGAGCTCTTCTGGGTCGATCCGCGCCGCCGGGGCGTCATTCCGATGCAGGGATTCCGCATCTCGCGCAGCCTCGCGCGCAGGCTGCGCAGGGACGATTACGAGGTCACCTTCGACCGCGATTTCGAGGGGGTCATCGACGCCTGCGCCGACCGCCGCGAGACCTGGATCAACTCCGAGATCCGCGCGCTCTTCACCGAGCTGCACCGACGCGGCCATGCCCATTCCATCGAGGTCTGGATGCAGGATGAGCTGGTCGGCGGCGTCTACGGTCTGGAGGTCGGCGGCGCCTTCTGCGGCGAGTCGATGTTCTCGCGCCGCCGCGACGGCTCGAAGATCGCGCTGGCCTGGCTGATCGACCTGCTGCGCCGTGCCGGATTCATCCTCTTCGACACGCAGTTCCTGACCGAGCATCTGGCGTCTCTGGGTGCCATAGAGATCCCGCGCCACCAGTACCGGGCGCAGCTCGCCACTGCGCTGCTCGTCACGCCGACGCTTGCCGATACACCGCTGGCGGCGTCAGGTCAGGAGGTGGTGCAACGCAGCACCCAGACGTCGTAGCGCTGGTGGTCCATGGGGTTGAGCGCCGGAGACGACGCGATCATCCAGCCGCGGAAAACCGGGTCCGGTTTGCCCGCCTCACGGATGGTCAGGAAGGCAAAGGCATCGCCAGCCCGGTTGCCCTCGGGATAGCGGCAATCCTGAAGCGCGATGTCGATGCGACCGAACTCGACGCTGCCGCCCGAGGCGATCTCGAGGTCAGTGACCCGGCCGGTCAGCTTGTCGAGCCCGCGCAGCGTCGCGCCGGTGCCCTCCTCGGTGGTTTCCTGTGCACCTGCGGCCGTAGCCACCAGCATCAGGAGTCCTGCCAGAGCACGTTTCATTCGCTGCCTCCTGCGACGTATTTCAAGAGCAGGGACATCAGGCTGACCGAGCCCTGCGTATCCAGCACCTCGTCGCCCGCGCCGTAGTAGAAGGGCGAGCCACCGGGGCTGATTTCGACGAAGTTGCCACCGAGAAGCCCCTCGGAAGCGATCACGATCGAGCTGTCGTCGGGCAGCTGCACATCACTCATCATCCGGAGCGTCATGTCGGCGCGGTAGGTTTCCGGGTTCAGGCTGATGTCGCTGACCGAACCCACCTTGACCCCCGCGAGGCGCACGTCGCTGCCCACCGAGATGCCCTCGAGAGAGCGGAAACTGGCGCTCAGCGGGTAGCCCCGGTCAGCCCCCATGGCAAAGCCGGTGGCGCTGACCGCATAGGCGCCAAAGGCGATGGCACCGGCCAGCACCAGCCCGCCGACGATCACCTCTGTGGCAGAATGCGACATGGGGTTGGTCCCGGCCCTTATTCGGGGCTCCAGGCCTCGTAGTCGCGGCGCGGGGCCGGCTCGGGACGGCGGATCGAGCCCTTGGGTGCATAGGCCAGGGCGGTGCCGGTCAGGTTCTCGACATGCGGCTTTTCCCACGGCTTGTGGGCGAAGGGACGCTCCGTCGGCGGCAGGTCGAAGGTGTGGTGCAGCCAGCCGTGCCAGTCGGGGCTGACGCGGGTCGCCTCGGCCTCGCCGTTGTACATGACCCAGCGGCGCTTGCCGTCCTTGGTCTGGTAGAAGACGTTGCCCTGCTCGTCCTCGCCGACGCGCTGGCCCTTGCGGGACGTGTAGAGCTGGGTGTTCAGCGTTGCCCCGTTCCACCAGGTGACGGCCCGCAGCAGCGTGTTGAGAATGCCCATGGACGACTCCTCGCTTAATCCTGTCCCGTGTATGACCAAATCCACCGCCGAGGTCCAGCGGCGTCGCGCGGTGCCCGGCGTCAGGCCGGTGCGACTGTGGTCAATTCGATTTCTATGCGGAATTTCGGATCGATCAGAGCGGTCTCGATCATCGTCGCAACGGGAGGGTTTTCACCGAAAGCCTCGCGCAGCAACGGCCAGCAGGGCTCGAACTCGGCGGCATCGGGCAGGTAGTAGGTCACCCGTACCGCGTCGGCAAAGCTCGCCCCAGCCTCGGTCAGCGCCTTCTCTATGGTGGCCAGCGCCGAGCGGCACTGTTCGACCACCGTATCGCCCTGCCCCACCGTGCCCGCGACGTGCACGAAGCCGCCCGCCACCACGGCGCGACAGTAGCCGATCTTTGCCTCGAACTCACCGCCGGAGGAAATGCGCCGGATGGTCATTGTCTGTCAGCCCTCATGCCGGATGCGGGCGGCGACACGGCCATCCGCCGAAAAGATGTGAAGCTCCTCGCCGGAGGCGCTGCGCATGTACCAATTTCCCGGCGTGTCCAGCGCGCCTTGCAACTCGTCTGCGAGCCCGGCCTGCCACTCGCGCCGGCACTCGGCCAGCGCATCTGCAGGCAGCGTGCCGAAGACCCGCTCGGGTGTCTGCCGCCAGTCGCCGCCAAAGCGCTCCCACGAGGCGGTTCCTAGCTCCGAGGTGGGCGGCGTGCGGGCGATGCCGTGGCCGGTGCGGATGATCGCGTAGGTGCAGCCCGGAACACCCTGCCCCGCGGTCTTGCTGGCGAGCACCGTCTCGATCGGAAGGATGCTGCCAAAGACCCTTTCGGCGTAGGCTTCCGGAGCCGCAGACGGGTCGGCCCCGGCCAACATCGACGCGCTGCTCGTCCGGGTTGGCCCCTCACGCTCGTGCCGCATCAGCCCGTCATGCGGCGCTGAAAGCCCGCGGGCTTCGAGGTCACGACCCTGGAAATAAGCGAACCAGGCCCACCCCCCCAAAAAGAAAATGCCTGCCACGACGGCAAGCATCTTCAAAGCATTCTGTACAAGCTGAGCCAGGATCCACGTCATATACTCATACCAGAAAGTCACTCACTACACTCGTGTCAGCCGGCAGATGCAGGCTCCTTCTTCGGGTCCGCATAGATCAGCAGCGGCTTGGCGTCGGCGTTCACTGATTCCTCGTTCACGACCACCTCGGTCACGTCGGCCATGCCCGGCAGCTCGAACATCGTGTCGAGCAAGATGCCTTCGAGGATCGAGCGCAGGCCGCGCGCACCGGTCTTGCGGGCGATTGCCTTGCGGGCAATGGCCGTGAGCGCATCATCGGTGAAGGTCAGCGTGGTGTCCTCCATCTCGAAGAGGCGCTGGTACTGCTTGACCAGGGCGTTCTTCGGCTGGGTGAGGATGGTCACCAGAGCGTCCTCGTCGAGGTCCTCGAGCGTCGCGATCACCGGCAGACGGCCAACGAATTCCGGGATCAGACCGAACTTCAGCAGGTCCTCGGGCTCGAGTTCCTTGAAGATCTCGCCGGTGCCGCGCTGATCGGGGTCACGCACATCGGCACCGAAGCCCATGGCAGAGCCCTTGCCGCGCTGCGCGATGATCCGGTCGAGACCGGCAAAGGCGCCGCCGCAGATGAACAGGATGTTCGTGGTGTCCACCTGCAGGAATTCCTGCTGCGGATGCTTGCGGCCGCCCTGCGGCGGAACCGAGGCCACGGTGCCTTCCATCAGCTTCAGCAGAGCCTGCTGCACGCCCTCGCCCGACACGTCGCGGGTGATCGAGGGGTTCTCGGACTTGCGGGTGATCTTGTCGACCTCGTCAATGTAGACGATGCCGCGCTGCGCGCGTTCGACGTTGTACTCGCTTGCCTGAAGCAGCTTCAGGATGATGTTCTCGACATCCTCGCCCACGTAGCCCGCTTCGGTCAGCGTGGTCGCGTCGGCCATGGTGAAGGGCACGTCAAGAATGCGCGCCAGCGTCTGCGCCAGCAGCGTCTTGCCGCAGCCGGTCGGGCCGATCAGCAGGATGTTGGATTTCGCCAGCTCGATGTCCCCGCTCTTCTGCGAGTGGTTGAGCCGCTTGTAGTGGTTGTGCACCGCCACCGAGAGCACGCGCTTGGCCTTCATCTGGCCGATCACGTAGTCATCAAGCACGTCGCAGATCTCGCGCGGCGTGGGCACACCGTCGGAGGACTTCAGGCCAGCGCCCTTGGTCTCCTCGCGGATGATATCCATGCAGAGCTCGACGCATTCGTCGCAGATGAAGACGGTCGGTCCCGCGATCAGCTTGCGGACCTCATGCTGGCTCTTGCCGCAGAAGCTGCAATACAGGGTGTTTTTGCTGTCGCCGCCGGAGTTCGTCGCCATGTCACACCTTTCCAGGCCTTGTGTTCGAATTGGTCGGGGCCGTTGCCCCGACGAGGCCTATCGTCTCTGCCAAGTCCGGAAAGTCTAGGACAGGCCTTTCCGGTCCACAATGTCAAAATTGCCGCGCGCGCCTCGGCGCGCGGCAAGGACGCGGGGTCAAGCCTCTTCGGTGCCGCCGCGCTTCTCGACGATCTCGTCGATGAGACCCCATGCCTTCGCATCCTCGGGCGACATGAAGTTGTCGCGCTCGAGCGCTTTCTCGACTTCCTCGAGGGTGCGACCGCAATGCTTCACGTAGATCTCGTTGAGGCGCTTCTTCAGCTTCAGGGTCTCTTCGGCGTGAATCATGATGTCGGTCGCCTGACCCTGGTAGCCACCCGAGGGCTGGTGCACCATGACGCGGCTGTTGGGCAGCGAGAAGCGCATGCCCGGCTCACCGGCGGCGAGCAGCAGCGAGCCCATCGAGGCCGCCTGGCCGATCACCAGCGTCGAGACCTTCGGCTTGATGTACTGCATCGTGTCGTAGATCGAGAGCCCCGAGGTCACAACGCCGCCCGGGCTGTTGATGTACATCGAGATTTCCTTGCTCGGGTTCTCTGCCTCGAGGTGCAGCAGCTGCGCCACGATCAGCGAGGACATCCCGTCATGCACCGGGCCCGAGAGGAAGATGATGCGCTCTTTCAGCAGGCGCGAGAAAATGTCGTAAGCCCGCTCGCCGCGGCTGGTCTGCTCGACGACCATGGGGACGAGGGTGTTCATGTACGTTTCAAAAGGGTCTTTCATCTTCGCCTGCCTGCTGTGTCTTGTCCAAATGGTGCCTAGCGCGCGCGCGTTAAACGAGTCTTAGTGTCGGGTCTGAGGGGCTGCAAGGGCTGCCGCGCCGATTCCGCCGCTCAGGCATCGCCCCACTCCTGCGGTGATGCGCAACTGTGCCGGCTGCATTCCAGTTCCAGTGTGACCTGCCGCAGACCGAAGCGGCTCTGCATCTCTTCCTTCACCGCATTCTTGATACGGTCGGCGCGGGCCCAGGCCCCCTCGTCCACGACGAGATGCGCCTGCAGCGCCGCAGTGTGTTCATCGACCTGCCACAGGTGCGCCTTGTGCAGCCCGGCCACGCCCTCGATCGCCTGCGCCGCCTCCAGCACCTGCGCCGGCACCACGTCCGGCGGGCTGCCCAGCATCAGCACGCGGATCACCCCGCCGATCTCGGCAAAGGCCATCCACAGGATGTATCCGGCGATCAGCAGCGTCACCAGCGGGTCTATCCAGGTCCAGCCGAAGAGCAGGATCAGCGTCCCCGCGAGGATCACCGCGAGCGAGCCCATGGCATCTGCCACGTTGTGCAAGAACGCGGCGCGGATATTCTGGCTGTCCTTCGACATCGAGTAGGTCAGCAGCGCGGTCACCACGTCGATCACCAGCGCGACGCCGGCGATGATCACCACCATCCAGCCCTCCACCGGCTCGGGAGAGAGGAAGCGCAGGATCGCCTCGATCATCAGGTAGACGCCGATGACGATCAGCGTTGTGTAGTTGATCAGCGCCGCCACCGTCTCGGCCCGGGCATAGCCGAAGGGCATGTCCGCATTGGCCGGGCGGCGCGCGATCTTGCGCGCCAGCGCCGCGATGATCAGCGAGATCGCATCCGAGAAGTTGTGCAGCGCATCGGCGATCATCGCGAGGCTGCCCGAGAGGATTCCGCCCACGACCTGCGCGACGGTCAGCAGCATGTTCACGCCGACAGCCAGCGCCATGCGGAAATCTCCAGCCTCGGGGTCCACATGGTGATGGTGGTGATGGTGACTCATGCGGGCATCAGGCGCTCGTACGCCGGGAAGGTCAATAGGGGCAACAAGATGAGCGCCGCGTCGTGCCAAGCGGCAGTCGGACAGGTCCTTGTTGCAGGCAAAGTTTCAGGCAAATCGGAAGGATCAGACGCGCCTTCAGAGAACCGCGTCGGAATGGTCCGGCGCCGGCTCCTGCGTGCTGCGGGTTATCTCGTAGCCCGGCGTCTCGGCCTGCTCGTTCTTGGGAAACAATCCGAGTGCCGCCGAAAGCGACAGAAGGGCAGCGATACAGAGTATCCAGCGTCGAAAATTCATCGGGGCGTCCTTCTTGTTGCCTGTGTCTGCGGGGCGCTGGACTTTCATATGGGGCGCGATCTGTCGCAAACCACCGTGGTGCCGGAAAATGGCGGAAACATGCCGCTCACGTTCCTGCGAGCGGGCGGTTCTGGGACAATTTTATGCTTTTGCTTTGAATTTCGCCGTCCGGAGCGGACGGGAAGCGCGGGACCGTGGCTCAGCCCTGCGCAGCGCGCGAGCCGAGTTCTTCGTAGAAGCGCAGCAGGTAGCCGTCGGGATCGGCCACGACGAACTGCCGGTTGCCGGCTTCCTGGGCACCGATCCGGTACCATTTCTCCTCGACATCGAGGAACAGCGGGTGACCGATCCGGGCCAGCGCCTCGATCATGGGGCCGATCTCGGCGACACGAATTTGCACGTTCAGTCCGCGCCCGAAGGGATGGTTTTCAGGCAGGTGACCCCCGTCGAAGGTTCGCCCCTCGCCGATCTGGTCAATCATCAGCTCGGCCGCACCGAGGCGAAGGTAGCAAAACCCCTCCTCGACGCGCTCGTAGGCGCAGTCGAAGCCGAGCACGTCGCAGTAGAAAGCTTTCGACCGCCTCCAGTCGGAGACGGCGAATTCCGGCACCAGCGCATTGCTCATGTCTAGTCCTCGGAGTCAGGCGACCGCGAAGGGCCGCCCCGGCTTCAGCTCATCTCGCGCAGGCGCGCGACGTAGCGGGCCATGGTGTCGATCTCGAGGTTGACCTTGTCGCCGAGCTTCACGCCGCCCCAAGTGGTCACTTCCTTCGTGTGCGGGATGAAATTGATGCCGAACACCGTGCCCTGCACCTCGTTCACGGTCAGCGAGGTGCCGTTGAGCGCCACCGAGCCCTTGGGGGCGATGAACTTCGCCAGCTCGTCGGGGGCGCGCAGCTGCACGCGGGTGCTGTCGCCCTCGTCCTGGATCGACACCACCTCGGCCAGCCCGTCCACATGGCCCGACACGATGTGCCCGCCCAGCTCGTCCCCGACTTTCAGTGCGCGCTCGAGGTTGACGCGCTTGCCCGCTTCCCAGCTGCCGAGGTTGGTCTTCGACAGGGTCTCGGCGCTGATCTGCACGTCGAACCAGTCGTCACCCAGCGTGACGACGGTGAGGCAGACGCCGTCGCAGGCGATGGAGGCGCCGATCTCGATGCCCGCGGTATCATAGGCGGTGCCGATGCGTGCGGTCAGGTCGCCCGCCTGTTCGAGCGCCCGGATTTCCCCCATGTCGGTCACGATGCCGGTGAACATCTGCATATCCTCTCGCAGGCCCTGCACACTGGCCAAGGGCCTTATTTTGGTCAAATACTGCCGCTAGGGAGAGCCACCGCGCCAATGGGCCGGACGCCAACCCCTTACGAGTAGGCCGATCCTTAACGAGTGCCCATGTCCAAGGCAACCGCAGAGCATACAGCCGCGCCCCCGCGCCGCGTCTTCCTCTTCCTGCAGGGGCCGCATGGGCCGTTCTTCCATCGTCTCGGCGCCATGCTGCGCCGCACCGGCGCCGAGGTCTGGCGGGTGGGCTTCAACGCCGGAGACCGCGCCTTCTGGTTCCACGGCGAGAGCTACCTGCCCTTCACCGATGCGCCCGAGGACTGGCCGACGCATGTCGCGGCGCTGCTGGACGAAAAACAGGTGACCGACCTCGTGCTCTACGGCGACACCCGCAGCATCCATGCCGCAGCGGTGGCCGAGGCGCAGCAGCGCGGATTGCGCATCCATGTCTTCGAGGAAGGCTACATGCGCCCCTACTGGGTGACCTACGAGCGTGGCGGCGCCAACGGCCATTCGCGGCTGATGGAGATGGGCGTGCCCGACATGCGCGCAGCGCTGGAACGCTCGGACATGGAGGCCCCCCTGCCCCCGGGCCATTGGGGCGACATGCGCCAGCACATCTTTTACGGCGCGCTCTACCATTGGTTCGTGATGTTCCGGAACGGCGATTACGCGGGCTTCCGCGCCCACCGCGACCTTCCCGTGGCGCGCGAGTTCCAGCTCTACCTGAAACGACTGCTGCTGATGCCGCTGACCCGGATCGAGCGCGCTCTCGAAACCCTGCGCATCCGGCGCGGCGGCTACCCCTATCACCTCGTACTGCTGCAGCTCGAACATGATTCCAGCTTCCGCCAGCATTCGCCCTTCGGCAGCATGGCCGAGTTCGTCGATCTTGTGCTCGAGGGTTTCGCCAAGGGCGCACCGGGTCATCATCACCTCGTGTTCAAGGCCCATCCGCTGGAGAACGGCCAGCTGCCGCTGCGCCGGATGATCACCACCTCCGCGCGCCGGCTCGGCATCGCGGACCGGGTGCATTTCGTCCCCGGCGGCAAGCTGGCCAAGCTGCTCGACGATGCGCGCAGCGCGGTGACAGTGAACTCCACCGCCGGCCAGCAGGTCCTCTGGCGCGGCATTCCGCTCAGGACCTTCGGCCGCGCTGTCTACGCCAAGCCCGAGTTCGTTTCCGACCAACCACTGCCAGAGTTCTTTGCACAGCCGACCCGCCCCGACAGCCGCGCCTACAAGGACTACCGTCGGTATCTGCTTGAAACCAGCCAGATTCCGGGGGGCTTCTACGCCTCGCGCGGGCGCAGACAACTTTTGCGGCAGGTGGTCGATATGATGCTATCGCCACACGATCCTTACGACGCCCTGCGCAACGGCACCGCGGCTCCGCGGCAACAGTTGCGGCTGGTCCGCTGACGCCGCGCAAAGGCCGGACTCGCTTTTGGAACCGGTTTTCCGTACCTTACGCAAAAAACCTGAGGCAGATAAGAACAGGTCGAGGAGACCGAGCCGTGAAACAGTCCCGCTCCCGATGGGCGAAATCCGCCGCCCTTCTGGCCGCAGTGTCGATTCTGGCATCCTGCGCCCTGCCGCGCGTCGGTCCGAACAAGAACGAAATCTACTCCGGATCCGTGCAGCGCGAAGGCGACGCCTTCATCGTTTCGGTGAACGACCGGGTGACCCGCGCCACCGCCGTCGTGCCCGCGCTTGGCTTTTCCGACCAGTTCCAGGGTGCCGGCCTCGTCGGCTCCGACACCATCCAGCCCGGCGACACGCTCGGCCTGACGATCTGGGAGAACGTCGACGACGGGCTGCTGGCCGCCGCCGAGACCAATGCCACCGCGCTCGAAGAGGTGCAGGTGGATGGCTCGGGCTTCATCTTTGTGCCCTACGCGGGCCGCATCAAGGCTTCGGGCAACTCGCCCGAGACCGTGCGCCGGATCATCACCGACAAGCTGCAGGACCAGACCCCCGACCCGCAGGTCGAGGTGCGCCGCCTTGCCGGTGACGGCTCGACCGTGAGCCTCGTCGGCGCGGTCGGCGGCCAGGGCGTCTACGCCATCGAGCGTCCGACCCGCACGCTGTCGTCCATGCTCGCCCGCGCCGGCGGCATCACCATCGAGCCCGAGATCGCCCAGATCACCGTTCTGCGCGGCGGCAACCAGGGCAAGATCTGGTTCCAGGACCTCTACAAGAACCCGCGCTACGACATCGCCCTGCGCGGCGGCGACCGCATCCTTGTCGAAGAGGACACACGCGCCTTCACCGCGCTCGGCGCCACCGGCACGCAGGCCCGTGTGCCCTTCGAGACGCAGACGCTTTCCGCCGTCGAGGCCATCGCGCAGGTCGGCGGCCTGGTGCCTTCGGCCTCGGACCCGACCGGCGTCTTCATCTTCCGCAACGAGCCCGCGGACATCGCCAACCAGGTGCTCGGCCGCAGCGATCTGATCGGCGCGCAGCGCATGGTCTACGTGCTCGATCTGACCAAGCCCAACGGCATGTTCATGGCACGCGACTTCGTGGTGCGCGACCAGGACACGCTCTACGTCACCGAGGCACCCTACGCGCAGTGGAGCAAGGCGATCACCTCGCTGACCGGCACGCTGACCGCCATCGCCACCGTCTCGACCGTCCGCGACGCGGTGACCAACTGAACCGGATAAGCGCCCTGAATAATCATAACGAGGGACAGGGCAGCGCCGGGGGAGAAATCCCCCGGCGTCTCTATGTCTACACCGGCGGTTTCCTGACCCAGCCGCGGCTGCGGCGGATTCTCTCGCTGGCGGGCTGGAAGACCTCGCTCGGGCGCCCCTCGGCAGGGGATCACGTCGGCGTTTGGGGCCAGTCGCCCTATGCCGCGCGCGGCGAGGCGATGGCGGCGCGCACCGGTGCGTCCCTGCTGCGGATCGAGGATGCCTTCCTGCGCTCGCTGCATCCGGGCCGCAAGGGCGAGCCGCCGCTCGGCCTGCTGCTCGATCGCAGCGGCGCGCATTTCGACGCAAGCGCACCTTCGGATCTGGAGACGCTGCTGGCCACACACCCGCTCGACGACCACGCCCTGCTGCAGCGCGCCCGTGGCGGCATTGCCCGGATGCGCGAAGCGCATCTGACCAAGTACACCGGCTTTGACCCCGCGCACCCCGTGCCCGAGCCCGGCTACGTGCTCGTCATCGACCAGACGCAGGGCGACGCCTCGGTCCGTGCCTCGGGCGGCGACCGCAACCGGTTTCTGGAAATGCTCTACTGGGCGCAGGAGGAAAACCCCGGCGCGCGCATCGTCATCAAGACCCACCCAGAGACCGCGCAGGGCCTGCGGACCGGGCATTTCACGTCCGAGGACGCACAGGGACGGATCAGCCTCTGCACCGATCCCGTCTCGCCCTGGGCGCTGCTCGAGGGGGCCGTCGCCGTCTATACGCTCAGCTCGCAGCTGGGTTTCGAGGCGATCCTCGCCGGACACCGCCCGCGGGTCTTCGGCACGCCCTTCTACGCAGGATGGGGGCTGACGCAGGATGAGATGCCCCTGCCCCGCCGCGGCCGCAGCCTGACCCGCGCGCAGCTCTTCGCCGCTGCAATGATCCTCTACCCGACATGGTACGACCCCTGCCGCGACGCGCTCTGTCCCTTCGAGGACGCTCTTGGCGCGCTCGAGGCGCAGACGCGGGCCTGGCGCGAGGATCACCGAGGCTGGGTCGCCTCGGGCATGCGGCTGTGGAAGCGGGGAGCCTTGCAAGGCTTCTTCGGCGGACAGAAGGGGGTGATCTTTGCCGAGGGCGCTGCCGCCAATGAAAAAGCAGCAAGGAGTGACCGCCGGCACATGGCCTGGGCCGGCAAGGCCGAGGGCAGTTTGGTGCGGGTCGAGGACGGCTTCCTGCGCTCGCGCGGGCTGGGCGCCGAGCTGGTGCCGCCGCTGTCGCTCGTGCTCGACGATCTCGGCATCTATTACGACCCGACCCGACCCTCGCGACTCGAACGGATCATCGCCGCGACGCCCGAGCTGCGTCCCGACCAGCAGGAGCGCACAAGGCGGCTCATGGAGCGGCTGACCGGAGCGGGGCTGACGAAGTACAACCTCGGCGCTCCACCGCCCGCGCTGCCCGAAGGGCACCGCATTCTCGTGGTGGGTCAGGTCGAGGACGACGCCTCGATCCGCCTCGGCAGCCCCGATCTGCAGAGCAACGCCGCGCTGCTCGCGCGCACCCGCGCCGAGAACCCCGATGCCGTGCTGCTGTGGAAGCCGCACCCGGACGTCAGCGCCGGGCTTCGCAAGGGCACGGTCGAGGCACCCGAACAATGGGCCGATCTCACGGTCGAGGGAACCGACATGGGCGCGCTGCTACGCGACGTGCAGGAGGTCTGGACGATGACCTCGCTCACCGGCTTCGAGGCGCTGCTGCGGGGGGTTCCCGTCACCACGCTCGGCGCGCCCTTCTACGCGGGCTGGGGCCTCACGCGCGATCTCGGGCCGGTCCCGGCGCGCCGTCTCGCAGGTCAACGGCCGACGCTCGAGACCCTTGCGCACGCGACGCTCATTGCCTACCCGCGCTACCGTGATCCGGTGAGCGGCCTGCCCTGCACCGTGGAGACTGTCGCCGACCGGCTGGAACGCGGCACGATCCCCCATCCTGGCCTGCGCAACCGGCTGCTGTCGAAACTGCAGGGGCTGCTCGCTTCGCAGGCCCATCTTTGGCGCTGAGAACCCCTCAGCGCCGCGCGCGCAGCGCCCCGAAGCTCGCTGTCACCGCGAAGATCAGCGTCGCGGCGCAGACCATGCTCGGCCCTGCCGGCGTGTCGAAGAGCAGCGCGCCTTCCAGTCCGGCCAGCGCCGAGACCCCGCCGATGCCTGCCGCCAGCAGCGCCATTGCCTCGGGCGTGCGGGCAAAGGGTCGTGCCGCCGCCGCCGGGATCAGCAGCATCGCCCCGATCAGCAGCACGCCCACCACCTTGATCGCCACCGCCACGGTCAGCGCCAGCGCCACCGTCAGCACCCGGCTTTCCAGCCGCGGGTCGATGCCGCTGGCATGGGCAAGATCGGGCGAGAGCGTCGCGGTCAGCAGCGCCTGCCAGCGCCAGAGCAGCAGCCCCAGCACCAGCGCCGCCCCTCCCCAGATCACCGCGAGATCGCTCTTGGTCACCGCGAGAATGTCGCCGAAGAGATAGGCCGAGAGATCGAGCCGTGCGCCGGGCACGAAGGTGATCGCCACGAGGCCGATCGCCAGCGCGCCATGGGCCAGCACCCCGAGCACCGTGTCGATGCCGAGGCCGCGCTCGCTCAATGCGCCGACCAGCACCGCCATGACCAGCGCCACGAAGAGCGTGCCGGCAAAGACCGGCAGCGACAGCGCCAGCGAGAGCGCCACGCCGAGGATCGCCGCATGGGCGGTGGCATCGCCGAAATTGGCCATCCGCCGCCACGACACGAAGCAGCCGAGCGGCGCCGCGGCCAGCGCGAGGCCGAGCCCCGCCAGCGCCGCGCGTACAAGGAAATCGTCCAGCATCAGTGCCCGTGTCCCGCGTGATCGTGGTGGTGGTGGTCTTGAGCATGATCATGTCCATGATCGTGGGCATGGTCGTGCGTGTGGGTGTGCTCATGCCGGTAGAGCGCCAGCGCGCCATGGGTTCCGGTGCCGAAGAGCGCCCGATACTCCGCCGCCTGCGCCACCGTCTCGGGATGGCCCTGGCAGCAGACGTGGCCATTGAGACAAACCACCCGGTCGGACGCGCTCATCACCACGTGCAGCTCGTGGCTGACCATGACCACCGCGCAGCCGAGCCGCGCACGGATCTGCTCGATCTGCCGGTAGAAGGCCGCCGAGCCCGGTTGGTCGAGCCCCTGCGTTGGCTCGTCGAGCAGCAGCACCTCGGGCTTGCCGAGGATGGCCCGCGCCAGCAGCACCCGCTGGAACTGCCCACCCGAAAGCCCCGACATGGGCCGGCCTTCCAGTGCCCCCGCCCCGGCCTCTTCCAGCGCCGCGCGTCCCTCGGCACGGCCGATCCGATGCGGCAGCGACAGGAAGCGCGCCACGGTCAGCGGCAGGGTCGCGTCGATCTGCAGCTTCTGCGGCACGTAGCCGAGCCGGAGCCCCGGCTTTCGGGTCACCTTGCCCGCCTGCGGTTTCACCGCGCCGATCAGCGTGCGCAGCAGCGTCGACTTGCCCGAACCGTTCGGCCCGACGATGGTGACGATCTCTCCGGGGTCGACGTGGAAATCCACCCCCTGCAATACCGGGTGTTCGCCGAGGCTGACCCGCAGCCCCTGCGCCTCGATCAGCTTCATGCGGCGGCCCCGCGACACTGCGGGCAGAGGCCCTCGGCCTCGACCACCATGCGTTCCAGCGCGAAATCCAGCTCCTCGGCCGCGGCCTTCACCGCCGCGCCGATGGCCTGCGAGGGCATTTCGGCCACGAGCCCGCAGGCGCTGCACAGCAGGAAGGCAGGCTTGTGCCGCTCGCCGGGATGGGCACAGGCGACAAAGGCGTTGAGACGCTCGATCTTGTGCGCGAAACCGTTGCTGACGAGGAAATCCAGGGCCCGGTAGACCGTCGGCGGCTGCGCCGGCTGGCCGTCGTCGCGCATGGCGTCGAGAAGCTCGTAGGCCCCCATGGCCTTGTGCTTGCGCAGCAGCAATTCGAGCACCCGGCGGCGCTGCTTGGTCAGCGACAGCCCCTCGCGGGCGCAGGTCTCTTCCGCCGCCTGAAGGGCGTGGTCGCGGCAATGCGCGTGGTCGTGCTGGGTGAAGCCGAGGGGATCGGTATGCTCTGTCATGTCGCCTGCCCTGATGCCTGACATCTCGGCCCCGTGATCCGGACCGCGGTAGATGGGGGTTGATATGTTATAGTGTAGCCGATATCAACCCCGCCTGTTGTTACGTTATAACATGATCCGATTCCAAGACCACCACGCAAGAGGCCCAGATGTACCGTTCTCTCCTCCCCGCCCTGCTGCTCGCCAGCCCCGCCTTCGCCGAGGTTCCGAAGGTGGTGACCGACATCGCCCCGGTGCAGGGTCTTGTCGCCAGCGTGATGGGTGATCTCGGCACGCCGGAACAGCTGGTGCCGGCTGGGGCGTCGCCGCACAGCCATGCGCTCAAGCCCTCCGAGGCGCGCGCCCTGCAGAATGCGGACCTGGTGTTCTGGATCGGCGAGGAACTGAGCCCCGATCTCGCCCGCAAGATCGAAGCGATCGCCAAGGAGGGCACCGCCGTGACCCTCTTCGACCTGCCCGGCACGCAGCATTTCGAGGCCCGCAACGACGTGCTCTTCGCCGAGCCCGGCGCACACGACGATCACGACCATGGTGGGCACGATGATCACGATGCGCAGGAAGAGGCTGGCCATGACGATCATGAGCACGAGCACGATGATCATGACGAACACGCGCACGATACACATGACGACCATGACGACCACGGCCACGGTGCCGAGGGCCACCACCACGAGGGCGACGATCCCCACGCCTGGCTGTCGGTCGACAACGCAAGCACCTGGCTGACCGCTATCGCCGAGACGCTCTCAAAGCAGGACCCGGAGAACGCCGAGACCTATGCCGCCAATGCCGAAGCCGCACAGGCCCGGATCGCCGAGGCGCGCGCCAGCGCCGAGGAGCTGCTGGCCCCGGTGCAGGGCAGCAACTTCGTCGTCTTCCACGACGCCTTCCAGTACTACGAGAAAAGCTTCGGACTGACCGTGCTCGGGGCGATCTCGCTGTCGGATGCCACCGCGCCCAGCCCCGCCCGGCTCGACGCGCTGCGCGATGCGCTGGACGGGGCCGAGACCGCCTGCGTCTTTGCCGAGCCGCAGTTCGACCCGCGGCTCATCGCGGCGGTGACCGAGGGTGCCGGCACACCGGTAGCAGAACTCGATCCGCTCGGCACCAAGATCGCGCCCGGTGCCGATTTCTACCCCGCGCTGATCGAGGATCTGGCGCAGCGCATCGCCGACTGCGCGGCACAATAATCCGGACCCACCCCTCACGGCGACGCGACGCCCCTTTGCCTTGACGGCAAAGGGGCTTTTCCTTGCCGAAAATCCCGACTAATTATCTTGGATAAAGGACGCGGGCGCCGCGTCTCACCGGGCCCGCCAGTCTCAGCCACCCCGGAGCCGCCAGCGCCAGATCCGCGCAAGGAGCCCCGATGCAGACCTCTCTCACCCAATTCAGCCGTCGCGGCTTCATCGCCGCCGCTGGCTGCCTTCTCGCCACGCCGTCCCTGCGGGCGCAGACCGGTGAGCTGGATTTCGACCATGCCTACGGCAAGACGGTTCTGCCAGGTCCGGCAAAGCGGGTGGTCTCGCTCGGCTACACGACGCAGGACAGCCTGCTGGCGCTGGGGGTCGTGCCGCAGGCGATCCGCTATTGGTACGGCGATCACCCCAGCGGTGTCTGGCCTTGGGCGCAGGACCTGCTCGGCGAGGCACAACCCGCGCTGATGACCGGCGAGGTGTCCATTGAAACTGTCGCCAGCCTCGCCCCCGAGTTGATCGTCGCCATCGGCTCGGGCATCAGCCAATCCGAATACGCGCTGCTCTCGCAGATCGCGCCGGTGCTGATGCACGAGGCGGACTACACCCCCTATGGCATGCCCTGGGACGCCGAGCTGCGGATGATCGCGCGCGCCACCGGCACCTCGGAGCGCGCCGAGACCCTGATCTCGGGCCTGCGCGACCGCTTCGCGGCACTGCGCACCCGACACCCAGACTGGCAGGACCGCAGCGCCGTCTGCGCTTGGCACGAGGGCGGGCAGACCAGCGCCTTTCTCGGCGGCGACAGCCGGGTGCAGGTGCTGCGCGAGATGGGGTTCCACCTGCCCGAGGCGCTGGCGCAGATGCAGGGGGCAGAGGGGTTCTACACCGCGCTCTCGCCCGAGGACCTCTCGCCCATCGACGCCGACCTGCTGATGTGGATTTCCTCCGGCGGACAAGCGGACGACCTCGCCGCGCTGGCCATGCGCCGTACCCTGCGCGCCAATGCCGAGGGCCGCGAGCTCTTTTGCGACGCGCTGCTGTCCGGCGCGCTTTCCTTCGGCAGCGTGCTGTCGATGCCCTACGCGCTGGACCGGCTGGAGCCCGAAATCGCCGCCGCGCTCGACGGCGATCCGGCGACCGTGGTGCCGAGCGCGCAGGAGGCTGGTCTGCTCTGATGCTGCGCCTGCTCGGACTTCTCGCGCTGCTGGCGCTCGCGTTGGTGCTTGCCCTGTCGGTCGGCGCGCGTCCGGTGACGCCCGCCGTGGCGCTGGAAGCGCTGCGCGCCTACGACCCCACCAACCCCGACCACGTCACGATGGTGGCGATCCGGCTGCCGCGGCTGGCGGCGGGGCTGATCGCGGGCGGGGCACTCGGCATCGCCGGCACAGTCATGCAGGTGATGACCCGCAACCCGCTGGCCGATCCCGGCATCCTCGGGGTGAACTCGGGCGCCGCCTTTGCGCTGCTGATCGGAGCGACGGTCTTCGGTGCCGCGGGTGAGGCCTCTGTGGCGCTGCTGACTTTTCCCGGCGCGGCGCTGGCCTCTGCGCTGGTGTTCATCCTGGGCGGCGGACTTCGCGGAGACGTCGGCCCGGTGCGGCTGACGCTGGCCGGAGCCGCGCTGAACGCGCTGCTGCTGTCGCTGGTCACCGCCATCGTGCTGGTGCGGCAGGATACGCTCGACATGTTCCGTTTCTGGGTGGCAGGCTCGCTGACCCAGGCCGCCAGCCGCCCGCTCGCAGAGATGGCGTTCATCGCCGCCGGAGGGGGCATTTTCGCCCTCGCCGTCGCGCCGCAGATCGAGGCGCTCTCGCTGGGCTCGGCGCTGTCGCGCGGCCTCGGCGCCAAGCCGCGCCGGGTGCAGGCCGCGGCGCTGGCGGTGGTCACGCTCTGCACCGGGGCCGCCGTGGCGGTGGCAGGCCCCATCGCCTTCTTGGGGCTGATGGTGCCGCCGCTTGCCCGCCTCATCGCCGGGCACTCGCTGCGCCGCGAGCTCATCGCTTCGGCCCTGCTGGGCGCGGCGCTGCTGCTCTTCGCCGACACGCTGGGCCGGGTGGTCATGCCCCCCTCCGAGGTCCGCGCCGGCGTCATGACCGCGCTGATCGGCGGGCCAATGTTCCTCTGGGTGGCGCGCCGCCTGCGGCCGGGAGCGACCGCATGAGAGGCGCGCTGACCCTTTGCCTGCTGCTGCTCGCCGCGACCCTGGCGGCGCTGATGCTGGGCCAGGTGCGGCTGAGCCCGGCGCTGCTCTGGCAGGGGCTGAGCGACGGCGAGGGCCCCGGCGCGCTGGTTCTGGGGACGATCCGCGGACCTCGCGTGCTGACGGCGCTCGGCGCAGGCGCGGTGCTGGGTCTGTCGGGTGCGCTCTTCCAGACGCTGTTTCGCAACCCGCTGGCGGCGCCGGACATCATGGGCTTCACCGCGGGCGCGGGCCTGACGATCATCGCCGCGATCGCCCTGGGGCTGACCCTGCCCATGCCGCTGCTCGCCGCGGGCGGCGGACTTCTGGCGGCGCTGCTGGTCGCGCTTTTGTCGCAGCGCAGGGGCCATGCGACGCCGCCGCTGACAATGATCCTCGTCGGGCTCGGCATCGGCTTCATCGCCTCGGCCCTTTCGAGCTTCCTTCTCACCCTGCTGCCGCACACCCAGGCCGCCGAGGCGCAGCGCTGGCTCACCGGCTCGCTGGCGGCGCGCGACTGGAGCCACGTGGCGCAGGTCTGGCTCATCGGTGCGCTGCTCGCCGCGCTGGCGCTGGCGCAGCTGCGCCGCCTCGCCGCGCTGGAACTCGGCGAGGACCTCGCGGCGGGCCTCGGGCTGTGCGTCGGTCCGGCCCGCATGGCGCTGGCCGGAACCGCCGTGCTGCTGGCAGCGGCAGGCGTGGCGGTGGCCGGTCCCGTGCCCTTCATCGCGCTGATGTCCGGCCCGCTCGGGGCGCGCATCACCGAGGCGCAGAGGCTGCCCGGCAGGATGCTGGCGGCGGCGGGCACCGGCGCGCTGGTGCTGGTGGTCGCCGATCTCGCCGCCCGCGCGGCCCTTCCGGGCATCCAGCTGCCCGCCGGGGTGATGACCGGCCTGCTGGGCGCCCCCTACCTGCTGTGGCGCCTCTCGCGCGAAATGGAGAAAGGCGAGCTATGACCCTCGACCTGCAAACCGCAGACACGCTCCGTGCGGGCCTGTCGGCCGAGAAACTCTCGCTGGGTTATGCCGAGCGCCCGGTGATCTCGGAGCTGTCGCTCGAACTGCCACGCGGCGAGATGACGGCGATCCTCGGCCCCAACGGCTGCGGCAAGTCGACTCTGCTGCGCGCCATGGCGCGGCTGCTGGAGCCTTCCGCCGGGCGCGTGCTTCTCGACGGCGAGGACATCCATCGCCGCGACACCCGCGCGCTGGCGCGAGAGATGGCGATCCTGCCGCAAAGCCCCATCGCCCCCGAGGGCATCACCGTCGCCGATCTGGTGAAGCGCGGCCGCACGCCGTGGAGGGGCCTCTTCACCCCCTGGCGCGAAGAAGACGCCCGCGCCTGCGCCGAGGCTCTGGCCGCCGTGCAGATGACCGAGTTTGCCGAACGCCCCATCGGCGAGCTTTCGGGCGGGCAGCGCCAGCGCGCCTGGATCGCACTGGTGCTGGCGCAGGCCGCGCCGCTGCTGCTGCTCGACGAGCCGACCACCTACCTCGACCTCGTGCACCAGATCGACGTGCTGGCGCTGCTCCGCCGCCGCAACCGCGAGGCCGGGCTGACCGTGATCTCGGTGCTGCACGACCTAAATCTCGCCGCGCGCTTCTCGGACCGGCTGGTGCTGCTGGGCCGCGACGGGCTGGTCGCCACCGGCGCCCCTTGGGAGGTGCTGACCCCCGCCAACCTGCAGACCGCCTTCGGCCTTGCCGCGCGGGTCGATCCCGACCCGGTGACCGGCACCCCGATGATCATTCCGCTCTGACCGAGAGGACCGACCCATGTCCCTGTCCGCACGACCCACCAGCACCAGCCGCTTCGACGGCACGGTCCCCGAGGGCTTCGTCGCGCATCTGCGCGCCCACCTCGAGGAATACGGGATCCCACTCGAACAACGCGGACGGCGGCTCAGGGTGCGCTACACCGGTGCCGAGGTCGCGCTGAACCTCGACCGCCGCGGCTTCGATGTCGAGATCGCCGCCGAGAGCGAGGTGCCGCTGCACCAGTGCCGCGAGAGCGTGATCTACCTGCTCGACCATGTGCTGCCCGAGGCCGGCGCGCGCATGGCCTGGAGCGGCATCGAGGCGGCGCGGACGCCGCCCAACTTCCACTTCGCCACAATGCTCGGCACCCGGCGGATCACCCCGAATTTCCTGCGCGTCGAGATGGCCTGCGACGGCATAGGCGCGCTGCAGGAGGGCGGGATGCACTTCTCGCTGCTGCTGCCGCCCGAGGGGGAGAGCCCGCGCTGGCCCGAGCTGACAGAGAAGGGACGGACGATCTGGCCCGATGGCGCCTGCGCCCTGCACCGCGCGGCCTATACCTTCGTCTGGCTGGATGCCGGGACCGGCCGCTTCGCCTTCGACATCTACGAGCATGAGGGCGGACGCACGACCGATTGGGCGCGCCGCGTGGTACCGGGAGAGACAGTCGGGGTGATGGGCCCGGGCGGCGGCGATTTCCCGGAAGCCGAGCACATCCTCCTCGCCGGAGACGAGACCGCACTTCCCGCGATCCGCCGCATCCTCGAACACTCGCTCCCGGACCGCCGCGGCACGGTTCTGGTCGAGACCGCCTCGGCGCAGGACCGCCCCGAGATGACCGTGCCGGCGGGGATGATCCTGCGCTGGATAACCCGCGGCGAGGGCGGCGGGCTGGCTGCGGCGCTGACCGATGTTGCGGGGGTCGAAGACGGCCAATACGTCTGGGTGGCCGCGGAGAAAGCCGTGGTCCGCGCCGCCAAGGCCCACTTCAAGGAGCTCGGGCTGGCGCGGGATCGCGGGTATTTCGGCGCCTATTGGATCGCCGGCTGAGGGCGACCGTTCTCAGACCGCGCCTCTCAGACCCCGCCGGTGCGCCCCGGGAAGACCTCGAGCGCAACGCCCGCGCCCTCGAGCGCCGCGCGCACCGCACGGGCGATCTCCAGTGCCGTCTTGCCGTCACCATGCAGGCAGATGGTGTCGACCGCCGCCGGGATGTGCTTGCCACTCTCGGTGACGATCGCTCCGGCCTGCACCATCTTCACCATGCGCTCGGCCGCCAGCGCCGCGTCGCGGATCACCGCGCCGGGCAGCGACCGGTCGACCAGCGTCGCATCATCGTTGTAGGCCCGGTCGGCAAAGATTTCCCCTGCCCAGCGGCAGCCCAGCTCCTCGACCGCCGCCTGCTGCTGCGTCGCCGCCAGCACCATGACGATGATCTCCGGATCGACGGCGAGCGCGCCCTCGTAGGCGGCCAGCGCCATGGCCTTGTCCTCGGCGCACATATTGGCCAGCGCGCCATGCAGCTTCAGGTGCCGCACGCTGCCGCCTGCCATGCCCGCCATCGCCTGCGCGGCGCCGAGCTGGTACGCCACGAGGTTGCGCAGGCTGGCCGACGAAAGCTGCATCCGGCGACGCCCAAAGCCCTGCAGATCGGGAAAGCCCGGATGCGCGCCGATGCCGGTGCCCTGCTCGACCGCCAGCTTCATGGTTGCCGCCATGACGTCGGGATCGCTGGCATGAAAGCCGCAGGCGATATTGGCCGAGGTGATCACCTCAAGCAGCGCCGCATCCTGCCCCATGACCCAGGGGCCGAAGCTTTCTCCCATATCCGCGTTGAGATCGACGCTGGTCATCCCGCGCTCCCCTTTTGCCTGTGGTGTCTAGTGATCGTGATGTTCGCCGTTGGAAAACCCGCTGACCAGCTTGTAGCTCAAGAGGTCGGGCACGTCGCCGGGGTGCCGCACCAGCGGCTCGACCCGGCGTGGCAGCGCCTTCAGCGCTTCGCGGTGGGTGGCTTCCGCGGCCAGCGCCTCGTCCATCGACACGAAGCGGAAGCGAAGCTCGGCCCCCGCCGGCGCCTGCGCGATGCGCGGCAGGTCGGCCGGGATCACCGTCGCGAGGCGTGGATAGCCCCCGGTGGTCTGGCATTCCGCCAGCAGCACGAAGGGCGCGCCGTCGCCGGTCACCTGGATGTCGCCGGGGGTGATGATCTCCGAGACCACCGAGAGCCCGCCCTCGACGCCGAAGGGGGCACCCTCGGGCACCACCTTCACGCCCATGCGGTTGGCGCGGGCGTCGCGGGTGAAACGGGTGGTGCCGAGCCGGGCGCGCTGGTCCTCGGGGAAAAGCCGGGTCTGCAGGCTCTCGACCACGCGCAGCTCGCCGCCAGAGAAGCGGTCCTCCACCGCCAGCTTGCGCGCCACGGCGCCGCCCTTGTCCACCCCCACGGGGATCCGGTCACCCGCCGCCACCGCCCGGCCCAGCCCGGCGGTCAGATGCGCCGAAACCGCGCCAAGAATCTCTTCAGGCGCAAAGCCCCCGCCCACCGACAGGTAGCCATAGGCACCGGCCCGCAGCGGCCCGATCTCCAGAACCGCGCCTTTCGGCAGCGCATGGCAGGCGTGCCATGTGACCGGCGCGCCGTCGATGCTGGCGCGCATCGGCGCACCGGTGAGGGCGATGCGCAGGTCGCCACCCGCCTCGAAGCGCCCGCCCATGCCGCCCATTTCCAGCGCGGCGCTCTCCCCTTGCCCGAGCAGCGCGGCACCCTCGGCCAGCGCCATGCGGTCCATCGCGCCGCCGCGCGAGAGACCGTAGGCGATCCAGCCCGGACGCCCGCCGTCCTGCACGGTGACCGCCGGCCCCGCGCGGTGTACGATCAGCTCGCGGGCCACCGCTCCGGTCATGGCAACACCTCCCAGCTCGCGCCGCCCTCGGGATCATCCTGCATCCGCGCAAAGACCTCCTCCGAGACCTGCGGAAACTCCACCTCATCGCCCGGTGCCAGCAGGAAGGGACGCTCGGCCCCCAGCCGGAACAGCGGCGCGGCGGTCTGGCCAACGTGGCGCCAGCCGGTGGGCGCGGTGACCGAGAAGATCACGAACTGCCGGATCGCCAGCACCAGCGCGCCCTGCGGCACGCGCGGGGTCAGCGCCTGCTGGCGCGGGATGTTCCAGACCTCCGGCAACTCGCCGAGGTAGGGCTGGCCCGGCGCGAAGCCGAGCGCCGTGACCCGCACCCGCGCGGACGACAGCGACTCCACGGCCTCGGCCTCGGTCATGCCGGCGACCTGCGCCGCCTCGGCGAGCTGCGGCGCCAGCGCGCCGCCATAGGCTGTAGGAATGCGATGCAGGCGGCGCCCGTGAGGCAACTCGGCCTGAAGCCAGTCGCGCGAGCCCATCAGCGCGCGAAGCCGCGCCTCGAGATCCGCGTGCGGCACCGCCAGCGGATCGAAGCGCAGGTAGGTCGAGACGAGCGAGGAGGAAATCTCCTCCACCCCGTCCCAAGCCTCGGATTCGAGCACGGCGCGAAACGCCAGCGCGGCGCGATTGGCCGGCTCGCTGAGCCGCTCGCCGAAGCTGACGAGAAGCCCGTCGATGCCGGCGGTTCGAAGCAGGGGATATGTTGCCGGAGTGGCGGAACGATCGGTCATGCGCCGGACGTTAGCGCAGCCACGGGCGGCTGCAACCGGCAATAGCACGCCGCCCCGGGGCGTGCCCCTGCTTCCACATGGTCGAAATATCCCGGGGGAGTCGCGCGCAGCGCGGCGGGGGCAGCGCCCCCTCTTCTGCAGACTGGCACGCTTTACGCGGCGGGGGCAGCGCCCCCCTTCTGCAAACTGCCGCGCTTTGCGCGGCGGAGGCAGCGCCCCATCACTTCATCCATGCCGCCCGTGAGCGGCGGGGGCAGCGCCCTTTCCGGAGCGATCAGTGCCGGGTCTGCTTGGCGCGCTCGCGCTCGGCCGCTTCGATCGCCTCTTCCACGTCCTGCGGATCCTCCGAGGGCACGGCGTAGCTGCCCGACATCCACTTCGCCAGGTCGACATCGGCGCAGCGTTTCGAGCAGAAGGGGCGGTATTTCTCGTCGCTGGGCTTGGCGCAAATCGGACAGCTCATGGCAGCATCCCCGGCTTCAACACCTCGCTCAGCGGCACGCGCTCGCGCTTGCGCTGCAGCTCCATGAGCCCCAGCTGGGTCCAACCCGCGAGGATGGTTTCGGTGGCATCGGTTTTCAGCGCCGCGCGCAGCACGGTCTCAAGCTGGCGGCGTTCCTTCTTCGGGATCGGCGCGGGATCGACGATGACCTGCCCGCCCAGACCGCGCAGGCGCAGCTGACGGGGCAGCTCGCGCAGGGCGGCGATATTGGCCTTGAGGCCCGCCGCCGGAGAGGTATCGCCACCGGTGTTCACGTCCACCGCGACCAGTGCGCGGGTGGGTTCGATGCTCATCGAGCCGCCACCGGGCAGCGGCACCAGCGCACGTTGCAGCGCCGCGATCATCTCGTGCACGTCGTGGCGCTCGAAGGCACCGGGTTCGGCGTCGACGTCGCCCTCTTCCCATTCACGCCAGGCCAACTCGTGCGGCCCGTCGCCCTCGACCAGCAGCTCGGCCTTGCCCGAGACATCGCCCATCACCTGCGCGCAGAGCTGCGCCATGGCGGCGATGTCCTCGGCAATCTCCTCCGGGTCGCCATGGGCGCAGGACGAGCGCAGGATCAGGCCGTTCTCGGCTTCCTTGGCGCCCGGCATGACCTCATGCGCGATCTCCAGCAGGCTCTCGCGGATGTCCTCGTCCTTGATGCGGCGCGAGATGTTCAGCCCCGGCGCGCCCGGCGTGACAATGGCGTAGCGCGACTTGAAGAGGATGCGGGTGGTGACCGGGATCGCCTTGCCCGGTTCGGCAAAACCGGTGACCTGCACGATCAGCGGCTGGCCCGGCGCGAGCCCCTTGACCTGTCGCAGGAAGGCCGAGCCCTCGGGCGTGTCGAGGAACATGCCGCCCTGCCCCTTCATCGGGCGCTGCGCAATGCCGCGGTAGATGGTGCCCGGGCGTGCGTGATCGCTCTCGATCAGCAGGTCCTCGAGCTTGCCGTCGACGATCAGCGCGGCGGCTTGCGCCTCGCCGAGGTGGTCGAGCGCAATGGTGCGTCCCTTCATGCGAGGCCCCTTCGGTCAGTCTGCGGGTTTGTACAGCGGGTAGCCCGCCGCGAGCAGCAGGTTCGCGGTCTCGGCCAGTGGCAGGCCGACAACCGAGGTGAAGCTGCCGTTGATCCACGGGATGAACGCCCCGGCGAGGCCCTGGATGCCATAGCCTCCGGCCTTGCCCTGCCAGTCGCCCGAGGCGAGGTAGGCGTTCAGTTCCTCGTTGGAGAGGTTCTTCATCTGCACCTGGGTGACAACGTCGCGCTCCCAGATGCGATCGCCGTGGCGCACCGCGACGGCGGTGATCACCCGATGACGGCGGCCCGAGAGCTTGGTGAGAAACTCCGCGGCCTCGCCGGCGTCGGCGGGTTTGCCGAGGATGCGGCGCCCGAGCGCGACAGTGGTGTCGGCCGAGAGCACGATCTCGTCGTCTGCGGAGGGAATCGCCTGCGCCTTCTCGCGCGCGAGACGCACGCAGTATGGGCGGGGCAGCTCGCCCGGCATCGGATCTTCGTCGATGTCGGGCGGGCGGATGTCATCGGCCACCACGCCGAGCTGCGCGAGCAGGTCGCGCCGCCGGGGCGATCCGGAGCCGAGGACGAGTTTCATCCGCGGACCTCCCGTGTCCACAGTCGCGAACGCGGGCTCCGCCATGAGATTCCGGGTCATGCGGACTTACTTGAAGCGGTAGTTGATCCGGCCCTTGGTCAGATCATAGGGCGTCATTTCCACCTGAACCTTGTCGCCGGCAAGAACCCGGATGCGGTTTTTCCGCATCTTGCCTGCCGTGTGCGCGATGATCTCATGGCCGTTCTCAAGCTCGACCCGAAACGTCGCGTTGGGCAGGAGTTCCTTCACGACACCGGGAAATTCGAGCGTATCTTCCTTGGCCATGCTTTCTCCTGAAAATGCAGTTCCGCTGACTTTCGCGGAACGCGGATGCATATGCGCCCAAACGGCGCAATTTTCAAGACCACAATTGCAGATTGTCAGGAATAGGCTTTAGCGCAGCGCCCGCAGGGTCACGGGGCCGTCGCGCCCGGACTGATCGTCCCAGTGGCTGCGGTTCAGCACGACACCATCGTTACGGACCCGCGCGACGGCGTCAAGATCAACCTCGGCATAGGTCCAGCCGGGAACGCCGAGGCGCCCCTCTGCGATCACGCCGGTGGCCGGGAAGCCGGTGTCGGGCGGGCAGAAGACGCCGCCCATGCCGGTATTGGTGTCCACCGCCTCGGACCAGTCGCAGTCGCCCACTGTCGAGGCCATCACCGCGATGCACTGCTGCTCGAGCGCCCGGGCCATGGCGCCGATGCGCACGCGGCTGTAGCCCGCCTGTGCTTCGGTGCAGGAGGGCACCAGCAGCAGATCGGCGTCGCGCAGCGCCCGACCGAGCAGCGGGTATTCGCTGTCGTAGCAGATGAGGATGCCGATCTTGCCGAGCGCCGTGTCGAAGAGGTGCAGCGGCGCGCCGCCGACCACGTGCCAGTCCTCGCGCTCGAAGCGGGTCATGATCTGCTTGTCCTGGAATTCCATGCCGCCGCCGGGCGCGAAGAAACGCGCGCGATTCACCGGGCGCGGGCCGATAGCAGCGTCGAAGACCGGGGCGGAGGCGGCGAGGATATGGGCCCCATACTTGCCCGCCAGATCCGAATGCAGCGCATCCACCTGCGGCATCCGCTCGGACACGGCGTGCAGCGAGGCCTCGAGATCGCCCGCCGCCGCGCGTCCCGCCAGCGTCGCGATCTCCATAGACCCATACTCGGGGAAGACCATGAGCTCGGCCCCCTGCCCCGCGGCTTCGGCCACCCAGGCCTCGATCTTGGCGGCATAGGCGTCCCAGTTCTCGAGGAAATCCATCGGGTAGGCGGCGGTGGCGATCTTCATGGGCGGGGTCCTTGGTGATGCCGGGTTCGAGGGGGCTCCGCCCCCGTCCGCTGCGCGGACACCCCCGGCGTATTTGGAAAGAGAAGACGGGTCAGGCGGCGCCTCTGTCGAGGTCGCGGAGCCAGAATTGCAGGCAGTGGTCGGTCTGGTCGGCCTCGCCCACGTCGCGCCAACGGAATCGGGCTATAGCGCCGTCCAGCGGCGCGTAGCCGCGCTTGCGCCAGAACGGGTCGAGCGGGGCATAGCCTTCGGGCCGCAACGGGTGATCCGCTGGGCGCTGCACCGCGCAGAAGGCGCTGTAGCGGCGGCCGAGCTGGCGCGCGTGTTGCTCGCGCAGGTCGAAGAAGCGGTGTCCGATCCCCTGCCCGCGCGCTTCGGGCAGCAGGACCGACTCGGCGCAGTAGAAGATATCCGGCAGCGCAAGGCCGGTGGCGGCGAAGGGCGCGGCGAAATCCTCGGCGTGGTCCTCCATCGGCGTGCCGGTGGCGGCACCGACGAGGCGCGCGCCGTCGAAGGCGCCCACGAGGACCGCTCCGGCGCTGGTCCGGTAGCTTTCGAGGTAGCGCCGCTCGTAAGCCAGATCGCCATCGTAGAGATAGGGCCAGTCGCGGAACACGACGATGCGCAGCCGCGCCACGTCGTCGAGCGCGGCGTCGAGCGCCGCGCCGGTGAGCACGCGGACCTCGGTCACAGCCGTCACGAGACCTGCCGAATCCAGTCGGCGAGATTGTAGTAGGTCACCACGCGGGTGATCTTGCCGCCCTCCAGAGAGAAGAACGAGCCCGCCGGCAGGCGGTATGTCTGGCCCTTCGCCTCGGGCAGCCCGGCATCGGTGCGCAGATAGGTGCCGTTCACGGTGAATTCGGCAGCGGCGCGGGTGCCTCCTTCGGCCTCGAAGATCACCATGTCGGTCAGATGCTCGTCATAGCAGTGGGACATGTGCGCGCAAAACTCGGCGAACTTGATCTTGCCCGAGCGAATCTGCCCCTCGTTCACGTGGTGCGCGATGTCCGGCGCCAGAAGTTCGAGCATCGCCTCGGTGTCCTTGGCGTTGAAAGCGTCGAAATAGGCCTTGATGGTGTCGGTGGCCGTCATGTGTCTCCCCATCGGGTCTTGAGCTTGTCGTAAATCTGGTCACGGGTCTGGCGGTAGGCGTTGAGCTTGGTCTCGCGGGTCTCGCCGAGGCCCGTGGGATCCATGATCGGCCAGTATTCCACCGTCAGGTGAAAGAAGCGGGTGAGCTCCAGCGCGGCGCGCTGCGAGGCGGGCGACATGGCGACGATCAGGTCGAAACCGGACAGCGTTTCGCCCATTTCCTCGAGTTCCTCGAAGCTGCGCGAGCGGTGCTTGCTGAGCTCGACGCCGATCTCCTGGCAGACCGAGATGGCGAAACCGTCGATCTCGAGGTCGTTCACCACCCCGACCGACTGCACGTAGGTGCCCTGGCCGTAGAGCTTTTTCATGATGCCCTCGGCCATGGGCGAGCGCACGGCGTTGTGGTCGCAGCAAAAGAGCACCGATTGCGGCAGTTTCGGCACCCGGTCAGCCCCCGAAATGCAGCACGCAGATGAGGGTGAAGAGGCGCCGCGCGGTATCCGTATCGACCTCGGCCTTGCCCTCGAGCCGTTCCTGGAGGATGCGCGCGCCCTCGTTGTGGATGCCGCGGCGGGCCATGTCGATGGTCTCGATCTGGCTCGGCGCAGCGGATTTCACCGCGTCGAAATAGCTTTTGCAGATCTGGAAGTAGTCCTTCACCACCTGCCGGAAGGGCGCCAGCGAGAGATGGAACTCCGCCGCCGGATCGCCGCTCTCTGTGGTGATGTCGAAGACCAGCCGCTTGTCGCGGATCGACAGGCCGAGCGCATAGGGGCCCTCGGGCACGTCGCGGCCGTTGCGCGCCGGCAGCGTGAAGCTGTTGTCCTCCATGAGATCGAACATCGCCACGCGTCGCTCCTGCTCGATCTCCGGGGTCGGAGGCGGCAGGTTGGCGTCGTCAAGCTCGATACGGGCGATGGTGCTCATGGGCGCGTCCTCGGCAGCGGCTCCGGAATCTGTAGCCAATGCGCGAGGATGGGGCAATGCGACTTGCGACTCATCGGGCCAGGAGGGCGACGCTGTCCCGGCCCGGGGCTCAGCCGTTGAGCTTGCGCAGCCGCGCGGTCACCGACAGGCCGTGCGCCTGCAGGCTCTCGGAGCTGGCCAGCGTCTCGGCGGCGGGACCGATGGCGCGCAGTGCCTCGGGCGACATCTTCGCCAGCGTGGTGCGCTTGACGAAATCGAGCACCGACAGCCCCGAGGAGAACCGCGCCGAGCGGGCGGTGGGCAGCACGTGGTTCGGGCCGCCGACGTAATCGCCGATCGCCTCGGGCGTCCATTGGCCGAGGAAGATCGCGCCGGCGTGGCGGATCTGCTCGGACAGCGCCTCTGGCTCGGCAACGCAGAGCTCGAGGTGCTCGGGCGCGACGCGGTTCGACAGGGACGCCGCCTCGTCGAGGTCCCGGCAGATGATGACCGCACCGAAATCGCGCCAGCTGGCCCCGGCGATGCCGCGGCGCTCCAGCACCTCGAGCTGCCGGTCGACCTCGTCCGCCACCTTCTGGGCAAAGCCCGCGTCGGGGGTGATCAGGATCGACTGGGCGCTCTCATCGTGCTCGGCCTGACTGAGCAGATCGAGGGCGATAAACTCGGGATCATTGTCCGCGTCGGCGATGACGAGGATCTCGGAGGGGCCGGCGATCATGTCGATCCCGACCTTGCCGAAGACCCGGCGCTTGGCGGCGGCGACGAAGGCGTTGCCCGGGCCGGTGATCTTGTCCACCGGGGCGATGCTCTCGGTACCGTAGGCGAGCGCAGCGATCGCCTGCGCGCCACCGATACGGTAAATTTCGTCGACCCCGGCGATGCGCGCCGCCAGCAGCACCAGCGGGTTGGCAATCCCATCGGGCGTCGGCACGGCGATGCAGAGCCGCTCGACCCCCGCCACCTTTGCGGGAATGGCGTTCATCAGCACCGAGGAGGGATAGCTCGCGAGCCCGCCCGGCACATAGAGGCCCGCCGCCGACACCGGCGTCCAGCGCCAGCCGAGGGTTGCCCCGTCGGGGTCGGTCCATTGCGCGTCCTCGGGCATCTGCCGCACGTGGTAGGCCCGGATGCGCTCGGCGGCGATCTCCAGCGCGGCGCGCTCGGCTGCGGGGACCTGCGCGCAATAGGCGTCGATCTCCTCGGCGGAGAACCGCAGCCCAGACGCCTCCAGCTCGAGCCGGTCGAACTTGGCGGTCATCTCCAGCACGGCGGCGTCGCCACGCGCGCGCACGTCGGCAATGATCCCGGCGACGATGTCGTCCACGTCGGGGCTGTCCTCGCGCTTGGCGCTGAGCAGCCGGGCGAACTCCAGCTCGAAATCCGGGTCGGTCGTGTCGAGAAAGACGGGCATGGGCGGTCTCCTTGTCGCGGGTCTGCTTAGAGACAAGCGCCGCCCGGCTCAAGTGGCGCGCAGGGGGATTCGCCCGCATCCATTGACATGGATCACCCCGAACCGCGCGCGACTCATCTAGAATTCAAGAATCGGCATGGGAGAGCCGATGTATTTTGGAGGAGCAAAGATGTTTCAGCAGACATTTTCAGCCCTGGGGCTGGTGATTGCCGCGAGCGCCCTCTGCCTTGGCGGATCAGCCATGGCGCAGAGCGCAGGAGAAACCGAATACATGAACGCCTGCGCCGCCTGCCACGGCGAGAACGGCACCGGCGACGGGCCGCTGGCCGAACTGATGACCGTCGAGCTGCCCGACCTGACGCAGATCTCGGCGCGGAATGACGGCGAGTTCCCGATGCTCGACGTCATCCAGATCATCGACGGCCGCAGCGGCATCCGCGGCCATGGCTACCCGATGCCGGTCTGGGGGCAGCGCTTCAAGGAAGCTCTGTCGGTCGAGATCGGCGCCTACGCCAGCGAGATCGTGACGCGAGGACGCATTCTCGCCCTCGCGCAGCACCTGGAATCGATCCAGGCGCAATAGGGTCCCGAAAGGCTCAAGACCAGTGGTTCAGGCCCAGTGGTTCAGGCCCAGTGGTTAGGGCCCAATGCTTCAGGCCCCGTGATCCGGCACCTGCCCCGACACCGCGGTGTAGGGCCGGGTCACGTCCTTGAGCCGCAACTCCAGCGCTTCGACCTCGGCACGCAGTGCGCCGTCGCCGGCGAAGGTGAGTTCGACGAAGCCCGCCCCCTCTTCGCCCGGCTCGAAATACACCGAGAGAAGCGAGAGCACGGTGTCCTTCTCGCCCGGGTTCACCCCCTGCGCCGAGACCTTCAGCACGTTCTCGATCACCAGAAGCGACCGCACCCGCTCCGGCGGCGAAACATGCACGCCGTCCTCGCGGCGCAACCGGTTGATCAGCAGCGCCAGCCGTTGGTGACGCTTTTCCCAGGCCACGTCGGCCACGGTCAGCACCGAATCCTGCGCAAGGGCCGAAAGGACCTGCAGGTCTTCCGGATCCATGGCACCCAGGTTGAGCGGTTGATTGCCCGCGTCTTCGAATCTTGCGTCCTCGGTCACTCGCCCTTCACCCGTTCGATCTTGGCGCCCACGCCGCGCAGCTTGCGGACCACGTGCTCATAGCCGCGGTCCAAGTGGTAGACCCGGCTTACCACGGTTTCCCCCTCGGCGGCGAGGCCCGCGAGGATCAGCGATACCGAGGCACGCAGGTCGGTGGCCATCACCGGCGCCCCCTTGAGCTTGTCGACGCCGGTGACGCGGGCGGTGCCGCCCGAGACGTCGATCTTCGCGCCCATGCGCAGCAGCTCGGGGGCGTGCATGAAGCGGTTCTCGAAGATCTTCTCTTCCAGCACGCTCTCGCCCTCGGCGGTGCAGAGCAGCGCCATCATCTGTGCCTGCAGGTCGGTGGGGAAGCCGGGGAACGGCTCGGTGGTCACGTCCACCGCCTTCACCCGGCCGTTCTTGCGCGCCACCTTGAGACCGGTCGGCGTCTCCTCGACCGCGATGCCCGCCTCGTCGAGCTTCTCGCAGAAACTCTTCACCAGCTCGATGGTGCCACCGAGGCATTCGACCTCGCCGCCGCAGATCGCCGGGGCCAGCATATAGGTGCCCAGCTCGATACGGTCAGTGACCACCCGGTGAGTCGCCCCGCCCAGCGTCTCGACGCCCTGAATCTCGATGGTGGATGTGCCCTCACCTTCGATCTGCGCGCCCATCTTGCGCAGGCACTGCGCCAGATCGACGATCTCGGGCTCGCGCGCGGCGTTGCGGATCACCGTGGTGCCCTTGGCCAGCGTCGCGGCCATCAGCGCGTTCTCGGTCGCCCCGACCGAGGCAAAGGGAAACTCGACGATACCGCCCTTGAGCCCGCCCGAGGGCGCCTTGGCGTGCACATAGCCATCGCGCAGGTCGAGCTCGGCGCCCATGGCTTCCAGCGCCTTGAGGTGCAGGTCCACGGGACGCGCACCGATGGCGCACCCGCCGGGCAGCGAGACCTCGGCATGGCCAAAGCGCGCGAGCAGCGGACCGAGCACGAGAATCGACGCGCGCATCTTGCGCACGATGTCATAGTCGGCGCGGGTCGAGCTCAGCGCGTGGCTCGACATGGCCAGCACCTGTCCGTCGTTCAGCGCCTGCACCTCGGCTCCCAGCGACTGCAGCAGCAGCGTCATGGTGCGGATGTCCGACAGGCGCGGTGCATTGGTCAGCGTCAGCGGCTGGTCGGACAGAAGAGTCGCCGGCATCAGCGTGAGGCAGGCATTCTTTGCGCCGGCGATGGGAATCTGTCCCGACAGCGGGCCGTTACCCGTGACGACGATCGAATCCATTAGGTGTCCTTTTCACTGCTCTGCCCGTCTTCGGGCTTGTTTTCTTCGGTTGACGCGGCGTCGCGCGCCTTGGCCTGCGCCTTGCGCCGGGCGAGATTCGCCTTCAGCGCGGCTTTTAGACGGGTTTCCCGCTCCTGCGCGGGGGAAATTCGGGGGCTGTTTTTCGGCTCCATGAACTTTCTTTACTTGAGAGGCAAAAAACCGTCCAGATTGCGCTTGCACCCCCCTGCGTTTGCCCTTAGACACCGCGCCACGCCACGAGGCACACCGACGCTAGCTAGCGCGGGACACCGAAAAGGCGATACGGCGCTGCTGTAGCTCAGAGGTAGAGCACTCCCTTGGTAAGGGAGAGGTCGAGAGTTCAATTCTCTCCAGCAGCACCACTTCAAACCCCTGAAATGGTTGCAAAAATCAGCGCCCGAATAGGCGGCTGCTATGTCATTGCGACCGCCTTGCTCCGCGCACCAGCAGCACCTTGGCGCCGTATGGGCCGACAGGGCAGCGTGACCCGGCATCCAGCCTTAGACACGACCGCGACCCCGCAGATCACCCCGCGCGCTCGCCGTAGATGCGTCTCGGGATCACACACCCTTACAGGTACTCTCCCCGACTTCCGGACGGTCGAAACCCGGCGCTCCTGCCTGCCGCTCAATCGTAGCCCAGCAGCCGAGCGAGTCCGGCGACCGAAATCGATTCTCCGCGCACCTCCCAACTCGCGATCTGAAGCAGGTTCTCCTCTTCGGGATCGGCGATCTCGATCCCCTCGATCTGCTTTCGGTGCGATGCACGATGCACTGCATCTCCCGCGAAATGGCTCAGGACGGCATCTTCGGGCACATCGAAAGATGCGCGGAAGTAGGCCTCGTCGGACACGAGGCGCTCCATCTGCAGGATTTCGCACCCCGCCTCGAGCGCCGCGATATTGTAGCCGACCACGTGCATCATCGCATTGGCGAAGGCGGCGTTCGCGAGCGTGCTTCTGACCGGCACTTTGGCGAGGAACTGCGGCTCGATGGCGGCCAGCTTCTTAAAGAGGATCTCGTCCCCCCGCAGCAGCTTGCGCAGCATCCAGGAGTAGCAGCTACGGATTTGGCTCGACGGCTCTCGTACGATCAGCTTGTGGGTCGCTCCACTCAGCCGACAGGCAACCTTGCCTTCGGCGGGCGGGAACAGGCAATGCACCGCATAGGGGCGGCGCCCCGCCTTCCGACTGCGCTTCATCGCGTCGAGAAATTCCACCGGGCTCGTATCGCCAATACCTACAGGCCCACCCTTCTCGAAGTTGCGGGAGCCGTGCCGGACTTCGGCATCGGGGATCTCGGCAAGGATGCTGCTGATCGTATGCGTCGCCGCAAATCCGATGGAGTCCGCCAAGATCATCGCGAGGTCCTTTCCGCCAGGTCACGATTTTCGGCCTAGCAGCGCTCCCCCGCCGCGCCCAGCCCCAAAGGCGGACACGCGCTCACCTGGGACCTTCAGGACACGCTCTCACATGGAAGACTCCCACCCGGAGCCCCTTGCTAGGCTCCGGGATTGGCCGCCTGATCCGGCACGCCGTCGTCGGCGAGGGCACGGTTGCGGTAGCGCCGGTCTTCGGTCACGTCCTCGCCGAACCAGTCCGGCGGGGTAAAGGCGCGGGCCGCTTCGACCGTTTCGAACTCCACCTCGACCAGCACCAGCGGCGCCAGCACCCCTGCGAAGACATCCAGCTCGAAGGTGACGCCATCCGCCAGAGCGCCGACGTAGCGCGTCTTTTCCACGACCCGACCGCCGGTCGCAGGCCAGAGCGTGTCGAACTGTTCACGGCCGATCTCGATCTCGCGCTCCATCCGCTGGAGGCCGCCCTCGGACTTCAGCGTCAGGAAGAAGGCCCCGCCCTTCTCGCGCAGGCGCAGCTCGACGGAATCGCCCTGGAGTGTCACGTAGCCCTGCCGCACCGGTTTGGCCTCCAGCCCCTCGAGCACTGGCAGCCGGGCGACGAGGAACTTGCGCTCGATCTCCACCCCGCCGCTCATTTGCCGAACACCCGGGATACGAGCTCGTCGTGCAGAGCACCATAAGAAGCACTCGCCGCGCTGGAGGGGGCCGAGGCTAGCACCGGCGCGCGATGCACGCCCATGCGCTCGACCTCCGAGGCGAAGGGGATGGTCGCCTTCATGAGCCGCTTACCGTGCTCGCGGCGCATCTCGTCCATCGTGTCGCCATGCAAGGACTTCACCCCCTGTGCCATCGAAAAGAACCCGTGCAGTTTCTTGGCCGGCAGGTCGTGTTCACGGAAGAACTCCTTGAGCTGCTCGAAGGTGCGCTGCGAAAGCGTCGTTGGGATCACCGGCACGACGATGGCGTCGGAGGCGCGGAAGACGTTCTCGGACAGGGTCGAGATATTGGGTGGGCAATCCAGCAGGATCACGTCGTAATCGCCCTTCACCGCCTTAAGCGCCTTCTTCAGCCGCGAGCGAGAGTTGCGCATCCGCGCGAGGAAGATGTCGAAGTCGCGGAACGTCATATTGGCGGGCAGGATGTCGAGATTATCGAAGTCGCTGCCCCGGATCGCCTTGGTGAAGCGCTCCACATCCTCGAAGAAACGCGTGTCGGTCAGCTTCTTGGACGGCTTCACCCGGAAGTAAAAGCCCGAGGCCCCCTGCGGGTCGAGGTCGCACAGCAGCACGCGCCGCCCGCCCTGCGCCAGCGAATAGGCGAGGTTGACCGAGGTCGCGGTCTTTCCCACCCCGCCCTTGTTGGAATAGCAGGCGATGATCTTCATTTTTTTCCCCCGTGGAACAGGTCGCGGAACGTCTGGCGGGTCTCTGCGCTGTTGAAGGCGGCGAAGCTGTCCACCACCCGCGCGCGTTCGGCCAACTGGCGGCCATGCAGCACGACGATCAGCGCGCCGACGCTCTGCGCCGCCTGAAGATTGCCCGGCTCCGCCCCGTCGAGACCCCCGAGGAAGGCCTGCAGGCTCTCCTGCTGCACCGAGTAATCGTTGAACAGGCCAAGGTTGTCCTGCAGCTTCTTCAGCGGCTTGATCAGCCGCTTGAAGGGCCCGTCCGGGAAGAGCGGCGCGAAGAACTCCATCAGGTAGCGCAATTTCTTGCAGTGGATGCGCAGCTCGTGGACCTCGTGGTCGGGCGTTTCCGCGTCGATGGCTTCGGCAATGGTGCAGATCTTGCGGTAGCGCTTCCAGATCAGCCTGCAGGCAAAGTCGTAGGCCGGCCTGTCCGCCTTGCCACCGCGCGCCAGCTTCCTGCGCTTGTCGAAGAGCTTGCAGAGCGCCGCGATCTCCTTGCGGTAGGCGGCGCTGCGCAGGTGCCGTGCGAGCGCCTGCTGCTCGGTGGCCCGCTGCTCGGCGAAGAGCGCGAACATGCGATCGAGCCCCACGTGCAGGCTGTCCGGCACCAGCGCATAGAATGCGTCCTTCTCGAGCAGGTAGACATCGAGATCGCGCAGCCGCCCGGTTGCCGCCATGAGGTCGGAAAATCGCCCCTTCAGCTCGACCGTCTGCTCGGCACCGTAGACATCCTTGAAGAGGCTCAGCACAGAGCGGACCTTGCGCAGGGCAATGCGGTAGTCGTGCAGGAACTCGGTGTCGTCATCGGCGATCACCCCGGCCTCGTTGGCACGCGCCACCGGCAGATAGGCCGCGATGATATCGCAGGCAGCGTCGAAGGCCTCGGTTTCGTGATCCAGCGGCACCACCGGCTTGGGGGTATAATCTGCGAGATCCGGAAAGAGCTGCGTGTAGGCCATGTCATCCCCGAAGGCCTTACCCCCCGCCGCCCCGATCATCTCCCGCAGCCGCGCCAGCGCCTTGTCGTAGCCGCGCAACCCTTGGAGCTGCAATATGGTGACCGCGCCCCCTTCGGTGGCACCCAGATGAAGCAGCACCGCCCGGGCCCGCGTCTTTTGCTCGTCATCCAGCAGCGACAAAGTCCCACGGCGTAAATGGCCCGCCCCCACCGGCAACAGGCAGCGCAGCGGCGACAGGCCTCCAAGCGCCGCCTTCACCGGTCCCTCGGGGAAGTCCGCGACAAAGCGCGCCGCACCCACATCCGGCTGCGCGGCGAAGGCCGATCCGGGGCAGAGAACCTCGGCCCTCTCCTCCAGTTCGATCAGCATCCTGCCCGAGGCCCGCAATTCCCGATCGAAGGTGTCGCGCACATGAAACTGGCTGACGCCCTCCTGCCAGGTGATCACCGGGACAAGCCCGCCGGCTGGCGCATCGGACAGGCCCTCCAGAGCCGCCGCCGACATGAAATAGAGCTTCGTGTCGTCCGGGATCATTTCGCCTTCTTCCTGCCCGCTTTCAGGTAGCCCTCGATCAGCGTCTCGACGATCTTCTGCACGCTCGTATCTTCCTCGATCGCGCGCATCTTGAGCGCTTTGAGGGTCTTGCCGCTGAGCCGCAGCGAGGTGTTCTTCTTCTCGTCTCCGGCGTCCCTCGAGCTCTTGGCCCCGGACAGTTTGACTTTCGGCATCTCGGCCACCCGCTTCAAAAAGTGACGTCATGATGTCACCTACAACCATCGGGTGCAACTTGGTTTCCTGTGATAAAACGGCAACCTGCACGATGACCTGTGCATGGCCGAACAGGCCCCGACTGATGACACCCGCCAGCGGAGTGACTAGATAGCCCACATGGTTGTCAAAGGAGATGCATACCATGCGGAACCTTGTGATTCTCGGGCTGGTGCTTGCCGCCGCCACGCCCGCCTCCGCACAAAGTGACAAGGCGGCACGCTGCGAGACCTCGGCGAAGGTGGTCATGGAAGCGGTGCAGGCGCGTAAGGACGGAATTCCTCTCAAACGCACGGAGCGTGAACTGCGCCGGGCATTGGACCGCGACGCTGGCTCGATGCTGGCACAATGGATCTATGGCCTGCCCGAAGACCAGCTGACCCTAGACGTGGGTCGCAGCTGGGAGCAGCAATGCCTCACCCAGTGATTGCGGGGTAAACTCGCAATGACCCTGGGGGCCTGACTGGGCCCTCACGTCGCCCTTCCGGATGGCGGCGGCTTCGAGTATCTGTCGGAAAGATGAAAGCCCGGGCCGGGGCGCATGGACTCGGCCCCAATGTCCATTGATACTCCGAGCATGAGTCTTCCACCCGGTTTCCTCGACGAGTTGCGCACGCGCACGAGCCTTACGCAGGTCGTGGGCCGCAAGGTCATGTGGGACACCCGGAAATCGAACCAGGGCAAGGGCGACATGTGGGCGCCCTGCCCGTTCCACCAGGAAAAGTCCGCCTCCTTCCACGTGGATGACCGCAAGGGCTTCTATTACTGCTTCGGTTGCCACGCGAAGGGGGACGCGATCTCCTTCGTCTGCGAGTCGGAGAACGTCGGCTTCATGGAGGCGGTCGAAATCCTCGCCCGCGAGGCCGGGATGCAGATGCCGGCGCGCGACCCGCAGGCGGCGCAGAAGGCCGACCGCCGCAGCCAGCTCTCCGAGGTGATGGAGCAGGCGCTGCGATTCTTCCGGATGCAGCTGCGCACCGGCGCGGCCTCCGAGGCGCGGGGCTACCTCGAGCGCCGCGGTCTGAAGCAGGATGTGCAGGACCGCTTCGAGTTGGGTTTCGCCCCCGCCGGCTGGCAGAACCTCTGGGAGCACCTGCGCGGACAGGGCGTGGCCGAAGAGCTGATCCTCGCCGCGGGTCTCGCCAAGCCCTCGGACAAGGGCCGCGCACCCTATGATGTCTTCCGCAACCGCATCATGTTCCCGATCCGCGATGGACGCGGCCGCGCGATCGCCTTCGGCGGGCGCGCGATGGACCCGCGCGACAACGCGAAATACCTCAACTCGCCGGAGACCGAGCTCTTCGACAAGGGCCGCAACCTCTACAACCATGCGCCCGCGCGCGAGGCGGCAGGCAAGGGCCAGCCGCTGATCGTCGCCGAAGGCTACATGGACGTGATCGCGCTCAGCGAAGCGGGGTTCGAGGCCTCGGTCGCGCCGCTCGGCACGGCGGTGACCGAACACCAGATCGCGCTGCTGTGGCGCATCGCCGACGAGCCGGTGATCGCGCTCGACGGCGACAAGGCGGGGCTGCGCGCTGCCTACCGGGTGATCGACACCGCCCTGCCGTTGCTGGTGCCCGGCAAGGGGCTGCGCTTTGCCCTCATGCCCGAGGGGCAGGATCCCGACGACCTGCTGCGCGCCAAGGGGCCGCAGGCGGTGAAGGCGGTACTCGATCAGGCGCTGCCCATGGTGCAGCTGCTCTGGCGGCGCGAGACCGAGGGCAAGGTCTTCGACAGCCCCGAGCGCAAGGCAGCCCTCGACGCCACCTTGCGCGACGTGATCAAGCGCATCCAGCACCCCGACCTGCGCCATCACTACGGCGACGAAATCAAGGACCTGCGCTGGCAGCTCTTCCGTGGGCGCCGTGCCGGCACTTCCGGCAGCGGGTCCAGCGGCGGATTTTCCGGCGGCTCAAGCCAATACAGCCCCTTCCGTAGTGGCAAGCGCACGCAGAAATGGGGGCAGGCCGTTTCCATCGCACCGAGCGCCGCGGCCAAGTCCTCGCTGCTGGTCGCCGCCGGCGAGGCCGCCGAGACGCGGCTGCGCGAAGATGTCATCCTCGCGGTGCTGCTGCGCTATCCCGCGCTGATGGCCGAATTCGAGACCCCGCTGGAGTCCCTGCCCTGCGGAGACCCCTCGCACGCCGCGCTTCGCAGCCTGTTGCTGTCGGGAATCACCGACGACCCCGAGACACTGCAGGACGAGGCGATGCAGAGAATCGGACCGGAGGCCCTTGATTCCCTCCTCGCGGCACGCCATGTGGCTGTCGTACCCTGCCTGCGACATTTCGGTGACACCGAGCTCGCCCGCCTGACGGTGGCCGAGGAATTCGCAAAGATTGCCGCACAGGCCGGGCTCGTGGCCGAACTCGCCGAGGCGCTGGAAGACATGGAAAGCCTTGCCGACGAAGCGCTTACCTGGCGACTGGGTCAAGCAGCGCAGGCACGCAACCAAGCGGTCATGAACCGTTCGGAGGATGACGTGGAATTCGACGTAGGCGCGAACGGCGCACGAATGGACAAAGAAGAACGCAGCGCCTTCGACGCGCTGCTTCAGCAGATTCGCTTTTCCAAGGGTCAGAACTAGATGGCCATTTAGGGAAACTGGAGGAAAAACCGGTAGACGGGTGGCCGAATCAAACGATTCCCCCCATGATTCGGAAAAATCGAATCACTTCACTTGCGCGAGTGCCGGCCAGAACCGGCCCCTCCCTTTGACGGAGCACTTCATGGCAGCCAAAGACAACGACGACGCCAAGCCGGAAACTCAGGACGACGCTCACAGCCTCGACATGAGCCAGGCCGCGGTCAAGAAGATGATCGCCGAGGCGCGTGAGCGTGGCTTTATCACCTATGATCAGCTGAACCAGGTTCTGCCCCCCGATCAGGTCAGCTCGGACCAGATCGAAGACGTGATGTCGATGCTGTCCGAAATGGGCATCCAGGTCACCGAAGAGGACGAGGAGTCCGAGGACGGCGACGACAAGAACAAGGGCTCGACCGATCTCGTGGACGCCTCGCGCGGCCGCGATGTCGCCGTGTCTTCCGGCGGCGCCGAGAAGCTCGACCGCACCGATGACCCGGTGCGTATGTATCTGCGCGAGATGGGCTCGGTGGAACTGCTGTCGCGCGAAGGCGAGATCGCCATCGCCAAGCGCATCGAGGCCGGTCGCAACACGATGATCGCGGGCCTCTGCGAGAGCCCGCTGACCTTCCAGGCGATCACCATCTGGCGCGAGGAACTTCTCAGCGAAGAAATTCTGCTGCGCGACGTGATCGACCTCGAAGCCACCTTCGGCAACCAGCTTGACGAGGACGGCGAGCTCGACGAGCCGGTCGTCGGCGCGGAAAGCGGCGAGAGCACGGCCCAGAAGTCCAAGAGCAACGAGCCCGAGCTCGACGCCGACGGCAACCCGATCCGCAGCGACGACGACGAAGACGAAGACGATCAGGCCAACATGTCGCTGGCCGCGATGGAGACCGCGCTGAAACCGCGGGTGCTCGAAACCCTCGATGTGATCGCCGCCGACTACGAGACCCTCTCGGAGATGCAGGACGCCCGGATCAGCGCCACGCTGAACGAGGACGGCTCCTTCTCGGCTGCAGACGAGGCCCAGTATCAGCGCGTGCGTTCGGAAATCGTCGTGCTGGTGAACGGGCTTCACCTGCACAACAACCGGATCGAGGCGCTGATCGACCAGCTCTACGGCATCAACAAGCGCATCATGTCGATCGACAGCTCGATGGTGAAGCTGGCCGACCAGGCCCGCATCAACCGTCGCGAGTTCATCGACGAGTACCGTGGCCGCGAGCTTGATCCGAACTGGATGGATCACATGGCGGCCAAGGACGGCCGCGGCTGGCAGATGTTCATCGAGCGGTTCTCGGACAAGGCCGAAGAGCTGCGCGCCGACATGGCGCAGGTCGGCCAGTACGTCGGCCTCGACATCAGCGAATTCCGCCGCATCGTCCAGCAGGTGCAGAAGGGCGAGAAGGAAGCGCGCCAGGCGAAGAAGGAAATGGTCGAGGCCAACCTGCGCCTCGTGATCTCCATCGCCAAGAAGTACACGAACCGCGGCCTGCAGTTCCTCGATCTCATCCAGGAAGGCAACATCGGCCTGATGAAGGCGGTGGACAAGTTCGAGTACCGCCGCGGCTACAAGTTCTCGACCTATGCGACGTGGTGGATCCGCCAGGCGATCACCCGCTCGATCGCCGACCAGGCGCGCACCATCCGTATCCCGGTGCACATGATCGAGACGATCAACAAGCTGGTCCGCACCGGCCGTCAGATGCTCCACGAGATCGGCCGCGAGCCGACCCCGGAAGAACTGGCGGAAAAGCTGCAGATGCCGCTCGAGAAGGTCCGCAAGGTGATGAAGATCGCCAAGGAGCCAATCTCGCTCGAAACGCCGATCGGCGACGAGGAAGATTCGCAGCTCGGCGATTTCATCGAGGACAAGAACGCCATCCTGCCGCTCGACAGCGCGATCCAGGAAAACCTCAAGGAGACCACCACCCGCGTGCTCTCCTCGCTCACCCCGCGTGAGGAACGGGTTCTGCGGATGCGTTTCGGCATCGGCATGAACACCGACCACACGCTGGAAGAGGTCGGCCAGCAGTTCTCGGTGACGCGCGAGCGGATCCGTCAGATCGAGGCGAAGGCGCTGCGCAAGCTCAAGCACCCGTCGCGGTCGCGCAAGCTGCGCTCCTTCCTCGACCAGTAATCGCGGAGGAACGCCCATGTCCTTCTGGTCGCGCCTCTTCGGTGGCGGAAGCTCCGACACCGCAAAGGCCCAGCCGCAGGTGGAAGCCATCGAGTACAATGGCTTCCGCATCTTCCCCGAGCCGCAGCCCGCGGACGGGCAGTTCCGCATCGCCGCCCGCATCGAGGGCGAGGTGAACGGCGAGACCAAGGTGCACGAGTTGATCCGGGCCGATGTCATCCGCGATCACGGCGAAGCCGTGGAGGCGTCGCTGCGCAAGGCAAAGCAGATGATCGACGAACAGGGTGCCCGGCTCTTCGGTTGAGGACGCTCGATTTCGAGATGCAGAACGCCGCCCCCCGGGGCGGCGTTTTTCTTTGCGGCGCTAGCGCTCCAGGTCCCGCCGCATTCGCCACAGCCGGTGGCCGAGGAACAGCGCGACCAGCAGCACCGGCAGGGCCAGCAGCAGCTCGGTGCGATCGACGTGTCCCCAGATGCGGTGCACCAGCGTGCCGATGCCATGGCCGATCACCACCATCACCACCGCCCAGACCAGCGCCGAGAGGCAGGTGATCGGCAGGTAGAGCGCCAGCCGCAGGCGCGTGCTTGTGGCCAGCAGTACAGGCGTCACCGTGCGCATCCCCGGCAGGAAGCGGAACACCGCGGCCAGCAGCGCCGGCCGCCCGAGAAACCGCCGCGCCATGCCCTGCGACACGGGGTGGGCGAGGATGCGCAGCACCCGCGGATGATCCCGGAAGCGCCGCGCCAGCAGAAAAATTCCGACGTCGGCGCTCCAGCCCCCGGCCCAGGCGGCGGCCAGGGTGGGCCAGAGCGGCAGCAGCTGGTGATGCGCCAAAAGCCCCGAGGTGATCGCAACGGTGTCGCCCTCGAGCGCGCAGCCGAGGAAGACGACGATCAGCCCGTACTTGGCGATCAGGGCATCGATCATCCGCGCCCCACCCCGCTCACATCCCGTAATCCGCGACCATGCGCGCCAGACCGTCATCGAGCGAGACCTGCGGTGCCCAGTCCAGAACCCGGCGGGCGCGCGAGATGTCGAGCACGCTCGATTTGACCTCCAGCGCCGAGGCCTCGCTGACGAGGTTGAGCTGCCGGCCCGTGGCCGCCTCCAGCCTCGCGATCAGCGCGGTAAGAGAACAGCCCTCCCCCGCGCCGAGGTTCAGCCGCGTCACCGTCCCCGGAAGCGGTGTGCCCACCACCCGCTCGACGGCAGCGCAGAAGTCGTCCATGTGCAGGTAGTCGCGCGAGGTCTCGCCGCTGCCGTAGACGGTGAAGGGCGCGCCACTTGCCAGCGCATCCAGCAGCAGCCGCATCACGCCGCGCTCGCGACGCGGCATCGCCGTGCCATAGGGGTTGCCGAGCCGCAGGATGGTCAGACGGAAGCCGTGCTGCGCCGCGAGCAGCAGCAGCGCGTTCTCCACCGCCAGCTTATGCAGCGCGTAGTAGCCCTTGGGCTGCGGCTCACGGGTCTCTGGGATCGGCAGCTCGTCGGTGTCGCCGTAGACCGCCGCCGTCGAGAGGTAGACGAAATGCCCGCGCCAGCCGCGTGCCAAAAGCGCCTCGGCAAATTCCGTCTGCGGCGCGGTGACCTCCTGCATGAGCGCGGCCACCGAGCCGAAGCGGCGGCGCGCATCCGACAGGCCGGCGCAATGCACGATGGTCGCGCCCGCGTCCCCCGGCGCCAGCCAGCCGGGGTGCAGCGCGTCGCTGACACGCACATGTGGCAGGGCCGGGGCGCCCTCGGGCAGCGCGCTGCGCGAGATGCCGGTGACCGCATGACCTGCGCCATGCAGATGCCGCAGGAGCTCGAAGCCGAGAATGCCGGCGCATCCGGTCACGTAGGTCTGCGTCGCCATGGTCTTTCCGGCCCCTTTCCAAGCGGATTTTATGCCTCCGGGATGGACGCCAACCGCCCCTGCCGAACGCCGAGAAACGGCATCGCGGCGGGCCCGGAGACGCCCACTTTCGCAGCCTGCCATAGCCGCTTCACGAAGGCGCGCTAAATCACGCGGAACGCTGACCTTATTGCCGCTGCGCCTAGCCGCCCGTGTTCCGCTGCGTTAAGGTGCCCGCATGGTTTCGAGAAAGGACAGTTCATTGCGCCCTCGGCACTCCTTGATTTCCCTGAGCCTCGCCCTGAGCCTCGCCGCCCTGCCGGCATCGGCCTTTGAAACGCTCAGCTTCGCATTTCCGGAACTCGACCAGGATATCCAGGATCAGATCACGAGTTTTTCAGCGTTGGTGAGGACCAAGACCGACGGCAAGACCGAGGGGCCGGACGTGCTCGCAGCGGCGCTGCAGGACTACGGAATCATTGTCGAGACGCTCTATGCCAATGGCTACTACGGGCCCGAGGTGTCGATCCGCATCGACGGGCGCGAGGCGGCGGACATCCCGCTGCTGACCACGCCGCAGCAGGTGAACCGGGTCGACGTGCTGGTCAAGCGCGGGCCCAGCTTCCGCTTCGGACGCACCAATGTCGCGCCGCTCGCCCCCGGCACCGACCTGCCGACGGATTTCAAGCGGCGCGAACGCGCCCGCGCCAGCACGATCACCGGCGCGGCCCAGGCGGCGGTCGATGGCTGGCGCAACGTCGGCTACCCCAAGGCCGAGCTGACCCGCGAGGAGGTGATCGCCAACCACGCGAACCGCAACATCGACGTCGATCTCGGCGTGACCACCGGCCCGCGGCTGCGCTTCGGTCGCCTGCTCAACGTCGGCAAGAGCGAGGTGCGCGGCAGCGCCCGGCGGCGCATCGCCGGCCTGCCCACCGGCGAGATATACGACCCGCAGGAGGTCAACGACGCGGTGGACCGGCTGACCCGCACCGGGACCTTCGCCACCGTGACCCTGCGCGAGAAGGACGTGCCCAACCCCGACGGCACGCTCGACTACACGCTGGAGGTCGTCGACTCAAAGCCGCGGCGCATCGGGGCGGGTGCCGAGATCAGCTCGCTCGAAGGCCTGTCGCTGACCGGCTACTGGCTGCACCGCAACATCCTCGGCGGGGCGGAGCGGCTGCGCTTCGATGCCTCGATCACCGACATCACCGACCAGGCCGATACGCTCGACTACACGCTCACCGGGCGGCTCGACGTGCCCGCGGTCATCGGCCCGGAAACCGATGGCTACTTCGAGACCGAGCTGCAGCACCTGCAGGAGCCGAACTACGACCTCGACAGCATCGAGCTGACGCTCGGCATCAGCCGCCAGCTCACCGAGCACCTCTACACCGAGATCGGTGTCGGTTACCTCTACTCTGAAACCTCCGATGACCTCGGCGACCGGACCTTCGAGCTGCTGACCCTGCCGATGAAGGCCGAATACGACCGCCGCGACAACGAGTTCGACCCGCGCCACGGCTTCTATATCCTGACCGAGGCCACCCCCTTCCTGAACCTGCGCGACGATCCAAACGGCGCGCGGCTCTACGGCGATTTCCGTGGCTACCTCGCGCTCGGCGAACGCGAACGCTCGGTGCTGGCCGGACGCGTGATGCTGGGCTCGGTGGTCGGCCCGGACATCGACGAAACCCCGCCGGACTACCTGTTCTACTCGGGCGGTGCCGGGACCGTCCGCGGCCAGCCCTACCAATCGCTGGCCATCGACATCGGCGACGGCGACACCATCGGCGGACGAAGCTTCGCCGGTCTCTCGGCCGAGTTCCGTCAGGACATCGGCGAAAGCCTCGGCGCTGTCGTCTTCTATGACGCCGGCTACGTCGGGCGCGACAGCACGCCGGGCGGCGACGACGGCGAATGGCACGGCGGCGCTGGCATCGGCGTGCGCTACAAGACGGGCATCGGCCCGCTGCGCTTCGACGTCGCCATGCCCGTCGGCGGCGACACCGGCGACGGCGTTCAGATTTACCTCGGGATAGGACAGGCGTTTTGACCCTTCTCAAGCGATTTTTCATGTTGCTGCTTCTGCCGCTTATTCTGGCGGCTCCCCCTGCGCTCGCGCAGGAGGAAGACGAGGACGGCGGCGGTTTTCTTGAACGGCTGATCGAGGATTCCCTCTCCGGCGCCGGGCGCGATGTGCGCATCGTCGGCTTTCGCGGTGCGCTGAGCTCCGAGGCGACGCTGGAGCGCATGACCATTTCCGATTCCGAGGGCGTCTGGCTGACGCTTGAGAATGCCAAGCTCAACTGGCGCCGCACCGCGCTGCTGCGCGGCCAGCTCGTGGTCAACGAGCTGAGCGCCGAGCGGCTGGCCATCGCCCGGACCCCGATCACCGAGGGGGAAGCCCCTGCGCCCGAGGCCTCGGGCGATTTCGCCCTGCCCGACCTACCCGTCTCTGTAGAGGTCGGCGCGCTGAATATCGCCCGCGTCGAGCTGGGCGCCCCGCTGATGGGCGAGGACATCGCGCTCGAGGTCCAGGGCTCGGCCCGGCTCGCCGATGGCGAGGGCGAGGCCGACGTGTCGGTCAACCGCCTCGACGGGCCGCAGGATTCGCTGACGCTTGCCGGCAGTTACGCCAACGAGAGCGGCGCACTGACCATCGATGTGTCGCTGGAGGAAGAGAGCGGCGGCATCGTCGGCAGCAAGCTCGGCCTGCCCGGCGCGCCCTCGCTGGCGCTGTCCGTACAGGGCGACGGCGTGCTGGACGACTTCACCGCCGACCTGCAACTCGCCACCGACGGCGAGGAACGGCTCGGCGGTCAGGTCACACTGCAGGGCAGTTCCGAAGCCGGGCGCCAGTTTACCGCCGACCTCTCGGGCGATCTGCGCCCGCTGCTGCCCGAGGAACACCGCGAATTCTTCGGGCCCGAGCAGAGCCTTCAGGTCTCGGGCCTGCAGGGCGCGGACGGCACGCTCGACCTCGACACGCTCGATCTGCAGACCGCCATGGTCGCGCTCACCGGCTCTGCGCGCATCGGCGCCGATGGCTGGCCCGAACTGATGCAGCTCGACGGCAAGATCGCCTCGGAGGACGGCAGCCCGGTGCGGCTCGCCATGTCCGGTGACGTGACCATGCTCGACAGTGCCACGCTGACGCTCGACTTCGACGCCGCGCAGGGCGAGGCGTTCAGCCTCGACCTGGTGGCGGAGGGTATCGACCGCCCCGACATGTCCATCGAACGCGCCGACATCGCCGGGCGCGGGACCATCCGCCGCAGCGCCGGCGAATCCCTGCCCGGCGGCGTCGAGGCGCAGCTGACCTTCGACGCCTCCGGTCTCGATTTCGCCGACGCCTCCATGGCCGATGCGGCCGGCGAGGAGCTGAAGGGGGTCATGCAGATCGACTGGCAGGCGGGCGATCCGCTCTATCTGCGCCAGATCGACTTCGGCGGTGCCGGGCTCTCGCTCGCCGGCGATGTGACATTCTCCGGCCTCGGCAATAGCGGCAACATCGTCATCGAACCCGATCTCGCGGTGAAGGCCGAGGACATCGCCCGCTTCTCCGGCCTTGCCGGACGTCAGCTTGGCGGTGATGCCGATCTGGCCGTGAAGGGCACGCTGGAGCCGGTCGCAGGCCGCTTCGACGTCACCGCGCAGGGCCGCACGCTGGATCTGAGGACCGGCATCCCGCAGGCCGACGGACTGCTGGAGGGCGAGGTCGACCTCTTTGCCTCGGCCGTGCGCAACGAGGAAGGCACCGAACTGCGCCGCCTCGATCTCTCGGGCGAAGGCCTGACGGCCGTGGCCGAGGCCAAGCTGCAGACCGGCGGCAGCACCGGCACGTTCGACATCTCCATCCCCGATGTGTCGAAGGTGCAGGACGGGCTTTCGGGCGCGGTGCAGGTCTCCGGCACGCTCGACGAGACCCCCGAGGCCTACCGCCTCGACATCGTGGGCAGCGCACCGGGCGGCACCGATCTCGACGGCCTGCTCACCGGCAGCAAGCTCGAGGACGGCGGCATCGGCACGATCCGCTTCGAGGGCGATGCCGCGGCGCAGGACCTCGCAGCCTTCGCGCCGCTGGCAGGGAAACCGCTGGCGGGCGGTGTCGATCTGCAGACCGACGTCACCTACACGCTCGACAGAGGCGCCATCGACGCCGTGCTCGACGGCACCTTGAACAACGTCGAGACCGGCATCGCGCAGGTAGACGGGCTGCTGACCGGCACCGTCGATCTCGATGCCTCGGTAGCCTATGACGGCGATCTGGCGCAGATCCGGCAGCTCACGGTGAACGGACAGGCGATACAGGTCTCTGCCGAGGGCGATGTCTACACCGCCGCGCTGCTCGGAGGCACACCCACCCCCGGCGCCGGTCAGAGCAACGCCAGTTTCGATATCTCGCTGCCCGACATGTCGCTGATCCAGCCGGAAATCACCGGCCCCGCGCGTTTCACCGGCACGCTTCAGGAAGAAGGCAACGCCTATCTGCTCGACCTCGACGCCTCCGCTCCCGGCGATGTCCGCATCACCGGCAAGGCCAGCGCCGAGAAGCAGGCCGATGGCAGCCTCGGCATGGTGACCTTCGACGGCGACGTCGCCGCCTCGGACCTGTCGACCTACGCGCCGCTGGCCGGCAGGCCGCTGGCGGGCGGGCTGAACCTGACAGCGGACGTCTCTTACGACATGGCGACAGGCGCGGCGGATGCGGTGATCGACGGCACGACCCGCGATCTCGGCACCGGCATCGCGCAGGTGGACGGGCTGCTCACCGGCACGGTCGATCTGGATGCCTCGCTTGCCTATGACGGCGACCTGGTACAGATCCGCCAGCTCGACGTGAACGGCCAGGCAATCCAGGTCACCGCGCAGGGCGACATCTACACCGCCGCGCTGCTCGGCAAGGAGCCTTCGGAGACCAGCGGCCTGAGCGATGCGAGCTTCGACATCGCGCTGCCCGACATGTCCCTGATCCAGCCCGGCGTGACCGGCGGCGCGCAGCTCCGCGGCACGCTGCAGGAAAGCGACGGAGCCTATCAGCTCGACTTCACCGGCTCAGGCCCGGGCGAGGCAAGCGCGCAGGGCCGGCTCACCGCCGAGAAGCTCGGCGGCGGCCAGCTCGGCATGGTGGGCTTCGACGGCAGCGCCTCGGTTGCCTCGCTCGGCGCCTACGCGCCGCTGGTCGGCCAGCCGCTTTCGGGCGGGGTCAACTTCGATGGCACCGTCGGCTACAACCTCGCGGATGGCAGCCTCTCGGCGGACGGGCGGCTCGACACCCGCGCGCTGGCGCTCGGCATCCCGACCGTCGACCAACTGGTCGGCGGCGATGGCAGCGCCGTGGTGCAGGTCAGCCGCGATGCCAGCGGCGCGCTGAGCATCCAGCAGTTCGAGGTGCAGACCCGCGAGATCACCGCCACCGCAAGCGGCACCTATGGCACCGGTGACAGCAGCATCACCTACAATGTCGCGCTGCGCGATCTCGGCCTGCTGGTGCCGCAGCTTCCGGGCCGCGCCACCGCCGAGGGCACGCTGGCGCTGAACGGCAGCCAGTATCAGGTTCAGAGCAACCTCACCGCTCCCGGCGGCACGCGGGCGCAGGTCTCGGGCAGCATCGCGCAGGACTTCGGCAGCGCCAATCTCGCGATCACCGGCAACGCGCCGCTGGAGCTGGCCAACCAGGTCGCCGCGCCCAACCTGATGTCGGGCATGGCCAACATCGACATGCGGCTGAACGGTCCGCTGGCGGTGGAGTCCCTGTCGGGCAATGTGACGGTGAACGGCGCGCGGGTGATCGTGCCCACCGCCGGGCTCGAGTTCACCGGGCTCAACGTCAACGCCAATGTCGGCGGCGGGCAGACCAGGCTGACCGCCACGACCGCGCTGGCGACCGGCGGGCGGATCAACGTCGACGGCACCATCGGCATGAGCGGCAGCTTCCCCGCTGACCTCAATATTGCGCTCAACCAGCTGGTGCTCGAGGACCAGCGGCTCTACCAGGTGCAACTCGGCGGCAACGTATCGATCTCTGGGCCTTTGCTCACCGGACCGACGATCGGCGGCGAGATCCTCATCGATAACGCCGAGATCCGGATTCCCGAAACCGGGCTCGGGCCGGGCAGCCACGGCTTCGTGCTGACCCATGTCTCCGAGCCCTTCGGCTCTCGGGTCACCCGTATCCGGGCCGGGCTGATCGACCAGGAGCAGTCCAGCGGCGGATCGGCCTACTCCCTGCCGCTCGACCTGGTGATCCGGGCACCGCAGCAGATCTTCGTGCGGGGCCGTGGCCTCGACATGGAGCTGGGCGGCGCGCTGCGCATCACTGGCAGCTCAAGCGACGTGATCACCGAAGGACGGTTCGACCTGATCCGGGGCCGGCTCGACATCCTCGGCCAGCGGCTCACGCTGGACCGCGCCTCGATGGCGCTGACCGGCGGCTTCATCCCGACGCTCGACATCGCCGCCACGAGCCAGGTCGAGAGCACCACGGTGACCGTCAGCATCACCGGGCTCGCCACCGAACCCGAGGTGGAGTTCAGCTCCGACCCGTCGCGCCCGGAGGAAGAGGTGCTGGCACTGCTGCTCTTCGGTCGCGACATCACCGAGATTTCGGGCTTCCAGGCGCTGCAGATCGCCGCGGCGGTGAACACGCTCGCCGGGCGCGGCTCGGGAGCTGTGGACGGGCTGCGCCAGAACCTCGGACTGGATGACCTCGACGTAACCACCAATGACGAAGGTCAGGCGGGGCTGCGTCTCGGCAAATACATCTCCGAGGACATCTATACCGACGTCGAGGTGGATTCCGGCGGCGACAGCGCGGTGAACCTCAACATCAAGATCACCCCCAGCCTGAAGGCCAAGGGCAGCGTGACCTCGGAGGGCGACAGCACCATCGGTCTCTACTACGAGCACGACTACTGAGGCGCGCCCGCGGCGCATGACGAAGGGCCCCTTGCGGGGCCCTTTGCAGTGCTACGGATGACATGCAGAGGCGCCGGGTTCGCCGGCGCCGCCCGGCCCGGCCGCGCACCCACCACGGGGGACACGCGGTCCGCGACCTTTTCCGTCAAGGCCAGACGGGTGCTCCCTCCAGCCCCGCGGTTTCCGGCAGCCCGCAGATCAGGTTGGCGTTCTGCACCGCATGACCGGCCGCGCCCTTGCCGAGGTTGTCGACCGCGCCCATGGCGATCACCAGATCGCGCTCGGGATCGGCCGCGTAGCTGACGAACGACAGGTTCGAGCCGGTCGCCCATTTCGTCTGCGGCGGCCGGTCGGTGACCCGAACGAAGGGGCGGTCCGCGTAGAAGCTCCGAGCCGCCTCGAGGCATTGCTCGGTGGTGGCGCTGCCGCGGCAGTAGATGGTGACCAACACGCCCCGGGTCATCGGCACGAGGTGCGGCGTGAACACCAGCCCGGCGGCGCTGCCGCTGGCAATCCGCTCGATCGTTGTCGCCATCTCCGGCATGTGGACGTGCTGCAGCAGTCCATAGGGCTGCAGGTTCTCGTTGCTCTCGGCATAGCCGAAGCTGCCGCCCCCGCCCCGGCCCGCGCCGGAAATGCCGGTCTTGGCGTCGATGACGATATTGCCCGGCGCAATCAGCCCGGCCGCCAGCAGCGGCGCCAGCGCGTTCAGCGTCGCGGCGGGGAAGCAGCCGGGGTTGGCGACCCGGGTATGGCCCTTGATCTGCTCCGGCCAGACGTCGGCAAGACCATAGGTCCAGCCCGGCGCGTAACGGTGGTCGCCGCCGATGTCGACGATCTTCACGCGCTCGGGTACCTTTGCCAGCGCCTCCGCCGAGGCACCGGTGGGCAGCGAGGCGAAGAGCAGGTCGAGCTCGGGCAGCGCCTCGGGGTCCCACTTTTCGATCACCAGCCCGGCGAGCGCCTCAGGCACACCGGGAAAGCGGTCGACAAGCCGGCTGCCCGCGCTGCCCTCGCCCGCGGCGTAGACAAGCTCGAATGATGGGTGGCCCGCGATCAGACGCAGCGCTTCGCCGCCGCCGAAACCGCTGATGCCGACAATGCCGGTACGAATGCTCATGGTATGTCCTTCCAGAGTGCAGAAAACAAAAGCCCCCGGAGCCGAGGGCTGCGGGGGTTCAGGAACGCGGGTCGGAGAGGCTCCGGCGGGCGGTATCAGCCGGGTGGGGCTACCGCGCCAAGGGACGCTGATCGACGCGCAGCCCGAAGAGCCGCCGCAAGGAGCTGCGGCGTCGGCGTCGATCAAAGAGGGTCGGGTTCCCAAGCATGACTGGGAGAAATGTCGTTTTGCTCACGCTCGGTCAAGAGGAATCTGGAATGCGGCTGCGTCGTGTCGGCTGCGCAGGGCACCGGGGCCACCCCGTGGGACGGCTCGCCCGGGGGCCGAAAACGACAAGCGCCCCGGCGAGCCGGAGCGCTGAATCGAGCCAATCTGAGCCCGCTCAAAGGCCGAGCGCGGCCTCGACCTCGGTCAGCGTGACCGCCCCCGGCTGCGCGCCTTCGCGCACCAGCCGGGCGGCTTGCGCGGTAAACCAGTCGTTCCCCGGGGTCGGCACACCGTGCAGGCGGCCCAGCAGCGAGACCTCGCCGTTGAGATAATCGGTCTCGACCGAGCCCGCCCCGCGCGCGAGACTCTGCGCGGTCGAGCTGCCGACCCGCGTGACGCCCGGTACATCGACGATCTGCAGCTGCGCCGCGCGCTTGTCGTCATCCTCGGCGGGGTCCGACCAGACGATGCCCGCCTTGGCCATGACCGCCTCTGCCTCAGCCTTGAGTGCCGCGGTAGCCGCCTTGCCATCGACCTCCTCGCCAAGCGCCGCTCCGACGATATTGCCGAGATTCATCAGCAGCTTGCCGTACTTGCGCTCCATCACCGCCGCGCGCGTGGCAGAGGGGAAACCCGCCGCTTCAAGCCGCGCCACCAGAGCGCTGTCGGCCGCATCGAAGCCGGAGGGGAACCGCCCGATGTCGAAGGAGCCGATGCAGGGCGCGCCGTAGCAGACAACCTCGCCCGGCTGCACGAAATCGGCGGGCAGCATGACGGTGACGCCGTGCACGTTCGGGAAGTAGCGCAGCGCCAGGCGCTCGTTCTCGACCCCGTTCTGGAAGCAGAAGACGTGCTGGTCCTGCAAACCCGCGTCGCGCAGCTGCATCAGCGCCGCCTCGGTGTGTTGGGTCTTCACGCACAGGAAGATCACATCGTCCGCGCGCAGCTGCGCCTCGGCCGGGGTGGCCACGCAGGGAAACTCGGCATGGCGGGTGCCCTCGGGCGTGCGCAGCGTCAGACCGCCCGCACGGATCGCCTCGAGCTGCGCGCCGCGGGCGATGCCGAGCACCTCTTCGCCGGCCTCGGCCAGCGCGACGGCGAGGGTGCCGCCGACCGCGCCGACGCCCAGAATGACGATGCGGCTCATTCCACCGCCTCCGCCAGCGGCAGCCCGCCGATCTGCGCCAGCAGGGTGACGATCTCGTCCACACCCTTGCCGTGCTTGACCTGCGCAAAGACGAAGGGCTTGCCGGCACGCATCCGCGTGGCGTCCCGCTCCATCACCTCGAGCGAAGCGCCAACGTGGGGCGCGAGGTCGGTCTTGTTGATCACCAGGATGTCCGACTTGGTGATCGCCGGGCCGCCCTTGCGCGGGATCTCCTCGCCCGCGGCGGTGTCGATCACGTAGATCGTCACGTCCGCCAGCTCCGGCGAGAAGGTGGCCGAGAGGTTGTCGCCGCCGCTCTCGATCAGGATCAGGTCGAGGTCGGGAAAGGTCTCGTTCAGCTCGGCGATGGCGGCGAGGTTGATCGAGGCATCCTCGCGGATCGCCGTATGCGGGCAACCACCGGTCTCCACACCCTTGATGCGGTCGAGCGGCAGGATCTGCTGGCGCATCAGCTCCTCGGCGTCCTCGCGGGTGTAGATGTCATTGGTCACCACGGCCATCGAGAGCCGGTCGCGCAGGGCGCGGGCGAGCGCCGCGGTGAGGGTGGTCTTGCCGGCGCCCACGGGGCCGCCGAGGCCGACGCGGAGGGGTCCGTTGGGGGAAGTCATGTGGTCTCCAGAGGTGTCAGGATCGGAAGATACGGGAATAGAGCGCCTCGTGGCGCTGGCTGGCAATGTCCGAGAGCGGGGAGAAGCCGCCGATCTCGTCGAGCGATGCCTCTGCCGCCTGCGCCGCGAGGGCCTCGCAAAGCGGCGAGAGCGCCCGGACGACGCCCTGCCCCTCGGTCTGGCCGAGCGGGACGAGACGGATACCGGCAGCGGCGAGGTTCGAGGCAAAGGCCTGCAGGTAGAGTTGCAGCGCAGGGATCAGAGGCAAGTCCAGCGCGCGCACCGCCTGCCCCACCGCCACGGGATAGGGGGCGGGCAGGATGTCGGCCTGCCAAAGATCACGCACGGTCGAGGCAAAGGCCTGCCCCTGCTTCACCGTTTCCAGCCGCCGCTCGGCCGACGGGGTGAGCGCCGTGGCCAGCTCGGCGATCTCTGTAACCTCAGCGCCCCGCGCCACCTGCGCCATCAGCACCGCGTCGCTCCAGCCCGCGCCGTGGCGCAGCACCGCCTCGAGCCAGCCCTGGAGCTGAGCAGCGGTGGTAACGCGGCCCTCCTGCACCAGCGTTTCCAGCCCGTGCGAATAGGCGAAGGCGCCCACCGGGAAGGAGGGCGAGAAGAGCTGGTGCAGCGTCAGCAGCGGATCAGTGGTCATGCGTGTGCGCGGGACCGTGGGAGTGGGAGTGGCTGTGCCCATGGTCATGCTCATGGTCGTGCGAGTGCGCATGGCTGTGCGCATGGGAATGAGAATGGCTGTGCGACTGCCCCTCCGGCCCGTGGGAATGCGAATGATCGTGGCCATGCGTCCGACCGTGGCCATAGGCCCCGCCCTCGGGGGTGAAGGGCTCAAGCACCTCTGCCACCGTCGCGCCGATATGGGCGAGCATGTCGCGGATCACGTGGTCGCGCTGGATCAGCAGCCGCGCGGCTTCGATCTGGCAGGGGGTGTGGCGGTTGCCGATGTGCCAGGCGAGGCGCGGCAGGTCATCGCCGCTGACAGCCAGCAAGGGCTCGGCGGCGGCCTCGACGCGCACGGCGCGCCCGTCGGTCAGCACGAAGGCATCGCCCTGGTCCAAGCTTTCGGTATGCGCGAGATCGACGAGGAAGCTTTCGCCCTGGTCGCTCTTCAGCACCTTGCGGCGCAGGAAGCGGTCCTCGTAGCTGAGCGTCACGCTCAACACCGCCTCGGGGGCGGCGCCCTTGCGGGCGATCTCATGGGACACGGGCAAAGATGTCATGGGAAGGGCTCCGATCGTCGTCTGAAGTGCGCCTGCACCCTCGGACCAACCGCCGGAAAAGGCAAGGCCACGCGCCGGGATCACCGGGGCGTGGCCTTGATGTGCCGAGTTCTGCGGCGCTGTCGCGCCCCAAGCGAACTCAGAGGTAGAAGACGTCCTGGAAGACGTGACGTGCGATGTCTTCGCGACGGATGCCACGCTCTGCCAGCTGCTCGTCCGAGAGACGCTGCAGGGCTTCGATTTTGCGCAGACGCGGGTTTGCTTCACCCATGGCGACGAGGCCGTTGCCGATGGCTGCGAAGAAACGCGAGAAGAACGGTGCCTGCTCGGTGCGTGCGGATGCAGTCAGAAATGCCATTTGGAAACCTATCCTAGCGTTTGGTGTTGGCGTTCGGTTTTGGTTTCCTCCCTTGACACCCAAGATAGGTCAGCCACCCGGGAACAACAAATGCTGCATCTGCATAGCTGGCTCCCCAGCCATGCAGAGATCACAGATAATTTTATTGCTCATGCCGACCGAGAAGTGACGCAAAATTATTAGGCGCTCAAATGGGCAGCGCTTTGCGAACAATTTCCGTAAAAAACTCTTCAAGACACGGCATTTAGCCGGGGGCAGCCATGCGCGCGCGGGGAGGCTGCCGAATTTCCGGGCGCATTCGGAAAGGTAGGAAGTCGGGCGCGATCTGCGCATTTTGCAGGGCTCGACCGGATTCGGACCCCTCGCGACTCACCCCCCGAATACAGAGACGCCGGCCCGCGGGAGCGGACCGGCGTCTCTGTATTCGGAGCCGCGCAGACGCGGCCTGCGCGACCTCAGTAGAGGAAGTAGCGCTGCGCCATCGGCAGCTCCTTCGCCGGCTCGCAGGTCAGCAACTCGCCGTTGGCGCGCACCTCGTAGGTTTCTGGGTTCACCTCGACGTGCGGCAGTGAATCGTTGAGGATCAGGTCCTTCTTGCCGATGCCGCGCGTGTTCTTCACCGCCAGCGTCTGCTTGGCGATACCGAGCTTGTCGCGCAGCCCGTCGGCCTGCGCCGCTTCCGACACGAAGATCACCGCCGAGTTCTCCACCGAGCGGCCATAGGCACCCCACATCGGGCGGGAGTAGACCGGCTGCGGCGTCGGGATCGAGGCGTTGGGATCGCCCATCTGCGCGCAGACGATGGTGCCGCCCATGAGCACCATCTCGGGCTTCACGCCGAAGAACGCCGGGTTCCAGAGCACCAGGTCGGCACGCTTGCCCTCCTCGATCGAGCCGATGTGCTGGCTGATGCCATGGGCGATGGCCGGGTTGATCGTGTACTTGGCGATGTAGCGGCGGACGCGGAAGTTGTCGTTGTCGCCGGTCTCTTCGGCCAGCTTGCCGCGCTGCTTCTTCATCTTGTCGGCAGTCTGCCAGGTGCGGATGATCACCTCGCCGACGCGGCCCATGGCCTGGCTGTCCGAGGCGATGATCGAGAAGGCCCCCATGTCGTGCAGGATGTCCTCGGCGGCGATGGTCTCGCGGCGGATGCGGCTTTCGGCAAAGGCCACGTCCTCGGGGATCGACTTGTCGAGGTGGTGGCAGACCATCAGCATGTCGAGATGTTCCTCGAGCGTGTTCTGCGTGTAGGGGCGCGTCGGGTTGGTCGAGCTGGGCAGCACGAACTCCTCGCCGCAGATCTTGATGATGTCGGGCGCGTGGCCGCCCCCTGCCCCCTCGGTGTGGAAGGCGTGGATGGTGCGGCCCTTCATCGCCGCGACGGTGTTCTCGACGAAACCGCTCTCGTTCAGCGTGTCGGTGTGGATCATCACCTGCACGTCCCAATCGTCAGCGACCGACATGCAGGTGTCGATGGCGCCCGGCGTGGTGCCCCAGTCTTCGTGCAGCTTGAGGCAGCAGGCACCGCCCTTGATCTGCTCTTCCAGCGCGGCGGGCAGCGAGGCGTTGCCCTTGCCGGCGAAGGCGAGGTTCATCGGGAATGCATCGGCGGCCTGCATCATCCGACCGAGGTGCCACGGGCCGGGGGTGCAGGTGGTCGCCAGCGTGCCATGCGCCGGGCCGGTGCCGCCGCCAAGCATGGTGGTCAGACCCGAGTGCAGCGCGTCCTCGATCTGCTGCGGGCAGATGAAGTGGATGTGGCTGTCCATGCCGCCGGCGGTGAGGATGCGCCCCTCGCCCGCGATCACCTCGGTGCCCGGGCCGACGATGATATCGACGCCCGGCTGGGTATCGGGGTTACCGGCCTTGCCGAGCTTGGCGATGCGGCCGTCCTTCAGGCCAACATCCGCCTTGTAGATGCCGGTGTGGTCGACGATCAGCGCGTTGGTGATCACCGTGTCCACAGCGCCCTGCGCACGCGTGTACTGCGACTGGCCCATGCCGTCGCGGATCACCTTGCCGCCGCCGAACTTCACCTCCTCGCCGTAGAGATCGCCGTTGCCCCCGCTGGCGGCACCGGCGCGCGAGGCGGTGAGGTCGCGTTCGACCTCGATGATCAGGTCGGTGTCTGCAAGCCGCACCCTGTCCCCGGTGGTGGGGCCGAACATGGCGGCGTAGTCGCGGCGGGAAATCGTTGCGGGCATTCGGGTCGTCCTCGGGTTGGTCAGTTCGGCAAGAGCGCGCGCAGATCTTCGCTGCGGCGCTGGGTTAGTCTGGTCAGGCAGCTGACGTGGATCAGCGGCTGGATGGAGCCACCCTCATAGGGGGCGGCCTCGGCGATGCAGGCGGCATCGCGGAATGGGATCCAGGCGCGCTGCGCGGCCCGGACCTGCGCCATCACCGCGTCCGATGCGACGGCCTTGAGCTGGCCGTAGACCGCGTTCAGCTCGGCATCGGCGGCCTCGTATTCCTGGCTGCGGCACTCCCGCATTTCCACCGTGGTGGTCGCATCGCTGCAGGCGGCACGGGCCGGATCAGCCTGGATCAGAACGACACTGGTGAAAATCGCAACCCCGGCCATGCGAAAGCATTTTGTACCGCGACGAAACGGGAGTAGCGTCCTCTTGAAGTCAAAGAAGTCCATTTTTCCTCCCAGCCAGTTCTTCAGCAAGGAGTTTGGAATGTTCAGGTCGACGATTACAGGACTTTCGCTGCTGGCCCTTGGTGCCGGCACGGCAAGCGCGGCGGGCGACGTCGCCCGCGGCGAATATCTGGTCAGGGGCCCGGCGGGCTGTGGCAACTGCCACACGCCCTTCGGCGAGACGGGCCCGGATATGAGCATGGAACTCGGCGGACGCCTCGTAGAGGACAACCCGATGTTCACCGCCTACGCCCCCAACATCACCCCCGGCGGAGAGGTCGCGAACTGGAGCGACGCGGAACTGGCGCGCGCCATCCGCGAGGGTATTCTGCCCGATGGCTCGGTGATCGGCCCGCCCATGCCCTTTGCGATGTACAAGGGTCTCGGCGACGAAGATCTCGCCTCGATCGTCGCCTTCCTGCGCACGCTCCCCGCGGTCGACAACGAGGTGCCGGACTCGGTCTACAACATGCCCCTGCCCCCGGCCTACGGGCCGCCGGTGGAGAGCGTCACCCCGCCCGAGCGCGGCGTGACCGTGGAGTATGGGGCCTACCTCGCCAACGCGGTCACCCATTGCATGGAGTGTCATTCGCCGATGAGCGACAAGGGCCCGATGACGGGACCCGAGCACCTCGGTCAGGGCGGCTTCGAGTTCCACGGCCCCTGGGGCAGCGTCACCGCACCGAACCTCACCAGCTCCGAGGACGGCCTGGCCGGCTACAGCGACGAGGAGCTGAAGGCGATGATCACCAAGGGCATGCGGCCGGACGGCTCGCAGATGCTCCCGCCGATGCCCTACGGCTACCTCGCGCAGATGACCGAGGGCGATCTCGACGCCATCGTGCTCTACCTGCGCAGCCTGCCGCCGTTGCCCGACGCCTGACGCGCTGAATGACCGGCGTGCCCGAGACGGGCGCGCCGATGCCAGCCGGGCCGGAGAGGGATATGGGTCGGGCAAGCGGTGCAATTCAGCGCCTCACTTCACCCGCGCCGGACCGCAGATGCCCATCGTCGCCATGGGTGCAGGTCGCACGAAGGGCAGCACGGTCGCGCCGGCGGTCGGCAAAGCAGCCCCCTGCTTGCGGCCGTAGGTCAGGAGCGCCTCGGTCATCTGCGTCTGGACAGCGAGCATTTGGCTCGTGCCACGCAACATGAGCACAGCCCAGTCGAAAGGTGTCATGAAGACCATCGGTGCCCCCCTCCCTGTGCCTACCAGCCCGAACGCTGGCCGGGACGGAACTGCGGCCCGCGCCGGCTCAGCCGCCTGCGGTTGCGGCGGGCCTTCACCTCCAGTGGTCGGGAAAAGGCGTTGATCACCACCGGCGCAGGCGCGCCGCGCATCATCGCCGCGCTCGCCTGCCACCAGGCCTGCATGAAGGCGGGGCCCTTCTCGGCGGTCATCCGGTAGGCCTCGGTCGAGGGGACCGACCACATGCCGGCAAAGCCCAGCATCCGGTAAGCCACCACGCTCTGCGCCTCGGCGCCGAGGAAACCCAGCCGCATCATGCTGCCGGTCAATGCCGTGAATGCGTCGAACATGCTTGCCGTCCCTTTCGCTGGAAGAGGAGACCTCAGAGTGCCCCCATGACCTTCTGGTTGAAGCCGTAGATTTTGCGCTCCCCCGAGAAGGGGATGAGCTGCACCTCGCGGCGCTGGCCGGGCTCGAAGCGCACGGCAGTGCCCGCCGCGATGTCGAGCCGCAACCCGCGCGCCGCGTCGCGATCGAAGTCGAGTGCCGGGTTGGTCTCGGCAAAATGGTAGTGCGAGCCCACCTGCACCGGGCGGTCACCGGTGTTGGCGACCATCAGCGTGATCGCCTCGCGGTCGGCGTTCAGCAGCAGATCGCCCTCAGCGGGGATGATCTCGCCGGGGATCATTTGCTACCGCCGCCGTACATGCGCCAGCCAGCATAGGCCGCGACGCCGAGCACCGCCACGGCGGTCAGCCAGGTCTCGGCCCCATGCGGGTGCAGGTGCGCGCCGGAGTGCGCGAGGGCCGGAGTTGCGAGCGGCAGGGCCATGATCGGCAGAAGGTATTTCATCGTCTCACCTGTTGGTCTTCGTTGCGTGGCGTCCGCCCACCGGGGGCCTCAGCGAATGGGATTGTGCACGGTCACCAGCTTGGTGCCGTCCGGGAAGGTGGCCTCGACCTGCACCTCGTGCAGCATCTCGGGGATCCCCTCCATGCATTGCTCGGCGGTGATGACCTGCGCCCCGGCCTCCATCATCTCGGCCACCGAGCGGCCGTCGCGTGCGCCCTCGACCACCGCGTCGGTGATCAGCGCCACCGCCTCGGGGTAGTTGAGCTTCACGCCGCGCGCGAGGCGCTTGCGGGCCACCTCGGCGGCGAGGGCCACCAGAAGCTTGTCCTTTTCGCGGGGGGTCAGTTGCATGGTCAGATCATCCAGGGTCTTGGGAGTTCGGCGCCCGACAGGCGCCGCAGTATGGGGCAAAGGTGACGGCGCAGCTCGAACCCGTCAATGGCGAGCATGCGCAGCACGAGGAGGTCGGGGTCGAGCGCCGAGACCCCGCCAAGGAAAACGCCACCCGTCTCGGGCAGCATGCCGCGCAGCGCCTCGACCAGCGCGGCAGCACCGGGTGCGGCGAGCACGACGGTGGCCATGGCCCGGGCGCCCTCGGCAATCGCGGGATCGGCAAGATGCGCGGCGGCATCACCCGTGAGGCGCAGCCGGTCGGACCAGACGAGCCTGCCGCCCCGGCGAATGTCGAAACGGTCGGCGTGGCGCAGGTCGGTGACACTCTCGCCCATTGCCGCGCGACCGAAGATCAGCGGCTCGCAGAGCAGCAGGCGGGCATCCGGGGCCATCTCCACCGAGAGCCGCCGGTCGAGCGCCGCGCCATCGAAGAGGATGGTCTCCTGCGGCAGCCAATCGAGCCGCGCGCCCGCCTCCAGCGTCAGCCGCGTGTCCACCCGCCCGGTCTCGCCCGGCAGCGCGCGGTAGACGCGCTCCGCCGCCTGCGTGGTCAGCGCCAGATGCGCACCCTCGCGGGCGGTCGCCTCGATGTCGAATGCATCCCCCCCGGTCACCCCGCCCGAGCTGTTGAGGTACACCGCCTGCAGCGCATCGAGCCCGCGCGGGAACAGCAGCTTGGAGCTGCCCGACATGTGCAGATCGCCGATGACGCTCCTGCTGCCCCGGCACCGCGCCGCCAACCGCGCGCGCCCGCGGGCGCGCTGCGCGGAGACCGCTGCGGGCGCGCAGTTCGGCGCGCTCATCTGGGGCTGATCATAGGGAATGGGGCTGTCCTCCGCTTGCCTCGCGGACCCTCTTCCAGGGCGGCGCGGACCACAAGCAGGGCGGCGGGCCAGCGCTTCCCAGGGCCCCGCGGCGCGCCGCCAAACGCACATCCCGTCATCACAAAAATCGCCATTGAACAATATGTAGGCGAAATTGAATCAGTCATCTTTGGGCCGCCCGCGGTGCTCGCAGCGGTCCGGCTTGAGGTCCAGAAGCGGGGTTCCGTCGACGCAATCGAGCCCCTGCACCACCAGCACCGGCCCCTCGCGCCGGACCAGCCGGACCGAAGAAATCCCGATCGGGTTGGGCCGCACCGGCGAGCGCAGCGCGAAGGTGCCGCGGGTGGCGTTGCCATGCGGCGTCTGGGTCAGCAGATCACGGCGAGCCCGGTCGAGCCAGTAGAGCACCTGGATGCGCTCGGCCCGCTCGATGCCCTCGAGCGCGGGCTCCCATTCCGGGTCCAGCTCGATCCGGCACTCGGGGCCATCGAGATCGCCCTGCCGAGGGCAGTCGCGCCGCGTGGCAAAGGGCGTGCGGATGCGCCCGATGAAACGCAGCTGCGCGTCCTGCGCGGGCAAGAGCTCGATGGCGGTCTCGCCCGGGCGAATCTCGTCGTCGGTGGTTTGGGTGACCCCGGCTCGGCTCCCGGTTCGGCTCATGGCGCGCTCCCTGTCCTGCATCACCGGAAAGGTAGCGCGTGGCGGCTCAGCCCGCCAGTTCCGCGCCCTTCGCGGCATCATAGGCGGCGACAACTTCGCGGGCCCGGGCGGTCACCTCGTCGAGGCCGCGGCCCGGCTTGTAGAGCCAGGTGCCGATACCGAAGCCGGTGACGCCCGCCGCCAGCCAGTCGCCCATGTTGCCGGCGCTGACGCCGCCCACGGCGTAGGTCGCCGTGCCTTCGGGCAACACCGCCTTCATCGCCTTGACCCCCTCGGGGCCGACCAGCGAGGCGGGGAAGAACTTCAGCCCGTCGGCACCGGTGCGCAGCGCGGTGAAAGCCTCGGTCGGGGTCAGCACGCCGGGGTAGCTCAGCATCCCCGCCTTCTTGGTTGCCATGATCACCCGCTGGTTCATGTCGGGCGAAACCACCATACGCGCACCGATCTGGTGCAGGCGCAGCACCTCCTCGGGGGCAAGCACCGTGCCCGCGCCGATGATCGCGTCGGTGCCGAAGCCCTGCACCATCTTGGCAATCGAGTCGAAGGGGCGCGGCGAGTTCAGCGGCACCTCGATCTTGGTGATGCCGGCGCCGATCAGCGCCTCGGTGACGGCGGGCGCCTCCTCGGGGGTAAGGCCGCGCAGGATGGCGATGATCTCGCGAGTCATTCGGTCTTCTCCGTCTTGCGGGCCGCCTTCAGCCCTTCCAGCGTCATGCGTTCGGCGTCGGCGATCACCACCGGCACCGCCAGCGTCTCGAGCGCGCTGCGGTAGTGCGACACCAGCTTCGAGGCGCCGAGCAGCGCCACGCTCTGTCCCAGCCAGTAGGGTTTCGCCGCCGCCAGCTCCATGCCGATCAGCAGGCCCGAGAGCCGCGCGGTGGCCCTCTCCGGGGTCAACCCATGCAGCAGCCCCTCGGCGCGCAGGGTGAAGAGCTCGGCAGCGAACGCGGCGGGACGGCCCATGGCCTGATCCACGCCCTCGGCAAAGCTGGCGTCGTCCCAGCCGCCACCAAGCCCGTGCCGCAGCACCGACTTCCGGCTCAGCAGCTCGAAGATCTCGCCGGTCATGAAGCTGCGGAAGGAGACGATCTCGCCGGCGCTCACATGCACCCACTTGCTGTGCGTGCCGGGCAGGCAGATCACCCCGTCGAAGCGCGGGTTGAGCGCAAGGAAGCCCGAGACCTGCGTCTCCTCGCCGCGCATCACGTCGGCGGGGCGGTCCTGCGCGACGCCGGGCAGGATGCGGACGGTCAGGCGCGGGTCCCGCGTCGGAACGATGATCGCCTCGGCGATGCCGGGCGGGGTGCAGGGGGTCTTCACGTAGGGCGCCTCCGCCCAGCCCTGCCGCGCCCCGGCCATGCCGCAGACGATCACCGGGGTCTCGGCGTCAAGGTCGGGCAGCAGTTCCAGCAGGGTCGGCTCGAACTCCTCCGGCGTGAGGCGCCCCATGCCGGCCTCGCTCTCGGCGCGGTCCAGCACCGTGCCATCCGCCGCCATGCGCCACAGGCGCAGGTTCGACGTGCCCCAGTCCACCGCGATCCAGTCAGCTGCCGCCATGTGCCCTCCGTGAATTGCCGCTTCGGTGTTAGCGCCCACCCCCTGCGGGTGCAAGCGCGGGGACCCGCAGCAGAGGGGGCGCTGCCCCCGCCGCGCTGCGCGCGCCTCCCCCGGGCGTATTTGAGAAAGAGAAGAAGGAGCCGCGCGGCGCTAGAGCCAGTCCCAGGCCCGCGCGACCTCCCACAGAAGGCGGAGGCTGAGCAGGCCGAGCGCCGCCCGCACCACCCCGTAGAAGATGCGCTCGGGCAGCCAGCGCACCAGCCGCTGCCCGGACCAGGCCCCGAAGAGCGCCACCGGCGCCAGCATGGCCATGCGCTGCAGGCTGTCCCAGGTCACCTGCCCCGCGACGATATAGGGCGGCAGTTTCATCCAGTTGATGCAGGCGAAGACGATGGCCTGCGTGCCGACGAAGGTCATCTTGGGCATCATCTGCGGCAGGGTGTAGGCCTGATATGGCGGCCCGCCGGCGTGCGAAATGTAGCTGGTGAAACCCGACAGAGCGCCCCAGAACAGCCCCCGCGGCACGTCGGCGGGACGGGCCGCATGGTCCCGCACCAGCCATTTGCGCAGCGTGTCGACAAGGTAGTAGAGCCCGACCAATGCGACGATCAGCTTGCCGATTTCCGGCGGCACCCGCGAGATGCAGAAGAAGGCGATCAGGATGCCGGCCGCGGCGGCGGGGATCAGGATCTTCAGGTTGCGGGGTGAGAAATCGCGGCGGAACAGCCAGATCGCGTAGACATCCGCCAGGATGTACATGGGCAGCAGCAGGCCGGCGGCGGCGGCGGGCGCGATGAAGAGCGTCAGCATGGGCACGCCGAGCATGGCGATCACCGGCATGCCGCCCTTCGACGCGCCGACGCAGAAGGTGGCCAGCACCGCCGCGATCCAGAACCCGCTTCCGTCTTCCATGCCGCTCCCTTTCCTGCCGCGCCTCTTTCTGGAGAAAGGCGGCGGAAGGTGAAAGCGGAAAGACTCCACGGCACCGCACCACCGCCTTTCGCGGCGCGGGGTCCAAGTGCCGGACCGCGGCGCGTGGTGGCGCTGCGCGGCTTGGTGTTGCGACCCGGGAATGGAGGCAACGGGGGAACGGCGGGGAGAGAGCAGGCACCATGACCAGCGCTGCAAGGGGCCGCCTCGGGCGGCGCGCGATAACGCCAAGGAGACGGCAGCCCGACCTCATGGCGCGTGGCATGGGCTAACCCCGCCGGCGCCAGGCTGATCCGGGGTCAGGCGGCGCGACTGAGGTTCTTGCTGAGCAACGGCACGGTCAGCTCCAGATCCTCCTGCAGGGGCCGCAGCGGCGTAAGCCCCGCCACCTCGAGATCGGCGTGATAGGTCTGCACCGCCTCCTGCGAGCTCATCCCCTCGCGCACGACGTGGCGCATGGCGCGCATCATCAGCACCGGGTCTTCGCACTCGAACTCGACCCGGCTGAAGCTGGCGGTGCGGGCGCCGTAGCGCTCGCCCTGCGCGAGCCGTTCGAGGCAGTCGCGCGTGGTGCCTTCCTTGAATCCCGTAAGGCCGAAGATGACGCGCGCCGGGTCCCAGTCGGCCAGTTCCTCCATGGCGCGCGGGCCGTGGTACCCCACCTCGACGAAGAGCGGCCGTTCCTTGCCCGCGATCCCGGCGAGGCTGCGGGTCAGAACGTCGTTGCGATAGGCGCCGTACTCCTCGTCACCGCTGTCGATGGGAAGTGGCGGATCGCCGACCCGCAAGAAGTGCCGCAGGCCGACGGAGGCGGCCATCTGCCGGAAGTCGGCATAGGCTGACAGCGTGGCATGGTCGATGTCGATGTCGTTGTAGAAGCTCAGCGCATAGAGCCCGAGATTGGCCACCGGGCGCACGTTTTCCAGCCGCGAGCTGCGGAAGGGCATGGCGGGGAACTGAACGTAGCGCCCGCCGCGCACCAGCCAGATATCGGTGTTGTCGGTCAGCCGGACGGCCGGGGTGACGTTGGAGCGGGAATATATCCCTTCCTCGCTGAACACCTCGGCGCTGCCGAGCGAGGTGAGCACGATGTCCGCCAGGTCGCTTTCGATCACCCGGCGCATGTCGGCGCGGTAGGCCGGGGCGTTGCGCAGGCGTCCCGACTCGTCGCGCCCCGCGGCGGAGCAGCCGCGCATCAGGTCGGCATCCTTGCAGAAGGTCAGGATGAAATCGCGCGGCCCGTAGCGGCCGCGCGCAATCTTGGCCAGTTTCTCGTCGATCCGCCTCATCGCGTGTCCCCGTATGCGCCCTCCCGGGCACGATGGGGCAAAGAGGTTTCGCAAACGTCAACGCGGGCGGCGCCGGGGCGGCTCAGACAGGCACGACGTCCACCTGATGGGTCGTCACGTGGCTGCCCTCGGAGCGCAGCGAGCCGCGGGTCGGCGCCACGTCGGAATAGTCGCGCCCGTAGGCCACGGTGACGTGGTCGGCCCCGGCGAGCATGTCATTGGTCGGGTCGATCTCGATCCAGCCGGTCTCGGCGCCGCACCAGGCGCGCACCCAGGCGTGCATGGCGTCCGCACCTTCGAGCCGGGGCTGGCCCTCGGGCGGCAGCGTTCGCAGGAAGCCCGACACGTAGCTCGCGGGAATGCCGAGGCCGCGCAGCGCGGTGATCATCACGTGGCTGATGTCCTGGCAGACGCCGCGCCGGGCGCGGAAGGCCTCGATCGCTGTAGTGGTGACCTCGGTGGCCTCGGGATCGAAGGCGAACTCGGTGTTGAGCCGGTGGCTGATTGCCGCGACAGCGGCGCGGACGGACATCCCGCGCGTCAGCGTGTCCCGCGCGAAGGCGGTGATCTCGGGCGCCGCGGGCAGGCGCGGCGAGGCACCCAGGAAGTGGTGCGGGCTCTCCGGGCCGATGCCGCGCACCGCCGCCAGGTCCTGCGCCAAGGCCGCGAGATCTCCCGAAAGGTCGAGACCGGCGACGGGACCCGCCTTGCGCACGCGGCCGCTGAAGGCAAAGGCGATCTCGCTCAGCGGCATGTCGTGGGCCATCTCGCAGGTCGGATTGCCGAAGAAATCCACCCCGTCGCGGCGCCAGCCGGGCGCCGGATCGGCGCTCACCACCCCAGCCAGCAGCTCCTGCCCCGGCAGCGCGCGCGGCAGCATCCGCAGCAGGGTGCGGCTGTTGGCGGCGGGATGGGCGTATTCGTAGGTGATGCGCAGCGAGATGTCATAGAGCTGGGACATGGGCGGCTCCGGGCTCAGCTCAGGTATTGCGCGGTGAGCGCGTGGGAGATCGCGGCAAGGTCGGCGCGGAAGCCGCTCAGGCGCGCGGGAGTGATCTCGGCAGGTTCGGCGACGGCCAGCGCGGTGCGCAGCATGAGGATGCGCTTTGCCGCCTCGCCCATCGGGCGGCCGCTGGCGGCGCGGATGCGCTCCTCCTCACCCAGCAGCAGGTCGATCTGGAACAGCATCGAGCGCGGGTTGCCCGCGTCGAGCGCCAGGAGGTCGATCACCGTCTCGCGCGAGGTCTCGACCGAGTAGCGGCGGCGGTGGGTCATCACCGTGTCGCCGACCTCTACCGCCAGGTCCAGTCCACCCTCGGGTGCCTTCGCCGAGGTGAAGGCCGCGAGGAAAGCGGCCATCTGGTCCGTGCGTTCGAGCGCCCGCCCGACGGTCAGGAAGCGCCAGCCGAGGAAGCGGAACATGTTCTCGTGCACGAGGCCGGAGAACCCCGCGAGGCGGCGCAGCAGCAGGCTCATGGCGCGGGCCGTATCATCGCCGGGATGGCAGCCCTCGGCCACGTCGCGGGCAGTGAAGGCGAGGTCCGACAGCGCGGTCCAGCCGTCGGTGGAGAAGCGGTCGCGCACCTTGGCGGCACAGCCGCGCGAGACCTCGAAGAGCTGCAGCAGCCCCGGCGGGACAGGCTCCTCGGAGGGATCGAGGCCAAAGCCGGCGAGGAACCGCGCGAGGCTCTCCACCAGCGGCAGCGCGTCGGGACCGTAGTCCTCGAGCCGCAGGTGATAGGCGCGGATCTGGCGCACGCCCATCTCGGCCCGTTCGACATAGCGGCCAAGCCAGTAGAGGTTGTCCGCCGCCCGCGCCGGCAGCTGCCCCGGCTGGCGACGCAGGAAGGGGCCCTTGTCGCGGGGGGCGAGGGTCTCGCTGGGGACCGGAGCGTCCGAGGTGATCCAGACATCTGCCACCGAGCCGCCCGACTGCATCGCCAGCGCCGTGGGATCGCCGCTGCGCCCGATGCGGGCGTAGCCGCCCGGCATCACCGTCCAGCCCTCGGGCGTGCGCGCGGCAAAGACCCGCACCACCATCGGGCGCGGCACCAGCCGGTCGCCGACCATGGCGGGGGTGGTCGAGAGCGTCACCGCCTCCTGCCCGACCAGCGTGTCGCCCTCGCGCTCCAGCCAGTCCGAGACCGAGCCATGCGCCTGCCCCCGGAAGCGCCCGCCGAGCGCAGTGCCCGCGTCGATGTCGAAGGGCAGCTTGGTCGATTGCGCCGGGCCGATCAGCATGCGGTGGAGGTTGTCGCGCACGTAGGCGCGCTCCGAGGGCTGGCCGCACCACCAGGTGGCGATGTTCGGCAGCTTCAGCGCCTCACCGGTCAGCGCCTCGCAGATGCGCGGCAGGAAGGCCATGAGCGCCCGCGACTCCAGCGCGCCGGAGCCAAGGCAGTTGACCATGGTGATCGCCCCCGCGCGCAGCGCCGAGACCATGCCCGGCGTGCCGAGGGCCGAGCTCTCGTCCAGCTCCAGCGGGTCGGCAAAGCGCGAATCGAGGCGGCGCCAGAGCACCGAGACGGGCTCGTCCCCGGCCACGGTACGCACCTTGAGTTGGCCATTGCGCACGGCCATGTCCTCGCATTCGAGCAGCATGAAGCCGAGGTAGCGGGCGATATAGGCATGCTCGTAGTAGGTGTCCGTGTGCTGGCCCGGCGTGAGGATCGCCACCCGGCTGCGCTCGTCAGCGCGCAGGCCGATCAGCGCGTCGCGGAAGCTGCGGAAGAAACCCGCGAGCCGCTCGACATTGGCCTTGGGGAAGAGGTCGTGAAACACCCGCCCCGTGGCCATGCGGTTTTCCAGCGCGAAGCCCGCGCCCGAGGGCGCTTGCGTGCGGTCGCCCAGCACCAGCCAGGTCCCGTCCGGAGAACGGCCGATCTCGAAGGCGAGGAAGTGCAGGAAATGCCCCGAACGCGGCTGCACGCCGACGATGGGCCGCAACCACTCGGGGTTGCGGGCCACCAGGTCGGCGGGAAGATAGCCCTGCTGCACCAGGTCGCCCGGCCCGTAGAGGTCGGCCATCACCCGCTCCAGCAGCTCGGCGCGCTGCACGATGCCCTCGGAGAGCGTGGCCCACTCCCCGCCCGAGATGACCACCGGCACATGGCTCAGCGGCCAGCTGCGTTCGGTCGAGCCCTCGCCTGTGTGCTGCCGGAAATAGACGCCGGTGTCGTGCAGGTACTGGTCCCCCCGGGCAAAGGCCCGGGCGCGGGTCTCGGCGCTCTGCGTGGCAAGGTGGCGGATCAGCGGCTGCCAGGCGGGGCGCAGCGTTCCGTCGGGACGCAGCAACTCGTCGGCCACGCCCGGGGGCGGGCTGTAGCCTTGCAGGAACTTGGCCACCGTCTCCGGCAGCGGGCGTTTCGTCTCCGCCACCACGGCATCAGATCCCCGGCAGGCGGCGCAGGTCGAGCGTCATCGGGAACTCCGGATGCGGTGTCTCGGGCGCGGGCCAGTAGCTGCCCGGGGTGTGCCCGAGTTTCTCGAAGCGGGCAAGCCGCCGCGCGTCGGCCTCGTTGGTATTCACCGGGAAGGTGTCATAGTTGCGCCCGCCCGGATGGGCCACGTGGTAGCGGCAGCCCCCCAGCGCTCGGCCAGTCCAGGTGTCGAAGATGTCGAAGGTCAGCGGCGCGTTCACCGGCAGCGTCGGGTGCAGCGCCTCGGCGGGTTGCCAGGCCTTGAAGCGAACGCCGCCAACCCTGACGCCGGAAGCACCGGTCTCGGCCATCGGCACGGCGCGGCCGTTGCAGGCGACGATGTAGCGGCCCGGCTCGGTGGCGGTGAGCTGCACCTGCATGCGCTCGACCGAGCTGTCGGTGTAGCGCACGGTGCCGCCGATGGCGCCGCGCTCGCCCAGCACGTGCCAGGGCTCCAGCGCCTGCCGCAGCTCGAGGTGGACGCCCTCGTAGTCGACCTCACCGGCGAAGGGGAAGCGGAACTCGCGCTGCGCTTCGTACCACTCCGGACGGAAGGTGAAGCCGTGATCGCCGAGGTCGCGCAGCACGTCGAGGAAATCCTGCCAGACGAAATGCGGCAGCATGAAGCGGTCGTGCAGCGTGGTGCCCCAGCGCACGGGTTTGCCCTGGATGGGGGCCTTCCAGAAGCGCGCCAACAGCGCCCGGATGAGCACCTGTTGCGCAAGGCTCATCTTGGCGTCGGGCGGCATCTCGAAACCGCGGAATTCGACGAGGCCGAGGCGGCCGGTGGGCCCGTCGGGCGAGTAGAGCTTGTCGATGCAGATCTCGGCCCGGTGAGTGTTGCCGGTGACGTCGATCAGCATGTTGCGCAGCAGCCGGTCGGTCAGCCACGGCAGCGGCGGCTCACCCTGCCCCGGCGCCGGGAAATGCGCCAGCGCGATTTCCAGCTCGTAGAGGCTGTCGTGCCGCGCCTCGTCGATCCTCGGGGCCTGCGATGTCGGGCCGATGAAGAGACCGGAGAAAAGGTAGCTGAGCGAGGGATGCCGCAGCCAGTGCAGGATCATCGAGCGCATGAGGTCCGGGCGGCGCAGGAAGGGGCTGTCATGCGGCGTCTCGCCGCCCACGACTACGTGGTTGCCGCCGCCGGTGCCGGTGTGCTTGCCGTCGATCATGAACTTGTCGGCGCCGAGGCGGCACTGACGGGCTTCTTCGTAGACGCCGTTGGTGATCGCCTTGCAGTCCTCCCAGCTGTGCGCCGGGTGCACGTTGACCTCGATGACGCCGGGATCTGGAGCGACACGGACCACGTTGAGGCGCGCGTCATGCGGCGGGGTGTAGCCTTCGATATGGATCGGCAGCCCCAGTTCCTCGGCGGTGGTCTCCGCCGCGGCGAGCAGATCGAGATAATCCTCCAGCGACTCCACCGGCGGCATAAAGAGGCACAGCCGGCCGTCCCGCGGCTCGATGGCGATGGCGGTGCGCACCGCGCCGCCCGCCGGATCGACGCCTTGCTCCATGATGCGCTGCCGCCGCCCGACGTCTCGCGCCTCGGACACCGGCTGCTCGTGCCCCGGCGTGACCTCTGGCAGCGCAGCCATGCCTTCGCGCTCTTCCTCCGCGATGCGCTCCAGTTCCTCCATCAGCCGCGCGCGGCGTTCCTGCTGCTGCGCGTGGAAGTCCGGCAGCTCGGTCAGCGGCACGCTGGGATCGGTCGGGTAGACATAGGGGTATGCCGAGGGCGGCACGAAGGGCAGCGCACCGAGCGGCAGGCGGAAGCCCACCGGGCTGTCGCCGGGGATGAGGAACAAATGCCCACGCCGGGTCTTCCAGTGCTCGGATCGCCATTTCGGCCCGGTCGCCTTGGACTGCCAGCGCTGCAGCGGCAGGATGAAGCCCGCCGCCTCATCGAGCCCGCGGGTGAAGACGCGGGCGATGCGGGCGCGGGTCTCGGGGTCCTTGAGCTTGGAATCCTCCGGGGTCACGTTCATCGGCAGGTCGGCTTCCTTGAGGATCCATTCTGCCGGATCCTCGTAGGCGGGATGCACGTAGTCGCCGCTGAGCCCGAGGGTCTCGGCGAACCTGGTCATGAAGCTGTCGGCCTGCGCGGCATCGGCCCCCTTGGCGGTCTCCTTGGCCACCAGATCGGGGTTCTTCCACACCGGTTTGCCGTCGCGCCGCCAGTAGAGCGAGAAGGTCCAGCGCGGCAGCGTCTCGCCCGGGTACCATTTGCCCTGCCCGTAGTGCAGGAAACCGCCCGGCGCGAAACGCTCGCGCAACCGGCGTATCATCTGGTCGGCGAGGGCGCGCTTCTGTGGCCCGACCGCGGCGGTGTTCCACTCCGCGCTCTCGAAATCGTCGATCGAGACAAAGGTGGGCTCGCCGCCCATGGTCAGGCGCATGTCCTGCGCCTCGATCTCGGCGTCGACCTTGTGCCCGAGCGCGTCGAGCGCTTCCCAGGCCTCGTCGGAGAAAGGCTTGGTGATGCGCGGATGCTCGGCCACCCGCGTCACCTCCATGGCGAAATCGAAGTCGGTCTGCGTATTTGGCGGCGCGGAGTAGCCGCCGACGATGGGCGCGGCGTTGCGGTAATGCGGCGTGGCGGCGAGCGGGATGTGGCTCTCGCCGGTCAGCAGGCCTGAGGTCGGATCGAGCCCGATCCAGCCGGCGCCGGGGATGTAGACCTCGCACCAGGCGTGCAGGTCGGTGAAATCGTGATCGGTGCCCGCCGGCCCGTCGAGCGAGACGAGGTCGGGCTTGAGCTGGATCAGGTACCCGGACACGAAGCGCGCCGCGAAACCCAAATGCCGCAGGATTTGCACGAGCAGCCACGAGGTGTCACGGCACGAGCCCTTTGCCAGTTGCAGCGTCTCCTCCGGGGTCTGCACGCCGGGCTCCATCCGGACAATGTAGCCGATGTCCTTCTCCAGCCGGGCGTTCAGCCCGACGAGATAATCGACCGTGCGCGGCGCGCTCTTCTCGATCCTGTCGAGGTAGGCTTGCAGGCGCGGCCCCGCCTGCTCGGGGGTGCGGTAGATCGACAGGTCCTCGGCGAAGTCCTGCGAATATTCGAAGGGAAAGGCTTCGGCGCTTTCATCGACGAAGAAGTCGAACGGGTTGTAGACCGTCATGTCGGCGACGAGATCGACCTCGATCTTGAACTCGGTCACCGGCTCGGGAAACACGAAGCGCGCCAGCCAGTTTCCATAGGGATCCTGCTGGTGATTGACAAAATGCCCCTCGGGCGAGACCTTCAACGAATGCGAGATCACCCGCGTGCGCGAGTGTGGCGCTGGCCTGAGCCGGATGATCTGCGGCCCGAGCGACACCGGGCGGTCGTACTTGTAGTGCGTCAGGTGGTGGATACTTGCCGTAATCGCCATTCGGTAGGGCCCGCAACTGGTGGAAACCTCTCACACCTGAGCGACTTGGCCCGCGCTTGTAAAGCCTTGCATGACCCGGCGGCATCGACCGTTGCCGCGCCGCCCGTTCCGCAGGCGGCGCGGCAAGACATGGATCGGGCGCTCAGTTCACCGGCATGACGAAGACCTCGCGCACGTTCGCGCGCGGATCCGCATCCAGCGCGAACATCACCGAGCGGGCGATATCCTCGGGTTTCAGCTTGTCGGGCTTGGCCTCGTCGAAGAAGGGCGTGTCAACCATGCCCGGCGCGATCACCGTGACCCGCGCGCCCCATTCTCGGAATTCCTCGGCAAGGTTGCCGCCGTAGCCGTGCACGAACCACTTCGAGGCGCCGTAGACCGACCCCTTGATGGTCGTCCGCCCCGCCGCCGAGCCGGTCAGCAGCAGGTGACCCCGGTTCTTCACGAAATAGGCAGAGGCCGCTTTCGCGGTCCAGAGCACCCCGAGGATGTTGAGCTGCACCAGCCGTTCCCATTCCGCCGGATCGCCCTTGCGCGTGCCCGATTGCGACAGGCCGGTCCCCGCGTTGGCGAAGGCGGCGTTCACGTCGCCGAAATGCCCGGCCAGTTTCTCCATGGCCGCTTGCTGCTCTTGCAGCGAGGTCGCGTCGCCCGGCAGCGCCAGTGCGTGCGTGCCGAGCTCCTTCGCGAGGTCGGCAATCTTGTCTTCGGACCGCGCGAAGAGGCCGACGTTCCAGCCGCGCTCGACGGCCGCACGGGCGGTCTGTGCGCCGATGCCGGAAGAAGCGCCGGTGATGAAGAGTGTCTTGCGGATCATGATTAATCCTCCCGAAGGACTTTCGCGTGAAACTTGGCGCACCGGCAGCCCGGCGCAGCTGCCGAACTAGATAGCACGCGCGGTCTTCCGGCCCATGAAAGCGGCCTCAGGGGCCGAACACGCAGCCGTCACGCAACGGAAATGGAACAACTTTCGCAGCACCGGCGTTTTCTTGCCGACCAGTAAGGGAGATCCTCGATGAAACGCCTCGCACTGCTCACTGCCGTTGCCACCTGCACCGCCGTCGCCGCCTATGCCGCGACAGAGGTGCTCGGAACCGACGCTGCCACGGTCATCGAGATCGAGGTCGCGCCGCACGAACTGGCAGAGTGCCGCGAAACGTTGCAACAGGTCGCATCGATGCCCGCCGTCTCCGATGATGGCACCCCTCTGCTCTTCGACTCCGGCAACGATCTGCCGCAGGTACGCTGCGTGGCGGCATCCGCCTGAGTCGCCGCTTCTAAATCTGCCTGTCCGTACGTGACACCGCTGGTGATCTCTGGCGCCTGTTGCTACGCCTGCCCAAGACTTCATCAAGAAGGGCAGGACACGCGGATGCAGACCAGCTTCACCATCGAGACGCGGGGACCCGGCCTCTACGAATTCACCCGCGACGTGAGCCGATGGGTCGGCGGGAGCGGTGCAAGAGACGGGCTGCTCACCCTCTTCATCCGCCACACCTCGGCCTCGCTGCTCATTCAGGAAAACGCCGATCCCGAGGTAAGGACCGACTTGACTGAGTTCTTCCACCGTCTCGTGCCGCCGAGCAGCGATCCCTCGATGCGCTACCTGACGCATACCTACGAAGGGCCGGACGACATGCCCGCCCATATCAAGGCGGCGCTGCTACCGGTCTCCCTCTCCATTCCGGTCACCGGTGGAAAACTCGGGCTCGGCACCTGGCAGGGCATCTATCTCTTCGAGCATCGCAACGCGCCGCACCGGCGCGACGTCCTCGCCCATCTCGGCGGCTGATGCCGCTCAGGATGATTTCTCAGCGGATTTTCCAGAATCCGAGGAATTTGCACGCCCCGCATCTTGCGGAGCAAATTGACCTCTACCCAATTTCTGGGCGCTCCCCTATAGTGGCTGTGGATAAATGAGGGATAACCTCATGCCCACGTTGGAACGAAGTGATTGGGGGAAGGCATGCGCTGCCCGTTTTGTGGAAATATCGACACCCAGGTCAAGGATTCACGCCCGGCAGAAGACCATGTCTCGATCCGTCGTCGCCGTTTTTGCCCGGCCTGCGGCGGCCGGTTCACCACCTACGAGCGAGTGCAGCTGCGCGACCTCGTGGTGATCAAGACCAGCGGCCGGCGCGAGGATTTCGACCGCGACAAGCTGGAGCGTTCCATCCGCATCGCGCTGCAGAAACGCCCGATCGATCCGGAACGCGTGGACCAGATGATCTCGGGCGTCGTGCGGCGGCTGGAAAGCCTCGGCGAAACCGACATACAGTCGAAACAGATCGGCGAGATCGTCATGGAGACGCTCGCGCGGATCGACACCGTGGCCTATGTGCGCTTTGCCAGCGTCTACAAGAACTTCCAGGCCGCTGATGATTTCGACAAGTTCGTGAGCGAGCTGCGTCCCGGCACCCAGCCGGAGAAGTGAGCGCGGCCTGCATCGCGCCCACGGACGCAACACGGGGAGCATTTTCGCGTGAAGGATGACGTCCGCCACATGGCCCACGCCCTGCGCCTCGGGCGCCGGGGCATGGGCAAGTGCTGGCCCAACCCCGCCGTGGGTTGCGTGCTGGTGAAGGATGGCCGCATCGTCGGCCGCGGCTGGACCCAGCCCGGCGGCCGCCCCCATGCCGAGGTTGTGGCGCTGGCCGATGCCGGCGCGCAGGCGCGCGGTGCGACCGCCTATGTCACGCTTGAGCCCTGCGCCCATACCGGCAAGACCCCGCCCTGCGCCACGGCCCTGATCCAGGCCGGCGTGGCGCGCGTGGTCGCGCCCATTGCCGACAGCGACCCACGGGTCGCCGGCCAGGGCTTCGAGATGCTGCGCAAGGCCGGCATAGAGGTCACCACCGGCCCCTGCGCCGAGGAGGCGATGCAGGATCACGCCGGGTTCTTCCTGAAGACCGAAGAGGGCCGTCCCCGGGTAACCCTGAAGCTGGCGAGCAGTTTCGACGGGCGCATCGCCACCGCCACCGGCGAGAGCAAGTGGATCACCGGCCCCGAGGCGCGCCGCGCCGTGCATGGGCTGCGCGCCTGCCACGACGCGGTGATGGTTGGTGCCGGCACCGCCCGGGCCGACGACCCGGAGCTGACCGTGCGCGGTAGGGGCCATGTGCACCAGCCGGTGCGGGTGATCGCCTCCCGGCTGATCGACGTGCCGCTGATGAGCCGCCTCGCCTCGACCGCGCGCGAAGTGCCGGTCTGGATCGTGCACGGCTCGGATGCCGCCACGGCCACCCGCCGCGCATGGCAGAGCTGCGGGGTGACCCTGATCCAGAGTCGCGTGACCGCAGGGCGTCTCGACCCCGGCGCGCTGCTTGCGGCGCTCGGCAGCCAGGGGCTGACGCGGGTGTTCTGCGAGGGGGGCGGACAGCTCGCCGCCTCGTTGCTCGCCGCCGATCTGGTGGACGAACTGGTCGGCTTCACCGCCGGCCTCGCGCTCGGCGCGGAGGGGCGGCCCGGCGTCGGGGCCATGGGCGTCGACACGCTGACCGAGGCGCCGCGTTTCCGGCTGGTGGAGACCCGCGCGCTCGGCAATGACGTGATGCACCGCTGGCTGCGCTGACGGCGCGAAGAACCGGGGGCGCTGCCCCCGGACCCCCAGCATATTTGTGGAACAATGAAGCGGCGGCCGCAGGCCGCGCCCTCAGAGACCCTTTGCCTTGTAGCTCTTCGAAACCCGGTCGATCGCGACGATGAAGCCGGCGGTGCGCAGATCGGTGACGTCGTCGCGCCCATGCCAGATCTCGCGCATCGACTGGTAGGCGGTGCGCATGGTGTCGTCGAGGCCCGAGCGCACAAGCTCCAGCTCGTCGGCGCCGCGCAGGTAGCGCGCCTTGAAGGCCGGGTCGAGGTTCCAGGTGTCGCCGAGCGCCGCATCGAGCCGCGCCAGCTCGTCCACCACCAGCTGGTGTCGCGCCTCTTCCTGACGCCTCTGCATGCGGCCGAAGCGGATGTGGCTGAGGTTCTTCACCCACTCGAAGTAAGACACCGTCACGCCCCCCGCGTTGGCGAAGAGGTCGGGAATGATCACCGTGCCGCGCGCCCGCAGGATGTCGTCGGCGCCGGCGGTGATAGGCCCGTTCGCGGCCTCGATGATCAGCTTCGCCTTGATGTTGTGGGCGTTGGTGAGGTTGATCACCCCTTCCAGCGCGGCCGGAACGAGGATGTCGCACTCCTCGGTGAGCACCGCCCCGCCGTCGCGGGTATGGGTGGCGTCGGGATAGTCCGCCAGGCCGCCGTGGCGCATCATCCAGTCCTTCACCGCCTCGACGTCCAGCCCCTCGGGATCGAAGAGCGCACCGTCGCGCTCGATGATGCCGGTGATCAGCGCGCCGTCCTCCTCCGACAGGAAGCGAGCGGCGTGGTAGCCCACGTTGCCGAGACCCTGCACGATCACCCGCTTGCCCGCGAGTCCGCCGGAAAGATCCGCCTTGGCCACGTCCTCGGGGTGGCGGAAGAATTCGCGCAGGGCGTATTGCACGCCGCGCCCAGTCGCCTCGACCCGGCCGGCGATGCCGCCGGCGTTGAGCGGCTTGCCTGTGACGCAGGCGCGCGAGTTGATATCGGTGGTGTTCATCCGCGCGTATTGGTCGGCGATCCAGGCCATCTCGCGCTCGCCGGTGCCCATGTCCGGCGCAGGCACGTTCTGGCTGGGGTGGATCAGGTCGCGCTTGCACAGCTCATAGGCGAAGCGGCGGGTGATCAGCTCGAGTTCATGTTCCTCGTATTGCGTGGGATCGATCCGCAACCCGCCCTTGGAGCCGCCGAAGGGCGCCTCGACCAGCGCGCATTTGTAGGTCATCAGCGCCGCCAGCGCCTCGACCTCGTCCTGGTCAACCGCCACGGCATAGCGGATGCCGCCCTTCACCGGCTCCATGTGCTCGGAGTGCACCGAGCGGTAGCCGGTAAAGGTTTCGATCTTGCCGCGCAGCCGGACCCCGAAGCGCACGGTGTAGGTGGCGTTGCAGACGCGGATCTTCTCTTCCAGTCCGGGCGGCAGGTCCATCAGCGCCACGGCGCGGTTGAACATCAGATCCACGCTCTGGCGGAATGTCGGTTCGTTGGATGGTAGCACGTTCATCGGTTCTCCTCCTGACCAAGCTCACGCTGCCTGTCCGCGCGGGGCACGGAACGCCGTCCACCGCCGCAGCACCGGATCGACCGGAGGCGCGGCAGCGGGCTGCCTCTCATTTCTGACGGAAAACCCCGTGCGGCGAAACCGTTTGCTAACTGCTGAGCAACGGATTGTTCCCACCCCGGCACAGGACCCGAGACAGCCCCCGGATTGTCCCCGCGGCATGACCCTAAGTCCCACTTTCGCCGCGATAAAAGCCGTATTTTAGCCATTATAGATGGGAATAGTTTCCCTCGTAGTGTGGTGAGTCTTGAGGGCCCTGCGGTTGCAGTGGTCGGGAAAGGGTATCGAGAGCATGGAAAAGCAGTCTGCTTACCGGCGGGGATTTCCCGCACGGAGCAGGACCTCGCTGACGGCGCTGATGCGCGGTGGCGATGCGTTCCTCCGTGACGAACAGGGCAGTATGTCCTACTTCGCGCTGGTGTCCTCTTTGGTGATGATGGTCTTCGGCGGCATCGGCGTAGACATGGTCTTTGCCGAGCTGAATCGGACCAAGGTCCAGAATACCCTCGACCGCGCGGTTCTCGCTGCGGCGGACCTCGACCAGACGCTGGAACCCTCTGCGGTGGTCGCCGACTACATGGCCAAGATGGGCCTCGGCGATGCGTTGGTGGATTCGAGCATCGACGAGGGCCTCAACTACCGCATCGTGACCGCCGACGGCTACGTGGAGATGCCCTCGAACTTCATCGGGCTGCTGGGCGTCGAGACGACCCAGGCCGCGGGCCATGCCCAGGCCACCGAGCGCTTCAACAAGGTCGAGGTGTCCCTGGTCGTCGATATTTCGGGATCGATGCAGAACAACAGCAAGATGGAAAACCTCAAGGCCGCCGCGAGCGGCTTCGTGGACACGGTACTGGCCGACGGCAGCGAGGACCTCGTCTCCGTCTCGCTGGTTCCCTATTCCGAGCAGGTCAACGCCGGGCCCGACATCCTGAACCACCTGCCGGTGAACTGGAAGCACGGCTTCTCGCATTGCCTCGAGATGCCGAACTCGGTGTTCAGCTCGACCGAGCTCGACACCTCGATCACCTACGATCAGATGCAGCACTTCCAGTGGAACTACTCGGGCCACAACACGCTGACGGATACGGTCTGCCCGCGGTACGACTACGAGCGCATCGCCCCCTTCAGCCAGGACGCCTCGGCGCTGAAGAAGCAGATCGACAAGCTGACGCCGCGCGCCGGCACCTCGATCTTCCTCGGCATGAAATGGGGTACGGCGCTGCTTGACCCGTCGACGCGCAACCTCACCAGCGGCCTGATCTCCGATGGCGTTGTCTCCTCGGTCTTCGAGGGGCGCCCCGTGGATTACGACGACGAGGACGTGCTGAAGACCGTGGTGCTGATGACCGACGGCCAGCATGACCGGTCGTTCCGCATCCGCGACGGCTACTACAACTCGGATTCGGAATACGCACAATGGAACAAGTACAACCTCTGGTACTACCTGTATAAATACGTCGATCAGAACAAGCGCGGGAACTTCTACTACCAGAAGTACGACGCCACGACCGGCGATACGCTGCTGGGCAACATCTGCGATGCCGCCAAGGCCAAGGGGATCGTCATCTGGTCCATCGGCTTCGAAGTCGAGGACCATGGTGCCGACGTGATGGAGAGCTGCGCCTCCTCGCCCTCGCACTTCTTCCGCGTCGAGGGCACGGAGATCTCCGAGGCCTTCTCGACCATCGCCCATACCCTCAACCAGCTGAGGCTCACCCAATGATCGGCTCCATGAAAACCGCCCTGCGGCGTTTCAGCCGTGACGAAGACGGCTCGATGATCGTTCCCTTCGCGCTCTGGACGCCCCTGTTCGTGGGTCTGCTGATCGCCAGCGTCGAGGCCGGCACCGCCACCATGCGGCAGACTGTCCTGGACCGCGCGCTCGACCAAACCGTGCGCGAGGTCAAGATCGGCACCGGCACGCTTTACACCGCGGACCAGCTCAAGGAGATGATCTGCGATCGCGCAACGATCCTCGGCAGCTGCGTCGACACCCTGCAGCTCGAGATGGTCGGTCTCGACATGCGCAACTGGGTCGAACCGGAGAAGAGCTCCGACTGCGTCGACACCAATCTCACGGTGACCCCGATGCGCAACTTCGTGAACGGCAGCCAGCACGAGACGATGCTGCTGCGCGCCTGCTACAAGTATCGCCCGGTCACACCCGGCGGCCTGCTTGCCGCCTCCATGGCCAAGGACGAGATGGGCTACACCGCGCTGTTGGCCACCTCGGCCTTCGTCCACGAGCCGATGTGAGGAGACGGGAGATGACCAGAGAAAACCTGAAAATGCGCCTGTCCCGTTTCTCCCGGGACTCCGAGGGCAGCGTCACGCTCGAAGCGATGATCGTGATGCCCATCCTCGTGCTGATCTTCGCCGCCTGCTGGGTCTACTTCGACGTCTTCCGCGAATCCTCGGTGAACCAGAAGGCGAACTACGTGATCGGCGATGCGCTTTCGCGCGAGACCGACGAGATCGACGACACCTATATCGACAACTCCTACAAGCTGCTGAAGCTCTTCACGCGGACCAATGACGATCTCTACGATGAGGACGCCGGCGACGCGGGGCTCTCCGAGGGGGATCTCTACCCCACGGATCTGCGCATCACCGTGGTCAGCTACAAGGAAAACAACGACAAGTACTCCGTCGAATGGTCGGTCGTCCGCGGTGATCCCGACCCGCTCACCGACAGCGACCTGACAGAGATGCGCGACCGTCTGCCGCTGCTGGCCGACGCCGCGCAGGTGATCCTTGTCGAGACCTGGGACGACTATTTCCCGCTGTTCCGCATCGGTCTCAACGCCTTCCCGATCAAGACCTACAGCTTCACGCAACCGCGCTACGCGCCGCAGCTGCTTTATGCATCCGACACAAGCGGCAACAACGGCTGGGGCAACGGCGACCAGGATGCCACCGGCAACTCGCTGTGCAACAACAACGCCGAGAACGCGACCGATTGCGACAATACCGACGGCTCCTACAACAACGAGCCGAGCTGGGGCGACAGCTGAGCCGCACCCGGCACCGCGCCGGACCCAAAGACCCGGACCCAAAGACAAAGGGCCGCAGCGATGCTGCGGCCCTTTCACGTTCCAGCGCCGTGCCGGTCAGACCTCCGGCGGCAGCTCGCCATCGCGGCGCAGCACCAGCACGGAGATGATGTCGGCCATCGGCTTGGTGTCGCGCGCGGCGGTCACCCCGCCCACGGCAACGCGCCGCCCGGTGCGCCACCAGAGGCCCGGATACCAGGCCCGCTTGCCCGGTTCCTTCAGCATCAGCGCGAAGCCGTTCGAGGGCTTCAGCGCAAAGGCACCGCGGTCCACCTTCACCACGTCGGCGATGCGCGCAATCACCGCGCCCGAGCTGTCGGTGAGCGCCTCGTCCGTCAGCAGCAGCTCCCGCGAGGTCACGCGCCACATGTGCTGCGCCACCCAGAGCGCCGCGACGCCGAGCACGATGAGGAACACCAGCCAAAGCGGGTTCGCCGGCGGCTGCATCACCGCCAGCCAGAGCAGGAGCAGCCCCAGGCCCCCCATCGTGCCGACGCCGATCACCCGCCGCGGCCCGGTGGCCGAGGCCCGTGCCAGAATCTTGTCGTCCGTCATGTCGTTCATGGTTCCTCCCCTGCCCCGGATCAGTCGCGGCGCGGATCGCGCGGATAGACCCCGAGGATCTCGAGATATTCGGTGAAGTAGTCGAGTTCCTCCAGCGCGCGCTTCACCGCCGGGTCCTCGGGATGGCCCTCGATGTCGGCGTAGAACTGCGTCGCGGTGAAGGAGCCGCCGACCATGTAGCTTTCCAGCTTGGTCATGTTGACGCCGTTGGTGGCGAAGCCGCCCATCGCCTTGTAGAGCGCGGCGGGGATGTTGCGCACCTGGAACACGAAGGTGGTCATCATGCCGTGGTCGCCGCGGCGCTCATGATTCGCCTCCGGCGACATGACGAGGAACCGCGTGGTGTTGTTGCCCTGGTCCTCGATGTGGCGCGCCAGGACATCGAGCCCGTAGATCTCGCCCGCCAGCTCCGAGGCCAGCGCAGCGATCTCGGGCTTGCCCATCTCGGCCACCTGCCGCGCCGAGCCGGCGGTGTCGGCACCGGTGAGCCGCTTGATGCCGTGCTCGCTCAGGAACTTGCGGCACTGGCCCAGCAGCACCGTGTGGGTCATCGCCTGCTCGATCTTCTCGAGCGGCACGCCAGGCAGCGCCAGCAGGTTGATGTGCACGCGAACGAAGGCCTCGTCGATGATGTGCAGACCCGAATGCGGCAGCAGGGAATGGATGTCCGCGACCCGCCCGTAGGTGGAGTTCTCGACCGGCAGCATCGCCAGATGGGCCTCACCGCTCCTGACCGCCTCGATTGCGTCTTCAAAGGTACGGCACGGCAGTGCCTCCATGTCCGGACGGGCGTCACGGCAGGCCTGGTGCGAATAGGCGCCAAGCTCTCCCTGGAAGGCAATGCGGTTGGTCATGTCAGTCTCGCGTCGTTTTGGAAACACTTGCAGCTTGTGGGCATTTGGTCGCGGCTAGTATACCTTGCCAGAGGCCAAGGGAAGCCGTAGACCACTGAGCGACGGTTATCTTTCGACGCCCGACCTGGGGAGGACACGCGACACATGTTTGATACCATGACCTTGACCAAAGTTGTGGGCGGCCTCTGCGGCGCCTTTCTGATCTACCTGCTCGGCGGATGGGTCGGCGAGGGCCTCTACCATGTCGGCGGCAGCCACGGTGAGGAAGTCGCCTCCTACGTGATCGAAGTCGAAGAAAGCGGCGGCGGCACCGAGGAAGAAGAAGTCGACTTCGCGACGCTCATGGCCTCGGCGGATGCCGGCAAGGGCGAGAAGGTCTTCGGCAAGTGCCGCGCCTGCCACAAGATCGACGGCAGCAACGCCACCGGCCCGCATCTTGACGGTGTGGTCGGGCGCGATATCGACGCCGTTGACGGCTTCTCCTACTCCGGCGCGCTCGAGCAGGTCGGCGAGGTCTGGAGCCCCGAGAACCTGTTCCACTTCCTCGAGGATCCGAAGGGCACGGCCCCCGGAACCGCGATGTCCTTCGCCGGTCTGAAGAAGGCAGAGGATCGCGTGAACCTGATCGCCTACCTCGACTCGCTCGGCGGCTGATCGCGGCGCACGACACGCGACACGAATTCTGCAAGAATTTCCAAGGCCACGGCACCGCGCCGTGGCCTTTTTTGCGTGCTGTGGTGCGGGAAGATGATGTCGGGCCTTGCAGTGCTATGACCAGGCACCGCCATTGCGCGAAGTGCTCCCGCCAAATAACTTTCGACGATGACACCCTGGCGTCCTGCTCCCGGCATTCGCTTCAAAGCCCTTGGGCTGCACTGGCGCGACGGCAAGCTTCTTGCGGCCGAAGTTCTGGATGACGCCGGGCAGCTGAAGGGTGTTCGCCCTCTGGGAGGTTCTGTCGAATTCGGCGAGACGGCAGAGGCCGCCGTCATTCGCGAGTTCCGCGAGGAACTCGGCGTCACGGTCGAGGTGCTGGGATCCCCGGTCATGATCGAGAACATCTACACTCACGAGGGTCAGCTTGGGCACGAGGTTCTCGCGATCTTCGAGGTCTTCTTCCCTGCGACCGCTTTTGCCGACGAAACCCGCATCGCCTTCCAGGAGGACAATGGCACCACGTGCTTTGCCGAGTGGTTTGCGCTCGAGACCTTGGACCTGCCTGATCGACCGCGTCTCTACCCGGACGGCCTGAAGGCCCATCTATTGAAAGCGCGCTGACCGACCGCAGCGGCGGGCGCAGATTTCGCTTGGTGCCGCAGGGGTCCGAAGGCCATGCTGGGGCGGCCCGCCGCAGGAGGACGAGATGGCCACCGCCGAAGAGCTGATCGGAAGCTGGCGCATGGACGCCTGGACCCGGACCGCGGTCGAAACGGGCGAGACCACCGACGCGCTTGGCCCCGACCCCATCGGCTACATCGCCTACCACCGCGACGGGCGTATGATGGCCAGCGTCTTCCGCCGCGACCGGCTGCCCGCCATGGACGCGCCCTGGACAGAGGCCGAGAAGGCCCGGCTCTTCGACGACATGCTCGCCTATGTCGCCACCTACCGGCTCGAGGGGAACCGGGTCGTGCACGAGGTCGACGGATCGTGGAACCCCAAGTGGGGCGGCGCATTGTGCCGGCCCTTCACGCTCGAGGGCGACCGTCTGGTGATTAGCGGCGCGCCGGGCAAAGACCCTGCGACCGGCGAAGAGGTGATCTACAGGATGGAATTCACCCGGGTCTGATCCGGCGACCCCGACCGGCGGCCCGCCCCCGCCGCTGTGCCGTGGCGAGCGCCCTCGCGCCGAAATCGCGGGCGCTCACGCAATCTCCAGCAAGTTCGGCTTGAATGTCGTCACGGCGGGACCTTAGCTTACATGAAACGGCAGAGCTCAAGCCGACAACCTGAGGGGAGACCACATGATCCGGACGACGCGCCCTGCCGCGGCCGCCATTCGCAGCCTCGATCCGATTGCTTTCCGACCTCTTTTCGGCGCGCTGACAGCGCTGGGGATCGCCCTCGCCGCCCAGGCTGGATGGGCCCAGGACAGCGCCCCGGCCACCACCGAGGCCGCCGCCACCGAAGAGGCGCAGGATCAGCAGATCATCACCTCGCACGGCTATTCCTACTTCGGCGAGCTCGATTACCCCGCAGATTTCGACCATTTCGACTTCGCCAATCCCGACGCGCCGAAGGGTGGCGAGATCGTGCTGGGGGCCTCTGGCACCTTCGACAGCCTCAACCCCTACTCGCGCAAGGGCCGCTCCGGCGCATTGACCACGCTGCAATACGACAGCCTGATCGAGAGCACCGAGGATTCCGTCGGCCAGTACTACGGCATCCTCGCCGAGAGCCTCGAATACCCCGAGGACAAGTCCTGGGTGATCTTCCACATCCGTCCCGAGGCCACCTTCTGGGACGGCAACCCGGTCACCGCCGAGGACGTGGTCTTCTCGCACAAGCTCTTCGTCACCCAGGGCCTGCCCTCCTATGCCGCCGCCGTCGGCGAGATGGTCACCAGCGCCGAGGCGCTGGATGAGCGCACGGTGAAATTCACCTTCAACACCGAGCTGACCAAGCGGTCGCGCATCGAGACCGTCGGCTCCACCCCTGTCTTCGAGAAGGCCTGGTTCGACGAGGATCCCGAGAACCGCCGCCTGGACGAGCCGCGCATGGAAGTCGCCGTCGGCTCCGGTCCCTACAAGCTCGACAGCTACGAGGTGAACCGCCGTATCGTCTACAAGCTGCGCGACGACTACTGGGGCCGCGACGTGCCCTTCAACAAGGGCCGGCACAACTACGGCACCATCCGGATCGAGTATTTCTCCGATCAGACCGCGTCGTTCGAGGCGTTCAAGGCCGGCGAATACACCTTCCGCGTGGAAAGCGATCCGAAGCTCTGGGCCACGTCCTACGATTTCCCCCGCATCCAACAAGGCACGGTGAAGAAGGAAGAGATCGCCGACGGCAGCCCGCCCAATCCCACCGGCTTCGTCTTCAACCTCGCCAAGCCGCAGCTGCAGGACAAGAAGGTGCGCGAGGCGATCGCCCTGGCGTTCAACTTCGAATGGAGCAACGAGAGCCTGCGCTACGGGCTCTACAGCCCGCGCTCGTCCTTCGTCGAGGGCACGCCGATCGAGGCCAAGGGGCTGCCCGAGGGCTCCGAGCTCGAGTTCCTGAAGTCGCTGGGCGATGTGGTGCCGGAGGACCTCTACACCACCGACGTCTGGACCATGCATGAAAGCGATCCTGCCGAACTGATCAACCGCCGCACCCGCCGCGCCGCCGGCGCGCTGCTGCAGGAGGCCGGCTGGACCGTGGGTGACGACGGCATCGCGCGCAACGAGGCGGGCGAGACGCTCAAGCTGCACATGATCATTCCCAGCAACATCGAGGCCAGCGTCGAGTCGATGCACGAGACCTACGTGCAGAACCTGCGCGCCATCGGCGTCGATGCCAGCTACGAGAAGGTCGATCCCTCGCAGTACACGCTGCGCCAGCGCGAGCGCGACTACGACATGATCTACTCCAGCCGCTATGGTGCTTTCCTGTCCACCGGCGGCGGGCTCAGCCAGATGTACGGCTCGCGCGAGGCCGAGTTCTCGCTGTTCAACCCTGCCGGGCTGGCCAGCCCGCTGGTCGACGCGATCATCGCCGCCAGCTTCGAGGCCACCAGCCAGGACGAAACCGACGTGGCACTGATGGCGCTCGACCGCGCACTGCGCTACGAGTTCTTCATCGTCCCCGACGGCTATATCGCAGACTACTGGGTCGCCTATTACGACATGTACGAACATCCCGAGACCATCCCGCCCTACGATCTGGGCTACCTCAGCCTGTGGTGGGTGAACCCCGACAAGGAGAAGGCCCTCAAAGAGGCCGGCGTGCTGAAGTAATATGGGAGCCTACATTCTCCGCAGACTGCTGCTCATCATCCCCACGCTGCTGGGGATCATGATCATCAACTTCGCGCTGGTGCAGTTCGTGCCCGGCGGACCCATCGAACAAATCATCGCCCAGATCGAGGGCCAGGGAGACGTTTTCGGCGGCTTCTCCGGCGGCAGCGGCAATGCCCCCGGTGCCGCGATGGACAACGTCGGCGCCGGCATGGGCGGCGGCGGAGGCAACGAGAAATACGTCGGTGCCCGCGGCCTGCCGCCCGAGTTCATCGAGAGCCTCGAGAAGGAGTTCGGCTTCGACAAGCCGCCGCTCGAGCGCTTCCTCGGGATGATGTGGAACTACATGCGGCTCGACTTCGGCGAGAGCTACTTCCGCTCGATCTCGGTGATCGACCTGGTTCTGGAGAAGATGCCGGTGTCGATCTCGCTCGGCCTCTGGTCGACGATCATCGCCTATATCGTCTCGATCCCGCTTGGCATCCGCAAGGCGGTGAAGGACGGCTCGTCCTTCGACACCTGGACCTCTGGCGTGATCATCGTCGCCTATGCCATCCCCGGCTTTCTCTTTGCCATCCTGCTGCTGGTGCTCTTCGCCGGGGGCTCGTTCTGGCAGATCTTCCCGCTGCGCGGGCTGACCTCCGACAACTGGGAGGCGCTGAGCTGGCCGATGCGGATCGCCGACTATTTCTGGCACATCGCGCTGCCGGTGATCGCCTCGACGATCTCGGCCTTTGCCACGCTGACACTGCTGACCAAGAACTCCTTCCTCGACGAGATCAAGAAGCACTACGTGATGACTGCCCGCGCCAAGGGCCTGACCGAGAGCCGGGTTCTCTACGGCCACGTCTTCCGCAACGCCATGCTGATCGTCATCGCGGGCTTCCCGGCGGTCTTCATCGGCGTCTTCTTCTCGGGGAGCCTGATCATCGAGACGATCTTCTCGCTCGACGGACTTGGCCGCCTCGGCTTCGAGGCGGCGGTGGCCCGTGACTACCCGGTGATCTTCGGCACACTCTTCATCTTCGGCCTCATCGGCCTCGTCGTCGGGATCATCTCGGACATGATGTACGTTCTGGTCGATCCCCGCATCGACTTCGAGAAGCGGGAGGGCTGAGATGAGCTACGAGCCCGATCCCCGCCTGCCCGACGCCGAGGGCATCCGCCCGCAGCCCGAACCCGCGGCGCCGGTGGCACCGCAGCCGAAACCCGGACGCTTTGCCCTGTCGCCGCTGAACCAGCGGCGCTGGCGCAACTTTAAGCGCAACCGCCGCGCCTTCTGGTCGCTGTGGCTCTTCGTGCTGCTCTTCGGCCTGTCGCTGTTTGCCGAGTTCCTCGCCAACGACAAGCCGATCCTCGTCCGCTACCGCGGCGAGCTGCGGATGCCGATCTTCAACTTCTACCCGGAAACCGCCTTTGGCGGCGACTTCCGCACCGAGGCCGCCTATCGCGACCCAGAGGTGCAGTGCCTGATCCGCACCGGCGGGCTGGAGGAATGTTTCGACGACCCCGAGGGGCTGATCGAGACGGTGGACGCTGGCGGCGCCCCCGAGGGTGACTTCGCCAAGGGTTGGACCATCTGGCCGCCCATCCCCTACAGCTTCAACACACCCGTCGACCGCCCCGGCGCGGCCCCCCTGCCCCCGAACGGGCAGAACTGGCTCGGCACCGACGACACCAAGCGCGACGTGCTGGCGCGGGTGATCTACGGCTTCCGCCTGTCGATTCTCTTCACGCTGGTGGTGACCGTGGTCTCGTCGATCATCGGGGTCGTCGCGGGCGCGCTGCAGGGCTTCTTCGGCGGCTGGCTCGATCTCATCTTCCAGCGGTTGATCGAAATCTGGTCGGCGACGCCCTCGCTTTACGTGATCATCATCCTCTTCGCGATCCTCGGCCGAAGTTTCTGGTTGCTGGTGTTCCTCACGGTGCTCTTCGGCTGGACCGCACTGGTGGGCGTGGTGCGCGCCGAGTTCCTGCGCGCGCGCAACCTCGAGTACGTACGTGCCGCCAAGGCGCTTGGGGTCAGCAACTGGACCATCATGTTCCGTCACATGCTGCCCAACGCCATGGTGGCGACGCTGACCATGCTGCCCTTTATCGTGACGGGTACGATCAGCACCCTCGCGGGGCTCGACTTCCTCGGCTTCGGCCTGCCCTCCTCGGCGCCCTCGCTGGGCGAGCTGACGCTGCAGGCCAAGCAGAACCTGCAGGCACCGTGGCTGGCGTTCACCGCCTTCACCGTCTTCGCCCTGATGCTGTCGCTGCTTGTCTTCATCTTCGAAGGCGTGCGCGACGCGTTCGACCCCAGAAAGACCTTCTCATGAGCGCCAATATCCTCGAGGTCCGCGACCTGAAGGTCAGCTTCACCCAGGACGGCAAGCGCAGCCTTGCCGTGAAAGGCGTCAGCTTCGACATCCCGCGCGGCGAGACCGTGGCGCTGGTCGGCGAGTCCGGCTCGGGCAAGTCGGTCACCGCGCTCTCGACCGTCTCTCTGCTAGGGGACGCGGCACATGTCGAAGGCTCGGTGCGCTACAACGATCAAGAGATGATCGGCGCCGACCTGCAACGCCTGCGCAAGGTCCGGGGCAACGACATCAGCTTCATCTTCCAGGAGCCGATGACCTCGCTCAACCCGCTGCATACGCTGGAAAAGCAGCTGGGCGAAAGCCTCGCGCTGCACCAGGGGCTGACCGGCGACAAGGCGCGGGCACGCATCCTCGACCTGCTGAACAAGGTCGGCATCCGCGACCCCGAAAGCCGGCTCTCCGCCTACCCGCACCAGCTTTCCGGCGGGCAACGGCAGCGGGTGATGATCGCCATGGCGCTGGCCAACGGGCCCGAGCTGCTGATCGCCGACGAGCCGACCACGGCGCTCGACGTGACCATCCAGGCGCAGATCCTCGAGCTGCTGGCGGACCTCAAGCAGCAAGAGAACATGAGCCTGCTGTTCATCACCCATGACCTCAACATCGTGCGCAAGTTCGCAGACCGGGTCTGCGTGATGAAGGATGGCGAGATTGTCGAGCACGGCCCTACCGCCGAGCTTTTCGCCAACCCGCAGCATCCCTATACGCTGAAGCTGATCTCTGCCGAGAGCACCGGCACCCCCCGCCCCGTCGAGGCGGGCGCGAAAGAGGTGGCGCGGGCCGACAACCTGAAGATCTGGTTCCCCATCCAGAAGGGTTTTCTGAAAAAGACCGTCGGCTACGTGAAGGCGGTCAACGACGCGTCCTTCTCGGTGCGCGCGGGCGAGACCGTGGGCATCGTTGGCGAGTCCGGCTCGGGCAAGACGACGCTGGCACTGGCGATCATGCGGCTGATCCAGTCGCAGGGCGGCATCACCTTCGACGGGCGTGACGTGCGCGACCTCTCGACCCGCCAGCTGCGCAAGCTGCGCTCGGAGATGCAGATCGTCTTCCAGGATCCCTTCGGCTCACTCAGTCCGCGGATGACCTGCGAACAGATCATCGCCGAAGGACTTGGCGTGCACGGCTCGCCCGACGGGCGCGCGGCGAAAGAGGTGGTGGCCGAGATCATGACCGAGGTGGGTCTCGACCCGGCCACGATGCACCGCTACCCGCATGAATTCTCCGGCGGCCAGCGCCAGCGCATCGCCATCGCCCGCGCCATGGTGCTGCGGCCCAAGCTGGTGGTGCTGGACGAGCCAACCTCGGCGCTCGACATGACGGTGCAGGTGCAGATCGTCGAGCTGCTGCGCGATCTGCAGCGCAAGTACGACCTCGCCTACCTCTTCATCAGCCACGATCTGAAGGTGGTTCGCGCGATGAGCCACAAGGTCATCGTGATGAAGCAGGGCGACGTGGTGGAAATGGGCGACGCGGAAGAGATCTTCGCCGCGCCCAAGACCGATTACACGCAGAGACTCTTTGCCGCGGCCTTCGAGCTGGCGGGCTGAGCGAACCCATGACTTGCCCGGGGCGACCTGCCCCGGGTCGCCCATGTCTCAGATCGCCGAGCTGTGCCCGGCTTTCGACAGGTCGTAGGCGTCGAAGGCGCGCGCCACGATGCGGGTCAGCGGCCGCGCCTCCACCGGCACGAAAAGCCCGTCCTCGGTGATCTCCAGAAGCCCCTCGAAACGCTCGTTGGCAGCGCGGTACATCGCCGCCAGTTCGACCTCGCGCGCGCCGAAGTCGCGCACCAGTTCCGCCGAGCGGATGCGGAAGTCGCACATCAGCATCTCGATCATCCGCGAGCGCAGCTTGTCCTCGCCTCGGAAGGTATGGCCGCGTGCGGTAGAGAAGCGGCCCTCGCGGATCGCGGCCACATGCGCCGAGGTGGCCGGCGCGTTCTGCGCGAAGCCCTGCGGGAAGCGCGAGATCGAGGAGGCCCCCACCCCGATCAGCACCTCCGAGGTGTCATCGGTGTAGCCCTGGAAATTGCGCCGCAGCTTGCCGGTCTTCTGCGCGATCGCCAGACCATCCTCCGGCACGGCGAAATGGTCGATGCCGATCTCGGCGTAGCCATCCCAGGCAAAGAGCCGCCGCGCGGTCTCGAACAGCTCCAGCCGTTCGTCCGGCGTGGGCAGCGCATCCGAGGGGATCATCTGCTGGCGCTTGGCCATCCAGGGCACGTGGGCATAGCCGTAGAGCGCCACCCGGTCCGGCCCCAGCGACAGCAGCTTCTGCACCGTCTCGGTGATCCGCGCCTTGGACTGGTGCGGCAGGCCAAAAAGGATGTCGGCGTTGAGGCTCGCCACGCCCCGCTCGCGGATCATCTCGATCGCGGTGCGGGTCACGTCGTAGCTCTGTTCGCGGCCGATGGTCTGCTGGATCTCCAGATCGAAGTCCTGCACTCCGATCGAGGCGCGGTTCATGCCGCCCGCAGCCAGCACGTCGAGCCGCGCGCCGTCGATCTCGTTGGGGTCGATCTCGACCGAGAACTCGGCATTCGGCGCGAAGTCCGCCACCTCGGCCACCTTGTCGATCAACGCCTTCATGAGGTCCGGCGTCAGCAGCGTCGGCGTACCCCCACCCCAGTGCAGCCGCGACAGTTTCACCCCGCGCGGGAGGTGCTGTTTCAGCAGGTCGAGCTCGGCCTTTAGCGTCTCGACGTAGCTCTCCACCGGGCCCAGCGTGGCGGTGCCCTGCGTGCGGCAGGCGCAGAACCAGCAGAGCCTGCGACAGAAAGGCACGTGCAGGTAGAGCGAGACCGTGCCATTTTCCGGCACGGCTTCGATCCACCGGGCGAAATCACCCGGGGTGACATCGCCCGAGAAATGCGGCGCCGTCGGATAGCTCGTATAACGCGGGACCTTAGCGTCGAAGAGACCGAGTCGGGAGAGTTGTGTTCGCGTAATCATACGCGTACGCTTACAAAAAATTTCCGCGACAAAACTTTGACGCAGATCAAGATTTGGAAGCGCAATGCTGAACGAAAAGAGCCTCTCAGTATCCCCGGACTGCAGCGAGTGCCCGATTCGGCACCGTGCGGTCTGTGCCCGCTGCGAGACAGACGAGCTCGAGCGGCTGGAAGAGATCAAGTACTACCGCAAGTTCGAGGCCGGGCAGACAGTGATCTGGTCCGGGGACCGGATGGAATTCGTCGGATCGGTGGTCTCCGGGATCGCCACGCTGACGCAGACCATGGAGGACGGGCGCACGCAGATGGTCGGCCTCTTGCTGCCGTCGGACTTCGTCGGCCGCCCCGGGCGCTCCAGCGCGGCCTATGACGTGGTCGCCACCACCGACCTGGTGATGTGCTGCTTCCGCAAGGCTCCCTTCGAGGAGATGATGGTGCGCACACCGCACATCGCGCAGCGGCTGCTCGAAATGACCCTCGACGAGCTCGACGCCGCCCGCGAATGGATGCTGGTGCTGGGCCGCAAAACCGCCCGCGAGAAGATCGCGTCGCTGCTGTCGATCATCGCCCGGCGCGATGCCTCTATCAACCAGCGCGACGTGGGCGACCGTCTCACCTTCGACCTGCCGCTGACCCGCGAGGCCATGGCCGATTACCTCGGGCTGACATTGGAAACGGTGAGCCGCCAGGTCTCGGCCCTGCGCAAGGACGGGGTGATCGAGCTCGAGGGCAAGCGCCACGTCACGATTCCCGACATGGGCCGCCTGCTCGAGGAAGCCGGCGACGACGCGGACGGCGGCGTCTTCGCCTGACCGCCCGTGCGTTCGATTGCGCCCCGGATCAGGCCTCAAAGACCGGATCGAAACTGCCGTAGATCATCCGCTTGCCGTCGAAGGGCATGTCCATCATCTCCTTCCAGCGTGCGTCGGTCTCGAAGGACGCACCGCAGCGGTCAGCGGTCTCCTTGTCGGGCCAGAGCATCCAGCTGAAGACCACGGCCTCTCCTTCCTCGCGCTTCACCGCCATGGGAAAGGAGGTCACCTTGCCCTCGGGCACCTCGGCCTCCCAGCATTCGTGCATCGACAAGGCGCCGTATTCCTTGAACAGCTCCCAGGATTTCCGGGCGGACTCGACGTAGGCCGCCTTGTTTTCCTGCGGCACCGGCGTCAAAAACCCCCAAACATGTGTCATGAGACATCTCTCTGTTGCTCCCAGGCAGCATAGGCGCATAATTAAGTTGATATCAACATGACTGAGATCGCATGAGCGAGACGACGCCTGCCCTGCCCCGTGAAGTCACCCTCGAGGTGCGCGACCGCTGCCTGTGCTTCCGTGCGCAGCGCGGGGCGCGCGCCTTGGGGCGGCGGTTCGACATCGCGCTGAAACCCGTGGGGCTGACCAACGGGCAGTTTTCCATCCTGATGTCGCTGAACCGTCCCGAGCCGCCACGCATCTCCGACCTCGCGCCCATGCTTGCCATGGACCGCACCACGCTGACCGCCGCGCTGAAGGTGCTGGAGCGGCGCGGGCTGGTCGAGAGCGCCGCCGATGCCGAGGACAAGCGTGGCAAGCGGCTGCGCCTGTCCCCGCAGGGACACGCGATCCTGCACGAGGCGATGCCGATCTGGCGGCGCGAACACGACGCGGTGGACGCGGCGCTCGACGGCATGGACCTCGAGACACTCAAGGCCGCGCTGATGAAGCTGGGCGAGCTTTGAAAGATCGCCCGGCCTCGCGGGATCAGAGTTCCCGAAGATACGCCCAGGACACGTAGCCGGTCGTTTCCGGTGCCCGGTCGAGGGCGGCCTCGCACCAACGGGTGCCGCCGGTCTGGGTACACTCGTAGACCCGCAGGACGGTGCCGTTCGGCAGGCCGACGATCACGTCGAAGCCGGTGCCCGGCCCGCCGCGCAGCTTGAGCATGTCGCCCTCGTCGACGCCGTAGACCTCGAACCGCTCGCCCCATTCTGAATTGGCGGCACATCCGCCCAGTGCTGCCGCGAGGGCGAGCGCTGCCGCGCCCCTGGTCACCGCGGTCCCGATTGCTGCGCGCATTGTAATCTCCTGCTCGTTCTTTTTGCCTCGGCCGCCAACCTACCGCCCCCTGCCCGCGAAAGGAACGGCTGGATGCCTACGGCCGAGGGCGAAAGCCCCTGCGCGGCACCGACACAACAGCGCGACAGCCGAAGGGCGGACAAAGCAAGGGCGGACCCGCAGGCCCGCCCCCGGACGGCTGACGCCGCCTCTCCGGTCTCTCGGCAGAAGCCTCTTCTCCCAAGCCTCAATGCGCGAGGAAAACCGGTACCTCTGCCAATTCCAACATGTTCCGCGTCGCGCCTCCGAGGATCGCCTCGCGGAAGCGGGAATGGCCGTATGCGCCCATGACGATCATGTCGCCATTCACGTCCTGCACATGGCGGTTCAGGATGTCGGAAATGCGCGGCATGGTCTTGGTCAGCACGTCGATCTCGGCGCTCACCCCGTGGCGCGACAGATACTGCGACAGCATCCCGCCGGGGTCCGACCGGTTCGGCCCGTGCTGCGGCGGGTCGATGACCACCACATGCACGGCGTCGGCCTCCTTGATGATCGGCATGGCCGCACGGACCGAACGCAGCGCCTCGGCGCTCTCGTTCCAGGCCAGCACCACGCGCTTGGGCTTGCTCGACGGATCGGAGGCCCGTGGCACCACCAGCACCGGCGCCTGCCCCTCGAAGAGCGCGCCCTCGACGATCGGCTCCAGTTCGACGCCGCGATCGGGGCCGTAGGGCTTGGGCAGCACCACCATGTCGGCAAAGCGCGCGCGCCCCGCCACGTGGCGGCCGATATCGGCAAGCTGGGCGACACCCTCCTCGACCGACCAGCGCAGTTCGAAGCGGTTCAGACGCTCCTTGGCGGCGGCGGCCAGCACGCTGGCATCCTTGGAGGCGCGATCGAGGGTCTCCTGCAGGATGATAGCATCCGCCCCGGCATAGTAATAACCGGTCTGGGTGCGGTCGACGCCGAAGCCGAGCACGTCGAGATGGGCGTCCCAGCAAGCCGCGACAGCGGCGGCATGGTCGATGGTCGAGTCGAGGAAGCCCTCGTCTGTCACAACCGTAAGTAATGATTTGTAGCCCATAGCAATCTCCATGGTATTGTCCCGGAGGGCCGGTCACCGGCACTCTACGCCCGAAGGGCAACCCTTAGAATGACTTAACGCAAGACTTCGCAGTCAAAGCCTTGATTCAGATCAAGGTTGGTCGGGGGCATTCACTTCACAACCCCGTCAGTCAGAACCGCTCGCGCGGTCAACGAATCGTGCGAGTCAGACGAAGGGACGAACGATGCTGAATTATATCAAGCTCATCGTGCTCGGGGGTGTCGCGCTCTTTGCGCTGATCGCCGCCAACTATGCACGAGACGTGGCTTACATGGTCAACGCGTTGACCATTTTCCTCATCGCGGCGGGTCTGTTCCTCTGGACCCTCCGCAACACCGACGAGCCGGTGCCCCCCAAGGTGCGTGAACTCTCCTACATGGATGATGTGGTGCGCGCCGGCGTGATTGCAACCGCCTTCTGGGGCGTGGTCGGCTTCGCGGTCGGCGTGTTCATCGCCACCCAGCTGGCTTTCCCGGCGCTCAACTTCGAATGGGCCGAAGGCTACGCCAACTTCGGGCGGCTGCGGCCGCTGCACACCTCGGCGGTGATCTTCGCCTTTGGCGGCAACGCGCTGATCTGCACCTCGTTCTACGTGGTCCAGCGCACCTCGGCGACGCGCCTCTGGGGCGGCAACCTCGCCTGGTGGGTGTTCTGGGGCTACCAGCTGTTCATCGTTCTGGCCGCGACCGGCTACCTGCTGGGCGCCACCCAGTCCAAGGAATACGCCGAGCCCGAATGGTACGTCGACTGGCTGCTGACCGTCGTCTGGGTCGCCTACCTGCTGGTCTTCGTCGGCACGATCATCAAGCGCAAGGAACCGCACATCTACGTGGCGAACTGGTTCTACCTGAGCTTCATCATCACCGTCGCCATGCTGCACATCTTCAACAACCTGAGCATCCCCGTGTCGATCTGGGGCTCCAAGTCGGTGCAGGTGTTCTCGGGCGTGCAGGACGCGATGACGCAATGGTGGTACGGCCACAACGCCGTGGGCTTCTTCCTCACCGCCGGCTTCCTCGGCATGATGTACTACTTCGTGCCCAAGCAGGCCGAGCGCCCGGTGTTCTCCTACAAGCTGTCGATCGTGCACTTCTGGGCGCTGATCTTCATCTACATCTGGGCCGGTCCGCACCACCTGCACTACACCGCCCTGCCCGACTGGGCCTCGACCCTCGGCATGGTGTTCTCGATCATCCTGTGGATGCCCAGCTGGGGCGGCATGATCAACGGCCTGATGACCCTCTCGGGAGCCTGGGACAAGCTGCGCACCGACCCGATCATGCGCATGCTGGTGATCTCCATCGGCTTCTACGGCATGTCGACCTTCGAAGGGCCGATGATGTCGATCCGCGCGGTGAACTCGCTGTCGCACTACACCGACTGGACCATTGGCCACGTGCACTCCGGCGCTCTGGGCTGGAACGGCATGATCACCTTCGGCGCGCTCTACTTCCTGACGCCGAAACTGTGGAACCGTGAGCGTCTCTACAGCCTCAGCCTCGTCTCCTGGCACTTCTGGCTCGCCACCATCGGCATCGTGCTCTACGCCGCATCGATGTGGGTCACGGGCATCATGGAAGGCCTGATGTGGCGCGAGGTGGATGCCAACGGCTTCCTCGTCAACAGCTTCGCCGACACCGTGTCCGCCAAGTTCCCGATGTACGTGGTGCGTGCCCTTGGCGGCCTGCTCTACATCTCCGGCGCAATCATCATGTGCTACAACCTGTGGATGACCGTGAAACGGGCTCCGGCTGTCGAAGCCGAGACCGCCACGGCGCATGCCACTCCGGCCGAATAAGGAGGGCCGAAGATGAGCATTCTCGACAAACACGGGATCCTTGAGAAGAACGTAACCCTGCTGGCCATCTTCGCCTTCCTGGTGGTGACCATCGGCGGGCTGGTGCAGATCGTGCCGCTGTTCTACCTGGAAAACACCATCGAGGACGTGGAGGGCATGCGCCCCTACACCCCGCTGGAGCTGGCCGGGCGCGACATCTACATCCGCGAGGGCTGCTACGTCTGCCACAGCCAGATGATCCGCCCGATGCGCGACGAAGTGGAACGCTACGGCCACTACAGCCTGGCGGCGGAGTCGCAGTACGACCACCCGTTCCAATGGGGCTCGAAGCGGACGGGGCCCGACCTCGCCCGTGTCGGCGGCCGCTATTCGGATGAATGGCACGTGGATCACCTGACCGACCCGCAGTCGGTGGTGCCTGAATCGGTGATGCCGAAATACGGCTTCCTCTCGGCCAAGCTGATCGACGGCGAGCACATGGAGGACCTACTGGCCACGCACCGCATGGTCGGCGTGCCCTACACCGACGAGATGGTCGAGAACGCCTCGGCCGACTTCCGGGTGCAGTCGAACCCCGATCTCGACTACGACGGGCTGCTCGAGCGCTATGGCGAGAAGGTCAGCGTGCGCAACTTCGACGGCGAACCGGGCATCTCGGAAATGGATGCGCTGGTGGCCTACCTGCAGATGCTCGGCACGCTGGTCGATTTCTCGACCTTCACGCCCGACGCAAGCCGCTGAGGAGGGGACGAAATGGACACCTATTCCGCCCTGCGCCACTTCGCGGACAGCTGGGGCCTGCTGGCGATGTTCCTGTTCTTCGTGGGGATGATCCTCTGGATCTTCCGCCCCGGAGCCAAGCGCAGCCACGACAACGCCGCCAGCATCCCGCTGCGCAATGACGACGCTCCGGCCGCTGCGCGCGCGCCCGAAGCACCCGCCCAGAAGTAAGGAGGCGAGGATCATGAGCGACAAGAAAGACACCAAGAGAGACGATCTCGACTATGAGACGACGGGCCATTCCTGGGATGGCATTCAGGAGTACAACAAGCCGTTGCCGCGCTGGTGGCTGATGGTCTTCTACGCCACGATCATCTGGGGCGTGGGCTATACCATCGCCTACCCCGCCTGGCCGGGCGTCCGCTCGGCCACCGCGGGCCTGCTCGGCTGGTCCACCCGCGGCGCCGTCGCCGAGGAGATCTCGGCGCAGGAAGCCAAGCTCGCCCCGATCAACGAGCAGCTCGCCTCGGTCGAGCTGACCTCGATTGCCGGCGATCCCGAGCTCAACGGCTACGCGCAGAACGCCGGGGCCGCGGTCTTCCGCACCTGGTGCGCGCAATGTCACGGCTCGGGCGCGGCGGGGGCCAAGGGCTATCCCAACCTGCTCGACGACGACTGGCTCTGGGGCGGCTCGATCGAGGACATCCACACCACGATCACCCATGGCATCCGCAACGAGGACGATCCCGATGCGCGCTACTCGGAGATGCCGGCCTTCGGGCGTGACGGGCTGCTGGAGCGCGAGCAGATCGCCGCGGTCAGCAACTTCGTGATGACCCTCTCGGGCGAGGAGCCGCAGGATGCGTCCCTGGTCGAGGAAGGCGCCACGGTCTACGCCGACAACTGCGCGGCCTGCCACGCCGAGGATGGCACCGGCGACCGCTTCCAGGGCGCGCCCAACCTGACCGACGCGATCTGGCTCTACGGCGGCGACTACGCGACGATCCACGAGACCGTCACCAACGCCCGCTTCGGCGTCATGCCGAACTGGAACACGCGCCTGTCGGAAGCCGAGATCCGCGCCGTGGCCACCTACGTGCACGGTCTCGGCGGCGGCGAAGCCTCCGAGTAAGAACGCACAGCGATACCTTCGGGCCTGCCGGCCCGGGGGCAAGACGTCGGCACCCCCTCCTGTTCGCGCGTTTCCAGGGGTGCCGACGTTTCTTCGAGAAGCCGCGAAAGCAGACGTTTCACGTCCGTCAGCCCTCGCAAGGGGCTGTTGGCGCATTTCTGCCCTTGGCACGCGCCCATTTTCCGCCGATCATCCAAGCAATTCCCCGGCGACGACTGTCGCTTTCCCGGGCCGCATTTTGTGCATCGGGAGCTGTATCATGTGTTACGTCTGCTGAGTGCGGATTCTCGGGCGCAATATCTGTCCGGGTCGCAGTCATGAAAGTTTTTGCATATATTCCAAGCACTTTTGACCTCCTATATCCGTGATTTCGCCCTGCCAGTATTGACCCAACTGCAGATTCCAGCCAGTCAGGAAGAATTCTGACATGTAAGATTGATTGACATAATGAATTGGACCTCTCTCCCACCCCTCCCTGCGCTAAGGGCTTTTGCCGCCTACGCCGAGACCGGTTCGGTCCAACGTGCGGGGGCAGCACTCAACGTCAGCCACGCGGCGATCAGTCAGCAGATACGCAATCTCGAATCGCATGTCGGGATCAGCCTGCTGGACCGCTCGCGGCGATCCATGGCGCTCACCGAAGAAGGCGCACGGCTGGCCCAGGCGCTGGCCGAGGGCTTCGGCCGTATCTCGCAGGAACTCGAGGCGCTGACCGGCGCCGAGGCAGACCGCCCCCTGACGATCACAACGACGCCGAGCTTCGCCTCGTCCTGGCTGATGCCCCGGCTGGCGCGGTTCCGCGAAGCCCACCCCGAGATCAGCCTGATGATCGATCCCTCGGCAAGGCTCGCGCCACTGGAACCCGGCGGCGTCGACGTGGCGCTGCGCTTCGGTTCCGGTCGCTGGCCCGGGCTCGAGTCCGAGCTGCTGGTCGAGTCGCCGATCGCGCTCGTCGGTTCGCCCCGGCTTGTCGGCACCCGCGACTACACCGATCCGGCCGACCTGCAGGCGTTTCACTGGCTGCAGGAGCTCGGCACCAACGAGGCGACCGAGTGGTTCGCCCAGTTCGGCATCGATCACGACGCGCGGCAGGGCGTAAGCTCTCTGCCCGGCAACCTGATGCTCGAAGCGGCGCGGCAGGGCCATGGCATCGCGATCACCGCCCGCGTCTTCGCCGAGGACGACATCGCCGCGGGCCGCCTGCGGCTATTGTTCGAAGATTCCCGCAAGAAGGGCTACTATCTGGTCACCCGCCCTGGCGTCATGCGCGCCCCGCTCCGGCTGTTCACCACCTGGCTGCGACGTGAGGCCGCAAAAGCTAAGTGAAAGATATGCTTATTGATGCATGTCAAAGTTCGGGGCGCGCCGTGGCGTCAGAACGGGCGGCACAGGCAGATTCGAACCGGAGTACGTGCGGTGTCCGATACCCAACCAGGCGCGCCCTCGCTTTACGCGGCGCGCGAGCCGATTTTCCCGCGCCGGGTGCGCGGACATTTCCGCAACCTCAAATGGGTGCTGATGCTCGTCCTGCTGGGCATCTACTACATCACTCCGTGGCTCCGCTGGGACCGCGGGCCGCAGCTGCCTGACCAGGCGGTGCTGGTGGACCTGGCGAACCGCCGCTTCTTTTTCTTCTTCATCGAGATCTGGCCGCACGAGTTCTACTTCGTCGCCGGTCTGCTGATCATGGCCGGGCTCGGGCTCTTCCTCTTCACCTCGGCGCTGGGGCGGGTCTGGTGCGGCTATGCCTGCCCGCAAACCGTCTGGACCGACCTCTTCATCCTCGTCGAGCGCTGGATCGAGGGTGACCGCAACGCCCGCCTACGCCTGCACCGGCAGAAGAAATGGGATGTCCGCAAGGCGCGGCTGCGCTTGACCAAATGGGTCGCCTGGCTGCTCATCGCGCTGGCCACCGGCGGTGCCTGGGTGTTCTATTTCACCGATGCGCCGACGCTGCTGGTCGACCTGGTGACCGGCAACGCGCACCCGGTCGCCTACACCACCATCGCCATTCTCACCGCCACCACCTTTGCCTTCGGCGGCTTTGCGCGCGAGCAGATCTGCATCTATGCCTGCCCCTGGCCGCGCATCCAGGCGGCGATGATGGACGAAGACACGCTGACCGTCGGCTACCGCGACTGGCGCGGCGAGCCGCGCGGCAAGCACCGCAAGGCCGAGGGCGCCGAGCAGCTCGGCGACTGCATCGACTGCAACGCCTGCGTCAACGTCTGCCCGATGGGGATCGACATCCGCGACGGCCAGCAGCTCGCCTGCATCACCTGCGCGCTTTGCATCGACGCCTGCGACGACGTGATGGAGAAGATCGGCAAGCCGCGCGGGCTGATCGACTACCTCGCCCTGTCGGACGAGACCCGCGAGCGCGAAGGGCACGAACCGCGCAAGGTCTGGAAGCACATCTTCCGTCCGCGCGTCATCCTCTACACCGCGCTCTGGTCGCTGGTCGGCCTCGGCCTCGTCATCGCGCTGGTGATGCGTCCCGAGATCGAGCTCAGCGTCGCGCCGGTGCGCAACCCGACCTTCGTGGTGCTCTCCGACGGATCGATCCGCAACACCTACGACGTGCGGCTGCTCAACAAGCACGGCGAAGACCGGCCCTTCCAGCTCTCGCTGTCGGACGATGCCAACCTGCAGATCACCCTAGAGGGCGAGGAGGACACCACCGTTGACGTCCCCGCCAATGAAACGCACCTTCAGAGGGTCTATGTGACCGCGCCCGACGGCACTCCGGAGGCCCAGGCCGACCGCACCGAGTTCCACATCTGGGTCGAGGACCTCACCACCGGCGATCGCGCCGCCAAGGCAACCATCTTCAACGGACGGACGAACTGATGACCGAAGCTCAGGATAGCGGACGCAAGCTCACCGGCTGGCACGTGCTGGCCATCTTCGGCGGCGCGTTCGGGGTGATCATCGCGGTGAACATCGCGCTGGCCTACAATGCCATCGCCACCTTCCCTGGTCTGGAGGTCCCCAACTCCTACGTCGCCAGCCAGACCTTCGACGCCCGCCGTTCCGAACAGGAGGCCCTGCGCTGGACCGCCCATGCCGAGCCGCGCGATGGCGCCGTGGTGCTGCGCTTCACCGATGCCGAGGACCAGCCGGTGAAACCCGCCGAGCTGACTGCCAAACTCGGCCGCTCGACCCACGTCAAGGACGACCACGAGCCCGAGTTCTTCTGGGACGGTCGCCAGTTCGTTGCCGCCGACAACCTCGCACCGGGGCACTGGAACGTCTGGGTGAAGGCCCGCTCCGAGGACGGCACGCACTTCGAGCAGCGGCTGGAATTCTTCATCAGGAACTGACCGGATGACCGCCACCCTGCGCCCACCCGCCTCTGCCTGTCCCGCCTGCGTCGCCGCCCCCGCCGCCGAGGCGCTGGCCGAGCGCGCGCAGCCGCAGGAGGCACGGCTGGCGCTTTCACTGCCGACCATCCATTGCGCCGCCTGCATGACCGCGGTCGAAACCGCGCTCGAGCAGGTACCCGGAGTGCGCAGCGCCCGGGTCAACCTCAGCCAGAAGCGCGTGCGCATCGAGGCCGAACCGCAGATCACCGCCGAAGAGCTGATCCCCGTGGTCGAGGCGGCGGGCTACGAGGCGCATGAGCTCGACGCCGGCACGCTTGCGGCCACCGCCACCGACAAGGCCGGGCGCGACCTCTTGATGCGCCTTGCCGTCGCGGGCTTTGCCGCGATGAACGTCATGCTGCTGTCGATCGCCGTCTGGTCGGGCGCCGAGGGGCCGACGCGCGATCTCTTCCACTGGGTCTCGGCGGCCATCGTGCTCCCGACCATCGCCTTCTCCGCCCAACCCTTCTTCCGCAACGCCTGGACCGCGCTGCGCGCCGGGCATCTCAACATGGACGTGCCGATCTCGCTGGCAATCCTGCTGGCCATCGTCACCTCGCTCTGGGAGACGATGCTGTCGGGCGAGCACGCCTATTTCGACGCGGCCATCGCGCTGACCTTCTTCCTGCTCACCGGGCGCTACCTCGACCACCGGACCCGGGCCATCGCGCGCTCCGCCGCCGAGGAACTCTCGGCGCTGGAGGTGCCCCGCGCCTGGCGGCTCACTGAAACGGGCGAGGAGCAGGTGCCCGCCTCCGAGTTGCGCACCGGCGACCTGATCCGCGTGCGCCCCGGCGGCCGGATGCCCGTCGACGGCGAGATCTGCGAGGGCCAATCCGAGCTCGACCGCTCGCTGCTGACCGGCGAGACCCTGCCCGTCTACGCCGCCCCCGGCCAGCAAGTCAGCGCGGGCGAGGTGAACCTCACCGGCCCGCTGGTAGTCCGCGCCTCGGCGGTGGGCCGCGACACCTCGCTGCACCGCATGGCCGATCTTGTCGCGGTGGCGGAATCGGGCCGCGAGAACTACACGCCGCTCGCCGACAAGGCCGCGAAGCTCTACGCGCCGGGCGTGCATATCCTTGCCGCGCTGGCCTTCCTCGGGTGGCTGGCCTGGTCCGGCGATTTCCGCGTCGCCCTCAACATCGCCGCCGCGGTGCTGATCATCACCTGCCCCTGTGCGCTCGGCCTTGCGGTGCCCGCGGTGACCACCGCCGCCTCGGGGCGGCTCTTCAAGCAGGGCCTGCTGATCAAGGACGGCACCGCGCTGGAGCGGCTGGCGGAAGTGGACACGGTGGTCTTCGACAAGACCGGGACGCTGACCGCGGGCACCCCGACGCTGACCAACCGCGACGATTTCACCCGCCACGACCTGCAGATCGCCCTCGCCCTCGCCGAAGGCTCCTCCCACCCGCTTTCGGTCTCGCTGACCTCCGCCCTGCGCGCCGCCGGCATCGACCCCGCCGAGGTCACCGGCGTCACCGAGGTGCCCGGCCACGGCACCGAAGCGCTCTGGGGCGGCCAGCAGGTGCGGCTCGGCCGGGCCGCCTGGGTTGGCGGCGGCCAGAGCGCAACCACCGCCGCCTGGCTGCGCATCGGCGAGGGTCCCGCACAGCCTTTCTGTTTCGAGGACAGCCTGCGCGACGGCGCCGAAGAGACGGTCGAGGCACTCATCGGGATGGGCAAGAAGGTGGTCCTGATCTCCGGCGACAGCGTGGCTGCGGTCGAGGCGTTGGCCTCGCGGCTGCAGATCCCGCAGTGGATCCCCGAGGCGCTGCCGCAGGACAAGGCGGCGCGGATCAAGTCCCTCGCGGACCAAGGCAGGCACGTTCTGATGGTCGGCGACGGGCTCAATGACACGGCGGCGCTGGCCGGCGCCCATGTCTCTATCTCCCCGGCCTCGGCGCTGGATGCGGCGCGCACCGCTTCGGACATCGTGCTGCTGGGCCGATCCCTCGCGCCGATCCCCGGCGCGCTGGCGGTGGCTGGCAAGGCGACAAAACGCATCCGACAGAACTTCGCCATCGCCACCTGGTACAACGTGATCGCCGTGCCGCTGGCCGTCGCCGGACTGTGCTCGCCGCTGATCGCGGCGCTGGCCATGTCGGCCTCCTCGATCACCGTCTCGCTGAACGCGCTCCGCCTGAAGGGCTCCCGATGAACATCCTCGCCTATCTCATCCCGATCTCGCTGATCCTCGGCGGACTTGGCCTGGGCTTTTTCGTCTTCACGGTGAAGTCCCGGCAATACGACGACCCCGAGGGCGACGCCCAGCGCATCCTCTCCGGTCAGTACGACGACAAGCCCAAGCAGGACTGAGGCACCGCCGGAAGGCCGCGCTGGCCTGCCTCCGGCGGAGATAATTTGATCCAGAAGAAGTAAGGGCCGCGCTGTCCTTCACCTGACTTCGCGTACTCAGTCTTCGTCTTCGCTTAGGCGAAAATATCCCGCGGGTGAGGCGCGCAACGGTGAGGGGGCTGCGCCCCCTCTGCGACCTCTGTCAGCCTTCGACCTAAGTCAGCCGCGCACGCTCTCGTGCAGCAGCCCCGCAGGCTTGCCGGTGCCGAGGTCAGTATAGGCGCGCATCTCTGTCCGGGTGATTTTCCGGTCGGCATTGGCATCGAAGGCCATGATCGCGTCGAAAGCACCATCCCCGAAGGCGGCAACCAGCTCCGACCACGTCAGAACGCCGTCCCTGTTCAGGTCGAGCCGCGAGAAGTAGCGGCTGTCGTCTACCTCGCGGTCCGCAGGCGCCCCTTCGTAGACGGTGAAGTCTCCGGCCAGCGCCGGGGCGGCGAAACTCAGCGAAAGGATCGTGGCGGCGATCGGTGAAAAGGCTTTCATCGGCTGTCTCCAAATGCTTCGGGCAAAGTCTTGAGTGTCAAACACGCCCGAGCATAGCACGGTTCCGCCGGCCCAGCAGAGCTTCATTGCAGGATCATCTCCGCCGCCTTCTCCGCGATCATGATGGTCGGCGCATTGGTGTTGCCCGAAGTGATCCGCGGCATGACGCTGGCATCGACCACGCGCAGCCCCTCGAGTCCGCGGAAACGCAGCTGCGGATCGAGCGGCGCGGCCTCCTCGGCGCCCATGCGCACGGTGCCCACGGGGTGAAAGATCGTCGTGCCAACTTCTCCGGCGGCGCGGTGCAGTTCCTCTTCCGTCTCGAACTGCAGGCCGGGCTTCAGCTCCTCGGGGTCGTAGCGGGCCATCGGGGCCTGCCCCATGATCCGCCGCACCTGCCGGATCGCATCGGCGGCCACCCGCCGGTCGCCCTCGGTCGAGAGGTAATTGGGCGCGATCACCGGCGCGGCGCGGCTGTCGCCGGACGCCAGCCGCACGGTGCCCCGGCTCTCGGGGCGCAGGTTGCAGACGCTGGCGGTCATGGCCGGGAAATTGTGCAGCGGCTGGCCGAAGGCCTCCAGCGAGAGCGGCTGCACGTGGTACTCGAGGTCCGCCGATGCCAGCCCCTCGCGCGAGCGCGAAAAGGCGCCGAGCTGCGAGGGTGCCATGGACATCGGCCCGCGCCGGCGCAGCACGTAGTCGAGGCCGATCTTGCCCTTCCCGAAGAGCGTGCTGGCCAGCGTGTTCAACGTCTTGGCCCCGGTCAGTCGCCAGGCGCAGCGCAGCTGCAGGTGGTCCTGGAGGTTGCCGCCCACCTCGGGCGCATCCAGCGCCACGTCGATGCCGTGTTCGCGCAGGTGCTCGGCCGGGCCGATCCCTGAAAGCTGCAGGAGATGCGGCGAGTTCACCGCCCCTGCCGAAAGGATCACCTCGCCCCCGGGCCGCACCTGGTGGCGCTGGCCACCCTGCTCGTATTCGACACCGACCACCCGCCGCCCCTCGATGAGCAGGCGGGTGACATGGGCCTGCGTTTCCACCTTCAGCCGCTCGCTGCGGGTGGTCCGCAGGAAGGCCTTGGCGGTGTTCATCCGCCAGCCGTTACGCTGGTTCACCCGGAAGTAGCTGACGCCCTCGTTATCGCCGGTGTTGAAGTCATCCACCCGCGGAATGCCCTCGGCCTCGGCAGCCTTCATCCAGTCGTCGAGAATCTCCCAGTGCAGGCGCTGGTTCTCCACCCGCCATTCGCCGCCCGCGCCATGCGCGTCGGAGGGGCCGTCGACGTAATCCTCGGATTTCTTGAAGAAGGGCAATACGTCGTCCCAGCCCCAGCCGGTGAGCCCCATCTGCCGCCAGCCATCGTAATCCGCCGCCTGCCCGCGCAGGTAGAGCATGCCGTTGATCGAGGAGCAGCCGCCCAGCACCTTGCCGCGCGGGTAGATCAGCGAGCGGCCGTTCAGTCCCTTCTCCTCGGCGGTTCGGTAGCACCAATCGGTGCGCGGGTTGCCGATGCAGTAGAGATACCCCATCGGGATATGGATCCAGTGGTAGTTGTCGCGCCCGCCCGCCTCGAGCAGCAGCACCCGCCGCCCGCCCTCGGCCAGCCGCTTGGCCAGCACGCATCCGGCGCTGCCCGCGCCGACAATCACATGATCGAACGCCATATTCCCTCCCGGCTCCTCACTCCGCCCCAACGGTAGTCAGGGCGCCTCGGCGCGGCAAGGCGTCATGGCGGCGCAGGGATGTTAGAGCGGCAGGGCGGTGGTCTTGAACACGGTGCGCAGCGCGAAGCTCGACTGCATCTGCGCCACGCCCGGCAGGCGGGTCAGGTATTGGCGGTGGATGCGGGCAAAATCCTCGGTGTCCTCGGCGACAACCTTGAGGATGTAATCCGCCGTGCCCGCCATCAGGTGACATTCCAGAACCGCCGGCACCCGCGCCACGGCCTTCTCGAAGGCATCCAGAACCTCGTCGGCCTGCGCGCTGAGACGGATCTCGACGAAGACCGTGCTCGCGAGCCCCAGCTTGCGCGCGTTGAGCAGCGCCACGTAATCCTTCACGTAGCCCTCGGCCTCTAGCCGCTGCACCCGCCGATGGCAGGCGGAGGCCGAAAGGTTCACCTTTTCCGACAGCTCGGCGTTGGACATGCGGCCCTGCTTCTGCAGCGCGCGCAGGATGCGCCGGTCGGTATCGTCGAGTTGCATGCGTGGTCTTTCGAAAACTCGGGGCTTTGGTCGAAGATTCTCCCCCCAATAGCGCTTTGGACGGGACACTTCAGCAAGGAAATTGCACGCGGGCAGGCGCAATCTGGTGTCATCAAAAGACGCCCGAAGGGGCCAGGAGGAGGTGCTATCATGAAAATCGGTTGCCCGACAGAGATCAAACCGCAGGAATACCGCGTTGGCATCACGCCCAATGCGGCGCGCGAGGCGGCGAGCCATGGCCACGAGGTGATCGTGCAGCAGGGCGCGGGCCTCGGTGCCGGCTTCTCCGACGAGGATTACACCGCCGCGGGAGCCCGCATCGCCGCCACCGCCGAGGAGATCTGGGCCGAGGCCGAGATGATCGTCAAGGTGAAGGAGCCGCAGGCGGTCGAGCGCAAGCAGCTCTCGCGCGGCCAGCTTCTGTTCACCTACCTGCACCTCGCCCCGGACCCCGAGCAGACACAGGACCTGATCGAGTCCGGCGCAACCTGCATCGCCTATGAGACGGTGACCGACGCGCGCGGCGGGCTGCCGCTGCTGGCGCCGATGTCCGAGGTTGCGGGCCGTCTCGCGCCGCAGATGGGCGCCTGGTCGCTGCAGAAGGCCAATGGCGGCCGCGGCGTGCTGATGGGCGGCGTGCCCGGCGTCGGCCCGGCCAACGTGGTGGTGCTGGGCGGCGGCGTCGTCGGCACCCATGCGGCGCGCATCGCTGCGGGCATGGGCGCGGATGTCACCGTGCTCGACCGCTCGCTGCCGCGCCTGCGCCAGCTCGACGAGACCTTCGGCAGCCTGTTCAAGAACCGCTACTCGACAGAGGGCGCGGTGGCAGAGCTTCTGGCCGAGGCAGACATGGTGATCGGCGCGGTGCTGATCCCCGGCGCCGCCGCGCCGAAGCTGGTGAGCCGTGCGCAGCTCGGGACCATGAAGCCCGGCGCGGTGCTGGTGGACGTGGCGATCGACCAGGGCGGCTGCTTCGAGACCTCGAAGGCCACCACCCACCAGGACCCGGTCTACACCGTCGACGGGATCCAGCACTATTGCGTCGCCAACATGCCCGGCGCGGTGCCGCGCAGCTCGACGCTGGCGCTCGGCAATACCACCCTACCCTTCATGCTGGCGCTCGCCGGCAAAGGCTGGCGCGTCGCCTGCGCCGAGGACCCGCACCTGCAGGCTGGACTCAACGTGCACGACGGGCAGATCACCAATGCCGCCGTCGCCCGCGCGCTGAACCTGCCGCTGGAAAGCATCGAAAAGGCCCTGGCCGCCTGACCGGCGCCACATCGCGAAAAGGGCCGGGGCACCAAGACCTGAAGCGACAAGAAGAGGGGCGGGCCGCCAATAGCGCCCGCCCCTTCTTCTCTTTGAAAATACGCCGGGGAAAGCTGCCGCAGGCAGCTGGGGGCAGCGCCCCCTGCCGCCCCGGGATCAGAGCACCACGATTCCCGAGTGCTTTGCCTTGTGCTCCGGCTCAACGTGGATGGTCACCCGGCAGCCGGCGATCGCGTCTTGCAGCGCGTGCTCGATGCGGTCGCAGATCTCATGCGCGCAATCCACGGTCATATCGCCCGGCACCACGAGGTGGAATTCGAGGAACACCGCCTGTCCGGCGCGGCGCGACCGCAGGTCATGCGCCTCGACCGCGCCCTCGGCGTTGGCGGAGATGATCGCGCGCATCTCCGAGAGATCCTCCTCGGGCACCGCCGCGTCCATCAGCCCGCCGACCGAGCCGCGGATCACCTGCCAGCCCGACCAAAGGATGTTCACCGCCACCAGCGCCGCCAGGGCTGCGTCGAGCCAGAGCCAGCCGGTCAGCACCGCCGCGCCGACACCGATGGCGACGCCAGCCGAGGAGAAGACATCGGTCAGCAGGTGCTTGCCATCGGCGACCAGGGCCGGCGAATTCAGCTTGCGCCCCTCGCGCAGGAGAACGAAGCACCAGACCGCGTTGAGGACGCCGGCCGAGAGGTTGATGATCAGACCCATGCCGACCTGCTGGATCGGCTCCGGCTGCAGCCAGGCCCCCCAGGCCTCGCGCAGGATCAGCACCGCCGCGACAACGATCAGCACGCCCTCGAGCACGGCGCTGAAATACTCGGCCTTGTGATGGCCGAAGGGGTGGTCGGCATCCGCCGGCTGCGCGGCGATGTGAATCGCGAGCAGTGCCGCCAGCGCCGTGGCGACGTTGACGATGCTCTCCAGCGCGTCCGACATCAGCGCCACCGAGCCGGTCAGCCACCAGGCCAGGGTCTTGATCGCAAGCACGAGAATGCCGACGAATACGCTGCCGATGGCGATTTTCACGCTGCGTGTCATGCTGGGTCTCCGGAGGGGTCCGGGCGACTTAGAGAACTCGCCCGACCCCCGCAACCCGGAACCCGCATCGGACTCCGGGCCTGCATGGCGGGCCTGCAGAATGCGCAACTCAGTTCACTTCTTCAGCGCGTCACGAATCTCGATCAGGATATCGAGTTCGGACGGGCCGGTCTTGACCTCGGGGGCCACCTCGTCGGGCTTTTCCGCCGCCGACTTGATACGGTTGACGGTCTTCACCAGCATGAAGACCACGAAGGCGATGATGAAGAAGTTGATCACCGCCATGAGGAAGCTGCCGATGGCGAAGACCGGCGCGCCGGCCTCCTGCGCCGCCGCGAGCGAGGCATAGTCGCCGCCGTCGAGCGCGTAGAACCAGCCCGAGAAATCGATGCCGCCGGTGAACAGCGCGATGATCGGGTTGAAGATGTCTCCCACGAGCGATTTCACGATGGCGGTGAAGGCGGCGCCGATGATGATGCCGACCGCCATGTCCATGACGTTGCCCTTGGCGATGAAGTCCTTGAATTCCTGAATCATGTATTCTGCTTCCTAGCCCCACACTGCCGGGCCGCCCGGCCGTTTCCGAACTCAGAGGTGGCATGTTTGGCCCGGTGACGCCACGGAAAACCGGGCGTTCCTTCGCCGTGGAACCCGATAAAGTGCGCCTGGCGCTTACTTTTCGCGAACCCGCCCGCAAGATGGTCGACGCATGCCCCCCTGTTCCACCATCCTGCGATGCAGACTTCCGAAGTTGCTGCCCGCGCCCCCCGGGTCCCGGGCGAACCACGCGCCCGCTACCTGAGCGGCCGTCGTCGAGAGGTTCTGCGCGGACTTCGTGGCACTCGGGCTGACCATCACTGGAATCGGGAAAATGGTCGGCGGGAGACTGAGCAAGCACCGGCACGCGGCGATGACCGGGAACTTCCATGAGTCCCGACAACGCGACGATCCGGCCAGAGGGCGCAACGCAGCGCGATCCCAGCGATCTTCGACCATCGAGGGCGCGCCGAAAGACCGACGCACCTCTCTGGCGACACCCCGCGGGCAGAGTTTCGCTCCACTCTAACTGGTGCTTGTCGTTTATCTTTCCCGCCTTAGTATGGCTGCAGGCATTTCCCCGGACCTGCACCGCTCAGGCAACCGGACCGATCTATTCCCGCAGGTATTTCGCTAGGGGCACTCTCGTGACCAGATCCGCATTCGAACCTTCATCCGCTCTCTCATCCGCGGCTTCACCCGCGCCCGCGCGCACCTTACGGCGCTGCGCCTTCGGCGCCCTGATCGGCCTGATAGCCGCGGGGCCGCTGGCCGCGCAGCAGGAAAAGGCTGCGGAAGACCCCACCAAGATCGCCACCAAGGCGGGGTTTTCCTATTCCGACGAATTCTCGATCTCCGGCTCGCTGGCCTTCGGTCCGGTGACAAAGGTCAACGCGCGCATCTCGGAAAGCGGGCAATGGTCGCTGGGGGCCTCCTACCTCTTTTCGTTCGGCATCCTGACCTTCTCGGCCGGCAAGAACGAGTTCGACAACGGCTCGGAACAGACCCGCTACTCGCTCGGCGGCTTCGTCCCGCTGACCGCCATGGGTCTGAAGACCGGCAAGTGGCAGCTCTTCACCCCCTTCGGATACACCTACAGCGAGGGCACGGTCGCCGTGACCAGCCTCGAGCTGCACGAGACCTTCGACGTCGAGGTCAGCAACAACAGCGGCTATCTCGGCATGTTCGCGATCCGTCCCTTCAACGAAAAGCTCACCTTCATGACCGGCGGCATCTACACGCGCGGCTCGGATGACTTCACCGGCATCTCGCTGGGCGGCGGCCTCTCCTACCACCTGACCGAAGCCGACACGGTGGCGCTCTTCGGCTCCTACATCGACAATGATTTCGGCGACGAGCAGAAGCTGGGCGTCTCCTACCGGCACGAGTTCTGAGTCCGATCCGCCACCTTTGCGGTTGTCTCGCGCCCGTCAGTGCCTAGGTTGCGCGGCAAAGAAGGACACGGAAGGGACACCGCATGGGACTGAATGTTTACCTCTCGGGAGAGATTCACACCGACTGGCGCGAGCGCATCATCGAGGGTGCACAGGGGCTGGACGTGACCTTCAGCGCGCCGGTCACCGACCATGCGGCCAGCGACGATTGCGGCGTCGCGATCCTCGGCGCCGAGGACAGCAAGTTCTGGCACGACAACAAGGGCGCGAAGATGAACGCCATCCGCACCCGCAAGGCGATCGCCGATGCGGATGTGGTCGTGGTGCGTTTCGGCGAGCAGTACAAACAGTGGAACGCCGCCTTCGACGCCGGCTATGCCGCCGCGCTCGGCAAGTCGCTGATCATCCTGCAGCGCCCCGAGCACGATCACGCGCTCAAGGAGGTCGATGCCGCGGCGCTGGCGGTGACCCGCGAGCCCGAGGAGGTGGTCGCCACGCTGCGCTACGTGCTGACAGGGGCATTGCCCGAATAGGCTGCCTGAATATTAGGCTTTGACGCCAGCAGGTTGACGCCACGGAGCGGCTCGCGTTGTCGTGCGAAACAGGGCAAGGGACGGACGCACCCCCCGCGCCCCTTTCGCCAGCAAATGCCGAGGATTGCGCCCCGAGGTTCACCTGCGAGTCGCGGCCCGCCGCCTGCTCACATGTGCGACATCAAGACTCCACACGCGATTTCACGCGCATTTGCGCCGGGTGGGGGCTTTTTTGCCGCGCCGTAGGACCCTATAAGACCCGAGCCTTCGCTCACGGGGAGTCGAGGGCCAAAACGCGTATTTCTGGGGCGGGACACTTAATGTTTGGACTGGACAGACTCATGGGCGCCTTCTCGGCGGACATGGCCATCGACCTCGGCACGGCGAACACGCTGGTCTACGTGAAAGGTCGCGGAATCATTCTGTCCGAACCGTCGGTTGTGGCCTATCACGTCAAGGACGGCGTCAAGAAGGTGCTGGCCGTCGGCGAGGATGCAAAGCTCATGCTGGGGCGCACCCCCGGCTCGATCGAAGCCATCCGGCCGATGCGCGAAGGCGTCATCGCGGACTTCGATACCGCGGAAGAGATGATCAAGCATTTCATCCGCAAGGTGCACAAGCGCTCGACCTTCTCGAAGCCGAAGATCATCGTCTGCGTGCCGCATGGCGCCACGCCGGTCGAGAAGCGGGCGATCCGCCAGTCGGTGCTGAGCGCCGGCGCGCGCAAGGCCGGCCTCATCGCCGAGCCGATCGCCGCGGCCATCGGCGCGGGCATGCCGATCACCGATCCGACCGGCAACATGGTCGTCGACATCGGCGGCGGCACCACCGAGGTGGCCGTGCTCTCGCTGGGTGACATCGTTTACGCGCGCTCGATCCGCGTCGGCGGCGACCGCATGGACGAGGCCATCGTCAACTACCTGCGCCGCCAGCAGAACCTGCTGGTGGGCGATGCCACCGCCGAGCGCATCAAGACCTCCATCGGCACCGCTCGCATGCCCGACGACGGGCGCGGCAGCTCGATGCAGATCCGCGGCCGCGACCTGCTGAACGGCGTGCCGAAGGAAACCGAGATCAGCCAGGCCCAGGTGGCCGAGGCGCTGGCCGAGCCGGTGCAGGCGATCTGCGAGGCGGTGATGTCCGCGCTCGAGGCGACCCCACCGGATCTGGCCGCCGACATCGTCGACCGCGGCGTCATGCTGACCGGCGGCGGCGCGCTGCTGGGCGATCTCGACCTTGCCCTGCGTGAGCAGACCGGCCTGGCCGTGTCGATCGCCGAGGAAAGCCTCAACTGCGTGGCACTCGGCACCGGCAAGGCGCTGGAATACGAAAAGCAGCTGCAACACGCGATCGATTACGACAGCTGATCCCTTTCGGGATCATTCCGGCTGCGGCATAGTCCGGGGCGGGAGCGGGGCCATCCCCGCCCCCGCCCTGCACACCCCGTGAGGCGCGCGCGCCTCGGAGGCCACACGCAGAGACCCGATGGCGAAACACGGCACGAACAGCGAAGATTACTCGGCCCCGCTGAAGCGCCTGCTTCTGGCGGTGCTTATCCTGTGCCTGACCGGGCTCTTCATCCTGTGGCGGATCGACAGCCCACGGGTTGAACGGTTTCGCGCTCAGGTGATCGACACGCTGATGCCCGGCTTCGACTGGGCCATGGCGCCTGTGACCGGCGCGGTGACGATCCTGCGCGACTTCCAGTCCTACCAGCGCATCCACGAACAGAACCAGGAACTGCGCCGCGAGCTGCGGCGCATGACCGCCTGGAAAGAGGCCGCGCTGCAGCTCGAGCAGGAAAACGCCAAGCTGCGCGATCTCAACAACGTTCAGCTCGATCCGCGGCTGACCTATATCACCGGCGTGGTGCTGGCCGACAGCGGCTCGCCTTTCCGTCAGTCGGTGCTGATCAACGTGGGCAGCCGCGACGGCATCGTCGACGGCTGGGCCACGATGGACGGCATCGGCCTTGTCGGGCGCATCTCGGGGGTGGGCAACAACACGGCCCGGGTCATCCTGCTGACCGATGCCACCAGCCGCATTCCCGCCACCATCCAGCCCTCGGGACAGCGCGCCATGGTGGTCGGCGACAACTCGGCGAATCCGCCCATCGATTTCCTCGAGAACCCCGACCTGGTGAAGCCCGGCGACCGCATCGTCACTTCGGGCGACGGCGAGGTGTTTCCGCCGGGCCTGCTGATCGGTCAGGTGGCGCAGGATCCGGGCGGACGCCTGCGGGTGCGGCTTGCCGCCGATTACGAGCGGCTGGAATTCCTGCGCGTGCTGCGCGACCATGGCGCGCGGCGGGTCAGCACACCCTCCGGGCTGATCCTGCCGGAGACTCCCCCCGAAGCGCCGCAACCCGAGGCCGAGACCGACCCCACGGTTCCGCCGCTCAGCGATGCGGACACCGGCAGCTCCGCGGAGGCCGGAAATGGCTGAGAGCAGCCGCCCGACCAAGGTCTGGCTGATGCGCGCCACCTTCGTGGCGCTGACTTTCGGGCTGATCTTCTACCACCTGCTGCCGCTCGACCTGGTGCCGGCCGCCTACGCCGGACCCGACGTGCTGACCGCAATGTGCTTTGCCTGGGCGTTGCGCCGGCCCGACTACGTGCCCGCGCTGCTGGTCGCCGGGGTGATGCTGCTGGCTGACCTGCTGTTCCAGCGCCCCCCAGGTCTCTGGGCGGTGCTGGTGCTCATGGCCACCGAGTCGCTGAAGAACCGCGACCGCCCCCGGCGCGAGTCGACCTTCCTGATGGAGTGGATCACCATCGCCGTGGTCCTGGCGGTGATCACGATCCTGTACCGGCTGGTGCTGGGGCTCTTGATCGTGCCCGAAGGAACCTCTTTCCTTGCGCTCATGCGATACGCCACGACGGTGATCTGCTATCCTCTGGTCGTCATCCTCTCGCAGGGGCTGTTCGGCGTGCGGCGGATGGCGCCGGGCGACTTCGACCATGCCGGAAGGCCGATGTGAGGAGGCCGATGTGAGACGTACCCCGAAGGAAAGCTCCGACAGCTGGCGCCGCATCTCGCGCCGCGCCCTGCTGCTGGGCGGCGCGCAGCTGGGTTTTGCCGGAATGCTGGGCCTGCGGATGCATCACATGCAGGTCGATCAGGCCGACGAATTCCGCCTTCTGGCCGAGGAAAACCGCATCAACATGCGGCTGATCCCGCCGAGCCGCGGTCGCATCTTCGACCGCAAGGGCCAGGTGATCGCCGAGAACACCCCGACCTACCGCATCACCCTCGTGCGCGAGGATGCCGGCGACGTGGAGGAGGTCATCGCCAAGCTCTCGGCGCTTGTCGAACTGGACGAGGACGAGCTCAACCGCGCGCTGGCCGAGATGCGCCGCTCCGCTCCCTTCCTGCCGATCACCATCGCCGACCGGGTGAGCTGGGAATCGATCAGCCGTGTCGCGGTCAACGCCCCTGCCCTGCCCGGCGTGACGCCCGAGGTCGGCCTGTCGCGCTTCTATCCCGACCACGGAAACTTCGCGCATGTGGTGGGCTATGTCGGACCGGTCTCGGAGCGCGATCTCGAACGCTACGAAGACCCGGAACCGGTGCTGCGCATCCCGCGCTTCCAGATCGGCAAGGTCGGCGTGGAAGCCAAATACGAGGAGCAGCTGCGCGGCAAGGCCGGCGCCAAGCGGGTCGAGGTAAACGCCGTGGGCCGGGTGATGCGCGAGCTCGACCGGCGCGAGGGCGACAATGGCGCCGATATCCAGCTGACCATCGATGCGGACCTGCAGGACTACGTGCAGGCGCGGCTCGGACATGAGTCCGCCTCCTGCGTCGTCATGGACGTGGAGAAGGGCGATCTGCTGGCCATCGCATCGGCGCCGTCGTTCGACCCCAACAAATTCGTGCGCGGCATTTCGGTGCCCGACTACGCGATCCTGCGCGAGAACGATCACCGTCCACTGGCGTCGAAGACCGTTCAGGATGCCTACCCGCCGGGTTCGACCTTCAAGATGGTCACCGCTCTGGCGGCGCTCGAGGCCGGGGTGCTCTCTCCCGACGACACCGTCTGGTGCCCGGGTCACCTGGAGGTCGGCTCGCGCCGCTTCCACTGTTGGAAGCGCGCGGGCCATGGCCATCTGACGCTCGAACAGGCGCTACAGCAGAGCTGCGACGTCTTCTTCTACGACGTCGCCATGAAGGTGGGCATCGACCGCATCGCGGATGTCGGTCGGCGGCTCGGGCTCGGCATCGCGCCGGATGTGCCGATGTCGGCGATCACCTCGGGCATCATGCCTGACAAGGACTGGAAGCAGCGCGAGCGCGGCAAGGGCTGGCTGATCGGCGACACGGTGAACGCCTCGATCGGACAGGGCTTCGTGCTGACCTCACCGCTTCAGCTGGCGGTCATGACCGCCCGCATCGCCACCGGCCGCGCGGTTCACCCGCGGCTGGTCAAGACCATCGACGGCGTCGAGCCAGAGATCGTCGGCGGCGAGGAGCTGGACATCAACCCCAACCACCTGCGCTGGGTGCGCAAGGGCATGTCGTCGGTGATGAACACCGCGCGCGGCACCGGCTACCGCTCGCGCTCGGTGGCCGAAGGCTACGAGCTCGCGGGCAAGTCGGGCACCGCACAGGTGCGCAACCGCGTGGTCAGCAACGAGGACGTGCCCTGGATCGAGCGCGACCACGCGCTCTTCGTGGGCTTCGGGCCGGTGAACGCGCCGCGCGTCGCGGTCTCGGTGGTCGTCGAGCACGGCGGCGGCGGCTCCTCGGCGGCGGCCCCCATCGTGCGGGACGTGGCGCTGCAGGCGCTCTACGGCGGCACGCCGCCGCTGGACGCCTACCCCTCGTCGGATCACGAGAAGATCAAGGAGCTGCAGGAGCGGCTCACCCGCGAGCGCCTCGAGCGTGCGGAACAGGCCCGGGGGCGCGCGTGAGCTATCTCGAGTACACGGTCAAGACCACGCCCACCGGCTGGCGCAAGGTGCTCTACATCAACTGGCCGCTGGTGATCCTGCTGACCGCCGTGGCCTGCGTCGGCTTCCTGATGCTCTACTCGGTGGCCGGCGGACGGCTCGACACCTGGGCCGAGCCGCAGATGAAACGCTTCGGTCTTGGCCTCGCGGCGATGTTCATCACCGCCATGGTGCCAATCTGGCTGTGGCGCAACCTGTCCGTGCTGGCCTATCTCGGCTCGCTCGGCCTGCTGGTGGCGGTGGAGCTCTTCGGCACGGTCGGCATGGGCGCGCAACGCTGGATCGACATCGGCTTCATGCGCCTGCAGCCCTCGGAGCTGATGAAGATCGCGTTGGTGATGGTGCTGGCCGCCTACTATGACTGGCTGCCGCTGAAGAAGACCTCGCGGCCGCTCTGGGTTCTGATGCCGATCATCCTGATCATGGTGCCCACCGGGCTGACGCTGATCCAGCCCGACCTCGGAACGGCGCTGCTGCTGATGATCGGCGGCGGGCTGATCATGTTCCTTGCCGGGGTGCACTGGGCCTATTTCGCCGTGGTGATCGCCGCCGGGGTCGGCACGGTGTTCACGGTCTTCGAGTCGCGCGGCACCGACTGGCAGCTGCTGAAGGACTATCAGTTCCGCCGCATCGACACCTTCCTCGATCCCTCCACCGATCCGCTCGGCGCGGGCTACCACATCACCCAGGCCAAGATCGCCATGGGCTCGGGCGGCTGGACCGGGCGCGGCTTCATGCAGGGCACCCAGTCGCGGCTGAACTTCCTGCCCGAGAAGCACACCGACTTCATCTTCAACACGCTGGCCGAGGAGTTCGGCTTCGTCGGGGGCATGTCGCTGCTGGTGCTCTACGTGCTGATCCTGCTGTTCTGCATCTTTGCCGCGCTGCGCAACCGTGACCGCTTCTCCTCGCTGCTGACGCTGGGCATCGGGCTGACCTTCTTCCTCTACTTCGCGGTCAACATGTCGATGGTCATGGGCCTTGCCCCGGTGGTCGGCGTGCCGCTGCCGATGGTCAGCTACGGCGGCTCGGCCATGCTGGTGTTGATGATCGCCTTCGGCCTCGTGCAGAGTGCCCACATCCACAGGCCACGCTAGACTTCGCAAGGACTTCCATGACCACGACGATCCTCTTCGCCGCCCCGCAGGACAGCTGGGACGAGTACCGCGCGCCGCTCACCGAGGCGCTGGATGTCGCGGGGATCGACTACCGCCTCTCCCGCGACATCCCCGCCGAGGAGGTCGAGTACATCGTCTACGCGCCCAGCTCCGGCCTGACCGACTTCACCGGCTTTCCGAAGCTCAAGGCGGTGCTGAGCCTCTGGGCCGGGGTCGAGAAGATCGTCGGCAACGACAAGCTCACGGTGCCGCTGACGCGCATGGTCGACGAAGAGGGGCTGACCCAGGGCATGGTGGAATATGTCACTGGCCACGCCCTGCGCCATCACCTCGGCATGGACGCGCATATCGTGAACCCAGAGCATCGCTGGGAAGGCAAGGCGCCGCCGCTGGCGCGCGAGCGCCCGGTTACCGTGCTCGGCCTCGGCATGCTGGGCCGTGCCTGCGCCCGGCAGCTGGCACAGATCGGCTTTCCGGTCACCGGCTGGAGCCGCACCCCGCGGGAGATCGAGGGGATCCGCTGCCTCTCGGGGGCCGAGGGTCTGGCCGAGGCGCTCAGTGGAGCGCAGATCGTCGTGCTGCTGCTGCCCTCCACCCCGCAGACCGAGAATACCCTGGGCGCCGCGCAGCTCGCGCTCCTTGCCCCCGGCGCCGCGATCATCAATCCCGGCCGCGGCCCGCTGATCGACGACGAGGCCCTGCTCGCAGCGCTCGACAGCGGCCAGGTCGGCCACGCCACGCTCGACGTCTTTCGCGTCGAGCCGCTGCCGCAGGACCACCCGTTCTGGGCGCATCCCAAGGTGACCGTCACCCCGCATATCGCCGCAGAGACCCGGGCGGATTCGGCCTCGCGGGTGATTGCCGAGAACGTGCGGCGCGGCGTCACGGGTGCGCCCCTGCTGCATCTTGTGGACCGGGGCGCGGGATACTGATAAGGCGCGGCGCATCTTAACTGGAGATGCTGCCGCCATGCCCCTGCCCGAGACCTTCGACCGCACCGTGAAGATCGCCCCCTCGATCCTCTCCGCCGATTTTGCCAACTTCGGTGCCGAGATCCGCGCCGTCGAGGCACAGGGCGCCGACTGGATCCACGTCGACGTGATGGACGGGCATTTCGTGCCCAACCTCACCTTCGGCCCGCCGCTGGTGAAGGCGATCCGCCCGCATATCTCGACGGTGATGGACGTGCACCTGATGATTGCCCCGGTCGATCCCTATATCGAGGCCTTCGCGGACGCCGGCGCAGACATCATCACCGCCCACCTCGAGGCCGGCGCGCACACCCACCGCACGCTGCAGGCGATCCGCGCCAGCGGCGCGAAGGCCGGTCTCGCGCTCAACCCCGGCACGCCGGTCGAAGCCGCCGCGCCGCTGCTGGATCTCTGCGATCTCGTCTGCCTGATGACCGTCAACCCCGGCTTCGGCGGGCAGAAGTTCATCCACAGCCAGATCGCCCAGGTGCGCAAGATGCGCGAGATGATCGGCGACCGCGAGATTCACATCGAGATCGACGGTGGCGTCGACCCCGTCACCGCGCCGCTGGTGGTCGAGGCCGGTGCCGACGTGCTGGTGGCGGGCTCCGCCGTCTTCCGCGGCGGCTCGGTCGAGAACCCCGCCCCCTACGGCGAGAACATCCGCGCGATCCGCGCCAGTCTCGAGGGCTGAGCCCTCAAGCGCCCCGCCTGCGGCACGCTCCGACCTCCCTCCGGCGGGGGTATCTGGCTCTAGACGAAACACAGGGACCCTGCCCTTCGTCTAGATGAAAATACCCCGGAGGTAAGGCGCGCAGCGCCTCGGGCGCAGAGACCCCTTCCGTCCGAAAAAAAAGGGCGCCGCGATCTCCCGTGGCGCCCTTCTTTCATTTCTGCTGTCCCGGGGATCAGTGCCCGCCGAGAATACCCGTGCGGACGTGATAGTCCGCGGCCAGCGCATAATCGGGGTCGTCGTCGCTGTCGATCACCAGGTGACCGGCCTTGGTCAGCAGTCGGTGGCAGTCGCGCGACAGGTGGCGCAGCTGCAGGCGCTTGCCCGCCGCCTCGTACTTGCCAGCCACCGCCTCGATCGCCTGCAGCGCCGACTGGTCCACGACGCGGCTGTCGGCGAAGTCGACGATCACCGACTTCGGATCTCCCTCGATGTCGAAGAGCTCGGCAAAACCGTCGCTCGAGCCGAAGAACAGCGGACCCTGGATCTGGTAGACCTTGGCGCCCTCAGGGGTCGTGTAGCTCTTGGCATGGATGCGACGCGCGTTGTTCCAGGCATAGGCCAGCGCCGAGACGATCACGCCGACGACCACCGCCACGGCCAGGTCCTCGAACACTGTCACCACCGTCACCAGCACGATGACGAAAGCGTCCATCAGCGGCACCTTGGCGAGGATGCGCAGGCTGTTCCAGGCGAAGGTGCCGATCACCACCATGAACATCACCCCGACCAGCGCGGCGAGCGGGATGAGCTCGATCAGCGGCGAGGCGAAGAGGATGAACGACAGCAGGAAGAGCGCCGCGACGATGCCGGCGATGCGGGTGCGCCCGCCCGACTTCACGTTGATCATCGACTGGCCGATCATCGCGCAGCCGCCCATGCCGCCGAAGAAGCCGGTGACCACGTTGGCCGTCCCCTGGGCGATGCACTCCTGGCTGGCGCCGCCGCGCTGGCCGGTCATCTCGCCGACGAGGTTGAGGGTCAGCAGGCTCTCGATCAGGCCGATGGCGGCGAGGATCACCGCATAGGGCAGGATGATCTGCAGCGTCTCGAGATTAAGCGGCACCATCGGCAGGTGGAACGGCGGGAACTGACCCTTGATCGAGGCCATGTCGCCGACCCGCGGCACGTCCAGCCCGAAGGCGATGACGATGGCGGCGGTCACCGCGATGCCGGCGAGCGGCGCCGGGATGACCTTGGTCAGTTTGGGCAGCAGCCAGATGATCGCCATGGTCAGCGCCACGAGGCCGAGCATCATCGCCAGTTGCAGACCCGAGAGCCATTCACCGGGCGACACCCCCGGCACGGCGGTGCCCGGCACCTTGAACTGCGTCAGCTGCGCCATGAAGATGACGATCGCGAGGCCGTTGACGAAGCCGAGCATCACCGGGTGCGGCACCAGCCGGATGAACTTGCCCCAGTGCATGACCCCGGCGAAGATCTGCAGGATGCCCATCAGCACCACCGTGGCGAAGAGATACTCGACGCCATGATCCGCCACCAACGCCACCATGACCACTGCCAGCGCGCCGGTCGCGCCCGAGATCATCCCCGGCCGGCCACCGATCAGCGCGGTGATCAGCCCCACCATGAAGGCGGCATAAAGACCCACCAGCGGGTGCACGCCGGCGACGAAGGCGAAGGCCACCGCCTCGGGCACCAACGCGAGCGCCACGGTCAGGCCGGACAGGATGTCGGTGCGGATCTGTGCGGGGGTAAGCCGCGCCGTGGGCGACAGGCTCAGGTCGGGTTTCTGAATGCGGCTGGCGTATCGCGCCAGGAGGGCTTTGGCCATGGGGAGCTATCCAATCGGTCTGTTTGCGCGCGTCCTTGCCCATAAGGCACGCGGGCCGCGAGCGCTACCCGGCTGCGCGGGATTTCAGCAGATCGCCCCGGATTGATGCAGTTGCGCAGGAGAGCGTCCGCGCTCGCGCATGCGTGAGCCTGCAAAACGGGCATTCGCGTGGCATCGACCCATCTGGTCTCCCGGGGAGGAGCGCACCCGCAAGGAGCCCGACGTTGACCGAAACCACTCTACTGATCCTCGCTGCGCTGATCGTCGGCCTGTCGAAAGGCGGGCTGGCCTCCGCCGCCGCCATCGCGGTGCCGATGCTTGCGCTCTTCATGAACCCGGTAAAGGCCGCCGCCACGCTGCTGCCGGTCTATATCGTCACCGACTGGATCGGGGTCTGGCTCTACCGGCGCAGCTACTCGCCGCGCAACCTCGCGATCCTGACGCCCTCCATCGTGCTGGGCGTGGGCATCGCCACGCTGATCACCCCCTACACGCCGGAAAGTGTGCTGCTGCTTTTCACCGGGGCGATCGGACTCTGGTACTGCCTGCGCACCTGGCTGAAACGCGGCCGCGCCGAGAAGGCCGAGGCGCGGGTCGCGCCGGGGATCTTCTGGGGCGCCACCACCGGCATCGCCAGCTTCATCACCCATTCCGGCGCGCCGCCGGCGCAGGCTTACCTGCTGCCGCAGCAGCTGCCGAAACTCGAGTTCGCCGGCACCATCGCCATCGCCTTCGCGGTGGGCAACCTCGTCAAGCTGCCCGCCTATTTCGCCATCGGCCAGCTCGACGGGCTGAACTGGGGGCTGATCGGCGGGCTCGCGGTGGCGGGGATCGCCGGCACCTACGCCGGGCGCCGCCTCACCGCCTGGCTGCCCGAGGCGCTCTACATGCGGGTGATCCAGGGGTTCCTGTTCCTGCTGTCGCTGATCCTGCTGTTCCGCGGGGCCCGCGACCTGATCGGCTGAGCCCCCTTTTCTTCGCTGTCGCCGCAAGGCAGGCTGCGCGCGAAAGGAGACCGCGCATGGCTGAGACGATGATCGGTGTGATCGGCGGGTCCGGGGTCTATGACCTCGACACGCTGGAGGATCGCAAGTGGGTCACAGTAGAAACCCCCTGGGGCGATGCCTCGGACCAGCTGCTGACCGGGACGCTGGACGGGGTGCCCATGGCCTTCCTGCCGCGCCACGGGCGGGGGCACCGGCTGTCACCCTCTACCGTGCCCTACCGCGCCAACATCGACGCGCTGAAGCGGCTCGGGGTGACCGACGTGATCTCGGTTTCCGCCTGCGGCTCGTTCCGCGAGGAGATGGCGCCGGGTGATTTCGTCATCGTCGACCAGTTCATCGACCGCACATTCGCCCGCGAGAAGAGCTTCTTCGGCAGCGGCTGCGTGGCGCATGTCTCGCTCGGCCACCCCACCTGCCCGCGGCTCGGTGCCCATGCCCTCGCGGCCGCGATCGACGCCGGGATCACCGTGCACGATGGCGGCACCTATCTGGCGATGGAGGGTCCGCAGTTCTCGACCCTCGCGGAATCGCGCATGTACCGAGAGAGCTGGGGGGCTGACGTGATCGGCATGACCAACATGCCCGAGGCCAAGCTCGCCCGCGAGTCCGAGCTCTGCTACGCCTCGGTGGCCATGGTCACCGACTACGACTGCTGGCACGAGGAGCATGGCGCGGTGGAGGTCTCGGACATCGTCAAGGTGCTGCACGGCAACGCCGAGAAGGCCCGGGCGCTGGTCTCGCGCCTGCCGGCGCTGCTCGGCGCGGCCCGCGCGGCCTGCCCCCACGGCTGCGACCGCGCGCTCGAGCATGCGATCATCACCACCCCCGCGGCCCGCGACCCCGAGGTGCTGGCGAAACTGGACGCCGTCGCGGGCCGGGTGCTCTGAGCGGCCCCGCTCCCCCGTTGCCCCGCGCCCGCCGCCGCGCCAGACTGCCCGCCGAACAGGACAGGACCCCGACATGCCCCTCGATCTCTGGCTGACCTTTGTCGCCGCCTCCGTTGCGCTGCTGCTCATCCCCGGCCCGACGGTGCTGCTGGTGCTCTCCTACGCGCTCTCCAAGGGCCGCTCGGTGGCGCTGGCCTCGGCAGCGGGCGTGGCGCTCGGCGATTTCACCGCGATGAGCCTGTCGCTGGCGGGGCTCGGCGCGCTGGTGCTGGCCTCGGCCACCGCCTTCACCGTGCTGAAATGGATCGGCGCGCTCTACCTCGTCTGGATGGGGGTGAAGCTGCTCCGCTCGGCCCCCGGAAGCGGTCTCTCCGTGCCGCGCGCCGAGGTCACGCCCCGCGGCGTCTTCGGCCATGCCGCGGCGGTGACCGCGCTCAACCCCAAGAGCATCGCCTTCTTCATCGCCTTCGTGCCGCAGTTCGTCGACACCGGCGCGCCGCTGCTGCCGCAGTTCGCACTGCTGGTGGCCACATTCGTGACCCTTGCCGCGCTCAACGTGCTGGCCTATGCGCTGGCCGCCGACCGGCTGCGCGTGCTGATCGGCCGCCCCTCGGTGCTTGTCTGGCTCACCCGCGCCGGCGGTGCCGCCTTGATCGCCATGGGCGCCCTCACCGCCACGCTGCGCCGCGCTGCCTGACAGGAAACACCCGATGAAGCTGCCCAAGACCATCCCCGACTATATCCGCACGATCCCCGACTACCCGCACGCGGGCATCCTGTTCCGCGACGTGACGCCGCTCTGCGCCGACCCGCAGGGCTTCCGGCTGGCGGTGGATCAGCTGACCCTGCCCTTCACCGGCCAGAAGATCGACAAGGTGATCGGCCCGGAGGCGCGCGGCTTCCTGCTCGGCGGGGCGGTGGCGCACCAGCTCTCGGCAGGCTTCGCGGCGCTGCGCAAGCAGGGCAAGCTGCCGCCGCCGGTGATCGCCCAGAGCTACGCGCTGGAATACGGCGAGGCGGTGGTGGAACTCTCCGAGCACGCCATCACACCTGGCGATCAGGTTCTGCTGGTGGATGATCTCATCGCCACGGGCGGCACCGCCGAGGCGGCGGTGGCGCTGGTCGAGCGGCTCGGCGGCACGGTCAGCGCCGCCGCCTTCATCGTCGATCTGCCCGATCTCGGCGGCCGCAAGCGGCTCGAGGCGCTCGGCGTGCGCGTCCACACGCTCGTCGCCTACGAAGGGCTCTGAGAACCTGGGGCGCAGCACGGCTCTGCCCCCGTTCTTCTTCTCTTTGAAAATACGCCGGGGGGGTGAATTGGCCGTCTGGCCAAGAGGGGGGCAGCGCCCCCCTTCCCGCTCCGGCTCAGGCCGCGTTGCTGTTCGCCGCCTTGCGCGGGGCATCCGAGTTGCGGTCGATGAAATCGAGCACCAGCGGGCGGATGTTGTTCCGCCAGCTGCGCCCGGCGAAAATGCCGTAGTGACCCGCGCCCGGCTCGAGGTGCTGGCCCTTCTTGCTGTCCGGCAGGCCGGTGCAGAGGTCCAGCGCCGCGACGCATTGGCCCGGCGCCGAGATGTCGTCATTGGCACCTTCGACGGTCATCACAGCCACGTCGGTGATCTTGCCGATGTCGACCTTGTGCCCGTTCACCGTGAAGCTGTTCGAGGCGATCTCTCCGTTCTTGAAGATGCGCTCGACGGTCGAGAGGTAGAATTCGGCGGTCATGTCCATCACCGCGAGGTACTCGTCGTAGAAGCGGTTGTGGGCATCGTAGTCAGACGCCTCCCCCCGGCAGACGCGCAGAATCTGCTCTGAGAAGGCCTTGGAGTGGCGCTCGGCGTTCATCGACATGAAGGACGCGAGCTGCAGCAGCCCGGGATAGACCGCGCGCCCGACACCCGCGTACTTGTAGCCGACGCGCTGGATCATCGTCTCCTCGAGCTGGCCCATGGTGACCCGGTGGCCGAAGTCCGTGACATCGGTGGGCGTGGCATTGGGATCGATCGGCCCGCCGATCAGCGTCATGGTGCGCGGCTGCGCGGCGGGTTCGAGCTCGGCGAGATAGGCGGTGGCGGCCAGCGTCAGCGGCGCCGGCTGGCAGACCGCGATCACGTTGGTGTCCGGCCCCAGCGCGCGCATGAAATCCATCAGGTAGAGGGTGTAATCCTCGATGTCGAACTTGCCCTCGGACACCGGGATGTCACGGGCATTGTGCCAATCGGTGACGTAAAGCTCACAATCGGGCAGCAGCGAGACGGCGGTGGAGCGCAGCAGCGTCGCATAGTGGCCCGACATGGGCGCAACCAGCAGCACCTTGCGCTCCTTCGGCGGGCGGCCGACCACCTCGAAGTGCACCAGATCGCCGAAGGCCTTTTCGACCACCGTGGTCGGCTCGACCACGTGGTCGCGGCCGTCGTTACAGGTCACCGTGCGGATGCCCCAGTCGGGCTTGACCACCATGCGCTCGAAGGTGCGCTCGGTCACCTCGCCCCAGGCGGCCATCCAACCGATCATCGGGTTGGGGATGGCGGCGAAGGCCGGGTAGGACGCCATCGTCCGCGCCGTGGCCCCGAGCCACTGGTTGGTGTTCCGGAAGGTTTCCATCAGATCGTAGGTCGCCATTTGACGCATGATGCGTGTCTCCTGAGATGCGGTCGCTCACAGCGTCCGGCGTCTGCGTACCTCCCGTCACGCAATCGCCGCCGATCCGGATACCGGATCAATTCGCCGCTTTGCCCCCCGCTCTGCCGCCGTTATTCTGCAACATGCCGAAAGTAGGGGGGATTCGACCTTATGACAACTACTCCGGGCACGGACGTCACGTCTGACCGCGCACGACTCGAAGCAAATATTGAGAAGATCGAAGTCCTTTCTCAACGTCTTATGGAAGCAATTTCGCGACGTAAGCCGATCAATCATGCGTTAAATGGCCCCGATCCTCTGCTCTACGGGAAGGCCGCACAGGCCTACTGGATGGAGTGGATGCAGAACCCGGCCAAGGTCTACGAGCAGCAGGTCTCCTACTGGGGCAAGGCGCTCAGCCACTACCTCGAAGCGCACTCGGCGCTGGCCGGCGGGCAGCTTACCCCGCCCGAGGACACCGGCCCCCGAGACAAGCGGTTCTCCAACCCGCTCTGGGACAGCCATCCCTATTTCAACTTCATCAAGCAGCAGTACCTGATTTCCGCCGAGGCGATTCACCGTTCGGTCGACGAGATCGACGACCTGGACCCCAAGGAAAAGAAGCGCCTGCGGTACTTCGCGCGGCAGATCGTCGACATGATGGCGCCGACCAACTTCTTCGCCACCAACCCCGACGCGCTGCAGAAGGCGCTGGAGACCGAGGGCGAGAGCCTGGTGAAGGGCATGGAGAACCTCGTCGCCGACCTCGAGGCGAACAACGGCGAGCTGGTGGTGCGGCTGGCCGACGAGAACGCCTTCAAGCTGGGCGAGAACATCGCCACCGCCGAGGGGGAAGTGGTCTACCGCAACCGCATGATGGAGCTGATCCAGTACAAGCCGACCACCGAGAAGGTCCGCGAGACGCCGATCGTGCTCTTCCCGCCGTGGATCAACAAATATTACATCCTTGACCTCAAGCCGCAGAACAGCCTGATCAAGTACATCGTCGATCAGGGCTACACGCTCTACGTGGTGAGCTGGGTCAACGCCGACGAGAGCTATTCCGACGTCGGACTCGAGGATTACATCGAGGACGGCTATCTGACCGCGATCCGCCTCGTGCGCGAGATGTGCGGCGTCGAGCAGATCAACGCCGTCGGCTACTGCATCGCCGGCACCACGCTGGCGCTCACCCTGTCGCTGCTCAAGCAGCGCGGCGACACCTCGGTGAAATCGGCGACCTTCTTCACCACGCTCACCGATTTCGCCGACCAAGGCGAATTCACCCCCTTCCTGCAGGACGATTTCGTCGACGGGATCGAGGCCGAGATCAATGCCAGCGGCATTCTCAAGAGCTTCATCATGTCGCGCACTTTCTCGTTCCTGCGCTCGACGGACCTGATCTACACGCCGGCGATCCGCAGCTACATGATGGGCGAGACCCCGCCCGCCTTCGATCTGCTCTACTGGAACGGCGACGGCGCCAACCTGCCGGGGCGGATGACCATCGAGTACCTGCGCGGCCTGTGCCAGCAGAACCTCTTCTCGCGCGGAGAGTTCGAGATGAAGGGCCTCAAGCTCGACATCAAAGACGTCGACGTGCCGCTTATGTCGATTGCCGCCGAAGGCGATCACATCGCTGCCTGGAAGGATTGCTACCGCGGCGTACAGAAGATGGGCTCGCGTTCGAAGACCTTCGTACTGTCCGAGTCCGGCCATATCGCAGGCATCGTGAACCCGCCGAACAAGAACAAGTACGGCCACTACGTGAACCCCGACCTCAAGCTCTCGGCCGAGGATTGGCAGGCCGGGGCGACCTTCCATGAAAAGCAGTCCTGGTGGCCGCTTTGGGAGGCCTGGCTGCGCAAACGCTCGGGAAAACTTGTGCCTGCGCGCACCCCCGGCGATTCGGCGCACAAGCCGCTCTGCCCTGCCCCCGGCGAATACGTGCGGGTGAAGGCCGCGTAACCTTACGTGAATTCATGGCGTTACACGATTTTCGCTGCAATGCGGCGAAAATCCTTGAAATGCTGCACTGCAGCATTCATATTGATGTCAGCCGATTGACAAAGCGCGGGGTGGGCCCGCCAGGCTGAATACGGGAATTTTAAGGATGGCTAAGACTCAAGACTTCACCGCCATGATGAAGGACATGATGGGCGCTTTCCCCGTGGACACCAAAGCCATGGACGAAGCCTTCAAGACCTCCGCAACGCTGAACGAGAAACTCTCGGCGGTTGCCCTCGAAGCGGCTGAAAAATCGACCGAGATCTCCGCCAAATGGACCAAGGAAACGCTGGCAAAGCTCTCCGACATGTCCAAGGTCAAAAAAGAGCCGGCCGATTACGCCAAGGCGATGACCGATTTCGCCTCCGCGCAGGCAGAAGTCGCCGCCGAGAACATGGCCGCCTTCGCCGAGATCGCGAAGAAGGTGCAGATGGACACCGTCGAGCTGATGATGGCTGCTGGCAAGGACTTCACCGAAGACGCCTCCGCCGCCGTCAAGAAGGCGACCGACGAGATGACTGCCGCTGCCAAGAAGACCACCACGGCAGCCGCGAAGTAAGTCCGGTTTCGCCCCTCCTACTCCCGGGGGCGAGCCACTGTTGCGCCACTCCTCTCCTCCCATGTTTCCGGCGCAATGCGTGGGGCGGGCTCATCAGAGCCCGCCCTTTTTCTTTGACGGTTTCCTTGCCGGCAGTCCTGCGACGAACCCCGCCGGACGGGGTCAGATGCCGAAGACCGGCCCCGCCAGCAGCCGCATGGCGAGAAAGACCGCCGCGACGCTCAGCAGATTGATGATGAAGCCCGCGCGCACCATGTCGCCCAGCGTCATCCGCTCGTAGGAAAAGACGATCGCGTTCGGCGGCGTCGCAACCGGCATCATGAAGGCCATTGAAGCCCCCAGCGCCACCGGCACCATCAGCCACTGCGGATCAACGCCAAGACCGGCCGCCACCGCGCCGAGGATCGGCAGGAAGGTCGCCGTCGAGGCGGTGTTGGAGGTGATCTCGGTCAGGAAGATGATCGCCACCGCAACCACGAGGATCAGCAGCCACAGGTCGATGCTCTCCAGCGCTGCAACGCGTCCGCCGATCCACTCGGCCAACCCCGTCGCGTCGAAGGCCCCGGCCAGCGCCAAACCGCCGCCGAAGAGCATGAGCACCCCCCAGGGCAGCGTCCGCGCGACGTTCCAGTCGATGACAAAACCGTCCCTGCGGCTCACCGGGATGGCAAAGAGCAGCAGCGCCGCCGCCATGGCGATGCCCGAGTCGGTGATCGGCAGGTTCAGTGCGCCGCGGAACACCCAGGCCAAAGCCGCCGCGCCGAAGACCGCCGCGACGATCTTCTCGCCGCGCTCCATCCGGCCCAGATCTGCGTATTCGCTGTCGATCACCGAGCGCACCTCGCCCAGCTCCAGGCCGTTCATGGGAAAGACGACGCGGGTCAGCACCAGGAAGGTCAGCGGCAGCATCACCAGCACCACCGGCACGCCGATCAGCATCCACTGCAGAAAGCCGATCTCGACACCGAAGCTGTCTCCCAAAAGCCCCGCGAGCAGCGCGTTCGGCGGGGTACCGATCAGCGTACCCACGCCGCCGATCGAGGCCGCGTAGGCCACCGCCAACATCAGCGCGACGCCGAAGTTGTGCACCAGCTTCTTGTCCTCGACCCGGCTGTCGATGAATTCGATCACCGAGACGCCGACCGCATACATCATCACCGCCGTGGCGGTGTTGGAAATCCACATGGACAGGAAGGCCGTGGCAAGCATGAAGCCCAGAACGATGCGCTGCGGCGTGGTGCCGATCAACCGTACGATGAACAGCGCGATGCGGCGGTGCAGCCCCCAGCGCTGCATGCCCCCTGCCAGGATGAAGCCGCCGAGGAAGAGGAAGATCAGGTGATTGCCGTAGCGCGCCGTCACCTCGCCCACCGGCTGGATGTCCATGAGCGGCAGCATGACGATAGGCAGCAGCGCGGTGGCGGGCAGCGGCACCGCCTCGCTCAGCCACCAGATCACCATCCAGAGCGTCAGCGCCACCAGGTGCCAGGCAACCAGCGGCATCTCGGGCGGTGCCGGCAGCAGGTAGACCAGCAGCGCCGCCAGCGGCCCGGCGATCAGCGCCACGAGCTTGCCGAGCGACATCATCTCGACCGTGCTGTCCTGCGGCGGGTGGTTGGGGTTGGTCTGCGCCTGCAACTCGCGTTCGCTGGGGTCTTTCCGCATTCTCGGCTCCGCCATCGTGGTATGGTAGTCCGAGATGCTGCACCAGCTTTCGCCCGGAAGGGCAAGGGGCGCGGGTCACAACTGCGCGAGGCCTACGGTGCGACAAGAAAGGCGCGGCCCGCAGGGGCCGCGCCGTCGCATTCGGTGTCGTCCGGGCCGGAGCGGCTCAGTTGACGATGGTCGCCTCGGTGGCGGCGCGCAGCTCGTCCTCGGTCACGCCCTCGGCGGTCTCGACGATCTTCAGACCGCCCTCGACCACGTCCAGCACGCCAAGGTTGGTGATGATCCGGTCCACCACGCCCTTGCCGGTCAGCGGCAGAGTGCATTCTTTCAGCAGCTTGCTGTCGCCGTGCTTGTTGGTGTGGTCCATGACGACGATGACGCGGCCGACGCCCGCCACCAGATCCATGGCGCCGCCCATGCCCTTGACCAGCTTGCCGGGGATCATCCAGTTCGCGAGATCCCCGTTCTCGGCCACTTCCATGGCACCGAGGATGGCCGCCGCGATCTTGCCGCCGCGGATCATCGCAAAGGACATGGAGCTGTCGAAATAGGAGGTCTTGGGCAGCTCGGTGATGGTCTGCTTGCCGGCGTTGATGAGATCCGGATCCTCTTCGCCCTCATAGGGGAAGGGCCCCATGCCCAGCATGCCGTTCTCGGACTGTAGCGTGATCTCCTTGTCGCCGACGTAGTTGGCCACAAGCGTCGGGATGCCGATCCCGAGGTTCACATACATGCCGTCTTCGAGTTCCTCGGCCGCGCGCGCGGCCATCTGGTTACGATCCCAAGGCATTACACGTCCTCCCGCTTGCGCGTGGTGCGCTGTTCGATCCGCTTCTCGTGCTCACCCTTGATGATGCGATGCACAAAGATGCCCGGCAGGTGGATGTGATCGGGGTCAAGCTCGCCCGGCTGCACGATCTCTTCCACTTCCATGACGCAGATCTTGCCGCACATGGCCGCCGGCGGGTTGAAGTTGCGCGCCGTCTTGCGGAACACGCAGTTGCCCGAGGTGTCGGCCTTCCACGCCTTGACGATCGAAAGGTCGGCGAAGATGCCCTCTTCGAGCACGTATTCCTCGCCGTTGAAGACCTTGGTTTCCTTGCCCTCGGCCACCACGGTGCCGACACCGGTCTTGGTGTAGAAGCCCGGGATGCCCGCGCCGGCGGCGCGCATGCGCTCGGCCAGCGTGCCCTGAGGGTTGAACTCGAGCTCCAGCTCGCCCGACAGGTACTGGCGCATGAACTCGGCGTTCTCGCCCACGTAGGAGCTCATCATCTTCTTGATCTGCTTGGTGTCGAGCAGCTTGCCAAGGCCGAAGCCGTCGACGCCGCAGTTGTTCGACGCGATGGTCAGATCCTTGACGCCGCTCTCGACCATGGCGTCGATCAGCAGCTCGGGGATGCCGCAGAGGCCGAAGCCGCCCGCCGCGATGGTCATTCCGTCGTGCAGAGACCGTCGAGTGCCTCCGCCGCCGAACCGTACACTTTCTTCATCAAGCTCTCCCTGGGACAGATCGTTCCCTTGGTTGCCGCGCCGCTGCATCAGTCAACGAAGGCGGCCTGGAGCCGCCCTTCGTCCCAGCCTCGCGGCGCGGGTCAGATGACGCGCACCTGCGTGCCGATCGGGCAGAGTTCGAAAAGTTCCGCGATCTTCTCGTTGTAGAGGCCGATGCACCCGTCCGAGCTGGGCCGGCCGATCTTGCGGGTGTCGTGGGTGCCGTGGATGATGTAGGCGGGCCAGCTCAGGTACATCGCGTGGGTGCCCAGCGGATTGTCCGGGCGCCGCCTCGACCGGATGCCAGTCGGGGAAACGCTCCATCTGAGAGGCGGTCGGGGTCCAGGTCGGGCCGACCTTCTTGCGCACGATCTCGGTATAGCCGCGCTTGGTCAGCTCGTCGGTCTTGGGCACCGAGGTCGGATAGACCCGGTAATCCGCCGCACCGACCGACCAGTAATGCAGGGCGCGCGAACCGGTGTCCGCGACCAGCGTCACCACGTCGACATTCTCGAAATGGTCCTGCCATTCCTGGCTGACGAAGCTGGAGATGTTGTTGCGGTTGACCGTCGCCCGCGCCGGCGGGAATCAGCGGCAGCGTCAGGGCGGCGCCCGCGGCCGATCAGCCCGCGTCGGGTCATTCTGGTGTCGGTCATGGAAGATCTCCTGTCATCGGATTGGCCGCAACCTGAGCGAGACCGCGGCGACATTCCAATCACGTATTCTTGAAATTCGATATTTGTGCAGCGGTGCAACGATCCGGCGGAAGCCCGCCGGCCGGGCGCGCGGGCGCCGCAGCCGGCGCCGCGCAGCCGGACGGATCAGCTCTGCTTCGGCAGCTTTCTTTGCCGGGGCCTTCTTCGCCGTTGTCTTCTTGGCGGTGGTTTTCTTCGCGGTCGTCTTCTTGGCCGCGGCCTTCTTCGGAGCAGCCTTCTTCTTGCCGGACTTCGCGGCCTTCTCGGCGATCCACTCGAGCGCCTGCTCCATGGTCACGCTCTCGGGGTCGGTATCCTTGGGCAGGGTGGCATTCACCTTCTCCCACTTCACGTAAGGCCCATAGCGCCCGTCGAAGATGGCAATCTTGCCACCGTCCGGGTGATCGCCCAGTTCCTTCAGCGCCTTGGCCGCCGCACGCCCCCGCCCGCCTGGGTTAGCGCGCTTCTCGGCCAGCATCTCGACCGCACGGTTCATGCCGATCTCGAAGACATCCGCCGGGTCCTTGAGGTTGACGTAGGTCGGCTTCGCATCGTCGGGCAGCTGGTGCATGATATAGGGGCCGAAACGCCCGAAGTTGGACGACACCATGCCGCCCTCGGGGTGCTCGCCCACCTCGCGCGGCAGCGACAGCAGCACCAGCGCCTTTTCCAGCGTCATCTCGTCCTTCGACCAGCCGCGCGGCAGCGAGGCGCGCGGCGGCTTCTTGTTCTCGGGGGTCGGCTCGCCGCGCTGCACATAGGGGCCGAAGCGCCCGGCCTTGAGCCAGATCTCGTCGCCCTGATCCTCGCCCAGCAGCCGCTCGTCCCCCTCGGCCCCCTCGCCCGCGATCGGGCGGGTATAGGTGCACTCGGGGTAGTTGCCGCAGCCGACGAAACCGCCGGTGCGCGAGGTCTTCAGGTGCAGCTGGCCGGTGCCGCACTTGGGGCAGACGCGCGGGTCCGAGCCATCCTCGCGCGGCGGGTAGAGCTGCGGTGCCAGCGCATCGTCGAGCACGTCCAGCACCTCGGAGATGCGCAGCTCGGAAGTCTCGGAGATCGCCGCAGAGAAGTCGCGCCAGAACTTGCCCAGCAGCGCCTTCCAGTCCATCTCGCCGGCCGAAACCTCGTCGAGCTCGTTCTCCAGTTCGGCGGTGAACTCGTAGCCCACGTACTTGCGGAAGAAGTTGAGCAGGAAGATCGTGACGATCCGGCCCTTGTCCTCGGGGATCAGGCGGTTCTGCTCTTTCTTGACGTACTCGCGGTCCTGGATGGTGGTGATCACCGAGGCGTAAGTCGACGGACGCCCGATCCCCAGCTCTTCCATGCGCTTGACCAGCGTCGCCTCGGTGTAGCGCGGCGGCGGCTGGGTGAAGCTCTGGGTGCCCAGCACGGCGCTGTTGTCCGACAGGATCGACGACACACCCGAGGCGGCGGTGGCGCGCTCGGCGGCCTTCTCGTGCTGCGCCTTCAGCCCCGACTTGGCAAAACCGGCGTTCTCGCCCTGCATGATCTGCGGCAGGCGCTTGTCGTCGTCGTCCGCGACATCGTCGCGGCCCTCTTCGTAGATCTTCAGGAAGCCGTCGAAGACGATGACCTGGCCGGTGGCGCGCAGGCCGACCTGCTGGTCGTCCGAGCCGATCTCGACGGTGGTCCGCTCGAGCTTGGCAGCCTCCATCTGACAGGCCAGCGTCCGCTTCCAGATCAGGTCGTAGAGCTTGCGCTGGTCGTCCTCGCGCAGCTTCAGGTCCGACGCATCCTTGGTCATGTCGGTGGGGCGGATGCACTCGTGCGCTTCCTGTGCGTTCTTGGCCTTGTTCTTGTAGATGCGCGGGCTGCCCGGCACGTATTCCTTGCCGAAGCGACCCTCGATGGCCTCGCGGCAGGCGGTGACCGCCTCGGGGGCCATGTCGATGCCGTCGGTCCGCATATAGGTGATGTGCCCCGCCTCGTAGAGCCGCTGCGCCGCGTTCATGCAGGCGCGCGCGCCCATGCCGAACTTGCGGCTCGCCTCCTGCTGCAGGGTCGAGGTCATGAAGGGCGCCGAGGGGTTGCGGGTGCTGGGCCGCGCCTCGACCGACAGGATCTTCAGCGCACGCTTGGCCACCGCCTGTACCGCCATCTCGGCCTGCGTGGCGTTTTCCAGGTCGTAGCGGTCCAGCTTCTTGCCCGCGAGCGTGGTCAGCCGGGCCTCGAACTCCTGGCCGCGCGGGGTCGAAAGCAGCGCCTTCACCTGCCAGTATTCGCGCGGGTTGAAAGCCTCGATCTCCATCTCGCGCTCGACGATGAGACGCAGGCAGACCGATTGCACCCGCCCCGCCGAGCGCGCGCCCGGCAGCTTGCGCCAGAGCACCGGCGAGAGGTTGAAACCGACGAGATAGTCGAGCGCGCGGCGGGCGAGATAGGCCTCGACCAGCGGCGCGTCGATCTCGCGCGGGTTCTTCATCGCCTCGGTGACGGCGGCCTTAGTGATCGCGTTGAAGGTCACGCGGCTGACCGCCGTGTCCTTCTTGATCGAGCGGCGCTTGGTCAGCGCCTCCTTCAGGTGCCAGGAAATCGCCTCGCCCTCGCGATCGGGGTCGGTCGCGAGAATGAGCGCGTTGTCGCTTTTCAGCGCCTCGGCAATCGCGGAGACGTGCTTGCGCGAGTCGTTGGCGATTTCCCATTTCATGTCGAAATCGTGCTCGGTGTCGACCGATCCGTCCTTCGGAGGCAGGTCGCGCACGTGGCCGTAGGAGGCGAGCACCGTGTAGTCGGATCCCAGATACTTGTTGATTGTCTTGGCCTTGGCCGGGGATTCGACGACGACGACGGGCATTAATGAGACCTCATTGCAACGCTGTGCTCAAAACGGCTTGCCTGCCGCTATGGCGGCGCAACATGTGGGACGCAAGGGGGAAATGTCAATGTAGTGCGCTCGCGAGTCGCCTTCACCACAGGGCGATTGCCGCGATTCCGCGCGCTTGCGCTGCTCAGGAGCGGCGGCTGAGCAGCCCGCCGGGGCGGCGTTCGAGCTGGCCCTCGAGCTCCAGGTCGGTGAGCGCCGGGGCGATCTGCGCCACCGTCCCGCCGAGGTCGCGGATCACCTGGTCCTCGGCGACCGGCACCGGGCCGAGACGGTCGAGGATGCGCTGGTGCAGCGCCAGCGTCTCGGCGCGGCTGCGGCGCTCGGGCGGCGGTGGCGGCACCTCCACGATGGCTCCCGGCGTGGCGTGCGATGCGGTGTGTGGCTGCGGCGGGGCCAGCGCCTCCAGCACGTCCTCGGCATGGCGCACCAGACGCGCGCCGTCGCGCAGCAGCAGGTTGCAGCCCCCGGCCCGCCCGTCGAGCGGGTGACCGGGCACGGCCATGACCTCGCGCCCCTGGTCGAGCGCGCAGCGCGCGGTGATCAGGGAGCCCGACTTCACCGCCGCCTCGACCACCACCACGCCCTGCGCCATGCCCGAAACAATGCGGTTGCGGGTCGGAAAATGCCGCGCCTGCGGCTGCACGCCGGGGGGCTGCTCCGACAGCAATACCCCCTGCTCCCGCAGCTTGGCGGCGAGCAGGGCGTTTTCCTTGGGGTAGATCACGTCGACCCCGCCGGCCATGACCGCCGCGGTGCCGCCCTCTGCGCCAGCCTCCAGGGCCGCGCGATGCGCCTCGGCATCAATGCCGCGCGCCAGGCCGGAGACCACCAGCCAGCCAGCCTCGGCGAGGCCTCGGGCCAGCAATCGCGCCGTGCGTGCCCCGAGCGAAGACGCATTGCGCGCCCCCACGAGAGCGACTGCGGGGCGGGTCAGCAGTTCGTCCCGGCCGATCATCCAGAGCAGGGGCGGCGCGTCGTCGATCTGCATCAGGTCCGGCGGATAGCCGTGTCCGCCATGGAACACCAGCCGCGCCCCGGCGCGCACGCCGGCGTCCATCTCGGCGTGAACGACGCCTTCCGGGCAAGGTCGATATCCTTCGACGCCAGCTGCAGCTGCCACCTCGGGCAGCACGGCCAGCCCCGCCGCCGCCGAGCCATGCTCGGCCAGAAGCCGCCAGAAGGTCGTCGGCCCGACGCGGCGCGAGCGCAAGAGACGGAGCCAATCCAGCCGGTCGGCTTCCGTGGTGGGTGGGAGTGGGGGGTGATTGGAAGTCTGTGTGGGCCCGGTCATCCTGATCCCGCCTCTTGCAGGCTCCTCTCTACCCGAAGACTGGTTAAGCAAGCATGAAGCGCACAGTTCCCCCGCCCTGCCCTTCTTCTCTTTCCAAATACGCCGGGGAGCGCGAGGGGCAGCGCCCCTCGCTTCACCTACTCCACGCCTACGGCGAGGCCGCGCCGGCGCTCAGCTGCCGGCGCCGCCCACGGTCAGCCCGCCAATCATCACCGTCGGCTGGCCGACACCCACCGGCACCCATTGCCCCTGCTTGCCGCAGTTGCCCATGCCCGGGTCGAGCGCCATGTCGTTCCCCAGCGCCCGCACGTGCTGCAGCGCGGTCGCCCCGTCGCCGATCAGCGTCGCGCCCTTCACCGGTGCGCCGACCTTGCCGTTTTTCACCCGGTAGGCCTCGGTGCAGGAGAAGACGAACTTGCCGTTGGTGATGTCCACCTGCCCGCCCCCGAAGCCGACGGCCCAGATGCCGTCCTCGAGGTCCGCCACGATGTCCTGCGGATCGGCGTCGCCGCCTTCCATGATCGTATTGGTCATCCGCGGCATCGGCGCATGGGCGTAGCTCTCGCGGCGACCGTTGCCGGTGGCCTCGACGCCCATCAGCCGCGCGTTCTGCCGGTCCTGCATGTAGCCCACGAGGATGCCGTCCTCGATCAGCACGTTGCGCGCCGAGGGCGTGCCCTCGTCATCCACCGAGATCGAGCCGCGGCGGTCCGGCATGGTGCCGTCATCGACCACCGTGACCCCCGGTGCGGCGACGCGCTGCCCCATGAGACCGGCGAAGGCCGAGCTGCCCTTGCGGTTGAAATCACCCTCCAGCCCGTGGCCCACCGCCTCGTGCAGCAGGATGCCCGGCCAGCCCGGCCCGAGCACGATGTCCATGACGCCGGCCGGCGCATCCTCGGCCCGCAGGTTCACCAGCGCCACACGCAGCGCCTCGCGCGCCTGCCCCTGCCACGACGACGGCTCCAGCAGCCCGTCGAGCAGGTAGCGCCCGCCGCCGGAGGCCGCGCCCTGTTCGCGCCGCCCGTTCTCCTCGACGATGACGCTCACCGTGACGCGGGTCATCGGGCGCACGTCCGACACCAGCCCGCCTTCGGGGCGCAGGATCGCGACCTCCTGGCAGGAGGCGGCAATCGTGGCGGTGACCTGCACCACGCGCGGGTCGAGGTCGCGGGCGAAGGCGTCGATCTCGCGCAGGGTCTCGAGCTTCACCGAAAAGCTGTGCCCGGCAATGGGGTCGGCATCCGTGTAGAGCTTGCGGTTGGTGCCTGCAGGCGGCGGGGCAAGCACGCCGCCGCCATCGCCGACCGCAAGCCGCGCGGTTTCGACGGCACGAGAGATGGCCTGTTCGGAGATCTCGGTGGAATGGGCGTAGCCCGCCACCTCGCCGCGCACCGCGCGCAGGCCGAAGCCTTCAGAGGCGTCGTAGCTGGCCGTCCTGATTCGCCCGTCATCGAGCACCAGCGCCTCGCCCCTGCGTCTTTCGAGGAACAACTCGCCGTCATCCGCCCCCGCGACAGCATTACGCAGCTGCCCCAGCGTGCGATCCAGATCGAGGGCGGTTTCAAAGGGCCGGAAGGGGCTTTCGCTCATGTCATTGTCCTTTTAGATTTGATCTGGATCAAAAAAGTGCGCTTTTGCCGCAAGCGTTCATCTTTATTTGATGGGCGCAATGTGCTTTTTAAAGTCCACAACAACAGGGAGGAGGCTCTTCGGGCGGCGGCTCGGGGGTTGAATCCTCCTGTCCGCAGAGAAGAATGACAACCGGATCAGGTGATACATGCGTAAACTTTCGATGCTGAAGGGCCTCGCCACCGGCGCACTGACAGCAGCCCTGGCCGCCCCCGCCCTAGCGCAGGATTCGCTGGAACTGGTCGGCAACCCGCAGGCAGGCGGCATGGGCTTCCAGCCTGCTGCGACCGAGCTGGCGCGCGACCTTCAATGGCTGGACGGGATGCTTCTCGTCATCATCACCGCGATCTGCATCCTGGTTATCGCGCTGCTGGCCTTCGCTGTGGTTCGTTTCAACCGCAAGGCCAACCCTAACCCCAAGAGCTTCACCCACAACTCGCCGCTGGAGATCGCCTGGACCCTGGGCCCGATCGTGATCCTCGTGGTGATCGGCGCCTTCTCCCTGCCGGTGCTGTTCAAGCAGCAGGAAATTCCCGAAGGCGACGTCGTGATCAAGGTGACCGGCTACCAGTGGTACTGGGGCTATGAATATATCGGTACCGATCTCGCCTACGAAGGCTACATGATCGGCGCACCTGCCACTGGCGGCGACAACCGTTTCAACGCCGAGGTCTCGACCCAGCTGAACGAAGCTGGCTACAGCGACTCCGAGTTCCTGCTCGCCACCGACAGCGCCGTGGTGGTGCCCGTCGGTAAGACCGTGGTCATGCAGGTGACCGGCGCCGACGTGATCCACTCCTGGACCATCCCCGCCTTCGGCGTGAAGCAGGACGCCGTTCCCGGTCGCATCGCCGAGCTGTGGTTCAAGCCCGAGCGCGAAGGCGTGTTCTTCGGCCAGTGCTCGGAGCTCTGCGGCATCAGCCACGCCTACATGCCGATCACCGTCAAGGTGGTCAGCCAAGAGGCCTACGACGCCTGGCTCGCCGCCTCGCAGGACGAGGGCGGCTACGTCGACGTGCGCCAGTTCCTGGCCGCGTCCTAACCCTTTGCAACAAGGCGACGCGCCCCGAGGAGGAGGGCGCGCCGCCAAGACCTGAATCGAGACCAAGATGAGCGACCTCACCACCAACACGGCAGCTCCCGCAGCCCGCGCGTCCGAGTACGACGCGCAGTTCGGCGACTATTTCGCCCTGCTCAAGCCGCGCGTCATGACGCTGGTGGTCTTCACCGCCTTCGTCGGCCTGCTGGCCGCCCCGGTCCCGGTTCACCCCTTCGTCGGCTTCTGCGCGATCCTCTTCATCGCCGTCGGCGGTGGCGCATCGGGCGCGCTGAACATGTGGTGGGACGCCGACATCGACGCGGTGATGAAACGCACCGCGAAGCGCCCGATCCCCTCGGGCCGCGTGCAGCCCGGAGAGGCGCTGGCCCTCGGCCTCGCGCTCTCGGGCTTCTCCTGCGTCTTCCTCGCGCTCGCGACCAACGTGCTGGCGGGCGGGCTGCTGGCCTTCACCATCTTCTTCTACGTGGTGATCTACACCATGTGGCTGAAACGCTCGACGCCGCAGAACATCGTCATCGGCGGCGCCGCGGGCGCCTTCCCCCCGATGATCGGCTGGGCCGCCGCGACCGGATCGGTCAGCGTCGAGGCCGTGCTGATGTTCTGCCTGACCTTCATGTGGACGCCGCCGCACTTCTGGGCGCTCGCACTCTTCATGCGCTCCGACTACGACGACGCGGAGGTGCCGATGCTGACCGTGACCCACGGCCGCCGCTCGACCCGCAAGCACATTCTCGTCTACACCATCCTGCTGGCGGCGCTGGCCATCGGCACCGGCTTCACCTCGGTGGGCGGGCCGATCTACCTCGCGGTGGCGCTGGTGCTGAACGCGCTCTTCCTCAAGGGCGCCTGGGACATCTTCCGCCGCGACGAGACCATGTCGGAAGCGGACAACTTCAAGACCGAAAAGAGCTTCTTCAAGCTCTCGCTGCTCTACCTCTTCGCGCACTTCGGCGCGATCCTGGTGGAAGCGGGGCTGGCCCGTTTCGGCATCGACCTTCTGGGAGCCTGGTAATGGGCATCGCGCACGAGCACGAACTGCACCAGCGCCGCCGCGGCCGCAACCTCGGCGTCGGGCTGACGCTGGCTGCCTTCATCGCCATCGTCTTCGGGCTGACCATCGTCAAGATCGGCTCGGGCGACTTTTCTTCCGCAACCGCGCCGCAGGGCGCAGGCGAGGTGCAGAGTGGCAACTAAGGGGACAACGAAAACCCTCTGGTCGCTGATCGGCGTGGTGGTCTTCATGGGCGCCATGGCCTGGGCAGCGGTGCCCTTCTACAACTGGTTCTGCCGGGTCACCGGCTATGGCGGCACCACCAATGTCGCGACGGGCGAGTCCTCGCAGATCCTCGATCAGACCATCAAGATCCGCTTCGATGCCTCGAAAGACCGCGGCATGCCCTGGGACTTCAAGCCGATGCAGACCGAGATGACACTGCGCATCGGCGAAGACGGGCTGGCCTTCTACGAGGCCTACAACCCCACCGACCGCCCGATCGCCGGGCAGGCCACCTACAACGTGGCCCCCTATGACGCCGGGGCCTATTTCAGCAAGATCGAATGCTTCTGCTTCACCGAGCAGGTGCTGATGCCCGGCGAGCGGGTGGAAATGCCGGTGAGTTTCTACGTCGACCCCGAGATCGTCAACGATCCCGACGCGAAGTTCGCCAAGCACATCACGCTGAGCTACACATTCTACGAGATCGACCTGCCAGAGGAGACGCAGGCCGCTCTCGCCAAAGAGGAAGCGGACACGAGCTCCGTGAACTGACCGCCTGACCAACGAGGGAATCGAGATGGCGCATGCAAAGAACCACGACTACCACATCCTGCCCCCATCAGCCTGGCCGCTGATCGGCTCGGCCTCCGCCTTCGTCATGCTGTTCGGCGCGGTGCTGTGGATGCATGACAGCGGGCCGTGGATCTTCCTCGCCGGCTTCGTCGGCGTGCTCTACACCATGTTCGGCTGGTGGTCCGAAGTGATCGCCGAAAGCCGCGTGGGTGATCACACCCCGGTGGTGCAGATCGGCCTGAAATACGGCTTCATCCTGTTCATCATGTCCGAGGTGATGTTCTTCCTCGCCTGGTTCTGGTCCTTCTTCAAACATGCGCTCTACCCGATGGGCCCGAACAGCCCGGCGGTCGACGGCGTCTGGCCGCCGGCCGGGATCGAGACCTTCGATCCCTGGCACCTGCCGCTGATCAACACGCTGATCCTGCTCTGCTCGGGTGCCGCCGTGACCTGGGCGCACCACGCGCTCGTGCATGAAAACAACCGCGAGGACATGAAGTGGGGCCTGATCATCGGCATCGCGCTCGGCGTGCTCTTCACCGTGTTCCAGGCCTATGAGTACAGCCACGCGGCCTTCGGTTTCTCCGGCAACATCTACGGCGCCAACTTCTTCATGGCGACCGGCTTCCACGGCATGCACGTCATTATCGGGACGATCTTCCTCTTCGTGTGCCTGCTGCGGCTGATGAGGGGCGATTTCACCCCCGACAAGCACGTCGGCTTCGAGGCCGCCGCCTGGTACTGGCACTTCGTCGACGTGGTGTGGCTCTTCCTCTTCGCCTCGATCTACATCTGGGGCGGCTGACACAATCCAGCTGAACCGTCTCGTTTCACCGAGACCACAAACGCCCGCCGCTTTCGGCGGGCGTTTCGCGTATTTCCAGCGCAAGTGCCTGTGGCAGGCCTCCGGCAGGCGTATTTGAAAAGAGAAGAAGCTGGCGAGCGCGCGCGCCCTTCTTCTCTTTCCAAATACGCCGGGGTGAATGCGGCGCAGCCGCAGAGGGGCAGCGCCCCTGCCCTTCTGCCGCAGTCCGGTGTAGCTTTGCCCGGCGGCTCAATCGCGCCTTGATGTGCCCCGCGCAGAGGCGCTAAAGCAGGCAGGGCGCGCAGGCGCCCCGACCCACGACCCGAAAGCCGGACCCGGACCTAGTTGACCCGCTACCTCGCCCCCCTCCTTTTCGGCCTGATCGGCGCCGCGATCCTCGTGTCGCTCGGCAGCTGGCAGCTGCGCCGGCTGGAGTGGAAGGAAGCGGTGCTGGCCGAGATCGAGGCCCGCATCTCCGGCGAGGCGCAGCCCCTGCCCCGGATGATCGCGCCCGAGGAGCAACGCTACCAGCCCGTCGCCCTGCAGGGCGAGATCCTGCCCGGCGAGATCCGCGTGCTGGTCAGCCAGAAGCAGGTCGGCGCGGGCTACCGCATCATCTCGCCGTTTCGAGCCGAGGGCGTCACGGGCGGACCGCGCCTGCTGCTGCTCGACCGCGGTTTCACCGCCGACGCAAACAAGGACGCCGCGCGCAGCACCGGCCTGGTCACCGTGACCGGGAACCTGCACTGGCCGGATGATCGCAACAGCTCGACACCGGAGAACGACGTGGGCGCGAACATCTGGTTCGCCCGCGACATCGGCGCCATGGCCGAGGTGCTGCGGACCGAGCCGCTGCTCGTCGTCGCGCGCGAGATCGACCCTGCCGACCCGACCATTCAGCCGCTGCCGGTCAGCGTCAGCGGCATTCCCAACGATCACCTGCAATATGCCATCACCTGGTTCTCGCTGGCCGTGGTGTGGCTGATCATGACCGGCTATTACATCCGCCGGCAGTCCAAGACAGGAAAGGCCTGAGCCCCCATGAGCTCCATGCGCTATATCTCGACCCGCGGCAAAGCCCCGGCGCTCAGCTTCGAAGAGGCCATGCTCTCCGGCCTCGCCCGTGACGGCGGCCTCTACGTGCCCGAGACCGTGCCGGTGATGACCCCCGGCGACATCCGCGCGCTGAACGGCTTGTCCTACGAGGAAGTCGCCTTCCGCGTCATGCGGCCCTTTGTCGGCGACAGCTTCAGCGACGAGACCTTCGGGGACCTCATCTCCAAGGCCTATGCCGGTTTCGGCCACAACGCCCGCGCGCCGATGGTGCAGCTGGCACCGAACCACTTCCTGCTGGAGCTGTTCCACGGCCCGACGCTGGCCTTCAAGGACTTCGCCATGCAGCTGATCGGCCAGCTGTTCCAGGAGGCGCTGACGCGCCGTGGCGAGCGGGTGACCATCGTCGGCGCCACCTCGGGCGACACCGGTTCGGCGGCGATCGAAGCCTTCCGCGGGCTCGACGCAGTGGATGTCTTCATCCTCTTCCCGCATGGCCGCGTCTCGGAGGTACAGCGCCGCCAGATGACTACGCCGTCGGAAGCCAACGTCCACGCGCTGGCGCTCGACGGACATTTCGATGACTGCCAGGCCAAGCTCAAGGACATGTTCAACGACTTCAGCTTCCGCGACGAGGTGCGGTTGGCGGGCGTGAACTCGATCAACTGGGCGCGGGTGCTGGCGCAGGTGGTCTATTACTTCTCTTCGGCGGTCTCGCTCGGCGCGCCCGACCGCAAGGTCAGCTTCACCGTGCCCACCGGCAACTTTGGCGACATCTTCGCGGGCTACATCGCCAAGAAGATGGGCCTGCCGATCGACCGGCTGGTGGTGGCGACCAACCAGAACGACATCCTGCACCGCTGCCTCTCGACCGGCGACTACCAGACCTCGGAAGTGCACCCGTCGATCAGCCCGTCGATGGACATCCAGGTCAGTTCCAACTTCGAGCGCGCGCTCTTCGATGCCTACGGGCGCGACGGTGCCGCCGTCGGCCAGCTGATGGACGAGCTGAAAGCGGGCGGCTTCCACGTCTCGCAGGGCGCCTTGCAGGCGCTGCGCGAGCATTTCGAGAGCGGCCGCGCCTCGGAAGACGAGACGCTCGCCACCATCGCGCAGGCGCACAAGACCATGGGCGAGCTGCTCTGCCCGCACTCCGCCATCGGCGTGAAGGTGGCCGAGGAGCACCGCACCCCCGCCGTGCCGATGATCACCCTGGCCACCGCGCATCCGGCGAAATTCCCCGACGCCGTGGAAAAGGCCAGCGGCCTCCGCCCGCCGCTGCCCGCGCGCATGGCCGACCTCTTCGACCGCCCCGAGCGCGTCACCCGCGTGCCCAACGATCTTGGCGCACTCGAAACCCTCATCCGGGAGCGTATCTCCAAGTGACCGTGCAACTGACCACCCTGAAAAACGGCTTCCGCGTCGTCTCGGAAAACGCGCCCGGCCTGCAGTCGGCCTCGCTCGGCATCTGGGTCACCGCCGGCGGCCGCAACGAGCGGCTCGAGCAGAACGGCATCGCCCATTTCCTCGAGCACATGGCGTTCAAGGGCACCAAGACGCGCAGCGCACTGCAGATCGCCGAGGCGATCGAGGACGTGGGCGGCTACATCAACGCCTATACCTCGCGCGAGGTGACGGCCTATTACGCGCGCGTTCTGGAGAACGACACACGCCTCGCCATGGACGTGGTCGGGGACATCCTGCTCAACCCGATCTTCGAGCCCAAGGAGATCGAGACCGAGCGTCACGTGATCCTGCAGGAAATCGGCCAGGCGCTCGACACGCCCGACGACGTGATCTTCGACTGGCTGCAGGAACAGGCCTACGGCGGCCAGGCGCTGGGGCGGACCATCCTCGGCGAGGCGGCCAATGTGAAGGGCTTCGGCCGGGACGACCTCGCCGCCTTCGTCGCCGAGCACTACGGACCGGGCCAGATGATCCTCTCGGCCGCCGGCGCGGTCGACCACGAGGCGCTGGTGGCGCAGGCCGAGGGCCTGTTCGGCGGGATGGTTCCCCGGCTCGCACCGGGTGCCGAGAACGCCCGCTTCACCGGCGGCGAGATTCGCCGCGAGAAGACACTCGAGCAGGCGCATATGGCACTGGCCTTCGAGGGGCCGGGCTATCGCGACCCCAGCTTCTACACCGCGCAGATCTACTCGATCGCGCTGGGGGGCGGCATGTCCTCGCGCCTCTTCCAGGAGATCCGTGAAAAGCGCGGGCTCTGCTATACGATCTTCTCGCAGACCGGGGCCTACGCGGAAACCGGGCTCAACACGATCTACGCCGGCACCTCCGGCGAGGAAGTCGGCGAGCTGGCGCGGCTGACCATCGACGAGATGAAGCGCGCCGCCGACGACATGTCCCCCGAGGAGGTCGCCCGCGCCCGCGCACAGATGAAGGCCGGGCTGCTGATGGGGCTGGAAAGCTCGTCCTCCCGTGCCGAGCGCATGGCGCGCATGGTGCAAATCTGGGGCGAGGTGCCGCCGATCGAGGAGACGGTGGAGAAGATCGACAACGTCACCACCGGCGACGTGCGCGATTTCGCCGAGAAGATGGCCGCCGAGGCCCCTGCGGCGCTGGCACTCTACGGGCCGGTCGGCAGCGCGCCGGGGCTGGGCGAGCTGCAGGCACAGCGGGCCGCCTGATGCTGGGTCGGCGGCGGAAGTTCAGGCTCGACAGCGAGCGCCTGATCCTGCGCCCGCCGATGCATGGCGATTTCAACGCCTGGGTCGCGCTGCGGCTGCAGAGCAAGGAGTACCTCACCCCCTGGGAGCCATCCTGGGCCGAGGATCACCTGTCGCGGCGCGCCTTCACCAACCGGGTCTACTGGGCCACGCGGTCGATCAACGCTGGCTCGGCGGTGCCCCTGTTCCTCGTCAGGCGCGAGGATCAGGTCCTGGTCGGGGCGATCACCCTCGACAACATCCGCCGCGGCCCGGCGCAATCGGGCACGCTGGGCTACTGGACCGGCCAGCCCTTCTCGCGGCACGGCTACATGCGCGAGGCCATCGCCGCTCTGGTGCACCATGCCTTCACCGAAATGGACCTGAGCCGGATCGAAGCGGCCTGCCTGCCGGAGAATGTCGCCTCGCGCGGGCTGCTGGAAAGCTCGGGCTTCAAGTACGAGGGCGTGGCGCAGAGCTATCTGCAGATCAACGGGCGCTGGCGCACCCATGTTCTCTACAGCGCGCTGCGGCTCGACCGGCGCGGACGCACGCAGGTCGGCTGAGCAAAGGGACACGGGCACAAAATGGGCAAATGCCCGCGCGTGGCATGCATTCGTCGAACGCCCAAAGCTTACCCCACGTAAATTTTAGCGCCGCGCGGGGCCATCCCGGCTTAGGCTGAGATCCGAAAGGAGCCTTGCCATGCTGCGCACCGCCCGCGACACGATGGTTCTCGCCGTCAGCGCCGGTCTTTCCGGCCTGATCCCCCTGCCCGCCGAGGCGCAGGAACGCCGCGCCTCCCATTGCATCGCCATCGCCGATGCCGCGCCAGGGATGCAGTACCTGCACAATGCCGCCTGGACCGATCCAGTGCCCGAGTACTCGGTGCGCATCCAGTACCTCTCGCATGCCTCCTTCCTGATTCAGACGCGCGGCGGGCTGAACGCGGTGACCGATTTCACCGGCTACATCGGCAACGTGCCGATGATTCCCGACATCGTGACGATGAACCACGCCCACTCCAGCCACTGGACCGCCAATCCCGACCCGGCGATTCCGCACATTCTCGAAGGCTGGGGCGAGTTCGGTGAGGGCATCGAGCACCATCTCGATCTCGGCGAGATGCTGGTGCGCAACGTCTCGACCGACATCCGCTCGGCCTATGGCGGCACCGAGGAAAAGGGCAACTCGATCTTCGTCTTCGAGGTCGAGGGTCTCTGCATCGGCCATCTCGGACACCTGCATCACGAGCCGAGCGACGAGCAATACGCCGCGCTCGGACGGGTGGACGTTCTGATGGTGCCGGTGGACGGCGGCATGACCATGGCGCTCGACTCCATGGTGCGGGTGGTCGAACGGCTGCGCAGCTCGGTGATCCTGCCGATGCACTGGTTCTCGGGCGCCTCTCTGGAGCGTTTCATCGCCGATGTGTCCGACACCTTCCCCGTGGAGCGGCGCGATACCTCTGAGCTGGTGATCGGCCTGCGGGACCTGCCGCCGCAACCTACCGTCATGGTGCTGCAGCCCGAGTGGCTGAGCGAATGACCCCGGTGATGCGCTGGACCTTGCCCCGAGGTGCCGTCACTATGGCCCCGCGCCGCCCCCGGGTGGTCCGGTACAAGGAGTCGTCACCCATGCCCAAGCCCCGTTCCCCCCGAGCCATGCGCGGCGCAACATGCTGAAGTCCGTGGTCTTCGATCTCGACGGCACGCTGATCGACAGCGCGCCCGACCTGCATCGCGCCGCCAATGTCGTGCTGCAGAGCGAGGGTCTGCCGGAGATCACCTTCGATCAGGCCCGCAGCTTCATCGGCAAGGGTGCCTCGGTGCTCATCGCGCGGGTGGTCGAGACCGTGGGTTTGGGGGATGATCCGGAGGCGCACCCCCGCCTTCTGGGCAAGTTCATGCAGGAATACGAGCGCGAACCGGCGCTCACCGTGCTCTACCCCGGCGTGATCGACGCGCTGACTCGGCTGGAACTGCTGGGCTGCGCCATGGGACTGTGCACCAACAAGCCCGAAGCCCCGACCCATATCGCGCTGAAGCACTTCGGGCTCGATCGGCACCTGCGCGCCGTGGCCAGCGCCGACACGCTGCCGGTGCGCAAGCCGGACCCCGCGCCGCTGATGAAGGTGATGGAAGACCTCGGCGGGCCGGGCCTCTACGTCGGTGACAGCGAGGTGGACGCCGAAACCGCCGAGCGCGCCGGTCTGCCCTTCGCGCTCTTCACCGAGGGGTACCGCAAGGCCCCCCTCTCCGATCTGCCTCACGCCTATGCCTTCGACCACTGGGACCAGCTTCCCGGGATCGTCGCGCAGCATTTCGGCGCGATCGAGGCGTGAGCCCTCGGGCGCTCAGCGCTTGACGGCGATCATGTCGATCAGCGCCGAGCGGCCGTTGTGGCCCTGTCCTTCGCGGATCTCCAGCTCGTAATCCTCGAGCACCTGCACCTTCATGTCGGCAAAGGCCTTGCGCAGCATCCCGGCCGTATAGAGGTTCTCCACCGCCCCGGGACCGCCGGTGCCGAACTGCAACTGCCGCGGCGTGTAGCCGTGCAGCAGCAGCACGCCGCCCGGTTTCAGCGCCTGCTTCATCCTGTCAAAGAGCATCGCGCGGCCCTCCGGGCCGACGAACTGGATGAAGATGCCAACCACCAGGTCGAACTCCGCCACCGGCCAGTCCCAGTCGAAGACGTCCTGCACCGCGTAATCCACCTCGACCCCGCGCTCGGCGGCGAGTCGTTGCGCCTTGTCCACTGCAGGTGACGAGCCATCGAAGGCGGTGACCTTCAAACCTTGCCGCGCGAGGTGCACCGAGTTGCGCCCCTCGCCGTCAGCGACGCAGAGCGCCTTTGCGCCCGGTTTCAACCAATGATTTCGGCGGATCAGCACGCCCGAAGGCTCGGTTCCGTAAACGTAATCCTCGACGGCGTATCGTTCGTCCCACATGGGCGATGCTCCTGAAAATTATACACGTTTCAGATAGAAATTCGCCCGAAGGCGGCAAGCGCGCGGCAGTGCCTTCACGCCCTTTTGTCATTGACCCCGGGGCGGCGTGCTTGCGACAACATGACTCCATATAGCACGAAAGCGCCGCAAGTCGCGGCACAGAAGGAAAGTCCCGCGCAATGATCCGCCGCCCGATGCGCAACTGGCTGCCGCTTGGCCTTACCGCAACCCTCGCCGTCACAGCTCCGACCCTTGTCTTTGCCGAGGCGAATCCCGCCGACTGGGACGCCGTGACGGCCGAGGCCGAGGGGCAGACCGTCTACTGGAACGCCTGGGGCGGGGCCGAGAACGTGAACGCTTTCATCGACTGGATCGGCGATCTGGCGCAGGACGAGTACGGCGTGACGCTGGAACACGTGAAGCTCTCGGACACCGCCGAGGCGGTGAGCCGGGTGCTGGCCGAGAAGAGTGCCGGCAAGGACGCGGGCGGCGCCATCGACCTCATCTGGATCAACGGCGAGAATTTCGCCGCGATGAAGCGTCAAGGGCTGCTCTACGGTCCGTGGTCCGAGGACCTGCCGAACTGGCAGCTCACCGACCCCGAGGCCAATGCAGCGCTCACGGCCGATTTCACCGTCCCGACCGAAGGGCTGGAAAGCCCGTGGGGCATGGCGCAGCTGGTGTTCTACCATGACACCGCACGCCTGCCCGAGCCGCCGCGCAGCATGACGGCTCTGGCGGACTGGGCCGCCGCAAACCCGGGCCGCTTCACCTACCCGCAGCCGCCGGATTTCCTCGGCTCTACCTTCCTCAAGCAGGCGCTGATCGAGCTGACGCCGGACCCCGAGGCGCTGTCGGCTCCGGTCGATGAAGCCGACTATGACGCCGCCACCGCGCCGCTCTGGGACTGGCTCGACGCGCTGACGCCCAACCTCTGGCGGCAGGGCAAGGCCTACCCGCAGAATGCCCAGCGGATGATCCAGCTGATGGCCGACAATGAGATCGACATCGGCTTCGAGTTCAACCCCAACGCCGCCTCCAACGCCATCGCCAACTTCCAGCTTCCGGACACGGTGCGCAGCTTCGTGCTCGAGGGCGGCTCGCTGGGCAATGCCAGCTTCGTCGCCATTCCCTACAATGCCAATGCCAAGGCGGGCGCCATGGTGATCGCGAACCTGCTGCTCTCGCCGCAGGCGCAGGCGCGCATGGCGAGCCCCGACGAGCTCGGCTTCGGCACGGTGCTGGCGATGGACAAGCTCTCGGACGACGAGGTGCGGCTCTTCGACGAGATCCCCGTGGGCATTGCCACGCTGACCCCCGAGGAGCTTGGTCCGACCCTGCCCGAGCCGCACCCGTCATGGATGGAAAAGCTCGAAGAGGACTGGACCGCGCGCTACGGCGTGGCCCCCTGAGTGGCGCTTTCGCTGACCCGCGCGGCGCCGGCCCTCACATTGCTGGCGCTGCTCGGGCCGGTGGCGGCGGGTCTGGCGGGTACGCTCGCCCCGGCCTTCGGCCTCATGCCGGCCCTTGGCGGAACGGAGCTGAGCCTTGATCCATTCCGCGAATTGCTTGGCTGGCCGGGCCTGCCCCGCGCGGTCATCCTGTCGCTCTTCACCGGACTGGCAGCGACGCTGATCTCGTTGACGCTGACGCTGCTGATCTGCGCGGGATGGCAGGGCACGCGGGCCTTTGCCGCGCTTGAACGGGTGCTCTCGCCGCTCTTGTCGGTGCCCCATGCCGCCGCGGCCTTCGGGCTGGCCTTTCTCATCGCCCCCTCGGGCTGGATCGCCCGGATGGTCGCCCTGCCGCTGGGCTGGGAGCGCCCACCGGATCTCTTGATCCTGCAGGACCCTTTCGGCCTGTCGCTGATCGCCGGGCTTGTGGTGAAGGAGATGCCCTTCCTGCTGCTGATGAGCCTCGCGGCCCTGCCCGCGCTGCGCCCGACGCAGAGCCTCGCCACGGCGCAGGCGCTCGGCTACGGGCGGGTCACAGCTTGGGCCAAGGTGCTGCTGCCGAGGCTTTATGCGCAGATCCGCCTGCCGGTCTACGCGGTGCTGGCCTTTTCCATCTCTGTCGTGGACGTGGCGATGATCCTCGGCCCGGGCACCCCGCCACCGCTGGCCGTGCAGGTGCTGAAATGGATGAACGACCCCGACCTTGCACTGCGCTTTCGCGCCTCTGCCGGGGCGCTGCTGCTGCTGGCGCTCACCGTCGCGGCACTGCTTCTCTGGCGTGGAGGAGAGATCGCCACCGCAAGGCTCTCGACCCGCTGGCTGCTCGCTGGCGGCCGCGGCCGCGGCGAGCGGATGTTGCGCGGTCTGGGGCTCGGGTTTGGCGCACTGTCGGCGGCGGCGGTCCTGCTGGGGCTGGTGGGGCTGGCGGTCTGGTCCTTCGCCGGGCTCTGGCGCTTCCCCGAGTTTCTGCCGCAGGGCTGGACGCTGCGCAGCTGGATGCGCCACGGGCCCGAGCTTCTGGCGCTCTTCGGCCGCACGCTGCTGATCGCCGCCGCCGCCTCCGGCATTGCCATGGCGCTGACCACCGCCTGCCTCGAGGCCGAGCAACGCCACGGGCTCCGGCCCGGAACGCGGGCGCTCTGGCTGCTCTACCTGCCGCTCCTGGTGCCGCAGATCGCCTTCCTGCCCGGGCTGCAGATCGCAGCGCTTCTGAGCGGGTTCGACGGCACGCTGGGCGCGGTGATCGCCGTGCACGTGGTCTTCGTGCTGCCCTATGCTTTCCTGTCGCTGTCGGATCCATACCGCGCGCTCGACCCGCGCTACGCCGCGGTGTCCCACGCGCTGGGGCGCGGACCGGGTGCCACCTTCTGGCGCCTGCGGCTCCCGATGCTGCTGCGCCCCTGGCTCACCGCCGCGGCGGTCAGCGCCGCCGTGAGCGTCGGGCAATACCTGCCCACGCTTCTGATCGGCGGAGGCCGCGTGCCGACCCTGACCACGGAAGCCCTCGCCCTCGCCTCCGGCGGCGACAGGCGGGTCATCGGGGTCACCGCATTGGCGCAGACCGCTGCGGCCTTCCTGCCCTTCGCGCTGGCGCTGCTCATCCCGGCGCTGGCCTGGCGCAACCGGCGGGGGATGCGGCATGGCTGAGGGACTGAGCTTCGATCACCTGCGCATCGACCGCCACGGCGCGCCGATGCTGTCGCTCGACGCCCGCGTCGCGCCGGGCGAGGTGTTGACGGTCATGGGGCCATCGGGGTCGGGCAAGTCCACGCTGCTCTCGGCGATCATCGGCACGCTGGCGCCGGGGTTCACGCTGAGCGGGAAGATCACGCTGGACGGCACCGAGATCACCCTTCTGCCGCCCGAGCGCCGCCGCGTGGGGATCCTCTTCCAGGACGAGCTGCTGTTCCCGCACCTGTCTGTCGGCGGCAACCTCGGCTTCGGCCTGCCGCCGCGCCTGCGCGGCAAGGCCCGTCGCGCGCGGATCGACGCGGCGCTGCGCGACATCGGGCTGGAGGGATTCGCCTCCCGCGACCCAGCCACGCTCTCGGGCGGCCAGAAGGCGCGCGTGGCCCTGATGCGCATGCTGCTGGCCGAACCCCGCGCGCTGCTGCTCGACGAGCCATTCTCCCGGCTCGACGCGGCGCGGCGCGGCCAGATCCGCGCCCTGGTCTTCGAGCGCGCTCGGGCCCAGGGTCTGCCGGTGCTTCTGGTGACCCACGACCCCGAGGATGCCGAGGCCGCGGGCGGGCGCGTCATCACCCTCGGCTGAGGCCCCTTGCAGGCCTCGCCGATCCGCGAAATGGTCGGCACCAAACGTGACAGGGTACTTGGGAGGAGACCTGCCTTGGAAATCGGACTGGATCTCGGCACCAGCTCGGTGATCGGCCTGCTGTGCGAGGCCGGCGTCCCCCGGGCCGAGGCGCGGCGCGCGCTCACCACCACGTCGCCCATGCCCTACGCCTCGGAGCAGGACCCCGAGGACTGGTGGCGCGCGGCGCGCGAGGTTCTGGCCGAGCTGGTCACCGGCTTGCCCGAGGGCGCCCGTGGCAGCATTACCGCCATTGGCCTCTCGGGCCAGATGCACGGGGCCGTGCTGCTCGACGCATCGGGCGCAGTGCTTCGCCCCGCCATGCTGTGGAACGACGGCCGCGCCCACGCCGAATGCAGCGCCCTTCGCGATGCGCTGCCAGGGATCGGTACGCTGGCGGGCGTGCCGCCCTTGCCCGGCTTCACCGCACCCAAGCTGCTCTGGCTCGCGCGCCACGAACCGCAGGTCCACGCCCGCATCGCGCATGTGCTGCTGCCCAAGGACTACCTTGGCTACCGCCTGCACGGCAGCTACGTCACCGACCCCTCGGATGCCGCCGGCACGCTGTGGTTCGACCAGGCGGAGCGGCGATGGTCCGGAGAGCTCTGCGCCATCTCGGCCACCGATCCCGCCTGGCTTCCACCGGTGCTGGACGGCACGCAGGTGGCGGGACAGATCCTCCCCGAACTGGCCGCCGATCTGGGACTGTCGCCAAAGGTCCGTATCGTCACCGGCGGCGGCGATGCGGCTACCGGGGCGGTCGCCGTCGGCGCGGTGGAGGATGGAACCGGGCTGATCTCGCTCGGCACCTCTGCGCAGTTCCTGCAGGCCGGCACCGGCTACCGCCCCAACCCCGGCGCCTTCGTGCATGCCTTCGCCCACACCCTGCCGGATCGCTGGTACCAGATGGCGGCGATGCTCAACGGCGCCCGCCCCATGGCCTGGTTCGCCGGGGTCGCCGGGGTCGAGATCGGCGCGCTGCTGCACGAGGCCGCCGAGGTGCCCGAGACCCGCGTGCCGCTCTTTCTGCCCTATCTCACGGGCGAACGCAGCCCGCACGGCGATCCGCACATCCGCGGCGGTTTCTTCGGGCTGGAGGACAGCACCAGCCGCGCCGCGATGATGCGCGCGGTGGTCGAGGCGGTGGCCTTCTGCTTTGCCGATGCGGTCGAGAGTTTCGGCGCTGCCGCGCAGGGGCTGGCCGCGCTGCCGGCGCTCGGCGGCGGCGCGCAGAGCGACCTGTTGCTGCAAAGCGTGGCCGACGCCAGCGGCCTGACCCTGTTCCGCCCCGAGGCGGCGACGAGCGGCCCCTCGCTGGGCGCAGCGAAGCTGGCCGCGCTGGCAACCGGCGCGCTGTCGCGCGGCGATCTGGCGCAGAGACCCGACGCGCACGAGGTTTTCTCGCCCTGCGCGCAGGCCTCCCTGCAGGATCGTCTGGAAAGGTGGCGCGCGCTCTATCGCGCGCTGAAACCGCTGGCGCAGCCGGGCTGATCAGGCGCGCTTGAGCCGGTCCTCGATTGCCTGTGCGTAATCTGCCATGCGGACGCGGAACTTCTTTTCAAGGTTGGCGCGCGCCAGCTTCAGCGATTGCACCATGAGCCGCGCCGAGAGCGTCTTGGGCTTCAGCTCGAGGTCCATGGCGACGCGGGTGCGGCTGCGTGACAGCGCCACGAACTCGATCCGCGTCAGCACCTCCAGCCCGTCCGTGAGGCTGCGGTAGACCAGCAGGTTCGGTGCGTCTTCCTCGACCAGGGTGATGTCGGCAGAGCGCGCCTTTCCGCGGAAATTGAAGACCGCGTGCCAGGCGTGGCTGCCCTCGCCCGCCGGATTGGCCCGCCGCAGCTCGATCCCGCGGCGCATGATCTGCCGCTCGAGATGCTCGAAGTTGGTCGCCTCCGCGTAGACGCGCTCGAGCGGAACCTCGATGTCTTCCTTGGTGGAGATGTCCATCGCCTGCCTCGTTCAACCTTTCTTAACTCGCTATCCGCGCATCTTGTCCTAATCGAGGCGGTCCGCAACCCAGTTGCGCAGCAGGTAATTGGCGATCGAGCCGCGCCGCGCTGGCACGATCCCCGGCTCCAGCCCGGCAAAGGCGTCGGCGAGCCGCTCTCGGCTCACCCATTGCGCGTCCTCGATCTCGACCGGGTCGATGGTGATCGCCTCGCTCGTCGCCTCGCCGCGGCAACCGAGCATCAGCGAAGACGGCCAGGGCCAGGGTTGGCTGGTGAGCAGCGACACGCGGCCGACCTCGATCCCGGTCTCCTCCATCACCTCGCGGCGCACCGCGGCTTCGACCGTTTCGCCGGGCTCGATGAAGCCCGCGAGGCAGGAATACATCCCCTCGGGCCAGCCCGGGGAGCGGCCCAGAAGGCAGGCGTTGCCGCGGGTGATAAGCATGATGACCACCGGGTCGGTGCGCGGGAAATGCGACGCGCCGCAGGCGCGGCAGACCCGCTGCCAGCCCGACTGGGTGACATCGGAGGGCTGCCCGCAGCGCGCGCAGAAACCATGCGTGTCATGCCAGCCGAGGATCGCCTTGCCGGTGGCGCCAAGCTCGGCATCGCGCGGGGTGAGCGCCATGAGCAGCGTGCGCAGCTCGACGAAACGCGCGCCCTCCGGCGCGTCCGGGTGGATCTGCACGCTCGGGTCGACAAAGCCCTCCTGTTGCGGCGCATCGGGCTCCCAGGCGGAAATGTCATAGGCCAGCACCACCTCGCCGGCCTCGCGCCCGAGAAGCACCGGCCGGGCCCGCGCCGAGGCGAGCAGCGGGTGGTCGAGCGGCAGGCGCGGCAGCGCAGCGCAGGCCTCCCCGCGCGCCGCGTCATCGGACACCAGCGGCTTGCCACGCCAGAAAACCACGCCGCGCGCGCCGGGGCGCTGCATGAGTTCCGCAAGCGCCGGGATATCGCCCCGCAGCTCCGCCGCGCGGTCGAGTCCCGATCCGCCGAATGTCACCTCTTCCACTTGCCGCATGCCGCGCCTCCTGCTGGGTGGGCAAGCCATGGCACGCGCCGCGCGGACTGGCAACCGGCGGCCCGCAAGCCACGCCGGTGCCAGAAGGAAAGGCGATAGACGCTGTCCCTTGCACCTCGGGCGTGGCGCCCGGAATAGGGCGAGGGGCGCTGCCCCTCGCGCTCCCCGGCGTATTTCGAAAGAGAAGAAGGACAGCACGGCCCCTGCTTCTTCTCTTAGCAAATACGCACCAGGGCATTGCCCCGGCGCGCCGCAGGCGCGGTGCACAGCTGTGCGGCGGGTGTCGCGACGTTACCCGACGCCGCGCCGCCGGTGCGCGCCGCGCCCGAAGAGGAGCGTTGCAAGACTGTCTTGAAGCTGCACTATTCCCGCAGCGACGACACTCGAAGGAGAGCAAGATGCGCAAGCTTCCCCAGACCCCGATCAGCCGCAGAGGCTTTCTCGCATGCAGCGCCGCGAGTGGCGCGCTGATCGCGCTGCACCCCTATTCGGCCCGCGCCGCGGCCAATCAGGCGCACCTGCGCATCATGGAAACCACCGACCTGCACGTGCACGTCTTCCCCTACGATTATTACGCCGACAAGCCGGTCGACACCGTCGGCCTGTCGCGCACCGCCTCGATCATCGAGAGCATCCGGGCCGAGGCGACCAACGCGCTCCTGGTGGACAACGGCGACTTCCTGCAGGGCAACCCGCTCGGCGACTACATCGCCTATGAGCGCGGCATGAAGGAGGGCGACATGCACCCGGTCATCACCGCGATGAACACGCTGGGCTATGACGCGGGCACCGTCGGCAACCACGAGTTCAACTACGGGCTCGGCTTCCTCGAGAAATCCACCGCGGGAGCGAACTTCCCCATCGTGCTGGCCAATATCGCCAAGAAGCAGGGCGCAACCCCGCGCGAGGATGAGACGCTGTTCAAGCCCTATGTGATCCTCGACCGCGAGATCACCGACGGCGCGGGCAATACCCATCCGATCCGCGTCGGCATCATCGGCTTCACCCCGCCGCAGGTGCTGAACTGGGACCGCAAGCACCTCGAAGGCAACGTCGAGGCGCGCGACATCGTCTCCACGGCCGAGGCCTGGGTGCCGCAGATGAAGGAAGAGGGCGCCGAGATCATCATCGCGCTGTCGCATTCGGGCATCGGCGCGGCGCAGCACGAGGACGGGATGGAGAACGCCTCGGTACCGCTGGCGGCGGTGGATGGCATCGACGCGCTGATGACCGGGCACAGCCACCTCGTCTTCCCCTCCGCTGATTACGACGGGCGCGATGCCATCGACCTTTCCGCCGGCACGATCCACGGCAAGCCCGCGGTCATGGGCGGGTTCTGGGGCTCGCACATGGGGCTCATCGACCTGCTGCTCGAGCGCGACGGCAACGCATGGAAGGTCGTCTCGACCAGTTCCGAGGCGCGTCCGATCTACGAGCGCGGCGAGGATCGCAAGGTCACCGCGCTGGTCGAGGACGATCCGGAGGTGCTCGAGTCGATCCGCCCCGAGCATGAGGCGACGCTGGATTACGTGCGCCGCGCCGTGGGCGAGACCTCGGCGCCGCTCTATTCCTACTTCGCGCTGGTGGCGGATGACCCCTCGGTGCAGATCGTCTCGATCGCGCAGAGCTGGTACATCGAACAGATGATGCAGGGCACCGAGTACGAGGGGCTGCCGATCCTCTCGGCGGCGGCGCCGTTCAAGGCCGGCGGCCGCGGCGGGCCGGAATATTATACCGACGTGCCCGCGGGCCCGGTGGCGATCAAGAACGTCGCCGACCTCTACCTTTACCCCAACACCGTGCGGGCGGTGAAGGTGACCGGCGCGCAGGTGAAGGGCTGGCTGGAACGCTCGGCGGGCATGTTCAACCAGATCGAGCCGGGTGCGACCGACGCGCCGCTGCTCAACACCGACTTCCCGAGCTACAACTTCGACGTGATCGACGGGGTGACCTATCAGATCGACCTGTCGCAGCCGGCGATGTTCGACCGCGACGGCAACGTGGTGAATGGCGATACCAACCGGATCGTCAACCTGAGCTACAACGGCGCGCCGATTGACCCCGAGGCCGAATTCATCATCGCCACCAACAACTACCGCGCCACGGGCGGCGGCAGCTTCCCGGGTACCGGCGACACCATCGTCTTCGAGGCGCCGGACACCAACCGCGACGTCATCGTGCGCTATATCGTCGAGCAGGGCACCATCAACCCGAGTGCCGACGACAACTGGAGCTTTGCGCCGATGGAGGGAACAACGGTGCTTTTCGAGACCGGCCCCAAGGCGCGCGACTACATGGAGAGCGTGGCGCTCGACATCGAGGACGCGGGCGACAACGCGGACGGTTACGCCCAGTTCCGCATCAAGCTCTGACCACCGATCGGGGGCGCATCACCGCGCCCCCCTTTCCCTTGCTCATGCTCTGCCGCTACCTCACCCACCCCCAGATCATCGTCGATCCCGCGCTGGACGTGCCGCGCTGGCACCTGAGCGATATCGGAAGGGCACGGGTCGCGGCGCTGGCCGGCAGCGAGGCGCTGCGAGGCACCACCCGGATCATCTCGAGCGGCGAGACCAAGGCACTGGAAACCGCCCAGCCGCTGGCCGAGGCGCTCGGGCTGTCGGTCGAGGTGCGCCCGGCGATGCACGAGAACGACCGCAGCGCGACCGGCTTCCTGCCACCGACGGAGTTCGAGCAGGTGGCCGACCGCTTCTTCGCCGCACCGGACGACTCCGTGCGCGGTTGGGAACGCGCCGCCGATGCGCAGGCCCGGACATTCGCGGAGGTGACAAGCTGTCTCACGCAGCCCTGCGACGGCGATGTGCTCTTTGTCGGCCACGGCGGCGTGGGCACGCTGCTCTGGTGCGCGCTGGCAGGCGAGCCGATCAGCCGTGCCCATGATCAGGGCCCGGGCGGCGGCGGCAATGTCTTCGCCTTCACCTGGACACCGCGCGCGGTGCTCTCGTCCTGGCAGCCGATGGAGCGCCTCAGCGCCTGATCACCCCGTCCTCGACCAGCTCGTAATGGCGGATGAGCCGGCTTTCCACGAGGTCCGCCTCCGCCGGGTCGACGTGCGGCCGGGTGTAATCCTCGTCGGTGAAGGCCTTCAGCGAGGCAAGATCGCGCCAGACCATGACCACCGAGAACTCGCGCGGGCTTTCGGGCCGCGCCGCGCCCGGCAGCACCTCGACGATCCCCTCTGTGCGGCGCAGCAGCGGGATCGCCACCTTGTGGAAGAACTCGGCGAATTCCTCTTCCTTGCCTGGCCGGGTCACGACCTGGAAGACGCGCATGATCATCGAACCACCCTCCTTGATACACGGGGTTCCGGGGGTGCCTGCCTGCCTCAAGGGACGTCAGCATAACACGAAACCGCGGCCTCGACATTCCCCCCCGCGACGGGTCACATGGCCCCGCACGCACCCGAAAGGCCCGACATGACCACCGCCCTCCCCTTCGCCGCCGTCATCTTCGACCTCGACGGCACGCTCGTCGACAGCGAGAGGGTCGCGCTCGAGGCCGGGCGCCGCGCCTTCCTGCGCTTTGGCGAGACCGTGGCGCCGGGCTTTCTCGAAGCGCTGATCGGGCGCGACCGCAATGCCGTGGCGGCGGCCCTGCTCGAAAACTACGGACACCTCGACCAGCCGATGCTGGTGCAGGCGATCCGCGAGGAGAGCATCGCCCTGCGCGAAGCCGAGGGGCTGCCGCTGAAACCGGGCGCGGTGCTGCTGATCGAAGAGATCGCGGCGCTCGGCCTGCCCATGGCGGTGGCCACCAGCTCGGGCGCGCAGGAGGCCGAGCGCAAGCTGTCCCTTGCCGGGCTGCGCGCGCATTTCACCGCGGTGATCGCCTTCGACCACGTCGAAAATCCCAAGCCCGCGCCTGACCCCTACCTCCTGGCCGCCGAGGCGCTCGGCCATGCGCCCGAGCTCTGCCTCGCCTTCGAAGACAGCGACACCGGCGCCGCCAGCGCCCGCGCTGCGGGCATGCGCGTGGTGCAGGTGCCCGACATGTTGCCGAGCGACGGCGACCACGCCCACCACCTTGCCGCCTCGCTGATCGAGGGGGCGCTGGCCGCCGGACTACCGCTGCGCAAGAGCCCCGGGATATCTGCGCCTAAATTTTGATCAATCGGTCAAAATGTAGCAGACCTTCTGCGCGCCTTCTCCCGATCAGGTCTTCCCACCGCCGCATTTTCGGGCAAACTCGCCGCAAGACGTGAGCAACACGCCGGAAATCCTGGCGGCCCTGGGCCGCCACAACACGGAGGAAGACCCCATGTACCCCCGCGCCTTCGCGCTGGCCGCCGGCCTCATGGCCGCCGCTGCCGCCGCCCATGCCGAAACCGCCCTGCCCTTCGCGCTCGACTGGAAATTCGAAGGCCCCTCGGCACCCTATTTCGTCGCCATCGACAAGGGCTATTTCGCCGATGCCGGGCTCGAGGTGGAAATCTCCGCCGGTTCCGGCTCGCTCGACGCCATCCCGAAAGTCGCCACAGGCGCCTTCCCGGTGGGCTTTGCCGACATCAACTCGCTGATCAAGTTCCTCGACCAGAACCCCGGCGCGCCGGTGACCGGGGTGATGATGGTCTACGACAAGCCGCCCTTCGCCATCATCGGCCGCAAGTCGCTGGGCGTCGAGACGCCGAAGGATCTCGAGGGCAAGGTCCTCGGCGCGCCGCCGCCCGATGGTGCCTGGGCGCAGTTCCCGATCTTCGCCGCCGAGAACGACCTCGACACCGATGCGATCACCATCGAGCCGGTCGGCTTCCCGACCCGCGAGCCGATGCTGGCCGAGGGCAAGGTGGCCGCCGTGACCGGCTTTTCGTTCACCTCCTATCTCAACACCGCGCGTCTCGGTGTGGATGAGGCCGACATCTCGACCATCCTGATGGCCGACTACGGCGTCGACCTCTACGGCAATGCGATCATCGTCAACACCGACTGGGCCGCCGAGAACGGCGAGCTGCTGAAGGGCTTCCTCGCCGCCGTGGCCGCGGGCTGGAAGGATGCCGTGGCCGATCCTGCCGCCGCGGTGGAAAGCCTCGTGTCGCGCAACCCCGCCGCCGATGCCGAGCTGGAAACCCGCCGCCTGGAACTGGCGCTGGAGGCCAATGTGGTCACCGACTGGACGAAGGCGAACGGCTTCGGTCCGATCGACGATGCCCGCATGGACAGCGCCCTGGAGCAGATCAAGCTGACCTACGAGTTCCAGCACGAGCCCGACGCCGCGCTCTACTTCACCGGCGACTACCTGCCCGAGGGCGGCTTCCCGCTCGAGTGAGTCCCGGAACAAGACGCTGACCAAGACCCCGCGCAGGGGCGGCCCGCCCGCCCCCGCGCGCATGCAAGGCAAGACATGACAAACCTCATCGAGATCAAGGGCGTGCGCCACGCCTACAAGACGGCCAAGGGCCCGCTGCCGGTGCTGGACGGGCTAGAGCTGTCGGTGTCCGAGGGCGGCTTCGTCGCCGTCGTCGGCCCCTCGGGCTGCGGCAAGTCCACCCTGACCAAGCTGGTCGCCGGCCTGCTGAAGCCGGACGAGGGTGAGGTCTGGCTGCACGGCGAGAAGGTGAAGAGCCCGCGCTCCACCGTCGGCATGGCCTTCCAGAACCCGGTGATGCTGGAATGGCGCTCGATCCTGAAGAACGTCATGCTGCCCCTGGAGATCGTGCCGACCAAGCTGGGCAAGAAAGAGCAGGAAGAGCGTGCCCGCTATCTGCTCGCCCTCGTCGGCCTCGAAGGCTTCGAGGACAAGCGCCCCTCCGAGCTCTCGGGCGGCATGCGCCAGCGCGCCTCGCTCTGCCGCGCCCTCGTTCACTCACCAGAGGTGCTGATCCTCGACGAGCCCTTCGGCGCGCTCGACGCCTTCACCCGCGAGGACCTCTGGCAAATCATGCACCAGGTGAAGGAGAAGGAGCCCTTCACCGGCGTGCTGATCACCCATGACCTGCGCGAGTCGATCTACCTCGCCGACCAGGTGGTGGTGCTTTCGGGCCGCCCGGCCCGCACCCAGTTCACCCTCGACACCGGGATCAGCGGCGCGCGCGACATCGAGCATCTCTATACGCCGCAGGCCGCCGAGATGCTCGCCACCCTGCGCCACCAGATCGAGATCGCCCAGGGCCGCGCCCCCGCCGGGGCGCCCGCCTGATGCCATCCGCACGCGCCCTCCCCGCTTCTTCTCTTTCCAAATACGCATATCCCGCCGCCAAAACCCGCGCCTCCGCCGGTCAGGCCGCGCAGCGGAGCCCGACATGACCTTCCGCCAGATCGCCGTCCCCTGCCTCGCCATCGTGATCTTCCTCGCACTCTGGGAGGCACTGGTCTGGGTCATGGGCTGGCCCAACTACAAGATGGCCTCGCCGTCGGACCTGCTGCCCGCCTACGAGCGTTACTGGAGTCTCTTCCTGACCATGGGCTGGCAGACACTCTGGCGCACCGTCGTGGGGCTGTTGATCGCCGTGGTCTTCGGCACGGCTCTCGGCATGGTGATGGGCTTCTCGCGCACCATGCGCGATGCGCTCTACCCTTTGCTCGTGGGCTTCAACGCCGTGCCCAAGGCGACGGTGGTGCCGATCGTCGCGCTGATGTTCGTCGGGATGCACGATTTCAACACCGTGCTCATCGCCTTCATGATCTCCTTCTTTCCGATCGCCGTCTCGGTCTCGATCGGGCTCTCGACGCTGGAGCCCGAGTATCGCGACATCCTGCGTTCGCTCGGCGCCAGCCAGTCGACGATCTTCTGGAAGATCGCACTGCCCAAGACGCTGCCCGAGTTCTTCGGCGCGCTGAAGGTGGCGGTAACCCTGGCCTTCATCGGCACCAACCTGATGGAGATCGTCAGCCCGCATGGCCGCGGCCTCGGCGCGCTCTTCGATTCGGGCAAGACGAATTCCGACTACCCGCTGATGTTCGCGGTGCTGATCGCCTTGGCCTTCCTCGGCATCGTGCTCTACTACGTGGTGGTCGCGCTCGAGAAGGTCTTCGCCGGCTGGGCCGAGCGTCCGCAGGGCTGAGCCGCGCTCAGCCCTTCTCCATCCGCGCCAGCAGCCAGTCCCGCATGTCCGGATCCTCCAGCGCGTAGCGCCCGCGCCCCGGCCGCCAGACCAGCTGCCTGTCGCGCAGGGCGTCCAGCGCCTTCTGCACCGCCTGAGCCGAGGTCTTGCGCCCGGCGATTTCCGCAATGCGCCGCACGGTCTTCTCATGGAAAGGCGCGAAATCCGCACCGTCTCGGATCAGCACCTCCAGCACCGCCCGCTGCAGCACCGTCAGCCCGTCGAAATCCGAGCCGTACTGATCCCAGACCCGCGCGCGCAGCTCGTCAGCCCGTTCCTGCAGCGTGCGGCGCAGACCGGCGCTGCCCGGAAGCCAGGCCGCGTGCTGCTGCACCACCTCCACCAGCTTCTCCGGTCGGTGGCCGAGCAGACGGAAGGCTTCGGCCACGTCCTCGGGATCGAGCTTGTTGTCCTCCGCCAGCCGCGGATTGATCGCCGCCACCAGCGCCTCGACATAGGGCCGGCCCAAGGTCGGGAAGGCCTCGACCCGGGCGCCGTAGAAGGGCTGCTGGTTGGTCGAGACCAGCCCCGCAAGCCCGTCCCGGTTCGACCCGGTGCAGAGCACGAAGAGCCGTGCCCCCTCGGGGCGCTGGTTCATCGCGTCGCGCGCCGCCTTGAGCGCGAACATCGCGTCGAGCCCGGCCTCGGAGGTCACCGCCTGCTGCGCCTCGTCGATGATGAACACAACGTCCGACTTCGACCTCAGGCCGATTTCCAGCAGCGCCTCGGTAAGCGTCAGGTTTCGCCCCTCGGCCACGCCGCCGATCTCGGCACGCAGCCCGCCGATGGTGATCGCCTTGATCGGCAGGGCGCGCAGCGCGCGCTCCCCCGGCGTCGGCAGGGCGGCGATCTCGGCGGCGAGCGCGTTGGCGATGAGCTGGCCCGGGTCGGCCTTGCGGTCGGACCAGAGGTCGACCAGCACCGGGTGATCGCCGCGAGCCTTCAGAACCGGCAGGAGGTCGCGACGCAGGAAGGTGCTCTTGCCGGTGCGCCGCGGCGCGGCCAGCATAAGGCCCGAGGGGCTGCCCATCAGCGGGTCGAGAGACAGCCGCTCGGCAATCGCCTGTGCCAGTTCCTTGCGCGGCACGTAGAATTCGCGCCCGTTCGCATCCGCGCCCATGTGAATGACCCCGTCTCTTTATAGGAACTGTGATAATTCTAGGTAGAACGCAGCTCCGGCCCGGCAAGCAACTTGCCGACACGCACCGAGTTTATCGCGCCCCGGATATTTTGAGGGAAAACCGCAGGCGCCGCCGCGCATGAAAATCTCTGCCCTCCCCCTTGCGGACCCTGCCCCCGAGGGCCTATATCCCCCTCGAGAGGTTGGCGCGGGCAGGCGCCTCGCCAACCCGGTCAGGTCCGGAAGGAAGCAGCCGTAACGAGCCCCGCTTGGGTCGTTGTCCAGCCTCTCACCTCTTCCCCACATGAATACCCCGCGGAACGGGTACCCCGCAAAGACCGCCTTGGCGCGGGTCGATCGGCGCATCTGCCCTGCCGCAAAGAAAAACGCGCCGGGAAGTCCGGCGCGTGTCTTGTCTGATTTGCATGGCCCTGGAAGCCCGGCTTCAGAAGAGCCCGGCCTCCTTGGCCAGCAGCGCCGCCTGGGTGCGGTTCGACGCGCCGATCTTGCGGTAGAGCGTCTTCACGTGCAGCTTCACCGTCGGCTCGCGGATATCGAGATCGCGGGCGATCTCCTTGTTCGACTTGCCCTGGGTCAGCCCCTCGAGCACTTCCAGCTCGCGCGGCGACAGGCGCTCGGCCATCGGATGGCTCGGCGCCGCCTCTTCCTGGCGCATGAAATCCAGCGGCGCGTATTGCTCGCCCATCGCCATGAAGCGCACGGCGTTGACCAGCGACTTGGCCGATAGCGTCTTGGGCAGGAAGCCGGCGGCCCCGGCCTCGAGCACCTGCTCGGCGACATCGCGGCTCGCAGTGCCCGAAATGATCGCCACCCGGTGCGAGCCTTCGAGCGCGCGCATCTTGTGGAAGCCTTCGAGCGCGTTCATGCCCGGCATCGAGTAGTCCAGCAGCACGAGATCGAACTGCTCGCCCGCTTTCACCAGCGCCTCCGCCTCGGAGTAGCTCGCGACACAGACGGTCTCGAAAGTGCCTTCACCTTCAAGGAAAATCTGGAGCGTGTCCCGCAGAAGGTCGTGGTCGTCTGCGATCAATACGCGGAGCACATTGGCCGATCTGGTTACCACCTGCGCCGCCTGCTGTGCAATCATGATCCGTCTCCCTGCAACCTCACGGCGAATCGCCGAACATCATTTTCTAAACAAATAGCAAAATACGCAGGGGATTGCGGTTAAATTATGGACAAAGGGGGGCGTGTGGCCCGTAAACACAGCGTGACCAAGGGTCACTCCGGCGGTTGAATGCCCTTCTCGCGAGCCAATCCCCGCCACACTGGCTCGACTTCGCGTCTGGCCGCCGCCACGGCAAGGCTGCGGAACCCCGGAAACCTCACTATGGGAGCCCCTATCCTTCCCTACCCGGACGGATAGGGGCCACTCCGATTGCCCCGATACCGCTTTTGTCGCGCATGTGACAGTATTCGCCAAGCCACCAAGGAGTCGCCCCCGATGTTTCGCCTTCCGCCCCTGCGCGCCGTGATTGCTGTTGCTCTCCTCGCCACGCCCCTGGCCGCGGAAGACCTGCCGACGCCTGAAGATAAGCCGGTGCTGGTGGTCAGCGGAGCGATCACCAATACCAATGTCGGCGAAACAGCGTCCTTCGACTACGAAATGCTCGAGGGCCTGGAGACGCGCACCTTCACCACCAAGACCATCTGGACCGACGGCGATCAGACCTTCACCGGTGTGCAACTGAGCGACCTGATGGAGCTGGTGGGGGCCGAGGGCAACGAGATCAAGGCGACCGCGATCAACGACTACGCGGTCAACATCCCGCGCGAGGATTGGGTGGACGGTGGCCCGATGGTCGCCTTCCTCAACCACGGCGAGAAAATGCCCGTCCGTAACAAGGGACCGCTCTGGATCGTCTATCCGTTCGACCAGAAGCCCGAGTACCAGACCGAGCAGATTTACTCCCGCGCAATCTGGCAGTTGGACCGCATCATCGTGCTTGACTAGGCCGCGCGGTTCATGCCCTTGGAGGCATGATCAAGTTGAACTTGCCCGACGACACGTCGACCCAGAGCCGAACAACGCTGGTCCAGACGAGCGGCGCTGCGGCCGCACTCTTGCTCTGTGTCGGGCTCGTCGTCTGGCTCGCCTGGCTGGTCCTGCGCGAGATCGACGACTTTTCGGTCGCCAACTCCGACAACCTGCAATGGAGCCTCGCGCAGGCAGATGTGGAGTTCCTGCAGTTCCGCTTGTCGATGAAGGACGCGCAGGACAATCCGGCCGCAATGGAAGACGTGCGCCGGCGCTTCGACATCTTCTACAGCCGTATGGTGACGATGAGCAGCGGCCGTGTGTTCCATACGCTGCGCGAGTCGGTGCAATCTTCTGCCCCGCGGATGCGGGTGCTGGATTTCCTCGAGAACACCGTGCCGCTGATCGACGGGCCGGACGAGGAGTTCCTCGCCGAACTGCCGGACCTGCTTGAACAGTCCGAACAGGTCACCGCCGACGTCCGGGCGTTCTCGCTTGCGGCGCTTTCGGCCTTCGCCGAGGTGTCTGACGCGCGGCGCGAGGGCATTACCGAGCTGATGATCTACATCGCCGCGGTGCTGCTGGCGCTGTTCATCGGCCTGACTCTGCTGGCCTACGCGATGTTCCGACTGTTCCGCCTCGCGCAGAAGCGCGCCGATGCGCTGCAGTTCGCCAGCACGCGAATGAAGACCATCGTGCAGACTTCTCCCAACGCCATCGTGGTGACCGACGAAGTCGGCGTGGTGCGCGAGTTCAACACCGCCGCCGAAGCACTCTTCGGCTACACTCGCGCCGAAGCTGTCGGGCGGCTGGCGCTGGAGCTCATGGTACCGGCGGAAACCCTCGCGCGGCACCAGTTCGGCGCGCTGGCCTTCCTCGACGAGCACCGCAGGCCACGCCCCGAAGAGCAGCATTTCGAGATCACGTTGCAGACCCGTGACCTGCACCTCTTCCCGGCGGAGATTTCCGCCGACCGAGCCGAGGCAGACAACGCGCTCTACGTGTTCTACATCCGCGACATCTCGAACTGGAAAGAGGCCGAGGAGCAGCTCACCGAGGCCCGCGACCGCGCCCTCGCGGGCGAGCGCACCAAATCCGAGTTCCTCGCCGTGATGAGCCACGAGATGCGCACGCCGCTGAACGGTCTTCTCGGCGCTATGCAGCTGATGCGCGACCATAGCCTCAGCCCACGGCAGGGCGACCTGCTCGACCGGATGCAAAGCTCGGGCCGACTTCTTCTGGAGCTGGTGAACGACGTGCTCGACCTCGCCAAGTTCGAGGCCGGCAAGATGAAAGCCGAGGAAGCCCCCTTCTCGATCAACCGCCTGCTCGACGGGCTGGTCGAGACGGCGCAACCACTGGCGCAGACCTACGGCAACGAGCTCAACTGGCGCTGGTGCGGCACCGAGGGCGACGGCGCCATCGGCGACGCGCGGCGCCTGCGGCAGGTGCTGCTGAACCTCGTGGGCAACGCCCTGAAGTTCACCCGTGACGGCAGCGTCGAGGTCGAGGTGGAATATCTCGACGCAGCGCGGACCGAGGTCGAGTTCCGCGTCATCGACAATGGCATCGGTATCGCCGAGAAGGACCTCGCGCGCATCTTCCAGGATTTCGAGACGCTCGATTCCTCCTACGCCCGCGAAGCTGGGGGCACCGGGCTGGGGCTGGGCATCGCGCGGCGTTTCATGCGCCTGATGAGCGGCGAGATCGGTGCCGAGAGCGAACCCGGCGAAGGCAGCCTGTTCTGGATCCGCGTGCCGCTTGCGCCGGTCGCGGACGTCGAGGCGGATCCCGAAGAGCCCCGCGACTGCCCCGGCAAGCCAAAGCGCCCGCTCGACGTGCTGCTCGTCGAGGACAACGAGATCAACCGCTTCATCGTCCGCGAGATGCTCGAAGGCGAGGGCCATTCGGTCACCATTGCCGAGAACGGGCAGGCCGGCGTCGATACCGCGGCGCTGCGCCGCTTCGACGCGATCCTGATGGACATCTCGATGCCCATCATGGATGGCACCACCGCCTCCGGCCACATCCGCCGCGGCACCGGCGCCTGCGCTGGCGTGCCGATCATCGCGCTGACCGCCCATGCTCTGCCGGAAGAGCGCGAGCGCTTCCGCAAGGTCGGGATGAGCGCCTGCCTGACCAAGCCGATCGAACGTCCTCTGCTGTTGCGCACGCTGGCCCAGGTGATCTCCGGCGAGATCCCCGCGATCCCGGAAGACGGACCGCAATCGGCACCGGCAGTGCAAAAGATCAAACCCGCGTCGGCGGCAACTCCCGCCCCTGCATCGCAGGCCGAGCTGCTGGACGAAGAGCGCCTCGGCGCCTTCCTCTCCGAGGTGCCCCGCGCCGCTGCAGGCAAGCTGCTGGAACGCTTCTTTGCCGAGATGGACCGCAATATCGCGGCATTGGCCGAGACCTCTCCGGACGATCCCGACCTCGCCCCCGTCGCGCACCAATGCGCCGGATCCTGTGGCCCCTTCGGCGTCGAGGCCCTGCGCCGCGCGCTGGGACGGATCGAAACGCAGGTAAAGACCGGCGCCCTGCCCGAGCGCGCCGAGCTTGAGGCACTCGCAGAACTCTGGCAGCAGAGCCGCCGTGCACTCGAAGCGCGACTCGAAGCCGCCTGATCCGCCTTCGGGACTACCTGATCTGCCCTCAGACCTGCCCCGGGCCGAGTCGCGCGAAGGTCGACTCGGCCCCGCCACGCGGCCCGGCGCCGCTTTCCCGCACCAGCTTCGTCACAGTCTTGCCGCGCTCTTCCCGGGCGCGGGGTAGCGCGCCTATCCGAGAGGATAGGACTCTCCCCGCTTGCCCCATCCGGCACCCCTCTGGCGCGGGCGACAGCCTCCCGAGACCGCAGGTACAAAAGAGACATCGGACGCCAAGCGCCCAGCCTCGTACCCCTGTTGTTTCTCGATCCTGCCCGTCGGCAGAGAAGGATGCCCGAAGATGCCCCGCTTTTCCGTCGTCATTCCCTGCTTCAACGCCGAAGACACCATTGCCGAAACCATCGAGAGCCTGCTCGCCCAGACCGAACAGGACTGGGAGGCGCTGATCATCGACGACGGCTCCAGCGATGACACCCGGCTGATCGCCGCCTCCATGGCCGGGATCGACATGCGCTTCCGCCTGATGAAGAACGACGGAGTGGGCCCGAGCGCGGCGCGCAACATGGCGCTCGCCGAAGCCGATGGCGAAATCATCGCCTTCCTCGACGCCGACGACACCTGGCACCCCGAAAAACTCGAAATGCTCGATGCCTTCTTCGAGGAACAGAACGCCGACGCCTGCTTCGGCCGCGTCATCCAGTCCGACGGCCGCACGGTCGGCACGCTCACCGGTCCCTTCGAAGGCACGCTGACGCTGCAGGCACTTTTTGCCGAGAACCCGGTCTGCACCATGTCCAACCTGGCGATCCGGCTCGAGAGCTTCCTTGCCAGCGGAGGCTTCAACGCTGAAATCACCCACAACGCCGACCTCGAGTGGCTGGTGCGGCTGATCGGTGACGGTGCCAAGGTGGTCGGCATCGACGCGCCGCTGGTGACCTACCGTAGCACCGGTGCCGGGCTTTCCTCCGATATCGAAGGCATGAAGGCGGGTCGCGCCATGGCGCTGATCAGCGCGGCGCGCTACGGCTTCTGCAGCGATGCACGCGACGAGGCCGCCTACCTGCGCCGCCTCCTTTCCCGCGCCCTGCGCCGCGGCGCGCCGGGACTGGATACGCTGCGCCTCGGACTGTCGGCCTGCGCCGCAACCCCTGGCGGCTGGATGTCGAGCCCGCTGCACGGCCTGCGCGTCCTGAGTACCGCGCTGCTCGCCGCCGTGCTGCCCCGCGCGCTGCGCGACGCTCTCTTCTCGCGCTGAGCCGCCGAAAGTCACGCCCATGCCCCGCGCCTCCATCATCGTCACGGCTGGAACTGCCGCAGACCGGTTGCAGGACACCCTGCGCAGCCTCTGTGCGCAGAGCTTCCCGGACTTCGAGATCATCGTCGTTGTCGATGGCTCGGCCGACGAATGTGCCGAGGTGGCCGAGGGCTTCGGCGACCTGCGCATCCGCGTGCTGCGCCAGCGCGCGCGCGGCATTCCCGGTGCCCGCAACACCGGCATCGCGGCAGCACGCGGCAGCATTGTCGGATTCTGTGACTCCGGCGACCTCTGGGCAGCGAACAAGCTCGCCGAGCATGTGGCGCACCTGCAATCTTCGTCCACGATCGGCCTGAGCTATTCCGGCTTCGATATGGTCACGGGCAAGGGCGCGCGGACCAACATGTGGAAACTGCCGCGCCGGCGCGCCATTGGCGCCGCGGAGATCTTCAAGCGCAACCCGATCGGACCGGCCAGCAGCGCCATGTTCCGCCGCGCCGCGCTCGACAGCATCGCCTTCCGGCCGCCGCAGGAGACCGAACGCGACTGGTGGTTCGACGAGACCTTCCGCCAGGTCGAAACCCTGGAGCTCTGGCTGCGCCTGGCCCTGGTCACCGACTGGGAGATCGCCGGGATCCCGCGCCGGCTCTGCACCAGCCGGTCTCCGAACGCCGACCCAACCGCCTCGATGGGCAAGCAACTCGCGGCCTGGGAGCGCATGGTCTCGAAGCTTTCGGCCCAGGACCGGCATTTTTTCGCGCGCCATGCGTCGGTCGCGCGCGCCTACCACCTGCGCCATCTCGCGCGCTGCGCCATCGCCGTCGGGGATGCGCCGGGCTCCGCCCGCCTGCTGCGCGCCGCACTCGCCTGCTCGCTGCGCCCGATCATCGAAGAGCCCCGCAAGACGCTGGCAATCTGCGCGTCGAGCTTGCTCCTCGCCGCCGCCGGTACGCCAATCTACGACCGACTCGCCGGGCCGCGCGGCAAGTCGGCCTGAGCAAAGATCGCATGGAGACACAGCCAATGCTTCGCATAGCCCATCTTCACGACGACCAGACCGCGGGCGACCTGGCCCGCTACCTGTCCTTTCTTGCTGCCGATCCGGTTCTGGCCGAGGCCGCCGAGCACCGCCCGCTGAGGGTATCGCGATTTGCCGTCGGGGCGGCCGCCGTCAACGCCCGGGTGATCGTCTCGCATGTGCCGCTGAGCTTGCAGAGCCTGCCGGGGCTGATGGCCCTCCGCGCGCGTTACCCGCATGCGGCGCTGGTGCACGTCGAACATGTCCACTGCGAAGGCTCAACGGCGGCAGCGCGCAACCGGGCCCGCCTGCGCGCGATGCTGCGGTCCGGCTATGCGCTGTTCAATCACGTGGTCGCGCTCAGCCCGGCCCAGGCCCGCTGGATGCGCCGGCACGAGCTGGCCAGCCCAGCGCAGCTTTCGGTTATCCCGCCCTGCGCGACCACCGACGCCTTCGCCAGCCTGCCCGCCCCGAGCGGCCCGGTGCGCCGCATCGGTGCACTCGGGCGGCTGCACCGGCAGAGCGGCTTCGACATGCTGATCGAGGCCTTTGGCTTCGTCTCGGACCCGGACGCCCGTCTCGACATCTTCGGTGACGGGCCGCAGCGCGCCGAGCTGCGGGCGCTGGCCCGCAACGACCTGCGCATCCGGGTGCATGGCAACACCACCCGGCTGGCCGCCCTGCGCCAGTCTGATGCCGTAGCGATCCCTTCGCGCTGGCAGCCCTCGGCACTGGCAGCCCATGAGGCGCTGGCCGCGGGACGCCGGGTTCTGCACTCGGGCCGCGACGCGCTCTCGGATGTCAATGGCACGGGCCAGGTGACCGTTGCAGACCTCTCGGTCGCCGCCTGGAGCCGCGCGCTCAGCGATGTGCTGGCGGAGACGAGCCCCGCGCCGCGCCAGCCCATGGAGACCGTCCGCGGGGCGACCATCGAAGGCTGGCAGACGCTGCTCGACCGGCTCGCAAGCCGCAAGACATCCGGCAGTAGCGCGCTCGCCACGATCTGATACCGCCCTTCAGCCGGCGCAGATCGCCGCCTGCCGGCGCCCCTGCGCCACCAGCCAGTCGCGCAATGCGCGGCCCATCGGCTTTTCGAGACTCGCCCGATCCCAGGCCAACCCGTAGGGCACCGAGAGCGGCATGCGCAGATCGAAGGGCACAACCAGCCGTCCGCTGGCCAGTTCCTCGCCGATCATCGCCATCTGCCCGAGCACGAAGCCCCGCCCCGAAACCGCCGCGTCTATGGCGCTCGACGAGAGCGCGAAGGTTAGCGCCGAGGCCTCTGGCGCTGGCGGCGCAGAAACGCCGCAATGCGCCGCCCACTCCGTCCAGCCGGGCACCTGGTGTGCCGCGAAACTCTCCATCCAGACGATCTGCAGGAGTGGAAAGTCGAAGATCTCCTCGGGCCGCTGCAGCACCCTGCCGTCGAGCAGCGACGGCGCGCAGGCCGGGACGATGCGGTCGGTGAACAGCTCGGTGTACTGGCCGTGCGGCGGGCCGTCGTCGAAATAGAGCCGGAAGTCGACGTTGTCGCGGGTGAGGTCCGGCTCGATCTCGGTGCCCACAAGTCGCACCGGCGCGCCCGGGTTCTCGGCAGTCCATTCGAAGAGCCGCGGTCCCAGCCACTTGTTGGTCACCGTGGTGAGCGAACTGATCACGAAGCCGCGGCTGTTGCGCGCCCGCGCCAGCGCCTCGCCCGCGTGGGCCAGCTGGGCGAAACCCTTGCTCAGCTCGGCATGGTAGACGCGCCCCCAGCTGGTGAGTTCGAGCTGCCGCCCGCGCCGTTCCAGCAGGGCGACGCCCAGATGCTCCTCGATCCGCCGGACCTGCTGGCTGATCGCCCCGGAGGACACGCCGAGTTCCTCGGCGGCGCGGCGCACCGAGCCGCAGCGGCCCACGGCCTCGAAGGCCTGCATGGCGCGCAGATGGGGCAGTCCTGACATCGGGGTCCTTTTCAGGAAGGCGCTTACGCGGATCGCGCGGAGTGAACCACGCAGCCGAGCGCTTGCCAAGGCGCCGGCCCCGATCGCCGCCTCAGAACAGGAAGTCGTCCACGTCCAGCTCTTCGGCGGACTGGATGCTCAGCACCTGCGCCTCGCCATCCACGTCGAAGCTGAGGCTGGCCGTACCGTCCTCCTGAATCAGCGACGCCATCAGCGCCTCGCCGTCTGCCCATTGGCCAAGCGCCGAGAGGTCGATGCGATCGGCATCCGCGAAGTCGGTGATCGTAACATTGCCTGCGACCGCGCTGACGCCAAAGATGTCGTCGCCCGCGCCGCCGGTCAGCGTGTCGTCCCCACCGCCGCCCCAGAGCGTGTCGTCGCCGCCCCCGCCTACAAGAAGCTCGTCTTCTTCGGTGCCGGTCAGTTCCAGGTGCGCCTCGCCGTCCTCGTCGAGCCACCACAGGCTGCCATCCTGGCTGACGCTGGCGTCCGCGATCTCGCCCTGCATCGACGTTTCCCCGGTGCCGCCCAGCAGGTTGCTCAGCCGGATGCTGTCGTTCGGCACGACACCATCGCCCTCGGCGATCTGCACTCCGTCCTTCTCGACGTACATGAAGCCGGTCTCATCCACGCCGACGGTCCAGATCGAGGTCTCGCCCTCGATCAGCGCATCTTCGGCGACGACGTAATGGGTATAGCCCCCCTGGCTGACCGAGAAGACCACCGCGTTGCTCGGGCCCAACTGCCCGAAGGCGATGCGATCCTCGCCCTCGCCGCCGAATTCGAACACCTGCTGGCCGCGGGCGTCGGTCAGATCGTCGAAGCGCAGCTCCGCCTCGAACTCGAAGGCGCCGCCGATCTGCGGCAGGCTGTCCCCGGTCAGGTCGGGCACTTCGGGCTCCGCCTCGCCGGTGTCGCCTTCGGGGTCTGTGCCGGTCTCGTCCTCTGTGGGCAGAAGAACTTCGGTGCCCGCCTCGGGGGTCCAGACCGCGTCGCCGTGGGCGAGGCTGACATCGCTCATCTCCCCTTGCAGCGTCGCCGAACCGGAGCCCCCCAGCAGGTTGACCAGGCGCTCGCTGCCGGCAGGCACAATGCCGTCGCCCTCGGCGATCTGAACGCCATCCTTCTCGATGTACATGAAGCCGGACTCATCCACGCCGACTGTCCAGGTGGCGGTCTCGCCCTCGATCAGCGCATCCTCGGCGACGATCAGCGCGGTCACCCCGTCCTGCACGATCTCGAAGAGAACCGCGCTGCTGGGGCCGAGCTGACCGAAGCTGATCCGGTCCTCACCCTCGCCGCCGAACTCAAAGACCCGCTGGTCGCGGGCATCGGTGATGTCGTCGAACCGCAGGGTCGCCTCGAATTCGAAGGCGCCATCGATCTGCGGGATCTCGCCCGAGGTCTCCGGATCGGTTTCGGGATCCGCGGGATCGCTGGGATCTTCCGGCGTCACGGGGTCGATGGGATCCGCGGGCTCCGTCGGCTCCTCGGGGTCGACCGGATCCGTAGGCCCTGTCGGATCTTCGGCCTCCCCGCTGTCCGGGTCTCCTTCCGAACTTTCGCCCCCGGTCTCTCCAGAGGCGTCCTCCGCCGTGTCGCCGGAGGTCCACACACCACTTTCCTGGGTGATCGAGACCTCGGTAATCTCGCCGAAAAGCGCGGTCTCGCCCGCGCCGCCCAGCTGGTTGGTCAGCCGCTCGCTGTCGGCTGGCACCACGCCGTCGCCCTCGGCGATCTGCACACCATCCTTCTCGATGTACATGAAGCCGGTCTCGTCGACACCAACGGTCCAGGTCGCGGTCTCGCCCTCGGTGATCGCGTCCTCGGCGACGATCAGCCAGGTGGCCCCATCCTGCACGATCTCGAAGAGCACGGCGCTGCTGGGGCCGAGCTGACCGAAGCTGATCCGATCCTCGCCCTCGGCGCCGAACTCAAAGACCTTCTGCCCCTGGGTGGCCGAGAGGTCGTCGAAACGGAGCGTCGCCTCGAACTCGAAGGCGCCGTCGATCTGCGGCAGCTCGCCGGTGGGTGCGATCGGGTCGGCAGGATCGGTCGGGTCGGTGGGCTCTGTAGTGTCGACCGGATCGGTGGGATCGACCGGGTCTGCGGGGTGGGACGGATCGACGGGATCAACCGGGTCCGTCGCATCCGCCGCGGCGGGAATGCCCATCGCCTGCAGTTGCGCCGCCGAGGAGACCTCGGAAGCCAGCACGCCGACCAGCGTCAGCGCCACGCCGCCGGGGAAGCTCAGCACCGCGTCGCCGGTGCCGTCGCCCAGGGTGTCGCTCACCGTGACGTCGCCCACGTCGACCGGGTTGCCGTCGTCGTCGATCAGCTCCGAGACGTCGAGCAGGTCGTTGCCCGCATAGGTTCCATCACCAAGATCGCTCGGAGCCGCGAAGCCCTGGACCGCATCGAGCCCGCCACCGTCCGCCAGTGCCAGCGTGTCGACGCCCGCGCCGAGGATGATGTGCTCGACCTCGTCATAGACCAGCGTGCCGGTGCCATCGGTGACGCTGCCGATCTCGGGGCTGATATGGCCGAGGTCGATGCGCAGGTCATCGGTGACCAGCGACAGGTCCAGCGTATCGCCCAGCACCTCGTCGACGCCCTCGGCGTCCACCGTGTCGTTGCCGAAATCGTTCTCGATGTGGAAGGTGTCGTCGCCCCAGCCACCCCAGTAAGAGTCGTCGCCAGTGCCCCCCCAGAGGTCGTCGTTGGCATAGGAGCCGCGCATCCAGTCGTTGCCCGCGCCGCCGTAGATCGTGTCGTTGCCCTCGTTGCCCTCGAGCGTGTCGTCACCAGCGCCGCCGCTGACGTAGTCGTTGCCTTCCTGGCCGTAGAGCGAGTCGCTGCCAGCGCCGCCGACCAGCGAATCGTCGCCCTCGTTGCCCGAGATGGAATCGTCGCCATCGCCGCCGATGATGGTGTCGGCCCCCTCGCCCGCGTAGACCGTGTCGTTGCCGGCCCCGCCGTGGATCAGATCGTCGCCGGCATAGCCGAGGATGCTGTCACCGCCGTCACCGCCCGAGATCGTGTCACCACCCGCGCCGCCACCCAGCGTGTCGTCACCGCCGCCCCCGGCGAGGACACTGAAATAGCTCCAGTCGGTGCCCGCGCCGAGATGCGCGTCGAAGGCCGCGGGCGCGGTGCTGTCGCCGATCAGGAAGCTGCCGCCGTCGTAATTCAGGAACAGCACCAAGTTGTCCTGGTCGAACTCGATGTCGAAGCCGTCCGGCAGCGCCGAGAGGTCCAGCGTGTGTCCTGCGGAGCTTTCGGAAATGCCCGCCCAGAATGCCGGATCGTTCCAGTTCTCCAGCGTCACCGCATAGACAGTCATCGCACTTACCCTGAACAAGACGCCCCAAACACCCGGGGACTGGGAATCACGGATGCCGGATTGCGACCCGATTAAGGCCAGATAGGGAAGATTTGCGACGACTTTAAGGCACTGATTTCAATCAAGAGTGCGGAACGGAAACAGCCATGGGCGGGCTGCCGCATTGTCGCTGGATTGTCAGAAATACTCGGGGTGTCGCTCGGAAATTTCGTCCGCCTTGGCCAGCGTCCCGGTGAGGTGGCCGCGCACCTCCGCCTCTGCCTCGACCGCCTGGCCGGCGCGGATCGCAGCGACGATGCGTTGATGATAGCCGAGGATTTCCGACGCCTTGCCCGGGTCCGGCAGGTTGAGCTTGCGCAGGCGGTCGATATGCCCAGAGCGGCCCGTGACAAGTTCCCAGAGCGGGGCCACGCCCGCCGCCTCGAAGAGCGCGCGGTGAAAGTGCCTGTCCAGCTCGGCGAAGCGCTGGAGGTCGCCCTGTTCGAAGGCCCGCTGCATCTGCGCCAGAAGATCGTCCACCGGTGCCAGAAGCCCGGGATCCTGCGCCTCGCTTAGCCGCTTGACCACCTCGATCTCGAGCGACATGCGCAGGAACTGCGTCTCGCGCGCCTGCGCCACGTCGATCTTCGACACTTCGGTCTTGGACTGAGGGAAGATCATCAGCAGCCCCTCTTCCTCGAGCCGCATCATGGCATCGCGCACCGGAGTCTGGCTGACACCGTAGTAGTCCGCGATCTCGCTGCGCGACAGGTTCTGGCCCGGCGCAAGCTCGAGCGAAAGGATCCGAAGGCGCAGCGCCTCGTGAATCTGCTGGCTCGCGGACTGGCGCTTTACCTGTCCCCGACCAGAACCCTCAAACGGTCCGCCTGCCATGTCTTTCACCGGATCCTCCTTGGCCCTCATATCAGCTTCTGCCTCCGACTCCCCATTGCTTCAAGTCCGAACGATAAACCATCCTTGCCACAGATACACTAATATATTAGTACCGTGACAGTGGGCCCGAGGAATGCCCGCGCGATTCTTTCTGGGAGGATAGACGTGAAACTCACCCAAACCGCCGTTCTGGCACTGTCGGTGTCGGCCCTTGCCGCGGCTGCGCAGGCACAGACGCTCAACATCCAGACCTCGTTCAACGCAGGGGATTTCTCGACCCAGTTCATCACCGAAAACTGGCTGCCCAAGATCACCGAGATGACCGATGGCCGCATCGAGATCGTGCTGACCCCGAACGGATCGGTCGTTCCGGCGAAGGAAACCCCCGAAGCCGTGGCCGCAGGCGTGCTCGACGGCGACTTCACCTCTGTGAACTACTTCGCCGGGCTCGAACCCGCCTACGCGATAATGGGCGACCTGATCTCGGGCTATGACACTCCCCAGCAGATGCTTGGTTTCTGCAAGGACGGCGGCGGCGAAGCGATGATGCAGAAGGCCGCGGATGCCGTGACCGGCGGCGAAGTTCACGTGGTCGCCTGCGGTCCCTACTCGCGCGAGGCGCTGCCCGCGCGCACCCCGATCCGCACCTTCGAGGACCTCGAAGGCAAGAAGATCCGCTCGCCCGAGGGGCTTGCCGCGGCGGTCTTCTCCGCCGCCGGTGCCTCGCCCGTGTCGATCCCCTTCTCAGAAGTCTTCGGCGCGCTTGAAAAGGGCATCGTCGATGCCGCAGACGCCTCGGCCTACGTCAACAACGACGCGACCGGTCTGCACGACGTGGCGCCCTATCCGCTCTATCCGGGCATCCACTCGATGCCGTCGATGCAGTTCACACTGAGCACCGAAGTCTGGGAAGGCCTGTCCGAGGAAGACCAGCAGGCACTGCGCAACTGGTGGTACGACGCGATGTTCGCCATGGCCGAGGAAGTCTCGAAGAAAGACGCCGAACTGGCCGCACGCGACGACGAAACCGACAAGATCGAGGTGATCGACTGGGCGCAGGAAGACCGCGACCAACTGCGCGACGTCGCCCGCGTCGAGTGGGAAAAATACGCCGAGAAATCGGAGCTGGCGAAAGAGGCGCTGGATGCCAACATCGCCTACATGACCGAGATCGGTCTGTTCAAGAACTGAGCCCTCGGGCTCTTCGGGTCGCCCTCCTTGCTCCCTGGGCGGCCCACCCCTCCTGCACATTCCGGGGAGACGCGATGAAACGCTTTCTTGCCCGCTATGCCGACGCGATGGACCGTATAAGCGTGTTCATCGGGCATGGCTGCTCTGTCCTCTTCTTTGCCTGCATCGTCGTCTCGGCGCTCGAGGTGGTGATGCGCTACGGCTTCGACCGCCCGACCCTGTGGTCGACCGAGCTGGCGATGACGCTCTGCGCCTCGGCCTGGGTGCTGTCGGTCGGCTATGTCACGCAGCGCCACCGCCACATCTCGATAACCATGGTCGAGCTGCTGGTGAGCCCGCGCGTCTGGCGCCTGTTCCGGCTCTTCCAGATGCTGATCGCCTTCGGCGCTGTCGCGGTGCTGACCGCCGCGCTCTGGAAGCCGGCCGTGAAGGTGCTGTCACGCACCGAATACTCCGGAACCGCGATGAACTCGGTCCAGCCCACCTATCTGAAGGTGCTGATCGTCGTCGGCTGCGCGTTCTACCTGCTGCAATTGCTCGCCAACATCATCCGTTGGGCCCAGCACACCGAGGGAGACGTCAGCGGTGGGCATTGAAATCATCACCCTCCTCATCATCGTTTCGCTGCTCGCGCTGATGGCGCTCGGGGTGCCGCTCGGCATCACCACGCTGACCGTCTCGCTGGGCACGGCGATCCTCTATTTCGGCGAGCGCGCCGGCTTCTTCATCGTCGCCGCCAACGTCGGAGAGGTGCTGCACAAGTACGAGCTGATCGCGGTGCCCTTCTTCGTCTTCATGGCGAACGTGCTCGAACGATCCGGCATCGCCAATTCGCTCTTTGACTCCATGGCGATCATGGGCGGACGCTTCCGCGGCTCGGTCGCAGTGCAGACCTGCATCGTGGCCGTGGTGCTGGCCGCCATGTCCGGCATCATGGGCGGCGAGATCGTCATGCTCGGCCTTATCGCCCTGCCGCAGATGCTGCGCCTCGGGTACGACAAGAAGCTGTCGATCGGCATCATCTGCGCCGCCGGCGCCCTGGCCACGCTGATCCCGCCCTCGGTGGTGCTGATCATCTATGGCCTCGCAGCGCAGGTCTCGATCACCAAGCTCTTTGCCGCCTCGGCCGTGCCCGGGCTGATCCTGGCGGCACTCTACATCACCTACATCCTGATCCGCGTGCGGCTGAACCCGGCGATGGCACCGATCTACGATGTCCCCGAGACCGGCCTGCCCTTCTTCAAGCGGCTGAAGTTCCTCAAGGGCGTGATCCTGCCCGGCATCCTGATCGGCACCGTTCTGGGCGTGATCTACTCGGGCGTCGCCACCGTGACCGAGGCCGCCGCCATCGGCGCCGTGGGCGCACTGGTCGTGGCCGCCGTGCGCGGCGAGCTGAAATGGAAGATGGCCCGCGACGCCATGCGCCAGACCGTGCTGACCGTCGGTTCGATCATCTGGCTGGTGCTGGGCGCGGTCTCTCTGATCGGCATCTACAACCGCATCGGCGGCGGCGACTTCCTGCGCGGGGTGCTGACCTCGCTCGACATCGGCCCGATCTGGGTAATCGTCGTGATGATGCTGATCGTCATGGTGCTCGGCACCTTCCTGGAGTGGATCGCGATCATCTTCATCACCGTGCCGATCTTTGCCCCGGTGGTGATCGAGCTTGGCTTCGATCCGGTCTGGTTCGGCGTGCTCTTCGCGATGAACATCCAGATGTACTACCTGTCGCCGCCCTTTGGACCCGCCTGCTTCTTCCTGAAGTCCGTGGCCCCGAAGTCGATCGAGCTGCAGACCATCTTCGCCGCCGTGCTGCCCTTCATCGCGCTGCAGTTCGTCGGGCTGATGCTGGTGCTGTTCATCCCCGAGCTGGCGCTCTGGCTGCCCTCGATGCTGGATTGAGGAGAGAGACATGAAACCCTCCGACGACGACCTCACCCGTCAGGACGAAGACATCTCGGCCCCGGAATACGCGGCCGAGGAACAGCAGGACGCCCATGATTTCGGCAACTGGCCCGAAGTCGCCGGACTGCTCTTCACCCTCTTCGTTTGCTGGCTGATCTTCGCCTTCACCGGATAAGACCTATGACCAAGAAAACCCCCGACACCCTGCGCTCGGCGCGGTGGTTCGCGCCCGACGACCTGCGCAGCTTCGGTCACCGGTCGCGGATGATGCAGCTCGGCTACGCCGAGGAGGACTTCCGCGGCCGCCCGATCATTGGCGTGCTCAATACCTGGTCCGAGCTCAACACTTGCCATTCGCACTTCCGCGAGCGGGTGCAGGACGTCAAGCGCGGCGTGGCGCAGGCCGGCGGCTTTGCCGTCGAGATGCCCTCGCTCTCCGTCGACGAGAGCTTCACCAAGCCGACCTCGATGCTCTATCGCAACCTGCTGGCGATGGAGACCGAGGAGATGATCCGCTCGCACCCGCTCGACGGCGTGGTGCTGATGGGCGGCTGCGACAAGACCACGCCTGGCCTCGTCATGGGCGCGATCTCGGCCGGCGTGCCGATGATCTACCTGCCCGCCGGGCCGATGCTGCGCGGCAATTACGCTGGCAAGATCCTGGGCTCCGGCTCTGACGCCTGGAAGTACTGGGACGAGCGCCGCGCCGGCAATATCACCGACGAAGAGTGGCTCGGCGTGCAGGGCGGCATCGCCCGTTCGGCGGGCACCTGCATGACCATGGGCACCGCCTCGACGATGACCGCGATCGCCGACGCCATGGGCCTCACCCTGCCCGGCGCCTCGTCGATCCCGGCGGTGGATTCGGGCCACATGCGCATGTCCGCCGACTGCGGCCGCCGCATCACCGAGATGGTCTGGGAGGACCTGACCCCCGACCAGATCATCACCGATGCTGCCTGCCGCAACGCCGCCGTCGTCGCCATGGCCACTGGCTGCTCGACCAACGCGGTCGTGCACCTCATCGCCATGGCGCGCCGCGCCGGGGTCAACCTGACGCTCGACGATCTCGACGCGCTGGGGCGCAGCACGCCACTGATCGCCAACGTCCGCCCCTCGGGCAAGGACTACCTGATGGAGGACTTCTACTACGCAGGCGGGCTGCGCGCGCTGATGAAGCAGATCGAGGACCGGCTCGACACCTCCTGCCTGACGGTGACCGGCAAAACCATAGGCGAGAACCTCGAGGGCGCACAGGTCTTTAACGACGACGTGATCCGACCGCTGTCGAACCCGGTCTACAAGGAAGGCTCGCTGGCGGTGCTGCGCGGCAACCTCTGCCCCGACGGCGCGGTGATCAAGCCCGCCGCCTGCGATCCCAAGTACTACCAACACGAGGGGCCGGCGCTGGTCTTCGACAGCTACCCCGAGATGAAGGCGGCGGTTGACGACGAGGATCTCGAGGTCACCCCCGACACGGTGATGGTGCTGCGCAACGCCGGCCCGCAGGGCGGCCCCGGCTTCCCCGAATGGGGCATGCTGCCGATCCCCAAGGCGCTGATCAAGCAGGGCCATCGCGACATGCTGCGCATCTCGGATGCGCGCATGTCCGGCACCTCCTACGGCGCCTGCGTGCTGCATGTCGCCCCGGAGAGCTTTGTCGGCGGCCCGCTGGCGCTGCTCAGGACCGGCGACATCGTGCGGCTGGATCTGGATGCCCGGCGGCTCGACATGCTCGTCTCCGAGGAGGAGATCGCCGCACGCCGTGCCGCCTGGAAAGCACCCGAGCCGCGCTTCGGGCGGGGCTACGGCGTGATGTTCTCGCGCCACGTCAGCCAGGCCGACCAGGGCTGCGACTTCGACTTCCTGCAATCCGACTACGGCCGCCCCGCAGGCGAGCCGGACATCTTCTGAGGGACTAGGACAGAGGACCCAACATGAGCGACTACATCCTTTCCGACGACACCCGCGAGAAACTCTCCCGCGTCTCCACAGCCTCGATCGCGACGCAGCTCTACAAGCGCGGCCTGCGCAACCAGTTCATCCAGGGCGTCACCCCCGTCGCCCCCAAGGACAAGAACATGGTCGGCCAGGCCTTCACCCTGCGCTACATCCCCGCGCGCGAGGACCGCAACCCGCTGGAGGTGTTCCGCAATGCCGATCACCCGCAGCGCGTGGCGGTCGAGACCTGCCCGCCGGGCCACGTGCTGGTGATGGACGCCCGCAAGGACGCCCGTGCCGCCACCGCCGGCTCGATCCTCGTCACCCGTCTTGCGGTGCGCGGCTGCGCCGGCGTGGTCTCGGACGGCGGCTTCCGCGATGCCCATGGGATCGGCGAGCTCGACATGCCGGCCTATTGCGCGACCGCATCCGCGCCGACCAACCTCACGCTGCACGAGGCCTATGACATCAACGTGCCGATCGCCTGCGGCGACGCGCCGGTCTTCCCCGGCGACGTGCTGGTGGGCGACCGCGACGGCGTGATGGTGATCCCCGCGCATCTGGCCGACGAGATCGCCGAGGTCTGCGCGGGCATGGAGAGCTTCGAGGACTTCGTGCTCGAGGAGGTGCTCGCGGGCGCGCCGATCATCGGCCTCTATCCCTGCACCAAGGAAGAGAACCAGAAGAAATACGAGGCTTGGCGCGAGAAGACCGGGCGCTGATCCGGGGCCGCTGATCCGGGGCGAGACGGTCCAGAGCCGGAAGTTTCAGGGCCAGAAGTTCCAGGGCCGGACGACCCCTCGGATGGGCCCTGGAGCGGCACACGAGCCGGTTCACCGGCCCTGCAGAGGATGCAGGCGCAACACGGGATCAGGGGCGCAACGGGCGCGCCCCTTCCATCCGTCCCCCGAGGGGCGGCCTCCGGGTCGCCCGCCTCGAGGTTCGCCTGCAGGTCTGCCTCAGGCCCGCGAGCCCCGACCTTGAATCTCCGGTTTCAAGTTCCCGGTCTCAAACCTCTGGGCCCCGGACCCGTTGGTCCAAAACCCTCCGTCCTCGATCCCTCCCATTCCCTGATGCCTCCCATATCTAGGAGATACACATGAGTTTCACCCCGCACGGCAAACACCTGATCGCGGGCGCCTGGGTGGCCGGCGAGACCACCTTCGCCTCCGAGCCGGCGCA
>JBLXGS010000015.1:0-183881 GCA_048381755.1 Roseobacteraceae bacterium
CATCGACGTCTGGAACAGCTTCGCCCCGCACCTGCTCCACATGCTCCACGTCGGCGCACGTGAACTCGCCGCTGAAAGAGTTTGATCCATGGGTGTTTTGACAGATGTGAAGGTCGCTGCAGCTCCGGTCGTGAACGAGGGAGCGCAGTCCATGTCCTACCTGCTCACCGTGTCCTGCCCGATGCGCAGCGGAATCGTCGCGGCGATTTCGGGCTACCTCGCCGAGCAGGGCTGCAACATCCATGACAGCGCGCAATTCTCGGATCTCGCCAATGACCGCTTCTTCATGCGGCTGAGTTTCCGCTCGGAAGCAGGCCGGAGCCGCGAGGCGCTGGAGGCGGGATTTTCGGGGATCGCGGGCGAGATGGAGATGGACTTCGCCTTTCACGACCCCAGCCGCAAGACCCGGGTCGCGATCATGGTCAGCCGCTTCGGGCATTGCCTGAACGACCTGCTTTACCGCTCGCGCATCGGCGCGCTGCCGGTTGAGATCGTCGCGGTGATCTCGAACCACCTCGACTACCAGAAGGTGGTGGTGAACCACGACATCCCGTTCCACTGCATCAAGGTCACCCGCGAGAACAAGCCCGAGGCCGAGGCCGAGCAGATGCGCATCCTGCGCGAAAGTGGTGCCGAGTTGGTGGTGCTGGCGCGCTACATGCAGGTGCTCAGTGATGAGATGTGCACCGAGATGTCGGGGCGGATCATCAACATCCACCATTCGTTCCTGCCGAGCTTCAAGGGTGCCAATCCCTACAAGCAGGCCTATGAGCGCGGCGTGATGCTGATCGGCGCAACGGCGCATTACGTGACCGCCGACCTCGACGAAGGGCCGATCATCGAGCAGGACGTGATCCGCGTGACCCATGCGCAGAGCGCTTCGGACTACGTGTCCTTGGGCCGCGACGTGGAAAGCCAGGTGCTGTCGCGGGCGATCCACGCGCATATCCACCGCCGGGTTTTCATCAACGGCAACAAGACCGTGGTCTTCCCGGCGAGCCCGGGGGAATATGCCTCGGAGCGCATGGGCTGACACCAGCGCCGACTGCTATAAAAAAGGCCTGCCGCGCATCCCGCGGCAGGCGTTTGTTTTTCAGGGCAAGGCGGGCAGGGGCCCGCCCAACCGTTGCTTACCAGGAGGTCAGCACGGTGCCGTGGTACTTCTCTTCGATGAAGGCCTTGATCTCGGGGCTGTGGTAGGCGTCGATCAGCGGCTTCACCCAGGGCTGCTCCTCGTCACCCTTACGCACCACGATGATGTTCACGTAGGGGTTGTCGGCGCTTTCCATGGCGATCGAGTCTTCCTTCGGGTTCAGGCCCGAGGCGATCGCGTAGTTGGTGTTGATCAGCGCGGCGTCGAGGTCGGCCAGCGAGCGCGGCAGCTGTGCCGCGTCGAGCTCCTGGAAGCGCATGTCCTTGGGGTTCTCGACCACGTCCAGAACGGTCGGCACGAGGCCGGTGCCCTCGGCGAGCTTGATCAGCCCGAGCTGCTGCAGCACCAGCAGGGCGCGACCGCCGTTGGTCGGATCGTTCGGGATGCCCATGGAGCCACCCTCGGGGAAGTCGTCCATCGAGGTGACCTTGTCTGAGTAGACGCCCATCGGGGTGGTGATGGTGGTCGCGACCGGCGCAAGCTCGAAGCCGCGGTCCTTCATCTGGTTGTCGAGGTAGGGCTCGTGCTGGAACGAGTTCGCCTCGATGTCGCCATCGGCCAGCGCCTGGTTCGGCACCACGTAGTCGGAAAATTCGACCACGTCGATGTTGAGGCCCATGGGCGCGGCGATCTTGGCCACTTCTTCCATGATCTCGGCGTGCTCGCCGGGCGAGACGCCGACCTTGATGTCTTCGGCCATCGCGGTGCCGGCGATCAGGGCCAGCGCGGAGACGAGGGGGATCATACGCTTCATGGGAAATCTCCTTCCAATTGCGTTCTTATTGTTGGTTCAGCGGCCGCGGTTGCGCGGCGCGCGCTTGTCGACCAGTCTGGCCAGCCCCTCGCCGAGGGACTGCACGAGCTGGACCAGCACGATCAGGATGACGACCACCGCCAGCATCACCTCGGGCATGAAGCGCTGGTAGCCGTAGCGGATGCCGAGATCGCCGAGGCCTTCGCCGCCGACGGCGCCGACCATGGCCGAGTAGCCGATGAGGCTGACCAGCGCGAGCGTCAGGCCAAGCGTGATGCCGGGCAGCGCTTCGGGGATCAGCACCTTGCGGATGATCTGCAAGGGCGTCGCGCCCATGGCGCGGGCGGCCTCGATGAGGCCGCTGTCGACCTCGCGGATGGCGTTCTCCACCAGACGCGCGATGAAGGGCACGGCGGCGATGGTCAGCGGCACGATGGCGGCGCTGGTGCCGATCGAGGTGCCGGCGATGAGCCGGGTGAAAGGGATGATCGCCACCACGAGGATGATGAAGGGCACCGAGCGCGTTGCGTTGACGATGAGCCCCAGCACCTTGTTCACCCAGGGGGACGACAGCAGCTCGCCGCGTTGCGAGACCGCGAGGTAGACGCCGATGGGGAGGCCGAAGAGCGTGCCGATCGCGCCCGAGATGGCGACCATGTAGAGGGTCTGAAGCGTGGCTTCGATCAGCAGGTTGATGAGGTTAGCCGACATAGCCCAGCACCTCCGTGAGCAGCTCGTGACGTTCAAGATAGGCGCGGGCCTCGGCACCGCGGTCGGCTTCCACCGAGACCAGCAGGTTGCCGAAGGGATGCGGGCCGATCTCCTCGATGGCACCGGCAAGGATGTTGACCGGGATGCCGAGCTCCGAGGTGAGCTTGGCGAGCATCGGGTCGGTCGCATGGGTCCCGGCGAAGGTGATGCGGATCACCTCCTGGCTATCGCCCTGCGGGCGCTCGGCCTGCAGCTTGCCGGCGATGAAGCTCGGCAGGGTGATGCCGGTGATGCCCGACAGGAACGAGCGCGTCGTGGCGTGTTGCGGGGCGGCGAAGACCTCGTAGGTCGACCCCGCCTCGACAATCTTGCCGCCGTCGATCACCGCCACATGGCTGGCGATGTCGCGCACCACGGCCATCTCGTGGGTGATCAGCAGGATGGTCAGCCCGAGGTCGCGGTTGATGTCCGCCAGCAGCTTCAGCACGGTCTGCGTGGTCTCGGGGTCGAGCGCCGAGGTGGCCTCGTCCGAGAGCAGCACCTTGGGCTGGGTGGCGAGCGCGCGGGCGATGCCGACGCGCTGCTTCTGCCCGCCCGAAAGCTCCGCGGGGTAGCGGTTGCTGAACTGCTCGAGCCCGACGCGTCCGATGAGGTCGTTGACGCGGCGCTTGATCTCGGCTCCGGGCACGCCCGCGATCTCGAGCGGCAGGGCGACGTTGCCGTAGACCGTGCGCGAGCTCAGCAGGTTGAAATGCTGGAAGATCATCCCGACGTCGCGCCGGATGCGGCGCAGCTCCGCGGCACCGGCGCGACCAACGTCATGTCCGGCGACGGTGACGGTGCCCGAGGTCGGCTGCTCGAGCCCGTTGACCATGCGCAGGAGGGTGGATTTGCCGGCGCCGGAACGCCCGATGATCCCGGTGATCGTGCCGGGGGCGACGTCGAGGTTTACATCCTCGAGCGCCATGACTTGACCGGAGCCCTTCTTTTCGAAGGACTTGCCCAGCTTGTCGAAGGTGATCGCGGCACCTGATGTCTCTACGTCGGCCATCCGAGTCTCTTGTTTCCGTCCGGCCTCCTCCCGCGGCGCGATAGACCGGATATGCGCCGCGGACGCAAGCCCTGCCGGGCGCTTGCTGGTGCAGGGGCGCTGTGCGGCAGAGTGTACCATGGGTGAGGGGTAGGAGGGTGTTCCGGCTTGTGGCGGAGCGCGTACGGGTTGTTCGCCGCGTGGTGGGGCGGGCCGGAGGATGTTCTTTTTCCTGGAATGGTCAGAGCGATGTGGGCTGTGCCCGAACTTGGGGGGCAGCCTTGCAGGGCTGGTACACGCAAGCCCTTGGTGAGCTGCGTAGCCAGTCCGGCTACTCGGAGAAAAGGGTCAGGCGCGGCCCGGGACTGGTCGCCCCGGGCCAGGATGCAGCTATCCCGCCGCTATCCCTGGCTGCGTGCCGCCAGCCAGTTGCGCCAGTTCGCCTCGTTCCCGGCAAAGGCGTTCAGATCCACCGGCCCGCGCACGCCGGGCACCAGCCCGGTGCCGGTGTATTGCCAGAAGCTCCAGCGCTCGTCGGGGTAGCGCTCCGAGGGGTGGGCGGTGACCGAGCGCAGCCAGAACTCCGTCCCGCGCAGGCTTCCCAGGTCGTTGCGGGCGTAGAAATCCGGCGTGGTGTAGATCACCGGCGCGGTGCCGTAGTGCCGTTCGACGATGCGGGAGAATTCGCGGATGCTGGCGCGCACCTCCGCGGCGGGCGGCCGGATGCGGCAGGTCGGCGAGAGGTGGTTCCACTCCATGTCGAGGATCGGAGGCAGGTCGCCGCGCCGCTTGGGCACATTGGCGATGAACCAGGCTGCCTGCTCATGCGCGGGGCGGCAGAAGTAGTAGAAATGATACGCGCCCACCGGCACCCCCGCGGCGCGCGCACCCGCTGCGTTCTGTACAAAGGCCGGGTCGAGCACGTCGCCGCCCTCGGTGGCCTTGAGATAGCCGAAACGAATGCCGGCGTCGCGGGCCTCGTGCCAGTTGATCACGCCCTGGTAGCGCGCGGCGTCGAGCCCGTGCACCGGGTAGCGCTGCGGGCTGATCGCGCCCCAGTCGTGCGGCTTGGTGTCGCCGAAGCGTCGGGGGATTCCGGAGGCGCGGTTCTCTCGGATATAGAGGGCCTGCGTTTCGCTGGCGGAAAGGGTAGCGGTGCGTGGCGCCGAACTGCCGCAACCGCCGAGGGTTGCCGCGAGTGCGACGATCAGCGCGCCCGCCCGGACCCATGGTCTAGGGGATGTGGTGATCATCTTCTTGTCCTGCTCTTGCCTGAAAAGAGCGTAACGCGAATTTCGATTCACCGCATGATGTAGTTGTGCAACGTCGGGTCACGCCCAACGGGTGCGCCCGCGCCACCGGACAGGCAGCGCGGGGCCGGGTTCAGCGCTGCGAGGTCTGCCAGTCGGGATGAATCCACGGCTGCGCGTTGTCGCGGGGCAGGGGTTGCTTGCCGAGGATGTGGTCCGCGGCCTTCTCGCCGGTCATGATCGACGGCGCGTTGAGGTTGCCGTTGGTGATCTGCGGGAAGATCGAACTGTCGGCCACCCGCAGCCCCTCGACGCCGATCACCCGGCACTCGGGATCGACCACCGCCATCGGGTCGGTCGCAGCCCCCATCCGGCACGAGCCGCAGGGGTGATAGGCGCTTTCGGCGTGCTCGCGAATGAAGGCATCAAGCTCTTCATCGGTCTGCACGGAGTCGCCGGGCTGGATCTCGTGGCCGCGATAGGGGGCAAAGGCCTCCTGCCCGAAAATCTCGCGCGTCAGGCGGATGCAGGTCCGGAAATCGCTCCAGTCATCTTCATGCGACATGTAGTTGAAGAAGATGCTGGGCGCATCCTTGGGATCCGCCGACTTCAGGGACACCGCGCCGCGCGACTTCGAGCGCATCGGGCCGACATGAGCCTGGAAGCCGTGCCCCTCGGCCGCCGCCTTGCCATCGTAGCGCACGGCGATGGGCAGGAAATGGTACTGGATGTCGGGGTATTCGACGCCCGGTTTCGAGCGCACGAAGGCGCAGCTCTCGAACTGGTTCGAGGCCCCTGGACCCTTGCGGGTGAAGAGCCATTGCGCGCCGACATAGGCCTTGCCGAAGAGGTTCCAGTATTTGAACAGCGACACAGGCTGCGTCGCCGCCTGCTGGATGTAGAGCTCGAGGTGGTCCTGCAGGTTCTGCCCGACGCCCGGACGGTCGGCGACGACCTCGATGCCATGCTCCTTGAGGTGTGCAGCGGGGCCGACACCCGAGAGCAGCAGCAGCTTCGGCGAGTTGATCGAGGAGGCAGCGAGGATCACCTCATGCGTGGCGCCGATCACCTCGACCTTGCCCTTGCGCTCGATCTCGAGGCCGGTGGCGCGACCGTTCTCGATCACCACCTTGCGGGCGAAGCCGCGGACGACCTCGACGTTGCCGGTGGCGATGGCGGGCTTGAGATAGGCCTTGTAGGCCGACCAGCGTTCGCCCTTGTGGATGGTGGCCTCGAAGGGGCCGAAGCCCTCCTGCTTCTCGCCGTTGTAGTCGTCGGTGGCCTCGTAGCCCGCCTGCACTCCGGCCTCGACGAAGGCGCGGGTGAGGGGATTGTCACGCTTGCCGCGCGAGACATGCAGCGGACCGGACTTGCCGCGCCAGTCGGCATCGCCGCCGTGGCCGTTCTCGTGCCAGGTCTCCAAGCGCTTGTAGTAGGGCAGCACGTCGGCATAGGCCCAGCCCTGCGCCCCCATCTCTTCCCAAGTGTCGAAGTCGCGGGCGTGGCCGCGCACGTAGACCATGCCGTTGATCGAGGACGATCCGCCCAGCACCTTGCCGCGCGGCGTGGCGAGACGGCGCCCGCCGAGATGCGGCTCGGGTTCGGATTCGAATCCCCAGTCGTAGCGCTTCATGTTCATCGGGTACGAAAGCGCGCCGGGCATCTGGATGAAGGGGCCGGCGTCGGTGCCGCCGAACTCCACGACGATCACCTTCTTGCCTGCCTCGGCGAGCCGGTAGGCGATGGCGCAGCCTGCCGAGCCCGCGCCGACGATGACGTAATCTGCCTGCATCAAAGCCTCCCTCAGAACGGCGCTTCGGTCGGGTTCATGCCGACGTAGACGGATTTCACCTGGCTGTAGTGCGCGATGGCGGCCTTGGAGTTCTCGCGACCGACACCCGACATCTTGGAACCGCCGAAGGGCGCCTCCACCGGGGTCAGGTTGTAGGCGTTGATGTAGCAGGTGCCTGCCTCGAAGCCCGCCGCCATGCGGTGCGCGCGGGTAAGATCGGCGGTGAACACGCCGGCGGCGAGACCGAACTGCGTGTCGTTGGCCCGAGCCAGCGCCTCGTCCTCGGTGGAGAATTTCAGCACCGACATGACCGGGCCGAAGATCTCCTCGCGCGCGATGGTCATCTCGTCGGTGACATCTGCAAAGAGGGTGGGCTCGATGTAGAAGCCCGCGCCGTCGATGACCTTACCGCCCTTTACCAAGCGCGCGCCTTCCTGGACGCCCTTCGTGATGTAGCCCTCGACGATCTCGCGCTGGCGGGCCGAGACCATCGGACCGATGGTGGTGGCCTCATCCATCGGATCGCCGATCAGCGCATTGTCCATGCGCTCGGCGACGCGGGCCACGAACCGATCGTACAGCCCTTCCTGCACGAAGACACGGGTGCCGTTCGAGCAGATCTGGCCGGTGGAGTAGAAGTTGCCGTTGATCGCGGCAGAGACGGCGCTTTCCAGATCGGCGTCGTCGAAGATCACGATCGGGGACTTGCCGCCCAGCTCCATGGTGACATGGCGCATGCCTTCGGCGGCGGCGGCATAGACCTTGCGGCCGGTGGGCACCGAGCCGGTGAGCGAGACCTTGTCGACGCGCGGATCGGTGATCAGCGCGGCGCCGACCGCCCCGTAGCCCTGCACGACGTTGAACAGGCCCGCGGGCGCGCCCGCCTCGATCAGGATCTCGGCCAGTTTCAGCGCCGTCAGCGGGGTCATCTCGGAAGGCTTGAAGATCATCGCGTTGCCGCAGGCCAGCGCAGGCGCGGCTTTCCAACTGGCGATCTGGATCGGGTAGTTCCAGGCGCCGATGCCGACGCAGACACCGAGCGGCTCACGGCGGGTGTAGACGAAATCGCCGCCCGCCACCGGGATGTGCTCACCGGTCAGCGTGCCTGCGAGGCCGCCGAAATATTCCAGCGCATCTGCCCCCGAGGCGGCGTCGGCGATCAGCGTCTCGGACATCGGCTTGCCGGTGTCATGGGTCTCGATTTCGGACAGCGCGCGGTTGCGCTCGCGCAGCAGGTCGGCCGCCTTGCGCAGCACGCGGCCACGCTCGGTGCCCGACAGCGCGCCCCACTCCGTCTGGGCTGCCTTGGCCGAGGCTAGCGCCTGCTCGATGATCGCCGGGGTGGCGGCATGCAGAGTGGCGATCACCTCTCCGGTGTGGGGGTAGATCACTTCGATCTTCTCGCCTGCGGTGTCATCGACATAGGCGCCGTTGATGAAGTGGCTTCCAGCGGGTTGGTAGGCAGTGGTCATGATTACTCCTGAGGTCCTGCAAGGGGGGCCATGGGCGCCGGGTCGGCGTCCGCCATGGAGATGTCGTCGTTTTCGTGAACTTCGGTGCATTCGGCGGCGATGGCGCGCAGCACGTGCTGGGCACCCTCGGAGCCGTCGACGGCGCCAACCGCCTCTTCGGGCGGGCGCAGCATCTTGGTGTCGAGCGCATAGCGCAGGTAGAGACCGTCGATCAGGCCACCGATTCGCCGCGCCACGTCCGGAGCGCGCTCACCGATTCTGGGGCGCAGCGCGTAGACCAGATTGCTGTGCAGGCGGCGCTGATAAAGGTACAGCAGCCGCCGCGCCTCTTCCGAGCGAAGCGCGAGCGCATAAAAATTAACCCATGCCGAGATCGCCTCGCGGCGGAAGCTGCCCATTCCGAAACTGGCCTGAACGATGGCGTTCACGCGGGCCTCGGGGGTCGCGGCTCCTGCAAGGGCCTGGGTCACGTCTGCCTTATATTCCGACAGGATAGAGCGCATCGCGGCGAGAAAGAGCGTGTCCTTGTCGTGGAAGTAGTGGAACGCCAGCCCGGGCGAGACACCGGCGCTCTTGGCGATCTGGCTGGTGGTGACGTTGAGCGTGCCGGACGCACCGATCTCGCGGATCGTCGCAGCGATCAGATCCCTGCGCCTTTCTTCCTCGGATTTGCGTGCCATGCGGAGCTCCCACAGATTTTTGGTTGCTTTTCTGGAATAGCCCGTCATTAATTGACTCGTCAATCAATAACTCAGACTTCATCACGCTAACCTCCAAAGGGGACCCTATGAAACTCGTACTGACCACCTCCGCCATCGCCCTTTGCGCCAGCGCCGCCGCTGCGGATTGCTCCAAAGTCAGATTCTCGGACGTGGGATGGACGGACATCACCGCCACCACGGCCGCGACCACGACCGTACTGCAGGCGATGGGGTACGATACCGAGATCAGCGTTCTGTCGGTGCCGGTGACCTATGTGTCCCTGGAAGAGGGCGACATGGATGTCTTCCTCGGCAACTGGATGCCCACGATGGAAGCCGACATCGCGCCGTACCGCGAAGCGGGCACGGTCGACACCGTGCGCGCCAACCTCGAAGGGGCGAAATACACGCTGGCCACCAACGCCGCCGGTGCCGCGCTCGGCATCACCGATTTCGCCGACATCGCCGCCCACGCCGATGAGCTGGACGAGACCATCTACGGCATCGAGCCGGGCAACGACGGCAACCGGCTGATCATGGACATGATCGAGGCGAACGCTTTCGATCTCGAAGGCTTCGACGTCAAGGAGAGCTCGGAGCAGGGTATGCTGAGCCAGGTCTCGCGCCTGTCGAAGAAGGACGAGCCGATCGTCTTCCTCGGCTGGGAGCCGCACCCGATGAACGCCAACTTCGACCTGACTTACCTGTCGGGCGGCGACGAGTGGTTCGGCCCGGACTTTGGCGGCGCCACGGTCTACACCAACACCCGCGCCGGCTACGTCGAGGAGTGCCCCAATGTCGGCAAGCTGCTGACCAACCTCGAATTCTCGCTCGAGATGGAAAACGAGATCATGGGCGCGATCCTCAATGACGGGGAAAAGGCGGATGACGCCGCCAAGGCCTGGCTCGCGGCGAACCCCGAGTCTCTTGACGGCTGGCTCGAAGGTGTGACCACGCTGGACGGCGAGCCGGCGCTCCCCGCGGTGAAAGCGGCGCTCGGCCTCTGATCCGAACCGGTGCACCCCGGCTCCGCGCTCCGGCGCGGGGCTGACAGGCATCCTACTGTTGAATGCTCACCGAAAGGAGCGCAGCCTTGGATTGGCTCACTTCATACAAGATCCCCGTCGGCGACTTCGCGGCCTTCATCTTCGAAGGCATCCGTGACCACGCCGAAGGTCTGCTCGATTTGCTCTCCGTCGTTCTGGAAACGATGATCGAGGGCATCCTCTGGGTTCTGCAGGAACCCAACCCGTTCTTCATCATCGCCGCCTTCATGCTGCTGGCCTGGCTGCTGCAGCGCAGCTGGAAGGTCTGTGCCTTCGTCGCGCTCGGCTTCCTGTTCATCCTCAACCAGGGCTACTGGGAGGAGACCACGGAAAGCCTGACGCTGGTGCTCTCGGCCTGCGTCGTCTGCATGGCCATCGGCGTGCCCGTGGGGATCGCCGCCGCGCACCGGCCCCGGCTCTATGCCGTGCTGCGCCCGATCCTCGACCTGATGCAGACGTTGCCGACCTTCGTCTACCTGATCCCGGCAATCGTCTTCTTCGGCATCGGCATGGTGCCCGGCCTTATCGCCACGGTGATCTTCGTGCTGCCCGCGCCGATCCGCCTGACCCAACTCGGCATTTCGTCGACCCCGGACCAGCTTACTGAGGCCGTGCGCGCCTTCGGCGGCACCAACCGTGACGTGCTGCTGAAGGCCGAACTGCCCTACGCGCTGCCGCAGATCATGGCCGGCCTCAACCAGACCATCATGCTGGCGCTCTCTATGGTGGTGATCGCCGCGCTGGTCGGCGCCGATGGCCTTGGCGTGCCGGTGGTGCGCGCGCTCAACCAGGTGAACACATCGCTCGGTTTCGAGAGCGGCCTGGTGATCGTGGTCGTGGCCATCCTGCTCGACCGTCTGCTCAACCTCGGAGGCGACAAGAAATGACCGTAGCCGTGAAGATCGACAATGTGTCCATCGTCTTCGGCGACGAGCCGGAAGAAGCGCTGCCGCTGATGGATCAGGGGCTGGACCGCGCGACGATCCAGAAGAAGACCGATCAGGTGCTCGGTGTGCACGACTGCAACCTCGAGGTCGAAGAGGGCGAGATCCTCGTGCTCATGGGCCTGTCGGGCTCGGGCAAGTCGACCCTGCTGCGCGGCATCAACGGGCTCAACCCGGTTGTGCGCGGCGGCGTGCATGTCCGCGAGGGCGAGCGCATGGTCAACGTCACCGACGCCTCCTCGGCCGACCTGCGCCGGATCCGCCGCGAACGCGTCGCCATGGTGTTCCAGCAGTTCGGCCTGCTGCCCTGGCGCTCGGTTGCCGAGAACGTCGGGCTTGGCCTGGAGCTGGGCGGCATGGGCAAGGCGGACCGCCGCGCCAAGGTGATGGAGCAACTCGAGCTGGTGGGCCTGACCAACTGGGCCGACAACAAGGTGGGCGAGCTGTCCGGCGGCATGCAGCAGCGCGTGGGTCTTGCCCGCGCTTTTGCCACCGAGGCGCCGATCCTGCTCATGGACGAGCCCTTCTCGGCGCTCGACCCGCTGATCCGCAGCAAACTGCAGGACGAGCTGCTGGAACTGCAGGCCAAGCTCAAGCGCACCATCATCTTCGTCAGCCACGACCTCGACGAGGCGTTCAAGATCGGCAACCGGATCGCGATCATGGAGGGCGGGCGCATCGTGCAATGCGGCACGCCGAACCAGATCGCGGGCGATCCGGCCAACGACTACGTGGCGGAATTCGTGGCGCATTCGAACCCGCTCAGCTTCCTGCGGGCCAAGGACGTGATGCAACCGCTCGATGCCCCGGCCGAGGTCGAGGTGGACGAGGATACCCCGGTTCTGGAGTTCGCCGCCGCGATGACCGAGCGCAATGCGCCGGTGGCGGTGACCCGGGGCGGCGTGCGCGTCGGCGCGGTGACCCCGGCGACGCTGCTGGAACGGTTGGTGGCGCAGTAGCGCATCCGTCGCTTGCGACGTGGCAAGGAGGCGCAGCTTGGGCTGCGCCTCCTTCTCTTGGGTGCTCATATAAAGGTGCCCCGTCAAAGCGGCATCTTGAGAGAACCGGCAGGCTTGCGGGCATCCTCTGGCCCCTGGCAGTGTTGGTGGATCTGGCGGCGCTCAGCCTGCGTAGACGAGCATCAGGTGGACCCGCGCGCCGCCGCGCCGCGCTTCGCGCTCCATCAGGGCCTGCCGTCGCGCGAGCTGCAACTTCTCCAGCGCCCTCTGGCGGGCGTTATAGAGTTGCCGGACCCGCGAGCCGCGATTGCCGATCTGCACCGACAGATGGCTCTGCGACCCGGGAAAGAACCCGCGAAGATTGCGCTGCGCCGCGCGGAAGGCCTCGTCCGCCTCGATCCAGGCGGTGTAGGTTTTCATCAGAAGTCGTCGTGATGCGGAAGCCATGCGTCTCCTCCCCAGGAAAAGCCTCTGTCTCGACAGATCTCCAGTATAGGGGGTCGTCGCGGCTCTGTCAGCCACGCCAAGTGACGCAGGGAAAATTCGTGATGGGCCGTGAAGCTCAGGCACCGCCACCGGCCCGCGCAGCCCAGGGCAGGATCTCCGACACCATCTTCCGGGCAGCGAGGTCGAAGGCCGGCACGAGGCTGGCCGTCTCGTCATCGGCCGCGGATTGGCGCACTTCGAAGGTGCGGCTCGCCACCACCGAGGCGTCGCGTTCCCGCACCATCCGAAGCATCAGGCGCAGGTGCACGGTGACGGGGGCGTCCGTGCCATAGCTCTCGGCCTGGAAATCGGTCAGCTCTCCAAGCAGCGCGTAGTCGCCCTGACCGCCGAGCGGCGCGCGACCGACCGAGGCGAAGGCCCCGGTCTCGGCAAGGCTGCGCACCAGCAGCGTCTGCAGCATCGCGGGTGTCTCGTCGGACCAGCGCGCGCCGGGCAGGTACTGCGCCTGCAGTGGGCCGGGCCGGATCATGATCCGGTCGGTGCTCAGCGCGCCGCTGGCGATCGGCTCCTCGACCACCAGCTCGGCCCAGCCACGCCGCGCGGCGCCTTCGATGACCGGGGTCTGCAACTCGTAGATGTCGAGCGGCTCGGAGGCGCTGTCGAGCGCCGAAATCGCGGCACAGCCGGAGGTGCCGAGGGCAAGCAGAAGGGCGGGCAAGAAAGATCTCGGGTGCATGGCGTTACCTTCGGTATTCGGGGGCGCGGTCGTCGAGGAAGAAACGGCTCGGGTCGCGACGAAGCTGCGTGGTCAGCGCATCGAGGTTGTCGATCAGCGCGCGCGCCTCGGCCGCGAGGCGGGCGAACTGGGGCAGGGCGGTGGCGCTGAAGTCGCGCAGCGCGGGGCGAGTGTCGCCCACTGCGCCCTCGAGCCCGGCGAAGGCCGCCGCCGCCGAGCGGCTGGCGGCGCGCAGTTCGCCGGTGATCTCGGGGATCTGCTCCGACACCGCGCCGACCGCCGTTTCCAGCGAGGCGAGCGTCTGGCGCAGCTGCGCGGTGATCTGCAGGGCCTCCTCGTTGATCACCCGGTCGGCCCCGTCAAAGGCGCGCTCGGCTGCCGAGAGCGCCCGGTCGCCGGTCTCCAGCGTGCCGTTGATCGCCGAGAGCGTCTCGTTGGCGGCGGCAAAGGTCGAACGCGCGGATTCCAGCGTCTCCGAGGCCTGTCCTGCCAGCCCGTCGAGCTGCCCGGAGGCAGAGCTGAGGTCGGCACCGACGGTGTCGATGGTCTGCACGGCAGAGCGCGTCGCGCTGCGGATGTCCTCGAAGATGGCGGTCAGATCCGCGCCCGTTGTGTCGCCGAAGCCGCGGATCACCTCCGTGGCCTCGGCGGTGGCGGTGCGCAACTCGGCGATCAGCGCGGCGGTGTCGCCGGCCAGCAGCCCGTCGAGACGCTGCGCCGCGCCATCGACGCTCCGTGAGGTCTGCGACAGCTCGGCGATCAGCCCGTCGACCGAGGCCAGCGTCTGCTGCGCCTCGGTCAGTCGTGCGGTGGCGGCGGTGCCGGTCTCGGTGAAGGTTTCCGCGAGTGTCTCGGCGCGGGTGCTGAGCGCGGCAAAGCGGGTCTCGATCTCGGCCACCGAAGCTTGCAGCTGATCGGTCGCCGGGCCGAGCCGGTCGGTGATATAGGCCTCGGCGGCCTGAGCCGTGCCGGTGCCCTGGGTGACCAGACCGCGCGCATCCTCCGACAGCGCCCGGATCGAGGCCAGCGCCTCCTGCGCCTCGGTCAGAACGCCCGCGACATCGCCGATCATGCCGTCGATGCTCTGGTTGAAGCGGTCCATCTGGTCGGCGAAGGTCGACAGCGCGCCGGTGACGTTGGAAATATCCTGCAGCGTCTTCGACAGCTCGCCCGACGCCTGTTCGACATTGAGCAGGATCGTCGAGACCCGCTGCTGGTTTTCGGTGCCAAGCATTCGGCGCAGCCCGCGCACCAGCTCGAGCGTCTCGTCGAGGATCTCGGGGCCGGACTCGGTCAGCGACTGCAGCGCCGACTGGCCCGCCTCGATGGTTGGGACGGCCTCGCCACTCTGGTCGGAAAGCAGCCGCGCGCCGGGGCTCCCGGGACTGACGCTAACATAGCCAACACCGGTCACGCCCTGCGCCTCGATGGTGGCGGTGCTGTTGCTGCGGACCGGCGTACCGGCGGCGACCTCGATGCGGACCCGCACCCTGCCGTCCTGTTCCGGCGAAAGCCCGAGCGTCACCACCTGCCCGACCGGAAGCCCGGCAAAGCGCACATCGGAGGACACCGACAGTCCCGAGACCGACGGGAAGTCGATGTCGTAATAGTCGAACTGCCGGTCCAGCTCGACATTGGCGAACCACAGCAGGAAGCCGAGCAGACCGAGAAAGCCCGCGATAGCGAAGGCTCCGACAAGCACGTAGTTTGCGCGGGTTTCCATGGTCAGTCAGCCTCGGTCTCTGCGTTGGACCGGTCCGCAGCGCGCGCGAGCCGTGCACGCGGACCGGTGAAATATTCCTGCACCCAGGGGTGGTCGACCTCCAGCATGTCCGCCAGCGTTCCGGTCACCAGCACGCGCTTCTCGGCCAGAACGGCCACACGGTCGCAGGTTGCGTAAAGCGTGTCGAGATCATGGGTAACCAGAAAGACGGTCAGACCCAGGGACTCGCTCAACGTGTTGATCAGCGCGTCGAAGGCCGAGGCGCCGATGGGGTCGAGGCCGGCGGTGGGCTCGTCGAGAAAGACGATCTCGGGGTCGAGCGCCAGCGCCCGCGCCAGACCCGCGCGCTTGCGCATGCCGCCCGACAGTTCGGACGGGTAGGCGTCACCGGCGCGGTAGGGCAGCCCGACAAGGGAAATCTTCAGATCCGCCAGCGCGCGGCGGAGTTCTGGCCACAGGTCCGAAATGCGGCGCAAGGGCACCTCGACGTTCTCCCGCACGGTCAGCGAGGAAAACAGCGCGCCGTCCTGGAACATGACACCCCAGCGATCATCCAGCCGGGCACTCTCTTCGGCGGAGGCGTCCAGCACCTCGGTGCCGAAGGCCTCGATCCGGCCCGCCGCCGGGGTCTCCAGCCCGGTGATCGCGCGCAGCAGTACTGACTTTCCGGTGCCCGAGCCGCCGACCACCCCGAGCACCTCGCCGCGCCGCACGTCGAGATCGAGCCCGTCGTGCACCACGTGGCTGCCGAACTGCGTGCGCAGGCCGCGCACCCGGATGATCGTGTCATTTGCCTCGGCGGTGGTCACAGCCCAACCTCGGCAAAGAAGATCGAGAAGAGCGCATCCGCGACAATCACCGCGAAGATCGCCGTGACCACCGCGCTCGAGGTCATCCGGCCCAGCGATTCCGCGTCACCCTTCACCTGCATCCCGGCGTGGCAGCCGACGACGCCGATGATGACCGCGAAGACCGGCGCCTTGACCAGCCCGACGATCACGTTGCTCACGTCGACATCGGCGATCAGCCGCGTGCGGAACATCGAGGGCGAGATGCCGAGCTCGATCCAGGACATCAGCGCGCCGCCGAACAGCCCCATGAGATCCGCGATCAGCCCAAGGATCGGCAGCATCAGCAGCAGGGCGAGGATGCGCGGCACGAAGAGCACGGTCACCGGATCGAGCCCGAGGGTGCGCATGGCGTCGATCTCTTGCCGCATTTTCATCGAGCCGATGGCAGCGGTGAAGGCCGAGGCCGTGCGCCCCGCGACGATGATCGCGGTGAGCAGGATCCCCAGCTCGCGCAGCACCGAGATGGCGATGAGGTCGACCACAAAGACCTCGGCTCCGAACTGCCGCAGCTGGGTCGCGCCCTGAAAGGCCAGTACCACACCGATCAGGAAGGCCATGAGCGAGACGATCGGCACCGCTTTGAGCCCCACGTCGTCGCAATGGGCGACGAGCGAAGTGAAGCGAAACTCACGCGGGTGCCGCATGACGCGGAAGAGCCCTGCGAGGAACAGCCCGAGGTATTCCAGCAATCCGCCGAGGAAGCCCGCCGCGCCCATGACACGGCGCCCGGTGGCTTCGAGCAACGCGTGGACACCGCCGGGCCGGGCCGGTTCCACTTCCGCGACCGGCATCGCGCGGCGCACGGTGCTCAGGAGCAATTCGGCACCCTCGCTCGCGCCCCGGTACCGCACCGCGCCCCCCACCGCCGCGACGCGCTGCTCGAACTCGGCCAGCGCCCAGGCTCCTGCGGTGTCGATCTTGGTAACGCCCGTCAGGTCGATGAGCGGGCGCGGCGGGATGAAGGCCAACTCAGTATGCAGGTCGGCGAGGTGGTGCACGGTCAGCGCACCGGAGAGGCCGATCACCTCCTCGGCCCCTGATTCTCCTCGCTCGACCTGCAAACCCTGCGTGCTCATGGGCCGCCGTACTCCCGTCTATCTTTTTCATTTTGAAAGGATTTGCTTCATTTCGCCAGCCCAATCCACGGTACGGACAAGGGCGCTTTGACGCGGGGCATGGTTTTGGGGCGCCGCTCGGAGAGGCGCTTGCGCTCGCCCTGCAGGGGCCGCACTCGCCGGGCGGCGGCTGTCTCATGCATGTTTCGCACGATTATTGGGCAGATGCGCGCTCGAAGCGCTTCGGGGGTGATTAAACGATTAATTACCCATTGACCGGCGCAAATCCCGCTGATTAATCGTTTCACCAAAGAGGAACGACATGGCCAGCATCAAGCAGATCGCACAGGATATCGGGGTTTCGGCCGCCACGGTCTCGAACGCGCTCACCGGCAAGGGGCGCGTGTCGAAGGATCTGGCCGACCGCATCCGCGCCCGGGCAGATGAACTCGGCTACCGGCCCAGCAGCGCTGCGCGCGCGCTGAAAACCGGCCAAAGTGGTATCCTCGGCCTCGTCATGCCCGATCTGACCAATCCGCTGTTCCCGCGCATCGCGCAGAACCTGTCGATCGCTGCCGAGGCGCGCGGTCTCGGCATCCTCATCGCCGACTCGCGCGGCAGCGAGACCCGGCAGACCGAGGCGCTGCAGCAGCTCGTGGGGCGCGGGGTCGATGGCGTGGTCGTCGTGCCGCAGAAGGGCACCTCGCCCGAGGCACCCGGCCTGCCGATGGTGACGATCAACACTGCGCGCGACCCGCGCAACACCGTCTCGGCCGATCACATCGGCGGCGGTGCCCTCATCGGCGCGCATATCCGCGAGTTGGGGCACAGCCATGTCGTGCTGCTCGGTGGCGATCGGGTCTCGGACGTGCAGCAGGACCGCATGCGCGGCATGCGCGAGGGGCTGGGCCCAAGCGTCCGCAGCGAAACCGCCTGGGGCGATGCCGGGCTGGCGGCGCTGCCGGGCCTCGTGGGGCAGGGCGCAACGGCGATCCTTGCAACCTCGGACCTGTTGGCGCTCACTGCGCTGTCCGAATTGTCCCGCGCCGGCTTCTCGGTGCCGGAGGATGTCAGCCTCACGGGCTTCGACGATCTGCCCTTTGCCACCGCCATGCACCCGGCGTTGACCACCACGGCGCAGGATGTGCGCGCCATCGCCGAACACGCGCTCGAGGTGCTGACCGGCCTGATCGCCGGTGCGGAGCGTCCCGAAGCCGGTCACGCGGTGCCGATGCAACTGGTGCCGCGCGCCTCCACTGCCGCCCCGAGATAACCACCCACGATCCCGACCAACACGGAGTGACTGCCATGAAGACCACCCTTTCGATCCTCGCGCTCGCCAGCGCTTTCGGCACCGCGGCCGATGCCGCCGACAAGACGCTGACCATCTCGGTCTATTCCTTTGCACAGGACGAGTACCGCGAAGCGCTCTACGATCCCTTCGAGGCGATCTGCGGCTGCGAGCTTGTCGTCGAGACCGGCAACAGTGTCGAACGCATGGCGAAGATCGAGGCCAATGCCGCCGATCCGGTGATCGACATGGCGGTGATCTCCACGCAGGACGCGCTGGCGCTGGCCCGCAAGGACCTGATCCAGCCGCTCGACAGCGCCAAGCTGAGCAACTTCGACAAGCTCTATGAGAGCGCCCAGGACCCCATTGGCGATAACATGGCGGTCGGCTACACGTTCTACGCGAGCTCCATCGTCTACCGCTCTGATCTCGTGGATATTTCCAGCTGGGGCGATCTGCTGGGCGAGGAGCTGGCCGGGCAGGTCGCGCTGCCCAACATCACCACGACGCAGGGCCCGCTGACGCTGATGATGCTCGGCAAATCCAAGGGCATCGAGGGCGACCTGTCGCCGGTGATCTCCGAGATCGGCGCGCATTCCGACGACATCGTGACCTTCTTCTCGCGCTCGTCCGAGCTGGTGCAGCTGATGAACCAGCAGGAAGTCATCGCCGCACCCGTGGGCCGTTTCGCCTGGGGCAGCTTCAAGGATGCGGGCCTGCCCTTCGCCTGGGCCGAACCCGAGGAAGGCCAGGCCGGCGGCATGAACGTGATGGTCATGACCAAGGGCAACGGCAACGAGGACCTGGCCTACCAGTTCATGGACTACTGGCTCTCGACCGAGGTGCAGACCAAGATCGGCGAGATGCTGATCGACAGCCCGGCCAACAAGGAGGTCGAGCTCAGCGCAGAGGCCGCCGAGAACCTCACCTATGGCGCGGATGTCATTGAATCGCTGAACATCATGCCGGCCGCCGAAGTGCTCGACAAGCGCGAGGGCTGGGTCGAGCAGTGGAACGCCGAGGTGATCCAGTAAGCATATCGCCGGGGGCATTCTCCCTCCCTTGCTGCCCCCGCGACTGGCCATGGGCGCCGCCCCCTTTCCGGCACCCATGGCCCCCGAAACTCCGTGGTCCCATGCGGCTCCCCGACGGGCCCCTGCGATCCGAGCGCTCCGCCCCGCGGGCCGGGCGCATTCCGACACCCGCCCCAGACAGAGGGGAACACGCATCATGTTTCGCAACACCCGCGAGGGGCTGGCGCTGGCCCTACCGGCCGCCATCTTCTCGACGCTGCTCTTTCTGGTCCCGGTGGCCATTCTGCTCTCCGAAGCCTTCCGGGGTGCCTCGGGCGGATGGTCCCTGCAGGGGTACATCGACTTCTTTTCGACGCCGCTGAACCGCACAGTGTTCCTGCGCACGCTCAAGCTCGGCGCGCTGGTCGCGGGCACGGCGGCGGTGATCGGCTATGCCGCCGCCTTCTGCATCGTCAACCTCGGGCCGAAATCGCGGGGCAAGGTCTTCGGGATGGTGGTCCTGCCGCTGATGATCTCGCCCGTGGCCCGCACCTATGCCTGGATCGTCATCCTCGGCCGCACCGGCATCGTCAACGAGGCCATCACCGGCCTCGGCCTGTCGGACACGCCGCTGCGGCTGCTGTTTACCGAGACCGCCGTCTTCCTCGGCCTGCTGCAGCTCTTCCTCCCGCTGATGATCATCAGCCTCGTCTCGGCCATGGAGAACATCCCGCGCGACGTGATCCCTGCCGCCCGCGTCCTCGGCGCAAGCTGGATCGCTGTCTTCTTCAAGGTAATCCTGCCGCTGACCAAGGAAGGGCTCGTCATCGGCGGCACGCTGGTCTTCACCGGGGCGCTCACCGCGTATATCACCCCGGCGATCCTCGGCGGCTCCAAGGTGCTGATGCTGGAAACGCTGCTTTACCAGCGGGTCAACGTGTCGAACGATTTCGTCTCGGCCAGCGTCATCGCCATGATCCTCATCGTCATGTCCTTCTCGGCGAACCTGCTGCTGAAGCGCATCGCCACCGCCCGGAGCTGACCTCATGAACACCTCCATGCGCCACCTCGCCAACTGGTCCATTCTGGGTCTGACGCTGACCTTCCTGATCGGGCCGTTCCTGATCATCATCCTCGCCGGGGCCTCGAACACCGAATACCTCGCCTTCCCGCCCGAGGGGCTGACCCTCAAGTGGTACCTCAAGGTCTTCACCGTCGAGAGCTTCCGCGCCTCCTTCCTGCTGTCCATGGCGCTGGCGGTCTTCGGCACGCTGGCGGCGCTGCTGCTCGGGGTGCCGGCGGCCTATGCGCTCAACCGCTACGACCTACCGATGGCCGAGACCGTGCGCACCATCGTCGCAGCCCCGATCATCGTGCCCGGGATCATCGTCGGCCTCGCGCTCTTGCGCTACATGGTGGTGCCCACCGGAGTGACCGTCACGCTGGCGCTCTTCATGGCGCACACGGCGCTGGTGCTGCCCTATGCGGTGCGGGTCGTCTCCTCGTCGATGACCAACCTTCGGGCCGATATGGAAGAGGCCGCGGTGCTGCTCGGATGCTCGCGACTTCAAGCCTTCACCAAGGTGGTGCTGCCGAACATCCGGGGCGGGGTGCTTGCTGCCTTCATCCTCGGCTTCGTCACCTCGTTCAACCAGGTGCCGGTCTCGCTGTTCCTCTCGGGCCCCGGGGTCCGCACCCTGCCCATCGACATGCTGGCCTACATGGAGATCACCTTCGATCCTTCCGTTGCCGCGCTCTCGGCGCTGCTGGCCTTCATGTCGCTCGCCATCGTCTTCACCGCCGAACGCCTGCTGGGATTCTCTCGCTATGTCTGACGCCTTCGTCCAACTCTCCGACCTCACCCTCAGCTACGGCAAGTCGGTCGCCGTTCCGAACCTTGACCTCTCGATCCGCGAGGGCGAGCTGATCGCGCTGCTGGGGCCCTCGGGCTGTGGCAAGACCACCACCATGCGCTCGATCGCCGGGTTGCTCGCACCCACCGGCGGGACCATCACCATCGACGGGCGCGACGTGACCCGCGTGCCCGCGAACAAGCGCGGCATCGGGCTGGTGTTCCAGAGCTACGCGCTCTTCCCGCATCTGACGGCCTTCGAGAACGTCGCCTTCGGTCTGCGCCTGCAGAAGCTGCCCGAGGCCGAGATCAAACAGCGTACCGAGGAAGGGCTGGCGACCGTCGGCCTCACCGGCTTCGAGAAGCGCAAGCCCGCCGAGATGTCGGGCGGTCAGCAGCAGCGCGTGGCTCTGGCGCGATCGCTGGTGATGCGGCCCAAGGTGCTGCTGCTCGACGAGCCGCTCTCGAACCTCGACGCCCGCCTGCGCCTCGAGATGCGCACCGAGTTGCAACGGGTGCAGAAGGAGACCGGCATCACCATGGTCTTCGTGACCCACGACCAGGCCGAGGCACTGGCGCTCGCCGACCGCATCGTGCTGATGAAAGACGGGAAGATCGAGCAACTCGGGACGCCCGCCGATCTCTATGCCCGGCCCGAGACAGCTTTCGCCGCCGAATTCATGGGCTTCGAGAATATATTTAAAGTGGAATGCGATGAGGTCGTGACAACTTCCGGGCGTCTCTCGCTTGGGGCGCGTCCGGAAAGTCCGATCCTTGCATGGCGCCCCGACGCCGTGACCGTGGGCAGCGGACCGCATGAAGGCCGCGTTGCTGCCTGCAGCTTCGCCGGGGCGCACCGGGAATATGTGATCGACAGCCCCCTCGGCCCGATCAAGGCAGATGCCGACATCGCGCTCCCCGAGGTCCCGCTGGGAGAGACCATCCGCTTCGACCTGCCCATCGCCACCGCGCGGGGACTCGCGGCATGAGGATCTGGGTCGACACCGACTACGGCTTCGATGACCTCTGGGCGCTGCTGCTGCTGCGCCACTACGGGGCGACGATCGAGGGTATCTCGCTGGTCGCCGGCAACACCCCGCTGCCACAGGTCATCGCCAACGCGCTCGGCGCCGCGCAGGCCTATGGGCTGGACGCGCCGCTGCACGCCGGGGCGGAAAAGGCGCTGGTGCGCGAGGTCGAGACCGCGCAGGAAATCCTCGGCGAGAAGGGCATGGACAGCCGTGGCCGCTTTCTGCCCGAGGTTGACGCCCCGCAGCCGCCCGCAAACGCCATCGAGGCGCTGGCTGACTGGCTGATGCAGGATGGCCCGCGCGAGGTACTCGCGCTCGGCCCGCTGACCAATGTCGCGCTGCTGGTGCAGCGCTTCCCCGAGGCCGCCGCGCGCATCACCCGCCTCGTGTGGATGGGCGGAAGCAATGGGCCGGGCAATCATTCGCCGCTGGCCGAGTTCAACGCGCTCTGCGATCCCGAGGCGGCGGCCATCGTTGCGGACGCGGGTCTGCCGCTCGAGGTGATTGACCTGATGATCTGCCGGCAGGCCACCTTCGGCCCCGAAGACATACCCCGGACCGATCCGCTCACCGCCGACTTGCTGGGCGGCTATCTCGACATCGGCTTGACGCGCGGGCGGGCTGCCATGGCGATCTACGATCCGGTCGCGGCGCTCGCGATGGTGCGACCCGAAGCCTTCGATTTCACGCGCAAGGCGATGACTGTTTCGACCGAACGGGACGAGACCTACGGGGCGACCCGTTTCACCGACGACCCGCAGGGACGGACCCTGCTGCCCATCGCGCCAAGAGAGGACATCGCAGGTCTCTGCCTCGACGCTCTTGCAGGAGGCGAAGCATGACCTTTCCGAGCGATCTCAACGACCCCGAACTGCGCGCCCGTGCCGTGCAGGCGGCGCGGGGCGTGGAGGCTTTCGATCTGCTGATCGAGGGTGGCACGCTGCTCGACATGGTGACCGGGCGCGAACGGAAGGCCGATATCGGCATCGTGGGGCCGCTGATTGCCAGCGTCCATGAGCCCGACCCGGCGCGGCCGGCCAAGGCCCGCATCGGCGCGCGCGGAATGACCGTCGTGCCGGGGTTCATCGACAGCCACATGCATGTCGAAAGCTCGATGATCACCGCCGCAGAATATGCCCGCGCCGTCGTACCGCGCGGGGTGACCACGGCGCTGTGGGACCCGCACGAGCTGGCGAACGTCTCGGGCGAGGCCGGGCTGGACTATGCCTGCACGGCGGCGAAGGACCTGCCGCTGCGCCTGCTGCCCCTGGTGCCGACCTGCGTGCCCTCGGCGCCGGGCTTCGAGGCCTCCGGTGGTGACTTCACCCCCGAGACCGTCGCGCGCTGGCTGGCGCGCGACGACATTCACGGCGCGGCGGAGCTGATGACCATGCGCCCGCTCCTCGAGGGTGACGCGCGCGTCGCCGGGATCGTGCAGGCCGGGCTCGACGCGGGCAAGCGCGTCTGCGGCCATGCGCGCGGTCTCACCGGCGGCGATCTTGCAGGTTTTGCCGCCGCTGGGGTCGAGACCGACCACGAGCTGACCAGCGCGGCGGACCTCATGGCCAAGCTCGAGGCGGGCTTCACCATCGAGCTGCGCGGATCGCACGAGCATCTCCTGCCCGAGTTTGCCGAGGCGCTGGTCGAACTCGGAGAGCTGCCGCAGACGGTCACGCTCTGCACCGACGACATCTTCCCCGACGATCTGCTCCGCAAGGGTGGGCTGGACGGGGTGATCCGTATGCTCATCGACTGCGGGATGCCGCCGGTCTGGGCCTATCGCGCCGCCACGCTCAACGCCGCGAGCCGCATCGGGCGGCCCGATCTCGGCCTCGTCGCACCGGGGCGCCGCGCCGATCTGGTGCTGCTGTCGGACCTCGAGGAGGTGCGCGCCGAGACAGTGATCGCCGACGGGCGCCTGGTTGCCGAGGGCCGCAGGCTCATCGCCCGCCCGGAGGCTGCGTACGTGCCCGCACCGCTGCGCGCGACCATGCAACTCGCGCCGCTGCGCGTCGAGGATTTCGAGATCCGGGCCACCGGCCCGCAGGCGCGCATCGCCACGCTGAGCAAGCCGCGCTTCCCGGTCTGGGGCGAGCGCAAGGTCGCGGTCGAGGAGGGCAGGTTGGTGCTGCCGGAGGACATGATCCGCATGGGCATCATCAACCGCCACGGCGCCGGCACGCCCATGCGCATGGCCTTCCTCCAGAACTGGGGGGACTGGCGCTGTGCCTTTGCCACCACCGTCTCGCATGACAGTCACAACCTGACGGTCTTCGGTCGCCGCCCCGAGGATATGGCCGCTGCCGCGAATGCGGTGCGCGAGGCCGGGGGCGGTGTCGCGGTGGCCTCGCGCGGCAAGGTGCTGCATTGCCTGCCGCTGCCGCTCGCCGGGCTGATGAGCGACGCGCCACTCGGGCAAGTGGCCGAGAGCTTCGCCGCGCTGCGCGCGACGCTTGACGGGCTGGTCGGCTGGCAGCCGCCTTATCTCGTCTTCAAGGCGCTCTTCGGGGCGTCTTTGGTCTGCAACGCCGGGCCGCGGCTCAGCGACCTTGGGCTGGTTGATCCCTTCGAGGGCAAATTGCTGGAAAGCTGCGTCCTTCAGGACGGGCTGCGCTGATCTCGCACGGTGGGCCGCTGCGCGGTCTCACCAAAACGGCTCAGAAGCGGTGCGGGAAGTGCAGCATGAAGCTCTGCACGTCGAGGTCGCTGGAGAAAGCTTCCGGGCTGCGCGCCATCATCTCGCGGATGAAGTCTCGGCGCGTGCGGTCTTCCTCGGGCATGTCCCACCCCTCGCGACGGGGCGCGCACAGGGACAGCCAAAGGCGGGACACTTGCGACAGGGACAGCCGCGGAAGGGTCAGGCGGAAGCGGGCGGGGAGGGATGCGGAGAAAGCCATTGCCGTGTCCTTTCAGGGGCTGGACTGCAGAGGTGTGACCTGACTTCAGCATAGCGCGCAGGCCCGCCGTGCTGGTATCGGCGGCGGTGTTGTGCTGCTCTACATAAATGAAGAACCGATTCCGCAGCTGGACGGACGTTCGGACCTTCCTCGCGGTACTCCGGGAAGGCTCGACCCTCGCCGCCTCGCGCCGGCTCGGCCTTGCCCAGCCGACAGTCGCGCGGCGCATCGAGGCGCTGGAACACGAGCTGGGCCTCGTGCTCTTCGATCGGGACACCCGTGGCTTCCGGCCCACCGCCGCAGCGCAGGCGCTGCGCCCGCATGCCGAGGCAATGGAGGCGGCCGCCGAAGCGATGGCGGCCTGCGCCGAGGCGCAAGGCAGGCCCCGGCCGATCCGGATCACCGCGTTCTCGGCCAATTTCTCGCCGCGCGTGACGCAGGTGTTCAGCGCGTTCTCGGCGGAGCACCCGCAGGTGCGCTTCGAGTTCCTGCCGGGAGTGAAGCCGCTCGACCTGCTGGCCGGAGAGGCCGACATCGCGCTGCGGATCACCCGCAGCACGCCGGAGCCGGAGCTCATCTGCCGCAAGATCAGCACTGCCCGTTTCACGCTTTACGGCGCACCGAGCTACGCCGCGCGTCACGGTCTGCCGTCCTCGCCCGACGAGATGGGCGGCCATGTCTTCGTGACCTACGAGCCCGAGACCATCCCCTCGGTCTACCACGACTGGCTGCATCCGCGCGTCGCGCCCGAGCAGATCGTGCTGTCGTTCACCGAGATCGGTCTGCATGAGGCGGCGATCCTATCGGGACATGGGCTGGGCGTGCTGAACCTGCGGATGGCCGAGGCCGACGAAGCCGCGGGGCGGCTGATCCGCTGCTTCGCGCCGCCCGAGGAAATGTCGGCGCAACACCTCATGCTGATTTCACCCGAGGCCTGGCGCCGGCCCGAGGTGAAAGCCTTCACCAGGTTTTTCGCACCGCGCTACGCCGCGCTGTTCCGCGATCCGGATTGAGGGGCAGGGGCAGCGGGAGCCACGTCGGGGTTTCCGCTCCGCCACCGTGGCGCCGGGGTTCAACAGGGATGGCCCGAGCGGACACGAAAAGGCCCGCACCTCCGGAAAGGTGCGGGCCGGTCTTCACGCTTGGACGCGGATCACTTCAGGTCGAAGCGGTCGGCGTTCATCACCTTGGTCCAGGCATCGACGAAGGCGGCGAGGAAGGTCTCGGTGCCGTCGTCCTGGGCGTAGATCTCGGCGTAGGCGCGCAGGATCGAGTTCGAGCCGAACACCAGGTCGACGCGGGTCGCGGTCCATTTCACTTCGCCGGTCTTGCGGTCGCGGATCTCATAGAGGTCCTTGCCCGCCGGAACCCAGCTGTAGGCCATGTCCGTCAGGTTGACGAAGTAGTCCGTGGTCAGCGCGCCGGGGCGGCCGGTGAAAACGCCGTGCTTGCTGCCACCGTGGTTGGTGTCCATGGCGCGCATGCCGCCCAGCAGAACGGTCATCTCGTTCGCCGTGAGGCCGAGAAGTTGTGCCCGGTCGAGCAGCATCTCTTCCGAGGAGACCGCGTAGTCCTTCTTCTTCCAGTTGCGGAAGCCGTCGGCCACGGGCTCGAGCGGATCGAAGCTGCCGGCGTCGGTCATCTCGTCGGTCGCGTCACCGCGGCCCGGTGCGAAGGGCACCGAGATATCGTGACCTGCCGCCTTGGCCGCCAGTTCCACGCCGACGTTGCCGGCCAGCACGATGGTATCCGCGAGGCTCGCACCGGCAGCAGCGGCCAGCGGCTCGAGCACGTTGAGCACGCGGGCCAGACGCTCGGGTTCGTTGCCTTCCCAGTCCTTCTGCGGGGCCAGACGGATGCGCGCGCCGTTGGCGCCGCCACGCATGTCGGAGCCGCGGAAGGTGCGGGCGCTGTCCCAGGCGGTCGACACGAGGTCGGAGACGCTCAGGCCCGAGGCCGCGATCTTCGCCTTGAGGCCGCCGATGTCGTAGCCGGTGGTGCCGGCGGGGATCGGATCCTGCCAGATCAGGTCTTCGGCGGGCACGTCGGGGCCGACGTAACGCACCTTCGGGCCCATGTCGCGGTGGGTCAGCTTGAACCAGGCGCGGGCGAAGACCTCCGAGAAATACTCCGGATCGGCCATGAACTTCTGGCAGATCGCATTGTAGATCGGGTCGACCTTCATCGCCATGTCCGCATCGGTCATCATCGGCATGCATTTGATCGAGGGATCCTCGACGTCGGCCGGCATGTCTTCCTCGCGGATGTCGATGGGCATCCACTGCCATGCGCCGGCCGGGGACTTCTTGAGCTCCCACTCGTAGCCGAAGAGCAGCTCGAACCAGCCCATGTCCCACTGGGTGGGGTTCTTGGTCCAGGCGCCCTCGATGCCGGACACCACGGTGTCACGGCCGATGCCGCGGCCCTTGGTGTTCATCCAGCCCATGCCCTGCGCGGTCACGTCGGCGGCTTCGGGATCTTCCGACAGGTTCGCCGCATCGCCGTTGCCGTGCGCCTTGCCGATGGTGTGGCCACCGGCGGTCAGCGCCGCGGTTTCCTCGTCGTTCATCGCCATGCGGGCAAAGGTCTCGCGGACCATCGCGGCGGTGCGCATCGGATCCGGCTGGCCGTTCACGCCCTCGGGGTTCACGTAGATGAGGCCCATCTGCACCGCCGAGAGCGGGTTCTCAAGCGAAGCGGGATCGGCCACGTCACCGTAGCGCGTATCGGACGGCGCGAGCCATTCCTTTTCGGCGCCCCAGTAGACGTCCTTTTCCGGGTGCCAGATGTCCTCGCGGCCAAAGGCAAAACCAAAGGTCTTCAGGCCGGCGACCTCGTAGGCGATGGTGCCCGAGAGGATCATCAGGTCGGCCCAGGAGATCTTGTTGCCGTACTTCTTCTTGATCGGCCACAGGAGGCGGCGGCCCTTGTCGGTGTTGACGTTGTCCGGCCAGCTGTTCAGCGGCGCGAAACGCTGGTTGCCGGTGCCGCCGCCACCGCGGCCGTCTGCCAGACGGTAGGAGCCTGCCGCGTGCCAGGCGACGCGGGCGAACATGCCGACGTAGGAGCCCCAGTCCGCGGGCCACCATTCCTGGCTGTCCTTCATCAGCTGACGCAGGTCGTCCTTGAGCGCTTCCACGTCCAGCTTCTTCAGCTCTTCGCGGTAGTCGAAGGCCGGGGCGAAGGGCTTCGTCTTGCTGTCGTGCTGGTGCAGGATGTCGAGGTTCAGCGCATTCGGCCACCAGCTGGTCACCGAGGTGGCGGTCGAGGTCTGACCGCCGTGCATCACCGGGCATCCGCCCGTGGGTTTCACATCATTTCCGTCCATCGTTGGCTCCGGCATTCGCTGCGTTGGTTTCTCCGGGCGATCTCCTCCCGCCGTCCGGCTGGGCCGGATGGGGTGATCAGACACCGCGCAGGGAGGAGATACCGGCTCGCGCCGATAAACGGAAATACGAATTTTTTAGAATGGCGATAAGACCAAATTATTGCACACCGGAAACCAGCGCGTCACGAGACCCGCCAGTCTGCCAAGATGTGTCAGGGCGGAACCCTTGGGGCGCCAATTGGTTCCTTTCCCATGAATCAGCACACCGACGTGACCCGCCCGCCGTTTTCGTCCAGCGAGACGATCCACCGCCCCGAAGAGGAGCGCTCGGTGGACAGCGCGTCGCGCCTGTCTGCCCGCCTGATCTACGAAGTGGTCCGCCGGGACGGCGAGGAAGAGCTGAACCGCCCGGCGGTATCGTTGATCTGGTCCGGGTTGGCGGCAGGGATCCTGATCAGCCTGTCGGTGATCGCCCAAGCGGTGCTGAAGGCCTACCTGCCGGAGGCCGGTTGGGCGGTGCTGGTCGAAAGCCTCGGCTATTCGCTCGGCTTCATCGTGGTGATCTACGGCCGCATGCAGCTCTTTACCGAGAACACCATCACCACCGTCATGCCGGTGGTGGCGCAGCGCTCGGCGACCTGCCTGCGCAAGATGCTGCGACTCTGGGCCATCGTCCTGGCGGCGAATGTCGTCGGGGCGATTGTCGCCTCGGGGTTCCTGATGTTGCCGGGCGTGCTGCCGCCGGAGCTGACCGAGAGCCTGCTGGCCGTGGCCCGCCATGCGGTCGAGGGTACGGCCGGGGGCAACTTCGTGCGCGCCATGCCCGCTGGCGTGCTTATCGCCGCGCTGGTCTGGATCATGCCCGGCGCGCGCGGCGAGTCGCTGCTCATCGTGCTCGCCATGACCTGGCTGCTGGCCGCGGCGGGCTTTGCGCATGTGATCGCCGGATCGGTCGAGGCCGGGCTGCTGGTCTGGCATGGCGATATGCCGGTACACCATGCGCTTTTCGGATTCTTCCTGCCGGTGCTGGCGGGCAACGTCGTTGGCGGCACGGCGATCTTCACTCTGGTCACCTGGGGCCAGGTCAAGAACGAAGTGGCGCAGGCCGACGAAGATCAGCCGGATGAAAGCCCGCGCAGCGCGTGAGGTTTAAGCTGCCTTGGCGGACGGCGCAGGCGAAGCTCCGGCTTGCTGGATACGGAAATTCCAGGCGATCACTGCGTTCAGCACGGCCGCACCAACGAAGGAATAGACCACGAGTTCAAGCGGCAGGACAAAGCACGACACGAGGAAGATCACCGCGTCGAAGCTCATCTGGAACCAGCCGGTCTTGAAGCCGGTCTTCTCCTCGACGATCAGCGCCAGAACGCCCAGCCCACCGGCCGAGGCGTTGTGACGAAAGAGCGCGATCAACCCGGCCCCGGCGCTGGCCCCGGCGAGGATCGCGGCCACCAACGGCGGCAGGTGGTCGAAGGACACCCAGCTCTGCAGCAGCGGCGTTGTGACCGAGATCCCGACGACCGCGGCGATGGTGCGCAGGGTGAAGCTCCGGCCCCGGCGCTTCCACGACAGCCAGAAGAACGGCAGGCTCACGAGCAGGAAGATGGACCCGAAATCAAGCGGCAGCATGTAGGACAGCAGCACCGAGGCCCCGGCGGTCTGGCCGGTGATCAGCCCGGCGGCCTTGAGGAAGACAACGCTGAGGCTGGCCATGAGGATGCCGAAGGCGATGCCCTGCGCATCGTAGAGCGAGATCGGGGATTTGAGCTTCATCTTGGGAGGTCTCCAGCGGGGCGTCGTGTTTCCGGGTATGGGGCAGGGCGGTCAGATGCGATGTGCCGGGGCGAGGGCTCGGGTGATCTCCGACGTCTCGCCATCCAGCGCCGCGGCAAGCAGCGCGCCGGTGGTCGGACCGAGGGTGAACCCCTGGTGGCCGTGGCCGAAGTGGAACCACAGGCCCTTGTGTCGCGGCGCTTCGCCGACCAGCGGCAGCATGTCGGGCAGACAGGGGCGCGTGCCGGACCATTGCGGCTCGTCGATGCGTGCGCCGATCTCCAGCATGTCCGAGATCGCCGCGCGGCCGCGGTCGAGCTGGCGCAGGTCCACCGGGGCCTTGCGCGTGACAAGCGCCGCGCCCGTGGCGATGCGCAGCCCGGCCTGCATCTGCCCGGCGACCACGCCGTTGTCCATGTCGACGATCGGGCGCAGCGGCGGGCGCTGCGTCTCGAAATGGCCGTGGTAGCCGCGCTTGTAGATCATCGGAATGCGGTAGCCGAAGCGGCGCAGCAGCGTCGGCGACCAAGGACCGAGCGCGACGACCACATGCTCAGCCGTGACCCTTTCGGCCGCCGTGGTCACCCGCCAGCCCGCGCCGGATTGCGCGAGGCTCGCCGCGTCTCCTTCCAGAAGACGACCGCCGCGACTGGCGAAGAGCTTGGCGTAGGAATGCACAAGGCAGCCGGGTGCGCTGCAGCTCCAGCTGTCGGTCCAGTGCAGGACACCGGCAGGATCGCGCTGCAGGGCAGGGTCCTCGCGCCGGTAATCGGCTCCCGAAACGGCCCGATGGCGCACGCCGTAATCCCGCGCGAGCCGCTCGGCATCGGCGACGTCGGCCTCGAAGGCGGCGGCGCTGCGGTAGAGCTGCACCATGCCCTCGCGGGCGATCAGGTTGTCCGCGCCGGCGGCCTCGATCAGCGGGGCGTGGTCTGCGGTCGCGCGCGCCGTCAGTTGCGCGTAGGTGCGGGAGATCTCGGTGTGGCGACGGGGCGCGGACTGAAGGAAGTAGGACCAGAGCGCCGGGGCCATCTGGGTAACGCCGCGCAGCGACCAGGTGACGTCGTTGCTGCGGCCGGTGACCATCGACCAGAGCGTGCCCAGATCGCGCGGCAGCCCGTAGGGCTCGGCGGCCTCGGCCTGGATGATCCCGGCATTGCCGAAGGATGTCTCGCGGCCCGGCGCACCCCGGTCGACAAGGCTCACGACATGACCGCGCGCCTGCAGCGCCAGAGCTGTGGACACGCCGACCATGCCGGCACCGAGAACGAGGATTTCAGCCATGCGTGGGCTCCGGAGTTTCGAGAGTGGCGGAGGATCGGGCGCGCGCGGCCAGCCCGTCGATCAACAGGTCGAGCAGCACTGCGTAACTGTCGTCGTAGGGAACCTGTGCGCCGTTTTGCCAGCGCAGCACGAAGATGCGGTTGGCCAGTTCGGGAAGTGCCGCATGGGTCAGCGGGTAGGCCACGGGGTCGACCTCGGCCATTCGCGCGGCGATCCGATCCTCCCATGTACCGTCCTCAGAGGCCGGCGCCGGCGCAAGCTCGACGGTCACGAAGCCGCAAAGCCCGCCGATCAGCGCGTTGAACGCGTCGCGCAGCGCGTCTCCCTCGAAGCCGCCGTCGGAAAGCGCCGCAAGCACGATCTCGATCCAGTCGAGGTTCGCGACGCCGTTCGACTTCATCTGCGCGCCGAGCAACGGCGAGACATTGGGGTGGCGGTGCACCGACGCGCGATACGCGAGAAACACCTGTCGCAGCCGCTCGGTCCAGGGCGCGGTGGGGTCTTGTGCCGCTGCCAGTTCGCCGGTGATGGTCGCGGCAATGGCCGCGAAGAGGTCTTCCTTGGAGCCGCCGACGTGCCAGTAGATCACCGCCGGAGACACGCCGAGACCACGCGCAAGTTCGCGTAGCGAGAATGCCGACAACCCCTTGGCGTCGATCTGCGCAATGGCGGCCGAAATGACCTGTTCACGGCTCAGACCGACCGCTGCGGCCCGTCCGCGGGGCGCGCGACCGCTGCTCGGGGTTGCGGGGGCGTCGTTCATCGCGGCAGCGCCCGCGCGAACCGGCGCGGCCGGGCGGCTGTCTCGTAGACTGTCTGGGGTGCGGCAAGGCCGCGCAATGCGATCATCGGTGGGTCCTGCAGAGGTCATTCCCGCAATAGCCCATCAATAGAACGATGTTCAATTGAAAAAATCTGGTCGGTGTCAGCTCAATCGCCGCGCGTCCGCCTCGGGCCATTCGGCCGGCTCAGCACGAAGGCTGCAGCACCCGCCATGCACAGAGCCTGGATCAGCAAGACCCGCGTCGGCACCGCAAGCATCAAGCTGAGCATAATGGCGGCGAGCATCATGCTCACGGCCAAGGCCTTGTAGCGTGGCGCGATCGCGCCGTGGCTCCGCCAGTCGGCAATCATCGGCCCGAACCGCGGGTGCCGCGTGAGGTAATCATGGAGCCTCGGCGAGCTCTTCGAAAACGCGAAGGCGGCGAGGATCACGAAGGGCGTGGTCGGCAGCAGCGGCAATACAATCCCGATCGTCCCGGCAAAAAGCGCGAGGCCGCCAAGCGTCAGCCACAGGATGCGCAGGCCACCAGATCGGGGCGTGGACGGCTCTGGGGTGCGCTGGGGGTGCATCTTGTCCTCTGAACGAAGGTCGGGATCATATTAGCAGATAGCGCAGCGATGCACGCGTTCAAAACCCTCGGCAACAGAGCCCGAAGGGTCGCCGGAGCTGTGGGCTCAAGGGTCGTTGCGACAGGCTCCGCTATCTCAGTTTCGCCATTTCCTCTCTGAAGGCTTCCGTCGGCGTGCGCCATCCGAGGCATTTGCGTGGTGTCGTATTCAGTCTCTCGCTGATCTCCTTCATCTTGGGCGTCGAAAGCGATGCGAGAGGCGTATCGCGCGGCAGGACGCGGCGGGCACGTCCGTTCAGGTTTTCCACCGAGCCTTTCTGCCAGGGCGCCTGAGGGTCGCAGAACCAGGCGGTTGTCCCGATGCCGGCTTCGAGCTTTCTCCAGTCGCGAAACTCGAACCCGCGGTCGAAGGTGATCGACTTGCGCGCCACCTGGGGCAGTGGCGTCAGCACGTTCATCAAGCTGTTCATGAAGTGCTTGGAACTGCGATCGTTGTTGCGGAACAAGACCGCGAAGCGGGTTTTTCTCTCGACCAGCGTTGCGACGTTCATCGAACCTTGCGCACGCTCGAAGATCATCAGATCACCTTCCCATTCTCCGAATGTTTCCCGTGTCTTGACGTATTCTGGGCGCTGATGGATCGACCGTTCAGGCGGAAAGACCTGGTTGCGGGACCGCCGTGCATACCGGGGCCTGCGTTTCTTGCGCCGGCTGGGCAGGTGTCGCGCCAACTCTTCGGCACGACCCTCTGGGCCAAAGATATGGGCGTAGATGGTCTCGTGGCTGACGGTCACGGGCAGGCCTTCGAAGCGCATCCGGCCGGCGATCTGCTCAGGCGACCAGCCAGCCTTGAGACGGTCGATAACGGCTTCGCGCAAATCCACAAGCCGGGTCAGCTTGCGCCTCCGGGCGCGGCGATCGGAAGCTTTGCGCTGCGCCACCATGCCGTAGTAGCCATCGAGGTAGGCGACCTCTTCAGTGTCTGCGGCAAAGGCATTGCGCTTGATCTCGCGGTAGACCGTCGAACGATGCCGACCGATCTCTGCGGCAATCGTGCTGACCGGCAGCTTTGCGTTCAGCATGTCTTCGATCCTGCGCCGCTCACGCAGGTCCAGCTCTTTGTGCGCCATTGTCCGTTCTCCTTGCTTTCCAGCAAGATAGGGGATTTGTCGCAACCCAGTTTAGAATGTGCCAGCAATTCTTTCGTAGATCTCATAAGTAGGATTATGTTAATTCATACCAGTGCAACGCGAGGATGGTCCTGCACTCAGAGCACCGACTGCTTCAGGCCACCAAGGGTAACGCGGCTGTGGCGCGTGGCGACCGATGCTCTTCTGGACAGCGTTTTCAGCGTTCTACGCATGACCGCGGATCGGGTTCAAAACTAAAAGCAGCGTCTCAGATCTGACCGCTGCCGTGGCCCGGCTTCATCGCGATCTTGTCATTCTCGGAAACTGCGCGCTCGGCCTTTGCCTGCTCGGCCTTTGTCTGGCGCGACGACAAGACGTAAAGCGCAAGGATCATGAGCGCGGGAACCGCCAGGTAGACAAGTACCGCGAGCAGCGGATGCGCCCCGGCATTCCAAAGCGCTATGCCTGCCAGCACGCCGATAATCCCCGAAAGACATGCAATGACGAAACCGCCTCCCGACGAGATGACGCGGCCTTTTGCAGGCTCATTGATCTTTGGCTCCATGCGCCTCTCTTCCTGAAGGTGTTCACTTTTTGGCTGCTAACACGTCGTAAACAATAGGAAAATATACAAAACCTATTCCGCGGCCCCACCGGAAACACCTTCAGGGTAGCGAAGTTTACGGGAATTGGCGAATTATTGCGTTTCAGAGAAAAATTTACCTGACGTCAGAATTCAAGCTTCCGTCGGACCCGGGCGATCTCGCACATGATTTCGACACGCAACCCCGGCCTGGCCAATTCTTCAGCAGCAATTCAGCCGCCAAAGCTGCCCCGGGCTGCGCCAGTGCGACCGAATCCCCCGCGCGAGGCCACGGCGGCCCGGGTCATCGGCGGTTTGCCGACCGTGGCCGGCGGCTTCGAGAACATGCTGGTGCCCAGCTTCGCGCGACCCGAATTGCTGGAATAGGTGCTGGCGCCGGTGGCATTGGTGAAGCGACCGTCAGGTGTCCGGTAGAGCGGCTGCGACGCAGCGAGGCCAGATCGCCCGCCCAGCATGTTGCCGATCAGGTAGCCGGCCAGCAGCGGCATGAAGATGCCGCCCGAGCCACCCTGCACCTGCTGGGCCTCGCTGCCGCAGGCGCCTTCGCCGTGCTGCTCCTCGCAAACCTGCAGGCTGTCGTAGCGCGGCGCCGACTCCACGTGCAGCGTTTCGGCCTCGGCGAAGGCCGTGTCGCAATCCTGGGCCGAGAACATGCCACCCGTGAGCGCAGCGCTGCGGCAGCTTTCGAGATCCGGGAACGCCTGGGCATCGACCTGTTCTTCGCGGCAGCCCGCAAGGCTGAAGGACGCGGCGCCGACAATCGCCAGTGCGACGGTTCTGGAACGTTTACGCATCGTTTTCTCCCAATTGGCTCGACTGTCAGTCGCGAATGAAGTGCGGCTTGAACCGCGACAGGTCCTGCGTGATGCGGGCGCGGTCCTCACGCATACCGATACCGGCACAGGCTTCTCCGATCACCCAGGCACCGACCACCGGGCGGAACCCGTCGAAGACCGGCAGCGGATGGTAGGACTGCACCACGCGCGGATGATCCTCGTAGCCCGCATCGGGCGCGGCTTCCAGCAGGTTGCCATTCTCGAAGATGCGGACCGAGGCGCCCTCGCGCGAAAAGATGGGTTTGCTGACGTGCCCGGCAGCGAAGGCGTCCGCGGCGCGGGTGAACGCCTCCGGTCCGGCCCCGCGTCCTGCCAGCGCTTCGGAGACCTCGTCCTCGAAGAAGGAGGGCAGCAGGTTCGGGTGCCCCTCGAACATGCGCCAGAGCACGGGCAGCAGCCCCTTGTTCGACACCACGGCCTTCCACGCTGGCTCCAGCATCAGGCAACCGGCGGTGCGCAGGTGCTGCGCGTAGTCGTCGCGCAAAAGGTCTTCCCAAGGGTAGAGCTTGAACAGCGTGCCGATCACCCGGTCCTCGGCGTCGAGGAACTGGCCGTCGGTGCTGATCCCGATCTTCTCGAGATCGCTGTAGTGCGCACCGAGCTCTGCTTCGCGCGCGGCCCAGCCCATGGCTTCGACGGTGCCGTAATCCTCGGCGTTGCCACCCGCTGCGGCGAAATGAAGATCGGTGCCGGGCGCGAACAGCGCGCGGAAGCGCTCGACCAGCGCCTCGTGGATGCCGTTGAACTGGTCGTCGCCATCGCGCAGCACGCCGGCCTCGATCTGGTCTTCGAGCCAGAGCCATTGGAAGGACGCGCTCTCGTAAAGAGACGTCGGTGTATCCGCGTTGTATTCCAGAAGCTTGGCAGGCCCCTGCCCGTCATAGGCGAAATCGAAGCGCCCGTAGATCTCGGGATCGCCGCGCTGCCAGCTGTCGGACACGAGGTCCCAATGCGCCTCCGGAATGCCGAGCCGGGTCAGCAGCTCCTCGCTCTGCACGATCTCGGCGGCGGCGGCGCGGCACATGCCGTGCAGCTCGGTCGCCGGATCCTCGATGTCATCCTCGATCTCGCGCAGGGTGAAGCGATAGGCCGAGCTTTCGTCCCAGTAGGGTTCGCCATGCATGTCGGCGAATGTGAAGCCGAGTTCCTCGGCCTTCTCGCGCCAGCCGGGGCGCTCGGTCAGGGTGATCTTTTCCATGCGGGACTTTTCGCGGCCTCCTCGGGGCGGTCCGCGCCTCCCTGACAGGTTCGGTCGGGAGAAGAAAGCGCGGAGTCGCCGGTCCCGCAGATATAGGGAGTCCGCGCCACGCTTTGAGACCCCGACGCGAAATTGACGCAACGGAGTCCCGATGGAAGGTCGGCGGAATGGAGGTGCGTTGCGGCAGGCTACTCCGGCCGCTCAGTCAGCCGCAGGACGGTGACACCCGCATCGTTCGTAAGGCTCAGGTTCTTGCCGTAACGCACGAAGCCAGTGGTCTTTTCCAGTGCCTCGACCATCGCCTTGTCGAGGTTCATGCGCGGCTCGGGACAGGCGCGGCGGGTGCCGGCCAGCGGCTGCAGGATGGTCAGCGTCCCGTCGCCGATCTCTGCCTGCCCGGTGAAGCGGTTGCAGCCGCCGTACATCCCGAACCGGCCGTCCTCGCCGAAGGTCATGCTGGGCGGATCTTCGGTCACCAGCATGCGGCCGCCGATTTCGAAGGCGGCCCATTCGACGCCGGTGATCCGCGGCATGTCCGCCACAGGCATGGTGCCAGTCTGCTCGAGCGTGATCTCGGGACGCTCCGGCGCGTCGCGGGTGATCGCGGGATAGGCGGTGGTTGTGCGCAGCAGGACAGACTCGCCTGCCCGGACCTTGGCGGACACGACGTAACTCATGCGGGGATCAATGCCGGCGTCGTCGTAAGGCAGCTTGATGATGGCCGGCAGCGCCTCGATCCGGTAGCGGCGCGCCGCAATGACGGTTGCCGGGGCATCCGCGCGCGAGACGTTGAGCAGTTCGACCTCCAGCATGGCCTCGGGCGGCAGGCTTGCGCCCTCGGCGATACGGACGACGACAGGCATTTCCACGGTCTCGGCCATGGCGGGCGCTCCTCCGAGGCTGGCGATCAGGGCGATGAGGCCAAGCGGCCTCGCGAGGCGTCGGAACGTCGGGGAATCTATGCGCATCTGGCTACTCCTTGCGGATGAAGCCGCGCCATGAGCGCGGCCCGGACGGGTCCCGGCACCCTCCGAGCAGGGATCATCCGTCGTGGTCATGATGGCCCAAGGGCTTGGAGCGGGCAAGCTGACGCTCTCCGGCGTCGGCACAGATTTGCCAAGGGCTGCCAATGCGATGCGTGCGCGCAGCGGGGGCGACGTGCCGGATTTGCTGTGCTAGGCTCGGCACCGATTGCGGACCGGCCCACCCTGCCCCTGTTTTGGGTCGCGCCACACGGCTACGGCCGCAGATTTGACCACGATCACTTTCGACCGCGACAGCATTTGACCAAGACAGACTTTGACAAGGTGAGGATTTTTGCCATGGCACGACACCGGCGCTCTCCGAAATATGTCACGACCCTGATGATGGCTCTGATCGGAGTGCTGCTCATCGCCGCCTTCATGGCCGAGGATGTGATCGCCCAGGGTGGATTGACCTGGGCGGACCTGCCGAAAGGGCTGATGCTGCGCTATCTGCTCGCCATGGCGATCGGCGGCGCGTTGTCCGGTTGGTTGCTCGCGGGCATGTTCGGCCGCAGCGGGCTTGGCGGCTTCGTGATCGGCTTTCTTGGCGCGGTGATCGCCACGCTGGTCGCCGGCCTTTTCGGCAGCGCCGCGGGGCTGCTTCCCGACCTGCTGCGTGACGGCTGGTCTTCCTCGGACCTGATCCCGATCTTTTACGGCCTCGCAGCCTTGCCGTTGGCCTTTGCCGGGCAGCCGCTGCTCTTCGTCGGCTGGCTGGTGGTGATGCTGCTGACCCACCTCTGGGCGCGGCGCGTCAGGACCGGCTGACACCAACGGAAAACGGCAGCGCACATCGCGCTGCCGTCTCCCCGGAAGCTTCGCCGGGCAGGCCCCTGTCGCGGCGGGCCGAGGCGCCCGCCCACCCTGCCCTAACGCGCCTCAGGGCTTGAGCGTCACGTGGCTGATGTGATCGCCGCTCGCGTCCTCGGCGCCCCGCGCCTTGTTCACCACGTAGACACCGCCGTCTGCCGCGGCGACCAGATGGTTCGGGAAGCTGCCGATCTGGGTCTTGGCAACCACTTCGCCGTCGGGCGAGACGGCCACCAGCGAGTCCGAGCCGCGCACCGCGACCCATGCAAGGTCGTTCGTCGCGTCAAAGGCGATGTTCAGCGGGTTTGCCCCGACCGGAACGTCATGCAGCGTCTCACCGGTGGCGGCATCCACGATCAGCACGTTGTCGGTGTTCACGCCGGCAGTGAAGATGCGGTTGGTCTTGGCGTCATAGCCCACACCGATCGTGCGCTTGGAGAGCGGCAGCGCGTAGACCGAGGTTTCCTCGCCGGTGGTCAGGTCGACCGTCGCCACCTCGTCGGTGTCGAGGCTGACCACGTAGAGCGTGTCGCTGGCCTCGTCGATGTGCATGCTTGCGGTACCGAAACGTTCGCCGCGCTTGCCCGAACTTAGCTCGATCGGCTCCAGCTCCTCAAGCGTTGCCGCGTCGAAGACATGGATGGTCGGCTCGAAGGTGGCGGTCACATAGACCTTGCCGTCATGCGCCAGCGCGTCGCGCGGGTGCGGCACGTCGCCCTGTGCGAACTGCTTGATCAGCGACAGATCGTCCGCCGAATAGACTGCAACCGTGTTCTGCCGGGTGTTGGTCACCCAGACCTGCCCCTGCGCGTCCACGCCCACGCCATAGACGGCGAAGACGCCGCCATCGCGCCCGTCGGGCCGGTCTGGGGCGTCTTCGGGGGCGACTTCCGCAAGGATTTCCAGTGTCTGCGGATCGAGCTTCATCAGCTTGCTCTCGGTCACCGGCGGCCGTCCGACGGCGGAGGTGACATAGAGCGCGTCCGCCGTCTCAGCGACCTGGTAGAGACCCGGTGCCAGCTTCTGCGAGGTGATCTCCAGCCCGCCGCTGTCGGCGAGCACCGGCGAGACCTTCAGTTCGAGCGTCATCGCGTAGGCCGGGTCGGCGACCTCGGCGACCACCGGGTAGAGCCCGGGCTCGGCGCCTTCGGGAATCGCGACCTCGGTGCGGAATTCGCCCTTCTCGTCGGCGGTGACCGGTGCGCCCTCGTTCAGCACCACGCCGTTCTGGCGCAGGGTGACGGTCTGTCCGGGCACGAAGCCCTTGCCGCGGACCTCGGCAGTGCTGCCTGCAGTGATCGGCGCGCGGTTCAGACCCTCGGCGATCATCTGGCCTTCGAAGCCCTTCGCGAGATCGGTGAAGGGCTCGCTGAAGGCAGCGCCGGCCATCAGGGTGGAAAATGCGAGGGCGCAGACACCGGAGCGGAGTGCCGTGACAACGGACATGGAAGTCCTCCTTTGAGGGCGCGGGCCGCAGCGCGCGCGAAATGTCGATGAGCTGGCTCGGCCCTTTGGGAACCAAGGGAACCGTGGCTCTGCGGCAGGGCGCAGTCGTCCCTTGCGTAAGATAACCTACTTTTACAGTCAAGTATTTGCGCCCTCCGCTGACGGGTCTGTGAAGGCTCCGGCTCGGAGCGGCCTCGCGGGCGCATCGAGGCACATTGTCGGATTGTCTGGCAATCGGGCGATCCCGGTGCTACCGATTAGGTCGGAGGACGATTCACAGGGAGGAATGACATGTCCAAGAAACTCGCTGCCATCCTAGCGGGCGCAACGCTGCTTGCGGGGGGCGCAAGCGCCCAGACAACGCTGCGCATCCAGACTCACCAATCGCCGGAATCCGTGTCGGGCCAACTGGTCCGGGAATTCGTCGAGCAGGTGGAATCCATGTCGGCTGGCTCGCTCGACATCGAGATGTTCTACAGCTCCGCCGTCGTCGCCTCGGCCGAGACCTTCGGCGCCGCCGCGACCGGCATTCTCGATTGCGACATGACCAACGCGAGCTACCAGACCGGTCTCAACCCGGCGTTCCAGTTCGTCGCAGACACCATGGGCGGCTACGACACCCCGCTGCAGTACCTGAGCTGGATCTCGCAGGGCGGCGGCCGCGAGGCGATCAACGAGCTCTACAATGCCAACGGCATGGAATTCGTCGGCGCCTACCTCGGCGGGCAGGAGTCGATGAACTCGACCGCGCCCATCGCCGGGATCGAGGACCTGAAAGGCTGGAAGTTCCGCTCGCCGCCGGGCATGGAATCGGAGATCTTCGCCGAGCTGGGCGCGACCCCGGTCGTGATGGATTTCACCGAGATCTTCACCGCGCTCGAGACCGGCATCATCGACGGCGCCGATGCCTCGACGCTGGCCAACAACGTGGGCCTTGGCATCTACGATATCGCCAAGCACACCACCTTCCCCGGCTTCCACTCGATGAGTTCGGACCACCTCGCCTGCAACAAGACCGTCTGGGACGGGCTCGAGCCGGCACAGCAGGCGATCCTGCACTCGGCGATGGATACCCTCGCGATGAACCTGATGATGCGCACCATCGTGCAGAACGGCGAGGCGCTGACCGCGCTGCCCGAGAAGGGCGTGACGATCTACGACTGGTCCGCCGAGGATCGTGCCGCCTTCCGCAAGGCCGCGATCAGCCGTTGGGATGTCTGGGCCGAAAAGTCCCCGGAAGCCAAGGCGATGGTCGAAAGCCACAAGGCCTTCCTCAAGCGCATCGGGCTCGGCCAGGACAGCGACAGCTGATCCGCACCCAATGACCCGAGGCGGGCGACCCGAAGGGGCCGCCCGCTCCCACCCCAGAGATACGAAAGACACACGGGATGAACGTTCTGATCATCGGCGGCGGCGGCTTCATCGGCCGCAAGGTCGCCCAAAGCCTCGCGGCGCGCGGCAACCTGCGCGACGAACCCATCGACAAGCTGACGCTGGCCGACATTGCCGCGCCCGAGACCATCGAGGCCCCCTTCCCCGTCGAGACCCGCGCCTGCGACATCACCGACCGCGCCTCGATCGACGCGCTGATCGACGGTGACACCGACGTGATCTTTCACTTCGCCGCCGTGGTCTCGGCCCATGCCGAGGCCGATTTCGAGGCCGGCATGAAGGTCAACCTCGACGGCACGCTCAACGTGCTGGAACGCTGCCGCGCGCTCGGCACCTGCCCCGTCGTGGTCTTCACCTCCTCGCTGGCGGTCTTCGGTGGCGAGGTGCCCGACCCGATCACCGATCACACGATCCCCAACCCGCAGACCTCCTACGGCATGCAGAAGGCGATCGGCGAGCTGCTGCTCAACGACTACTCGCGCAAGGGCTATGTCGACGGCCGCGGTTTCCGCCTGCCGACCATCTCGGTGCGCCCGGGCAAACCGAACCGCGCCGCGTCGTCCTTCATGTCCTCGATCATCCGCGAGCCGCTGAACGGCGAGCCGGCGATCTGCCCGGTGGACGAGGGGCAGGAGCATTTCTACCTCTCGCCGCGTCGCTGCGTGGAAAACCTGATCAAGGGCGCCGAGCTCGATGCCGAGGATCTCGGCATGCAGCGCTGCATGACCATGCCCGGCCAGCGCCTGTCGATCCGCCAGATGATCGACGCGCTCACCGCGGTCGCAGGTCCCGAGCCCGCGAAGCTGATCAAATGGGAAGAGCAGCCTGAGATTGCCGAGATCGTGCGCGGCTGGCGCTTCGACTACCGCTTCGACAAGGCGCTGGCGCTGGGGCTTGAAGCCGACGCGAGCTTCGAGGAGAACGTGCGCTACTACATGGAAGACGACCTTCCGAAAGCGAAGACCCCCGCCTGAGGCACATCATGCTGACCCCGATCGTCCAGACCCCGCGCTACCGGCTTGTGGCCGAGGAGATCGCCGCGCGCATTCGCGCCGGCGACTTCGCCCCCGGCTCCAAGATGCCCGCGGACAAGGATCTGGTCGCCCGGCTCGGGGTCAGCCGCACCACAGTGCGCGAGGCGATGATCGCGCTCGAGTTGATGGGCTACGTGGTCACCCGCTACGGCGCCGGCGCCTTCGTCGCCGACCCGCTGCCCGCGACGCAGGAGGACGCTCCCGGGCTGCCCGGCTTCTACGAGCTGGTCGAGGCCCGCTTCGTCATCGAGCCGGAGATCGCCGCCATCGCCGCGAGCACGGTCACACCGGGGCAGATTGCCCAACTGAAGCGATGCATCGCAGGCATGTGCGACACCAGCCTGCCTTTCGAGCGCATCGAGGCACACGACCGCGAGTTTCACCTCGTGATCGCGCGGTCCACCGGCAATTCACTCTTCGTCACGATGGTCGAGGATTTCTGGCACGCGCGCCAGCGCTACCCCGAGTGGACTCGCCTGAACAACCGCCAGAGCTCCGAGGATATTGCGCGCTTTTACGGCGATGAACATGTGGCGATCGTCGAGGCACTCTCGGCCGGCGATCCCGAGGCTGCACGCGCGGCCATGGCGCAGCACTGCCGCAACTCGGGCCAGCCGTTGCTGGAACGCTGGCAGCTGCTCGAAGGGGAAGCCGGTGTCGAGGAAGTTCTGCACCGCCTGAAGGCGAGGACCGGGCAGCCTGGGTGAAGGTGGAGTGAAGGTGGGGGCTCCGCCCCCTCTTGGCCTGCGGCCAATTCACCCCCGGCGTATTTTGAAAGAGAAGAAGCGCGCAGGTGGGACAGCGAAAAGGCCCGCAGGCCAAGAGCGTGCGGGCCTTTCCTCATTTTGTGAACGGGATCACTTCAGGTCGAAGCGGTCCGCGTTCATCACCTTGGTCCAGGCCTTTGCGAAATCGGCGACGAACTTCTCGGCGTTGTCGTCCTGGGCGTAGACCTCGGCGTAGGCGCGCAGGATGGAGTTGGAGCCGAAGACAAGGTCCATACGCGTCGCCGTCCATTTGACCTCGCCGGACTTGCGGTCGCGGATTTCGTAGAGACCGCCGCCAGTGGGCACCCAAGTGTAGCCCATGTCCACGAGGTTGACGAAGACGTCGTTGGTCAGCGCGCCCACGGTGTCGGTGAAGACCCCGTGCGAGGTGCCGCCGTGGTTGGTGCCCATGGCGCGCATGCCGCCGAAGAGCACCACCATCTCGGGCGCCGTCAGACCCATGAGCTGCGCCCGGTCGAGCATCAGCTCCTCGGCCGAGACCACGTAGTCCTGCTTCATCCAGTTGCGGAAACCATCGGCCAGCGGCTCGAGGGGCTCGAAGCTCTCGGCGTCCGTCATCTCGTCCGTGGCATCGCCGCGACCCGGCGCAAAGGGCAGATCCAGCGTGTGGCCCGCGGCCTTGGCCGCCTGCTCCACCCCGAGGTTGCCGGCCAGCACGATCACGTCGGCAAGCGACGCGCCGGTTTCGGTGGCGATGGGTTCGAGCACCGAAAGCACCTTCGCCAGACGCTCGGGCTCGTTGCCCTCCCAGTCTTTCTGCGGGGCCAAACGAATGCGCGCACCGTTGGCGCCGCCGCGCATGTCCGAGCCGCGGTAGGTGCGGGCGCTGTCCCAGGCGGTGGAGATCATCTCCGCAAGGCTGAGGCCGCTCTCGGCGATCTTTGTCTTGGCCGCGCCGACGTCATAGCCGGTCGGCCCGGCCGGGATGGGATCCTGCCAGATCAGGTCCTCGGCGGGCACGTCCGGGCCGAGGTAGCGCGATTTCGGCCCGAGGTCGCGGTGGGTCAGCTTGAACCAGGCACGAGCGAAAGTGTCGGCGAAATATGCGGGATCGGCCATGAACTTCTGGCAGATCGCGTTGTAGGCCGGGTCGACCTTCATTGCCATGTCGGCGTCGGTCATGATCGGCATGGTCTTCATCGAGGGATCCTCGACGTCGGCCGGCATGTCCTCTTCCTTGATGTCCACGGGCATCCATTGCCAGGCACCGGCGGGGGATTTCTTCAGCTCCCACTCGTGACCGAAGAGCATGTCGAACCAACCCATGTCCCATTGCGTGGGGTTGGAGGTCCATGCGCCCTCGATGCCAGAGACAACCGTGTCACGGCCGATGCTGCGGCCCTTGGTGTTCATCCAGCCGATGCCCTGGTACTCGGGGCCGGCGGCCTCGGGATCGGGGCTGAGGTTCTCGGCCAGGCCGTTGCCGTGGCATTTGCCGATGGTGTGACCGCCCGCGGTGAGCGCCGCGGTTTCCTCGTCATCCATCGCCATGCGCTTGAAGGTCTCGCGGACCTGCTCGGCAGTCTTCTGCGGGTCTGGCTGGCCGTTCACCCCCTCGGGGTTCACGTAGATCAGGCCCATCTGCACCGCGGCCAGCGGGTTCTCCATGGTCGCCGGATCGGCCACGTCACCGTAGCGGCTGTCGGATGCGGCGAGCCATTCCTTCTCGGCGCCCCAGTAAACGTCCTTTTCCGGGTGCCAGATGTCCTCGCGGCCGAAGCCGAAGCCGAAGGTCTTCAGGCCGGCGACCTCGTAGGCGATGGTGCCCGAGAGGATCATCAGGTCTGCCCAAGAAATCTTGTTGCCGTACTTCTTCTTGATCGGCCAGAGCAGACGGCGGCCCTTGTCGGTGTTGACGTTATCGGGCCAGCTGTTCAGCGGCGCGAAACGCTGGTTGCCGGTGCCGCCGCCACCGCGGCCGTCTGCCAGACGGTAGGATCCTGCCGCGTGCCAGGCGACACGGGCGAACATGCCGACGTAGGAGCCCCAGTCGGCGGGCCACCATTCCTGGCTTTCCTTCATCAACGCACGCAGGTCGTCCTTCAGCGCCTCCACGTCGAGTTTCTCGAACTCTTCACGGTAGTCGAAATCGGGCCCCATCGGGTTGGTCTTGAGATCGTGCTGGCTCAGGATGTCGAGGTTCAGGCTCTTCGGCCACCAACTGGTCACCGAATTTCCGCTCTCGGTCAGGCCGCCGTGCATCACCGGGCATTTGCCGCCGGTTCCAACGTCGTTTCCGTCCATGTCAATTCTCCCATAGGATGAGCATCCTTGCGCGGGACGAAGGCAGGGCGGCGGGCGCGGGTCTTGAGCATGCGCCTGTGCCGCCGCCGAGGTCCCTCCTGCACGGGCAGTCTAGCCAGTGGGGACGACGGGGTCAGGTGATTCCTACCCGCTTACGTTGCGCGTGCGGCAGTCTGCCGCTGCTTGAAATATGCGTTGGAAATGCCTCATTTGCGTGCGGGGGGGTCAGAGTGCCATCGCAGGTGTCGGTCCACTCTCCTCCAGCTCCCAGATCGCGCGCCACTGACTGCCGCGCCGTTCGAGCCGCAGGTAATTGCGCTCGGCGACGTAGCGCGTGGCCTGCCCCGGCAGCGGACGGATGCGGATCGGGCGGCCCGGCAGCGGTGCCTCGCCCAGCCCGGCCAGCGCCCCGAGGCAGCGGGCATAGGCCTGCGGCGGCGCCCGGTGCGAGATGCCCGAAGCGACGAGCTGGTGGATCTGCTCCGGCCCGCTGCCCATCTCGGCGCGGGTGGCGAGGTGGATCTCGCCCGACAGCACGGTGACCGGCCCGGCCTTGCGCATGCGCAGCACTTCCGAGAGCATCCGCCGCCATTCCTCGCGGTGGGCATGGCTCTGCCACTGGTCACGCAGGTCGTCCTCGTATTTCTGCATCCGCGGGATCGCCATCATCAGGCTCTCGACCAGCGACAGGCGCGGACCGAGCAGCGGCACCGAAGAGACGACGAAGGTCTGCGGGCCGCCCTTGGTGGTCTCGACCCCGTGCCAGCCCGCCGAGCCCATCACCTGCCGCCGCCCGCGCTCCGAGCGCAGATCGGGCGCCAGCAGGGTCAGGCCGGGCAGCTCGTGTCGCCAGGACAGGCTGCGGCCCTCGGGGTCGAGGAAGAGCTCGGGAACATCGGCCTCAGTGGCGGCGTGCTGGAACAGCAGGTAAGTCTCGCGCGCAATGCGGAACAGCAATTGCCCGATGGCCGACGCGGTGGCATCGCGCCGGAGCGATCCCCAGCCATCACAAATGTCATGGTCATCCCAGACGCAGAGCGCCGGGACCTCGGCCGACACCTCGGTGAAACCGGGGGCGGAAAAGGTCCGCAGGTAGCGTTCGAAAAAGCGGGCGCGCAGATGGGTTTCAAGATCGTCGAGCTGCGCGGGCGTGGCCTCGGGAACCCGGTCCGGCCAGTCCTCGGTGAGCGGGTGACCGTGGGTGGCCTCGTCCGCGTAGACCTGGTCGCCGCCCATGAGCATCAGCGCATAGGGCGCAGCCTGGTGCTGTCCGAGAAGGCGCTGCCACATGACATTGCGCTCGGCGGCATCGCGCCCGAGGTCGCCATGCTCCTCGCCGTTGCAGGAGACGAAGGCGATGCGCATGTCGCCCGACAGCTCGGTGACGACCCGCCGCTCGACGCCCTCGAAAACATAGGCCGGCTTTCCATGCGGCAGGGTCAGATCGTAGCGCCAGACCGCGCGGCCCTCGCAGGTGGCAAGCAGCTGCGGAGAAACCGGCGCGCCCGCAACCTGCATTTCGCCGGGCGTCTCGCCCTCGGGGCGGACCACCAGCGCGGCGACGCGCAGCGCGTCCGGCTCGGCGGCCCGGAAATAGAGGATCGGGCCGATACGGTCGGGAATGGGGGTCATTGGGCGTCCTGCTCTGCCTGCGTTCCCATCTAGATAGGCAGCCAGCGCGGTATTGCCCGCAGGGCCCCGGGGATTTCCGGAGAAATCGCCGGGGCGGGTCGATCAGACCTTCGTGATCGCCTCAGTGATGGCCTCCATGCGCCCTGCCCCCTCGGGCAGCAGCGGGAGCAGCGCCGCGAGGAGCAGCCGCGCCTTCGCGGCGCTCAGGTCCCCGGCAAGGATTGCCCCCGCCTCGACCATGGTGACGCCACCGCTGTCGGAACCGTAGATGGCGCGGGTGCGGCCCTCGGAGCAGCGGGTGGCGAGGATCACCGGGATGCCCGCCGCGACCAGCTTTCGGGTGGCCTCGGCGAAGCCTTTGGGGGCATTGCCGCGGCCGAAGGCCTCGATCACCACGCCCGAGACGCCGTTACCCACGCACCAATCGAGATAGCGCGGCGTGCTGCCGAGGCCGAGGGCGACAAGTTCCACGTCGGGGTCCAGGGACGGCGTTTCGAGGATGTGCCGCGGACGCGCGGGGCGGGTGTAGAGATGCACCTCGCCCTCGTCCACCTCGCCCAGCTTGCCGTGACCGTTGGAGCGGAAGGTGTCGACCCGCGAGCTGTGCACCTTGCTCACGTAGCGCGCGCCGTGGATGTCGCCCTCGAAGACGATCACCGGGCCGACGCCGGTCAGCGCGTGCGTGGCGGCGGTGAGCAGCGCGTCGCGCATGTTGCGCGGCCCGTCGGTGTCGGGCTGGCCCGCGTGGCGCTGCGCCCCGGTGAACACAACGGGTTTGTCCGAGGTGACCAGCAGGCGGGCAAGAAAGGCACTCTCTTCCATGGTGTCGGTGCCATGCGTCACCACGACGCCATCGACGCCGGGTTCGGCCAGCCGCGCGTCGATGTGGCGGCAGAGCTTGTGGACCGTCTCCAGGGTCAGGGCGTTGCTGCCCGCCGCCTCGATGTTGTCGACCTCGACGGTGATCCCCGGCAGCGGCGCGTGCAGGCTTTCGAGCAAGGCATCGCCGCTGAGCCCGGCGGTCACCGCCCCACCCTCGGTCTTGGCGTAGGAGGCGATGGTGCCGCCGGTGGCGACGAGAACGATTTGGGGCATGCGGACCTCCTGCGGGGCGAAAACTGACGGCGCGTTACGCCTGCATATGCGCGCGCGCGGGCGAAGGCCAGACGGCATGACCCTGTGGCACGTTCCTGCGATCCGGGAAGGGAGGAAGGATGCGGCGGCCCCAAGGGAGGAGGAGAAGGGCCGCCGCCGATTTCCGGGGCTGAGGGAGGAGGAGAAAGACCCCGAAAATTCCTTTGACGCGTCACCGCGTCGACAGGAGCTATCTAGGGAGCCTCCAGCGGGGGAACAATCTACATTCCTGCAGAGCCGGCTTGCCGATTATGCATGGCCTTGGCCGTGGCCATTCGAAGCCCCGCGTGACAGGGCTGCGGCGCGTTGCGATCCTGCCGCAGCCTTGGGCAGTTCGGCGGATTAAGCTAAGTCAAGAGCAACTGTATGTTGACGTGATCCCGGCGGGGTGGTCTAGATGTAGTTGCTTTTCGGTTCATCGAGTCGGGCGACGGCCCGGCGCGGCGCTAAGAGGGAAACCGGTGGAATGCCGGTGCTGCCCCCGCAACTGTAAGCGGCGAGTGAAGGCCCACGGAGCCACTGGGACACCCCGGGAAGGCGCGGCCGGAACCACGACCCGCCAAGCCAGGAGACCTGCCGGAAGCCTGACTGAATAACCACGAACGGAGGGTTCGGGGCGTATCTTGACTGCGGCAGGCGAGCGGCCTGCCCGGCGACGCGTCCCTTCCCTGACAGCTGAGGACGCAAGAGCATGATCACCGTCTACTCGAAACCCGCCTGCGTGCAGTGCACTGCCACCACCCGTGCGCTCGACGCCAAGGGTCTGGACTACAACGTGATCGACCTCACCGAGGACGACGCGGCCATGTCGCTGGTCACCGAGCTCGGCTACCGCCAGGCCCCCGTGGTCACCTTCGGCGAGGACCATTGGTCGGGCTTCCGCCCGGACCTGATCGCCCGCCTCGCCAACTGAGGTCTGCAGGATCGGCAAAAAGGGATCGGCCATGTCGGGGCTCGTCTACTTCTCCTCTGCCAGCGGCAATACCGCGCGCTTCGTCGCCAGCCTTGGCCGGGCGGCTCTTCGCATCCCGGTGTCGCCCAAGGAGTTGACGCCCGCACCCGGCGATCCCTTCGTGCTGATCTGCCCGACCTATGCTGACGGCGAAGGTCGCGGCGCGGTGCCGAAACAGGTGATCCGCTTTCTCAACGACCCGTCCCGCCGCGCGCTGCTGCGCGGCGTGATCGCCGGCGGCAACCGCAACTTCGGCGAGACCTTCGCCCTTGCCGGCCGGGTCATCGCGCAAAAATGCAACGTCCCCCTGCTCTACTCATTCGAGCTGGCGGGAACGACCAAGGATTTCGCCCGCGTCAACGACGGGCTCGACGCTTTCTGGGGGACCCCATGCTTGACCGCCTGAACGAGACGCTGGACTACCACGCGCTCAACGCCATGCTGAACCTCTACGATGCGGACGGCAACATCCGCTTCGAGGCCGACCGGATGGCGGCGCGGCAGTACTTCCTGCAGCACGTGAACCAGAACACCGTGTTCTTCCACTCGCTGACGGAAAAGCTCGGCTACCTCGTCGACGAGGGCTACTACGAGGCCGAGGTGCTCGCCCAGTATGAGCAAAGCTTCCTGCAGAAGATCTGGGACGCGGCCTTTGCCAAGAAGTTCCGCTTCCCGACCTTCCTCGGCGCGTTCAAGTATTACACCTCCTACACCCTGAAGACCCGCGACGGGAAACGCTTCCTCGAACGTTACGAGGACCGCGTGGTCATGGTCGCGCTGGCGCTTGCGCGCGGCGACGAGGGACTGGCGATGTCCTTCATGGAAGAGATCCTCTCGGGCCGCTTCCAGCCCGCCACGCCGACCTTCCTCAACGCGGGCAAGAAGAGCCGGGGCGAGCTGATCTCCTGCTTCCTGCTGCGCATCGAAGACAACATGGAAAGCATCGGCCGGGCGATCAACTCGTCGCTGCAGCTTTCCAAGCGTGGCGGCGGCGTCGCCCTGATGCTGACCAACATCCGCGAGGCCGGCGCGCCGATCAAGGGCATCGAGAACCAGTCCTCGGGCGTCATCCCGGTGATGAAGCTGCTCGAAGACAGCTTCAGCTACGCCAACCAGCTGGGGGCCCGTCAGGGCGCGGGCGCGGTCTACCTCAACGCGCACCACCCCGATATCCTCAAGTTCCTGGATACCAAGCGCGAGAACGCCGACGAGAAGATCCGCATCAAGACCCTCAGCCTTGGCGTGGTGATCCCCGACGTGACCTTCGAACTCGCCAAGCGCAACGAGCCGATGTATCTCTTCTCGCCGCATGACGTGCAGAAGGTCTACGGCGTGCCCTTCTCCGAGATCTCGGTGACCGAGAAATACGAGGAGATGGTCGAGGACAAGCGCATCCGCAAGACCAAGATCAACGCCCGCGCCTTCTTCCAGACGCTGGCCGAGATCCAGTTCGAGAGCGGCTATCCCTACATCATGTTCGAGGACACGGTGAACCAGATGAACCCGGTGGACGGGCGCATCACCATGTCGAACCTTTGCTCGGAGATCCTGCAGGTGGCCGAGGCCTCGGAATTCAACGACGACCTGAGCTATTCGAAGCTGGGCACCGACATCTCGTGCAACCTCGGCTCGATGAACATCGCCAAGACCATGGATGGCCCCAACTTCGGCACCTCGATCGAGACCGCGATCCGCGCGCTGACCGCCGTGTCGGAAATGTCGGCGATCGACAGCGTGCCCTCGATCCGCCGCGGCAACGACGAGAGCCGCGCGATTGGCCTTGGTCAAATGAACCTGCATGGCTATCTCGCGCGCGAGCATGTGCACTACGGCTCGGACGAGGGGGTCGAGTTCACCTCGGTCTATTTCGCCGCCGTGGCCTATCACGCGCTGCGCGCCTCCTGCGCCATGGCGCGGGAAAAGGGCATGACCTTCAAGGGTTTCGAGAAGTCGAAATACGCCGACGGCAGCTTCTTCGAGAAATACGTCACCCGCGACTGGCTGCCCGAGAGCGAAACCGTCACCAAGCTCTTTGACGGCATCACCCTGCCCTCGCGCTCCGATTGGGAGCAGCTGAAGGCGGACGTGATGGAGCACGGGCTCTACAACCGTAACCTGCAGGCGGTACCGCCGACCGGCTCGATCAGCTACATCAACAACTCGACCTCCTCGATCCACCCGATCGTGTCGAAGATCGAGATCCGCAAGGAAGGCAAGATCGGCCGCGTCTACTATCCGGCCGCCTTCATGAACAACGAGAACCTCGAGTATTACCGCGACGCCTACGAGATCGGTCCGGAGAAGCTCATTGACACCTATGCCGCGGCCACCGAGCACGTCGACCAGGGCCTGTCGCTGACGCTCTTCTTCCCCGCAGAGGCGACGACGCGGGACATCAACCGCGCGCAGATCTACGCATGGAAGAAGGGGATCAAGACGATCTACTACGTGCGCCTGCGCCAGACCGCGCTGGAAGGCACCGAGGTGCAGGGCTGCGTCTCCTGCACGCTCTGAGCCCGACGCCGAACCGGGGGCGCTGCCCCCGGACCCCCGGCGTATTTGAGGAACAATGAAGAAGGGGCGCGCGCGCCTCGCAAGGGATGAGGGCCGCTGGCCCGATAAAGGGATGATCCGATGAAGGACACCGTCACCTCCCCCGCCGTGCCGCGGGCGATCAACTGGAACCGGCTGCAGGACGAGAAGGACCTCGAGGTCTGGAACCGGCTAACCGTCAATTTCTGGCTGCCCGAGAAGGTGCCGCTGTCGAACGACGTGCAGAGCTGGGCGACGCTGACCGACGCAGAGAAGCAGCTCACCATCCGTGTCTTCACCGGCCTCACGCTGCTCGACACGATCCAGAACTCGGTCGGCGCGCCGGCGATGATGCCCGATGCGCAGACGCCGCACGAGGAGTCGGTGCTGACTAACATCGCCTTCATGGAAGCGGTGCACGCGCGCAGCTACAGCTCGATTTTCTCGACGCTCTGCTCGACGCGCGAGGTCGATGAGGCCTTCCGCTGGTCGGACGAAAACCCGCATCTGCAGGCCAAGGCCAAGGCCGTGCTGGAGACCTATGCCGCCGGCGCCGACCCGCTGAAGCGCAAGATCGCCTCGGTGTTCCTCGAGAGCTTCCTGTTCTACTCGGGCTTCTACCTGCCGATGTACTGGTCGAGCCGCGCCAAGCTGACCAACACCGCCGACCTGATCCGCCTGATCATCCGCGACGAGGCGGTGCACGGCTACTACATCGGCTACAAGTTCCAGCGCGCGCTCGAGCGCGAGAGCGAGGAACGCAAGGCCGAGCTGAAGGACTACGCCTTCTCGCTGCTGTTCGAGCTTTATGACATCGAGGCGCGCTACACCGAAGAGCTCTACGACGGTATCGGTTTGAGCGAAGAGGTGAAGGCGTTCCTCCACTATAACGCGAACAAGGCCCTGCAAAACCTTGGTTTCGAGGCGCTTTTCCCGCCCGAGGCAGCCGAGGTGAACCCGGCGATCATGGCCGCGCTGAGCCCCGACAGCGAGAACCACGACTTCTTCTCGGGCTCCGGCTCGAGCTACGTGATCGGCAAGGCCGTCGCCACCGAGGACGAAGACTGGGACTTCTGATCCCGTTCCGAAAATTGAGAAGCCGCGGGCGGTATCACCGCCCGCGGCTTTTTTATGTCCAGCGCACGCCGCTCGGGGTCATGTAAAGCATTAAGTACCGCCCGCAGGTTGCGGGCGGCGCTTGTTTTTCTTTCTAAGCGTGCGTAACCCTCAGAAGGTCTTTGTCAGGCCGAAGTAGTAAGCCCGGCCCGGCTCGTTGTAGGTGTTGGCCCCGTTGCCTGACCGCAGCACCTCGGTGGCGAAGAGGTTCGTCACACCGGCCTTCAGGTTGAAGCCGTTGTCGAAGGCATAGGTCATGCCAAGGTTGACCAGCGTGTAGGGATCGCGGTCCTCGGTGTCATCCTCGGACTCGCCCGTGGCAGCGCTGTACTCGGTCGCCTCGATCGGCCCATAGTGGGTGAGCGAGGGGACCAGGCTGAACTTGTCGTTCACATCCCATGTCACCGAGGCGTTGATCGTGTAGTCCGGCACCAGCGAAAGCGGCACCTCGATCGACTTTCCGTTTTCGCGCTCAAGCTGCTGCACGGATTCGATCATATAGGTGCCATTGATCGCCAGCGAGGTCCGCTCGCCAAGCGGCATGGCGTAGCTGCCTTCGAGGCCCTGCACCCGCGACTTGGGAATGTTGTCCCACTGGAAGATCCTCGAAGTCACATAGGTGCCGCTACGGGTGTTGTACAAGTCGGCTTCGCCCACCTGTTCCATCCCGGACTGGATCTTGTTGCGGTAGTCGTTGTGGAAATAGGTCAGTGTCGCGTTGATGCCGGTGTCACCGGTGTACTGGATGCCGATTTCCTTGTTGATCGAGGTTTCCGGCTCTAGATCGTCATTGCCCAGGACGTAGCACGGCCCGTCATAGGAGAAGGGGCAGCCATTGCCGCTGGACCAGTAGACGTATTTCTCGGACTGCTGGTAGAGCGTCGGAGACTTGAACGCCTTTGCGACGCCCCCCTTCACCGTCCAGCGGGAATTGATCGCGTAGGAAGCGTTGAGACCACCGGACATGGTCGTGCCGAAGCTGTCAACCCAATCGACCCGCACCGAGGGCGTCAGCGTGAGCTGGTCGGTCCACTCGATGTTGTCCTCGAGGTAAAGGCCTATGTTCAGCTGCTTGCTGATGTCGTCAGCTGTGCTGGTGTCGAAGCTGCCATCTTCCGTCGTGGCGATGGCGAGCGAACTGTAGTCGCCGAGGTCGAGCGTCTCGTAGCGCAGCTCGGCTCCCAGCGTCAGCGCTGATGGCCGTCCCAGGAAGCTCCGGTTGAGATATGCTTCGGACTTGCCGGAGATCGCCTGCAGGATCGCAGTGTCCCAGTCATCGGCCGAGTTGATGGTGCCTTCGCCACCACCCGCGGTACCTTCGCTCAGGCGGCTGTTGTCGGTGTGCTCGTACTGAAGGTAGCTCATCGTCTCACCCCAGCCGTAGCTGCCGTTGTGGGTGATCGCGAAGGTGCCCCGTTTCATGACGTTGGTTTCTTCGCCGTCCGAGGCGAGCCCGTCCACAACCGTATCGCCATCGTCCGAGATCCTGCCGCCAAGCAGGGTATCGCCGGCGAAGATATTGCTCTGGCGAGACCAGCCCAGGTCGAAGTCGAAGCTGTTGCGGTCGCTTGGTTGCCAGCGAAGCAGCAGCGAAGCGTCCTTGTTGATCACCCCCTCGGCGCCCGCGTCGTAGCTGCAGACCCCGTCGTCGTCGCATTCGCCGACATCGCGGTTGATTTCCGGATCGTCCGCGTCGCTCTTGTTGTAGCTTCCCGAGAAGCGCAGCGAGAAGTCCTCGTTGAGCCGCTTCGCCCACAGCAGGTTGTAGCGTTGCGTTGCGCCTTCGAGGCTGCTTTCGGGGACGTCGAAGAAGGTGCCGATCTGCAGCAGATCCTCGTCGGGGGCCTTGGTGATGATGTTCACCACGCCGCCCGCAGCGCCCGAACCGTAGCGCGCCGCCGCCGGGCCGCGGATGACCTCGATGCGTTCGACCATCTCGGCGGGCACCCAGTTGGTATCGCCGCGGGTGTCGCGTTCGCCGGAGCGTCCCATCTTGACCGAGGTCCGCGACAGCACCGGCTTGCCGTCGATCAGGATCAGCACGTTCTCCGGCCCCATCCCGCGGATGTCGACCTGGCGTTGGTTGCCGCGCTGGCCCGAGGGCGAGGTGCCGCTGAGGTTCACCCCGGGCATCTTGCGAATGATCTCGGCCACGTCGTTGACAACCGGCTGCTTCTCGAGGTCTTCCTCGGTGATGGTCGAGGTGCCGAGGGCCTGCTTGATCTGTTCCTCGGCGGTCAGCACGATGGTACCGAGCTCGTAGCCGGCGTCGTCGCCAAGGGTGAAGTCCTGCGCCAGAGCTGGGGTCAGCGGGACGGCGGACAAAAGAAATACGGCTGTGCCGGAGGCGAGCCGTGCACGTGCGGATGCCATGAGCGATCCTCTCTGCGCGTTCGGGGTTTCACGATGTATGGAGAGTCGCTGGCGGGAGCTGGCGTGGCGGAGGAGAACCATTTCGGCCTCGGCTTCGCAATATTTCAGACAAAATCACTCAGTTAATTGTCGCATTTCTGCAACAAGATGGGGGCTGCTCAAGCTGGTGCCCTGGATATGCTGAAATGCGCAGATCGAGAATACCGCGCCACGTGCGTGGCACCTCGATTGGTGTGCCAGATTTCGGCCTTCCGCGGTCCGGTGGCAAAGCGACGGCGGGGCGCGCATGCTCGGCATTTCGCCACATGCTGCGCTCAGCCTCACCCGCCTCCGGAGATGGGCACCTGCGCGCCGGGCGGGCCCAGGCCTGGCGATGTTTGCTTGATAATGCTCCGCCCTGCCGCCTGTGGCAAAATCGCGGGTCTCGCCCTCCGGCAGACATTTTCTCACCGACGCGCCGCACGAGGCGCAGTGCCTCGTCCACCATCGACTTGAAGCCGTTCCCCGAAAGCCGCGCGCGGAGCCGAGAACATCGCACGCCGGGGCCAGCCGGCGCGCGGCTTCCTATCGAGGCGCGGGAAAACCGCCGTGCCCGGAGGTCAGGCCAGTTCAACCTCGTCGCGGGCCAGCACCTGGCCTGCCAGCTTCGCGACGGCCAGCGCCGTGCGGTCGGCGTAGCGCCGCGCGACGAAGGAGATGCCGAGCGGCATACCGTTCGGCCCGGTCAGCCCCGGCGCCGAGACCACCGGCACCTGCAGCAGCGTCCACATGGAGTTCATCGCCGCGTCGCCGGTACGCTCCAGCCCCACCGGTGCCTCGCCGCAGGCAGAGGGCGTCATGATCGCGTCGAAGCCCCCCATGATCTCGTCGAAGGCGGCACGGCAGCGGTCGGCGAGCGTGTAGGCGTGGCGGGCGTCTTCCGGGGTGATCCCGCGCGCGTTGCCGACGATGCCGATGTATTCGTCGTGGATGTCCGGCGTGTTCCGCACCTCGTTGAGGAAAGATGCCCGCCCCTCGCGGGCGAGGATCACCGAATGCGCCTCGGCGATGCCGGCGAAGAGCGGCGGCAGTTCGACCTCGATCACCTCGGCCCCGGCGAGGCGCAGCGCGTCGGCGGCCTCGTCCAGCGCGCGGCGCATCGGCGGCTCGGTGCGGTCCCACATGGGCGTGCGGCACAGCCCGATACGGAGGCCTTCCAGCTTGGCTGGCTGCGGCGCCGGATCCAGATCGAAGACATCGCAGAGCAGTCCGAGGTCATCGGCGCTGCGCGCATAGAGCCCGAGCGTGTCGCAGGTCATCGAGTATTGCTTCAGCCCCTCGCGGCTGATCACGCCCCATGTCGGCTTCATTCCCCAGATGCCGTTGAACGAGGCCGGGCGGATGGTCGAGCCCCCGGTCTGGGTGCCGAGCCCGATCGCCGCCATGCCGCAGGCCACTGCCGCCGCAGAGCCGGAAGACGAGCCGCCCGGCGTACGCGTCGGGTCGATCGGGTTGCGGGTCTTGCCGCCGCGATTGGTCGAGGCGAACTCGGTGGTGACCGTCTTGCCCATGATCATCGCGCCCGCCGCGCGCAGCGTGTCGACGCAGGCCGCGTCCACCCCGGGGCGGCTGCCCTGGTAACGGGCGGTGTTGTGCTCGGTCGGCATATCGCGGGTGGCGATCACGTCCTTGACCGCCACGGTCGCCCCCGCCAGCGGTCCGCGCAGCGGTGCTGCGTCGAGCGCCTTTGCCTGCGCTTTGAGCAGTTCCGGATCGAAATAGGAAAAGGCCGCGACCTTGGGCTCCCAGTGCGCCACGCGCTGCAGCGTGGTTTCCGCCACTTCGGCGGCGCTGCGCCGTCCGGCGGCCAGGTCGGCGGCGATCGCCCTTGCGGTCATCGGATCAGTGGCATCGGGCTCGTTGGTGAGGGTCATGGCGGCTCCTTTCATATCCCGCGCCGGGGCGCATGCCCCTGACCGTGCCACAAAAGCAGAAACCCCGCGCCGAGGCAGGCGAGGTTTCTTCAGGCCCGCTGCCAAATTTTCTCACTAGGTTTTTCGGGCGCCTGCACTCGATCCTGATCCCACCGGAACAGGCCCGCGAGGGACGATCCCGGCCAAGGAGCCCGCGGCAAACAGCGGGCCGCACCCATCGTCCGCAGGAGAGACCCATGACCAAATCCGACCTCCCCGCCGCCAAGCGCGCGAAGAGCCCGCGCGGCCTCTCGCGCCGCGGCCTGCTCAAGTCCGGCGCCGCCGCAGCGGCCGCCAGCGCCTTCCCGGCCCCGATGCTCTGGGCGCAGAACATCAAGGACGTCACCATTACCCACCTCGGGCAGTCCTACTCGACCATTCCCGAGATCGAGGCCAAGGCGAACGAGGACCTCGGCTTCACCGTGGACATGCAGACCGCGCCCGACCCCACCACCCACGTCAACCGGCTGCTGACCCAGCCGAAGTCGGTGCATGTCACCGACATGCCCAACACCAACCTCAAGTATTTCACCGGGCGCGGCGTGCTAATGCCTGTCAACGTGTCCGAATACAAATACTGGGACCAGACGCTGTCGCTTTTCACCCAAGGCACCTATCCCGACGGCACCGAGGCGTCGAAACAGGGCATGGCGCCGATCAAGGCGCAATACTGGGCGGATGAGAATGCGCAGGAATATTCACTCACCCCGACCGACTACCTCGTCGGCGTGCCGCTCTATTACAACGCAGATACGCTGGGCATTCGCCCCGACCTGATCGGCCGTCCGATCGAGAGCTGGGCCGAGCTGCTGAACCCCGAGTTCTCGGGCCGCGTGGCGCTGCAGGACGGCGTGTCGATCGGTGTCGCGGATGCCGCAATGGCGCTCGAGGCGATGGGCGAGATCACCTACGGCGACAAGGGCAACATGACCCGCGAGGAGATCGACAAGACCATCGACGTGCTGACCGCGCTGAAGCGCGAGGGCCATTTCCGCAGCTTCTGGACGAACTTCGACCAGTCGGTGCAGCTGATGGCCTCGGGCGAGGTGCTGCTGCAGTCCATGTGGTCTCCCGCCGTGACCGAGGTCCGCACCCGCGGCATCGACTGCACCTACAAGGGCATGAAGGAAGGCTACCGCGGCTGGTACATCATGATGTCGGCGATGAACCACCTCGAGGGGCTCGAGCGCGACTGCGCCATCGAGTACATGAACTGGATGAACTCGGGCTGGGCCGGTGCCTTCATCTCGCGCCAGGGCTTCTACAACTCAGTCCCGGAAAACGTGAAGCCGTTCATGACCGAGAACGAGTGGGGCTACTGGTACGAGGGCCAGCCCGCCACCGAGGACATCCTCAACCCCTATGGCAAGGTCATGGAGAAGGCAGGCGTCAGCCGCGACGGTGGCTCGATCTGGGAGCGCATGGGCAACATCGGCATCTGGAACACGGTGATGGACGAGGACCGCTACCTCGTGCGCCGCTGGCAGGACTTTATCGCCGCCTGATCCGCGATCATCGTCCCGGCCGCGCGACGCGGCCGGGACACACCCTCCCAGACCTTCCCCGGACGAAACGGAACGCCCATGCTTTCCAGCCAAACCTCCCCTTCGCGCGTCACGATTCCGCCGAAACTCGCCTCGGTTCTGCAGGTCACGCCGATGGCGCTTGTCTTCCTGGCGCTGGTCATCGTGCCGCTCGGGCTGATCTTCGTGGTCAGCTTCCTCGACTACAACTTCGCGCAGGTTTTCCCCGAGCTCTACATCGAGACCTGGGTCGACGTGCTGACCTCGGATCTCACGCTGGCGCTCTACCTAAAGACCTTCAAGTTCCTGATCATCGTCTGGGCGATCACCGCGCCGCTGGGGTTTGCCATCGCCTATTTCCTCGCGTTCCACCTGCGCAGCAATTGGTTGCGCACGCTGCTGGTCACCGCCATCGCCATCCCCTTCTGGACGTCCGGCCCGATCCGCATGGTCAGCTGGGTGCCGCTGCTGGGCCGCGAGGGCGTGGTCAACCAGGCGCTTCTGGGCGCAGGGGTGATCGACGAGCCGCTCGGCTGGCTGATGTATTCCGAGTTCGCCGTACTGGTCGCCTACGTGCAGATGCTGACCATGCCGATGATTGCCACGGCGCTCAATTCCATGGCCAAGATCCCGCCCTCGGTGATCCAGGCCGCCCAGGACGCGGGCGCCTCGGAATGGCAGATCGTGCGCGACATCATCTTCCCGCTGGTGCGCCCCGGGCTCGCCATCGGCACGATCATCGTGACCACGGCGATCATGGGCGACGTGGTGATGGTGAAGTTCATGGGCGGCAGCCAGGTCAACACCGTGGGCATGTCGATCATCACCGATCTCAACGCCTTCATGTACCCGCCCGCCGCGGCCAAATCGATCCTGCTGCTGGTCGTCGTGCTGAGCATCGTCGTCTCGCTGCTGCGCTTCGCCGACATCCGCAAGGAACTGAGGAGCTGACCCCCATGTCTTCCTACACCAGGACCTCCCGCACCCGCCCGCTTTCCTTCTACCTGCTCGCCGGGCTGACGACGCTCTTCCTGATCTACGTCTACGCGCCCATGGCCTGCCTCTACATCCTCAGCTTCCAGGGCCCCGAGGGCGGCATGTCCTTTCCGATGGTGGGCTGGTCCACCCATTGGTTCCAGACGCTGTTCTCCGGCGAGGGACAGGGCCTCGGCGACGTGCCAAGCGCCTTCCAGCGCTCGATCCGGCTGGCGGCCTGTACGGCGGTGCTGACGCTGGTGATCTCGGTCACCGCCGGGCTCGCCTATCGCCGCAAGTTCCCCGGCTCGGGCGCGGTGTTCTACGCCGCCATCGCCTCGATGGTGCTGCCCGGCATCTTCGTCGGCTTCGGCATCGCGCTGATGTTCAACCTGCTTGGCTGGCAGGTGAACTGGTTCACCTCGGGCATCGGCGCGCAGCTGACATGGACGCTGCCCTTCGGCCTGCTGATCATGTTCATCGTGCTTGGCCGCTTTCGCAGCTCCTACGAGGAGGCCGCCGTCGACCTCGGTGCCTCCGCCAGCCAGCGTTTCCGCTGGGTGATCCTGCCGATCATCCTGCCCGGCGTCATCGGCATCGCCATGGCCGGGCTCACCTCGTCCTACGAGGAAACCGCGCGCACCTCGCTCAACGTGGGCATGGGCAACACCATGCCGATGGAGGTGATGGGCCTGCTCAACGCCGCCTCGACACCGGTGCTTTTCGCCATCGGCACGCTGACCACGCTCATCTCCTTCTCCCTGATCATCCTTTCGCTTGTCGTGGTCTCCCAGCTCGCCAAGCGTCGCAGCATGAGGACCAACGCATGACCCTCGCCCTCAAGACCGAGACACCGCCGCCCGCTCCCGCCAGGCCACGCCAGGTCACCCAGAGCCACCGCTTCGACGCCGAGCTCGTCGCCGTAACCAAGCGCTACGGACCGGGTGCGCCCGCGGTGGACAATATCTCGCTTCGCATCCCGCGCGGGTCCTACTGCTGCCTGCTCGGCCCTTCTGGCTGCGGCAAGTCCACCACGCTGCGGATGCTGGCCGGGCACGAGGAAGTGAGCGACGGCGCGATCCTGATCCACGACCAGGAAATCACCCATGCGCCGCCCGTGGCGCGTGGCACGTCGATGATGTTCCAGGACTACGCGCTCTTTCCGCACCTCAGTGCGCACGACAACGTCGCCTTCTCGCTGAAGGTTCAGGGCGTGGCGCGCGCCGAGCGCCGGGCAAAGGCCAAGGAATATCTCGAGCTCGTGCAGATGGATCACCTCGCCGAGCGCCTGCCGAGCCAGATGTCCGGCGGCCAGCAGCAGCGGGTGGCATTGGCGCGCTCACTGATCACCCGGCCCAAGGTCTTGCTGCTCGACGAGCCGCTCTCGGCGCTCGACCCCTTCCTGCGCATCCGCATGCGCGCCGAGCTGAAGCGCATCCAGAAGGAACTGGGGATTTCCTTCATCCACGTCACCCACAGCCAGGACGAGGCGCTGGCACTCGCCGATCTGGTGGTGGTGATGAACAACGCGGTGATCATGCAGGCGGGCGCGGCGCGCGAGGTCTACGAGACCCCGAGCAACGCCTTCGTTGCGCGCTTTCTCGGCGGGCACAACGTGGTGCAGCGCGCCGCCGGCGGTGAGGCCTCGGTGCGGGCAGACCAATGCGTGATCGGCGCGCGCCCCGGACTGCGGAGCCTTCCGGGTAAGGTGTCGATGATCGAGTATCAGGGCACCGCCGTGCGGGTCAGCGTCACCGGCACGGACGACGAGGAGCTGACCGCGCTGATGCCGACGAGCGCGTTCTTCAACGATGCGCTTGAGCTTGGGCAATCGGTGATGCTGTCCTGGGATCCGGCGGACGAGCATCCGCTGGGGTGAGGCTCGCCAGACGTCCAGGGTATCCGGGGCGCGCAGGTCCAATGGTGACAGGCAGGCGCGCCCCCGGGTCTTCTCCGGGAGCGCGCGCAAGCATCAGATTGCGTGCACCAGCCCGTTCGAGCGCACCTTTTCAAGGATCCAGTCCTTGAAACGCTGGATGCTCTCCTTGTTCGCCGACTTCCAGGGCGATTGCAGGAAGTAGGGCGAGCGGATCGGATAGGGCTCGCTCACGCGCACCAGACGGCCCTTCTGCAGTGCATCCTCGATCAGCAGCGAGCGGCCGAGGATCACACCGACCCCGGCGCAAGCGGCCTCGATCGAAGTTCCCGCCTGGTTGAAGCGCGCGCCGTGGCTCAGATCGCTGCGGCTGATGCCGTATTCGGCGAGGTAGCGCGCCCAGTCGGGATAGGTGCTGTCGAGTCCGTCGTTGGCTCGATCGACGTGCAGCAGCGGCGCATTCATGAGAATCTCGCGCGGATCGTTGCCGAAACGCGCGGCCACGCCGGGCGCGCAGACCGGCACCACCTCTTCCTCGACCAATGGCTCCACCTGGCACTCCATCTGGCTCTGCCAGTTGAGGATGCGGATATCCATCTCCTGCTCCTCGGCCTCCTTGCGGGAGAGGAACGTGCGGATGTTCAGGTCGATGTCCGGCGCACGCAGGGTGAAATCGTAAAGCCGGGGCATGAGGAAGAACGAGGCGACAGAGGTGGATGCCGCCACGTTGAGCCGCCGCCGTTCGTCGTAGTCCGACCCTTCGAGCGCCGCGATTGCCTCGTTGATCAGATCGAGCGCGCGGCCGATCTGATGCACGTTGTTGCGCGCCTCGGTGGTCAGCTCGATCCGCGAATTCTTGCGGATGAAGAGGCGCACCTGCAGGAATTCCTCGAGCTGCCGGATCTGGTGGCTCACGGCCGTGGGCGTGACGCAGAGCTCGTCGGCTGCCTTGGCCACCGACTGGTTGCGGGCCGTTGCCTCGAAAGCGCGGATGGCATTCAGCGGGACACGTTTTCTCATGGTCTTCACCTCTCTGTCATCTCCCCGACACGATCGGAGCGCGCCCGCAGGGCTGCGATCAAGAAAGAAGTGACGTCCCGGCATTCGGCGATGGGCGCAACTGTTCGTATGATGAAAATACGGACAAATGAATAGTCATTTGTCCGTACTTTCCAACCTCAGCCGAAGGGGCGACTTCCGCCCGAGTTCCCGAGATGAGCAGCGAATCTCGTCGCTTTAGACGGGTAAATTACTGACCAAATGGTTAAAAACCCGAAAAACCTTCGGTCACACTCGATAGTGCGCAATGCCAACAGTGTGGATTGCTCCCGTTAGAAGTCCGCACATCTACCTCAGAGCGAGGGCCCCTCAGGAGTATGTGTGCATGGCTCGCGGGCTTCAGGCGACGTCCTGTACGGCGGGCGCCCCGGCATAGGCGTGTTCGGCGCGGGTCTCGGCGAAGTTCCAGCGCGCGCGCAGCGCCTGCTGCCGGGCCATGTCCACCTCGGCCAGCACGATCTCGTCGCCCATTGTTCCGGCGCGCGCCACGATCACCCCGTCGGGTCCGCAGATGAAGCTGCCACCGATGAAGGAGATGCCGTTCTCCACACCGCCCTTGCCTGCGGCGATGGTCCACGTGGCATTGGAATAGGCCCCGCCGCAGATCGCCAGCTCCGACGCATGGCGCGCCTGTTCCAGCGTCGCGCCGTTCATCACCGGCGTGTTGTAGCAGACGCAAAAGAGGTCCGCACCGTTCAGCATCAGGCTGCGCCAGCTCTCGGGGAAGCGGCGGTCGTAGCAGATCAGCCCGCCCGTGCGCAGCGGCGCTTCGGTGATCCCCTCGACCGCATAGGCGGGGAAGCCGAGATTGCCGGGCGCGAAGTAGCGCCGCTCTAGAATGTTCACCTCCTTCGCGGGGTCGGGGTCCACTTGCCCGGGGATATGCACCTTGCGGAACATGCCGCAGGTATGCCCGTCGGGCGCGATGAAGGTCATCGAGTTGTAGAGTCGCGCCTCGCTGGGTTCGGCGTGAGAGACGGAGAGCGCCAGCCCCAGCCGCTCGCACGCGGCGGCGATCCGGCCGAGCGCGGCTTCGGTCTCTCCGGCGTCGGTCCAGCGCGAAAGATCCTCATGCACCTCGGCGGCAAAATAGGGCTGCAACGCCAGCTCGGGCAGCACGGCGAGCCTCGCGCCCCGCCCGGCGGCCTCTTCCATCAATGTCAGGATACGATCCGTGGTCTCGGCCATCGTCTCCGAGGCCGGCCCGAGTTGCAGGGCAGCGGCGGTGAATGTGCTCATGACCCTGCCTCAGGCGGATTTCTTCAGCGCATCCGGCGCGCCGATGATCTCCAGCGCACGCGCCTCGTCGATCACGTCGCAGATCTTGAACTGCATGTCGAAAAGCGCGGCAGCATGGCTCATCTCGATCCGATCAAAGACGCCCTCCTCGATCACCTGCATCTTGTAGCCGAGCGCCTCGCCGTCGACACAGGTGGCGCGCACGCAGCCAGAGGTCGAATTGCCCACCACGAGGAAGCCGTCGACGCCCTTCTCCTTCGCGATGAGATGCAGGTTGGTATAGGCAAAGCACGAGGGCGTCTGCTTCTCGACGAGGATCTCGCCCTCGGCCATGGCGACCTCGGCAGGGATTTCCGAGCGCGGGTCGGTGGCGGCAAAGACGCCGCCCTCGGCACGGGCGAGCCCGGTGTAGCCATGGAAGACGTGCTTGGAGTAGATCACCGGCATCCCGGCGGCGCGGGCGGCAGCCAGCAGGCGCTGCTGCGGCGGGATCGCCTTCCAGGCGTGCGGACCGCAGGCACCGGGAAAGCGGTCGACCTGCTCGTGGATCGGACGGTCCTCGCCCACGGCGGTCACCTGCATGTCGATCACCAGCAGCGCGTTCACCTTGCCCGGCCCGTGCGGCTCGCGAAGGTTCTTGCGGGCGGCGATGAGCTTGCGGTCGTTCTCGGTCAGGAAGTCGTCCCAGGCGTGGGCCATGATGCTCTCCAGGTTCTGCATGTGCGTCGGCGCGAGCCTAGGGCGGCGGACGCGCCCGGAGCTACTGCGGAAATCTGCCCGCAAGGCTGAGGCTTTCTCAGCCCCGCGCGGGCACCCCTGTTCAGCGGCTGCCAAGGCCGCGAGACAGGCAAGCCCGCGTGGCGCTGAGTTTTCCTGCGCGGGGGCTCTAGGAAAACTCCTTTGACCGAAACGGGCACGGCGGCGGATGCAGGAGCCATGACAGACGCTCCGAGCCACCTCCCGTCCGATGCCGCCGACGAGCCGCACGCCGTGCCGACCCGCTCGGAGCCGCACCGCATTGCCATCGCCTTCACCGTGGCGCTGGCCTTCCTGATGCAGGGGGTCGATACCACGCTGCTGACCATCGCCATTCCGCGCATCGCGCAGGATCTGCAGCGATCGCCGCTGTCGCTGCACCTGCTGGTCACCGCGTACCTGCTGGCTCTGGCGGTCTTCATGCCGGTCTCGGGCTGGTTCGCCGACCGCTTCGGCGCACGCAGGGTGTTCTGCGGCGCGGTGGCGCTCTTCACGCTGGGATCGGTGCTGGCGGCCTTCATGCCGAGTTTCGAGCTGATGATCCCCTGCCGCGTGCTGCAGGGCTTCGGCGGCGCGCTGATGACGCCGGTTGGGCGGATGATCGTGCTGCGCGCCTTCGGGCCGGAGCGTACGCTCGACGGCATGACCTGGCTGACCGTGCCGGTGCTGATCGGGCCGCTGATCGGGCCGCTGATCGGCGCGGCGCTGATCGAGTTCTACCACTGGCGGCTGCTGTTCTTCGTCAACCTGCCGATCTGCCTCGCCGCCGTGCTCGGGATGCTCTGGCTGGTGCCGCCGCTGCCGGCGCTGCCGCGCGCGGAGATCGAGCGCTTCGACCTTTCGGGCTTCGCGCTCGCCGGGCTGGCGCTGGTGCTGTTCCAGCTGGGGCTCGAGGCGATCAGCCTCTGGGGCGCCGTCGGGCTGGCGCTGCTGCCGCTCTCGGCGCTGGTCATTTCGCTCTACCGGCGCCACGCACGGCGGGTGGCGCATCCGGCGCTGGTGCTCTCGCTCTTTGCTGGCCAGCGCTTTCGCGTGGGCGTGATTGCCGGTGGCATCGGCCGGATCGGGCTCAACTCCACTGTCTTCCTGCTGCCACTCTTCCTCCAGCTCGCCATGGGATTCCGACCGCTGCACGCGGGGCTCTTGTCGGCCATCGGTGCGCTCGGCTCGCTGGTGTCGAAGCCGCTTCTGAAACGGCTCATCACCCGCCACGGCTACCGCCCGGTGCTGATTGCGCTGACCCTGACCGGCAGCCTCACCCTCGCCGCTTTCGTACCGATCAGCCCGGGCTGGCCGGTCTGGGTGATCATCGCGCTGGTCATCGCCTCGGGCGCGATCCGCACGCTCTTTTTCAACGCGGTCAACACGCTCACCTATGCCGGTGTGCCCGCGCGCCAGCTCTCACGCGCCACCGCCACCGCCGGGGTCTTCCAGCAGATGACCATGGGGCTTGGCATTTCGATCGCGGCGATGCTGCTGCACCTGCTGCAAGGCGATGCCCCCGGCCTCGAGCCGCAGCATTTCGCCGCCGCCTACCTGCTGATGGCGCTGATCCCGCTCTTCGCCCTGCCCTCGCTGCTGCGGCTGGACCGCGAAGCCGCACCGCTGAGAAAAACTACGCCCGCCGCCGAGAACAAGTCGATTGGCGCGGCGCGCCCGGTTGCCGACACTGATCCCAAGCTCGCCGGTCTGCGCAGCGACACGCCTGCCTGACCCGAAGCGCCCCCAGGAGCCGACCCAGATCGGACCGCCCAACAGAGAGAGAAAGGACCTCCCATGACCCAGATCGGCGTCTTCCTTCCCATCGGCCGCCGCGGCTGGCTGATCTCGACCACTTCGCCGGACACCATGCCCAGCTTCGATCTGAACAAGGCGGTGATCCAGCGCGCCGAGCACTTCGGGCTCGACTTCGCGCTGTCGATGATCAAGCTTCGCGGCTACAACGGGCCGTCGCAATACTGGGTGCAGAACCTCGAGAGCTTCACCATGATGTCGGGCCTCGCCGCGGTGACCAGCCGGATCAAGCTCTTCGCCTCCTGCGCGATGCTGACGCTGCCGCCGGCGCTGACTGCGCGCATGGCGGTGACGCTCGATTCCATCGCGCCGGGCCGGGTGGGCGTGAACATGGTGACCGGCTGGCAGCCCAAGGAATACCAGCAGATGGGCATCGAGCTGACCCCCGAGCATTTCGCCCGCCGCTATGATTACGCCGCCGAATACGCGCAGGTCATGCAGGGGCTGTGGCGCGACGGCCGCTCCGACTTCAAGGGCGACTTCTTCCAGATGGACGACTGCATCCTCGAGCCGCGTCCGACCAATGGTCACATTCCGATCGTCGGCGCAGGTCAGTCCGAAAAGGGCATGGAGTTCGTCGCCAAGTACGGCGATTACAACTTCGTCGGTGCCGGCGGCGACATGAACAACACCAGCGCGTCGAAGGAGATGGTCGCCAAGGTCAACGCCGCCGCCGAGAAGCACGGCCGCGACACCGGTGCCTTCCTGCTGCTGATGCTGATCGCCGACCGTACCGAGGAACTCGCCTTCCAGAAATGGGAGCTCTACAAGCAGGGCACCGACATCGAGGCGCTGGAATGGCAGGCCGCGCAGGCCGGTCAGGACAAGGTGGCCAAGGACGGCTCCACCGCGGCCAACCTCGTGCGCGCCATCAAGAACCCGCAACCCACCGGCATGCTCAAGCTGATCGGCAGCTACGAGCAGGTCGCCGCCATGCTCGATGAGATCGCCGAGACCCCGGGGCTCAAGGGCATCATGCTGACCTTCGACGATTTCGTCATCGGCATGGAGCAGTTCGGCCAGTACATCCAGCCGCTGATGAAGACCCGCAACGGCGCGGGCCGCAAGACCTCCTTCGCGGCCTGACCGCGCCGGAGCCACCACCACTCACGCAGACCCCGCCCCGGACAGCCCGCCTGTCCGGGGCTTTTGCGTCCCCGCAGCCCCCCGAAAGCCCATCCGTGCGGCACCGGGACAAATTCATCCGTTCCATTGCCGCGCAACTTCTGCAAACGTGATTGCAATATCAGCCGCCGGGACTGACACATGGCGGATCGGGACACAGAAAACAAAACCCGAGCAACCACAGAGAGGTACAACATGAAACTCACCGCAGCCGCGTTCCTGACGCTGACCACCGCGCTTGCCGGCGCCGCCTCGGCCGAAACCTGGGACATGCCGATGGCGTACCCGGCCAACAACTACCACACCGAGAACGCGCAGACCTTCGCGGACGCGGTCAAGGAATGCACCGGCGGCGAACTCGAGATCGTCATCCACGCCGGTGGCTCGCTGTTCAAGGGCGACGAGATCAAGCGCGCCGTGCAGCTCGGCGAGGCACAGATCGGCGAGCGCCTGCTCTCGGCCCACGCCAACGAGAACGCGGTCTTCGCCTACGATTCCATTCCCTTCCTCGCCACCTCCTTCGACGCCTCCGAGAAGCTGCGCGCCGCCGCAGAGCCGGTGTTGGCCAAGGTGCTCGAAGAGCAGAACATCGTACCGCTCTACTCGGTGCCGTGGCCGCCGCAGGGCCTGTATTTCTCGAAGCCGGTCGAGACCCCCGAGGCGATGGAAGGCACCAAGTTCCGCGCCTACAACTCGATCACCGCGCGCGTCGCCGAGCTTGCCGGCATGGTGCCGACGCAGGTGGAGGCCGCGGATCTGAAGCAGGCGCTGGCGACCGGTGTCGTGTCGTCGATGATCTCCTCGGGCGCCACCGGCGTCGATGAGAGCGTCTGGGAAGACATGACCAACTTCTACGACGTCAACGCCTGGCTGCCGCGCAACACGGTCTTCGTCAACAAGGACGCGCTGGACGGCCTGTCCGACGCGGCGCGCACCTGCGTGCTCGACGAGGCGGCTGCCGCCGAGACCCGTGGCGCCGAGAAAGCCGCCGAGCTTGCGGGCGGCTTCGTCAAGACGCTGGCAGACAACGGCATGGACGTGAACCCGCCGAGCGAGGCGATCAGCGCCAAGCTGCAGGAGATCGGCAAGACCATGACCACCGAATGGCTGGAGAACGCTGGCGAGAACGGCAAGGCCATCGTCGACGCCTACGAAGCCCAGTAAGAACCGGCCCGGCCGGTGCAGCGCACCCCGGCTCTGACCGGGGTGCGCTTCCTGTCCCTTCCGGGGGTGCGGGCCCGCCGGCCGCCGATACGGCTATGACTGCAAAAACCGACATGGAAGGCCGCGACGCGATGACAGCAGGCAAGACCTTGCGCCGCCTCACCGACGGGCTCTACGCCCTCTCCGGCACCGGGGCCGCGCTGGCGCTGGTCTCGATCCTCTGCCTCGTGGTCGCCCAGATGACCACCCGCTGGCTCGGCATCCTGTTCCCGGGCGGCGCGAATTACGCCGGCTACGCCATGGCCACGGCGTCCTTTCTCGCGCTGGCCGACACCTTCCGCCGCAACGAGCACATCCGCGTCGGCATGCTGGTCGAGCGTGGCGGTGCCTTTCGTCGCGGCATCGAGATCTGGTGTTACACGGCTGCGGCTGCGGTGGCGCTGTTCTTCGCCTGGTACGCGGTGCAGACCCCGATCCTGAGCCACAAGATCAACGACATCAGCCAGGGCCAGGACGGCACACCACTGTGGATCCCGCAGATCGCCATGGCCGTCGGCGCGGTGCTGCTGGCCATCGCGGTGATCGACAGCCTGCTCGGGCTGCTGTTCACCAAGCAGATGGGCGTCGACACCCCGCGCCAGCCGATGCTGCGCGATGCGCTCGGCTCGGTGAAGGCGCGTCTGGCGCTCTTTGCGCTGTCGGTGCTGGTGCTCTACGCTGCGATCCACCTGATGACCGGCTTCGACCGCGACGCGGTTGGGCTGAAGATCGGCGTCTTCCTCTTCGTGATGTTCTTCCTGCTGGGCTCGGGCCTCTGGGTCGGGCTCGCGCTGATGGGGGTCGCCTACATGGGGATGATCGGCTTCACCCCGCGCAATCCCGGCAGCTCTATGAGCATCACCGTCTGGACCTCCTCGTCGAGCTGGACGCTGACCTCGCTGCCGCTGTTCATCTGGATGGGCGAAATCCTCTACCGCACAAGGCTGTCCGAGGACATGTTCAAGGGGCTTGCGCCCTGGCTCTCGCGCTTTCCGGGGGGATTGCTGCATTCCAACGTGGTCGGCTGCACGGTCTTCGCGGCGGTCTCGGGCTCCTCGGCGGCGACGCTGACCACGGTCGGCAAGATGTCGATCCCCGAGCTGCGCAAGCGCGGCTATCCCGAGTTCATGATCGTCGGCACGCTGGCGGGGGCAGCGACGCTGGGCTTGATGATCCCGCCCTCGCTGACGCTGATCGTCTACGGCGTCACGGTGCAGCAGAGCATCACCGGCCTCTTCATGGCGGGCGTTATCCCCGGCATCGTGCTCGCCACCATGTTCATGACCTACATCGCGATCTGGTCGGTGGTCCGCAAGGATCAGGCACCCGAGCCCGAACCGCACACCACCTTTGCCGAGAAGCTGCGCGCCTCGACCCTGCTGATCCCGGTGATCGCGCTGATCCTCGTGGTCATCGGCTCGATGTACCTCGGCGTCGCCACGGCGACCGAGGCGGCGGCCTTCGGCGTGATCGGCGCGCTGGTGCTGGCGGCGCTGCAGGGCTCGCTGAGCTGGGACGCCTTCCGCCAAAGCCTGATGGGGGCCACCCGTACCTCGGCGATGATCGCGCTGATCCTGATGGGGGCCAGCTTCCTGACGCTGGCCATGGGCTTCACCGGCGTGCCGCGCGCGCTGGCCGGGGTGATCGCCGCCTGGGAGCTCTCGCCGGTGGCGCTGATCGCGGCGCTGACGGTCTTCTACATCATCATCGGCATGTTCCTCGACGGCATCTCGGCGGTGGTGCTGACCATGGCGATCATCGAGCCGATGATCCGCGCGGCGGGCATCGACCTCATCTGGTTCGGCATCTTCATCGTGGTGGTCGTCGAGATGGCGCAGATCACCCCGCCGGTGGGCTTCAACCTCTTCGTGCTGCAGGGGATGACCCGCCACGACATGAGCTACATCGCGCGCACCGCGCTGCCGATGTTCCTGATCATGGTGCTGATGGTGGCCGTGCTGGTGGCCTTCCCCGGCCTCGCCACCTGGCTGCCGGACATGGTACAGGCCAAGCAATGAGTACCGCCGGGAGCGCCCACCGCGCTCCCGGCCCCTTTTCCGAGGTGACACATGTCCCCCTTCATCGGCATCCTCAGCCTCGACACCCGCTTTCCGCGCATCCCTGGCGACGCCGGTAATCCCGAGAGCTACCACCTGCCCGCCCGCGTCCGCGTCGTGCCCGGTGCAGGCAGCCCGGACATCGTGCGCGAAGGCAGACCGGCACCCGAACTGGTGGCCGCCTTCAAGTCAGCCGCCGAAGACCTGGTATCCGAGGGTGCCTGCCTGATCACCTCGACCTGCGGTTTCCTGATCACCGTGCAGCGCGAGATCGCCAGCGCGCTGCCGGTGCCGGTGGCATTGTCGGGCCTGTGCCTCCTGCCGATGGTGCGCCAGATGGTCGGGGGCCGCCCGGTGGGGGTGCTCACCGCCTCAGCCTCGGCGCTCGGTGCGGCGGCAATCCGCGCCGCCGGGGCCGCGCCGGAAGACGTGCGGATCGGCGGGCTGCAGGACAGTGCGCTTTTCGCGGGGACGTTCCTTGCGCCCAAGGACGCGCAGCGCGCCGCCTTCGATCCCGAGGAGATGCGGGTCGAGGTCTGCCGCGCCGCCGAGGTGCTGCTCGCCCAGTCCCCGGAGATTGCCGCCATCGTCCTCGAATGCGGGAACCTGCCACCCTACGCGGAGGCAATCCGCCGCGTCACCGGCAGGCCGGTCTTTTCCATCCTCGACGCCGCGAAGCTGGTCAGCGGCACCTAGGCCAGCGTACTAGGCCAGCGACGGGTCTGCCGGGCACAGCGCGTCGAGCTGGCTCACGTCCTTCAGCACCGACGCCAGAATGCCGCGCACTGCGGTGCGCCGTAGCAATGCCTGCCCCGCCTCGTCGAAGAGCTCCGGCCCGAAGTTGGTCGAGAAGGTCGCGCGGTTGGCGACGTTGAAGAAGCTGACCGCGCTGATCTGCCAGTGCAGTGCCACCGGCGATATATCCTCGCGGAACAGCCCCGCCTCGCAGCCCGCCTTGCAGATCCGCTCGACCACGCCGATCGCGCGCTCATTCTTAGCCGCCAGCGCGTGCATCTTCTGCATGTGCCGCGCCTCGTGGATGTTCTCGATCATCACGAGCCGGATGAATTCGGGATTGCGGCGGTGGTGGTCGAAGGTGAATTCGAGCAGCGCCCGCAGTGCCACGTCGGGGCGCAGCCCCTCCAGATCGAGCTCGGATTCGCCGCCGCGCACCTCTGCGTAGCAGTCTTCGAGCACCGCCTCGTAGAGCGACTGCTTGTCCTGGAAGTAGTAGAAGATCATCCGCTTCGAGGTCTTGGTCCCCGCGGCAATGTCTTCGATTCGGGTTCCAGACAGCCCTGTTTTCGCGAATTCGGCCCGCGCAACGCGCAGGATATCTGCCTTAACAGCTTCCGGATTCTGTTTCCACTTCCGGGACTTCTCGCGACTTTCCATGGACTTTTCCTGCTCCCTCTCCTGCGCTCATCCTACATTTTTAACCCGTGGGTTCAATTATCTTGACAATTTAACCCGTGAGTTCAATGTTACACCATCTTGACGGACCACGACGAAGGGGGAGGAGGCCGCCTTGGAAAACGCGCAAACACGGGAAGACTGTCTGCTGGCCGGCCTGATCGGTCAGGGCATCGCACTGTCGCGTACCCCCCTGATGCAGATGGAAGAAGCCCGCGCGCAGGGTCTCTTCACCACCTACAAGAAGCTCGACATGGATGCGCCTGAGCGCGCCGGAATGACGCTCGCGCAGATGGTGCAATCGGCCGAGGCCGCGGGTTTTGACGGGCTCAACATCACCTATCCCTACAAGATCGATGTGATCTCGCTGCTCGACGAGCTGAGCGAGAACGCCCGCGCCGTGGGCGCGGTGAACACGGTGGTGTTCCAGAACGGCAAGCGCATCGGCCACAACACCGACATGTGGGGCTTTGCCGAGAGCTTCCGCCGCGGCCTTGCCGGCGCGGAGACGGATCACGCGGTGTTGCTGGGGGCCGGTGGCGCAGGCGTCGCCGTCGCTCACGCGCTGGCGGATTGCGGTGTGAAGAAACTGTCGATCTTCGACACGGATCCCGCACGGGCCGAGGGGCTGGCCAAGCTCGTCGCCTCGAACCGCCCGGACGCGCAGACGCAGGCGGTCAGTGACCTCGCCGCGCTCTTTGCCGAGGACAAGCCGAACGGCGTGGTCAACGCGACCCCCATGGGCATGGCGAAGCTGCCGGGAATGGCCATCGACGAGACCCTGATCGACGAAAGCCTCTGGGTTGCCGACATCGTCTATTTCCCGCTGGAGACACAACTCATCGCGACCGCGCGCGCCAAGGGCTGCCGCGTCCTGCCGGGCTCCGGCATGGCCGTGTTCCAGGCGGTTCGCGCGTTCGAACTGTTCACCGGGCGGCCCGCCGACCCGGTACGTATGAAGGCGACGTTCGACGCCTTCGACCAGCCCGCGCAAGACGCGGCCAATACGAAACGCTAAGGGAGGAACTCATGCGTTCGATCACCAAGACCCTTCTCGCTGTCACCGCGCTCTGCGGCAGCCTTGCAGCCACCACCGCCGGGGCGCAGACCCTGCGCGTCGCCCACGTCGACCCGGACGACTGGACCGGCTCGAAGAAGGGCGCTGCGGCGCAGATCTTCAAGAACATCGTCGAGAGCGAGTCGGACATGACCGTCGAGCTCTTCCCTGCCGGCGCGCTCGGCAACGAGGACGAGCTGGTGGCCCAGGTGCAGGACAACCTGACCCAGGTGGCACTGATCTCTGGCGCCATGTCCAAGGTCTGCCCGGCGGCCTCGGTGCTCGACATCCCCTACACCTTCTCCTCGGCAACCGTTGCCTGGGACGTGCTGGACGGCCCCTTTGGTGACGAGCTGGCGCAACACTGCCTCGAACAGACCGGTCTGCGCACGCTGGCCTACGGCGAGACCGGCTTCCGCAACTTCACCAACAACACCCGCGAGATCAAATCGCCCGCGGACATGGAAGGTCTGAAGTTCCGCGTGCAGCCGATCCCGCTCTACGTGGAGATGGTCAAGGGTCTCGGCGGCGAGCCGACCCCGATCGCATGGACCGAACTTCCGAACGCCCTCTCGACCGGCGTGGTCGACGGCCAGGAGAACCCGGTCGGCGTGATCTACAACAACGGCCTGCACAAGCTGCAGAAGTACATGACGCTGGACGGCCACGTCTACGCTGCGGACTTCATCGTGATCTCGGACGAGTTCTATGACATGCTGGAACCGGCGCAGCAGGAAGTGATCCGCAAGGCCGCCCGCGTGGCTGGCACCATGGGCCGCGCGATCCAGCAGTGGAACACCGCCGAGGGCGTCGGCAAGGCGCAGGCCGAGGGCATGCAGGTCTATGCACCGACTTCGGACGAAATCGCCGCCTTCGCCGAGAAGGCACAGCCCGCGGTTGTCGAATACCTGCGTGGCGAGCTGGGTGACGATGCGGAATGGATCGACCGTCTGCAGTCCGCTGTCGCAGACGCCACCCAGTAACCCCGCATGACATCCGGCCGGGCCCGCCCTGCGTGGCCCGGCCTCTTCTTTGGAGGAGCCAAGATGGATCGTCTCATCCGCGGCGCACGGTGGGTCTTCGCCTTCGGCGCAGGTCTCAGCATGGCGCTGGTCTTCATCATCATCTTCGTCAACTCGCTGCGGCGCTACGCGGTCGGACGCTCCGTCCCGTGGGGTGAGGAACTGCCGATCTACCTGACGATCTACGGGGTGATGTTCGGCCTGGCGCTGGCCTATCTTGGCGACAACCACATCCGCTTCACCGTGGTTTCCGACATGCTGCCCAAGCGCGTCCGCCACTGGTTCTTCGTTGCCGCAGACGCTGTCGGCGTCGCAACGGGCATCGCGCTCGCCTACGCCGGGCACGTCTTCGCCCTGCGCCGCGGCGACGTCGCCTCCTCCGGGCTCAAGAGCACCGCCGACGCGCTGGCGCAGAGCACCGGCGTCGAGGCGCTCACCTGGCTCGGCAAGGTCGGCCCCTATCAATACGCCATCGCCTTCGGCGGCGCGCTCCTTGCGATCGCGGCGGCGCTGAAACTCATGCAGCGGCTCTCGGGCCGCGCCGAGGAGGTCTGATCCATGGTCTACATCATCCTGATCGGCGGCCTGCTGGCCGGTGCCCCCATCGCGGTGGCGATCCTGGCGGCGCTGCTCTTCTTCATGGGCACAGGCGAGGCGCCCTACACGCTGCGCATCGTGCCGACCGAGATCTTCAAGGGTCTCAACTCTTTCCCGCTGCTGGCCATCCCTCTCTTCGTCCTCGCTGGCGAGTTGATGAACGAAAGCGGCATTACCGGACGCATCATCGCCTTTGCCAACGTGCTGGTGGGCCGCATGCGCGCCGGGCTCGCGCTGGTGAACATCTGGGCCTCAGTGATCTTCGCGGGCCTGTCGGGTTCGGCCGTGGCCGACACCTCGGCGATCGGCCGGGTATTCATCCCCGAAATGGAAAAGCACGGCTATGACCGCGCCTTCGCCGCGGCACTGACCGCCGCCTCTTCGGTGATCGGACCGATCATCCCGCCGTCGATCCCGGTGATCATCTACGCGCTGATCGTCTCTGGCGTCTCGGTGCCGGCGCTGTTCCTCGCGGGCGTGATCCCCGGCATCCTGCTGGCGGTGTTCCTTTCGGCCTACGTCATGATGACCGTCAAGGTCGACAAGGGCCACGAGCCGGCGGGCATCGGCGGTCCGTCGAACGGCCAGGCGCTGCTGCAGGGCATCCTGCCGCTGCTGATGCCGGTGCTGGTGGTGGGCTCGATCCTGCTGGGCATCGTCACCCCGACCGAGGCCGCGAGCTTCGCCGTCGGCTACGCGCTGATCCTCGGCCTCTTCGTCTACCGCAACATTCGCCTCTCGGCCCTGCCCCGGATCTTCTCGGGCGCGATGCGCGACAGCGCGGTGATCCTGATCATCATCGCGGCGGTCTCGGCGGCGAACTGGCTGCTGACCTACAACCGCGTGCCCAACATGCTGACCGACTGGGTGCTGGCCAACGTCGACAGCAAGACCACCTTCCTGCTGGCGGTCATCGTGCTCTTCCTCTTCGTGGGCCTGTTCCTCGAAGGTATCGCGGCGATGCTCGTGCTGGTGCCGATCCTGCACCCGATCGCCGTGTCCATGGGCGTCGATCCCACGCACTTCGGCATCCTCGTGATCTTCAACCTGATGATCGGCCTGATCACCCCGCCGCTGGGCTTGTGTCTCTTCGTCGCCGAAGGGGTGGCGAACGTAGGCATGGCCAGGCTCATCCGCGCGATCATGCCCTTCTTCTTCGTCGAGGTGCTCGTCCTGTTCATCCTGACCTTCGTGCCGCAGACCGTCATCTGGCTGCCGCGCGTGCTCGGCTACTGAGGAGGCAATCCCCATGAAAACCGCGATCGCCACCGTCTCGATCTCGGGCACCCTGCCCGAGAAGCTCGAGGCCATCGCCGCCGCAGGCTTCGACGGCGTGGAAATCTTCGAGCAGGATTTCATTGCCCATGATGGTGGCGCGCGGGATGTGGGGCGGATGATCCGCGACCACGGGCTGGAGATCCCGCTGTTCCAGCCCTTCCGCGATTTCGAATGCCTTCCCGAGCCGCTGCGGTCCAAGGCCTTCGACCGTGCCAAGCGCAAGTTTGACGTGATGCAGGAGCTGGGGACCGATCTGATCCTGATCTGCTCGTCGGTGCACCCCCGCTCGCTCGGCGGCATCAAGCGGGCCGCGGACGACCTGGCCGAGCTTGGCGAGATCGCCAAGCAGCGCGGCATCCGCCTCGGTTACGAGGCGCTGGCCTGGGGCCGCCACATCAACGATCACCGCGACGCCTGGGAGATCGTGCGCCAGGCCGATCATCCCAACGTCGGGATCATCCTCGACAGCTTCCACACGCTCGGCCGCAAGATCGACCCCGAGTCGATCCGCGCGATCCCCGGAGAGAAGATTTTCTTCGTTCAGCTGGCCGACGCCCCGGCCATCGACATGGACCTGCTCTACTGGTCTCGCCACTTCCGCAACATGCCCGGCGAGGGCGATCTGGAGGTGCAGCGTTTCATGCAGGCGGTCATGGCAGCCAGCTACACCGGGCCGATCAGCCTCGAGATCTTCAACGACCAGTTCCGCGGCAGCAACGCCCGCGCCACGGCGCAGGACGGCTACCGTTCGCTCATTGCGCTGATGGACGATGTGCGCCGCGCCGAGCCCGACACGAAGATCGACCTTCCAACGATCCCGCCGCGCGTGCGCGCCGAGGACGTGAGTTTTGTCGAATTCGCTGCCCGCGACACCGAGGTCGAGACGTTGACCGCCATGCTGCGCACGCTCGGCTTCCGCAATGCCGCCAAGCATCGCAACAAGGCGATCACCCTCTGGCAGCAGGGCGACGTGCGCATCGTGGTGAACTCCGAGACCGAGGGCCACGCCGCCCACGTCTGGAACACCCGCGGTCTGTCGGTCTGCGACATCGGACTGCAGGTTTCGTCGGCACATGACACCGTGGCCCGCGCCACCGCGCTCGGCTCGCCGACCTTCTCGCAGCCCACCGGGCCGGGCGAGCTGGCGATTCCGGCGATCCGCGGCCTCGGCGGCTCGGTCCTGCACTTCATCGACGGCACCAGCGGCCTCGGCGAGGTCTGGGACGTGGAATTCGAGGCACTCCCGGACAGCAAGGACGGGGACGCGGGCATCACCCATGTCGACCACCTCGCGCAGACCATGTCCTACGAGGACATGCTGAGCTGGACGCTGTTCTACAGCGCGCTCTTCGACATGAAAAAATCGCCCATGGTCGATGTGATCGACCCCGACGGGCTGGTGCGCAGCCAGGTGGTGGAAAGCGCGGCGGGCCGGCTGAAGATCACCCTCAACGGCGCCGAGACGCACCGCACGCTGGCGGGGCGCTTCCTCGCCTCGACCTTCGGCGCGTCAGTGCAGCACATCGCGCTTTCGACCGAGGATATCTTCGCCTCCGTGGCACGGATGCAGGAGCTCGGCTTCCAGCCGCTGCCGATCCCGGGCAACTACTATGACGACCTCGAGGCGCGCTTCGACATGCCCGAGGGGCTGCTCGAGAAGCTGCGGGCGGGCAACATCCTCTACGACCGCGAGGGCGAGGCGGAGTTCTTCCAGGTCTACAGCCGTGCCTTTGCGGGTGGTATGTTCTTCGAGATCATCCAGCGCGGTCCCGGCTACAAGGGGTATGGCGGGCCAAATGCGCCCTTCCGCATCGCCGCGCAAAAGCGCCTCGGGCCGCCGAAGGGTATTCCGCAGGCCTGAGCCAGAGCGCCGCGCGCAAATGGAAACCGCCGGACCATCGCTGCTCCGGCGGTTGTGCATTCTCCAGGCCCTCCTGCGGGATCAGCCGCCAAAGCTCTCGATGAACCGCCGCTTGATGTCGGCACCGTCGCAATTCAGCGCCACGCCGATGTCGGGACGACCCGTCGCGCGGCGCGTGCGTCCGACTTCCGGTCCCTCAAGAACCACGTCGACCGGCGTGTGCTCAAGCCCGACGAGGTCCGGCATCACACAGGCCATGACCGCCAGCGGATCGTGCAGGCCGCAGCCCTCGGCACCGACGGTGCGATAGAACTCGAGGTAGAAGTGGCTCATCTCGCGCAGGAAGGCGCCGTGCTCGGGGTCGCGGCGTTCGAGCTCCTCGAAATCGGCGGCAGTCAGCAGCACCTCCATCGTCACGTCGAGCCCGATCATGCGGATGTTCGCGCCGCTCTGCAGCACGATGTCGAGCGCATGCGGGTCGTGGTAGGTGTTGGCCTCGGCGTAGGGGGTGATGTTGCCGCGCGCATCCAGCGCCCCGCCCATGAAGACGATCTCTCGCAGGTTCCCGGCAAACTCCGGATCGAGCGCAATGGCATCCGCGACATTGGTGATCGGGCCGATCGGGCAGAGCACCAGTTCGCCCTTGTGTTCGCGGGCCATGCGCACGAGGAACGCGGCGGCGCTCTCCTCGACCCTCGTGCCCTGCGGCGTCATCTCGGGCAGGTGGCCGAAACCCTCGGGTCCATGCACATGGTGGCTCGGGGTGAAGGGCGGCAATGCCATGGGCTTGGCCGCGCCCTCTGCCACGGGAATGTCGAGCCCGACGCGCTCAACGAGGTAGAGCGCATTGCGCGTTGCCTGCGCCACGGTGACATTGCCGAAGACGGTGGTCAGCCCGAGCAGATCAATCTGCGGGTGCGCCGCAGCGTAGAGAATGGCCAGCGCGTCGTCGACCCCGGGGTCGGTATCGATGATGAGTTTCATGTCTGCGTCCGTCTCGAATGGCCGGAGCGGCACCCCGGCGAAATACCGGACCGCTTTACCCTTCCGCGCGGCGCAAGGGAACCGGAAGCGTCACGCAGCCGCGAAAGCGTCCCTAACCGGCGGGAACGAAGGCGGCGCGCAGCGCCTTGCGGCGGATCTTGCCAAAGCCGTCACGCGGGAGCGTGTCGCAGATGCGGAAAACCTTGGGCACTTCCTGCGGACCGAGCTGCGCGTGGCAGAATTCCCGCAGCGCGGCCTCGTCCAGACCGCAGCCATCCTTCGGCACCACGCAGGCGATCACCCGCTGCCCCCACTCCCGATCGTCCACTCCAAACACCACGGCATCGCTCACCCCCGGCGCGCGGAGCAGTACCGCCTCGACGGTTTCCGGATGCACCTTCACGCCGCCGGTGTTGATCACGTCATCGCGCCGCCCGCCGAGGTAGAGGTATCCCTCGGCGTCGAGCCAGCCGACATCGCCGATGCTCTGGAACCCGTCGGCATCCCGCTCCGGTGCCGGGGCATCGGGGCCGGTGTAATGGCTGCGTCCCGACAGATCGCCCGGCCGCATGAAAATCTCGCCCGGTGCGCCTGCGGGCTGCAGCGTGCCGTCCGGACCATAGATGCGGATTTCGGTCTCGAAGCCACGCCCGACGGAGCCTTGATGCGCCAGCCACTCGCTGCCGGTGATGGTGGTCTGGCCGGTGTTCTCGCCCGAGCCATACATTTCGGTCACCCGCTCCGGACCCAGCGCGTCGATCCAGGCCTGCTTGAGCCAGGGAGCGCAGGGCGCGCCGGTGTGGTAGAGCGCGTGCAGGCTGTCTAGGGTCGCGCCGCTTTGCTCCAGCCGGTCGATCATCCGCACCATCATCGTCGGCACCAGCATGGCAAAGCCGACTTGGTATTGGTCGATGACCTGCAGCGTGCGAACCGCGTCGAAGCGTTCCATCAACACCAGCCGGTTGCCCTCGAAGAGGCCGTTCTGCGCCCAGGTAAAGGGCGCGTTGTGAGACATGGCCCCGCAGACCAGCTGGACCTGGTCGCACCGGAAACCGAGGCGCGGCGCGACACGGCCCCAGCTCGCGCCCGGCACGCGGGTGAAGGGCCGGTCGTCGCACATCATCTTGGGCAGGCCGGTGGAGCCCCCCGAAAGCACGATCTTGCCAGGGGTCGAGACGCGATCCTCGACCGGCGTTTCGGGCAGACCGTTCGCCAAAGCCTGAAACTCGGCCAGCGAGACATCGCCCAGCCCGTCGCCCTGCGCCACGACAAGCGCCGCGCCGCTGCGCGCCTTCATGGCGGCAGCGGTCTCGGGCTTGATGCCGGGATCAAGCACCATGGTCGTCGCCCCCACGCGCCAGATGGCGAGCGCCAGCGCAAGATGAGCAGGTATGTTGCCGAGGGCAAAGGCGACCACGTCGCCCTGCCCCACGCCGCGCGCCATCAGCGCGCGGGCATAGCGGTCGGCCATGAGGTTCAGCCCCGCCCAGCTCAGACTCTGCGCCTCGCCCTGCGCGGGCAGGAAGCGCACCGCCTCGGCGTCACCGCGTTCGGCGGCAAGCTGGCGCAAGCGCGCGCCAAAGCTGATCGGGGTCGTCGTCATGGCCGTGTCCTTGGTCGGAATGGTATCGGGGTCTCAGACTTCCTCGAAGAGGATGTCCTGCGCACCTTCCCACAGCACCTTGGGGCCGATCTCGGCCAGCTTGTCGAGGTTCGAAGTCAGGGTGATGAAATGGTTGCCCGCCAGCTGCCCCATCTTCGAGGCGAAATGCACGCCGCCGTAGGCCAGCAGGATCTCGGTCTCGGAGATGCCACCCGGATAGAGGATGAATTGCCCCGGCGCGGGGTAGCTGGTGTGGTTCTCGTACTCGACGCCGAAATCGGTCTCGCCGAGCGGGATCCACACGCCCTCGCCGCTCCAGCGCACGTGCACCACCTTGCTGGTATAGGGCATCTGCGCGCGGAAGGCGGCGACGGTCTTGGGCGCGGCGGCCTCCTCGAAACGCGCGTCGAATTCGATGCCCGCGATGGTGACTTTGAGTTTGGTCATGGGATGGTCCTTGAGAGAAGTCAGTCGATGAGCCCGAAGAGCCGCGGCAGGAACAGCGACAGGTCGGGAATGAAGGTCACCGCGATCAGCATGGCGAAAAGCCCGGCGAGCGGCCAGCCGAGGCGGCGCGAGACCTGCAGCACCGTGCGGCCGGCGACGCTGGACGACACGAAGAGCGACACACCGTAGGGCGGCGTCACCGTGCCGATGGCGCAGTTGAGGATAACGAGCAGCGAGAAGTGCAGCGGATCCACGCCCATCTGCGCGGCGATGGGCGCAAGCACCGGCACGATGATCAGGATTGCCGCGATGGTCTCGAGGAACATGCCGACGAAGAGGAACAGCAGGTTGGCGATGATCAGGAAGACGACCTGGCTCGACGAGACGCTGGCGATCCAGTCGCCGAGGATGCGCGGCACGTTGGCATTGGCGATAAGCCACGAGAACACGCTGGCGGTGCCGATGATCAGCATGACCGCCGCCGAGAGCGAGGCGGTGCGCAGGATCAGCCCGGGCAGTGCCGAGAGCTTGAGGTCGCGGTAGACGAAGGCGCCGACGAGCAGCCCGTAAAAGCCCGAAACAGCCGCCGCCTCGGTCGGGGTGAAGATGCCTCCCAAGATGCCGCCGAGGATCAGCACCGGCATCCCCGCGGCGGGCAGCGCCGCCCAGCCGGTGCGGCCGAGGCGCGCCATGGTGAAGGGCTCGGCGTCGCGGTAGGTCTCGCCGCCCTTCCTCGCCTGGAAGTAGGCAATGAGCATCAGCATCGCGATGCACATCAGCCCCGGAAGCACGCCCGACACGAAGAGCGCGCCGATCGAGACGTTGGACACTACGGCGAGGATCACCATGGTCAGGCTCGGCGGGATCACCTGCGCAATGGACCCTGCGCAGGCGATGAGCGCCGCGCCGAAGTCCACGTCATAGCCGCGGCGGCGCAGCTGCGGCTGCATGATCGCCGAGATCGCGGCGGTGTCGGCCGAGCCGGAGCCCGAGATCGCCGCGAGGCCCGCGGCGGCCACGCAACTCACCTGGTAGAGGCTGCCGACCACCCAGCCGATCAGCGCCGAGGCGAAGTCGACGATGCGGCGCGAGATGCCGCCGGCATCCATGATGACCCCGGCAAAGACGAAGAAGGGAATGGCCATCAGGGTGAAGGAGTTGAGCCCCGCAAAGACCCGTTGGCTGACGATGGCGGCGGGCACGTCGGTGGTGGTGACCAGCGCCAGCACCGCCGAGGCGCCGAGCACGAAGACCACCGGGACACCGAGGGCGAGAAGGAAGACGAAGGCGGCAGCGATCACGATCATCAGAGCGCCTCCTCGGCTTCGGGTTCGGGCGGCGGGAAGGGATTGTCCCAGCGCTGGATGACCGAGAGCAGCAGCTCAAGCACCATGTAGCCAGCACCGAAGGGCAGGCAGAGATAGACGTATTTCATCGGGATGCGCAGCGCCGGCGAGCTCTGGAAGGAGCCCATCTTCAGCAGCGGCAGGCTGCCCCAGGCGAGCGTCGCCAGAAAGGCGGTGATAACCAGCGCGATGGCGATCAGCGCCACGCGCGCCAGCGGCAGCGGCAGCTGCGCGGGCAGCATGTCGATGGCGACGTGCTGGCCCTTGGCCACCGCCACACCCGCGCCCATGAGAACCAGCCAGATCTGGCTGAAGGTAGCGATCTCGGTCGCCTGCGCGATCGAATAGTTGAAGACGTAGCGCCCGCCGACCTGGACCAGCACCGAGATCATCATCACCGTGAAGAGCAGGATCACCACGCCCGAAACGACGTGGCGCAGGGCAAGGCAAAGGCGTTCGAGAAGAGCGAACATGGGCGGGCTTTCTTGCGGGCAGTCAGAGGAGAGGCCCGGCCGCGGAGTGGGCGCGGCCGGGCAGTTGGGTCGAGCCTAGGGAGATTACTCGACCGATTTCAGCATCTCGAAGATCTTCTTCTGGGTGTCGGTCTCGAGATATTTCTGCTGCACCGGCGCGGCGGCGGCGCGGAAGGCCTCGACGTCCGGGTGGGTGATGTTGACGCCGGCCTTCTCGAGGTCCTCGAAACGGGCGTTGTCCGAGGCGAGATAGGTGGCGCGCTCGGCCTTGCCGGCCTCGAGGCCCGCCTCGTCCAGCGCGGCCTGCACGTCTTCGGGAAGCGCTTCATAAGCGGCCTTGCCCATGATCACCGGAGCGACCAGTTCCAGCCAGCCGACCACGGCCCAGTCGGGCGCGACCTCGTAGAACTTCTGCGAGTAGAAGTTGGTGTTGGCCGCTTCCGCACCGTCCACCACGCCGGTCTCGATCGCGCCGTAGAGCTCGGTATAGGCGATCGGCGTGGCGTTGGCGCCGAAGGCATTGAAGGTGTCGACATGCGCCGGGTTCTGCATGGTGCGGATCTTCAGACCGGCCATGTCGTCGAGCGATTCAATCGGCTTTTTCGTCATGATGTGACGGGTGCCGGCCGAGAAGACCGACAGCAGGTGGAAGCCCTGCGCATCAAGCGCGGCGTCGATCTCTGCCAGCACCTCGGGATCGCTCAGCGCGCGATCCATCTGCGCGGCGTCGTTGAACAGGAAGGGCAGCGAGAAGACCGAGAGATCCGGCACGAAGTTTGCCAGCGTCGAGTTGGCGGTCACGGCGATATCGACGGTGCCGATCTGGGTGCCCTGAATGCTTTCCATCTCGTCGCCAAGCGTGGCGTTGTCATAGACCTCGATGGTGGCCTTGCCGCCGGACTTCTCTTCGAGGATCTCGGCCATCTTGCGCATACCGACGCCATAGGGCTCGTCGGCATTGGCGTTGTGGCTGGCCTTGAGGGTGATCTCCTGCGCGAAGGCGGGCGCGGAGACGAGGGTCGCGCCGAGCGCGGCGCAGAGGGCGAGGTTGGTGAGTTTCATCTGGGTTTTCCCTGTTGGGGTTTCTCTCTGTTGGGGCGGATGTTGTCCCCCGGCAGGACGCCGGGTTCAGGCCTCCGCCAGCAGCCCGAGATTTCGCATGATGGTTTCCAGCTCGGCGCGCTTGGCCTCGGGCAGTGGCAGGCGCGGGGCGCGCGGATCGCCCATCGGACGACCGATCATCTGCATCGCGGCCTTGGTGGCCGAGACATAGAGGTCGCCCGCCAGCGCGTTGATGAGCGGCAGGCTTTTCACATAGAGGTCGCGGCCCTCTCCGGAGCCGTCGACCGTCCGCTCGAAGGTCTGTGCCGAGAGCTTCGGGGCGATATTGGACATCACCGAGCTGTAGCCTTCGGCGCCTGCAAGGTAGCTTTCCCACGGGTAGTAACCGGCAAAGACGGTCATCCGGCCCTGGCAGGCCTCCAGCAGTTCGGTCACCCGGTGCACGTTCTTTGACGTGTCCTTGATGTAGGAGATGTTGTCGACTTCCGAGAGCCGGCCCACCAGCGCCGCGCTGAGATCGACATTGGCGGTGAACGGGTTGTTGTAGAGCATCACCGGGATCGTGAGCGCCTCGGCGACGCGGGTGAAGTGCGCGACCAGCTCTTCGTCGGTGGGCGAAGAGTAATAGGGCGGCACCAGCATCACGCCGTCGGCGCCCAGCAGCTCTGCCTCGCGGCTCAGCGACACGGCCTCGTCGGTCAATTCGGCGGCGGTGCCGATCAGCACGGGCACCCGGCCCGCGGTCTGCTGGATCACCACCTCGGCGACCGCCGTGCGTTCTTCGCGGGTCAGCGAAAGGAACTCGCCGGTGCTGCCGAGCGGGATGAGGCCGTGAACCCCTTCCTCGATCTGCCAGTCGACGTAGCCGCGCAGCGCCTCGAGATCGACGCGGCCCTCGGCGTCGAAGGGCGTGACGCAGACGGTGTAGCTCCCCTTGAAGGTCATTCGTGTCCTTTCCGGCATTTCGAACGCCGATCCAAATTTCTTGCAGTCACGTTTGATCTGATCAGATAATGAGTCAACTCATCGACCCTGCATCGCGCCTGCCGGCGCCACTTCCCCCAAGGAGACTCACCATGCCCTTCATCGAGATCATCGACCGCGACGCGACCGAAGAAATACGGGAGGTTGCGACGAAAGGCATGACTGATGGTCTCTGCCAGGCGTTCGGGATCAAGCCGGAAATCGTCACCTGCTATTATTTTTCGGCCCCCAACTATTCCTACGGACATGCTGGAAAATATGGCGAAAACGCTGAAAACTTCCGCATGTTCATAAAAGTACATGCCTTCCCGAGGGCGCAGGAGGCGAAGGAAAATGCCGCCCGCGCGATCACCGAGACGGCGGTGCGCGCCTATGGGGCCTCCCCCAAGGATGTGATCGTCTACTTTTTCGACCGCGCGCCCAGCGACGCCTTCCATGCCGGTGTCGCCTCGACTTGACCCGGCGGTATCAGCCTGTGTAGCTCATGATCAGATAATATCAGCATCACCCAACAGGAGATCAGATTGGATCAGTTCTATTCCGAAGAGCAGCGCATGGTCCGCGACACCGCGCGGCGGCTCTCCGACGACGTGGTGGCCCCTGCCGCCGCGGCCATCGACCGCGACGACGAATTTCCCCGCCCGGTCTACGAAGCGCTGGCCGAACAAGGTCTTTTCGGCGTCGCCCTGCGCGAGGAAGCGGGCGGCGTCGGGCTCGACGCCATGGCCGCCTGCATCGTCATGGAAGAGATCGCGCGTGGCTCGGGTGCGGTCGGCAACGCCTTCGCGATCCCCGTCGAGGCGGCGCTGTTTCTCGACCATCACGGCTCGGACCAGCACAAGACGCTGATTCCCGGCATCCTCGAAGGCAAGCTGATTCCCGCCACGGCGGTCACCGAACCGGATCATGGCTCGGACGTGGCGGCGATGAAGACCACCGCGCGTCGTGAAGGCGATGAATATGTCATCAAGGGCACCAAGGCCTGGGTCACTTTCGGGCAGGTTGCCGATGTGATCATGGTCTTCGCCAAGACCGATCCCGAGGCCGGGCATCGCGGCATCTCGTGCATTCTGGTGGAGACCGACCGCCCCGGCGTGATCCGCGGAAAGTCCGAGGAACTGCTGGGAATGCATGGTCTGGCCGAATGCATGGTCAGCTTCGACGAGGTGCGCGTGCCGGTCGGCAACCTGATCGGGCCGGAGCACGGTGCCTTCAAGATGGCGATGGAGAACTTCAACTTCTCGCGCCTGATGATGTCGTCCATGGCGCTCGGCATGGCGCAGGCGGCGATGGAGGATGCCATCTCCTATGCGGGCGACCGCAAGCAGTTCGGCAAGCCGATCTTCGAGCATCAGGCCGTACAGTTCATGATTGCCGACATGGCCAAGGACATCGCCGCCGCCCGGCTGCTCATCCACAATGCCGCGAAACTCTATGACGCGGGCAAGCCGATCGCGCTGGAGGCGGCGCAGGCCAAGCTCTTCACCACCGACATGGCGCAGGTGCACATCTCGAACGCGCTGCAGATCCATGGCGGCAACGGCTACTCGCGCGAGTTCCGGGTGGAGCGGTTGTTCCGCGACGTGCGCCTGAGCCAGATCTACGAGGGCACCAACCAGATCCAGCGCATGATCATCGCGCGGCAAGTGCAGAAGGCCTACGCATGAACCTCTACTACGAAGACGTCGAGATCGGCCGGAGCTACACGACGCCCGGCCACGAGATCACCGTGGCGGACATTGCCGATTTCTGCCGCCTCACCCGCGATCATCACCCGCTGCACACCGACGAGGACTACGCGAAGCAGGCCGGCTTCCCCGGCATCATCGCGCATGGCCTCTATGGCCTCGCGCTGATGGAGGGGCTGAAGACGGAACTGAAGCTCTACGAGGAGACCTCCATCGCCTCGCTCGGCTGGAATAACGTACGTTTCAAGCACCCCATCGTCGCCGGGGACGCGGTCTACGTGGAGATGGATTTCACCGCCAAGCGCGAAAGCGGCTCCCGCCCTGCCGGAATTATCACCGAAGCGGTGCGGCTGATGCGAGATGACGGCACGTTGCTGATCGACGCCGAGCATATCTCCTTGATCCGCAAGAAGCCCTGACAGAAGGTCGCGCCATGCCCAACGAAGCCCTCGCCCTCGATGCCGCGCAGAACTCCGTGGACCAGGCCACTCGCCTGATCCGCGAGGATATTCTTTCCGGGCGCATCGCGCCCGGCGAGCGGCTGAAGACCGCCGAGCTGGCCAAGCGGCTCGGCTTCTCGACCATGCCGCTGCGCGAGGCGCTGCGGAAGCTCGAGGGCGAGGGGCTGGTGGCCATCGAGCCCAACCGGGGCGCCACCGTGCGCCAGCTCGACCGTGCCTATATCACCGACCTCTTCGAGCTGAACACCGAGCTGCGCATCTTCGCGGTACGGCGCGGCATGGCGACGCTGACGCTGGAACGGATCCGCGAGCTGGAGGCGCTGGCCGAGGAATACCGCGCGCATCTGGAGGTCGGCGAGGACCTCGAGGCAATCGACTGCAACCGCCGCTTCAACGCCCGGCTGGTGGAATTCGGCGGCAACCGCGAGGCGCTGCGGGTGTTCCTCCGCGGCTGGGACACGATCTTCGCCTTTCGCCGCGGCTACGGTTACGGCACCGGGCGGCGGCGCGTCATGGCCGAAGAGATGCAATTGCTGATCGAGGCGCTGCGCCGGCAGGACGCGACCTCGGCCGAGGCGATCCTGCGCATGCAGAACGCCGCGATGATGGAAGACCTCGTCTCGCGCATCGCGCCCGAGAGCTGACTGACCGAGCAGCCGAATGCAGCGGCGCGCGGGCTCAGCCCTGCGCGGTCGCCTCCGGCTCCATCTCCATCCAAAGTTTGCCTGCACGGTACCCACCGCGCACCAGGTGACCGCTGTGGTGGATTTCCGGGTGCGCATCTACCCAGTCCCGGAAACGATCGTTGGTAACGATACGCGTGCCCTGATCGCGGGCGGCCCTCAGGATGATCCGATCCGCCGGAACGCCCTTGGGCACCACCATCACCCGGTTTCGGGGCAGCCCCAGCAGTTTCGCCAGTTCCGCGTCATTCTGGTAGCGACCGATCAGCTTGTAGCCGACGTTGGCGTCGAAAACGACACCGGGCCGGAAGCCCCGTGCGCTCAGGCCGTCCAGCGTGTCCTTGACCGCCGCAAGCTCCGGACCGTCCCCACGCCAGTACATGATGTTGGAGCCGTCGAGGATGATGTCCTGCCGGCGTGCTCGACTGCGGCGCGCGGTGGGCTGCCCGCGCATTCGGCCGCGCGGAGCGCGGAGCAGCAGGATGCCGCTGGCAAGGACGCAAGGCACTGCCAGCAGCAGGAGATCGGACAGCCCCGGCACGATCAGGGCGGCAATCAGCCCGGCCAGAGACAGGGCAAGGAGAATGAGCGGCATCAACATGCCGCGACCGTATTTCACCGATCATCTTCTGCCAAGACGCTGATGCGCCGCGACAAAAGGTCGGAGCCCGTTGCCGCATGTTGGCAGCGGCCTTCGGTTCACCCGTTCCCGTCGGCAGACCTCCGGTCGCCGCGGCGTTACCCTCCGAACGCCTGGCTGGTGCCGCGCTCGAGGTAGACGCCCGCGTCGCGCGCCCCGGTGACCTCGCCGTTCTCGAAGATCGTCCTGCCGCGCAGGATGGTGCGGACTGGCCAGCCCGTGACGTCCAGCCCCTCGAAGGGGGTATAGTCGCAGTCGTGATGCATGAGGCTCTGCGAGATCGTCACCTCGCGCGCCGGATCCCAAAGGGTGATGTCGGCATCCGCGCCCACCGCGATGGTGCCCTTGCGCGGGTAGAGGCCGAAGAGCTTGGCGGGGTTTGTGGCCGTCAGCGCGACGAAACGCTCGATAGGGATGCGCCCCTTGGAAACTCCCTCGGAGAAGAGAATGGGAAGCCGGGTCTCGATGCCGGGTATGCCGTTCGGCACCCAGCGGAACGAGGTGCGCGCACCCTCTACGTCCTTGCCCTTGTCGTCCTCGAAGCGGAACGGGCAATGGTCGGACGAGAAGATGTCGAAGGTGCCGTCACGCAGCCCCTCCCAGATCGCCCTTTGGCTGTCGAGGTCGCGCGGCGGCGGGGAGCAGACATACTTGGCCCCCTCGAAGTCCATGTTGAGCCCCTTCAGGTCATCGGCGGTCAGCGCGATGTACTGCGGGCAAGTCTCGGCCCAGATGTTCATGCCGCGGCGCTTGGCCCATTGGATCTGCTCCATCGGATCACGGCCCGAGACATGCACGATGGTGATCGGCACGTCGGTCAGCTCGGCATGGCTGATCGCACGGTGGGTCGCCTCGCGCTCGACCGACTGGGGCCGGCTCTCTGCGTGGTAGTAGGGTGCGGTCTTTCCCGCCTCCTCCAGCCGCTTGGCCATGTAGCGGATCGCGTCGTAGCCCTCGGCATGAACCATGACCATGGCCTTCTCGCGCCGCGCCACATCGAAGACGTCGAGCAGTTGCGCATCGTTCAGTACCATTTCGTCATAGGTCATGAAGACCTTGAACGAGGTGTAGCCCGCCTTGACCAGCGCCGGCAGTTCCTGCCCCAGCACCTGCGGTGTCGGGTCGGTGATGATCAGGTGGAAGGAGGTATCGACGTGGCACTTGCCCTCTGCCGCATCGTGATAGGCCTGCACCGCCTCGCGCAGCGACTGGCCCTTCTGCTGCAGCGCAAAGGGCATGACAGTGGTATTGCCACCCGCCGCGGCCGAGCGCGTGCCGCTCTCGAAGCCGTCGGCCATGACCACGCCGCCGCCCTGCGGCTGCTCGAGATGCACATGCGCGTCGATGCCACCCGGCAGCGCCAGAAGCCCCGCAGCGTCGATCTCCGCGCGCGCGGGGCCGACATCCTCGGCGATGGTGACGATGCGCCCGTCCCTGATGCCGATCTCGGCACGGATGCGGTCGGCTGCGGTGACGATCTCGGCGTTGCGGATGGCGGTATCGAGCATTCTTTGGTCTTTCCTGGACGTCCGGCCTGAAATTCAGATCGGACCCGCGGCGGATAGGGAGGGAGACGCCGCGGGCCCGAAGCCTGCTTACTTGGTCAGCGCTTCGAAGAGCGCTTTCTGACCTTCGGTGGTAAGCTGGCTTTCGTAAAGCGGCTGCGAGGCTTCGATGAAGGGCGCGGTATCGGGCGTTGTGATGTTCACGCCGTGCTCCTTGAAGCTGTCGAGCAGCGGCTGCTCCTGGTCGACGACGTACTGGCGCTGCCAGGTGGCGGCTTCCGAGCCGGCTTCCATCAGCGCGGTCTGAATCTCGGCCGGTAGCGCGTCGAAGGTGTCCTTCTTCATGGTCACCGGCGCGGTCATGTTGAGCCAGCCGACCAGCGCGAAGTCGGGGGCGACCTCGTAGAACTTCATGCCGTCGTAGCCGGTCGAGGCGCCCTCGGCACCGTCGACCACGCCCGACTGCAGCGCGCCGTAAAGCTCCGAGTAGGACATCGGCGTGGGGTTGGCGCCATAGGCACGGAAGGCCTCGACGTGAACCGGGTTCTGCATGGTGCGGATCTTCATGCCCGCGAGGTCATCGATGCTCTCGACCGGCTTCGAGGTCATCAGGTGGCGGATGCCCGAGGAGAAGACCGCGAGCAGCTGGAAGCCCGAACCGTTGGCCGATGCCTCCATCATGTCCCAGTTCGCGTCGACCTTCTCGCCAAGCGCGGGGATCGTGGGGAAGAGGAACGGCAGGTCGAAGACCTTGTAGTCCTCGACATAATTCGAGAGCATCGCATTCGAGGTCATGCCCATGTCGAGCGAACCCAGCATCACGCCTTCGACGGTCTGCTGCTCGTCGCCGAGCTGGCCGCCGGCGTAGATTTCCAGCGTGGCGGCACCATCTGTCTTGGCTTCGAGGAGTTCCTTCATTTTCTGCAGGCCCATGTCCTGCACCTCGCCTGCGGCGTTGGTGTGGGCGACCTTGAACGTGTAGTCGGCGGCGAAGGCCGGAGCGGCGGCAAGAGCGGCCAGCGCGGCGATGGTGGTGAGAACCCTGTTGGACATCTGTATTTTCTCTTTCTTGGTTTGGGAGAAGGAACTGGCCGCCCCGGTCACAGAAGGACCGAGGGAAGCCAGAGGGAAATCGCGGGCACGAAGGTGACCAGCATCAACGCGACAAGCATGCAGCCCAGCGGCAGCCAGACCTTGCGCGAGACCTGCTCGATGCGCCGCCCGGCCACGGTCGAGGCGACGTAGAGGCAGATGCCGTAGGGCGGCGTGATCAGACCGATCGACAGGTTCAGCGCGGTGATCACCCCGAACTGCACCGGGTTGATCCCGTAGCTCGAAGCCATCGGCAGCAGGATCGGCAGCAGGATCAGCACCGCCGAGATGCTCTCCATGAACATGCCGACGACGAGCAGCAGCAGGTTCACGATCAGCAGGAAGACGATCGGGTTGTCGGTCACCGCGGTAAGCCAGTCCTTGAGCATCGCCGGGAAACCCTGCGTTGCGATGATCCAGGTGAAGACCGACGCCGTGGCGACGATGATCAGCACCGTTGCCGAAAGGCTGATCGCCTTGAGGAAGATCCGCGGCAGATCGCGCGGCTTGATCTCGCGGTAGATGAACATGGTCACGATCAGCGTGGTGAAGAGCGCTACGCAGGCCGCCTCGGTGGCGGTGAAGATGCCGCCTACAATGCCGCCGATGATCGCCAGCGGCACCAGCAGACCGGGCACGGCGTCGATGAATCCGTCGCGCAGGCGCTTGAGGGTGAAGGCCTCGCTGTCGCGATAGGCGTCACCGCCGCGCTTGGCATGGATCCAGCAGCCGACCATCAGCCCGATCATCACCAGCAGCCCCGGCACGATGCCACCAAGGAACATGGCGCCAATCGACTGGTTCGAGGTGATGGCGATGACGATCATCACGATGGACGGCGGAATGACCGAGGCAAGCGAGCCCGAGGCCGCGATCACCGCCGAGGCAAGGTCGATGTCGTAGCGCCGTTTGCGCATCTCCGGCGTCATCACCGCGCTGATAGCCGCCGTGTCCGCCGAGCCGGAACCCGAGACCGCTGCAAGCCCTGTGCCGGTGACGATGGCCACCATGTAGAGCGATCCGGTGATCCAGCCGACCAGCGCGCTGGCGAGGTTGACGAAGCGCCGCGCGATGCCGCCCGCCTCCATCAGCAGCCCCGAGGCAACGAAGAAGGGGATCGCCATCAGCGTGAAGGAGCTGATCCCGCCGTAGACCCGCTGCGCCACGATCGAGATCGGCGCGGTGGTGGTCAGCTCGATCGCCAGCAGAGCCGCGATACCGAGCGCCAGAACGATGGGCGTGCCCGAGATGAGAAGAACGAGAAAGCCGCCGCCTGCCCAGATCATGCCGCGCCCTCCACATCGGAGTCCTGCGCGGGCGCGGCCCGGCGCGGATCAATCACCTTCGGCAGCGTCGTCACGGCGTATTCGATCAGGAAGTAGCCGAAGCCGACCGGCAACGCCATGTAGGGAACGGCCATGGGAATGCGCAGCGCCGGGGATTTCACCATGAAGCCGATCGCCAGCATCGACAGCGAGCCGACGACCACCACGCCAAGGAACCAAAGCCCCAACAGCAGGCTCGCGCCGTTGCACAGGCGCTGCACCGGCAGCGGGGCCTTGCGGATCAGCACGTCGACCCCGACGTGCTGGTTGTAGCGCATGGCGATCCCGGCGCCGAGCAGGGTCAGCCAGACCTGTGCGAAGGTTGCCGTCTCCTCGCTCCAGGCGATGGAGTAGTTGAAGAAATAGCGCCCGATGATCTGCGCGGCGATGGCGCAGGCCATGTAGGCCAGAAGCAGCAGCGCCACCCCGTCCACCAGCCGCCGCAGCGCGGTCAGGCACAGTCGAAGAAATCTGATCAGGTTCGGGAGGGCCGCACCGCCGCGCATGGCTGTCACTCCGCTGTTGCTGGACGTCCGGTCAAGCATGGACGCACCTCCTTTTGTCTCGATGGTGCGCCGGTAGCCAAATGCAGCCGCAGCGTCGCCGTCGTCGGTTTTGAGAGGAGGTTACCGGCATCAGCGGGCCGGTGAAGCTATGGGTCTATAAATATCGTGATAGGAAGTATTTAACGCCCCGGATTTCCGAATATTCCGAAAAAATCTGATCTATCCTGCCGATGACACAAAAACGAACAGATCAAAAAGCGATCAGAATATGAGTATCAGATCAAATATAGAGCACGATGAAAACATGTGCAGCCCCCGTTTCGGACTCGCCTTCTGCCTGCTCGGTCGCGCCGAGGCAATCCTGCTGGCGCGCGGGGCCGGATTCGACTTCGCGGTGATCGACATGGAACACGGGCCGCTCGGCCTCGGAGAGCTGGGACAGGCCGCCGCCGCGGGTCTCGCCGCGGGGCTGCCGGTCTTCGGCAGGGTCACCGGCCCCTCTTCGCCCGACATTGCGCGGGTGCTCGACTGCGGCGCGACAGGGGTGATCGTTCCGCATGTGGACAGCGCCGAGCAGGCCGCGCAGATCGCCCGCGCCTGCCGCTTTGCTCCACGCGGCGGGCGGGCCCTGCCCGGCCCGCTGCCCGCGATTGACTACCGCGCGGTGGCCGCCGCAGAGCTGACCGGCACCGCCGAGCGGCAGATCGAGGTGATCGCGATGATCGAAAGCGCCGCAGCGATGGAGGCAGTGGAGGAGATCGCAGCGACGCCGGGCATCGACATGCTGATGATCGGCAGCAACGATCTCGCGGACGGGATCGGACGGCGCGGCGATCTTGCACATCCCGAGGTGCTCGCCGCTTTCCAACGCATCGCCCGGGCGGCGCATGACAATGGCTGCGGGTTCGGGGTGATGGGCCTGCCGCCCGCCCTTGTGCAGAGCCACGGCCTGGACCTAGGCGCAGCCACGCTGGTCGCCACGAACGAGACCAACCTGATCGCCGAAGGTGGCGCGGCCCTGCTGCGGGTTTTGCGCGGAGAAGATCAGCCCTGAAGCGGGCGCAGGCTCTCGGCCCTGACCTCGGCGAGGCGGGCCTCGACCCTTTCGCGGAAGGCCTTGATGAAGCGCTGGGTCTGCCGCGAGGGGGTTTTCGTCTTCGGCAGGGCCGCCGAGAGCTCGAAGCTCAGATCGGCGGCATAGGGCCGGATCACCAGCCCGGGCCGCAGCGCGGTGAAGGCGGAAAGCTCGTCGACCAGCGCCACGCCCCAGCCCTCGCGCACGATGCGCGCGGCGGCATTCATGAAGCGGGTCTCGATGTTTGGACGATAGTCGATGCCGCGCGCCCGGAAACTGTCGGCCAGCATCAGCCCGATCCGGTTGGCCACTTGCGGGCCGACCATCGGACGCTCTGCGAGGTCCTTCGGCCCGACCTCCTCGAGCTTGGCCAGCGGATCGTTCTCGTCGCAGAGGACGACCGCGCGCAGCACAACGACGCGCTCGTAGTTCAGCGCCTGCCGTTCGTAGGGTGCGAGCGCGAAGGCCACGTCGGCGACACCATTCTCGACCACCTGCAGAACGCTGTCGAGCAACCGCGTCTCGAGCGAGATCTGGATGCGTGGATGCTCCTTGGCGTAATCGGCAATGACCCGCGGCAGCACCGCCTCGCTGAGCTCGGAGGTGGAAGCGACGCGGATGCGCCCGATCCGCCCCATGCGCAGATCGGCGGCGCGCTGATTGACCGCGTCGCGCAGCATGAATAGAGGCTCGGATTCCTCGAGCAGGATCAGCGCCTCTTCGGTGGGGGACAGGCGGTTGCTGATCCGCTCGAAGAGCGGGAAGCCCAGCACCGTCTCGATGTGACGGATGGTGTTGGAGATCGAAGGTTGCGACATGCCGAGCCGCTCCGCCGCGCCGACGGTGGTGCGGTACTGCACCACGGCACGCAGGATCTCAAGTTGCCGGAGATTCAGCATGTCGCCGATCGGATACCCCTGCACCGGCCTTGTCCTGCCGGCCCTTTCCTGTCCCAAACCGCCGCTCAGCTCTGCGTCAGGCGGATGCGGTGAAAGTTCCGCACCTTGTCGCTGAACGGCCCGAAGCCCTTGATAGCATTGAACTCGGGCGTTTCATAGGCTTCCGGTCCGGTGATCGTGTAGATCGCCACGTGGCGCGGGCCACCTTCAAGGCATTTCTCGCGGCGCGCATCCAGCCAGCCGGGGCATGCAAGGATATCGGGAAGGTGGGTGTTCACGTACCAGTCGTCGAAGGCGGCCTCGTGCTCGGGGTCGATGTCGACAAAGACGATATGGGTTTGCGGGTTGGTCACAGGGTCAGCTCCAGGCAGGGGCGAAGGGCGGTCATCAGGGCGTCAAGCTCGCCCTGCTCGATACGGGGGGTCGGCGCGCGGCAGGCGGGGCTGTCGATCCGTCCAAGTTCCGCGAGGCAGGCCTTGAGGCGCGCGGCCGCAAGATGACCGGGCGCGGCGTAGACCAGCTTGGCGTAGTCGAACAGCGCCTCGTGGATCACCCGAGCCTCGTCGATCTCGCCGGCGCGGACATGGGTGTCGAGCGCGGTGATCAGCTCGGGCAGGATCGCCGAGAGGCTGACCGCCGAGCCATCGCTGCCCAGCAGGAAACAGGGGAAGAGGTGCTCGTCGCCCGAGGCCATGACGGCAACGTCGGGACGCATCTCGCGCGCGATACGGCGGGTGACCTCGTAAGCCTTGGTCTCCCAGCTGCCTTCCTTGATGCCGACGACCGCCTCGATCTCCAGCAGCTGGCGCAGCACATCCGGTGTATAGGCGAGGCGGAACGAGCCGACGGAGCCCTGGAACAAGTAGACCGGCGCGCCGGTCGCCTCGGCGATGCCGCGGTGATGCGCGACGATGGCGCGCGGGTCGGCCCCGAGCGCCCAGGAGAAGGGCGCAAAGACCATCACCGCATCCGCTCCGGCCTTCATCGCCACCTGGGCGTCGGCGGCGGCCACGGCGGTGCTCTCGGCGCTCACCGCCGCGAGGATGCGGCGCTTGCCCGCCACCTCGCGCGCGATGCGTACCACCTCGGCCTGCTCGGCGCGGGTCATGAAGATCCCCTCGCCCGCGTGGCCGTTGAGCAGCAAACCCGCCTGCCCCGGATCGGACAGCACGGTCTGGAAATGCCGTTCGAGGCTGGCGCGGTCGAGCGCGCCCTCCTCGGTCATCGGGCAGATCGTCGCCGCGTAGAGACCGCCGTGCAGCGCCGCACTCATCACAGCACCTCGGCCGCGATAAGCGCTTTGCGCACGCCTTCGCGCACGGCCTCGGACTGAGGCAGCAGCGGCAGACGCGGCGCGGCGTTCTTGATCACGCCCATCATCTGCAGCCCGTCTTTCATGCGGGTGTGCATGTCGACCACCGGCGCGGGGCCGTAGATCGCCCGCACCACCGGGTAGAGCCGGTCGTTGGCGGCGCGCATCTTGGCCAGGTCCATCTCTTCCGACGCCTGCCACAGATCGGCCAGCAGGCCGGGCACGAGGCTGGCGAGACCCGACAGGATGCCGTCGCCACCCAGAGCCACCTGCGCAAAGAACCAGTGGAAGTTCGACGGCAGGATCGCGGTGTCGGGGCCTGCGGCCTTCACCGCGCGGCGGTTCTCGTCATAGGCCAGCAGCGTCGCCGAGCCTTCCTTGATCGCGATGACCTCGGGGATCTGCGCGATCTCGGCCAGCACCGGCGTCGCGAGGCCGAAGCCCGACGCGATGGGGAACTGGAAGTGCGACAGCGGCATCTGGATCTCGCGCGCCAGAAGCTCATACATCTTCACGGCCGCCGAGGTGTTGGCGTTGCCGCCGCCGAGCGCCTCGGGCGGGAAGATCACGGCGACATCGGCACCGGCCTCGCGCAGCATCTCGGCCTGACGCAGCGCGTCGGGGATGCCGGTCGGCACGATGCCGGCGAGCAGCGGCTGGTCCTTGTGGATCTGGTCGCGGGTGCGCTTGATCACCTCGACCTTTTCGGCGTCGGTGAGCGCGGTAGCCTCGCCCGCATGGCCGTTGACGAAGACGCAATCGGTGGTCTCGGGCTTGGCGCAATGGTCGAGCACGGCGGAATAGCCGTCCCAGTCGATCGCGCCCGCCTCGTCGAAGGGCAGCACGGTGGCAACGGTGATGCCGCGAAGGTCCTTGCCGGTCAGGGTCATGCGATTACTCTCTTTCTCGGGAATTTCAGCGTGGCGTCGGCTTTCAGCACCTCGACGCCCTCTTCGTTTTTCGCGCTGGCCTGCCAGTCGACGGTGCGGTTCTCTTCGTCCTTGCCGGAGATCCAGATGTCGAAGGTGATCGTGTCGCCGTAGCGCACCGCGCCGGTGAACCAGAAGCTGTCGCGGATCGACACGCCCACGGTGCCAACCAGCTCGGCGGTCAGCACCGAGGTGCAGATCCCCGCGACGAGGATGCCGGGCGCGAGCCGCTCGCCGAAGCGGGTGGTCGAGGCATAGCCCTCGTCCACATGCACCGGGCCGAAATCGCCGGTGGCGGCGATATACATGGCGCCATCGGCCTCGGTGACGGTCTTGGAAACGGAGACACGGTCTCCCACCTCCAGCTCGTCGATATTGCGGATGTCATACATGCTCAGGCCTCCAGCGGCACCAAGCGCGCGCTGCCGGTGATCACCTCGTCGCCCTCGACCAGAACCGACAGGCTGCAGGAGATGGCCTCGGGCGAGGCCTCGGTCACGGTGGCGGTGGCGGCAAGCGAGCTGCCCACCGGGAACGCGCGGGAGAAGGAAACCGAGAAGTCGCCGATCCGCCACGCGGGGCCAGCAAGGCGGCCAAGCGCGGTGGTCAGCAGGCCGGAGGCGGCAAGTTCGAAGACCGACATATCGGCAAGGCCCGCGCTCTTGGCATGGGCGCGGTCGACGTGCGGTTTGGTCATGTTGCCGGTGATGCCGGTGAAGAAGCCCTGCTCGGCCACGGTCATCGTCTTGCGGAAGGTGATGGCGGCCCCGGTTTCGGGAAGATCCTGTGTCATCGCTGTCTCGTCTGTTGCACCGGGCCGGGGGCCAGGCCCCGGACCCCCGGCGTATTTGGGGAACAATGAAGGCGGCGGCTCAGAGCGTCAGGCCGCGCTTGATCACCGAGCGGGCGATCAGCATGCGGTGCACTTCGGAGGTGCCGTCGTAGATGCGGGTGACGCGGGCGTCGCGGTAGATGCGCTCCAGCGGCAGCTCCTTGGTGAAGCCGTAGCCGCCGAAGACCTGGATGCCGCGATCGGCGACACGCCCCAGCATTTCCGAGGCCTGCACCTTGACCATCGACACCTTGTCGCGCGGATCGAGCCCCTGGTCTTCCTCCCATGCGGTGTTGAGCACCATCATGCGGGTGGCGAAAATCTCCATAGCGCTGTCGGCGATCATCTGCTGCACCATCTGGAAATCGCCGATCGGCTGGCCGAACTGCTGGCGGGTGGCCGCGTGCTCGCGCATCATCTCGAGCACGCGGCTGGCCATGCCCACGGCGCGCGCCCCGATATGGCCGAGGCGGATGCCGCCGACATTGGCCATCATCACCTTGAAGCCGTTGCCGACCTCGCCGAGCACATTGCCCTTGGGGATGCGCACGTCGTCGAAGTTGAGCTCGGCGTGGCCGTAGCCCCGGTGGCCCATCATCTTCTGGTTCCGCGCGACGGTGAAGCCGGGCGTGTCCTTGTCGACGATCAGCAGGCTGATGCCGCCACGGGCGCGTTTCTCGGCGTCGGTGACCGCCATGACGATGATGTAGTCGGCGATATCGCCGTCGGAGATGAAATGCTTCGTGCCGTTGAGCACCCATTCGTCGCCGTCGAGATAGGCGTTGGTCTTGATCGCCGCCGCGTCAGATCCGGCCCCCGGCTCGGTGATCGCCATGGCGCAGATCTTGTCGCCCTTGACGGTGGGGTAGAGATACTTGTCCCGCATCTCGCCCTCGAAGGCCTCAAGCATCGGGTAGACCTGCCCGAAGATGCGCCGGATCAGCGCGTCCGAGGTCTGGCCGAGCTGCTCCTCGACGAGGCACATGTCCATCACGCCGAGGCCGGCGCCGCCGACCTCCTCGGACATGTTCATCGCGTAGAATCCCAGTTCCTGCGCCTCGGCCCGCACCTTCGCCAGCTTCTCGGGCGGGATCTGCGCGGCCTCCTCGGTCTCCTGTTCGAGCGGCTGGACCTTTTCGCGCACGAACCGGCCCACCGCGTCGGTGATCATCTTCATCTCGTCGGAGATCGTGAAATCCATCTGTCTCGTCCTGTTGGAAATTTCGTTGGGAGGGAGGCGGGTCAGCTGCGCATCTTGTCGGTCTGCACCACCGCACCGGAGGTGATCAGCGCCTCGATTTCCTCCGGCGCGAAGCCGGCCTCGGCCAGCACCTCACGGCTTTGCCCTCCGAGCGCCGGGGGCGTCAGGCGGACGGGCGGCGTCTTGCCGTCGTAGCGCACCGGGTGCGAGAGCATGACCATCGGGGTGCCCTTGCCGCTGGCGACCTCGGTGAAGGCCTTGAGGTGCTGCACCTGCGGGTTTTCCTTGAGACCGTCGTAATCCTGCACGACCTCGTGCCAGACTCCCGCCTCGGTCAGCTTTGCGACGGCCTCTTCGGTGGAGAGAGCGGCCATGCCTTCAGCCACCATCCGGGAAATCTCGCCCCGTTTGGAAAAGCCATCGTCGGCGGAAAGCTCGGCCAGCTGCGCCAGTTCGAGCGCGCCCGACAGCTGCGGCGGCGTCGACATGGAGATCATCACGTGCCCGTCTTTGGTGGCGTAGATGCCATAGGGCGCGGGGCTGAACCATGTGGCCATACCGTCCGCGCCGCGCGGGCCGGCGCGATCGGCGCCATTCATCCAGGCGGTGATCGACTCGCCCTGCAGGTCCATCGCCGCCTGCAGCATGTTCACCTCGACGCGCCGGGCGGTGCCGGTGCGCTCGCGCTCGAAGAGCGCCGCGACGATCCCCGCCACGGTCAGCGCGGCGGCGTGGTGGTCGATCGGCACGGAGCCCACGGCAACGGGGCCGCTTTCCATGCTGCCGGTATGCGCGGCCAGACCCGCCATCGCCTGCAGCAGCACGTCCTGCCCCGGGCGCTTGGCGTAGGGGCCATCGGCGCCGTAGCCGGTGGTGGTGGCGTAGATGATGCGCGGGTTGACCTCGCGCATCTCGGCCTCCGAGAGGCCGAGCTTGTCGAGCGTGCCGGGACGGAAGTTCTCCATCACCACGTCGGCGGTGGCGATCAGCCGCTTCACCGCCGCGATGCCGTCGGGCGATTTGAGGTCCACGGCGATCGAGCGCTTGTTGCGGCCGGTGGTGATATGGTTGACCGAAGTGTCGTCGACAAAGCGGTTGGCCACCGCCCAGTTGCGCTGGAAGGCGCCGGTCAGCGGCTCCACGGTGATCACGTCGGCGCCGATGTCGCCAAGGTGCTGCGCGGCCGCCGGGCCGGACAGGAAGTGGTTGAAGCTCAGTACTCGGATTCCGTCAAGCGCGCCCATCACAGTCCCTCTGTTGGTTTGGAGGGAGCCTAGGGCCTTTGATCGGAGCAGAGAATATATCTGGCTATGATATGTAGCGGGTGGAAAATTCGCATTTCCAATAGTCGCGCGCGGAGGCCCGCCAGCGATGCGCACCTCGTCGGGGGCCCGTCACGCGTGCGCGGGCAGTGGCCCCTGTGTCAGCCTTGCCCCTGCCCGTTCGGTGGCGCTCTCAGACCGATGCGCGCCCGGAAGCGGGCCATTTCCGCCTCGGGCGGGCGCTTTCCGGTGTAGATTTCCACGTAGTGCGGGAAACGCTCAAGCCTCTCCTCGACGGGCTCAGCGACGCGCATCGAGATATAGCCGACCTGCACCAGGTAGATGGTCCGCGCCCGTACGTCGGCATCCGCGCCGTCGTGGCCCCACACCGTCAACATCGTGCGCAGCGCGTCGAGCCGGGCCGAATCTGCCTGCTGCAGCCGGGCAAGCACCGCCGGATCCTGCTGCGCCCAGGAGCGCACCGCCAGTTCCAGCCGGGCATCGAAGCTGTCGTCTGAGAGGAAGGTCGAGATGACGTTGAGCATCGCCTCGGTCTCGGTCGCCGCATACTCGCGCGTCGCCGCCACGAGCGGCACCGTCGTCGCCTCCTCCCAGCGGTCGAGGAGCGCGGCGAGCAGCTGCTTCCGGTCCTTGAAGAACCAGTAGAAGCTGGTGCGCGACAGCTGCAGCGCCTGCGCGAGCGGCATGATTTTCACCGCATCGACGCCTTTTTCCGTCAGCGCAGCATAGGCTGCATCGAGCCAGAGATCGGGCGAGCCGCGCCAGCCGCGGTTGGGAGAGTCGTCTTCGGTCATGTGCCTTTCCGGGAACCGCCGCACGCGGCCGGTGAGCGGTCATTGTCGAGAAAATGTGCGCTGGTGTCGAGTCTGTCGCCGCAGGAAATAAACAAATGTGACCTGAATATTGACAGGTGTGTACATTTTCGAAATCCTGCCACGAGTCCACTTGCCCGGAAAGCTTCCCGCCATGTCCAACGACCCGCTTCTGCAGCCCTATCAGCTCAAGCATCTGACGCTGAAGAACCGCATCATGATCACCAGCCACGAACCGGCCTACCCCGAGGATGGCATGCCCAAGGAGCGCTACCGTGCCTACCATGTCGAGCGGGCGAAGGCGGGGGTGGCGCTGACCATGACGGCGGGCTCGGCCTCGGTCGCGCGGGACAGCCCGCCGGTGTTCAACAACATCCTGGCGTGGAAGGACGAGGTCGTCGGCCACATGAAGGCGCTCACCGACGCGTGCCACGACGAGGGCTGCGCGGTGATGATCCAGCTCACCCACCTCGGGCGCCGCACCCGCTGGGACAAGGCAGATTGGCTGCCCGTGGTCTCGCCCGGGTACGAGCGCGAACCGGCGCACCGCGCCTTTCCCAAGAAGATGGAAGACTGGGACATCGCGCGGATCATCGAGGATTACGCCGATGCGGCTGAACGGATGCAGGCGGCGGGGCTGGATGGCATCGAGCTCGAGGCCTACGGCCACCTGATGGACCAGTTCTGGTCGCCGCTGACCAATGAACTGGAGGCACCCTACGGCGGCGATCTCGACAACCGGCTGCGCTTCGGGTTCGACGTGCTGCGCGCGATCCGTGCGCGCTGCGGCGAGGAGTTCATCGTCGGCGTGCGCTACACCGGCGACGAATGCCTTCCGGGCGGCACCACGGCCGAAGACGGGCTGGCGATCTCGCACAAGCTCAAGGACAGCGGGCTGGTCGATTTCCTCAACGTGGTGAAGGGTCACATCGACACCGATCCCGGTCTCACCGACCTGATCCCGATCCAGGGGATGAAGGGGGCGCCGCATCTCGACTTCGCGGGCGAGATCCGCGCCGCGACCAACTTCCCCACCTTCCACGCCGCCAAGATCCCCGACGTGGCCACCGCGCGCCATGCCATCGCCAGCGGCAAGCTCGACATGGTCGGCATGACCCGCGCGCACATGGCGGACCCGCATCTGGTGCGCAAGGTGATCGAGGGGCGCGAGGACGACATCCGTCCCTGTGTCGGCGCGAACTACTGCCTCGACCGCATCTACCAGGGCGGCATGGCGCTCTGCCTGCACAACCCGTCGACCGGACGCGAGATCGAGATGCCCCACACCATCGAAAAGGCGGGCACAAGGAAGCGCATCACCGTCGTCGGTGCCGGTCCCGCCGGGCTCGAGGCGGCGCGGGTCGCGGCGGAACGGGGGCATGAGGTCACGGTGCTCGAGGCTGCGGATCAGCCCGGCGGACAGATCCGGCTGACCGCGCTTCAGGAGCGGCGGCGCGAGATGTCCTCGATCGTTGCCTGGCGCTTCGATCAGTGCACGAAGAAGGGCGTGAATTTCCAGTTCAACGCCTTTGCCGAGGCGGAGGACGTCATCGCGACCGCTCCGGACGAGGTGATCATCGCCACCGGCGGCCTGCCGCACACCGAGGTCCTGAGCGAGGGCAACGAGCTGGTGGTCTCGGCCTGGGACATCCTGTCGGGGGACGTGAAGCCGGGTCAGACCGTGCTGGTCTACGACGACGCGGGTGACCACGCCGGGCTGCAGGCCGCCGACGTGATCTCGGCGACCGGTGCCAAGGTCGAAATCGTCACGCCGGACCGCTCCTTCGCGCCCGAGGTCATGGCGATGAACCTCGTGCCCTACATGCGCGCGCTGCAGGCGCGTGACACCACCTTCACCGTCACCTGGCGGCTGGCCTCGGTGGTGCGCGAGGGCAATCAGCTCAAGGCGCGGCTCGGATCGGACTATGGGGATGTGATGCGCGAGCGGCTCGTCGATCAGGTGGTGGTGAACCATGGCACCCGGCCGCTGGACGAGCTCTACTTCGACCTCAAGCCTCTGTCGCGCAATCTCGGCGAGGTGGATTACGACGCGCTGTCCACTGGCGGGGTTCAGGCCGTGATCCGCAACCCCGACGCCGGCTTCCGCCTGTTCCGCATCGGCGATGCGGTCGCCGCGCGCAACACCCATGCGGCGATCTACGATGCGCTGCGTCTGGTGCGAGGCCTCTGACCTGAGATCCGTGGCTTGAGAAATCTGTGGAGCGGGGTGGCTGCCCCGCTTCGCAAATGCCCTCGGGAGCGCATTGCACGGCGAAAGCCCGGTGCGGAGCACCAGCAGCAGAGCCGCATCAGACACAGCCAAAAATTGGAGGAGGGAGGAGCGGCGACCCCAGGGAGGAGGAGAGGGGTCGCCGCCAATTTCCGGAACTCAGGGAGGAGGAGAGAGTTCCAGGAAACCCGGTGACGCATCGCTGCGTCGTGGGCTTAATTTAGCCGCGGCCGCTCAGCCGAACAATGGTCAGGAATGCAGACCCGTTCTGACCCAGACGCATGGCTGCGGCCCCTCGCAACCGCCGGAGAAAGCTCGATGGGCGGTCCGTTTCGTGCCCATCTTCGTACCCATCGCAGCAGCGTCACGCTGCGCTGCGACTCGCAGCGGCCACCATCCATGCGGGTGATACCGGGAATATGCCCATGGATTGAGCAATTGCCCCAAGGACACCTGCGACAAAAACGACCGGATGCGGAAATCGCTTCCGGGTCCGTTGCTCTCAAGTGCAGCATATTTAGTAAGAAAGGTATCCGGCCGCCCCAAACCTCCCGAGGAGCGACCGGATCGCTGAAGATGGCTACTCCTCCCAAAGCGCCATCTTGCTGGTCGATCTGCCGAGATAGCCACTCGGTGGGTCGACCATAATTTCGCGTCGTTGCCCACCACACATGAAGTTTTTGCAACTGTCCAGCGCTTTCTAGGAAAATTGCTTGGGCTTGCCCTGACGGAGCCCGTCGGCGGCCGCCATCCCGACCTGCGGTTTAAGAGATCTGACCCTGCGTCACCGCTCTCCGGAGATCGCAGCCAGCCCGCCCAAAGCGAAGCTGCACAGGTGCTCGACCAGCACATCGCGATCCGTCTCCAGCACGTCGTCCGCCAGCGGCGAAATCCTCGGCGCGGCGACAAGGAGCATCGCGCAGGGTCCGAGCACACTGAAGAGGCTGCGGCGCAAGGCCGGGTCCTGCGGTTCCAGCCCGGTGATCTCGGAGAGGATTCGCAGGACGATCTCCATCTTCGCACCGATCTCCGAGACCGGGAGGAATTCCAGGTGCGACGAGGGCGACAGCACTTCACGGCTGAGCACGCGCGCGTGCCAACCCTGGCCCTGCACGCCCTGCTCGACGATCCGCGCGATGAAGGCCCGCAGTTTCTCCTGCGGCGACATGGCCGTTTCGGCGATGGCGGTCAGCTCGCCCACCGTGATCATCCGGCGATGGGCTTCGAGAAGCACCTCGCGGTAGAGCCCGGCTCGGCTGCGGAAGTGGTAGTTGATCGAGGCAATATCCGCCTCCGCCTCCGCGGCAATCGCGGTATTTGTGGTCTCGGCGAAGCCGCCTGCGGCAAAAAGACGGCCCGCGGCCTCGAGAAGACGCGCGCGGGTTGCCTCGCCATCCGTACGGGTCGGGCGCGGCCGGCGGCTCATTGAACGCGGCCCCTCGCTGCGCAGGATACCTTGCGGAACGGCAGCGACGCACCCTGCCCCGCACCGGCCTGCAGCTTCCCTGCCCGGTCTGTCCGGTCGGTCCGGTTCTTCCGGGCGATCCCTATCGCGAAATTCCTCATCGCCTGATGCACACCCTCGGGGTTGCGGGTTTAGTCTAAATCTCTTTTAATTTAATCCGACCGACGCAGAATCGCAATCTCTGCCCGCACGGGGACGCTGAGCATGAAAAAGGCCCTCCTGATCGTCATCGCCCTTGCCGCCGCAGGCACCGCCACGTGGCGCTACTACGGGCAGGAACCCGGCACTCCGGATCTTCTCGAATTGCATGGCAACGTCGATATCCGGCAGGTGGCGCTGGCCTTCGACGGGAGCGGCAGGATCACGGAGCTGCGGGCCGAGGAAGGTGACCGGGTCACCGAGGGACAGGTGATCGGCGTCCTCGACACCCGCACGCTCGAGTTGCAATCCGATCAGGCGTCGGCGCAGGTCGAGGCCGCCCGCCAGAGCCTGTTGCGCCTGCAGAACGGGACCCGGCCGGAAGAAATCGCGCAGGTGCAGGCGCAGCTCGTGTCCGCCGAGGCGACCGCCGCCCGCGCTGCGCAGGACCTTAGCCGGGCACAACGGTTGCAATCCTCGTCGAGCGGCGCGGTCAGCGTCCAGACCGTCGACCACGCGCAGAGCGAGGCGGAGGCGGCGGATGCCAAGGTCGCCGAGGTCCGCGCCGCTCTGGATCTGGCCAAGGCAGGGGCGCGACAGGAGGACATTGCTGCCGCCGAGGCCGATCTTGCCGCCGCACGGGCCAATCTCGCCTTGCTGCGCCACCAGATCGACCTCGGGACGCTGACCGCGCCCATCGACGCCGTGGTGCGTTCACGCTTGCTGGAGCCCGGCGATCAGGCCACGCCGCAGCTCCCGGTTTTCGCCCTTGCGATCACCCAGCCCAAGTGGGTCCGCGTCTACGTGAGCGAGCCCGATCTTGGCCGCATCGCCCCCGGAATGCAGGCGGAGGTAATCACCGACAGCGCGCCCGATCTGCCGGTGACGGGCACCATCGGCTACATCTCCTCGGTGGCGGAATTCACGCCCAAGCCGGTCCAGACCGAAGAGTTGCGCACCAGCCTCGTCTACGAGACCCGCATCACCGTGGACGATCCCCAGGACGCGCTGCGGCTCGGCCAGCCGGTCACCGTGCGGATCCCGCTCGGCACCTCTGGCGGCATCGACCAATGACCGCGGCGACGGTCGTCGCCGAGGGCCTGCACCGCGCTTTCGAGGCACCCGGCGGTGGCATGGTGCAGGCCATCGACGCCCTGTCGCTTACCGTCCGGCCCGGCGAGCTGACCGCGCTTGTGGGGCCGGACGGCGCGGGCAAGACAACTCTGCTGCGGATGATCGCCGGGCTGCTGACGCCCGGCGGCGGGCAGCTCGAGGTGCTGGGAACCGATGTCGCCGCCGATCCGCAGCAGGTGCAGGACCGCATCAGCTACATGCCGCAGCGCTTCGGCCTCTACGAGGACCTGAGCGTGCAGGAGAACCTCGACCTCTACGCCGACCTGCACCGGGTCCCGCAGGCCGAGCGCCGCCCCCGCTTCGCGCGCCTTCTGGAGATGACCGACATGGCGCGCTTCACCGCACGTCCTGCGGGTAAGCTGTCGGGCGGCATGAAGCAGAAGCTCGGGCTGGCCTGCACGCTGGTGCGCGCGCCGGACCTCCTGCTGCTCGACGAGCCCAGCGTCGGGGTCGACCCGCTGTCGCGCCGCGACCTGTGGACCATCGTGCAGCAACTGGTGGACGACGACGGGCTGAGCGTCATCGTCAGCACTGCCTACATGGACGAGGCGGCGCGCTGCGCGCAGGTCCACGTGATGAACCGCGGACGCATTCTCGCCAGCGGCACGCCCGCGCAGCTGCGCGCCCGCGCCACCGGGCTGACCCTTGCCGCCGCGCCGCCGCTGGACATGCACCCGCGCACCCTGCAGGCCCGTCTGCTCGGGGCGCCTGAACTGGTCATCGACGCGACACCCCATGGCGGCGCGGTGCATTACGTGCGCCAGCCGCAGGCCGATGACGACGCCTTGGCCACGCTGCTCGACGGGGCCGTCTCCGCGCCTCGCGCCGAGACCCTCGAAGACGCCTTCATGCTGCTGCTGCGCCAGCACGAGGGCCACGCCGAGCCCGCCCTGCCCGACGCGGCCCACGAAGCGCCCGTTACCACGCCCGACCCGGCCAAGCCGATCATCTCGGTGCGCGACCTCGTGCGGCGCTTCGGTGACTTCACGGCGGTGGCCAGCACCTCTTTCGAGGTCATGCCCGGCGAAATCTTCGGCCTGCTCGGACCCAATGGCGCGGGCAAGACGACGACCTTTCGCATGCTCTGCGGCTTGCTGCCCGCCACCGAGGGGCACCTCGAGGTCGCCGGGCGGGACCTGCGCACCGCCCGGGCCCGCGCACGCGCCCGGATCGGCTACGTGGCGCAGAAGTTCTCGCTCTACGGCAATCTCAGCGTCCGCGAGAACCTCGAGTTCTTCGGGGGTGCCTACGGGCTGCGCGGCAAGCTGCTGAGGGCCCGGGTGCGCGAGGCGCTCGCCCGTTTCGACCTGGAGCCGGACGCCCGCAGCGGCCTACTGCCCGCCGGCTACAAACAGAGGCTCGCTATGGCCACTGGGCTGCTGCACGCGCCGCAGATCCTCTTTCTCGACGAGCCCACCAGCGGCATCGACCCGCTCGCCCGGCGCGCCTTCTGGCGGACCATCACCGGGCTCGCCGGGTCCGGCGTGACCATCATCGTGACCACCCATTTCATGGAGGAAGCCGAGTACTGCGACCGCATCGCGATCCAGGACGCGGGCGAAATGCTGGTCATCGGCACGCCGCAAGAGGTTCGCGAAAAGGCCGGGGCGGAGGATGGCGCCGACATGAACACCGCCTTCATCGGCATCGTCGAACAGGCCCGCGCGCACCGCGCCACGCGGGAGGCCGCGGCATGAGCGCACCCGGCTTTCTCCTGCGCCTGCGCGCGCTCACCCGCAAGGAGACCCGGCAGCTGCTGCGCGACCGCAGCAACCTCTTCGTCGGCCTGCTGCTGCCGGTGGTGCTGATACTGCTCTTCGGCTACGGGCTGTCCTTCGACGTGAAGGATGCGCGCATCGCGGTGGTGATGCAGAACAACTCGCAGGCGGCGCGCGAGGCGGCCATGGGGCTGACCGGCTCGACCTACCTATCGCCGGTCTGGATGCACGACATGCACGAAGCCGAGGCGGGGATGATGGGCGGCGAGATCGACGCCCTCCTGCGCGTGCCGCATGATTTCCTGCGCCAACTCGCGCTCGGGGAAGCGCGGGTACAGCTCATCCTGAACGGCGTGGACTCGACCACCGCCAATGCCATCGAAGGCTATGTGACCGGCGCCCTGTCCGTGCCGCTGGAGAAGCGGGCCGAGCGGATGGGCGGCACGCAGGCTGCGGCCGGCAGCGTGGTCATCGTGCAGCGCACCTGGTTCAACGAGCCCGGCGAGAGCACATGGTTCCTCGTCCCCGGGCTCCTGGTGCTGATCCTCACCCTGATCGGTGCCTTCCTGACCTCGCTTCTGGTCGCGCGGGAATGGGAGCGCGGCACGCTCGAGGCGATCTTCGTCACCCCGGTGCGACCGCTGGAACTCGTGCTGGCCAAGCTCGCGCCCTACATGGTGATCGGCACCATCGACCTCGTCATGTGCCTGCTGGCAGCGCGCTGGCTCTTCGAGGTGCCGATGCGGGGCTCGCTGCCGATCATCGTCGCGGTCTCCCTGCTCTACCTGCTGGTGTCGCTCTCGCTCGGGTTGCTGATCTCGGCGCTGGCGCGCAACCAGTTCGCCGCCAGCCAGATCGCCCTGTTGGTCAGCTTCATGCCGGCGCTGATGCTCTCGGGCTTCGTCTTTGACCTGCGCAATGTGCCGACGGTGATCCGGGCGATCTCGCAACTGCTGCCCGCCACGCATTTCATGGGGCTGATCAAGACGCTGTTCATGGCCGGCGATTACTGGCCCGACATCCTGCGCTCGAGCCTGATCCTGTCGCTCTATGCCGCCGTGCTGATCACCTTCACCTGCCGCGCCCTGCGCAAGACGATGGACTGAGCGATGCAGGCCGCCCTCGCCTACCTCGCGCAGATCGTCGCGCTGATCCGCAAGGAGTTCCGCGACCTCTTCAAGGATCCGTCGAGCCGCGCGCTGCTGCTGATGCCGGCGATCCTGCAATCTCTGCTCTTCGGCTACGGCGCGACCTACGATCTGACCCATGTGCCCTACGCGGTGCTCGACCAGAGCCGCGGCGCGGCCTCGACCGAGCTGCTGACCAGCCTCGACGGCGGCGGGGTGTTCACCCGCGTGGCGACGCTGGACAATGCGAGCCAGATCGCCGCGGTGATCGACAGCGGCGACGCCTTGCTGGTGCTGGGCATCCCGCCGGATTTCGAGGCGCGGCTGGCGACGGACCGGCAGGCGCCGCTTCAGGTCATCCTCGACGGGCGTAACTCGGCGACCGCGGGGGCGGCCTCGGCCCAGATCGCCTCGGTGGTTGCCGCCTTCAATGTCGCGCGCGGCGCGGTGCCGCTGGTGACCATCGACCGCCGCGCCTGGTTCAATCCCAACCTCGAGTCGCGCTGGAACCTGATGCCGCCACTGATCGCCGCGCTGAGCATGATCCAGACGCTGCTGCTCTCGGCCCTGTCGGTGGCGCGCGAACGGGAACAGGGCACCTTCGACCAGCTCCTGGTCACCCCGCTGACACCGCTGCAGATCCTGATCGGCAAGGCGCTGCCGACGATGACCGTGGGCATCCTGCAATCGACGCTGATCTTTCTCATCATCCTGTTCTGGTTCGGCATTCCCATGGTCGGCTCGGTCTGGCTGCTCTATCTCGGGCTCGCGAGCTTCACCCTGGCCTCGGTCGGTATCGGCCTGTCGATCTCGGCGGTGGCGCTGACCATGCAGCAGGCGATGCTCTACACCTTCCTGATCGTCATGCCGCTGATGCTGCTGTCGGGACTGCTCACCCCGATCCGCAATATGCCGGAGGTGCTGCAATGGGTGACCTACGCGAACCCGCTGCGTTTCGGGGTCGACCTGGTGCGGCGCGTCTATCTCGAGGGTGCGGGTCTGGCCGAGGTCGGGGCCGCCTTCGTGCCGCTGCTCTGCGTCGCTGCAGTGACGCTGCCGCTGGCCGGCTGGCTGTTCCGTCACCGCCTGTCGTGAGCCCCGCAAATCATCCTGTGATCGGAGGGGTTTGAAAGCGCGGTGCCGGGGCCTATACCAAGGGCGACAACCGGCGCAAGGAGAGCAGAACCATGGCCAACCCCACCGCAGCCATGCTGGTCATCGGGGACGAGATCCTCTCGGGACGGACCCGCGATTCAAATATGCACTACCTTGCGCAGCAGCTGACCAAGCAGGGCATCGACCTGCGCGAGGCGCGCATGGTCTCGGACGATCAGGCCGCCATCGTCGCCGCGGTCAAGGCGCTGAGCGCAGCCTTTGACCACGTCTTCACCTCGGGCGGCATCGGGCCGACCCATGACGACATCACCGCCGACGCAGTCGCTGCGGCCTTCGGTGCCTCGATCGGCGTGCGACAGGATGCCTACGACCTGCTCGCTGCCCACTACGAGCGGCAGGGGTCCGAGTTCAACGAGGCCCGCCAGCGCATGGCCCGCATCCCCGACGGCGCCACGCTGATCGACAACCCGGTCTCCATCGCCCCCGGCTTCACCCTCGGCAACGTCCACGTCATGGCGGGTGTACCCTCGGTCTTCGAGGCGATGGTGGCAAGCGTGCTGCCCACGCTGACCGGCGGCGCGCCGCTGCTGTCGCAATCGCTGCGTATCCAGCGCGGCGAGGGCGAGATCGCCGGGCCGCTCTCGGCGCTGGCCGCCGAGTTCACCGACCTGTCGATCGGCTCCTACCCGTTCCAAAAGGACGGTGTCTACGGCGCCAATATCGTCATCCGCGGCTCCGAGGGCGCGCGGGTTGATGCGGCAATGACACGGCTCGCGGCGCTGTTTCCCGAGACCTGATCCCCCGATAGGCCGCAGCGATTGCTCTCGTGCCGCGCTGCCGCCATAGATAGGGACACCGATCGTAACCCGTTCCGGCCTGCGCGGGCACCCTGCCCGCCGCGAGAGACCGGCAGAGTGCAAGAATGACGCCAGACCTTCCCCGCCTCTACGCCACACTCGACAACACCTGGCCTGCCGCCTCGACGGTGGCCGCCGGTCCCTGGCTGCTGCGCGAGGGTGGTGGCGGCGGAAAGCGCGTGTCCTGCATCACAGCCGAGGACGGCTGGAGCCCGGACGACCTGCAGGCCGCGGAACAGGCGCAGCGGATGATGCGGCAAGAGCCTCTCTTCATGATCCGCGATGGCGAGACGGCGCTGGACGTGGCGCTGGAGTCGCGCGGCTATGACATCATCGACCCGGTGAACCTCTGGGTGTGCAAGATCGGTCTGCTGACCGAGACTCCGCCGCACCGAATGAGCGCCTTCGCGCTCTGGGAGCCGCTGGCGGTGATGCGCGAGATCTGGGAGGCGGGCGGCATCGGGCCATCCCGGGTCGGTGTAATGGAACGCGCCAAAGGGCCGAAGACCGGACTTTTCGGGCGGGTCTCCGACAAGCCCGCGGGCGCCGGGTACTGCGCCATCCACGAGGGCATCGCCATGGTTCACGCGCTTGAGGTACTGGACGCCCACCGCGGCAAGGGCGTCGGCACCGCGATGATGCGGCGCGCCGCGATCTGGGCCGAGAGCAAGGGCGCGCGCTACATGTCGCTGGCCTGCCTGACCGACAATGACCCGGCGAACGGGCTCTACGCTTCCCTCGGCATGGAGCTTGTGGGACAGTACCACTACCGCATCAAGCCCGGAAACTGACCCTATGACCAAGGACCTGCCCACCGCCCTCGACCTGCCGATGGTCGACCCGCTGCCAGAGCGGACGCAGAAATACTTCGACATCTGCGAGGAAAAGCTGGGCATGGTTCCAAACGTGCTGAAGGCCCACGCCTTCGACATCGCCAAGCTCGACGCCTTCACCGCGATCTACAACGAGCTGATGCTGGCGGACTCCGGGCTGAGCAAGCTCGAGCGCGAGATGATCGCCGTGGTGGTCTCCTCGATCAACCGCTGCTTCTATTGCCTGACCGCACATGGCGCCGCCGTGCGCGAGTTGTCGGGCGATCCGAAGCTCGGCGAAATGCTGGTGATGAACTGGCGCGTCGCCGACCTGAACCACCGCCACCGCGCCATGCTGCACTTTGCCGAGAAGCTGACCAAGAGCAGCGCCGAGATCGCCGAGTACGACCGCGAGGCGCTGCGCGACGCGGGCTTCTCCGAGCGCGACATCTGGGACATCGTCAACGTGGCGGCGTTCTTCAACATGACCAACCGGGTGGCAAGCGCCACCGATATGCGGCCGAATGACGACTACCACGCGCAGGCGCGCTGAGCGCCTCCTTCCCGCCCTCGCGCTGGCGCTGCTAGCAGCCGTGCCCGCGCAGGCCTTCGACCTTGCGCTGCCCGGCACCGCACGGCTCGCCGCCGAGCGCATCACCGACCCCGGCAGCTACGAGGTGCCCGTCGCGCCCTGGACCGAGATGGAAGGCGTCGTCACGCAGAGCGTCGAGGGCCGTATCCATCGTCAGGCCTGGCGGATCGACGCGACCGGGCTAACCTCCCTGCAGATCATCGCGCCCCTGCGCGCGCAGTTCGAAGAGGCAGGCTGGAGCATCCTGCTCGACTGCGCGGCGCGGGTCTGCGGCGGCTTCGACTTCCGCTTCGCGACCGAGGTGATGAAGGGGCCCGCCATGTACGTGGACCTCAGCGCCTATCGCTTCCTCTCGGCGCGCAGCCCCGAGGGCGACTACCTGACACTTCTAGTCAGCCACAGCCCCGCAACGGGATTCGTGCAGGTCATCCGCGCATCGCCTTCGCCGCCTGGCGGGACCGAAGGTGAGGAAGTCGGCGAGGAGATTGGCACTGCGACCGGCACTGCGACCGGCGATGACGCCGAGCCGCCCGTGGTGGCCAGCAGCACGCCGGACCTCATACAGACTCTCGAAGCGGAGGGGCACGCGGTGCTGCTCGATCTCGCCTTTGCCAGCGGTGCCGAGGCACTGGCCCCCGGCAATGTCGCCTCGCTCGACACGCTGGCCGAGTACCTGAGCGCCGACCCGGCGCGGCGCGTTCTGTTTGTCGGACACACAGATGCCACCGGCACATCCGCGGCAAATGTGGAGATCTCCCGCAGCCGCGCGCAGGCCGCGCGCAGCTATCTGCTGGAAAAGGGCATTCCCGCCAGCCAGATGGAGGCAGATGGCGCGGGCTACCTAGCGCCGCTCGCCAGCAATCTCAGCGACGAGGGTCGCAGGGAGAACCGGCGGGTCGAGGTCGTGCTGCTCCCCGCCGTGGAGTGAGCCCGGCCCCGGGGCCGGGTCACTGCATCGGACCGCGACATGAGCGGTCAGAAGGTGGTCAGGGGGTGAGATCGCCGGCGCGGCCGGCCAGCGGCGCACCCTGCTCGCGCAGCGCGGAGTCGAGGTAGGATTCGAACTCCATCGCGAGTTCCCGCGCCGGACCACCGGTTTCGGTGCGCGACAGGATCACCCGGCGCGCCGAGTCGTACTCGGGCAGCACCCGGGTCAGACGACCGACGCTGAGATCGCGGGCCACGACGAAATCGGGCAGGCAGGCAACGCCGAGACCTGCAAGCGCGGCTTCGAGCACAGAACGGGTGTCGGCCATTTCGATGCGCCGCTCGGCGGTGACAGGGGTCACCGCACCACGGCGGTCGGTCAGCGTCCAGATCACGCCTTCCTGCTCCGCCGGCAGGTGGAGCAGGCGATGGCTGGCAAGCTCGCTGGCGCTTTCGGGCCGGCCCTGCGTGGCAAGATAGAGCGACGACGCGACGACCACATGGGCGCTCACAGCGATCGGGCGGCCTTCCATCTGCTCGCCGGTCTCGGTGCTCAGCGTCAGGTCACATCCCTCGGACCCAAGCGGCTCGAACACCACCGAGTGGTCGGGGTGCGATGCGAGGAACCGGCCCAGCCGCGGTACGATCATGTGCTCGACGAGTTCCGCCGGCGCGGCGATACGCAGCGCAGCGGCCTGCGGCTCGGCGAGGGCTCGGGCACAGGTGTCGGCCCAGTCGGCCTCGGCGAGCAGTTGTCGCGTCCAGCGGTAGTAGTGGTTGCCCTCGGTGGTCGGACGGACCTGCCGCGTGGTGCGTTCGAAGAGCTTCAGCCCGAGCCGGCGCTCCAGCGCCGCGACGTTCTTGGAAACCGCCGCCTTGGACATGCCGAGCGCATCTGCCGCCGCAGTGAAACCACCATGGTCCATCACATGCGTGAAGGCTCTTAGTTCGGCAAACTTGTCCATTCAGACTCTCCGGCTACCCTGGGCACTCGTGACCCGCCCGCGCTTATGTAGCGAGGGCGACAGTTTTTCAACATTGTTAATAACAATGTCATAGACTTTCCTGTTTCGTGCCGTAATCTTTGGCAGATGGATACTTCAGTGAGCCGCCACCGAAGCCGGGAAGAGAAGAGTGCAGCGACGCGCGCGCGCCTGACGGCCGCTGCCCGGCAGCTCTTTGACGAGCATGGCTACCACAATGTCTCGGTCACGCAAATCGCCCGGATGGCCGGTGTGACCCATGCCATGATCAACGTCTATTTCCATTCCAAGGCCGGGCTTCTCTACGCCCTTATCCAGGAAAACAACGCATCTCAGATAGATAAGCTTTCGGACTCGGTTCCGATGCACGCCTCCTTCGAGGAAAAGCTTCGCCATATCGTGACTGTCTACGTGAAAGGTGACCTTGAAGATCCGCGACTTCTCGCCGTGATGCAGGCCTATTTCTGGCAATGGCCCGCCGAGACCGAAGTCGAGAACCGCCTACAATTAAGGCAGGCGCTCGCGCCGCTCCTGCAGGCACTGCGCGATGCGCCACAATTCACCCATCGCACGGACGACGAGCTGATAGAGGCGCTCAATTCCTTCTACGCGATCTATTCCCACGGGCTGCGCCCATCCATCTACGACGGTGCTTGCATCCCCGACTGCGTCGAGCTGATTCTGCGGCGCAGCAAATTGATCTTTGACGGGCTCGCCCAACCAGCGGCCATTGTCGATTAGCGGGGCTGCCAGCAAAAAAAACGCCCCGGCCTGAGACCGGGGCGCAGGTGGGCTTTCGTGGACAGCCCGAGGAATAAAGACCTACCAGTCGTGCGGACCCTTGTCGGCAAAGGCGTGCACGAGGAAATCGATGAAGGCGCGGACCTTCGGCTGAGTGAAGCGACCCGGCGGGTAGACGGCGTAGATGCCCTGAGTCTCGACCGGCAGATCGGGGATCGCATCCTCGACCAGCCCCTGCTTCATCGCATCCGCGTAGAGGTAGGACGGCAGGTAGGCGATGCCGAGCCCGGCGATGCAGGCGTTCAGCAGCGACTGCCCGTCGTTCACCGACAGCCAGCCCGCCGTGCGCACCTGCCGCTTTTCGCCCGACGGCGCAGTCACCTTCCAGACGTTGCCCGAGGACTGGTTGGAATAGTGCAGCAGCTTGTGCTCGTTAAGATCGTCGATGCGCTGCGGCCGCCCGAAGCGCTGGAAGTAGTTCGGCGAGGCGATCATGCGCTTGGTGGTGTCGGTCAGCTTGCGGGCGCGCAGCGTGCTGTCCTCCAGCTCACCGATGCGCACCGCCATGTCGAAGCCTTCCGAGATCAACTCGACGTAGCGGTTGTTGAGCACCATGTTGACGGTGATGTCCGGGAACTCGGCGAGGAACTCGCCCAGCACCGGGCTGAGGTGGTTCACACCGAAATCCGTCGCCACCGAGATGCGCAGCAGCCCCGAGGGTGCCGATTGCATCGAGGTGACCAAAGCGTCCGCCTCGCCCGCGTCGTTCAGCACGCGGCGCGCCCGGTCGTAATAGGCAAGGCCGATCTCGGTGGGCGACACGCGGCGGGTCGTGCGGTTCAGCAGCCGCGCGCCGAGGCGCGCCTCCAGCGAGGAGACATGTTTCGACACGGCCGACTTAGAGATTCCCATCTTCTTCGCCGCGTCGGTGAACCCACCCTGGTCCACCACCGTGGCAAAGGCCTCCATTTCGGTCAGTCGATCCATACCCGTCACCTCGTAAACGTTCTTTGGCCCAAGATATTGCCCCGGAATGGGGCAGGACTTGGACAGAGCGGGGACAATATCGGGGTTTTGCCGTGCACTGTACTTGACCCCGAAACCGAGAGGTAAAATCTGCGGCAAAAGTGTTTCCGCGTGCAGAACAACCATGGCCGACAGCCTTTGCCCTCACTCTCCACCGCCAGTTGGCCACAATCGCGGCCCCGCGCTCGAGCCGCCTTCACTTCTGGCCGTCGAGCGTTGGCGGCGCGCCAAGGCTGCGCGCAAGGCCCCCTCGGGCATCGCCTTGCGGATGCAGATGCGCCGCGCCGCAGAGTTGGGCATGTCCCCTCGCGACTACCTCGCGCTGCGCGCCTTTTGCGGCACCGATATCCGGGCTGTTGCCTTCCTCCCCGATGCCCTGAGGCTGCGCTTTTCCCGGACGCTGCAGATGCCCGAGCCGCGGCGCGCGCACCTGCGCGCCATGCGCGACGTGCACCTGCTTTGTTTTGCCCCAGCGGACGAGCCTCCCGAGCCCTTCCGGAGTGATCTTGCAGAGCTGACCGGCTGCGGCTTTGCCCACTGCGTTCCTCTGCCCGAGCCACCGCTCCCGTGGTCCGCGGCCCGCGCAGGGGTTCGCGCGCTGCTCGACCCACTGCGGCTGCCCGGGGCATCTGTGCTGCTGGTCGGCGACGGTGAGATCGCCACCCAGTTTTACGGTGCGGCGCGGCTCGGCGGGCTGATGAGCCCCGAGGAATTCTTCGGGCCGAACCTGCGCTGAGACGGCAAAAGACCGCGCCGGTTGCCCGGCGCGGCCAGTGGTCACAAGACGGTACGGAAGGGTCAGGCCGCCTTGCGATCGTGTTGACCTTCTTCGATCTCCTCGACGATCTTCGAGACGAAGGCCTTCAGGTCATCGGGTTTGCGGCTGGTAATGATGCCCTTGTCGCAGGCCACCTCTTCATCGACCCAGTTGCCGCCCGCGTTCACCACGTCGGTCTTGATCGAGTGGTAGGAAGTCACCTCGCGGCCCTTCACGATACCGGCCTCGACCAGCACCCAGGGCGCGTGGCAGACGGCGGCGATCACCTTGCCCTCGTTGTGGAAGTCCTTGACGAGGTTGATTACCGCGGGCTCGACCCGCAGCAGGTCGGGGTTGATCTGGCCGCCCGGGATCACCAGCGCGTCGTAGTCATGCGAGTTGACGTCGGCAATCTTGGCCTCGGCCTCGGCCTCGCGGCCCCAGTCGGAGCCTTCCCAGCCCTTGATCGACTTGCCGTCGAGCGTTGCGACATGCACGTCTGCGCCCTTCACGCGCAGTTGGTCGCGCGGAAATTCCAGCTCAGATTGCTCGAAGCCGTGGGTGGCGATGATCAGGATCTTTGCGTTTCTGATGGCAGTCATGAGATATCTCCTTCCATCTGTCTTGCAGTCCGGCGCCGTGTTCGGCGCGTCTGGATATGCAACGGAAAGAGCCCGGCCCGTGTTCCAAAGAACACGGACACGGGTTTTTGACAGCGGCGCGGGAACCAGAGGCGTGCGCTCGCCTCCGGCGGGCGTATTGGGGGAACAATGAATGCGCCGTCACGCGCGGGCGCTGCGGGTCCAGGGCTCGGCACCTTTCACGTCGACGAAGACGCGGTAGACCGAACTGGTTGCGGTGATGTACATGCGCTGCCCGTCCGGCCCGCCGAAACAGAGGTTGGCCACCACCTCGGGCACGAGGATCTTTCCCAGGAGCGTGCCGTCGGGCGCGAAGCAATGCACCCCGTCCCCGGCCGAGGACCAGAGGTTGCCGAGCGCGTCGCAGCGCATCCCATCCGGTAGGCCGCAGTCGAGCGTCGCGAAATCTCCGAGCAGCGTCAGAGTGCCGCCGTCCACCGCGTACTTGCGGATCACCGGGGGAACGGTGTCGTCATGGCTCGAGCCGCTCTCGGCCACATAGAGGATCGACTCGTCCGGCGAGAAACACAGGCCATTGGGTTGGGCAAAATCCGAGATCACCGGCACCGGCGCGCCGCCCTCGGGCGGAATGCGAAAGACATGGCGGGCCGTCTGTTCGGGCTCGGCGCGGTTGCCCTCGAAGTTCGAGATGATGCCGTAGGTCGGATCGGTGAACCACACCGCGCCGTCGGAGCTGACCACCACATCGTTGGGCGAATTGAGACGCTTGCCCTCGTGCTCGGACGCGAGCACGGTCAGCCCGCCATCGTACTCGGTCCGCACCACGTCCCGCGTGCCGTGCCGGCACCCCACCAGCCGCCCCCCGGGATCGCGGGTGTTGCCGTTGTTGAACTGGCTCTGCTCCCGGAAGACGCTCAGCCCCTGCCCTTCGGTCCATTGATACATGGTCTGCGAGGGGATCTCTGAGAAGATCAACGCATTCCGGTCACCGAACCACACCGGCCCCTCGGTCCAGGTGAACCCGCTGCAGAGTTGTTCCAGCTTGCCCATCGGGTGGACGAGACTTCGGAACCTCTCGTCGTGGATTTCCAGGTGCTCGGGCGTGCGGATCATCTCTGGACCCTCCTCGTGCTGGCGGCAATGACGATGCCGATGATGATGAGACCGGTCAGCACCATGCGCACCCCGGCGCCCGCGCCGTAGGAGTTGAGCATGGAGACGACGAGGAACATGAAGAGCGAGGCGCCCCAGACGCCCGGCACGTTGGACATGCCGCCGGCGATCGAGGTGCCGCCGATCACCACGACGGCAATCGACATCAGCAGGTATTCGGCCCCCATGTTGAGCGCAGCGCCGCCCGAGAAGCTGGCCAGCAGGTAGCCCGCGACGGCCGCAAAGACGGTGACGGCGACATAGGTGGCGGCCCGCACCGCCTCGACCGGCACCCCCGCGAGGCGCGCGGCGCGCAGGTTCTGCCCCGAGGCCAGCAGCCAGCGCCCCCAGACCGAGCGTTCGAGCAGCAGCCAGATCATTAGCGACAGGCCCAACCCCACCAGCGCCACGTTGGGGATACCGAAGCTACGCCCGGTGGCGAAATCGGCGAGCCCGGCGGGCGGCTTGATGCGCAGGCCGCGGTTCGACCAGATCGCCAGCGACTGGTAGAGCAGCGAGGCGGCGAGCGTGGCGATGATCGGCGGCAGCCGCAGCAGGTAGATCAGTGCGAAGTTGGCAAGGCCGGTGCCCAGACCCACGAGGATCGCCACGCCGAGCCCCATCCAAGCCGTGCCGGGGTCCGAGCCCATGGCCTTCAGTGCCAGAGTTCCCGAGAGAGTCATGGTGGCCGGGATCGACAGGTCCACGTTGCCGGGCCCAAGCGTGATCACCAGCATCTGCCCGAGGCCGACGATGGCGGCAAAGGCGCCGAAGCTGAGCGCGGCATAGGCCAGCTCTCCGGCACCGCGCCCCTCGGTCAGTGCAACGGTGAGTGCGAAGGCGGCGGCGGCGGCGACCCAGGACCAGAGCCAGGGTTTTTGGATCAGTTTCATGCGCGCCTCCTCCTCACGCCTGCGCGTCGCGGCGGGTGAAGAGCAGCCGCGCCGTCAGGACAAGGATCAGGATCGCCCCCTGCGCGCCGATCTGCCAATCGGGCGAGAGCCGCAGGAAGCTCAGGAAAGACGCGGCGAGCGTCAGGGTGAGCGCGCCGATGACCGCGCCCACCGGGCTTACCTTGCCGCCGGTGAACTCGCCGCCGCCGAGGATTACACCGGCGATGGACAGCAAGGTGTAGCGCAGCGCGATATTGGCATCTGCCGAAGTGGTCAGGCCGACCAGCGCCATGCCCGCGAAGACCCCGAAAAGCCCGGCGAGGCCATAGGCCAGCGCCTTCAGGCGCACCACCGGCCAGCCGGCGCGCTGCACCGAGCGGGCGTTGCCGCCGACCCCGCGCAGCACCGTACCGATGCCGGAGCGGATGATCAGCAGGTGGGTGACCACCGCGATGATCACCGAGGCGCAGACCGCCATGGGGATGTAGGGCGGCTTGACGGTCATCAGCGCGCGCAGCCAGCCGGGGCTCGCGCCGCCGGGCGACGGCAGGATGAAGAGCGCCAGCCCGCCCCAGACAAAGGACATGCCCAGGGTCACCACGATGGCGGGCAGATCGAGCGCGTGGATCAGCGCTCCGAGCGCGGCGTAGCACAGGACCAGCGCCAGCAGGATCAGCAGGCCCAGCATCGGGCTGTCGTTGAGGAAGGTCGCCGTCACGCAGGCCACCAGCGACACGAAGGCGCCGAGCGAGAGGTCAATGTCGTTGACCATGATGATCATCATCTGCGCGATGGTGGCCAGCGCGATGGGTACCGCGAGATTGAACAGCAAGTTGAGCCCGAAGTAGCTCATCGCCCGCGGCTGCATGTAGAAGGTCGCCGCCAGCAGCACCGCCAGAGAGACCACGGGCAAGAGGATCCGGTATTTCGCAAAGAGCTTCACGTCACGCCCCTTCCATCTCGAAGGAGGCCTCGAGGATGCGCTCCTCGGTGATCTCGTCGCCGGTCAGCTCGGCGGAGATCTCGCCGTTGCGGAAGACGAAGACGCGGTCGCACTGGCAGACCTCCTCGGTCTCGGTCGAATACCAAAGGAAGGTGCGGCCCTTGCCGGCCTCGGCGCGGATCATGGCATAGACGTCCTGTTTGGTGCCCACGTCGACGCCGCGCATCGGGTCGTCCATCACCACCACCGGGGCGGCGGAGGCGAGCGCGCGGGCGAAGAGCACCTTTTGCTGGTTGCCGCCCGAGAGCGACAGGATGGGGTTGGCCACGTCATCGGTGCGGATGCCGATGCGTGTCTTCCATTCGGCGGTGATCTCGGCCTCGCGGGTGCGGTCGACCATGCCGCGCCGGGCGATCTGCGGCAGGATCGAGATCGAGGCGTTGCGCAGGATCGACCAGAGCGGCAGCACGCCGTCCCTGCCCCGGTCCCCGGCGACAAAGACCATCCCCGCCTCGCGCGGGCTGCGCCACGAAGAGGTGGCCCCGAGGTAGAGCCGGGCCAGCGCCTCGGCCTGCCCGTGTCCGGCCAGGCCCGAAAGGCCGACGATCTCGCCCTTCCGGGCGCGCAGACCCTCGGGGGTGTGCACGACTTCCTCGCCCTGCACCCGCGCCGCCTGCGCGGCGGCGGCCTCGGTCGCCACATGGCCCATGGCATCCACCAGCCCCTGCCGGGTGAAGCCCCCGGCCGGTTTCTCGGCAACCACCTTGCCGTCCTTCATCACGAGGATACGGGTGGCGACCTCGAAGATCTCGCCCAGCATGTGGGAAATGAAGATCACCGCGCCGCCCTGCGCGCAGAACCGCTTGATGTGGGAGAGCAGCTGTTCGGCGATGCCGGCGTCCAGCGACGAGGTGGGCTCGTCGAGGATCACCAGCCGCGCCTCGGTTCCGCGCGGGGCGAAGCCGATGGCGATCTCGACCATCTGCCGCTCGGCGATGCTGAGCGTGTCCACCGGCGCGTCGGCATCTATGCCGTGCCCCGGAAAGACCTGATCCAGTGCCGCGCGGATCTCGGCGCGCGCGGGCGCGCGCCAGTTCATGCCCTTCAGCGCGGAATGCGAAATGCGCAGGTTCTCGGCCACCGTCAGGTTCGGGCAGAGCGAGAGCTCCTGGAACACCGAGCGCACCCCGGCAGCCAGCGCACTCGCCGCGCCGGAGGCGGGAAAGGCCACGGTGCCCGAGGTCGGCGCGAGCCCGCCATTGACCACGTTGACGAGCGTGGATTTCCCGGCACCGTTATGGCCGACGAGACCGAGGCAGTCGCCAGGAGAGATGGACAGGCTCACGCCGTCGAGTGCCCTGACCGGACCGAAGTGCTTGGCGGCCTCGGTCAGGGCGACGATCGGCGCAGCCGAAGGGGCTGCGGTGCTCATCGGTGCTTACATCGCCCCGGAAATGACGGCCTTGGCGTCGTCGAGCGAGTAGACGGTGTTGGCGACCGAGCCCTCGGGGGTGGTCTCCAGCGCCTCGTCCAGCGTGTCCTGCGTCACCTTCAGGAAGGGCACGGTCAGGTCCTTCGGCACCTCGGCACCGTCGAGGATCTGCTGCGCCACCCAGAAGGCCAGCGAGGCCACGCCCGGCGCGATCGACAGCGAGAGCGTCTCGTAGCCATTGGCGTCGCGCTGGTCGGCCCACCATTGCATCTCGTCCTGGCGATTGCCGAGCACGATCAGCGGCGTATCGCGGCCCGCGGCCTTGAAGGCCTGCGCCGCGCCGTAACCGTCGCCGCCCTGGGTCACCACGCCGACGACGTCGGGCAGCGACGGCAGCACGCCCGCCACGGCCTTCTGCGCCACGTCCTGCGCCCAGTCCCCATGGACCGAACCGACGATCTCGAACTGGCTGTTCTCGCTCACGCCTTCTTCGATGCCCGCGTGGATCTCGTCATCGACGAAAACGCCCGCGAGGCCGCGGATCTCCAGCAGGTTGCCGCCCTCGGGCAGGCGCGTTGCAAGGTACTCGACCTGCTCCTTGCCCATCGCCTTGAAGTCCACCGCGATGCGCCAGGCGCAGGGCGCGGTGACGATGCCGTCGAAGCTGACCACGGTGACACCGGCGTTGCAGGCCTCTTCCACGGCACCGTTCAGCGCCGTCGGCGAGGCGGCGTTGAGGATGATCGCGTCGTAACCCTGCAGGATCATGTTCTGGATCTGCGCGGCCTGCTCCGTGGCCTGGTTCTCGGACGTCGTGTAGGCGTCCGCCGCACCGACGACGCCCTCCTCGACGGCCTGCGCACCGACCTCCTCGAAGGTCTGCAACATTGCCTGTCGCCACGAGTTGCCTGCGTAGTTGTTCGAAAGCGCGATGCGCTTGCCCGAGGTGTCGGCCATCGCGCCGCCTGCGATCATCGCAAGCCCTGCCGCGCCGAGCAGCATCTGTGTCTTGGTCATTTTCCCTCCCATCGCCCTATTCCGGGCGCTCACTGGATGCCCGTCCTCCACGGGCAGGCTCATGCTGCCCCCACGGAAGGTGCGCGTAAAGTGTGCGCCCCGCAGAACGCTTGCGGGTTCCCGCAGGGCATCTGCGGGAATGGGTGTTTTCTTCTTCGCCCGGACACGCCATCTTGCGGAGACGCGCAAGAGGAGGCGCGTGGGGAGGGATCATGAGTTCATCGCAAGCGGCGGAGTCCGTGCGCGCAGCGGTTTCGCGGCCCGCCGGCGACTCCGGCGAAGACCGCAGGGACCGCAGTGTCTTCGAGCGGATATCGGCGCGGCTATCCGAAGAGGTCGAGATCGGCGCGGCGCTGAGCGCCATCGCGCCCGAGATCGCCGCCGTGCTGCCGTTCAGCCACGTCGACATCTGCCTGCACGACACGCCCGGCTGGGTGGTCAGCTTCGAGGCCGGGATCGAGACCCGCTGGTCGCAGCGCCGCACCCGTGTCCAGTACTCGCCCGTGCGCGACGTGCTGCTCGGACGCACCCCGGCCATGCTCTCGGCCAACGCCATGGAGGACCCGCGGCAGACCTTTCCCGGTGCCTGCTGCGAGCCGATCCTGAACCACCGGCTGCGGGCGCGGATCAACGTGCCGCTGCGGGTCATGGGGGAGGTCACCGGCACGCTCAACTTCTCGCATGGCACGGCGGGGTTCTACACCGCTGCGGACCTGCCGCAGGCGCAGGCGCTGGCCGATCTGCTCGCGCCGTGGTTCCACGCCCTGCACGGCGCGGCGCGCGCCCGGCAGGCCGCGCAGCTGCGCGCCCGCGCGCAGGAACAGGCCGAGGGGCTGCGTCAGGGCGCGCTCGAGCTGACACAGACGCTGGAGCAGGAACGCCAACGCATCGGCATGGACCTGCATGACCAGACGCTGGCCGATCTCACCCGTATCCTGCGCGAGCTGACAGGCGACGCGCCGCTCGACCGCGACCTGCTGGCTGAACGCGTGACCGACACGATCGACGACCTGCGCGCGCTGATCGACACCGCCGTGCCGACCCTGCTCGATCTTTTCGGCTACGCCCATGCAGTTCGTGTGCACCTTGAGCGCGCCGTGGGACCGGATCCCGTCGAGGTCGATGTCGAGGACGAGACAGACGGCGCCCCCGACCGGCTCGGCCCGACCGAGCGCACCGCGCTTTTTCGCATCACGCAGGAGGCGATCAACAACGCCGCCCGCCACGCCGGCGCCCGCCGCATCCTCGTGACGGTCAGTTCCGAGCCGCAGGACCGCCTGCGCATCACCATCAGCGACGACGGCATCGGCATCGGCCCCGAGGTGGGCCGCCGTTCGGGCCTGTCGCACCTGCGCACCCGCGCCCATCTCATCGGCGCCGACCTTGAAATCGTGGCCGACGCGGGCACCCGCGTCACCGTCACCCTCCCGGAGTTTCCCGCATGAAAGTCCTCCTCGTCGAAGACGACCAGTTCCACGCCTCCTACCTGCAGGATGCGCTCGCCGAGGCGCTGCCCGAGGTGACCGAGATGCTGCATGCGACCGACGGTGCCGCCGGCGAGGCCGAGGCCCGCGACGCGCGCATCGAGGCGGTGGTGATGGACCTACAGATGGACGGTCGCAACGGCATAGAGGCGGCCCGCGCGATCTGGGCCGAGCGGCCGGGCACGCGTATCCTGTTCTGGTCGAACTACTCGGACGAGGCCTACCTGCGCGGCATCTCGCGGATCGTGCCCGAGGACAGCGCTTATGGCTACGTGCTGAAGACCGCCACCCGCGAGCGTCTGAAGCTGGCCCTGCGCGCGGTGCTGCTGGAAGGCCAGATCATGGTCGACCGCGAGATTCACCGCCTGCAGCGCCGCAGCGCCAGCCCGCGCAATGCGCTCGACGACAGCGAATACGCGGTGCTGCTGGATCTGGCGCTGGGGTTGCAGGACAAGCTGATCGCCGAGCGCCGCGGCATGTCGCTGCGCACCGTGCAGAACCGGCTGCTCTCGCTCTACGACAAGCTCGGCGTCGACGGCGAGGACGTGGGCCCGGCACTCAACAAGCGGGTGAAGGCCCTGTCACGCGCCTTCACCACCCGCACGCTGAACGTCGAGACGCTGGAGAGCGCGCAACGCGACTACGAACGCTGGCTGGCGGGGCGGGCAAGATCGGTGCACTAGGGCTGCCGCGCGACAGCGCCCGGAACCAAGCCGAAGGCGCCGGGCGAGCGGCTGCCCGTCCCGCCCGGCTCACGTTGCACCCAGCCCGACCGCGCAAGGATCAGCCGCCCCTCACGCGGCCTCTTGGCGCAGCCGCGCCGCGGGGCTAAACCGGCCTTCCCGAAGACCCAGAGGAGGCCGCAGCCGTGGACACCCAGACCCGTATCGCCAGCACCATCGCCCGGGAAATCCAGGCCAGTCCGAAACAGGTGACGGCGGCGGTCGAGCTGCTCGACGGCGGCGCCACGGTGCCCTTCGTGGCGCGCTACCGCAAAGAGGTCACCGGCGGGCTCGACGACACCCAGCTACGCAATCTCGCCGAGCGCCTCACCTATCTGCGCGAGCTGGAAGCGCGCCGCGTGGCCATCCGCGAGTCGATCAAGGAGCAGGGCAAGCTCACCGACGCGCTGGAGAAATCCATCGCCGGGGCCGAGACCAAGGCGACGCTCGAAGACATCTACCTGCCCTACAAGCCCAAGCGCCGCACCCGCGCGATGATCGCCCGCGAGAACGGGCTCGAGCCGCTGCTGCGGGCCATCGAGAGTGACCGCAAGGCCGATCCCGCCAAGCTGGCCGAAGCCTACCTCGGCGAGAACGTGGCCGACGTGAAGGCCGCGCTCGAGGGCGCCCGCGACATCCTCGGCGAGGAGCTGACCGAAAACGCCACCCTTCTCGGCAGCCTGCGCGAGTTCATGCGCGCCGAGGCTTTCATCTCGGCCAAGGTCGCGCCGGGCAAGGAGCAGGAAGGTGCCAAGTTCTCCGACTATTTCGACCATCGCGAGAAATGGGCCGATATCCCGTCGCACCGCGCGCTGGCGATCCTGCGTGCTTCGAAGGAAGAAATTGTCACCGTCGACATTGCTCCGGACCCCGAGACCTCGACCCGCCGCGGCGAGGACATCGTGGCCGCGGCCATCGGCATTCCCGGCAATGGCCCCGGCGACCAGTGGCTGCGCGGCGTCGCAGAATGGACGTGGCGGGTGAAGCTGAGCCTGTCGATGTACGTGGACCTCATGACCGAACTGCGCCGCCGCGCGCACGAAGAGGCCATCGCGGTCTTTGCCCGCAACCTCAAGGATCTGCTGCTGGCCGCGCCCGCCGGCTCCAAGGCGACGCTGGGCCTCGACCCCGGCATCCGCACCGGGGTGAAATGCGCCGTGGTGGATGCCACCGGCAAGGTGCTGGACACCGCGACGATCTATCCCTTTCAGCCCAAGAACGACACGCGCGGTGCCACCGCCACGCTGATGGAGCTGATCGCCCGCCACAAGATCGAGCTGATCGCCATCGGCAATGGCACCGCCAGCCGCGAAACCGAGCGCCTCGTCGGCGACGTGCTGAAGCTGTTGCCCGCGAGCGTGAAGAAGCCGACCAAGGTGGTCGTCTCCGAAGCCGGGGCCTCGGTCTACTCCGCCTCCGAGACGGCGGCGAAGGAGTTCCCCGATCTCGACGTTTCGCTGCGCGGCGCGGTGTCCATCGCCCGCCGCCTGCAGGATCCGCTGGCCGAGCTGGTGAAGATCACGCCCCAAAGCATCGGCGTCGGCCAGTACCAGCACGACGTCGACCAGCGCAAACTGGCGCAGACGCTGGAAGCCGTGGTCGAGGACGCGGTGAACGCCGTGGGCGTCGATCTCAACACCGCCTCCGCGCCGCTGCTCGCGCATGTGGCAGGCCTCGGCCCGTCTCTGGCGCAGTCCATCGTCAGCCACCGGGACAGCACCGGTGCCTTCGCCTCGCGAAAGGCGCTGCTGAAGGTTGCGGGGCTGGGGCCGAAGGCTTTCGAGCAATGCGCCGGCTTCCTGCGTATCCGTGACGGGGCCGAACCGCTCGACGCCTCCTCGGTCCACCCCGAGGCCTACGGCGTGGCGCGCAAGATCGTCGCCGCCTGCGGCCGTGACATCCGCCAGATCATGGGCCAGCCGCAGGCCCTCAAGGGGCTGCGTGCCGAGGAGTTCGTCGACGGCGCCTTTGGTCTTCCGACCGTGCGCGACATCCTCAGCGAACTTGAAAAGCCCGGCCGCGACCCGCGCCCGGATTTCGTCACTGCCAGCTTCACCGACGGCGTGGAAGAGATCACCGACCTGCGCCCGGGCATGATGCTCGAAGGCACGGTGACCAATGTCGCGGCCTTTGGTGCCTTCGTCGACATCGGCGTGCATCAGGATGGTCTGGTGCACGTCAGCCAACTTGCGGACCGCTTCGTGAAGGATCCGCATGAGGTGGTGAAGGCGGGCGACGTGGTGAAAGTCCGCGTCACCGAGGTCGACGTGCCGCGCAAGCGCATCGGCCTGTCGATGCGCAAGGATGGCAGCGGTCGCGAGGCGGCGCAGGAACGGCGCGCCCAGCCGGACAAGGGGCGCGGAGGTCCGCCGCGTGGCAAGGGCGGGACCGGAAAAGGTCCGCGCGGGCCGATGAGCTCCGGCCCCAAGGGAGGATCGGGCGGAGGTCAGGGCGCGCTCGGCGCCGCGCTGATGGACGCGATGAAGAAGAAGACCTGATCCTGAGTGGGAGGCGTCCGGGCCCGCGTGACGCGAGGTTCGTCAAGTGCTCCGCGCTGCCTCTTTCCGGCCCGTGCGGGGCGCACCGCGCGGGCGGGCGCGCCGACCGCATCTCACCGGAAAGGGTCTGCTCCGGGGAGCGTGCATGACCGCCCTCGGGGCTGGTGTCCCCAAGTCCAGGATGGACTAGCGCGCCAGCCCCTGCTCCGCCAGCCACCGCGCGGAGGGCATTATCTGCCGGTGATCCCGCAGCTCGAGGATCAGCCGGGCACGCCCCTCAAGCGGCGCCACCGCATCGAAGACCGAGGGCCAGTTGATCGTCCCCTGCCCGATGCCCCAGTGCCGGTCGGCGTAGCCGTCGGCATCCTGCAGGTGGACGTGCCGAAGCCGCTCGCCCGCGCGACGGATGAAGTAATCCACCGGCGGCGCGCCCGTCGAGCCATGCGCGTAATGGGCGTGGCCGGTATCGACCGACACGGCGACGGCGGGGCTGTCGAAACTGTCGGCGAGCAGGCAACGCGCGTCAGTGTCCCTGTCCTCGATGTTCTCGATCACCAGCGTCACGCCGATCTCCTCGGCACGGCGCACGGCCGCGCCCAGCGTCTCGTGCACCAACGCCACCACGCGCTCCCGCGCCCCGGGATAATTGTCGAGGTTGTTGTGGTCCCAGGTGGTGTAAGGGCTGTGGATCACCATCTGGCTCGCTCCGAGCGCCTCGCAGACCTCCAGCCCCTGCAACATCCGCCGGGCGACAAGCGCGCGCATCTCGAAATCCGGATTGGCGAGGCTCAGCCCCCAGAACGGGCCATGGATGCCAAGCCTGCCCTCGTAGCCCTGCAGCAGCGCCTTCGCCCGCGCCACCAGCGGCGTCCAGTCGCCGCAAAGCACCTCGGCCTCGGAGAAGTCCTGCAGTTCGAGATCGCGCTGGTCGGCGATCAGCCAGTCGCGCAGGGTCTCGAGCGTGTCGAGCGGCATGGCCGCTCCAAGGAGAGGGAGAGTGGTCATTCTGGAAATCCGGTCGGCAGATCCTGCGACACCCGCCGATCGGGGCCGCGTCGCCTCCGCTGTAGGACGGGCAGATGACAGCCGGATGACCCTCCACGGAGCGCGGCGGCGGCGCCCACAGCTGCCAATCGCACGCCGCCCGAAGCGTCCGCGCAACAGGTGACTTGACTTGCGCTGGGGACTGGGCGCAAGGGAGGCGCAGGGCGCGCTGGCGCCACCCTTCCTTGCAAAGCAGCAGATCGTGTCCACCAACCCCTATGAACTGGCCGGGTTCTACGAGTCCGCCATTGCCGACGGGCGGCACCGCGCCATCGTCGGCGGCCGCTGGGAAGAAACCGGGCGGATCGAGATGTCGATCCTGCACGATGCCGGCCTGCTGCCACATCACCACCTGCTAGACATCGGGGCGGGGGCTTTGCGGCTGGGATGCAAGGCGGTGCCCTATCTCGAGCCCGGGCACTACTGGGCCACCGATGCCTCGCGCGCGATCCTGCTGGCCGGGCGCAGCGCTGAACTGGCGGATCCCGCGCGGCTCGATCCGGCTCAGCTGATAGAGGACGCGCGCTTCGACTTTCCCGGCGTCCCCGACCACATCACCCATGCCATTGCCTTCGCGGTCTTCCCGCATCTGCCCATGGCCTTCCTGCGCCGCGCGCTGATCAACCTGCGTCGGTTCGAAACGTTGGAGCGGTTCTTCTTCACCGTCTTTCTCGCGCCCGACCCGGTCACCGCGATGCGCCCCTACCGCCAGCCCGACGGGGTCGTGACCCACGACACCCGCGCGCCCTATCACATCCTCGCCGAGGACGTGCTGCACCTGGCGCAGGGCAGCGGCTGGACCGTCACGCGCAGCGACGTGATGCTGCCGCGCGGACAGGTGCTCTTCACCGCGCAGCCCGTCCGGGCCTGACCGGACGGCGCGCCAGCAGTGCGCCCGCCCGGTTTTCCCGGGAAGGCACACCCCCGACACGCAGCCCGTGTCAGGCGGCCAGCTCGCGGCTGACCAGCTCGACCCAGTAGCGCATCCCGGGCAGGATCGCGTCGTCGTTGAAGTTGTAGGCGGCGTTGTGCAGCTCGGCGCTCTCGCCGTTGCCGTACCAGACGATGGCGCCGGGGCGCTTCTCAAGCATGTAGGAGAAATCCTCCGAGCCCATCATCCGATCGCAATTGTCGTCGACGTTCCCCGCCCCGACGACCGCGCTGGCCGCGCCGAGCGCGACAGCGGTCTTCGCCGCGTCATTGGCGGTCACCGGGTAGCCCGGACGCCAGTCGAGCTCGGCCTCGCAACCGAACTGCTCGGCACCGGCGTTGAGAAGACGGCGCAGGTGGCCCTCGATCTCGGAGCGGGTGTCGGAGTTCATCGTGCGGATGGTGCCGCCGAAGGTGGCGGTGTCGGGGATCACATTGAGCGCCTTGCCCGAGCCGGATTCAAGGTAGGTGATCGAGACCACGACCTGGTCGAAGGGATCGGAGAAGCGCGAGACCAGCGTCTGCGCCGAGGCGATGAGATGCGCCGCCGCGACCACCGGATCGATCGACATTGTCGGCGCCGAGGCATGGCCGCCGCGCCCGGTCACGGTCACCACGAAGCGGTCGCCCGCCGCCATCAGCGGACCGGGCCGCGTGGCAAACTGGCCCACCGGCAGGCCGGGCTTGTTGTGCATGGCGTAGACGCTCTCGATGCCGAAACGCTCGAGGAGCCCTTCCTCGATCATCGTGCGCGCGCCCGCGCCGCCCTCTTCGGCGGGCTGGAAGATCAGCGCCACGGTGCCGGCGAAATCGCGGGTCTGGCAGAGGTACTGCGCGGCGGCGAGCAGCGTCGCGGTGTGGCCGTCGTGGCCGCAGGCATGCATCATGCCGGGCACTTTCGAGGCGTAGGGAAGGTTGGTTTTCTCGTCCATCGGCAGAGCATCCATGTCGGCGCGCAGGCCGATCACCGGACCCTCGCCCTTGCTGCCCCTGATCAGCGCCACGAGGCCGGTCTTGGCGATGCCGGTCTCGATCTCGTCGACGCCGAAGCCCTTGAGCTTCTCCTCGACGAAGGCGGCGGTCTTGTGCAGCTCGTAGAGAAGTTCGGGCTGTTCGTGGATGCTGCGTCGCCAGCTTTTCGCCTCATCGGCGATGCGGGTCATCTCGTCTGCGTGGGTCACGCGGGTCTCTCCTGTTGTCTCGATCCGACCCAGGGCGCTGCGCGGACGGGCGGCGGCATCGCGGCGCAGGGCGGCAGGATCGCGGGGACCGCTCCGTCTTGGCTTGGGGATGCGCGCCACCGGGCACCTGTCGCAACGGCCCGGGCGGATCACGCGCGCACGGTTGCAGAAAGCGGCGGCGAGGCCAAGGTGCTCAGAGAGAATCTTCGACCCGGAAGCCCTCGGGGATCGCATCGCGCCCCTCGAGCAGCAGATCGGCCATGACCTGTGCCACCTTGGGGCCCATTCCGAAGCCGATCTTGAAGCCGCCATTGGCTATGAAGTGCCCCTCCCGCCCCGGCCAGGCCCCGAGCATCGGCGCGCGGCTGCGGGCACGCGGGCGCACGCCGGCCCAGCGTTCGATCACCTCGGCCCCGTGCAGGGCCGGCACTGCAAGCGCCGCACGGGCGACGAGGTCATCGCATTGGTCGTCGGTGGAGGCCGGGTCTTCGAAGTCGCGCTCGGAGGTCGAGCCGATCGCCACGGTGCCGTCGGCATGGGGCACCACGTGCAGCCCCTCGGCGTAGATCTGCGGCACTGCGCCGGCATCGAAGCGCAGGCTCACCGACTGGCCCTTCACGCCGGTGCCGACGTTCTTGCCGAGCGCCTGCGACAGCTCCTGCAGCCCGCGCCAGCCGGTCGCCCAGACCACCTGCCCTGCGTCCTCGGCCTCGGGCACCACCTCGACCCCGCGCACCGCCAGCGCCGCGACCAGCGCCCCGCAGGCCCGGCGCGGGTTCATCCGCGCGGTCAGCGTGTCCCGCACCAGCAGGCCCGAGGGGGTGACCGGCGCCCAGGGCCCGGCCGCCTCGGCCGGGATCACTTCCCAGACCGCGTTGTCCCCCCAGAGCGCGCGCGCCGTGTCCTCGCGGCCGCGCGCCAGCTCCACCGCCTTTGCATCGGCCAGTGGCTGCAGCCGCCCCAGCCGCCCGTAGCCCGGCGAGACGCCACCGGCAGCCTCGACCCCAGCCCAGAACTCCGCCGCCATCAGCAGACTGTCGAGCTGGAATGCCTTCTTAGGATTCCAGTTCTCGGGCACATGCGGGGCCAGCGCGCCGACCTGCCCGCCACTCGATCCCGAGCCCGCACCGTAGGGGTCAACGACCTGCACCCTGGCGCCGCGCGAGACGCAGGCCCAGGCGATCGACAGCCCGAAGATCCCCGCCCCGCGCACCGTCACATCCACGCCATTCTGCCCGCTTGCCATTCCGTCGACTCCGCTTCATGTAGGATCACAGTTCTAGGACAGGACCGCAGAATGAGCCAGCCCGACACCCCGGAATGGCGTGACGGAGACGTGCCCGTCTCGCCGCGTTTCGACGACCCGTATTATTCGCTGGAAAACGGCCTGTCGGAGACCCGCCACACGTTTCACGCCGGCAACGATCTGCCCGCGCGTCTGCGCGACGGGTTCCACGTGGCGGAGCTGGGATTCGGCACCGGGCTGAACCTGCTGGCGACGCTGGCGCTGTGGCGCGCGTCGGGCATCCCCGGCCAGCTGCGCTTCACCACCTTCGAGGCGTTTCCGCTCGCCGCCGGGGACATGCTGCGCGCGCAGGCCGCCTTCCCCGAGCTGTCAGACATCGCCGCCGAGCTCGCCCCCTTCTGGCAGGCGAACGCACGCGAGATCACGCTGCCGGATCTACAGTTCACCATGATCGAGGGCGACGCCCGGCAGACGCTCGCCACATGGGACGGACAGGCCGATGCCTGGTTCCTCGACGGCTTCTCCCCGGCCAAGAACCCCGAGCTCTGGGGGCCGGAGCTGATGACCGAGGTCGCCCGCCACACAGCGCCCGGCGGCAGCGCCGCCACCTATACCGCCGCCGGCCACGTGCGCCGCGCACTGGCCGAGGCCGGTTTCGAGGTGGAACGCCGCTCTGGTCACGGCCGCAAGCGCCACATGACCGTCGCAAGGAAGCCCTGAATGGCCCAGCAGGACACGCGCCTCGGCATCTGGCTGATGGTGCTCACCACCTTCATCTTCGCGCTACAGGACGGCCTTTCGCGGCATCTGTCGGAGGCCACCAACGTCTACATGGTCACGATGGTGCGCTACTGGTTCTTCGCCGTCTTCGTGCTGACGCTGGCGGCGCGCAGCAAGGGCGGCCTGCGCGGAGCGGTGAAGAGCGGCCAGCCGGTGCTGCAGGCGATCCGCGGCGTGCTGCTGGTGCTGGAGATCTGCGTCATGGTCTCGGCCTTCGTGCATCTCGGGCTTGTCGAGAGCCACGCGGTCTTTGCCTGCTACCCGCTGCTGATCGCCGCGTTGTCCGGCCCTGTGCTGGGCGAAAAGGTCGGCTGGCGGCGCTGGAGCGCCATCGGCATCGGGTTTCTCGGCATCCTCATCGTGCTGCAGCCCTCGGGCGGGGTGTTCTCGCCGCTGGCGGCAATTCCGCTGCTCGCCGCGCTGATGTTCGCGCTCTACGGGCTGCTGACCCGGCGGGTGGCCCGCACCGACAGCGCCGCGACCTCCTTCTTCTGGACCGGGGTGGTCGGCGTGATCACTGCCACGCTGATCGGCATGTGGTTCTGGGTTCCGATGAGCCTGCCCGACTGGGGGCTGATGGCGCTGCTCTGCCTGACGGGGGCGACAGGGCATTACACGCTGATCAAGTGCTACGAGGTGGCCGAAGCCTCGGCGGTGCAGCCCTTCGCCTTCCTGCAGCTGGTCTTTGCCGCGGCGCTGGGAATGGTCGCGTTTGGCGAGACACTGCGCCCCAACGTCGCCCTCGGTGCAGCGATCGTGGTCTGCGCGGGCATCTTCACGCTGCTCCGGGCGCGCAAGGCCGAGCAGCGCTGAGCTGCCCGGCCCTCGCGAGGCTCAGGCCGGTTCCGTCACAGTCTCCGGGCGGGCGATACGCAGCGCCTCGTAGGACGGCGGGCGGATGTCCAGCACCCGCCCCTCGCGCACCAGCACCCGGTCTGACTGCGGTCGGGCGATGAGCTGATCGAGGCTCCAGGCTTCGAGCACCATGAAATCGGCCTGCCGCCCCGCGCCGAGGCTGCCCGCCTCGAAGCCGCAGATCGCCGCCGGGGCCGCGCCCGCCAGGCCGGCGCTGTCCTCAAACGGGTGGTCGAGGTGGCAGATCCGCACCGCCTCGCGCCAGGTGTCCAGCATGTCGTGATCGCCGTAGGCGTAGAAGGGATCGCGGCAATTGTCCCCGGCCACCGCCACCGGCACCCCGGCGGCGCGCAGCTCGTGAATCGGCATCACCCCGCGCCAGCGCGGCGTGCGGCCGGGCACCCGGTCCTGCAGGTACATGTTGACCGTCGGCAGGGTGATCAACGACAGCCCCGCCTCCTTCACCAGCGCGATGGTGGCGTCCATTTCGGGCTCGGGCAGACGCGCCAGCGAACAGCAATGGCCGCAGGTGACCCGCCCCTCGTAGCCGTGGCGGATCGTGGCGCGGGCGACATGCGGCAGGGCTCCCGCCTCGGCGGCCTCGTCCACGTGCAGGTCGAGATCGAGATCGCGCTCCTTGGCCAGCGTAAACACCCGGTCGAGCAGCCCGTCGATATCGTCGAGCGAGCCATGGGTGCCGCCCGAGGCACGGGTAACCCCGCCGAGCAGCCCGCCTTGCTCGGCCACGATGTCCGCAAGGCGGACCGCGTAATCCGTCCCCCAGGCGTCGAAGGGCACGAGCGCCGAGGCTTGCAGGGCAATGCGTCCCTTCCAGGCCTCTCGGATTTCGGCGAAAGCGCCCCAGACGGTCTCACCCTGTCCCTCGTGGCTGTCGAGATGCGTACGGATCGCGGCGACGCCATGCGCCTCGGCGCAGGAGAGGCCGAAGTCCATCCGGTGGATCAGGTCGTCGTGGCGCCAGTGCGCGATGCGGTCACGGGTGGTGGCTTCGCGCGCACCGGGATGGGTGCCGCCCGAGGCGGGGGCGCGGCCCATCACGTGGCCCTTGTCGAGATGGGTGTGCGCGTCGACCAGCATCGGCCAGACATGGCGGCCGCCGAGCGAGACACGCGGCGCATCCGTGGCAATACCAGCCGGGGCAGCGATCGCGGCGATGCGCCGATCACGGAGCAGCAGCTCGACCGCCGCGGTTCCGTCGCCATCCACCGGAGCGCCGTCGGGCGCGCCCTCGGTCAGCAAAGCGGCAGGACAGCGCAGATCGGTGAGCAGCAGGTCTCCGCCTGCCGCGAGCGCCTCGGTGAGGCGGCGGTGCATGGGGTTGGTCATCAGTAATCTTTCCGTATCTGGTCCGAAGGCTCAGCTTTCGCCCTGCCCGAAGTGGTCCTTGATCGCCTTCATGAAGCCGTCCGCCGCCGAGCTGAGCGCGCCGCGGCTACGGTGCACGAGGCTGAGCCGCTGCCGTCCGGCGGCGGCCATCAGCGGCAGGAAGGCCAGATCGCCGTCCCGGAGTTCCTGGTCGACATCGACGCGGTTGAGGAAGGTCACATGCGGCGAGCGGCGCACGAGGCGCTTCATCATCTCCGTGGAATTGGTTTCCACCACCGGTCGCAGGTCGGCGTTGGCCGGGGCGAGATTCTCGATCAGCGGCCGAAGCGACAGCTGGTGCGAGGCCAGCACCAACGGGTAGATCAGGCAGTCGGCGACGCGCACGTTCGGCTTGGCGGTAAGCGGATGGCCGGGCGCGACCACCGCACCAAGCCGATGCTGAAAGACCGCCGAGAGCTGCATCCGGTTGTCCTCGGGCAGGTTGTAGCCCAGCCCGATCTCGGCCTCGCCCGAGGCGACCATCTCCATCAGCTCGGAGCGGTTGCAGACGGTCACCTTCACCTCGACGCGCGGGTGGCGTTCGCAGTAGTCGGCCACCACGTCGCCGAGCCGCCCGGCGGCGAGCGTGCCCATGGTTGCCACGGTGACCTCGCCATGGCTCAGACCCTTCAGCGCGTGGATGCGCGCCTGCAGCCGGTCGTGGCCCTTCAGCGTCTCGCGGATATGGGCGATCAGCAGCTCGCCGGGCGCGGTCAGCTTCAGCCCGCGCGGCAGCCGCTCGAAGATCGGCACTCCGAAGTCGGCCTCGACCTCGAGCACCTGCCGGTTGACTGCGGAGGCCGCGACATTGAGCTCGCGCGCCGCCTTGCGGATGGAGCCCTGGCGGGCGACCTCGTCGATGTAGCGCAGAGCGCGGCCGTGCAGCATGGACCTTCCGAAGCTGGGTCTCGCAGGGATCGAGGCCCTGCCCTTTGTTGTGATGTTGTCACCCGGAAGGCCCATGCTCAACGCCTTACTTCTTGGCCGCTTTGCTGGCGGCGAAGTTGGCGTTGATCCGCATGGTCAGGTAGTCACCCGCGGTAATCGGCTCGTACTTGCCGAGCGGGCCCTGCATCACCGCGTCGCGGTTGGCCTGGCAGAAGAACGGCAGCGACAGGCGGCGGCCCTTGTACTCGCCCTCGTGCGGCATGCGCACCCGGTGCAGGGTCGACTGCAGCTGATCGTCCGACCAGCGCATCAGCATGTCGCCGATGTTGCAGGTGATGTAGCCGCGGCGCGGCGGCACGTCGGTCCAGGCGTTCGATCCGGCGTCCTTGCCGGGGCAGACCTGCAACCCGCCTTCACCTTCCTTCTGGTGCAGGATGGTGAGGCAGTCGAAGTCGGAGTGTGCACCCGCGCGCCATGCCTTGAAGTCCTCGGGCTTGGCGTCTTCCATCGACATGTAGTGGATGAGGCGCAGGGTCGACTGGTACTGGTCGGACTCGGGGTCATGCGCATGGGTGAAGAAGTCCTCCGGGAAGCCCATCTTCAGCGCAAAGCACGACAGGATCCGCATGCCCAGTTCCCAGTTCTGGCGCTCGAACTTCAGCGCGCGCTCCTTGAACTGCGGCAGCTCTTCCTCGGTCGGCCATTTGCCTTCCATCAGCGGGCGGGTGACCTGATAGCTTTCCTTGTTGTCCGGCGTCCCGGTGGACGGGCGCACCTGCGCCTTGAATTCCCAGCCCGCGTTGGTGCCCTTGGGCATCGGGTATTGCGCCTTCACCTCGGTCGGCAGCTCGAAGAACTCCCATGCGGTGTCGAAGGCGGCGTCGATGTCTTCCTCGGGGATGCCGTGGTTGTAGACCTGAAAGAAGCCGATGCCGGTCGAGGCCTCCCAGAGCGCGTCGGCGATCTCGTGCTTGCGGGTCTCGAAGTCCGACAGGTCGATGGCGGGCACGTCACGCTCGACGGTGCTGCCCATGCCGCCGATGGTGGTTTCCTTGTTCAGCTCGGCAAGGTCGTAGTTGGTGCTCATTGCAGTCTCCAAAGTAGGTCGCCGGAGGGTCCGGCAAGGTGGGGAGCAATGTCCGGGCCGGGGCCTGACTGCTTCTACTCCGGGGGGTGCACCGGGCGGCGGGCCGCCCGGCACGGATAGGGTTAGCGCTTGCGCGGCAGGCTCCAGGGGAAGAGCAGCTTCTGAGCCCAGCTCACTGCCTGGAACAGCGCCAACGACATGCCGGCGAGGACGAAGAGCCCGGCCCAGGCCTGCGGCAGTTTGAACATCGAGGTCGAGAACTGGATGAAGTAGCCCACCCCCGCGTCCGAGGCGCAGAACTCGGCCACCACCGCGCCGATCACCGCCAGCGTCACCGAGATCTTCAGCGCCGAGAAGATATAGGGCACGGCGAAGGGCAGCCGGATCTGGGTGATCTCGCGGAAGGCCGGGGCGCGCAGGCTGCGCGACAGCTCGATCAGTTCCGGCGGCGTCGCGGCAAGCCCGGTGGCGGTGGAGACCACCAGCGGGAAGAAGCAGATCAGCGTGGTGATGACGATGCGCGGCGCGTCGCCGGCGCCCAGCACCACGATGATGATCGGCGCGATGGCGACCACGGGCGTGGACTGCACGATCACCAGCAGCGGGTAGAGCGTGCGGTTGAGCGCCGGCGAGCGCACCAGCGCGATGGCCAGCGGGATGGCGATGGCGATGGCCAGCGCAAAGCCCAGCAGCGCCACCCGCAGCGTCGCCCAGACGTGGCCGACCCAGCGCTCTGCCCCGATGCTGGGAAAGGTCGAGAAGATCGCGCTCGGCGCGGGCAGCAGGTAGCTCGGGATATTCAGCGTGCGCGCGGCAAGCTCCCAGAGCGCGACGGTGCCGAGGATGGTGAGGACCGCGGCGACACCGGGCGCGGCCAGGATGCGGCGCAGGTCGGGGCGTTTGCTCTCGGGCTTGGTGAAATCTGGCATCGAAAGGCTCATCAGGCGGCGTCCCTTTGCAGCAGCAGGTCCCGCAGGTGGGCGGCAAGCTCGGTCACGGCGGGATCCTTGATCGTCTCGCGGCCGCGCGGGCGGGAGACGGGCACCGGCAGCTCGGTCAGCACCGAGCCGGGCCGGCCGGTCATCACCAGCACGCGGTCGGCCAGCAGCGCCGCCTCGCTGACGGAATGGGTAATGAAGACCACGGTTTTCGGCCGCTCGGCGAAGATCCGCAGCAGATCGAAGCCCATCTCCTCGCGGGTCAGCGCGTCGAGCGCCGAGAAGGGCTCGTCCATCAGCAGGATGTCGGGGTCCATGTGCAGCGCGCGGGCGATGCCCACGCGTTGCTGCATGCCGCCCGAAAGCTCGTCTGGCAGGCGCTTGCCGAAGCCCTCGAGCCCGACCATGCGCAAAAGCTCCTGCGCGCGGTCGCGGTCGTGGCTGCCCACCCGTCCGCGTTTGTGGCGGACGGGGAACATGACGTTGTCTTCGATATTGGCCCAGGGCAGCAGAGTCGGCTTCTGGAAGACGATGCCGATGTCCTCGCGCGGGCCGTCGACCCGCCGCCCGAACACTTCGACCGCACCCGAGGTCGGCTCGAGCAGCCCGGCGATCATCCGCAGCAAGGTGGACTTGCCGCAGCCCGAGGGGCCGAGCACGGCGAGAAACTCGTGCCGGGCGACATCGAAACTGACGTTGCGCAGGGCCTCCACCCGGCCCGAGCCGGTGTTGAAGACCTGGCCGAGCCGGTCGAAGCGAATGGCGGCGGGGGTTTCCATCAGCCTTCCCCGCCGGGCTGGAAGGCACGGGTGACGAAGACCTCTGGGTCCTGCGCGCTCTCGTCGAGGCCCTGCGCCTGCGACACGCGGGTCCAGGTGGCCGCAAGACGGCCCGGCTCGAAAACGCCGAGGCCATCTTCCTCGGTCACCTCGTTGAAGATCAGGCCGAGCGTGTCACCCAGTGAGCCCAGCACGTCACCGTGCTCAAGCTCGGGCACCATGTTGACCACCGATTGAGCGGCCTCCTCGGGGTTGGTCCGGCAGAACTCGACGGACTTCTTGAAGGCGGCGACGAAACGCTTGGCCACGTCCGGGCGCTCGGCGAGGAAGGCGTCATTGGCAACCAGCGAGGCGGAGTAGAGTTCAAGCCCGGCCGCCGACCACGGCAGCGCGATGATCTCCTTGCCCGCGTCCTTGCCCTGCCCGACGTAGCGCGAGAGGTCGGTCATCCAGGCAACGATGCCGTCAACCTGTCCCGTCATCAGCATCGGCCCGAGCGCCCCGGCGTCGGCCTTGGTCAGCTCGAAGTCGGCCTCGGTCAGCCCCACGTCCTCGAGCACCAGCGGCAGGTAGACGTTCGACGAGGTGAAGGGCGAGGTGGCGACTTTCTTGCCCTTCACGTCGGCAACGCTGTCGAAGCCGCTGTCCTTGACCGTGTAGAAGGCGTGCGGCCCCTTGTTGAACACCGACATCACCGCGGTGACCGCGACGCCTTCCTGTGCCTTCGCGGCCATCAGCGCGCCGACGTCGGCCGAGCCGATGTCCGACGAGCCGGCAGCGAGGCGCGAGATCGCGTCCGACGAGCCGCGCCCCGAGGCGATGCTCACGTCGAGGCCTGCGTCGGCGCAGAACCCCTGATCGACGCAGACGTAGATGGGGGCCTTGTCGCCGCCCGGCAGCCAGTCGAGCTGGTAGGTGACCGGATCGCCGGCAAGCGCGGTTGTCGCGGTGAGCGCGAACCCGAGCGCCGTAAGCGTGGTGGATTTGGGCATCATGTGGAGCCTCTCCCTAGTGTGCGGTTTTGTTGGACAGTTGCAGGTGGTCGATCTCGGCCTCGCGGAAGCCCTCCGAAAGCATCCGGTCGCGGGCACAGCGCCGCCGTTCCGGATCCGCGCACATCAGGCAGGTCCGGCACTGGTGCGCCATGAGATCTGAATTCTTGATTTTATCGTTAATGAGTAGGTGGTTGCTGGTCATATCTGGCCTCGTCAGAGTCGGAACTACTGGCGAGCAATGTCCAGGATCGGGTCCAGACCGCTTCTACTCGTGCCCTCATTTATGGAACGCGAAAATCGATCCAAGCAACGGCAATCTGAGAGTTTCAGGATTGCCTGATTTTTGAACAAATCTTGACCGCCGAATATCCCATTTCGCGTGCGTAAAATTAAATCACGACTTTATAATTAGTTAAAATGCCCTCCGCTACGGAACGCAGTGGAGAAATTCCGAGATTCTCGCACAGGAAATAACCGTACTCATTTTGAGAACGGTTTTCGCGACAAATTCTGCCGGCTATCCCACGATTTCGCGGTCCCGGCAGACCACATCAACCGGCATCTTGCGGTCGAAAAAGTCGCACGGCCAAAGCAAGCTGCGTATCTACCCAAGCCCGAGGACCAGCAGTACCAACGGAATCGTCAGGATCGCGGCAAGGGTCTGCGCCGTGACCAGCCCGGCCATGAGCGTCCCGTCGCCTCCCATCTGCCGGGTGAGCACATAAGCCGTCGGCGCTGTCGGAATGGCCGAGAAGACCACGAGCACCAGCGCCTCCACCGGCCCGAGCTCGAAGAAAGCCGCGACCAGCGCCGCGATCCCCGGCACCAGCAGCAGCCGCAGCGCGGAATTGCCCGTCAGTGCAGGCAGGTCTCCGCGCAAGGTCTCGGGGCGCAGCGCAGCGCCGACACAGAGCAGGCCGAGCGGCAGGCTGCCGCGCGCGAGGAGTTCAAGGAACGTTTCGCCGCCATAAGGCAGACCGACCCCCAACAGCGCCAGCGCGATGCCCAGAAGGCAGGCGAGGATCAGCGGATTGCGCAGCATGGTTTGCAACAACCGCCCCGGTCGCCGCAGCACGTCGGCCTCGCTCAGCGCGATGATCGACAGAACGTTGACCAACGGCACCGCGATGGCAAGGTAGACGGCCGCCCGCGTCATGCCCTCGGCCCCCGTGAGGCTCGCGGTGATCGCCAGCCCCAGATAGGTGTTGAAGCGCACCGCTCCCTGCAGCGCCGGACCGAAGCGCGCGGCGGGCATCGGCCGCAGCCGCCGCAGGATCGTCAGCCCAAGGGACACCAGACAGATCGTCGCGATCGCCGCACCGCCGAGGCGCAGAATTTGCGGATCGTCCAGCGGTGCGTCGAGCAGGCTCGACACCAGCAGCGCCGGGAAGAGCAGGAAGTAGTTCAGCCGCTCCGCCGCGGGCCAGAACCCGGCATCCGGAAAGCCCTTGCGGGACAGAAGGAACCCCAGGCAGATCAGGCCGAACAACGGCCAGATGGTGATAAACAGCATGTCGCGCCCTGCACTTGCGCCCCTATCGCACTGAAGAGGCGGCGTTTCTGCTGTTCTATAGCGCGGACGGGCCTCGGCGTCAGGAGGAAGCTGCAAGAGGGAAGTCAGAAGGCGGAACCTCTACACATGCGTCTCTCATGAGTATAGAATTTCGCCAGAAATCAAAAATGGAACATCTCATGCTCGATTCCTACGATCGCAAGATCCTCTCGCTGCTCCAGCGCAACGCCGAGATGCCGGTCGCGGAGATCAGTACCGAGATCGGACTGACCAGCACACCTTGCTGGCGACGCATCCGCAAGCTCGAGGAACGCGGTTACTTCAAGCGGCGCGTGGCGCTGCTCGACGAGGAGAAGCTGAACGTCGGCGTCTCGGTCTTCATGGCGATCCGCACCAACCAGCACAGCCGGGAATGGGCCCGCGCCTTCGTCAAGGCGGCCGAGGAAATCCCCGAGATCGTCGACATCTTCCGGCTGGCGGGCGAGGTCGACTACATGCTGCGGGTGGTGGTGCCGGACATCGCCACCTTCGACCGGGTCTACCAGCGGCTGATCCAGAAGGTCGAGATCCACGACGTCTCGTCGATGTTCGCCATGGAGACGATCAAGTCGAGCACCGAGCTGCCGCTGGACTACGCCTGAGTGTCAGGCCCGCGGGACGTAGACCAGCCCGCGGGCATCCCGGAATTCAAGCCGCGCTGGCGGAGAAGATCGCCCGCGCGTCGTCGACCTCGTAGCCATCCACATAGGCCACCGCGTCGCGCGACAGTGTCGTGACGCTCTGCAGGATGAAATCCACCTCGGCCTCGCTCATCAGCACCGACAGGTTGAGCCGCACGAAGCCCGGTTTTTCCAGTTCCTGCCCCGAGAGGATCGCCGCGCGGGTCTCTGCCGCCGTCTCGGCGTCATAGCCCAGAAGGCGCAGCACGTAGGGACCGGCGCAGGCGCAGCCGCCGCGCGCCTGGATGCCGAAACGGTCGCTGAGCATCTTGGTGGCCAGTTGCTGGTGGATGTAGCCGCCGCGCGGATCACGCAGGCGGAAGGAGAGCACGGGAAGCCGCGCGGCCTCGGTATTGCCGAGAAGCTCGATGCCCGGCACGTCCCGCCAGGCCGCGATGGCGCGGGCCGAAAGCTCGGCATTGCGCTGCGCCATGTAAGCCGCACCGATCTCTTCCTTCACGATCACCGCCAGCGCGGCGCGGATGTCACCGACAACGTTGGGTGTGCCCGCCTCCTCACGTGCCTCCAGCGCGCCGGAATAGTCATGCCCCTCGGACGAGACGAAGCGCACGGTGCCACCGCCGACCCACGTGGGGCGCTCCGAGACCACCGCGTCGCGGCGCAGCACCATGACGCCCGACGCCCCCGGCCCGCCGATGAACTTGTGAGGCGAGAAGACCAACGCATCGATGCCCGCGCCCTGCTGATCCATCGCCATCGGCAGGTAGGGGCCGCCCCCGGCGTAGTCCCAGACCATCAGCGCTCCGGCGTCCTTCACCCGCCGGGTGAGACCCGCGACATCTGCGATGATGCCAGATACGTTGGAGGCCGCCGAGAAGGCGCAGATCACCCGGTCGTACTGCGCGGCATCTGCCAAGGCCGCATCCAGCGCCGCCAGGTCCGGCCCGCCCTCCGGTGCCTCGGGCAGCTCGATCACCTCGGCACCGCTTTCGCGCCAGGGCAGGATGTTGGAGTGATGCTCGTAAGGGCCGATGATCACCTTGACCCGGCCCTGATCCGCGCCGAGCAGATGCACCAGCCGGTTGAGACCGGCGGTCGCGCCGCTGCCCGCGAAGATCACCGCATGCTCGGCGGTCGCGCCGCAATGCGCGGCGATGGTGGCCCGGGCGGCACCCCGCAGCCGCGTCATGAACCCGCCGCAGAAGGAGGCCTCGGTGTGGCTGTTGGCGTAATAGGGCAGCACCCGCTCGAGCAGGAACATCTCGAGCGTCTTCAGTGCCCGCCCGGAGGCGACGTAATCGGCATAGACCAGCGGTTTCGACCCAAAGGGGCCGTCGATGATCGCACCTTTTCCCACGAGGTCCGCGCCCATCTCCGCGGCAGGCGGAAGCGCGGCGCGGAAGGAAGACAGAAGGCAGGCGGGATCGGGGGACGTCATGGGGGCCTCTTTGCTTTTCTGATCTGGCTGCGCAGTCCTGCTGCGGCTTTGAGCGCAGGCTAGCAAACCCCGCGGGACAGGAGGTTCCAATTTCGACACGCCCTGCCCCAGATACACGCAATCTGATGCTATAAATTTCCTCATTTTGAGCATGCATCTCCCAATCATACCCACAATGCGCACTCAACCTCCTGCCTGCTGCGACTCTCGGCGCTCAGAGCCCCGCCCGGAGGTTTCCCCTGCGATCAGGCTTGTGCGGCACCATGAAATCGCCCTTCAATGCGCGGGACCGCAGGGAGCGCGCCATGTCCTTCACATTGAAACAACTCCGCTATTTCGTCGCCGTCGCCGAGAAGGGCTCGGTGATCGGCGCGGCGCAGACGTTGTCGATCTCGCAATCAGCGGTGACCGAGGCGCTGAAGAACCTCGAGGTGGATCTCGGCGTCACGCTCTTCGAGCGGCACGCGCGGGGGCTCGACATCACCCACAGCGGCCACCAGTTCCTGCGCCACGCGACGAAAATCCTCTCGGACGTCTCGGGCGCGCGGCGAGCTTTTCAGCGCGCACCGGGCACCACGCAGGGGCGACTCAACATCGGGGTGACCTCGCTGATGGCGGGCTACGTGATGTCAGACCTGCTGTCGCGCTACCGGCGGATGAATCCAGCGGTCGAGGTCTCGGCGCTGGAAGATCAGGGCGAGTACCTTGAGCACCTGCTGATCGGCGGCGAGCTCGACGTAGCGGTCATGGTGATCTCCAACCTGCGCGACCGCATGGCGCTGCAATCCGAGATCCTCGATGTCTCGTCGTTCCGGCTCTGGCTGCCCTTGGGCCACAAGCTCACGGCGCGCGAGAGCATCGGGCTCGACGACGTGGCCCGCGAACAGCTCATCATGCTCAACGTGGACGAGATGGAGGAAGAGGCGGTGAAGCTGCTCTCGGCCTTCGGGCGCAAGCCACAGATCGCCTTTCGCACGCGCTCGGTGGAGGCGGTGCGCAGCCTTGTCGCCACCGGCGCGGGCGTGGCACTGCTGCCCGACCTCGTCTACCGGCCGTGGTCGCTCGACGGCGACCGGATCGAGAGCCGCGACGTCTCGGGCAGCCTGCCGATCGTGCAGGTCGGCATGGTCTGGCGCAAAGGCCTACCGCTGTCGGAGGCGGTGCAGGATTTCCTGTCGCTTGCGCGGATGGGACAGGCGGAGCGGCCGGCGCGTTTCTGAAAGCCCGAGCTATCGGTTTTTCCGAATGGTCATTTCTGATTAATGAATTTGCGAACGCAGCAAAGCCGTCACATGGTTTTGATGCGGACCAAAGGGGGCGGGGTCGGAAAGGCCTGAAAGACTCCCACCGCGCCGCGACGCAAGCCGATGCGGACACGACAACCAACAATGATTTTCGGGCTGCCGCCCGCGCCTCCGGACGTGCCCCGCACGGCCAGCGGTCTGCTGCGGCCTGCCCGCAGGGAGAGTGCAATGACCAACCGTTTCATCACCGCCGTAGTGAGCGCGATCACCGCCGCCTCGCTTGCGACGAGCGCCGTGGCGCAGATGACCGAGATCGTCGAGGGCGAGGGCGAGCTGTCGATCGTCGCTTGGGCCGGCTACATCGAGCGCGGCGAGACCGATGCCGCCTTCGACTGGGTGACCAAGTTTGAGGAAGCGACCTCCTGCAAGGTCTCCGTCAAGACCGCCAACACCTCGGACGAGATGGTGGCGCTGATGAACGAGGGCGGTTTCGACCTCGTGACCGCCTCGGGCGACGCCTCGCTGCGGATGATCGCTGGCAAGCGCGTGCAGCCGATCAACATCGACCTGATCCCCTCGTGGAGCACTGTCGACGACCGCCTCAAGGAAGCCCCCTGGCACTACGTGAACGGCGAGCATTATGGCACGCCCTACATGTGGGGTCCGAACGTGCTCATGTACAACACCGAGGCCTTCCCCGAGGCGCCGACCTCGTGGAACGTGGTCTTCGAGGAGACCACCCTCGCCGACGGGTCGAGCAACACGGGCCGGGTGCAAGCTTATGACGGGCCGATCCACATCGCCGATGCCGCCAACTACCTGATGGCGCATCAGCCCGAGCTCGGCATCACCGATCCTTACGAATTGACCGCCGACCAATATGCCGCCGCGCTCGACCTGTTGCGCGGGCAGCGCGAGCTGGTCAGCCGCTACTGGCACGACGCCTTCATCCAGATCGACGACTTCAAGAACGAGGGCATGGTCGCCTCCGGCTCCTGGCCGTTCCAGGTCAACCTGCTGCAGGCCGATGGCGTGCCCGTCGCCTCGGTGATCCCCGAGGAAGGCGCCACCGGCTGGGCCGACACAACCATGCTGCACGCCGAGGCCGAGCACCCGAACTGCGCCTACATGTGGATGGAGCATACGCTCTCGTCCAACCTGCAGTCCGACCTCTCGGTCTGGTTCGGTGCGGTGCCCTCGGTGCCCGCCGCCTGTTCGGATGGCTCCGGCATGCAGACGCAGGAAGGCTGCGACGCCAACGGCCTCGCCCAGTACGAGAAGATCAAGTTCTGGAAGACCCCGGTGGCCAACTGCGAAAGCCAGGACGAATGCGTGCCCTACTACCGCTGGGTGTCCGACTACATCGGCGTGATCGGCGGCCGCTGATCGCCCTTCCCTGACCTTCCCCGCGCCGCCACCTCGCGGCGCGGGCACAAGAACCGGAATACTCCCATGCCAGCCGTGAGCTTCGACCACGTCTCTCGCCATTTCGGGGCGGTGAAGGCGGTGGATGACGTCATCCTCGACATTGCCGAAGGCGAGTTCTTCGCCATGCTGGGGCCCTCGGGCTCGGGCAAGACCACCTGCCTGCGGCTGATCGCCGGCTTCGAACGTCCTACCGGCGGCGACATCCGCATCTTCGGCGAGCCCGTCGCCGATCTGCCACCCTACAAGCGGCAGGTGAACACGGTGTTCCAGGATTACGCGCTCTTCCCGCACCTCAACGTCCGCGACAACGTCGCCTACGGGCTGATGATCGCCGGGCGCGGCAAACGCGAGCGCCACGCCGAGGCCGAGGCGGCGCTCGAGATGGTGCGGCTCGGCGGCTACGGCAGCCGCAAACCGTCCGAGTTGTCGGGCGGTCAGCGCCAGCGCGTCGCGCTGGCGCGGGCGCTGGTCAACAAGCCGCGCGTGCTGCTGCTCGACGAGCCGCTCGGCGCGCTCGATCTCAAGCTGCGCGAGCAGATGCAGGAGGAGCTGAAGACCCTGCAGCGCCAGCTCGGCATCACTTTCGTCTTCGTCACCCACGATCAGGGCGAGGCGCTGTCGATGGCCGACCGCGTCGCGGTGTTCAACGAGGGCAGGATAATCCAGGTCGGCAGTCCCGAGGACATCTACTTCCGCCCCGAGGTGCCCTTTGTCGCCGATTTCGTCGGCTCGTCGAACGTGCTGCCAGAGGCGCTCGTGGCAAGCCTCACCGGCGAGACCTGCCCCGCCGCGATCCGCCCCGAGCGGCTGCGGCTGGCCTCCGAAGGGCCGCTGAAGGCGCGGGTGACCGGGCTCAGCTTCCTCGGCCTCAGCACGCGCGTCAGCTTCGACGCGGAGGGCACGCGGCTGACCGCGCTGCTGCCGCAGGACGTGGCGCGCCCGCGCGAGGGCGACGAGGTGGCGCTGAGCTGGGCTGCCGAGGATCTGCACCTGATGCGGGCAAGCCAGCGAGCCGGGGCATGACGATGGTGCAAACGACCTCATCCGCGCAGTCAGGCCCTTCCGAAGGGGTGCTGACGCGGATCTCCGACACGCTCTGGCGGCGTCCGACGCTGCTCTTGCTGATCCTGCTAACGCCGCCGGCGCTCTGGCTGGGGATTATCTACCTCGGCTCGCTCTTCGCGCTGCTGCTGCAGAGCTTCTTCTCGATCGACCACTTCACCGGGCTGATCAACCACGAGTTCACGCTGGCGACCTACGCCGAGCTCTTCACCCCGGCCAACTTCGACATCATCCGCCGCACGGTGGGCATGGCGGCGCTGGTCACAGTGGCCTCGGCGGTCATCGCTTTCCCAATCGCCTATTACGCGGCGCGCTATGCCAAGGGCGCGTGGCGGGCACTCTTCTACCTCGGGATCATGATGCCGCTGTGGTCGAGCTACCTGGTGAAGGTCTACGCCTGGAAACTGATCCTCGCGAAGGAAGGCATCCTCACCTGGCTCTTCGAGGGGCTGCACCTCACGTGGCTGCTCGACGCCTATCTCGCGCTGCCGGTCATCGGGGGCAATTCGCTCTCGGTCAGCCCTACCGGCACCTTCCTCGTCTTCGTCTACGTCTGGCTGCCCTACATGGTGCTGCCCATTCAGGCCGCGCTGGAGCGGGTGCCGACTTCGATGCTCGAAGCCAGCGGCGATCTCGGCGCCAAGCCCGCGCAAACCTTCCGACATGTGCTGCTGCCGCTGGCGCTGCCGGGGGTGATCGCGGGCTCGATCTTCACCTTCTCGCTGACCCTCGGCGATTACATCATCCCGCAGATCATCGGCACCTCGCGGCTCTTCATCGGGCAGGCCGTCTATCAGCACCAGGGCATCGCCGGGAACATCCCGCTGGCTGCGGCCTTCGCCGTGGTGCCCATCGTGATCATGGGCGTCTACCTCTGGATCGCCAAGCGCATGGGGGCCTTCGATGCACTCTGACCGCGCCTCGCTGAAGCTAAAGATCGCCGCCGCCGCGGGGCTGCTGTTCCTGCACCTGCCGATTCTGCTCATCTTCGTCTACGCCTTCACCACGGAAGAGAAATCCTTCCAGTGGCCGCCGCCCGGCTACACGCTGAAATGGTTCGCGACCACTTGGGACCGGCCCGACGTCTGGGAGGCCATGGCCCTCAGCCTGAAGGTCGCGGCGATCTCGACGCTGCTGGCGATGATCCTCGGCACGCTCTGCGCCGCCGCGGTGAGCCGCACGAAGTTCTTCGGTCGCGAGAGCATCTCGCTGCTGGTGATCCTGCCCATCGCCCTGCCCGGCGTGGTGACCGGGATCGCCCTGCGCTCGGCCTTCTCGATCGCCGAGGTGCCGTTCAGCACATGGACCATCGTGCTCGGTCACGCGACATTCTGCGTGGTGATCGTCTACAACAACGCCGTCGCCCGCTTCCGCCGCACCAGCGGCAGCCTGATCGAGGCGTCGATGGATCTCGGCGCCAACCTCTTCCAGACGCTGCGGTATGTGATCCTGCCCAATATCGCCACCGCGCTGGTGGTCGGCGGCATGCTCGCCTTCGCGCTCAGCTTCGACGAGGTCATCGTAACCACCTTCACCGCCGGACAGCAGCAGACGCTGCCGATCTGGATGCTCGAGGAACTGGTGCGCCCGCGCGAACGCCCGGTGACCAACGTGGTCGCCATGGTCGTGGTGCTGGTCACCCTGCTGCCCATCCTGGGCGCCTATTATCTCACCCGCGGGACCGAAGCGGTCGCGGGCCAGGGAAAATAAAGAACGGAAAGTAACGGAGGACATCATGCAGACCAAGATGCTGATCGGCGGCGCACAGGAAGCCGGGAAAGAGACCGAAGAAGCGGTGCTCAACCCGCGCACCGGCGAGCTGATCGTGAAGATGCCCGAAGCGGACATGGATCAGGTGAACCGCGCCGTGGGAGCCGCCCGCGCCGCCTTCCCCGGCTGGGCGCGCACCACCGCCGCGCACCGTTCGGGCCTCCTGCTGGCGCTGGCCGATGCCATCGAGGCGCGGGCCGAGGAGTTCGTGAAACTCGAGTCGCTCAACTGCGGCAAGCCCATCGAATGTGTCCGCAATGACGAGGTGCCGGCGGTGGCCGATTGCTTCCGCTTCTTCGCCGGCGCGGTGCGCAACATGCACGGGCCGGTGGCGGGCGAGTACATGGAGGGGCACACCTCGATGATCCGCCGCGATCCGATCGGCGTCGTCGCCTCGATCGCTCCCTGGAACTACCCGATGATGATGATGGCCTGGAAGCTGGCCCCGGCGCTGGCGGGCGGCAACACGGTGGTGATGAAGCCCTCGGAACAGACGCCGCTCACCGCGCTGCTGATGGCTGAGATCATCGCGGGCATCTTCCCGGCAGGCGTGGTCAACGTGATCGTGGGCCAGGGCGCCACGGTCGGCAATGCGCTGATCAACCACCCGCAGGTCGACATGGTCTCGATCACCGGCGACGTGGCGACCGGGCGCAAAGTGATGCAGGCGGCCTCGAAGTCGGTCAAGCGCACGCATCTGGAGTTGGGTGGCAAGGCCCCGGTGATCGTCATGGACGACGCCGATCTCGGCCGCGTGGTCGAGGGGCTGCGCGCCTTCGGCTATTACAACGCCGGGCAGGACTGCACCGCCGCCTGCCGGATCTACGCAGGACCCAAGGTCTACGAGAACCTCGTGGCGGATCTCTCCTCTGCCGTGTCCTCCATCGTCTTCGACGATGCCGACGACACGAAGAACGAGATCCCGCCGCTGATTTCCACGCGCCAGCGCGACCGGGTGGCAAGCTTCGTGCAGCGCGCCTCTGAGCTCAAACACATCGAAGTGACAACCGGCGGCGCGTTGCACGAGGGCTCGGGCTTCTACTACCGCCCCACCGTCATCGCCGGTGCCTTGCAGGAGGACGAGATTGTCCAGCGCGAGGTCTTCGGCCCGGTGGTCTCGATCACCCGCTTCGATGATCCGGACACCGCAGTGGCCTGGGCCAACGACAGCCAGTACGGTCTCGCCTCGTCGGTCTGGACCGAGAACATCGGCCGCGCGCTCGATATGTCGGCACGGCTGCAATACGGCTGCACCTGGGTGAACACGCACTTCATGCTGGTCAACGAGATGCCACATGGCGGGCTCAAGCAATCGGGCTACGGCAAGGACATGTCGATGTACGCGCTCGAGGATTACACCGTGGCGCGCCACGTGATGATCGCGCACTGAAGCCGGCTGGGGCGGCACCGCCGCCCCTCACCTCAGAGCGGCACGTAGCGGTAGGCGTCCCCGGCACGCTCGACATGGCCCATGCCCCCCTGCGAGAGGTGGAAGCCGATCACCGGCACTTGCTCCTGCGCCAGCCGGTCCATCAGCGCCACGCGGGTCATCGCGCCCAACTCCGGATCCTGATCCGAGTTCGCCTCCCAGCCGGGACGGGCAAAGGCCACGTGGTCATTGCCGATGGCATCCCCGACGATCAGCGCAGCGTCGCCACCCTGCCGCAGCTCGAAACCCATGTGCCCGGGCGTGTGGCCGGGCAGGAGCATGGCCGAAAGGCCGGGCAGGATCTCGGCACCGTCCTCGAACCGCTCTATCCGGTCCTCGATCGCCTCCATCCGCCTCCGCGCACCGAGGGCGAAGAGCTGCCGCTCTTCGCCAATGCTGTCCACAGTCGCCGGATCCCACCAGTAGTCCCACTCGGCCCGGCCCATGAGGTAGCGCGCCTCCGGAAAGGCCGGCTCGTCGAAGTCGTCGAGCAAACCCCAGATGTGATCGGGGTGCGCATGGGTGAAGACCACCGCGGTCACCTGATCGGGGCTGATCCCGACAGCCTCGAGGTTGCCTTGCAGCGCGCCGGCGCTGTCCATGAAGTCAGGCCCCGCGCCGACGTCGAAGAGCACCGTCTGCTCGCCGTCCTGCCAGAGCGTCAGGTTGCACTCGGGGGTCAGCCGCTGGCGGTCGATGCCCTGCGCGGCAAGGATGTCGGTCAGCTCCGCCTCGGGCATTCCGGCAAAGATGAAATCCCCCGGCAGCACGAGATTTCCATCGCTCACGGTGATCAGCCGACCCGAACCGATGGTGGTCTCGGCGACGAGACGGTGGGGCAGCAGCGGCGCAAGGCCGGCGGCCGCTGCAGATTGCAGCAGGTGCCTGCGAGTCAGTGGCATGGTTTCTCCTCCCATTCACACATTCACATTCTATGATGCAAATCGCGTGACGGGAAGACCAGACTGCACCGCTATTCGGCGGGCGCGAATCCGACGATCAGCTGTCGCAGGCCGATTGCGGCCCCTGCGAAGATCGACAGCAGCGCGACGGGCGCGCTGAAGGTCAGCAGGGAAAAGGCGCTGAGTCCCTGCCCGACGCTGCAGCCCGCGGCCAGCACCGCGCCCGGTCCCATGAGCGCAGCGCCGAGGATCTGCCGCTTCAGCTCGCGCGGATCCTCGCAGGCCTCCCAGCGGAAGTGCCCCTTGCTCAGCGAACCGAGGAACGCCCCGACCAGCACGCCGGTGACCGAGCCCACGGCAAAGCCCGGTGCCGCCGCCGAAGCGGTCATCAACCAGAGCAGGCTCTCGCCTAGCGGACGTGCAAAGGAATGCCCCTCAACCATGATGGCACCGAAGCTCCGGGTCGCGGCGATCTGCGTGCCGATCCAGGCGGAGGTCACCGCGAGACCGACAACGCCCCCCCAGACCACGTGCCGCGGCGAACGCATCATGCCGCCGCCCGAGAGCGCAACGACGATCAACAGCGCCCCGACGACGAGCCCGGTCAGCAGCGGTGCTCCGGTAATCTGCGACAGCGCCTGCGGCGCGGTGGCCGGAGCGTCGGGGAACACCGCCACCCGCGCCAGCGCGAGCGGTCCGGAGATGGTAATATAGGCGGTCAGCCCCATCACCACGACGATCACCAGCGAGCGCAGGTCACCGCCGCCGAGCCTGGCGAGCGCGCCATAACCGCAGTTGCCCGAGAGCGCCATGCCATAGCCGAAGATCAGCCCGCCGAGCACCGTGCCCGGCAGCGACCATTGTCGCGCGATATAGAAGGTCTGCGCCGGATCGAGCCAGCCTGCGGCGATCGCGACGTGCGTGGCGATCACGGCAACGCCAATCGCCAGCCCCCACATCCGCAGCCGCCGGGTGTCGGAGGAATAGAGCGCGTCCTCGATCGCGCCGAGCGTGCAGAAACGCCCGATCCGGGCGGCAAGGCCAAGAACCACGCCCCCGAGCAATCCCACGAGCGCCGCAAGCGCAGCGCCGTCTCCAAAGTCGAACATTCCGACCGTCGCTCCCTTCCGACCGCGGGCTGTCGCCTGCGGTCACTCCTCCCGACAGTACAGGTCGTATATGACCTCCATGATCTTCTTCGGCCGGTCATCCGTCAAGGAGTAGTAGATCGTCTTGCCATCGCGCCGGGGCGTGACCAGCCCCTCGAGCCGCAGGCGGGAGAGCTGTTGCGAGACCGCCGATTGCCGCGCCGAGAGCAGGTCCTCGAGCTCGGTCACCGACTTCTCGCCGGAAGCGAGGTGGCACAGGATCATCATTCGCCCGCCGTGGCTCATCGCCTTGAGCAGGTTCGAGGCCTCTTCGGCCTTTTGCATGAACCGGTCCATTTCCGGCTCGCTCATGCCCTCGTCGAAGACGGGGAGGTGGGCGGCATTCGACATCGGCGTCATCCGTCTAGTCTCGGGGAGGATGGGAGGTCCTCGATCAGGCGGGCAAGCAGTGCCCAGAAAAAGTCTTCCCCAGGATAGCCTTCGATTCGCCCGGTTTCCATCCCGTCGTTCACCAGAACGAAGGTCGGGGTGAAGGCGACGGGCCGCGCGAGGGTGATGCCCTCTGGCAGATCGCGGATGTCGGCGCGGCGCAGCGGCGCGGCCTGCCCTTCGGCGGTTTTGGGGTAAATCGGCGCGATCTGTGTGTCCCAGGCCTCGCAATAGGCGCAGCCGACCTGCTCGGCCATGAGCAGCAGGGTCTCTGCCCGGAGCGGCAGGGGGGCGAGCAGAAGCAGGCAGAGCAGGAGGCGCATGGGAACTTTCCGAACAGGGCTTTCCAAGGTGGATTGACCACGAGCATATCACATACGTAACGTAATATGCGAATATGTATTACGGGAGGAGCGTCGACCTATGTTCGATGTCACATTTCTGGGCGCTTTTCTCGCCGGGCTGCTGTCTTTCCTGTCGCCCTGCATCCTGCCGATCGTACCCTTCTATCTGTCCTACCTTGCCGGACAGGGCGTGCATGTGGTGGCCGAAACCGGCGTGGTGCCGCCCGGACTGCGCAGGCGCGCCGTGACCGGGGCGGTACTGTTTGCGCTCGGGGTGATCACCGTCTTCATCGGGCTGGGGGCCACGGCGACGGTCTTCGGCCAGATGGTGCGCGAGTGGTTCGGCGTGCTGCGCTGGGTCGCCGCCGCGATCATCATCCTGATGGGGCTGCATTTCCTGGGCGTACTGCGCATTCCCCTGCTCTACCGGCAGGTCCGCTCCGAGGCCCGAAACGCCAGCGGCCTCATTGGTGCCTATGTGATCGGGCTGGCCTTCGCCTTCGGCTGGACCCCCTGCGTCGGGCCGGTCCTCGCGGCCATCCTGTTCACCGCCGCCGGGCAGGACACCGCGCAGCACGGGGCGCTGCTTCTGCTCACCTACGGCATGGGGATGACCCTGCCCTTCGTGCTCGCCGCCGCCTTCATCGGCCCGTTCCTGCGCTTCATGGCCCGCTTCCGCCGTCACCTTGGCCGCGTCGAAAAGGCCATGGGCCTGCTGCTCGTCCTGTTCGGCGTGCTGATCGCCACCAACAGCGTCAACCTGATCGCCGCCTGGCTGATCGAAACCATCCCCTGGTTCAGTCGCATCGGCTGACCCACCCCCATCGGAAGGAGGAGACCGATGACACGATTCTTCCCAGCGCTTGCGACGGCGGCGCTGTTCGCCTGCGCCACCGCCCTGCCCGCGCCCGCCGCCCAGCTCGGCGACGACGGGCTGCACAAGGCGCCCTGGATGCACGACACCTTCAAGGACCTGCGCGAGGATCTGGCCGAGGCCAATGCCGCCGGACAGCGCCTGCTGATTCTCATCGAGCAGCGCGGTTGCATCTACTGCACCAAGATGCACGAGGAGGTCTTCCCGCAGCCGGAGATCGAGAAGCTGCTCACCGAGGATTACTTCGTTATCCAGATCAACATGTTCGGCGATGTGGAAGTGACCGACTTCGACGGGACCGCCCTGCCGGAAAAGGACATGGTGCGGCGCTGGGGGATGCTTTTCACGCCGACGATGATCTTCCTGCCGGAAGAGGCAGGCGACCTTCCCGCGCCACAAGAAGCGGTGGCGGTGATGCCCGGTGCCTTCGAGAAAGGGACCACCCGCCACATGCTGCAATGGGTGCTCGAGAAGGGCTACGAAGGCGACGAGCCGTTCCAGAAATACCACGCGCGGAAACTCGAAGAAGACCGCGCAAGGAACTGAACGAAATAGAAAGTTCTCAAGTCGCAAAAATCTAGGGTTTCGGGGTGGAGGCCCCGCTCAGGGCCGTTGTCAGCCTTCCGACACATCTTTAAATTCATGGCTCTGAATTTGTTGTTGCAAAAACCTCGATGTGTGCCGTAGCATTCAAATCATGGAAGGGGAGGAGACATGAAAACCACGGTCGCACTAGCGTCCGTCATCGGGATCGTTGCGTCCGCCGTAATGGCCGACAGCACCATCCCGGATGACGTCAGCTTCACCGAATACGGCGAGGTCGAAGCCTCGCTGACCGGCACCCCGGGAGATCCTGAGCGGGGCGCCGAGATCATGACCACCAGGTCGAAAGGCAACTGCGTGGCCTGCCACGCGGTCACTGCCCTGAGCGATGCGCCGTTCCACGGCGAGGTCGGCCCGATGCTCGACGGCGTCGGCGGCTATCGCTCCGAGGCGGAGCTGCGCGGCATCGTCGCCAACGCCAAGAAGATGTTCGACGGCACGGTGATGCCCGCCTTCTACAAGACCAGCGGCTTCATCCGGCCCGGCGATGGCTACACCGGCAAAGCTGCCAACGGAGACCTGCCGCCGATCCTTTCCGCCCAGGAGGTGGAGGACGTGGTGGCCTTCCTGATGACCCTTCAGGACAGCTGAGAGAGGAGACGGCATGAGCCTGACCAGACGAGATACATTCGGGCTTGCCCTCGGCGCGGTCGCGCTGACGGTCCTGCCCTTCCGCGCCAATGCCTCGGTCGAGGACATGATCGCCGAGTTCACCGGCGGCGCGGACATTGGCGACAGCGGCGTTGATCTGACCGCGCCGGAGATCGCCGAGAACGGCAACACCGTGCCGATCAGCGTGGATGCGCCCGGCGCGTCGGAAATCCTGGTGCTGGCCGCCGGGAACCCGACCCCGGCGGTTGCCACCTTCGCCTTTGGCCCGCTCGCGGGCTCGCGCATGGCCTCCACCCGTATCCGGCTTGCCGGCACGCAGGAGGTGATCGCAGTGGCGAAACTCGAGGACGGCACATTCGCGCGCACCGCCAAGACCGTGAAGGTCACCATCGGCGGCTGCGGCGGCTAAGAGGAGACAAGACAGATGGCATCCGGAGTGAAACCCCGCGTCAAGGTCCCCAAGTCCGCGTCCGCGGGCGAAGTGGTCACCCTCAAGACGCTGATCAGCCACCCGATGGAAAGCGGCCAGCGCAAGGACAAGGACGGCAACGTCATCCCGCGCTCGATCATCAACCGCTTCACCTGCGACTTCAACGGCCAGAACGTCATCGACGTGAAGATGGAGCCGGCGATCTCGACCAACCCCTACTTCGAGTTCGAGGCGCTCGTGCCCGAGGCCGGGGAATTCACCTTCACCTGGTACGACGACGACGGCTCGACCTACACCGATACCAAGCCGATCGAGATCGTCTGACACACGGCGGGCAGCCCGGAGAGGAGCCGGGCCGCCCAGAACCGTCTCGCCCGAGCTCTCGCACGGCCGGGCCAACTTGAGGGAGGAGACACATGACACGCAAGGCGATTGCGCTCACCGCGCTCGCCCTGCTGGCCGCACCGCTGGTGGTGCAGGCCGGCGGGCCCGATGATGACGAGCTGATCATCAACGGCGAGATCGAGATCACCACCAAGGCCCCGGCACCCGAATTCCTGTCGGACGTGATGGACGAGGTGATGTCGGGCTGGCACTTCCGCTCGGACGAGACCCAGGAACTGGAACTCGACGACTTCGACAACCCCGGCATGATCTTCGTCGACCAGGCGCGGGATCAATGGGAGATGGTCGAGGGCACCGAGGGCGAGAGCTGCGCCTCCTGCCACGGCGCGCCCGAAGAGATGGCCGGCGTGAAGGCCAGCTATCCCAAGTGGAACGACGAGGCCGAGGAAGTCCGGACCCTGCAGATGCAGGTCAATGGCTGCCGCACCGAGCGCATGGGCGCCGAGGCCTGGAAATACGACAGCGCCGACGCGATCAATATGGAGGCACTGCTGGCCTCGGTATCGCGTGGGATGCCGGTGAACGTGGCCATCGACGGCCCGGTGCAGGCAGCCTGGGAGCAGGGCAAGGAGCTTTACTACACCCGCACGGGTCAGCTCGAGCTCAGCTGCGCCAACTGCCACGAGCAGAACTACGGCAACTATATACGCGCCGATCACCTCAGCCAGGGGCAGATCAATGCCTTCCCGACCTACCGGCTGAAGAATGCGCAGCTCAACGGGGTGCAGTCGCGCTTCAAGGGCTGCGTGCGCGACACCCGCGCCGAGACCTACGCTCCAGGCAGCCCGGAGTTCATCGCGCTCGAGCTCTACGTCGCCTCGCGCGGCAACGGCCTGTCGGTCGAAGGCCCCTCCGTCCGCAACTGATCCCTGCCCCGCGCGAGTTGATCGCGCGGGGTTTCTCTTCCCAAACGAATTCACGCATATGAATGCGTATGAGGATACCCCGATGATCTCCCGACGTGATTTCCTCCAGGTTTCGATGGCTGCCGCGGCGGCCTATGGCGGCTCCGGCTTCGGCAACTGGGCGCGGCTCGCGGCGCAGCAGCGCCTGACGCAGGACGACCTGCTGGCCATGCCGGCCTTCGGGAACGTCTCGCTGATCCACATCACCGACATCCACGCGCAGCTGAAACCGATCTACTTCCGCGAGCCCTCGGTCAACATCGGCGTCGGCGGCAATCGCGGCGAGGTCCCCCACCTCACCGGCGCGGAATTCCGCAAGATGTACGGCATCGAGGACGGCTCTCCCTCCCACTACGCCCTCTCCTCGGGCGATTTCACCGCCCTCGCCCGCGGCTACGGCCGTGTCGGCGGCATGGACCGGGTGGCGACCGTGGTGAAGCAAATCCGCTCCGAACGCCCCGACGCGCTGCTGCTCGACGGCGGCGACACCTGGCACGGCAGCTACACCTGCTACCAGACCGCCGGGCAGGACTGCGTCAACGTGATGAACCTGCTCAAGCCCGATGCGATGACCTTCCACTGGGAGTTCACCCTGGGCTCGGAGCGGGTGCGCGAGATCGTCGAGGGGCTGCCTTTCGCCGCGCTTGGCCAGAACATCTTCGACGCCGAGTGGGACGAGCCCGCCGAGCTGTTCGAGCCCTACAAGTTCTTCGAGCGCGGCGGCGTGAAGATCGCGGTCATCGGCCAGGCCTTCCCCTACATGCCGATCGCCAACCCCTCGTGGATGTTCCCGGAATACTCCTTCGGCATCCGTGACGAGCGCATGCAGGAGATGGTCGACGAGGTGCGGGATGCGGGCGCCGAGCTGGTGGTAGTTCTCAGCCACAACGGCTTCGACGTCGACAAGAAGATGGCCGAGAAGGTCACCGGCATCGACGTGCTGCTTTCCGGCCATACCCATGACGCGCTGCCGGAACCAGTGCTGGTGGGCGAGACGATCATCATCGCCTCGGGATCCAACGGCAAGTTCGTCTCCCGCGTCGATCTCGACGTGCGCGATGGCCGGATGATGGGCTTCCGCCACAAGCTGATCCCGATCTTCTCGGACGTGATCGCCCCCGATCCCGAGATGACCGCGCTGATTGACGCCGAGCGCGCGCCCTATGCCGACCAGCTCTCCGAGGTGATCGGCCACACCGACACCACGCTCTACCGGCGCGGCAATTTCAACGGCACCTGGGATGACCTGATCTGCGACGCGCTGCTCTCCCAGCGCGATGCGCAGATCGCCCTGTCGCCCGGCGTTCGCTGGGGGCCGTCGCTGCTCGAGGGGGATCCGATCACCCGCGAGGATCTGTGGAACGTGACCTCGATGAGCTACCCCGAGGCCTATCGCTCCGAGATGACCGGCGAGTTCCTCAAGATCGTTCTCGAAGACGTGGCCGACAACATCTTCAACCCCGATCCCTATTACCAGCAGGGCGGCGACATGGTTCGCGTCGGCGGCCTCGGCTATCGCATCGACGTCACCGCTCCGGCGGGCCAGCGGGTCTCGGACATGGTGCTGCTGAAGACCGGCGAGGCGATCGACCCGGCCAAGAGCTACACCGTCGCCGGCTGGGCCAGCGTCAACGAGGGCACCGAGGGTCCGCCGATCTGGGACGTGGTGGAAAGCCACATCCGCAGCCTCGGCCGCGTGCAGCTGGGCGAGAACACCTCGGTCGAGGTCGTCGGCGCATGACGCAGCACCCCAAGAAATTCAAGGAGGACACAATGAGCGAGCCGAAGACTTCGCGCCGCGCCTTCCTGCAGGGGGCCGCCACGGTGGCGGTGACCGCAGGGGCTGCGCGGGCCGCAGAGCCCGATCCGCTGATCACCGAGGTGCAGCCCTGGGCGCAGGGCCTCGGCGACGGCGTCGATGCCACCCCCTACGGGATGCCGATCCGCTTCGAGGACGACGTGGTGCGCCGCAACGTGCCGTGGCTGACCGCCGATCCGATCAGCTCGATCAACTTCACGCCGATCCACGCGCTAGACGGCACGATCACCCCGCAAGGCTGCGCCTTCGAGCGGCACCACTCGGGCGCGATCGAGCTGAGCAAGAGCGACTACCGGCTGATGATCAACGGGCTGGTCGATAAGCCGCTGGTCTTCACCTACGAGGATCTCGAACGCTTCCCGCGCGAGAACCACGTCTACTTCTGCGAATGCGCCGCGAACACCGGCATGGAATGGGCCGGCGCGCAGCTCAACGGCGCGCAGTTCACCCATGGCATGATCCACAACATGGAATACACCGGCGTGCCGCTGCGGACCCTGCTGCGCGAGGCGGGCCTGCCCGCGACCACCGACAAGTGGGTCTACGTCGAGGGCGCCGATGCCTCGTCCAACGGCCGCTCGATCCCGATGGAAAAGGCGCTCGACGACGTGCTGGTCGCCTTCAAGGCCAACGGCGAGGCGCTGCGCAAGGAGCACGGCTACCCGGTACGCCTCGTGGTGCCCGGCTGGGAAGGCAACATGTGGGTGAAATGGCTGCGCCGCATCGAGGTGATGGATGGACCCGTGGAGAGCCGCGAAGAGACCTCCAAGTACACCGACACGCTGGCCGACGGCACATCGCGCAAGTGGACCTGGGTGATGGACGCGAAATCCGTCGTCACCTCGCCCAGCCCGCAATCGCCGATCAAGCATGGCCACGGCCCGCTGGTGATCACCGGCCTCGCATGGTCCGGTCACGGCAAGATCACCCGCGTCGACGTCTCCACCGACGGCGGCAAGACCTGGCAGACCGCGCGGCTTGCCCGCGAGGGCGAGAACAAGGCGCTCACCCGCTTCTACCTCGACACCGAGTGGACCGGCGAGGAGATGTTCCTGCAGTCCCGCGCCATGGACGAGACCGGCTACGTGCAGCCCACCAAGACGCAGCTGCGCGAGGTGCGCGGCGAGAACTCGGTCTACCACAACAACTGCATCCAGACCTGGTGGGTGAAACCGAACGGGGAGGCAGAAAATGTCGAAGTCTCTTAAACTCTACGGCAGCGTCTTCGGCGGGATCGCGGTCACCTTGACCTTCGCGATCAACATGGCCGACCGTTTCGTGGCCGACGCGCCAGAGAGCCTGCGCAGCCTGACCCCGCTTGAAATCACGGCGGCGCCCGCGCCGTCCGGCGGCCTTGTCGCCGCGGCCCATGCCGACGAGGCGCCCAAGGACGGGCCGCTCGGCATCGGTCGCGAAGCGCTGCCCGAGGAGGTGGCCGCCTGGAACCTCGACGTCTCGCCCGACGGCACCGGCCTGCCGCCCGGCAGCGGCTCGGTAGAAGATGGCGAGATGCTGTTCTCGGAAAACTGCGCCTCCTGCCATGGCGAGTTCGCCGAAGGGTCGGGCAACTGGCCGAAGCTGGCGGGTGGCGAGGACACGCTGGCCAACAAGGACCCGGTAAAGACCGTGGGCAGCTACTGGCCGCACCTGTCGACCGCATGGGACTACGTGAACCGCTCGATGCCCTTCGGCAACGCGCAGTCACTGGAGCCGGACGAGGTCTATGCCATCGTCGCCTATATCCTCTACTCGAACTTCATCGTCGACGAGGACTTCACCCTGTCGAACGAGAACTTCGCTGAGGTGATCCTGCCCAACGAAGGCGGCTTCATCGTCGATGACCGCCCCGAGACCGAGTACCCTCTGTGGTCCGGCGAGCCCTGCATGACGGACTGCAAGGAGAGCGTCGAGATCACCATGCGCGCCACGGTGCTCGACGTGACCCCGGACCACGGGCAGGACGAGGTAGCGGCAGAGCCCGCCGCGACCGACGCCCCTGCCGAAACGGTCGAGATGGCCTCTGCGGACACGGGCACCGAGGCCGCAGCGGTCGCGACGAATGCTGCCCCGGCGGCTGCCGAGCCGGCCCCAGCACCGGCCCCCGCTGCCGCCGATCCCGAGCTGGTCGCTGCCGGCGAGAAGGTGTTCAAGAAGTGCCAGTCCTGCCACGCGGTGGGCGACGGTGCGAAGAACAAGTCCGGCCCCGAGCTCAACGGCGTCGTCGGGCGTGGGATCGGTTCCATCGACGGCTTCCGCTACTCGAAGGTCTTTGATGAAGCCCATGGCGCCGGAGAGACCTGGACCCCGGAGCGGCTGCATGCCTTCCTGGAGAAGCCCAAGGACGCGATGAAAGGCACGAAGATGTCCTTCGCCGGTCTGCGCAAGACCGAGGACATCGACGCGGTCATCGCCTATCTTTCGACCTTCGAAGAGTAACCAACGGCCCGGCCGTGGACACCCGCGGCCGGGCCCAGCACCACGGAGGCCCGCCATGTTCAAGATACTCGCCCTGCTGATCGCCCTGCCCGCCGCCGCCATGGCGCAGGAGGTGATCACCCAGCCCTACGACGGCTCCTTCGACGAGGCGACCTTCGCGTTGGAAAACGCGATCATCGGCGAGGGTCTGGTGGTCGATCACGTGAGCCGCGTCGGCGAGATGCTGGCCCGCACAGGTGCCGACATCGGCGCCGAGACCCATCTCTACGATGCCGCGGATGTCTATCTCTTCTGCTCGGCCACGACCTCGCGCGAGGTGATGGAGGCTGATCCGGACAATATCGCCTTCTGCCCCTATGCGATCTTCGTCGAAAGCCGCGACGGCGAGACCCGCGTCGGCTACCGCAGCTTCGAGCGCGAGACCATGGCGCCGGTCAACGAGCTGCTGGCCCGTATCACCGCCGCCGCCACGGAGTTCTGAGCATGTATGACGCTATCTTCCGCAGCCAGCTCGACGAATTGAAGGCCAGTGGCAACTATCGTCACTTCGCCGAACTGGAACGCCACCGCGGTCAGTTCCCCGCCGCTACCCACCACGGCGCGCAGCGCGAAGTGACCATCTGGTGCTCGAACGACTACCTCGGGATGGGCCAGCACCCGGCGGTTCTAGGGGCGATGCACGCTGCGCTCGACACCTGCGGCGCGGGCGCGGGCGGCACGCGCAACATCTCCGGCACAACGCATGAACACATCCTGCTGGAAGCGGAGCTGGCCGATCTTCACGGCAAGCAGGCGGCGCTGCTCTTCACCTCGGGCTACGTGTCGAACTGGGCCAGCCTCGGCACGCTCGGGGCGCGCATCCCCGGGCTGGTGATCCTGTCGGACGCGCTCAACCACGCCTCGATGATCGAGGGCATCCGCCACTCGAAAGCGGAGCGGATCATCTGGAAGCACAACGATCTGGCCGACCTCGAACGCCATCTCGCCGCCCTGCCCCTTGACCGGCCCAAGCTGATCGCATTCGAGAGCGTCTACTCGATGGACGGTGATATCGCCCCGATCGCCGAGATCTGCGACCTGGCCAAACGCTACAACGCCATGACCTATCTCGACGAGGTGCATGCGGTCGGTCTCTACGGCCCGTGCGGTGGCGGCATTGCCGAGCGCGAGGGGCTGATGCAGCGGATCGACCTGATCCAGGGCACGCTGGGCAAGGCCTATGGCGTGACGGGTGGCTATATCGCGGCCTCGGCCACGCTCTGCGATTTCATCCGCAGCTTTGCCTCGGGCTTCATATTCACCACCGCGCTCCCGCCCGCCGTGGCCGCGGGTGCCCGCGCCGCCGTGGCGCACCTGAAGGGCTCGCAGCTCGAGCGCGCAGCGCAGCGCCGGGCCGTGGCCAGCGTGCGCGAGGCGCTCGACCGGATCGGCGTGCCGCATCTGCCCAACTCCAGCCACATCATCCCGGTGATCGTCGGTTGTCCTCAGAAGTGCCGCTACATCTCGGACCGGCTGCTGGCCGAACATGGCATCTACATCCAGCCGATCAACTATCCCACGGTGCCGCGCGGAACCGAGCGGCTGCGCATAACCCCCTCGCCGGTGCATTCCGCCGAGGACATCCGGCGGCTGGTCCTGGCGCTCGAGGCGCTCTGGGCCGAATGCCAGCTCGCGCGGAGACCGATGGCGGCGCAGTAGCGCCCCAGCCTCGCGAAGACCCGTCCGAGGCGCCGTGCACCGTGCATGGCGCTCTCCATAGGCATGCATGCTTTACTTTAGATGCACCTTTGAATTGCACGAAATCGTTGACGAATCGCACGGACCGCCCGCAGCTTTTGTGAGGTCCTCCCGGAGGAGCTCCATCACGACGCGGGGTGTGGAGGGCCGATTTAGGGAGGAAATCATGAACACCAAGCAATTCGTTTCGAGTTTACTATTGTCCACCGTCCTGACAGCGCCCGCCATGGCGCAGGACAACATGGACAAGCTGTCCAACATGCAGCGCACCGATGCCACCTTCACCTTCATCGACCAGGAGGGCGAGCGCGCCGACGCGCTGAAGGAAATCTTGCCGCATATCAACGTGCCCGACGGCTTCGAGGTCAGCCTCTATGCCGTTGTGCCCGATGCGCGCTCGATGGCCGTCGCGCCGCAGGGCACCGTGGTCTTTGCCGGGACGCGCAAGGACAAGGTCTGGTCCATCGTCGACCGCGACCGCAACCGAGTAGCCGATGAGGTGAAGGATTTCGCGCCCTCGATCACCTTCGACGTGCCGAACGGGCCGTGCTTCTCGCCCGACGGCTTCCTCTACATCGCCGAGCGCAACCGGGTGCTGACATTCCCGGCCGCGGAATTCTTCTTTGAGGGACCCGACCCCGCCGTGGGCGAGGTGATCGCCAAGGGCGAGCTGATCCCCGCCGAGGAAGAGAGCTTCAACCACACCGCCCGCGTGTGCCGCGTCGGGCCGGACGGCAAGCTCTATATCTCGCTCGGCCAGCCGCACAACATCCAGCCCAAGGACAAGCTGGAGATGTACGACAAGACCGGAATCGGCGGCATCATCCGGATCAACACCGACGGCACCGGGCGCGAGGTCTATACCCGCGGCATCCGCAATTCGGTCGGGCATGACTTCAACCCCGCCGACGGCTCTTTGTGGTTCACCGACAACCAGGTGGACGGCATGGGAGACGACATCCCGCCGGGCGAACTGAACCGCCAGACCTCTGCCGGGCAGCACTTCGGTTTCCCCTGGACCAACGGCGGCACCGAGATCCCCGACTACAAGGACGTCGAGCGCCCCGAGGGCGTGGAGTTCGTCGAGCCGCAAGTCAACATGCAGGCGCATGCGGCCGATCTGGGGATGAGCTTCTACACCGGCAGTTCCTTCCCCGACAAATACCAGGGCGGGATTTTCTCGGCGCAACACGGCTCGTGGAACCGCACCACCCCGGTCGGGGCGCAGGTCATGTTCACCGCGCTTGACGAAGAGGGCAACGCCGCCTCGACCGAGGTCTTCGCCGACGGCTGGCTCGACGAGCACACCGGCGAATATCGTGGCCGCCCGATGGACATCGCTTTCCTGCGCGATGGCTCGATGCTGGTGTCGGATGATTTCGCCGGAGCGATCTGGCGCATCGCCTACGCGCCGAAGGCGTCCGAATGAGGGCTGCTGCCCTGATGATCCTCGGCGGGCTGATGCTCGCCGGGGGCACGCCTCTCGCGGCCGGAGACCCGGCAGAGGGGCGCAAGGTCGCCAACATGTGCCGCACCTGCCACGGCCTTGACGGCATGGCACAAATTCCGATCGCGCCGAACATCGGCGGCGAGCCGGAAGCCTATCTCGAAAGCCAGCTCATGGCCTTCAAGACCGGGGCGCGCGAGCATGAGATGATGTCGGTCGTGGCGGCGGGGCTGACCGCGCAGCAGATCTCGGACGTGGCTGCCTGGTATGCCGCACACACGGCCAGCGCCACGCTCCCGGAGGGGGTCACCGAGGCGGAAGCGCCGGATGCCTGCGTGTCGTGCCACGGCGCGGATGGCATTGCCCTTCTGCCCGAGGCACCGAACCTCGCGGCCGAGGTCAACATCTACATCGACACCCAGCTCAAGGCCTTTCGGACCGGCAAGCGCAAGCACGACATCATGTCCTCCATTGCCGCCGATATGACCGACGAGGAGATCCGCGCCGTGGCCGATTGGTACGCGGCGGTGACGCTGGAGATCACCGGGCCGGAGTGACCGGGCCCTAGACCGCCCGTCGCTATTTCTGGAGCGTCCAGTCCGGCGCGACGAAGTAAGTAAGCGGCTGCGGTCCGGCGGCGCGCACCCGCGCGGCGAAGGGTTTGTCCTTTGCCGCCTCGGGCTCGGGCACCTGTTCGGCGCGCACCAGCACGACGATCTCCTCGCCCGGGCCGGCCTGCACCATCATCGGGAAAGCCTCCACCTTCTCAACCGCTTCGAGGCGGACATGAACCTCGTAGAAGCCCGCCCGCTCGGGCGCAGGCAGCACGCCGAGGATCACCCCGATCAGATAAGCCCAGTTCTCGACGATCTGCATGTCTGTCCTTCCTACCCGGTGCGTTCCTGCGCCCGGCCCTCCTCGCACTTGCCGGTCTCGAGCCAGAGCGCGATGGCGCGAGACATCGGTTGGCCGGTTTGGTCCTCGAAGCAAGAATAGGCCGGCGAGGGGTTCACTTCAAAGCAGATGTGGCGCCCATCCGGCGTTTCGCGCAGGTCGACCCCGCAGAGCGGCAGGTCGAGGCGGTGCGAAAGCCGCAGGCAGGCCGCCTCGACCGCGGGCGGAAGACGGGTCGCCGTATAGCGCGCCTCCTCGTCTTCGGTGTCCGCGTAGCGATAATCCTGCGCCTCGGTCTCGATCCGGGTGGCAAAGAGCGCGTCGCCCATCACGTGCACGCGGATGTCGGTGCCGTCGATCCACTGCTGGAACTGCACCGGCAGAAAGCGGATCCGGTCGAGCCGCGCCAGATGCGCCCCTTCGAGCCGCCGCACGATCGAGCGGTGCGCGCTCACGGACTTGAAGATCACAACGCCATGGCGGTCACGGAACGCCAGCGCCGCCTCGGGGTCGTTGGTGACCAGCGTCTCCGGCACCTCAAGCCCACACTCAGCGATGATCCGCGCCTGATAAGGCTTGGACATGTTCGAGTTGCAGTCCTTGATGCGGTTGAGCACGGGGATCGGCGTGGTCTCCATCCAGTCGTTGAGCAGCCCGTGCCACGCCGCGATGCGCGCGCGTTCCTCGACGGTGCCGCTGCGATACTCGGGCAAGGTTTCGGGAATGCCGAGCCGGGTATAGACGCCGCGTGCCTCCGAAAGCTCCCGCTGCTCCCCGGCGCGATGCAGGGTCAGGCGCGCCCGTCCGCCGGTTTGCCGAAGGCACAGGTCCGCATGGGCCGCCTCGCGCGGGTTGAGCAGCACCGCTTCGATGCCCTGCGCCTCCGCCGCCTCCAGCACGAGGCGCACCGGCGGCTCCGAGGGAATGCCGACAACGAGGATCATGCTGCCCCCCTTTCGTGCGCAGACGTTGCAACCAGATGCGCGGCGATCAGCGCGACCTCCGCCGCGTCCGCGACTTCCGGGAACGGGTTGAGAAGCACCGGTTGCCAACCTTCCGCAGTTTCCTCGAGTGTCGCTTCGGCGAGGGACAACCCACGCCGGAACATCTCGGCCAGCAGGGACCGGCGGAGCGGGCCGGGCAATTCGTGCGAGACTGTCTCTCCGGCGATCAGCACCCGGCGCTGCGCCGCCACGGGCAGTTTCTGTCCCGGGCCGCCGGGCATGACCTGCAGCGCCGGATCGGGAAAACCGCAGGGCGGCGCGCCAAGCCCCAGATGACGGGCACGGCTGGCGGCATGCAGATCCGCGCCGAGCCGAAGCCGGTCCTCGGCTGCGCTGCGCGCTGCAAAACCCGCGATGGACCCCGGGTGTGGCCGGTTCACGCAGCGTGGCCCGAAGCTGGTCAGCCAGCTGATCAGCAGCGCGAACAGCTCCTCTCCGGCGTAGCGCTGGTCCGCCGCTGTGGCCCCGGCGAATTGCAGGGGCGCGACGCGTCGCACCCGGTTGAAGATGCCACGGACCGTCTCCCCGGTCAGCACCAGACCGGAGGCCAGCTCCACCCGGCTTTCGCCAAGTGGATCATGCGACCAGTGTGGCGCCATGAACAGCTCCTCGGGGGTAACGAACTCGGCCCGCACCGCGCGGCGCAGGGCGGCGCAGGCCCGCAGCGCGGTGAGGTCTTCGGTTTCGGCAAGGATAAGGAGGAAGGGCGCCTCTGCGCCCTCCCCGCCTTGCGCACGCGCAGGGCACATGGCTCAGCCCTGCCGCGTATCTAGCAGCCGCTTGGCCTGCGCCTTGTTGCCGCCGGCCTCGTCCATGAGTTGCTGCAGGTCCTCCTCACCGGAATAGGCGCTCATGTCGAGATCGGGGCGCAGCGATGCCTCGATGAAGGGGGCGATCGCCGCCACGGCAGTCTCGATCGCGGCGAGCCGCTCCTCGACCCCGCCGAAGCCGCCGCCGAACCCGCCTCCGAAACCACCACCGAGACCACCGCCGCCGGGCCGGTCGAAGCCACCATCACGCAGCTTGTCGACTCGCTTCTCGAAATCGCCCTTGTCGTAGGCGACCGACTTGTCGATCTCCGGCTTCTCAGGGCGCTTGTCGATACCGTAGCGCTTCTCATCTATCAGACGCTTCTCGAAGATCTTGTCGCGATACTTGTCGGTGACGATGTTCTTGTCGAACCGCTTGTCCCGGAAGTCCTTGATCAGCGACTTGCCGCAGCGCACACGCAGCTCCGCACTCATCGTCGGTGCGGGCGCCGAGATGCTCGCCACCGCCACGCAGGTGTCACTGCCCGCGTAGCTGCGCGAGTTCGGCGTCGAGTTCTTGTCGAAGACCGTGTTGCTCGCGCTGCCCGGATAGGGATCGCCGCCGTCGCCCCGATTGGCCCCTGTGCCAAGACCGTTCGTCCCGTCCGCCTGTTCGAGCGCCACTTTCGGGTGGGCCTCGTCGGAGTTGGTCGAAATGGCCTCGTCGATGTGCCAGATCAGCAGGCCCTCGCCCGGCAGATCGGCATCGTAGCCGTCACGCTGCCGGTTCTCGACAAGGAAGTACTCCTGCCCCGCGCCGCCGTCCTTCCACAGGCGGAACACCTCGTTCGAGGTCTTCACATCGGGGATCGAGCGGGTGCCGTTGCTGGTGATGTTGGTCACCGTGACCCAGCCCTGGTTGGCCTTGCACCAAGCCGAGGGATGCGCCGGCGTGTCGCCTCCACCGTTCCAGGACCCGCCGCCCATCAGGCACCAGTTGCCCACGCCTTCCGAGCTCTGGTCCGTATCATAGAGGTCGGGGAAGCCGAACAGCAGGTGCCCCAGCTCGTGCGCGCAGACGCCCAGTCGAGCGTCCTCGGGGATGGTGAGATAGGCGTAGAGCTTGGTGCCATCGGCGTTGAACTGCGAGCGCATCACCCACTTGTGGGACCAGATGTCGCCGCCCGAGCCGGTTTGTTCCGCGCCCGAGCCCGCATGCACCACTACATAGGCGTCGACGAACCCGTCGCCGTCGTTGTCATAGGGACCGAAGTTCACCGAGGGGTTTGCCGCGGTCGCCGCGTCCCGCGCCATGTCGCGGGCGTTGGGCGTGGTGTTGCCGGTTCCCGACTGGCCGTTGGCGTAGTCGGCCAGCGTATCGGGCATGGTGAAGGGGCCGGCCACCTCGCCGACGATATTGATCGTTCCGTTGGTGACGTCGTCGAAATACTCCTTCACCGAACCGGTCGAAATCACCCCGGTCGAGAAGAAGAGATCCTGGAACCGCTGCGCCGCGCCCGAGCCGAAGGACTTGTCGGAGAATTCGGCCAGCACCACCACCACGCGTACGTCACCGGTGAGCGGGCTGCGCTGCGCCGCGAAATTGCGCGCAGCCATGGGCGGCGTGCCAAGCGGCAGCTCGGTGCCCGGCACAATCAGCCCGTCGTTGAAGCCGACCCGCGGTTTCTTGCGCAGAGTCACGAATTCCGCCATGCCATCAGGGGCGGCGGCGCGCATTTCCTTCAGCGCCTTGTCTATCTTCTTTTTCAGGTCGGGTGCGGGGGCAACGCAGCATCGGTCGTTACCGCCCCCGGAACATTGACCAAAGAAATTGTGCCAATTGCCGGAGAATTCCGTTTTCTCGAATATCTTGGAAAAAGCTTTGAAGTCCCGGCTGTCGCAATGAGTCTCGCACATGGGGAGCTCCTTTCAAATGGCCGTTGAAATGAGCTTATCCTACCACAACACCCGCTTTCCGGGCATTACTGGATTCCGGACAATCCAAGGCTGATTTTTCCTTGACTTTGCGATAGCGACTCGCGCCGCAGCCTTTCTTGAAGCGAGAATGCCCGGCACCGGCCACAGATCAGGCCGCCCTTAAGAACGCGACCGGGACACCGGGCACGGGCCAGACACCCGTGCCCGGCGCAGGGGTCAGGCCATGGCCCCGGCCGAGGTCAGCCGAGACAGATCTTCCTGCGACAGGCTCAGCGCGGCGGCCTTTGCGAAACTCTCCACCTGCGGCACGCTTGTCGCGCTGGCAATCGGCGCGGTGACGCCCCTCTGCGCAATCAGCCAGGCCAGCGATACCTCGGCGGGCTTGGCGCCATGCGCCGAGGCAATGTCCTCGAGCGTATCGAGCAGCGCCATCCCGCGTTCGGTCATGTACTTGCCGACCATGCCCGCGCGTTGCCGCCCCTCGAGGTCCGCCTCGCTCCGATACTTGCCGGTCAGGAACCCGGCGGCGAGCGAGAAATAGGTCACCACACCGATGTTCTTCTCGACACAGAGATCCTGCAGCCCACCCTCGAAGGCGCCGCGGTCGTAGAGGTTATACTCGGGCTGGATCACCTGATAGGCGGGCAGCCCTTCCTTTTCCGCCGTCTCCAGGGCCGCGCCAAGCAGTGCCGCATCGTAGTTCGACGCCCCGATGGCGCGGATCTTGCCTGCCTTGAGCAGCTTGTCGTAGGCGCCCAGCGTCTCTGCGTGCGAGGTGTCCGGGTCGGGCCAGTGAGAGAAGTAGAGGTCGATTGCCTCGGTCTGCAGCCGCGCCAGCGACTTCTCGACGGCGCGGGTGATCCAGGCCTCCGAGAGCCCCTTTTCGCCCGGCCCGCCCATATCCGAGCCGACCTTGGTGAAGAGCTTCACCTTCTCGCGCATGCCGGGACGGGCGGCGAACCATTTGCCCAGCACGGTTTCGGATTCGCCGCCGACGTGGCCATCCACCCAGGCCGAGTAGACGTCGGCGGTGTCGATGGTGTCGAACCCATGGTCGATGAAGGCGTCGAGCACGCGGAAACTTTCAGCCTCGTCGGTGGTCCAGCCCAGGACGTTGCCGCCAAAGACGATGGGGGCGATGTCGAATCCGGTGGTTCCGAGGGTCTTGCGTTGCATTGGGTAACTCCTTTTCGGGAAAACTCAGGCGATGGCACCGCCGCCGTCGATGAAAACGGTGGTGCCGGTCATGTAGGGGTTGGCCATCAGCGCGAGCGCCTGCACGGCGATGTTCTCGGGGGTGCCGACGCGTCCGGCGGGCAGGCGCTCCGCCGCGCCGTCGAACATCGCCTTGCGGCCGTCGCCATCCAGCGTGTCGTACATCTCGGTCTTGATCAGCCCCGGCGAGATGCAGTTGACCCGGACGGGCGCGAGTTCCAGCGCCAGCCCGCGGGTCAGCCCCTCAAGCCCCGCGTTGATCGCGCCCTGGATCGCCGCCCCGGCCTTGGGCCGGACCGACAGAAAGCCCGAGACCAGCGTCAGCGAGCCGCCCTCCTCGATCCGCGCGGCACGGGCCAGACGGTAGGCGCCCCAGAATTTCGAGTCGAAGGAGCCGTAGGCATCCTCCAACGGCAACTCGCGCACCGCCGCGACCTTGGTGCTGGCCGCGGAGCAGAACACATGGCCGAAGGCACGATCCGCGAAGAAGGTCTCGAGTGCGCCGGCATCGCCGGTGTCGAGCGTGACGCCCTCGCAGCCGAGCTTGGCGGCCGCCGCCTCGACCTTTTCCGCCGAGCGCGACGCGATGGTCACCTTGGCCCCGGCCGCCCTCGCCGCCTGCGCGACACCAAAGCCGATGCCCGAGCTGCCGCCCAGCACCAGCACTGTCTGATCCGTCAGGTCCATCTCAGTCCTCCTGTCCGGGCAGCCAGCGGCGTGCCTCTGCGTCGGGGTAGTAGTGCATCGGGGCGGGCAGCTGCTCCATCTCGATCAGCAGCCCCCAGGGCGCACGGCCAAAGACGCCGCGGTTGCCCGGGCCTTCCTCGGGGCCGCCCAGATCGTAGGGGTCCGAGAGCAGTTCTCCCCCGGCCTCGGCAAAGGCGCCGGCGGCGGCGTAGACGTCGCTCACGTTGACGCTGAAGTGGCTGATCCCGTAGTCGGCGATGTTCGTCGCGGGTGTTCCGGCGGGGCGGTCGATCTCGAAGACCTCGATATTCGGCCCGTGTTTCATGCGCAGCACGCTGACCTTCTTCATGGCGGTACCGGCGCGCAGTCCGTTCATCGGCCCCACGTCCTCGGCCGGCATCGGCCCGCCGTTGCTCGCGGTCTGCGAGAACATGGGCTCTGCGCCGAAGGCAGCCTTGAGAAAGCTCACCGCCGCGTCGTGGTCGGGCACGGTGATGCCGATATGCTCGATACCTCGAATGGTACTCATGGAATGACTTTCCTTTCGCGGAATTCGTCGATGAGACGCAGGAACATCTGCTCGCTGTCCACAACCGGCGCGAAGCCGGCCTGCCGGATGCGGGTGGTCGAGGAGATCACGTCCCAATCGCAATTGAAGATGAAGTCGCCGAAGCCCCAGGCCGCGACCTTCTCGAAGGGAACGTCGACAAGCCCATGCCGTTCCTTGATCTTTTCCCAGAGCGGCCCCTTGTCGGCCATCATCTCCGAGAGGCTGATCTGCATCGGCTCGGCGGGGTCCATGTCCAGATGCGCGGCGATGCGCTTCCACAGATGGCTCCAGCGGAAGATGTCGCCGTTGGTGAGGTTGTAGGCGGTGCCGCCCTCCGCCTCGGTCCCGGCCCAGGCCGAACCGCGCGCCAGCTGTGCCGCGTCGGTGACCTGCGCCAGCTTGCCGTAGCAGGTGGCGCTTCCGGGAAAGCGCAGCGGCAGCCCAAGCTCCTTGCAGATCGCGGCGTAGACGGCGATCACCATGGCAAGGTTCATCGGATTTCCGATGGCAAAGCCGCAGACCACGTCAGGGCGCAACACGACGCTGTCCCATCCCGCGGACCGTGCGCGCTCGGTCAGCCAGTCCTCCTGATCGTAGTAGAACATCGGCGGCATGACGCGCGGGTCGTCCTCATGCGCCGGTGTCGGAAAAGCGCCGAGATGGGCGCCGTAGTATTTCGCACCCTCGTAGAGCACCACGCGCCGCAGCTCCGGCGAGGCCGCCTCGGCCCCGGTCACGCAGTTGCGCAGCATCGCGAGGTTGGCCGAGACCTGCTCGGCCGGATCGTCAAGCTCCTGATAGGCCGCATAGAAGACATGGCTGAAAGGACCGACCTCGGCGAGCGCGGCCTTCGTCGCCGCCTCGTCGAGCAGGTCGACCGAGAGATAGCGCGCCGCGGTCTCGAAGTCCGGCGTGCGGCGCGAGATCGCGGTGACCTGCCAGCCAAGCTCGTCGGCGAGGTGGCTGACCACGTTGCGGCCAATCACGCCGAGTCCGCCGGCAACCAGCGCATGGGGTTTGGGAAGGGACATTGGGCCTCCGATCCGAGTGGGGTCTGTCGTTGCCACGAAGAAGTAGCTTTTGATCAACGGATGGAATGGCTAGAAATTTGCAGAGACTATTCGACTGGATCGAACAATGGATGCCTTCCGTAGCATGCGGCTCTTCGTGGCCATCGCCGAAAGCGGCAATCTCTCGTCGGTGGCACGGGACTGGGGGATTGCCCCCTCAACGGTCACCTACGGGCTCAAGAGCCTCGAAGACAGCCTCGGGGCACAGCTTGTTGTGCGCACCACCCGGCAGTTGTCGCTGACGCAGGAGGGCCAGCGCTTTCTCGAGCGCAGCCGCCGCATCTTGGCCGACGTGGACGAGGTGATGACCGGCTTTGCCGAGGACGGCACATTGGCAGGAAATATCCGCATGACCACGACCAACGATCTAGGTCGCCAGCGCATCGCGCCGCTGGTCGATGACTTCATGCATCGACATCCCGGGCTGACCATCGAGTTGTTTCTCAGCGACAGCGTCGTGGATCTGGTGGAGGGCGGCTTCGATCTCGGGATCCGAACGGGACCGCTGCGGGATTCCGACCTGAAGGCCCGGCTTCTGCTGCGCGGACACAAGAGCATCTGCGCCTCGCCCGGCTACTGGCAGCGCCACGGCAAGCCCACCCACCCGCGAGAGCTGACCGCGCACAATTGCCTGCTGCTCGGCGCACCGGGCGAGCGGCACGCCTTCTGGACTTTCCGGGAAGAGGGCGAGCGCTTCCGCATCCGGGTGGGCGGCACGCGGCAGGTGAACGACGGCGAAGCGCTGCGGCAATGGGCCATCGCCGGGGCGGGAGTGGTGCAGAAGTCGAGTTTCGACATTGCCGAGGATCTGCGCGCCGGGCGGCTGGAAACGGCGCTGGAAAGCTTCACCGCCGATCCGACGAACCTCTACGCCGTCACCCCGCCGCGTCAGTACGAGTCGCGGCGGGTGCGGGCCTTCGTCGATCATCTCGCCGCCGGGATGGGCGGCTGAAGGCGCCGCTCAGCAGTTCTCGCCGATCAGCACCTGGAAGGGCATGATCTTCTGCAGGTGAGCGGTGCGTTCGCCGCCCTCCAGCACACGGACAAGCGTCTGCACGACCTCCCGTGCGACCTCGGTCGCAGGGTGCGCGAGGATCATGTCGATGCCGCCGTCGGTCAGCAAGGCGCGGGTGTGTTCGGTCAGCTCGGTTCCGATCAGCAGCGGGCGCTTGCCGCCCTGTCCCAGAACCTTCGCCGCCCCTTCGAGGCCGCCGCCGAGCATCAGAACGGCCGTGACATCGGGATGAGTCTGCATGAGTTGCGTCACCACCTCTATCGCGCGCGCGTCACTCTCCTCGGTCGGCGCGGCCTCGACGATGCCGAAACCGTCCTGGGCACTCTCGGCGATGAACGAGCGGAAGCTCGCAGCGAGCGACTGCTGGCACATGTAACGCGGATTGCCGGGGACAAGGCCGATCTTGCCGCCCTGCGGGCAGAGCCGGGTTACGAACCATCCCGCCGAACGGCCCAGCTGCCAGTCGTTCGAGCCGACGAAGCCCCGGCGCTGCGGCGAGGAGATGTCCGACAGCATGGTGACCACCGGGATGCCGCGCTCGCCCAGTTCATCGACCGCGCGGTTGATCCGCGGATGGTCGATGCAAACCGCGGCAATGGCATCGCATTTCTCGCCGAGCGCCAGCAGCGCCTCCGCGGTGCGCGCCGGGTCGAGATCGGTCACATGCGAGAAGATCGCCTTGCCGTCGACGCTGGTCTGCGCCGCGACCTCGCGCGCAATGCGCCGGCTCATCACATCATAGAAGTGCCGCGCGCTGTCGTTGAGCAGAAAGCCGAAGGTCTTCGCCGGGCCGGGCTCCTCGCGGCGGCTGCGGATCGAGCCGACCGCGTGGAAGCCTATGCGTTCCGCCGTGGCGAGTACGTGGTTCACCGTCGCGGGTTTCACCCGGCTCCGGCCGCTCAGGATGCGGTCAATGGTGGAGACGCTGACGCGTGCCTCTTGAGCAAGTTCGGCGATGGTGATGCGTGCTGGCAAGGTCGGGCCTTTCGACTGGCTGTTCGCTCGGCTCCTCCCTGAAGCGTCGTTCTAGCAGGTGATCACGCAAAGGCAACGCGCATTTCACCTCCGGCGATCCATCAAAATGAAAGGTTTGGTACGTCACACTCTTTCACTTGGAGGGAAAACTATGCGCGGAATGAATCTTAACGACCTCGTGCCTTGCCCGGCCTGCCGCGACGACATACCGCAGTATACAGCTCCAGCCTCCGCCAGAAGCCACCACTCACGTATTTAGGCGCGCTGGACCCGAACACACGACCGTTCCGCGTCCCGGCATCCGGCGCGGAACGGCCTCCCTCCCCGATGCCACGGCCACCCCCGGTGACCGTTTTTGCCAGATTGTGACGTCGACGCCCCTGCCAGTTCGAGGGCGATCCCACCGGCCGCGCCCGGACGGGACCGCTTTGTGCCGGCCAAAGGTGGCGCCGGCGCAGACCAGAGGTACCCGATGAACCGAAGAGAAGCCCTGTTCTCCCTTGGCTCGATGGCCGCCGCAGGGGGGCTCGCCTCCCGTGCCGGCGCCGCCGAGCTGAAAGGGTTCCCCAAGCAGACCGCCATGTCCGCCGATCACCTTCCGACCCCCGCGCGCAGCGGCGGCGGCTTCCAGGTGCTCAAGAGCGAGACCGACCAGAAGACGGTCAAGGCGGTCTTCGACCGGCTGATCCCGGCGGATGACTTCGGTCCCTCCGCTTCCGAGGCCGGCTGCCTCGAGTTTCTCGACGACCAGCTTTCGGGTGACTACGGCGCGGGCAAGGCGCTCTATCTCGAGGCCCCGCTGAGCCCCGAGAACGAGGAAGCCATCATGGGCGCGCCGCAGTTCCTTTCGACCCCGCGCGAGCGCTACGAGACCGGCCTCAAGGCGCTCGAAGCCTATGCGCAGGAAACCGACGGCGCGGCATTCCACGCGCTTTCGCCCGACCGGATCGACGAGATCCTGACCGGGCTGGAAGCGGGCGAGATCGACCTCGGCGAAGGCGTCAACGGTCAGGCCTTCTTCGAACTCATGCTGCAGAACGTGCGCGAGGGGTACCTCGCCGACCCGCTCTACGGCGGCAACCGCGACATGGCGGGCTGGAAGATGATCGGCTTCCCCGGCGCGCGCTACGACTACCGGCCCTACGTGGATCGGCGCAACGAGGACCTGGGCCTGACGCCCGTCAGCCTCATCCCGAACGACTAAGGCCAAGGAGACACCCAAATGGCAAATGAACGTCCCAAGGCCGACGTGGTCATCGTCGGTCTCGGCTGGGCCGGCTCGGTCATGGCCGAAGAGCTGACCCGCGCGGGCCTCAACGTGGTCGCCATCGAGCGCGGCGCATGGCGCGACACCTCGACCGACTTCCCGCCCGCCGTCGATCCCGACGAGCTGCGCTGGCACACCCGCCGCGAGCTGCTGCAGCCGATGAGCGTGGAGACCACCACCTTCCGCAACAAGACCGGCCAGCAGGCGGCCCCGGTGCGCAACTGGAACGCCTTCCAGTTCGGCTGGAACGTCGGCGGCGCCGGCACCCACTGGGCCGGCATGTCCTGGCGCTTCCTGCCCTGGGATTTCGAGGTCGCGACCCAGACCGCCGAACGCTACGGCCAGGAACGCCTCGACAGCCTGATGGCCGAGGGCCTGCAGCTGCAGGACTGGGGCGTCACCTACGAAGAGATGGCGCCCTACTACGACCGCTTCGAGCGCATCGCCGGCACCTCGGGAAAGGCGGGCAACCTCAACGGTCAGAAGATCAAGGGCGGCAACGTCTTTGAAGGCCCGCGCGAGCGCGAGTACCCGACGCCGCAGCTCAAGGACACCAACTGGATGTCCATGTACCGGCAGACCACCGAGGGCATGGGCTACAATCCGTTCACCATCCCGGCGGGCAACATCAGCCAAGCCTATGTGAACCCGCTCGGCGTCACCATGGGGCCGTGCACCTACTGCGGCTTCTGCGACTTCCACGGCTGCGGCAACTTCTCCAAGTCGAGCCCGCAGGCCTGCATCCTGCCGGCGCTGATGCGCCGCTCGAACTTCACCGTGCTGACCGAGACCGAGGTGCTGCACGCGGTGAAGCACGAGGACGGCAAGACGGTGAAAGGCGTGAAGTTCGTCACCCGCGACGGCGAAGAGGGCTTCCAACCCGCCGACGTGGTCTGCATCACCGCCTACCAGATGGACAACGTCCGCCTGATGCTGCTCTCGGGCATCGGCGAGCAGTACGACCCCGCGACACAGCAGGGCACCATCGGCCGCAACTACAGCTACCAGACCTGCTCGTCGGTCACCGGCTTCTTCTCGGGGGCCAAGATGAACCCGTTCATCGGCGGCGGCGCGCTCGGCGTGCAGATCGACGATTTCAACGGCGACAACTTCGACCACAGCGATCTCGACTTCATTGGCGGCGCCGGGATCATGGGCTATTCGACCAATGGCCGTCCGATCGCCAACATGAACGGCATCCGCCCGGGCAACAAGCGCTGGGGCTCGGAGTGGAAGGAAGCCTATGCGCGTGACTACCAGGAGGTGGCCAACATCTTCTGCCAGGGCACCTCGATGCCCACGCGCGACGCCTACCTGTCGCTCGATCCCAACTACAAGGACCGCCACGGCCAGCCGTTGCTGCGCCTGACCTTCGACTGGAACCGCAACGACGCCTCGATGATCGACTACACCACCAAGAAGGCGGTCGAGATCATGCGCGAGGCGGGCGGCGAGGACATCATGGTCGACAACCAGGCCGAAGCCTCGTGGAACCCCTACAAGCAGCACAGCTCGCACACGATCGGCGGCCTGGTGATGGGCTCGAACCCCGCCACCTCGGCGCTGAACCCCTACCTGCAGAGCTGGGACTGCCACAACGTGTTCTCGGTCGGCGCCTCGGCCTTCCCGAACAACGGCGGCTACAACCCGACGCTCACCGTGGGGGCCCTCGCGGTCCGCGCCGCCCGCGCGATCCACGAGACCTACATCAACAACCCCGGCCCGCTGGTGGAGGCATAACCCATGGCAAAATGGATCAAGATCGCAGGCGGCGTGGTGGTGATCGCCGGCGTCGGGGCCGGTGTCTGGGCGTGGGATTCGCTGAACACCGGGCGCTCGAAGGTGGCAGGGGACAGCGTCACGCTGGCCGAGTTCACCAGTGAAGACGCCGAGGCCATCGAGCGCGGCGAGTATGTCATGCGCATGGGCGACTGTGCGGCCTGCCACACCCGCGAGGCGGGCGAGTTCGCCGGCGGCTACGAGATTGCCACGCCCTTCGGCACGCTGGTCTCCTCGAACATCACTCCCGATGCCGAAACCGGCATCGGCGGGATGACCGAGAAGGACTTCTTCAATGCCCTGCGCCAGGGCATCGGCCAGCACGGCATGCTCTACCCGGCGATGCCCTACACCGCCTATGCCAAGTTCACCGACCAGGACATGCATGACCTCTGGGCCTACATGTCGACGGTCGAGCCGGTGCAGAACGACATCGACGAGAACGGCGGCATGCCCTTCCCGTTCAACATTCGCCTCGCCATGGCGGGCTGGGACATGCTGTTCTTCGACAATTCCGGCTTCGAGCCGGTGGCCTCCGAGAGCGACGCATGGAACCGCGGCAAGTACATCGTCGACGGCGGCGGTCACTGCGCCGCCTGCCACAGCCCGCGCAACGCGCTGGGAGCCGAGGTGGCCAGCGCCTACCTGCAGGGTGGCAACATCGGCGACTGGTATGCGCCGGACCTGACCCCGAACCCGCATGTCGGCCTCGGCGGCAGCTCGGCCGAGGATATCGCCACCTACCTCAAGACCGGCACCGACGGCGTCGCCGTCGCGGCGGGCCCGATGGCCGAGGCGGTCGAGCACTCGCTGCAGTACCTGACCGACGAGGACGCGCTGGCGGTGGGCACCTACCTCACCTCCCTGCCCGCCTCGGACACTCCCGCTCCCAAGGCGGCCTCGCTCGCCGAGACCGACATGGCGCGGCTGGCGGATGTCTACGAGGTCAACTGCTCGGCCTGTCACGGGCTGGACGGCGAAGGCATCGAGGGCATGGTCCCGGCCTTCTCGGCCAACCACGGACTGCTCGGCGATCCGACCAACATGATCCACGCGATGCTCAAGGGCGCCCGCGCACCGCACACGCATGACGCGCAGACCGCCGCCGGCATGCCGTCCTTCGCCTGGAAAATGGACGACAAGCAGGTGGCCGACATCCTGACCTACGTGCGCAACAGCTTCGGCAATGGCGCCGAGGCGGTCTCGCCCGAGGTGGTGGGCGAGATGCGCGACGCGCTGGATGCACGCGAACCGCTGCGCGCCGCGACGAACTGATCGCGCAACGCTGCAGGTACAAATAAAGGCCGCAGGAGATATCTCCTGCGGCCTTTTTTCTTCGACGGACCAGCCTTGCGCCGGACCACCCTCACCGCGTCACATCAGGTGTTCGACCGGCGGCGCAGGCACGAAGCGCCACTTGCGCAGCGGGCCGGCCATCACGTTGAGGTAATACATCTCGAAGCCGTAGGGCGCACCGCAGGGATGGTGACCGCGCGGCACGCAGACCACGTCGTGGTCATGCACCGCCATGGTCTCGTCGAGCATCCGGTCGTCGGTATACACGCGCTGGATGCCGAAACCGTCGCCGGGGTTCAGCCGGTGGTAGTAGGTTTCCTCGAGGTAGGTGATCCGCGGGAAGTCATCCTCATCGTGCCGGTGGCTGGGGTAGGACGACCAGTTGCCCGCCGGGGTGAACACCTCGGTCACCAGCAGGCTGTCACAGTAGTCCTCGTTCTCCATGGCGATATTGTTGATATGCCGCGTGTTCGCCCCCTCGCCGCGCTGCGTCAGGGTGATGCCGTCGGGGCCGATCCGCCGCGCCTCGTGGCCGCCAATGCCCGGCGCCGAGCAGACCGCGAGCGTGCAGTCGGTGGTGGCCTTGGCGCTCCAGTCGGTGCCGTTGGGCAGGTAGAGGCAATGCGGCGGGGTCTTCTCGAAGACATTCATCCGCTCGCCCAGCTCACCCCAGTCCTTGCCCGCGCCGGTGAGCTTGGCCTTGCCCTCGACCATCACGAGGATGACCTCGCGGTCGCCGGTGGCCTCGCAGACGCTCTCGCCCGCCCGCAGCCGGTAGAGCGAGAAGCCGACGTAGCGCCAGCCAGCGCTCTGCGGGGTGATCTCATGCACCTTGCCGTGGGTGCCGAAGGGATGATGAAGAAGATGGCTCATGGGTCTTTCGTCCTTTCCCGCTCCGGGCGAGGCCTCCGCCCCACCCGCTCAGTTTCTCCGTCTCGTGCGGCGCCCCGTCTCAGGCGTCCTGTGGCTGGATGAGCCCGACGTCGGCCGCCAATGCTTTCAGCGTCCGCAGCCCCAGGCCCTGATACTTGAACGGATCGCGCAGCGCGCTGTCCTGTTCGGCCTCGATGACCACCCAGCCGGCGTAGCCCTGCCGCGCCGCCGCGGCGAGAACCGGCCCGAAATCGACGCAGCCCTCGGGGTCTCCGGGCACGGTGAAGGCGCCGCGGCGCACCCCTTCGAGGAAGCTGAGCCCTTCGCCCCGCACCTGCGCCGCCACGTCGGGCCGCGCGTTCTTGCAATGGATGTGGCTCACCCGGTCCATGTATTTGCGCGCCAGCTTCTCCGGGTCCGCGCCGCCGAACCAGGCGTGGCCGGTGTCGAGCAGCAGCCGCGTGTGCGCCCCGCCCATGTCCATGAAGCGCTCGATCTCCGCCTCGGTCTCGATCACCGTGCCGACATGGTGGTGATAGCCCATGGCCATCCCCTCCTCGGCCGCCACGCGCGACAGCGCCTCGTAGCCGGTCGAGAAGCGCTCCCACTCCGGCTCGGTCATCACCGGCTTGTCGTTCACCGCGACAGCGTCCCGGCCATGCACCGCGTTCGAGCACTCGCAGGCGTTGACATGATCTCCGCCCGCCAACTGCACGAAGGTGATGAACTCCCGCAATGCACGCACTTCGGCCTCGAGGTCATTGACCAGCAGATTGGTCGAATGCCAGCCACCGACGAAGCGCAGCCCGTAGCGATCCAGCACCGCCTTAAGCGCCGCGCCCTCGCCCGGCATCTTGTGCCCCTTCTCGATGCCGTCGAAGCCCAGCGTGCCGCAGTCCCGCAGGCAGTCCTCGAGGCTCAGGTGGTCGCCGATCGACCAGTCGTCGTCGTTCGACCAGGCGATGGGGTTGGTGCCGAAACGGATCATCTCGCTCTCCCGGTGCCGTGCTTCGGAGCGGAGCGGCGGACGCCCCTCCGACCCGCGCGCTCAGTTCAGCACGAACTGCGTGGCCTTGTGCGCCTCGTATTTCTCGCGCGCCGTCTCGAGCCGTTCGGGCCCGCCGACCTGCGGCACGGCCACGTCCCACCAGTGCCCGCCCGCGCCGGTACCCGGCACCGCATCGGTGTCGATGACAATCACCGAGGGTATGTCACGCGTGCGCGCCTCGGCGATCTTCGCCTCAAGCTCGGCGATATCCGCCGCCTTCTCCGCATGTGCGCCCATCGAGGCGGCATGGGCGACGAAGTCGATCTCGGGCTGCACCTCGACGTTGCTGTCCTTGTACATGTTGTTGAACTCGGCCCCGCCGCATTCGATCTGCAGGCGGTTGATGCAGCCGTAGCCGCGGTTGTCGGTGAGCACGATGGTGAAGGGCACGCGCCGCATCACCGCCGTAGCCAGCTCGGAGTTGGCCATCATGTAGGAGCCGTCCCCGACGAAGCAGATCACCTCCTTCTCGGGCGCGGCGAGCTTGATGCCCATGGCACCGGCGACCTCGTAGCCCATGCAGGAATAGCCGTATTCCATGTGATAGCCGCCCTCGGCCGCCTGCCAGAGCACCTGCAGCGCGCCGGGCATGGTGCCCGCGGCGCACATCACCACGGTGTCCCTGGTCGAGACCCGCTGCACCGCGCCGATCACCTGCGCATCGGTGGGTAGCCCCGCCGCGTTTGGCGCGGCGGTGACCTGCGCCACGGCGTCGTGCCAGCCCGTCCGCGAAGCGGCATCGTGCCAGCCGAAGCTTTGCGCCTCGAGCCCGGCCCCCAGCTTCTCAAGCACCACCTTGGCATCGCCCACCACCGGCGCGGCGTTGTGCTTCTGCGCGTCGTAGCCGGCGAGGTTGATCGACAGCAGCTTGCGCCCCTCGGCGCCGAAGACCGTCCACGATCCGGTGGTGAAATCCTGGAACCGGGTGCCGACGCCGATGATCAGATCCGCCTTGGCGGCGAGTTCATTGGCGCAGGCAGATCCGGTGACGCCCGGCGAGCCGAAGTTCAGCGCGTGCTCCCACGAGAGCCCGCCCTTGCCCGCCTGTGTCTCCACCACCGGGATGCCGTGGCGCGTGGCGAACTCAGCCAGCACGCCCTCGGCACCCGAGTAGAGCGTACCCCCGCCCGAGACGATCAGCGGGCGCTCCGCCGCCTTGATCATCTCCAGCGCCGCCTCCAGTTCGACTGGATCCGGCTCGGGCCGGCGGATGCGCCAGACCTTGGGCTCGAAGAAAGCCTCGGGGTAGTCGTAGGCCTCGGCCTGAACGTCCTGGCAAAAGGCCAGCGTGACCGGGCCGCAGTTCGCCGGGTCGGTCATAACCCGGAGCGCCCGCGGCAGGCAGGTCAGCAGGTGCTCGGGCCGGGTGATGCGGTCGAAGTAGCGCGACACCGGGCGGAAGCAGTCGTTGGCCGAGACCGTGCCGTCGTCGAAATCCTCGATCTGCTGCAGCACCGGGTCGGGCCGACGATTGGCGAAGACGTCGCCGCAGATCAGCAGCAGCGGCAGCCGGTTCACGTGCGCCAGCGCCGCCGCCGTCACCATGTTGGTCGAGCCCGGGCCGATCGAGGAGGTCACCGCCTGCGCCCGCCGCCGCCGCTTGGTCTTGGCATAGGCGATGGCGGCATGGGCCATGGTCTGCTCGTTCTGCCCGCGCCACGTAGGCAGCGCGTCGCCGATGCCGTGCAGCGCCTCGCCGATCCCGGCGACGTTGCCATGCCCGAAGATTGCCCAGACCCCTTCGATGAAGCGGTCGCCCTCCTCGGTCATCTGCACGGAGAGCCATTTCATCATCGCCTGCGCGGCGGTCAGCCGGATCGTGCCCATCGTCGTTCCTCCCATGCGGCCGCCAGCGGCCCCTTCGTCTAGATCAAAATATCCCGGGGGAGTTCGCGCCCCGGCGCGGACGGGGGCAGCGCCCCCTCCATTCCCGCCATCCTTCATGCTGCATTCAGCCGGGCACCGGCGCGCGCCGCGTCCCAGACCTTGCAGAGCTTGGCGTAGCGCGCCGCCATCTGCTCGACCGCCTCGCCGTCGCTGACCGCGCCGCCCATCCAGGCCCGCGCCGCGTCGCCGAAGATCGTCCGGCCCACGGCAAAGCCCTTCACCAGCGGCTGGCGCGCAGCCAGCGCGAAGCTCTCGGCCAGCTCCTGCTCCGGAGCGTCGAGACCCAGCACCACGATGCCGCGGGTGCGCGGGTCGTTCTCCTCGATCGCCGCCACCGCCTTGGCCCAGGCCGCCTCGGTCTTGAACGGCTCGAGCTTCCACCAGTCGGGGCAGACGCCAAGCGCGTAGAAGCGGCGGATCACCTGCGCCGTGGTCTCGTCGTTCACCGGCGCGACCTTCGAGGGGATCACCTCCAGAAGGAACTCCAGCCCGTTGCGCCGCGCGGCGGTGAAGAGCCGCAGCACGGTCTCCTCCTGCGCCGCCCAGGTCTCGGCGTCGTCGTCGGGGTGGCAGAAGCACAGGCATTTCACCACCTGGTCGCGCGGCCATTCGGTCAGCCCGCCGTAGTCCGGCCCCAGATCGGGCTCGAGCATCAGCGGCCGCGAGCCCGGCCATTCCACCGGGCGCCCTATCCACAGCCCCGTGCCCTCGGCCTCGTAGAGCGCGTCGCGCCCGAGACGCCCGTCGCAGAGGATGCCGTAGCCGCCCTGCCCGTCCGCGACCTCATGCGCGGCGCGCAGGCAGAGCTGCTTGAAGGCGCCGATCTTCTCGGGTGTTGCGCCGGCCATCTCTTCCATCTGGCTGCGGTGATCGAAGGCGAAGACGCGCATGGTCGACCAGTCGCCCTTGCGGTTCGTCGCCCAATGCACCTGCTCGAGCGCCGCGTCATTGCGAAGGTCCTTTCGCTTGATGCCGCGCTCGAAGAAATACTGCAGCTCTTCCCAGCTCGGGTAGGCCGGGGTGCAACCGTGGCGTGAGACGGCGAAGGCGCCGCAGGCATTGGCGTATTTCAGCGTGGTGGGCCAGTCCTCACCATCGAGCCAGCCCTTCAGCAGACCCGACATGAAGCCGTCGCCGGCGCCCAGCACGTTGAACACCTCGATCGGAAAGCCCGGCCCGGTCTGGCCGCCGTCGAGGCTGTCCGGGATCGCGCCCTCGAAGGCTGTCGCCCCCATCGGCCCGCGCTTGCAGACCAGCGTCGCGTCCGAGACCTTGCGCACGTTGCGCAGCGCCTCCAGCGTGTCGGTCGAGCCGCCGGCGATGTGGAACTCCTCCTCGGTGCCCACGATCAGGTCGAAGAGGTGCAGCGTCGATTGCAGCTGCGCGGTGACCTCGGCGCTCTCGGCGAAGCGGCTTTCGCCGTCGCCATGACCGAGCACCCCCCAGAGGTTCGGGCGATAGTCGATGTCGAGCGCGGTCTGCGCGCCGTGCTTCTTCGCCAGCTCCAGCGCCTTGAGCACCGCGGCGCGGGTGTTCTCATGGCTCAGATGCGTGCCGGTGGGCACCACGGCGCGGGCCGAGGCGATGAAGTCCTCGTCGATGTCGTCCTCGCAGAGCGCCATGTCGGCGCAGTTCTCGCGGTAGAAGATCAGCGGGAACTGCTCCTGGTCGCGGATGCCGAGGATGACCAGCGCGGTGAGCCGCTCGGGGTCGGTGGCCACGCCCTTCGTCTCCACCCCTTCGCGGGCGAGCTGCTCGAGGATGAAGCGGCCCATGTGCTCGTCGCCGACGCGGGAGATCAGTGCCGATTTCATCCCGAGCCGCGCGGTGCCGCAGGCGATGTTGGTGGGCGAGCCGCCCGCTTCGATGTACCGCGCCGCGCCGAAGAAACGCTTCGGACGCTGCAGCGCGTTTGCATCGACA
>JBLXGS010000016.1:0-162992 GCA_048381755.1 Roseobacteraceae bacterium
GGCCTCGGCCGCGAGGGCGCGCAGGAGGGCATCGAGGAATACCTCGAGACCAAGGCCTTCCACTTCGGCGGCCTCTGAGCGCCAGCCCCCGGACCGCAAAGAGGCCCGCGCCAATCAGCGCGGGCCTTTTTTCATGTGATGTCGGCGGGAATGTGGGGACAGGCTGCCCCGAAACAAATGAAACGTACACCGGCATCTGGCTGAAACGGGACTGCGCGAGAGTGAGGAGGTCGAAACGCTCTGCGAAAGGCTGATCCGATGACCAAGCACCCGACCGACCCGAGCCCCAAGGCCCGCACCCGCTGGACCCCGACGCATCCCGGACCGCGCATGCCCACCAGCTGGCGCTTCACCGACTGGGCCGCGATCTGATCGCGGGCCCTCTCTTTCACATCGCCGCGCGTGGATCAGACCTGCGCGACGGCAAAGATGGCAGGCGCCTCGAAAGAGATGGTGCCATCGCTGTTGCGGTACTGGCCGAGCGGCTCGGCCGCCGCCGCCTTCAAGGTCGCCATGATCTCCGGCGTGGCGAGGCTGGAGAGTGTCCAGCCGCCGATCTCGGTGTCGAGCCAGGCGTCGAGCGAGGCATGTCGGACCTGACCGGTCTTGTGGATCATCTGCGCGCCGCCGAGCCCCGCGTCCTCCAGCAGGCTTTCCAGAACGCCCGGACCGCCAAGGCAGAAGGGGGCCTTGAGCGCCTCAGCGGCCTCCTCCCCCATCACCTCTGACAATAGCGGGATCAGGTCGCGGTATCCGGGCGAGTTTTCCCAGGTGTCGAAGACCGAGACCGCGACGTGCCCGCCGGGGTGGCAGACCCGGGCCATGTCGCGCAGGGCCTGCACGCGGTCGGCGAAGAACATCAGCGCGAACTGGCAGGTCGCCGCGTCGAAGGCATCGTCCTCGAAGGGCAGGGCCTCTGCAGGCGCCCGCTGAAAACTCACCTGCGGTGCCAGTTCCCGCGCCACGGTCAGCATGCCTTCGTTGATGTCCACCGCGGTCACGCTCGCGCCGCGATGCAGCGCCGCGCGGGCGACAACGCCGGTGCCGGTCGCCACGTCGAGCACCCGCCCGCCGCCGCGGATCCCGGCGGCTTCCACGAGCCAGGGGGCGAATTGCCCAAAGAGCGCGGGTACGAAGCATTTCTCGTAGATCCGCGCGGCCTCGGCAGTGATCTGGCCGGTGGCTGCGTCTTCCTCCTGAGTGCCCATGACCTCCTCCTCCTGTTCAGAGCATTGGCCGGGTCAGTATAGCACAGTCGGGGGCCGCAGACGGGGGCAGACCTAGGACGGGCGAGGGATTTGGCTGCTCTTCGAACGCGCGCAGGCCGGCCCGTTTCGGGCCGGCCTGCGTGACATGTTTGCAAGGTCAGCGCGCGGTGTAGCCGCCGTCGATCAGGTGGTAGGAGCCGGTGATGAAGCTCGCCCTGTCCGACAGCAGGAAGAGCGTCAGGTTCGCGACTTCCGCGGGCGTACCCATGCGGTTCTGAGCCGCCTGGCTTTCGAGGAAGGCCTTGGTGTCATCGTCGAGGTTGGCATCGAGCAGCGGTGTCTTGATGAAGCCCGGCCCGATCGAGTTAATGCGGATGTTGTCCTCGGCGTGTTCCAGCGCCGCCGACTTGGTCAGCCCCAGCACGCCGTGCTTGGCGGCGACATAGGCCGAGGAATTGGCGATGTCCACCGAGCCCTGCATCGAGGCCATGTTGACGATGGCACCGCCGCCGGCCCGCTTCATTGCCGGGACCGCGAAGCGGATGCCGTAGAACACGCTATTGAGGTTCAAGTCGATCACCGATTTCCAGCTGTCGAGCGGGTAGTCGCCGGCCTTGGCAGCGGCACCGCTGGTCCCGGCATCGCTGACCAGCATGTGCAGCGCGCCGGTCTTCTCCTCGGCGAAGGCGACCATGGCCTCGACGCTGGCGGGGTCGGCGACGTTGCCGGCGAAACAGTAGGCCTTGCCGCCCTTGTCGGTGATCGCCTTGGACTCGCGGTTGGCGTCTTCCTGCCTGAGGTCCGCGACGATGACGGTGGCGCCCTAGGCCGCCAGAGACTTGGCGATGGCGAGGCCGATGCCGGAGGCACCGCCGGTGACGTTCACGGTCTTGCCGGTGAACGAGATTTCTATGACAGAACTCTTTCCGTCTCCATGTAAAGGAAATGCATGCCTTCGCATGCAAAGACAATTCGCCCTCATGCACAGAAGTTTGCGCAGGGGCGATCATCCCGTTTTCGGAGTCGGCAGCGGTCTAGCCTGCGCATCGCGCATGGCAGCCTTTCCGGCAGGTTCCTCTCACATTCGATCCCGATTGCGGCTAAGGCGACGCGCAGAGAGATTCTTCCGAGGAGAGAGCGATGTCCTACTTCCCGCGATGGCGCGTCGGCACGGGCGCGGTGATCAAGCCCGACGAGAGGCTGCCTGGAGCCGCCTCCGTTCCCATGGGGATCCAGCACCTTCTGGCGATGTCCGGCTCGACCATCGTCGCGCCGATCCTGATGGGTTTCGATCCCAACGTCGCGGTGTTCTTCTCGGGCATCGGCACGCTGCTCTTCTTCATCCTCACTGCGGGCCGGGTGCCGAGCTATCTCGGCTCCTCCTTCGCCTTCATCGCGGTGGTGCTGGCGGTGCTCGGGCAGGAGGGGGCAACCATCGCCCATGCGCTCGGCGGCATCATCGCCTGCGGCGCGCTCTACGCGCTGATCGGCCTGATCGTCATGGCGGTCGGCTACGGCTGGGTCGAGAAGCTGATGCCGCCGGTGGTGACCGGCACCATCGGCATCGCCATCGGGCTCAACCTCGCGCCGGTGGCAGTGGACCAGCTGAATGCCTTCGGCTCACCCACTCCTTCGCACCTGACGGTGGCGCTGCTGACCGTGCTCTGCATGGCGATGGTCTCCTGCTACGGCCATTCCCGCACCCGGCGGCTGTCGGTGCTGCTGGCGCTGGTCTTCGGCTACGCCCTGGTGCTGGTGCTGGGCAATATCCTCGGGCTCATGCCCGCCATCGACTTCTCGAATGTCGCCGCCGCCGCCTGGTTCGGTCTGCCGCACTTCCAGACGCCCGAGTTCCACTGGTCGGCGATCACCCTCATTGCCCCGGTCGCCATCGTTCTGGTGGCCGAGAACCTCGGTCACATCAAGGCGCTCGGCGCGATCACCGGGCAGGACATGGACCGATACATCGGTCGTGGCTTCCTTGCAGACGGACTGGCGACCATGGTCGCGGGCTCGGGCGGCGGCACCGGGGTGACCACCTACGCCGAGAACATCGGCGTCATGGCGATGACCAAGGTCTACTCCACGCTGGTCTTCGTGATCGCCGCCTTCGCCGCCATCCTGCTTGGTCTCTCACCGAAGTTCGGTGCGCTGCTGCAGACCATCCCGGCGCCGGTTCTGGCGGGGCTTTCGGTGGCGGTCTTCGGGCTGATCGCTTCGGCCATGGCGCGCATCTGGATCGAGAACCGGGTGGACTTCTCGGACCCGCGCAACCTCTTCACCGCTGGCATCGCGCTGATCTTCGGGGCGGGGGACTTCACGCTGCACCTCGGCGACTTCGCGCTCGGCGGGATCGGCACCTCGACGCTGGCGGCGCTGCTGCTCTACCAGTTGCTCGGCATCGGCCGGAAGGCCTGAAGGCCGGGCAGGCTCCGTGCCACCTTTGGTGGCGCGGAGCAGTTTTCTGCGTCGGTCAGAGCTTGACGGGCTGGCCGGTGCGGATGCTCTCGTCGGCCGCGAGGCAGATGCCCAGCGAGGCAACGGCGTCGCTCATGTGCCGGGTCAGGTCCACGTCGCCCACGATGGCGCGATAGAGGTAGTCCTGCTCGCGGTCGCAGAGCGCCTGGTGATCGGGCTCGCCTTCCATGCTCAGCCATTCGTCCTCGCGCAGCAATGCGCCGTCCTCGCCGGTCTCGGCATGGTGGACGCGCAGGCGCGAGGTCTGGGTGTGGGCGTTGATGTCGGCAGAGCCGGTCTTTTCCTCCATGACGATGGACACCGCGCCGTTGGGCGACATGACGTCCTTCACGAAATAGGCGGTCTCCGAGATCATCGGGCCCCAGCCGGCCTCGTACCATCCGACGCTGCCGTCGTCGAAGAGCACCTGGAACTGGCCGTAGTTGTACATGCCCTCCTTCAGCCCCTTGGCGAAGGGCACGCCCATGCCGCGCACCTCGACGGGGGTGCCGTCGGTGATCTGGCACATGACATCGACGTAGTGCACGCCGCAGTCGACGATGGGCGAGGTGGTCTTGAGGATTTCCTGGTGGATCTTCCAGGCGGTGCCGCTCGACTGCTGGTTGAGGTTCATGCGGAAGGCGTAGGGGCCGCCCAGCCCGCGCGCCTCGGAGATCAGCCGCATCCACGAGGGGTGATGGCGCAGGATGTAGCCGACGACCAGCTTGCGGCCGTGCGCCTTGGCGGCGGCCACGACACGTTCGGCATCGGCGACATTGGCGGCGAGCGGCTTTTCCACGAAGACATGCGCGCCCGCTTCGATGGCGGCGACGGCATAGTCGGCGTGGGTGTCGGTATGGGTGGCGATCGAGACCACGTCCGGCTTTAGCTCGGCCAGCGCCGCTTCGAAGTCATGGTGCAGCGGATAGCCCGCGAGTGGCTCGGGCAGTTCGCGCTTGGAGCGGTTCACGAGGCCGATGATCTCGAAGCCGGGGTGCGCGTGGTAGGCGAGGGCGTGGCTCTGTCCCATCTGGCCGAGGCCCACGACCATGACGGAGAGTTTCTTGCTGGCTTGATCGGTCATCGGGTCTGTCGTCTTTCTGTTTTCGCGGGGTCGCGGAACGCCGCGCCAGCCCGGGAGGGGCGGGGCGCGGCGGGTCTCGGTCAGGCGGCTGCTTCGGCCACGGTGCGGCGCGCTTCGGCGATCTTGCGCGCGCCCATGCTGGCCAGCGCCACGATGAAGGGCGTCGGGTTGGTGGCGGTCACCGTGGGAATGATGCCATTGCCCGCCACGTGCAGGTTCTCGAAGCCCCAGACGCGGCTGTAGCGGTCGCAGACGCTGGTGCCGTCATCCGTTTCGCCCATGCGCATGGTGCCCTGGTAGTGCAGCGAGTTGCCGGTGGGGATGCGGACCGTGGCGAAGCCGTCGAGCGGCCTGCCGAGCGTGGTGGCGATCTTCTCGGCCACGGCCTTGCCCATCGCGATGCGCTTTTCATCGACCTCGTTGACCGGCGCGTGGATCGAGAAGCTGGGCAGGCCCTTCCAGTCGAGGGTCTCGTCGTCGAAGATGATGCGGTTCTCGGGACGTGGATCGGCAGCAACGAAAAGGCCCATGCCGACCAGCGTGCCCTCGACCTGCTCGGGGAAGGGGAATTTCGCGGGATCGTTGCCGTGGATGGTGACCGAGAAGGGGAAGTCCTCGTTGTCGACCCGCGGGATCCAGGACATCGAGGTCAGCGGGCCCTCGATATCGGTGATGAAGAAGCGGTTGATCAGGTAGTGGTCGTTGATGGTGCGCCCCAACGCCTCGGGGCGGATGCCCGACCCGTAGAGCAGTTGCGGCCCGTGCAGCGAATCCGCCGCGACCACCACGGTGCCGGCCTCTACCTGCCAGGTCTCGCCGCTGGTCATGCTGACCAGCTCAACGCCGGTGGCGATGCCGTTTTCGTGCAGCACGCGGCGGCAGGCGGTTTCGGGCAGGATGCGGAACATCTCCTCGGGCTCGTTCACCATTTCACCGAGGATGTGGTCGGTGCCATGGGTGATGACGCCCTCTTCGGTCACCGTGTAGGCCAGCGGCATGGGCTGCACCTTGCGGTCGTCGGGGCGACCGGGGTTGAACACCTCGCCGAGCCGCCGGCGCATCTCCTCGGAGCCCTTGCAGCCGGGGAAGGGGTTCTTGTTGGAGCCGAGTAGCTCATCGGCCAGTTGCAGTGCCGCTTCCATCTCGTCCGCGTCGATGAAGGGGACGCGCTCGGATTGGGAGGGATGCGGGCAACCGGAGGTCCATTGCACGCCCATGCCGCCGACCGAAGCCGCGGCGAAGCCGGCAAAGGCTTTTTCGTCGGGCGTGTCGGTATTGGCGAAGAAGAGACCCGGGCGGCGCTGCAGCGAGGCGTCGTGCTTGCCGGCCTTGCGGGCTTCCCATTCCTCGCGGGTGATCGGTGCGTAGGTCACGCCGCGCTTCGGACCCTGTGCCCGGAGCTGGGCTTCGGTGCGGTCGGCATCGGGCAGGTTGTCAAGGTGCTTGCCGATCTCGGGGGTGGTCTTGGGGCCCGCCTCGACCATGAGAATCCGCGCTTCGGGCCAGTCGCGGCGGATAATCCGCGCGTAGGTGGAGCCGGTGGGGCCGCTCCCCACGATGACGACATCTGCGGCACGGGTGGTCATGGTCGGAACTCCAAGTGGGCGTAAATATTTTTCACTTTGGGGCGCATGAACGCCCGCAAGTGCCGCGAAGTCAATAAGGTTGTGTAAAAATTTTTCGGGTGCTAGCGTCCCGGGAAGTCCTGTTTCCGCAAGGGGCTGGGCACTCATGTTCCCAAAAGAATACAAGGATTTGCCATGCAATTCGGCGTCAGCTCCTATAGCTTCCAGCCGCTCCTGCGGCGCGATGAGATCACCCTTGAGGGGGTGTTCGAGCAGATTGCGGCTTCGGGCGGAACGCACATGGAATTGGCGACCCTGACAATCGGTCAGGGCCTCGAGGCCATGATGGACTACGAGCTTTACGAGGATGCCGGGACCCGCAGCCGCCTGGAGGCCGCTGCAGCGAATTCGGGCATCGCGCTCTCGGGCCTCTGCATCCCCGCAAGCTTCATAGACGAAGATGCGAAGGCCCGCCGCGCACAGATCGACCGGGCGAAGCGCTACGTCGATCTCTGCGCCGATATGGGCGTGCGTTTCCTGCGTACCGACGTTGTGCCCTGGGCACTGCGCCCGCAGAGCTATGCGCAGGTCGAGGCGCTCTTTCCGGTGATCACCGACGCCTGCGTCGAACTGGCCGAACACGCGGCCAGCCGCGATGTGGTGACCAGCATCGAGAACCACGGTTTCCTGATGAACTCGAGCGAGCGCTGCCGTCGCCTCGTGCAGGCGGTGAACAGTCCGAACTTCCGCATGACGCTGGACGTGGGCAACTTCCTCTGCGTCGACGAGGACCCGCTGATCGCCACGCGCAACTGCCTCGACATCGCCAGCTTCGTGCATGTGAAGGATTTCCTGCTGCGCAAGCATTACCCGGGTCCCGGCTGGCTGGAGACACTTGGCGGTCGGCATATCGTCGGCACGGTCTTCGGTTTCGGCGACGTGGACACGCGCGAAATTGTCCGAGCTGTACTGGCTTCGGGCTTCGACGGCTATGTCTCGCTGGAGTTCGAGGGCAACGAGCCCACTCTGATGGGCTGCGACACGGGACTGGCGAACGTGATCCGAATCTTCGACGAGGTGCGGGCCGAGATTGCGGCCTGAACCCGGCCCGTCCGCTGGGTTGCGAGGGGGGGGCTGCGTCATTTTTCGGCGCGCCTCAGAGGGAACTCGGCACGCCTTGCCGGGTCGAGAGGCGAGGGCCATTCATGCACTCAGCGGCGGGCCCATGAAGGCAAGTACGGGTGTCTCTGGCTTTGCCGCAGTTGGGCGGCTGAGGCGAGGCGTTTCCATGTCGATCCATGCCGAGGTCCCGGCGCGGTATTATTTGGTACTTGTGATCGCAACATAAGGTTGCAAGTTGAAGTGCCTCTATGTAACCTTCGATTCATATTAATCTGGAGTATTTGAGATGAAGTTGACGAAAATTTCCGTTATTTCTATGGCGCTTGTCATGTCGTCCAGCGCAGCCTTCGCGAACGTCACGCAGGTATCCTGTGTGGACTTTGTGATCACCATTGCAGATGAAATCGCCAAGGCGGCGGAAGAGCGTGCTTCCTCGGTGACCGAGGCCAAGGAGAATATCTGCGAAGCGGCAAAGCAGATTTCGATGAGCGGCGGCGACGATCCCGAAGTGCATGAAATCGTGATCCTGCCCTACGAGATCCGCACGACTGTCGTGATCACACCTACAGATAAATAAGGGAACACCCCGGGTCCGGTATTCCGGGCCCGGGATCCCGCCGACAGCGCCGCCTTGATGCGGCGCTTTTTATTGCAAGGGCCTTTACCGCGCAGAGGCTGCTCAGAGGCTCCGCAATGCTTCGACCCGGGCACGGATGTCGGCAAGTCTCTTGCGACCACCGCCGGGAACCTCGACCGAGGCCCAGCCGCTGTAACCGATCGCGCGCAGCGCCGCGTTCACCGACGGCCAGTCACAATCCCCGTCACCAAGTTCGACATCGAAACCCTTCCATGGACCCTCGGCATCCATCTTGGTGCGGCTGTATTCCTTGAGATCGACGCGGCAAATGCGCTTGCCCAGAACCTCGATCCAGTCGGTCGGATAGCCATTGCGCAGAATATTGCCGACGTCGAGGTACCAGCCCAGCAGGGGATGGTCGAAACGGTCGATGAAGGCTGCCGCCTCCAGCGGGCTGAGCAGGAAGTTGTTCCATACGTTCTCGATGGCGATGCGCACGCCGGTGCGCTCGGCATGGGGCAGTAGCAGCTCGATCCCCGCGATCGCCCGCTCCCAGGCGGCGGCGTAGCTGACCTCGGGACCCACCGCGCCGGGTACCAGCAGCACCGTGTCGGCGCCGATGGCCTCGGCGGTTTCCAGCGCGTCGATCATGCCCTGCACGCCTGCGGCGCGGGTGTCCGCGTCAGGCGAAGACAGCGGGTGGCTCCAGTGCCGCGAGTTGATCACCCCGGGCAGCGCAACCCCGGTCGCGGCGCTGGCTGCTTTCACCTCCTCCAGCGGCAGGTCGGTCGGGCCGTCGATCTCGACCCCGTCATAGCCGAGATCGGCCAGCATGGCGAAAGTGTCGGCGATGCTCAGCTCCGGGGCTTCGATCATGCTCCATTTGAGGCTGATCCGTGCAAAGGGCGCCGGGGTAGGGGCGGTGGCTGTCATGGAGCGATGTGGTCCTTGTGCATGGGCTCGCGGGAGGGGCGAGGCGTGTGGTCTTCTGCGCCAGACTGCGCGGGATTCGGGCGGTCCTGCCGCAGGTGGGCTGGTCCGTCAGCATGATCTGTCCAGGGTGATCCGAAAATCAGTTTCAGAAATTCGTCCCATTCCGGAGGAATCTATTGCGTATTTGCGGCGATACCGCCAGAAAAAAGAAAATCAATTTCGTGGAGTCCCCGACATGACCATTCCCGGTATCCAACGTCTCGATGTGGCCGACGCCCAGGCCGGCGGCCAGGAGCGCCCCTTCTCCAAGGCGGTGCGCGCCGGCGATTTCGTCTTCGTCTCGGGGCAGGTGCCGACGCGCGACGGCGAAGTGGTCGTGGGGAATATCGCCGTGCAGACCGAGGTGGTGATCGAAAACATCAAGGAGGTTCTGGCGCTGGCAGGCTGCGGCATGGAGCACGTGGTGAAGGTCGGTGTCTGGCTCGACGACGCACGCGACTTCTCCTCATTCAACGCGGTCTTCAAGAAGCACTTCAGCATCCACCCGCCGGCCCGGTCGACCGTCGAGTCGCCGCTGATGGTCGATGCCAAGGTCGAGATGGACGTGGTCGCCTATTGCCCGCTGAAGGGCTGATCGGCGGTGAAAATCCTGATCCTTGCGGATGCGGCAGCGGCGGCCGATCGCGCGGCGGAGATCATCGCCGCGCAGGTGACCGCGAAGCCCGGCTCGGTGCTGGGCCTCGCCACGGGCGGCACGATGGAGGCCGTCTACGAACGGCTGATCGCTCTGCACCGCGCGGGCAGCGCCTCCTTTGCCGGGGCGTCGAGTTTCAATCTCGATGAATACGTCGGGCTGGCCGGGGATCATCCCTGTTCCTACCGCCACTACATGGCCGAGAAGCTCTTCGACCAGATCGACATCGCGCCCGGGGCTGCGCATCTGCCCATGGGCGAGGCGGTGGACCCGGAGGCCGAGGCGGCGCGCTACGAGGCGGCCATCGTCGCGGCGGGGGACATCGACCTGCAGCTGCTGGGGCTCGGGCTGAACGGCCACATCGGGTTCAACGAGCCGACCTCTAGCCTCACCTCGATCACCCGACTGAAGACGCTGGAGCGGTCCACCCGCGAGGCCAACAGCCGCTATTTCCCTGCGGGCGAAGAGCCGCCGCGGCTGGCGATCACCATGGGTATCGGCACGATCATGCGGGCGCGCGAAGTGCTGCTGGTGGCCATTGGCACCGCCAAGGCGAGGGCCGTGGCGCAGGTCATCGAGGGGCCGATCTCGGCGCGCTGGCCGGGCAGCGTGCTGCAGACGCACCGCCATGCGACGCTGGTGCTCGACCGGGCGGCGGCCAGCGAGCTGGAGTTGATCGACTACTATCTCGACGTGCACCCCGAGTAGGGGGCGGCGCGGTTCGGTTCCGTGAAGGGCGGCTTCGGGGCCGCCCTTGTCATGTCCGGAGAAGCCGCTTCAGCCCGGCCACCGTGGCCGCATCCGTGCGCCGCGCGCCCTCGGGCTGGAAGCCGAAGCGGGCGATGGCGCCTGTCCCGGGGTCTGGCTGCGAGGCCGAGGCATGGACCTCGGCCGGGTCCAGCGCGTCGATCAGCGCGGGCAGGGTGGCGGCGGAGACGCCGGCTCCGGGCATGATGGTGACCCGGCCCGCCGCGTGGGCCGTCATCTGCCGCAGCCGGGCGAGCCCCTCGGTGGCAGAGGCCGCGCCGCCCGAGCTGAGGATGCGGGAAACCCCGAGATCGGCCGCCTGATCTATCGCGGTCAAAGGGTCTTCCATGAGGTCGATGCAGCGGTGCAGGGTGATGTCGAGGCCCCGCGCCGCGCGCGCCAGCCGCCGCATGACGGTTAGGTCGAGCGTCACACTGCCTGCCTCGCTGCGCGTTGCGCCGATCACCACGCCTGCGAGTCCGGCGCGCGCGATGGCTGCAATCTCCACCTCCATGGCCGCGACCTCGTCCTCGTTCCAGTCGAAGTCCCCGGCGCGGGGGCGGATCATCGCCATGACAGGGATCGCTACGCGTGCCGCGAGGTCGATCAGCCCCGCAGTGGGCGTCAGCCCCCCGAGCGCCAGCGCCGAGCACAGCTCGATCCGGTCCGCGCCGCCCTCGATGGCGGCGGCCAGCCCGTCGGGGCTGTCGACGCAAATCTCCAGTATGCGGGTCATTTCGGCTCCTTCGGGTTGTATCAACGGATCGGCCGCCAGCGTTCCAGTGCCACGAGCCCCAACGCCCCGGCAAGCCCGACCACAATCCCCATGGCCGCGACGGTGGCATAGCTGCCGATGCTGGTGCCGAGGCCGAAGAGCCCGGCGGCGATGGCTCCTGCGAGAAACAGGTTCAGAGAGATCAGCGAGGCCGAAAGACCGGGGCGGTCGGCGATCAGCTCCTGCAGGTAGCCCAGCGGCAGGGTGATCAGCGCCGAGGCGGCGGTGCCACCGAGGAAGGCGCCGGCGATGATCATGCCGGGCGAGGTAGCCATGGCAATGGTGCCGAGGTAGCCGGTGTAGAGCGCCATGGCGATGGCCAGCGTGGTGACCGTCGAGATGTAGCGGGTGACCCGTGCCCAGGCGAGCAGGAAGACCAGCTCCATCCCTGCGACAATGCCCACGGTGATCCCGACATCACCGGTGGTGCCCCCGGCCCGCCCGGTCATGATCAGCGGCATGACGGCGGCATGCACGTGGATGGCGGAGGTGATCGCGGCGGTGCCGAGGACGCGCAGCGTCACCGAAGGGCGCGCGAGCAATCCGAAGGCGCCGAGCAGCGAGACTTTCGGCGGTCGCCTTTCGGGATCGCCGCTGCCGCCGCGCGGCATGGTCAGCTTCAGCACGACGAGCACCGCCGTCGCCGCCAGAGCCGCCACGAGGAAGGCTGGCAGCATCGAGCCGCGCCCTGCCAGCGCGAAGCCCAGCACCCCCGGCACGAGGATCCAGGCCGCCGAGACCATGCCCCGCAGCACCGAGGACATGGCGGCGCGGTCGGCGGCGGGCAGCCCCTCGGAGAATACTCGCCCGGCGGCAAAGAGCATCGGCACCAGCCCATTGAAGATCGACACTGGCAGCAGCAGTGCGAGCACGAAGACCGCCGGATGCGGGAAGAGGAAGTTCGCGCCGTATCCGGCGATGCCGATGGCGGCGAGCCACATCAGGAGCTTGCGGTAACCGGTGTCGCGGTCCGCCAGCGTGCCGAGGTAGATCGAGGCGATCACGTTGATGACCGCCGCGCTGAGGGTGAGCGCCGAGAAGGCGGCGTCCGACAGCGCCAGCTCGCGGATCGCCACCACCGACTTGTAGGGCGCGGTCGAGGCAGCCGCGATGCCGCAGCAGAAGACCGCCGCGGCGCAGGCGCGCAGGCCCTTCGAGGCGCGCAGGGATTTGAGAATGTCGAACATCGGGCTCTCGGAGGTGGGCGGCCCGCAGGTCGCGGCAATGCGGTCGTGCTTTGGCGCGGCGCGTTTACACGCCGCGTCTTGGGATATGTGTCCTCAGGAGGTCACGCACGGGCGGAGCGGGTCGGGGCCGGGGTGAATGTCGCCTCCATGTCCCATGGGTAGATGCCCGGCGCGCGGTGGCGACTCTCGAGGCGCGGGATGTCCTGGTTCACCACGCCATCGGTCAGCGCCATCAGGTTCGGGTTGGAGATCGGCGCGAGGTCGGGCGACAGGTACCCCGACTTCACCACCAGCAGGCCGACCTTGCGCGGATCGAGGCCGAGCAGTTCGAAGTCTTCGAAGTTATGGTACGGCCTGCGCCGAGCCGCGAGCACGAGGGTGATGCCGCCGGTCTTCACCACCGCCTGGGCAAAGGCGCCGCCCGCACCCTCCACGAGATTGACCACGGTGAAGCGCGCAGTGACGCTTTCGCCCGCCGGGTCGAGCTTTGCGCCCACGGTCAGTTCCAGTTCGGCCCCGGTGCCTGCGGCGAAACAGGCGGCAACGGCCTCGGGGTCGGTGATCCCGGCGATCAGCGCATCCTGCCAGTCGCGCGCGATCAGCGCCTTCAGCACCAGCCCGTTGTCACCGACCCCGCCGCCGGTGGGGTTGTCGCCGCTCTCGGCGAGGATCACCGGCGCAGTGCCCGCCTTGGCCGCAATCTCCAGCATCTCGTCCAGCGGGCCGGTGACCGGGCCGAAGGCGAAACCGCCGCGCGCGTCCCAGTAGGCCTGCGCCAGTTCGGAGGCCACGGCCTCGGCCTCGGCGGCATCGGTGCCGGTGACGATGGCGGCGGCGGTGCCGCGCGGCTCGTCCGCCCAGACGTAGCCGACCATCTGGTCGGCGGACCAGATGCCGGGGCGCGCGTCATGGCCGGGCAGGGCGGCGTAGAGCGACTTGGCGGGCTCGTCCTCGGTCGAGGAGCGCTCGCCCGGCATCAGCACCGGGACCTTCGCCCAGGTGACGAAGGGGCGCTCGCCGGTCCGCAGGCAGCGCAGCAGCATCTCCCAGGCGCGCTCCATGGTCGCGGCCACGTCGATATGCGGCGCGGTGCGATAGGCGGCGAACATGTCGATTTGGTCGATGATCCGCTGGCTGACATTGCCATGCAGGTCGTAGCTGACCGAGATCGGCACCTCGGGGCCGACGAGATCGCGCACCGCCTTGATCCAGTCGCCCTCGGCGTCCCACATGCCGTCCACGTGCATCGCGCCATGCATGGCGAGGTAGACACCATCGAGCGGCAGCGCCGCCTCGAGCCGGGACAGCAGGTCGGACTTGAAGCCCTCGTAGGCGGCGCGGTCCACCGGACCGCCGGGCACGGCGCGGGCGTGCAGCAGCGGCAGGATCTCCACGTCGTCCTGCGGCAGAAAGGCGAAATAGTCCGAGGCTGCCAGCGCGTCGCCGCGCATCACGGCGAAATCCTCCGCGCGAATGAGCACCGGGTTGTAGGTCGAGCATTCGGTATGGATGCCGCCGACGGCGATCCGTTTCTTCGTGGTCATGGTGGTCTGGCCTGTTGGTCTGGCGTTGCGGAGGGGGCCGCTTTGGCGCGACCTCTTGGGGAGGGGGCTCAGTCGCCCAGAAGCTGCCGGTCGTCGCCGTCGCGGTGGCGGATCAGGCTCTCCTTGATCCGGCGCAGGGTGGCGGCACTCTCGGTGCGGTTGGTGTAGGCGACGAGGTTGGCGAGGATATCGACCACCGCCAGCATGGCGTAGCGGGTCGATGTGGGGCGGAAGATGTTCTCGCCCTCGGGCAGGTCGACCGAAAGAACCACGTCCGCGGCCTCGGCCACGGGAGAGGCGGATTGCGTCAGCGCGATGGTCTTTGCCCCTTGGTCGCGGGCGAGTTCGAAGGCGCGGACCAGCTCGGCGTTGCGCCCCGAGAAGGACGAGCCGATCACCACGTCATGCGGCGCCACCGCCGAGGCCTGCATCATCTGCATGCCGTGGTCGGTGGTGGAGGTGATCCGCTTGCCGAGCCGGAACAGCCTGTTCTGCAGCTCGTTGACGATCATTGAGGAATTGCCGCCAGAACCGAAGGCATAGATCATCTCGGCCCGTGCGAGAGTTTCGGCAGCGCTTTCCATCGCCGCCATGTCGAGCGCATCATGCATCATGAAAAGCGCCTTCTGGGCCTTGGTCACGATGTCCTCTGCGACCTCGGAGGGCGTCGAGGAACGCGCCTCGGGGCGCAGGTAGCGCAGCCCGACGTAAGAGGACTTGGCCAGTGTCACCTTGAAGTCGGAAAAGGAGTTGCAGCCGAGACGGCGGCAGAATCGGGTCACCGTCGGGGGCGACACTTCGGCCCTTGCGGCGAGGTCGGTTATCGAGGCATTGGTGGCAAAGTCGATATCCTTCAGCACCAGATCGGCGATCCGCTGCTCGGATTGCGAGAGCTTCAGCCCCTCCTGCATCAGCGTGGCAAAGATATCCATGGCCCGTCCCCTCCGGCAGTTTCGTCGGTTGCCGGTCATGGCTGAGAATGCCTCGGAACCGAAAATCATTTTCTTATTTTCGTTGACACTCTGGCATGGGCCTAGAAAAGTAACCAGAGTTTTCGCTCGAACACGAAAAAAATTTGCAACACAAAAACAGAAGAGGCCGCAGAGATGCGTGATCCGATGCAGAACCCCTTCGCGCCGGAAGACAGCGCCCGCCATGCCATCTGGGAGATGCTGGTGCCACGCGACATCGATGCCTTCATCGGTGCCGACTGGGGGATGATCGAGGGCGATTTCATCTCGGAGAACTTTATCGGGATGAATGGTAACTTCGATCCCGATCCGCAGAACTGGGGGCTCTCCTTCGGCTCGCTCGACGCCTATCGCGACGAATGGCTGCGGCAGGCTGCCGAGGGGCAGAAGACCGACTATGCCGAGGATCAGCGCGCGGGCATCTTCCGGGCGACGAAACTCGAGGAGATCGAGTTCGACGGGCCGGTCGCGCTGGTGCGCAAGAAGTTCGACGGCACGATCAAGCGCGCCGATGGCGGCGAGGACCGGCTGCTGTGGCAGACGCTCTATACCTGCCGCGAGACCGCGGACGGCTGGAAGATCGCCGGATTCGTGGGCTACCTGCCCTACGGTGGGCACTGATGCCGGAGATCGCGAACATCTGGCCCGCCCCCGGCACGCCGCTCACCGAGCTTCTGACGCCGCTGCCGGTTATCGACGAAGCGCGCATGGCCACCAACATCGCGCGCGCGCAGGCATATATGGAGAGCCTCGGCCGGGCCTTCCGGCCGCATATCAAGACCCACAAACTGCCGGAGGTGGCGCGCGCGCAGATCGAGGCGGGTGCGGTGGGGATCAACTGTCAGAAGGTGACCGAGGCAGAGGTCTTCGCCGCGGCGGGCTTCGACGACATACTGATCACCTACAACATCCTCGGGGCCGCGCGGCTGGCGCGGCTCAAGGCGCTGAACACGAAGGTAGGGCATCTGTCGGTGACGGCGGACAGCTCCGAGGTGGTGGCCGGGCTTGCCGCGACCTTCGGAGCCGACGAGCCGCTCACGGTGCTGGTCGAATGCGATACGGGGGGCAAGCGGTGCGGCGTGCAGACACCCGAGGCGGCGGCGGCACTGGCAGGCGAGATCGCGGCAGCCGAAGGGCTGCGCTTTGGCGGGCTGATGACCTATCCGGCCCCGGGTGGAGCGGCGGCGGTCGAGGGCTTCGTGACCGGAGCCAAGGCGCTGCTGGACGAGGCGGGCCTTGAATGCCCGGTGGTGACTGTGGGCGGCACGCCGGACTTTTTTGCCGCTGGAGACATCCCCTCGGCCACCGAGCATCGCGCCGGAACCTATGTCTACAACGACCGCGCCATGGTGCGGGCGGGCCATGCCAGCCTTGACGACTGCGCCATGCACATCCTCGTCACCGTGGTCTCGCGCCCGACGCCGGACCGGGCGGTGATCGACGCGGGATCGAAGGCGCTGACCTCCGACTTGCTGGGGTTCGAGGACCACGGGCTCATCGTCGAATACCCCGGCGCGCGGATCACCGGCCTGTCGGAGGAGCACGGCGTGGTGGATCTGTCGGGCATCGAGGGTGAGGGGCCGAAGGTCGGCGACGTGCTGCGGGTCATTCCGAACCACACCTGCGTGGTCACCAATCTCTTTGATCGAATGGTGTTCCACGACGGGCAGGCCGTCACGCGGGTGCTAGAAGTGGCGGCGCGCGGCACCGTCTGGTGAGATAGCCTGCCCCAAGGGCCCTTCGGACCTGTGTTTCCCGGATGACAAGACGCCCCCGCGATCAATGCGGGGGCGTCTGCGGTTTGATGAGATTCGGATCGCCACAAGGGCGGTGGTCGGGCACCTAGGCGGTGGCCGCGTCCGGGATCGGCATAGCGCTGTCGACCCTGCGCGGGAGCGCGGTGCCCTCGGCGTCGAAGAGGTGGCAGTCGGCGGCGACGAAGGACAGGGTGGCGGGCACCTCAGGGGCCACCTCGGAGGCGCCGGGCAGCAGTGCCGATACCGTGCCGACGTGCTCCAGTTCCGCGTAGGCCACGGTGTTCACACCGAGCCGCTCGACGACGGTCGGCACCACCTCGATCGACACATCCCCTGAGGCCTGGCTCAGGTGCTCCGGGCGGATGCCCAGCGTGATCTGCGTGCCTCGCAGGCCCAGCGGCGCCTCGACCGGCACGGTGATCGTGCCGCCGGTGACGAGATGCACCGTGGCGCCCTCGGGGCCGACCGCGGTACAGGTGCCGGGGATGAAGTTCATCCGCGGGTTGCCGATGAAGCCCGCGACGAAGAGGTTGTCGGGCTTGTGGTAGAGCTCCAGCGGGGCACCGACCTGGCTGATGTTGCCGCCGTCGAGCACAACGATGCGGTCGGCCATGGTCATCGCCTCCACCTGGTCGTGGGTGACGTAGATCATCGTCGCCTTGAGCTTCTGGTGCAGCGCGGTCAACTCGATGCGCATCTCGGCGCGCAGCGCGGCGTCGAGGTTCGACAGCGGCTCGTCGAAGAGGAAGATCGAGGGCTCGCGCACGATCGCACGGCCGATGGCGACACGCTGGCGCTGGCCGCCCGAAAGGTTGCCGGGCTTCTGCTGCAGCCGGCTTTCCAGCTGCAGGACGCGGGCGGCGCGCATCACGCGGTCCTTGATCTCGGCCTCGGGCAGCCGCTCGACGCGCAGCGGAAAGGCGATGTTCTCGAAGACCGACATATGCGGGTAGAGCGCGTAGCTCTGGAACACCATGGCGATGCCACGCTTGACGGGGGGCAGATCGTTGACGCGCAGCCCGTCGATCGTGCACTCGCCTTCGGTGATCTCCTCCAGCCCGCAGATCATCCGCAGCAGGGTGGACTTGCCGCAGCCCGAGGGGCCGACGAAGACGACGAATTCGCCATCCCGGATGTTGAGGTCGATCCCGTGGATGACCTCAAATTTGTTAAAGCGCTTCTTCACACCGCTCAGGGCAAGCTGTCCCAAGGGAGATTCCTTTCCTAATCAAGCGGTCCGGACCCGAGGGTCCGGACCATGAGAACCCTTGCGGGTTCGGATCACTCGAGTTCCTTGAGGGCTGCGTCGGCCTTGGCCAGCGCGTCGGCCGGTTCCGCCTGGCCGGTCACCACGGATTGGACCATCTCGATCATGATGTTCTGGAAGCCGCGGTAGTCGGTGAAGAGCGGCTCCGGGCCACCGAACTCGATGCCGTCGATATAGGGCGCCCAATAGGGGTTCTCCGCGACCAGCGCGTCGATGTTGGCGGAGGGGCGCAGCGGGGTCAGGCCTTCGGCGAGGTCATATTCTTCCTGCGCTTCCGGCGCGGTGAGGAACTTCGCCAGCTCGATGGCCTTTTCCTCGTAGCCGGAGCCCGAGAAGACGGCGAGGCTGTCGGTGATCAGCAGCGTGCCGGGGCCCTCGGCTTCCGGGCCGAGCGGCAGGTTGGCCACGCCCCAGTCGATGTCGGTGTCCTGCAGGCGCGAGACCGCGCTGATCGAGGCGTGCATCATGGAAACGCCACCGTCGAGGAAGATTGCGCGGACCTCGTTCTGCTCGTAGGCGGTCGGGCCTTCCTCGGAGTAGGGGACCAGCGTCTTGTAGGCTTCCAGCGCCTCGAGGTTCTGCGGCGAGTTCAGGACGATGTTGCCCTCGTCGTCAACCACCTGGCCGTTGTTGGTGTACACCCAGTGCAGGAACTGGTGCATGGTGTTGTCGAAGGTCTTGGCGACGAGGCCGAAACCGGCGCTGTCGGTGTTCTCGGTCACCGCCTTGGCGGCGTCGATGACCTCGGCCCAGGTCTTGGGCGGGGTTTCCGGGTCAAGACCGGCTTCATTGAAGAGGTCCTTGTTCCAGTAGAAGGCCTTGGTCGAGAAGGCGACCGGAACGCCCCACTGTTCGCCCTGGTAGGTCACCGTGTCGACCACGTTGGGGAAGTAGGAGGCCTTTTCCTCGTCGCTCATCGGGATCGGTTCGATCAGGCCGAATTCGGCGAATTCCTTAAGGGTGCGCGATCCGACGTAGGCGAGACCCACGGGGGTGCCGGCGACGGCGAGCGTGGTCACCTTGTCCTGGCACTGGCCCCAGCCGACAACCTCGGGGGCGACGGTCCAGCCCTCGTTTTCGGCTTCCCATTGGTCGATGTACTTCTGCTGGACTGGGTTCATGTTGTCGCCGCAGACGATCATCGTGATCTCTTCGGCCATGGCCGGCATCGCTGCGGTCAGCGCGACGAGCGCGGCGCCGGTGCGAAGAAAGGTCTTGGTCATGTCTCTTCTCTCCTGTTGGTGCCCCATGGGGCGGGCCGGATCTTGCCGCATCCGCGGCGGGCCTTTTGGCGTCCCCTGTCCCGGGGCGGTCTTCTGCTGCCCCCTTTGCGGGAGCTGCCGGTCACCCCTCCCTCGGGGGGCTTTGGTGGACCCCCGCGCTTCAGGCGCGGGAGCCGGGTCTTGCGCGGCTTACTGCTTCACCGCCCCGGCGGTGAGGCCGGCCACGAGGTAGCGTTGCAGCGCGAAGATCAGGATCATGGCCGGGGCGATGCCCACGAAGCTGGCGGCCATGAGCTCGTTCCAAATCACCTCCTGGCGACCGAAATAGGCATAGAGGCCGATGGGCAGCGGCATGTACTCGGTCTTGGAGTTGAAGGTCAGCGCGAAGATGAACTGCTGGGCGTAGGCACCGATGAAGGTGGTGATCGCCACCACGGTGATACCCGGCATCGCCAGCGGCAGGATCACCCGGCGCAGGATGTAGAAGTGGCTCGCGCCATCGACATAGGCGGCCTCGTCCAGCTCGCGCGGGATGCGGCGCATGTAGGTCGAGAGCAGCCAGATCGCGGTGGGGATGAGGAAGGCCACTCCCGGCACGATCATCGACCAATAGGTGTTGAGCATGCCGTAAGCGCGCATCAGCCGGAACAGCGGGATCAGCAGCACCGCGCCCGAGAACATGTTCACCGCCAGGAAGGCGCCGAGCAGAGTGCCCGAGCCGCGGAAGCTGATCCGGGCGAAGGCATAGGAGGCCGGCACCACCAGGATCAGCACCACGGCGGTGATCACCGTGGAGATGAAGAAGGAGTTGAAGATGTAGCGGCCGAACTCCGGCACACTCTCCCACATGGTGAAGTAGGCCTTGAACGAGCCGTTCTCGGGCAGGAACTTGTAGGGCGTCGAGAACAGCAGGCCCAGCGGCTTCAGCGAGACCAGGAAGCCCTCGATGAAGGGCGCCAGCACGAAGAAGAGGAACACGAAGATGCCGCAGTACATCAGGACCACTTCCCACCAGCGGTAGCGGTCGATCATGGCGTTTTTCTTCATCATGTCGTCATCCTCTTCGACAGCTTGGTGACGGCGCGGAAGTAGAGCAGCGCGAAGGCCGACAGGAACAGGCAGATGACCACCGCGCGCGCCGCGCCCTCGCCGAACTTCTTGGAGCCGAGCGCGGTCGAGTAGGTGTCGATGATCATCGTCGTGGTCGATCCCGAGGGGCCGCCCTGGGTGAGGATCCAGATCGGATCGAAGGAGTTGAAGGTCGAGATCAGCGAGATCATCGACATGGTGATCGCCGCCGGGAAGATCATCGGCAGGGTGATCCGGCGCATCCGGTAGAAGCGGCTGGCGCCATCGGTCCAGGCAGCCTCGTGCAGGTCCTGCGGCACCGACTGCACGGCGGCGAGCATGTACATGGTCACCATCGGCACGCCGATCCACACGTCGGTGATGATCGTCGCCCAGAAGGCGGTGTTGCCATAGGCGAGGAAGGCCACCGGCCCGTCCACAAGGCCGAAGCGCTGCATCAGCCCGGAGATCATCCCGAACTGGCCGTTGTACATCCAGCCCCACATGAAGATGCCGATCGCCATGGGCACGATCCACGGGGGCATGGTCAGGATGCGGAAGAGGGCGCGACCGGGCAGGGCGGCGTTGAGCAGCATCGCCCCGCCGGTGCCGATGATCATCTTCAGCGAGACCGACAGGAAGGTCCACAGGAAGGTCCGGCCGATGATGGTGGCGAACTCCGGGTCGAAGATTTTGGCGTAGTTCTCCCAGCCGATGTAATCGGTGGTGCGCCGCAGCGAGGCGTTGGTGAACGACAGGTTCACCGTCTGCAGCAGCGGGTAGACGACGATGGCGGCCACATAGGCCAGCGCCGGGATCAGCAGGATCCAGGCGAAGATGACGGCTGATTTCTGTCCGGGCATCAGGCCGGCACCCTGGCGTTCAGCGCCTCGTCGAAAAGATCCCACGTGCGCGACATCTCGATCACCGAGCGCTTGGCGCGGGCCTCGTCCATGGCCATGACCAGCAGCCCGGCCTCCAGCGCGTCGAGCACCGACACCGGTTGCTTCGCGCCGGTCAGCACCGAGGCGATGACGCCCTTCGCCATTTCCTCGTCAGCGCCGTAATGGTGCGACAGCTCCGAGGCCTCGTAGACCTTGCGCTGAAGCGGCTGGCGGGTGTGGCTGTCGGTCACGTTGAGATAGCCCCGGACGAAATCGCCCTCGGCCATGCCGCGGGTGCCGATCACCGCGAAGCGGCGGAAATCGTCGGGCACGTTGAGGTTGGTGTGGAAGTTCAGCGCCGCGCCGTTCTCGTATTCGACGATGGCCACCTGGTAATCGATGATCTCCGCGTCGCTGTCGAAGACCTTGTCCGACCCGTTCCAGCCCGAGGGTTTCTGGGTGTAGACCCCCAGATCGTTGATGCCCCGGTTGCGCGGGTCATTCGCTGGGACGAAGGTGCGCCGGCCGCCGAAGCTGCTGACCCGCTCGGGGCGGGCGCCGATGACGCCGTTGTAGAGGTCGATATCGTGGCAGCATTTTTCCAGCATGAAGCCGCCGGCCCAGCGGTCGTAGCGCCGCCAGTCGCGCATGAAGAAGGCGCCGTGATAGGGAGGGATGTGCTCGCTCGCCTCGATCGAGACGACGTCGCCCAGCTCGCCCCGGGCCTGCGCGGCGCGCAGGTCGGTGTAGAGCGGCGCATAACGCAGCACGAGGCCGATCAGCAGGTTCTCGACGCCGTATTTCGCCAGCAGCTTGGCAAGCTCGAAACTGTCTTCCTTGGTGGTGACCACGGGCTTTTCCGAGAACACCTTCACCCCGGCCTCGAAGCCGGCGCGGATGTGCTGCAGGTGCATGTAGTTGGGCGAGCCGACCATCAGCAGGTCGAGGTCCTCGGCCTTCAGAAGCTCTTCCACGTTCTCATAGGGGGTGCCTGGGGAGATGCCCTTCTCCTCCAGCAGGCCCATGCCCGCGGGGGCGGGATCGACGTAGCCGGCGATCTCGAAATCAGGATGCATTTGCGTAAAGACCTGGGCCAGATAGCCAAGGCGGTACCCTAGCCCGACGATGCCGACTTTCATTCTCGATCCCTGTTCTTGCCACGGGTGCCGACGCCATGCATGAGCAGAGACGATGCGGCGTGCGGACCCGAATTCCGTAATTTATTTTCGTAGACTGTGGGCGAGTTTCGTGACAGTCAATATAAAAATGCGAAAGACAGCGGCTATGATGAAATTCATTTTCAGACTCTGCCTCCAGTGCGGGCAATGCGCTCCGGTCCGGCAAGAGCCTTGCGGGCGCGGGGGGCTTCGAAGCGCATGACGGCAAGGGTTTCTCCGGTCGCGCGCCGACTCTTCGACGGTCGTGACTGGCACGAGAACGCGGCGCTGGCGCATGTGGACGGGGTGGTCACCCAGGTGATTCCCGGCGGCGCGCCGGAAGTGGCACTGATCGTTCCCGGCCTCGTCGACCTGCAGGTCAATGGCGGCGGCGGCGTGCAGTTCAACGACGACACCAGCGCCGAGGGGCTGGCGGCGATCTGCGCCGCGCATCGGACGCTCGGCACGACTTCGATCCTCGCCACGCTGATCACCGACACCGCCGCGAAAACCGCCGAGGCGCTCGCGGCCTGCGCGGAGGCGCGCTCGGCGGGGCAGGCCGGATTGGCGGGCCTGCACCTCGAGGGGCCGCATCTCGATCCGCGCCGCAAGGGCACCCACGCCGAAGAGCTGGTGCGCCCGATGGAAGAGGCGGACCTGCAGCGGATTCTCGCAGCCGGACACAGCTGCGGCCATCTGCTGGTGACGCTCGCGCCCGAGGCGGCGACGGTGGAGCAGGTGGCGCGGCTGGTGGCGGGGGGTGTCCAGGTCTCGCTCGGCCACAGCGATTGCAGCGCCGAGACGGCGACGGAGTATTTCGCCGCCGGGGCCAGCATGACGACGCACCTATTCAATGCGATGAGCCAGATGGGGCACCGTACCCCCGGTCTCGTCGGGGCGACGCTGGAGGCGGGCGCGGTGAGTTGCGGGCTGATCGCCGACGGGCATCATGTCAGCGACGTTGCCATGCATATCGCGCATCGCGGCAAGCGCGGGCCGGGGCATGTCTTCCTCGTCTCGGATGCCATGGCGGCGACCGGCTCGAATCTTGCTGAGATCACTCTGAATGGCCGCACGATCTACCGCGCTGGCGGTCGGCTGACGCTGGCCGACGGCACGCTGGCAGGGGCCGATATCTCGATGCTCGATGCGCTGCGCTACTGTGTCGAGACGCTCGAAGTGCCACTGGACGAGGCGCTGCGGATGGCGACGCTTTACCCGGCGCAGGCGGCGGGCCTGACTGGCGTGGGGCATCTGGGTGCGGGGGCACGGGCGGATTTCCTGGTTCTGGACGACGCGCTGCATCTGCAATCCGTGTGGGTCGGCGATGACTGCTCCAAGGGCGAGGGCGCGGCATGATCGTCTGTTTCGACATCGGCGGCACCTCGGTGAAAAGCGCCGTGGCCACCAGCGTCCACGATGTCCGCGCGCTGTCGCGCCGTCCGACGCCCGGGGATGATTTCGACGCCTTCGTTGCCACGCTGGCCGCCGCCATCGCCGAGGCCGGTGGTCGCCCCGAGCGTGTCGCGATTTCAATCGCCGGGGTGGTCGACCCCAAGACCGGTCGGGCCACCGTCGCCAATATCCCCTGCCTGACCGGACGGCGCCTTGCGCCGGAGCTGTCAGCGAAGCTGGGGCTCGAGGTGCTGGTGGCCAATGACGCCGATTGCTTCGCGCTGGCCGAGGCGGGTGTCGGCGCGGGCCGCGGCCATGACGTGGTCTTCGGCGCGATCATCGGCACCGGAGTCGGTGGCGGGCTGGTGGCCGGGGGGCGGCTGATCGGCGCGGGCAGCGGCTACGCCGGGGAATGGGGCCATGGGCCGGTGGCCAAGCGGCTGCTCGACTGCCTCGATGCGCCGCTGCCGTCCTACCAGTGCGGCTGCGGCCTGAAGGGGTGCCTCGATGCGACCTGTTCGGCACGCGGCATCGAGCGGCTGCACCGCGACATTGCCGGGGCCGAGCTGCCGTCCACCGAGATTCTCTCGCTCTGGCACGCGGGAGATGCGGGTGCGTCGAAGACCGTCGCGGCTTGGCTGGAGCTGCTCTCCGGCCCGCTGGCCATGGTCGTCAACATGACCGGGGCGACCGTGGTGGCGGCTGGCGGCGGGCTGTCGAACGACGCCGGGCTGATGCAGGCGCTGGACGCCGCCACCCGGCCACTCACGCTCTCTAAGCCGGCCGAGCCGCTGGTGGTGCAGGCGCAGTGCCGCACCGAACCGGGGCTGGTGGGTGCGGCAATCCTCGCGCTGCGCGAGCCGCCGCGCGACGCCGCCTGAGCGGATGGTCCGGAGCGCTGGGACGAGTTTTCACGAAGGCAGGCCGCTTGCGGCCCGCCGCAACGCAAGGAGGGTCGCCGCGTGAGGGTGTTTACCGCGTCTCTGGCCACTGAAACGAATACCTTCTCCCCACTGCCGACGGATCGCGCGGCCTTCGAGGCGGCCTTCTACGCGGGGCCGGGGGAGCATCCGGACACACCGACGCTCTGCTCTTCACCGGTGCCGATCCTGCGCCAGCGCGGACGCGAGGAGGGTTTCACGGTGATCGAGGGCAGCTCGACCTGGGCGGAACCGGCGGGGTTGATCAAGAAAGAGACCTTCGAGGAACTGCGCGACGAGATCCTGGATCAGCTGCGGGCCGCGCTGCCGGTGGATGGCGTGGTGCTCGGGCTGCACGGGGCGATGGTGGCGCAGGGCTACGACGACTGCGAAGGCGACTTCCTTGCGCGGGTGCGTGATATCGTCGGCCCGGATGTGCTTGTGGCCGCCGAGTTCGACCCGCACAGCCACCTGACCCGCAAGCGCGTGGCGCAGCTCGACCTCGCGGCGACCTTCCTCGAGTTTCCGCACACGGATTTCCAGGAGCGCGGCGCGCATGTGGTGGACCTTGCGCTCAGGGCGCTGCGTGGCGAGCTGCGCCCGGTGATCTCCACCTTCGACTGCAAGATGATCGGTATCTACCCGACCAGCCAGCAGCCGATGCGCGGCTTCGTCGATCGGATGAAGCTGCTCGAAGGGCAGGGCAACATCCTGTCCTGCTCGGTCATCCACGGGTTCATGGCGGGCGACGTGCCGGAGATGGGCACGAAGATCATGGTGGTGACCGACAATGCCCCCGAAGAGGGCGCGGGGCTGGCCCGCAAGCTGGGCGAGGAACTCTATGCTCTGCGCGGCAGGACCGCGATGCCGATCCTCGACTACGAGGACGGCATCGACCAGGCGCTTGCCGTGTACAAGGCCGATCCGTCGAGGCCGGTGACCATCGCCGACACCTGGGACAACCCGGGCGGCGGCTGCGCCGGAGATGGCACCTTCGTGCTGATGTCGCTGATCGCGCGGGGCGTGGACAAGGTGGCCGTCGGGGCGATCTGGGATCCTGTGGCGGTGAGCTTCTGCCATGCTGCGGGACTCGGCGCGCGCCTGCGCCTGCGCTTCGGCGGAAAGGCGGGGGCCGAGGCCGGCCCGCCGATCGATGCCGAGATCGAGGTGATCCATCTCGCGCAGGAAGGCCACCAGAGCTTCCGCGCCAGCCGGGTGACGCTGGGCCGTTCGGCCACGGTGCGCATTCTCGGCACCGAGATCGACATCGTGCTGATCTCCAGCCGGACGCAGACCTACGAGCCGACGCTGTTCTCCAACCAGGGCGTCGATTACGCCGGCAAGGAAATTCTGCTGGTCAAGTCCACCAACCATTTCCACGCCGGGTTCGATCCGGTGTCGTCGCGGATCATCCACGTGGACAGCCCGTCCTCCTACCCGACGAAACCGGCGCAGACCGACTACCAGAAGGCGGGCCGGGACTTCTGGCCCAAGGTGGCGGATCCGCTCGGTCTTGATGCCGTGACTGCCGAAGACGAGGAAGCCTGATCATGTTGTTGAACGGAAAACGCGTTGTGCTGACCGGGGCCGGGGGTGGCATCGGCACGGCCATGCTGGCGGCGCTGAAGCAGGCGGGCGCGCATGTGGTGGCCTGCGACCGGATGGTCAGCGGCGTGCAGGGCGACGAGGTGGTCGAGTTCGACATCACCGATACGGCACAGACCGAGGCGGCTGCGGCGAAGATCGCCGCGGCGCCTGTGGACGTGCTGATCTCCAACGCCGGAGGCACCCGCGTCGATCTGATCGAGCACACCGACACGGCGGCGATCCTGCACGACCTGCAGCTCAACTTCACCGGTGCCGCGGTGTTCAGCCGGGCGCTTCTGCCGGCGATGCGCGGTCGCCCCGAGGGCGCCGCGGCGGTCTTCGTCGCCTCGGTCAACGGGCTCGCGCATTTCGGCAGCCCGGCCTATTCCTCGGCCAAGGCCGGGATCATCGCCTGGGCCAAGGCGCTGGCGACCGAGGAGGGCAAGCACGGGTTGCGCGCCAACGTGGTCGCTCCGGGATCGGTCCACACGCCTGCCTGGGACGACCGCAAGGCCCGCCAGCCAGACATCTTCGCCAAGGTGACCGCGCTCTACCCGCTGGGGCGGCTGGTGAGCCCGGAGGAGGTGGCCAAGGCGGCGATCTTCCTCGCCTCGCCCATGGCCAGCGGCATCACCGGCACCGTGCTTCCGGTCGATGCCGGTCTGACCGCGGGCAACCTGCCGTTCATCGACATCATCACCGCCTGACCCGTCGCGGCGGGCGGTGAGAGGTAGGAGGGGCAGGGCGATAACCCTGCCTCTTTGCGTCTTGCAGTGGTGCCCCACGCGTCGGTGCCGGGGTCAGTGCCCGAGCCGGAAGCTGCGCAAGGCGGGCAGCACGTGGCCCAGTTCGCAGGGCCGCCCCTCGCCGAAGGCGAAGTAGACGTCGCGGAAGAGGCCCGTCAGCTCGGCATAAGCCGGAGCGGTTTCAGGCCGGGGGGCGAAAACCCGCGTGGGTGGGCACATGGCCGCCTGCGCCTCGGTCAGCCCGGCGAATGCCCCCGCCGCCATGGCGGCGAAGACGCAGGCTCCGACGCCCACCGGCGAACGCTCGGGCACATGCACCTCGCGGCCCAGCACGTCGGCGTAGACCTGGTTCAGCACATCGTTCTTCTGCGGGATGCCGCCGGCGTTGATCACCCGCGTGAACTGCGTGCCGCCCGAGCTCATGCGGTCGATGATCAGGCTGACGTGCATTGCCATGCCCTCGATCGCCGCGTGCATTTCGTCGGCGGCGGTATGCGCGAGATCCCAGCCCAGCGTGAGGCCGCCGAGGTCGGGGCGGACCAGCACCGTGCGGTCGCCGTTGTCCCAAGGCAGGCGCAGCAGGCCGCTGCTGCCCGGCGCGCGCCCGGTTAGGCCGGCGCAGAGGCTGGCGACATCCGAGCCCGCGCGCGTCGCTATGGCGTCAAAGAGATCGCCGGTGGCCGATTGCCCCGCCTCGATACCGATGGCCCCGGGGGTGACGCTGCCCGGCACCGCGCCGCAGATACCCGGCACCGGGCCGCTCTGGGGGTCGGCGAGGGCGATGATGCAGGTCGAGGTGCCGACCACGTTCACGACGTCGCCGGGACGGCAGCCGGTGCCGATGGCGTCCCAATGCGCGTCGAAGGCCCCGAAGGGCAGGGGAATGCCGGGGCGCAGGCCCATCTTTGCCGCCCATTCGGGGCTGAGCCGTCCGGCCTCCTGCAGCGAGTGGCCCCAGCGGCCGGTGATCTGGTCGTTGATGCCGTCCAGCAACGGATCGACGCGGCTCAGGAAGTCTTGCGGTGGCAGGCCGCCCCAGCGCTCGCCCCACATCCACTTGTGCCCCATGGCGCAGACGCTGCGCGGCATCTGCACCGGGTCGGTGATGCCGCAGAGCGTGGCGGCGATCATGTCGCAATTCTCGGCGGCGGTAGCGAAGCGTGCGCGCTGTTCGGGATTGTGCCGAAGGAAATGCAGCAGCTTCGAATAGCCCCACTCGTGGCTGTAGGTGCCGCCGCACCAGTCCAGCGCCTCGATCTTCTCGGTTCGGGCGCGGGCGGTGATCTCGGCGGCCTCGGAGTGGGCGCTGTGGTCGCACCAGAGGTAATAGTCGGCCAGCGGTTGCAACTGCGCATCGAGCGGAATCACGCTCGACCCGGTGGTGTCGGCGGCAAAGGCGGCGATCTCTGTCCCGTCGATCCCGGCCTCGGCGATGGCCGCGCGCATGGCCTCGCAGAGCGCCATCATCTGGTCGTCATGCGACTGCCGCGCGACCAGCGGGTCGGCGGGGTCGCGGTGCAGCGGATAGCCGGCGGAGGCCGAGGCCAGGGCCGCACCGCTGCCGGTGTCCATGATGGTGACGCGCACGCTGAGCGTGCCGAAATCGGCTCCGGCGACAAGGGTCATCGGCGTCTCCTCCCTGAAAGTGGGGTCCGGTTACTGCCCGTAGGTGGCGTTGGCACCGTGCTTGCGCAGGTAGTGGCGGTCGAGCAGGGTCTGCGAGATCGGCGGCGGTGCGGCGTCGAGCGCGGCACCATGCCAGGCCATCTTCGCCACTTCCTCGAGGATCATCGCGTTGAGCACCGCTTGTTCCGGATCGCGGCCCCAGACGAAGGGACCGTGCCCGGCGACCAGCACCGCCGGGATTGCCAGCGGATCGCCAGCGCCGACGGTCTCGGCGATGACCTCTCCGGTCGCTGCGACATAGCGTTCGGTGATCTCCTCAGCGGTGAGGTCGCGGGTAACCGGGATCGTGCCGTGGAAATAGTCGGCATGTGTGGTGCCGAGCGGCGGGATCGGACGGCGGGCCTGCGCCATGATCGTGGCATAGGTCGAATGGGTGTGGATGATCGCACCGATGGTCGGAAAGGCGCGGTAGAGCACGAGGTGCGTGTCGAGATCCGAAGAGGGCCGGAAGCGGTTGTCGAACGTCGTGCCCGCAAGGTCGGTGATCACCATGTGATCGGCGGTCATCTCCTCGTAGGGCACGCCCGAGGGCTTGATGGCTATACGCTCGGAGTCGCGGTCGATGCCGCTCGCATTGCCGAAGGTGGCCTTGACCAGCCCGTGCCGCACGGTGGCGAGATTGGCCTCGAGCACGGCCTGTTTGAGTGCAGCAAGCGTCATCGCTGGTCCTCTCGGTGGTGTCGGGACTTCTGGCGCCGGGGCAGGGCCCGGGGCCGGGAGAGGACGGCGCCCGAAGGGGCGCCGTCCCGGTCTGGCTGTCTCGGTCTGGCTCAGCGCGGGTCGGTCCAGCCCTTGTAGCCATCGAGGTTGTCGGCGGTGATCAGCTCGGGCTCGAGCAGCACGGTGTCGTTCTCGGGGGTGTTGCCCATGAACATGTCGTAGCCCATCTTCAGCGCCTCGCCGGCCATCACGTAGGGGTCCTGCGAAGCCGAGGCGCGGATCAGCGAGCCGTCGCCCTTGGCCAGCTCGTCCTCGATCACCGGGGCGCCGTCGACGCCGGTGATGATGAACTCGTCACGGCCCAGCTGCTTGGCGGCCAGCGCCGCGCCGACGGCGGTGGGATCGTTGATCGCGAAGACCGCGTCGATGTGGTCGTAGCGGGTCAGGATGCCCTGCATCACGTCGAGGCCGCCGTCGCGCGAGGCCTGGCCGTTCTGGTCGTCCGACAACACGTTGATGCCGTCATTGGCGCTGAACACCTCCTGGCAGCCGGCCACGCGGTCGATGATCGACGAGCTCTGCGGGCCGTTGATGATGACCACGTCTCCGCTGCCGCCCTCGAGGTTGTCGACGATGTACTGGCAAGCCTTGCGCCCGGCATCGACGTTGTCGGTCATCACCGTGACATCCGCACCGGGGGCCGAGACGTCGAAGGCGGCGACCACGATGCCGGCGTTCTTGGCGCGCTTCACCGCCGGAGCGATGGCGGCGGCATCCACCGCGTTCAGCATGATGATGTCGACGCCCGAGGCAATGAAGTTGTCGATCTGGCTGGCCTGCTTGTTCAGGTCGTAGTCGGCCGAGACCGAGGTCACTTGCACGTCGGGATTGATCTCCTTGGCGCGGTCCTCGATGCCCTTGATGGTGGCGACGAAGAACGGGTTGCCGAGCAGGCCGACCGAGATGCCGATGCTCTCGAGCGTCTTGTCCTGCGCCTGCGCGCCGCCAGCGGCCAGCGCGGCCGCGCAGGTGGCGGTGGTCAGAAGTGTGGTGATCTTACGCATGGTTTCCTCCCTGAAATGCGTGAGTTCGTCTTCGGCGCGGCCGGTTAGGTCCGCGCCCCTCCCTTCAGCCGGTAGCGGTCGAGCGCCACGGCGGCGATGATGACCAGTCCCTTGATGATGAACTGCCAGATGTCCGACACGCCGGTCAGGATCAGGCCGTTGGACAGTACCGCGATGATCAGCGCGCCGATCAGCGTGCCCCAGATCGAGCCGACACCGCCGACGAAGGACGTGCCGCCGAGGATCACCGCCGCGATGGCGTCGAGCTCGTAGGCCTGCCCCAGCTGCAGCCCGTTGGCGGCATAGAGCCGGGCGGCGGACATCACCCCGCCGAGCCCCGACAGCAGGCCAGACATGGCGTAGACGAAGAGCAGCACCAGGCTGACCTTGATCCCGGTCAGGCGCGCCGCCTCCTGGTTGCCGCCGACCGCGTAGATCCAGGTGCCGAGCACGGTGCGGCGCAGGATGAACCACGACACGACCACCGTGGTCAGCGCGAAGATCGCCAGCCAGGGCACCCCGAAGAGGCTGCCGTTGCCGATGAATTCGAAGGGCAGGTCGGCGTTGAACACCGTGGTGTCGCCACCCATCAGCCGCGCCACGCCGCGCACCGCCGTCAGCGAGCCGAGGGTGACGATGAAGGGTGGCAGCCCGAGGTAGGCCACGAGGCAGCCGTTCGCGAGCCCGAAGACCAGCCCCACCGCCAGCCCCGCCGGAATGCCCAGCAGCCCCCAGTCGGGGATCAGCGAGACGCTGACCGCCGCCATGGCCGAGGCCGCCAGCACCGAGCCGACCGAGAGGTCGATGCCGCCGGTCAGGATCACGAAGGTCATCCCCGCCGCCAGCACCACGTTGATCGAGGCCTGCTGCATGACGATCGACAGGTTGTTCACCGACAGGAACTTGCCGGTCATCAGGTGAAAGCCGATGGCCAGCAGGATCAGCACCGGCAGCATGCCGAGCGCCATGATGGTGCTCTTCATCCGGGCGGCACTGCCGCCGGAGTCCGGGCCCTTGCGGTTCGATGCGGTCACGTCTTGCGCGTCGCTCATTCTTTCCTCCCTTGCGGTCGCCAGGCTGCCGTCAGGCGGCGGCCCCGGTCGACAGCGTCATGATCTCTTCCTGCTGCACCGGGCGGCCCGGCGCGGCGCGGACCTCGCCTGCGATGCGCCCCTCGCGCATCACCAGCACACGGTCGGCGACGCCGACGATCTCCGGCAGTTCCGACGAGATCATCACCACCGCCAGCCCCTCCCGGGCGAGCGCATCGATGAGCCGGTAGATCTCGGATTTCGCCCCCACGTCGACGCCGCGCGTCGGCTCGTCGAGGATCACCACCTTGGGCTTGGCCTCGAGCAGCCGCGCCAGCAGCACCTTTTGCTGATTGCCGCCCGACAGCGCGCCGACGTTGAGCTTTGCCGAGGGGGTCTTGATCGCCAGGTCCTTGATCGCCCTGGCGGCCCGGCTGGCGGCGGCGCGGAAGTTCAGCGTGCCCGCCGTGCCCGCGTCCTCCTCCAGCACGCACATCGAGATGTTCTGCTGGATGCTCATGTCGAGGAAGAGCCCCAGCGCCTTACGGTCTTCGGTGAGGTAGACGATGCCCCGTTCCAGCGCCTCGCGCGGGCTGCGCGGGGTGACCTCTTCGCCGTTCAGCCAGACCGTGCCGGAGGTGGCTGGATCGGCGCCGTAGATCAACCGTGCCAGCTCGGTCCGGCCCGAGCCGACCAGACCCGAGACGCCCAGAACCTCGCCCTCGTGCACCTCGAAGCCGCACTCCCGCACCAGCCGACCGTCGGACATGTCCGCGACCTTCATCACCACATTGCGGCGGCCCTCCGTGGCGACATGCTCCTTCTTGTAGAACGAGCTGAGATCTCGCCCGACCATCATCGCCACCAGCTTCTGCGCCGAGAGTTCCTCGCGGTCGAGCGTGCCGACGTAGCTGCCGTCGCGCAGCACCGAGCAGCGGTCGGACAGGCGGTAGACTTCCTCCATGCGGTGGCTGATGTAGATGATCGCGATGCCCTGCGCGGTCAGTGCGGTGATCACGTCGAAGAGCTTCTCGGTCTCGCGGCTCGACAGCGAGGTGGTCGGCTCGTCCATCACGATGATCCGCGCTTCCGAGGCGAGCGCGCGGGCAATCTCCACCAGTTGCCGCTCGCCCAGCGACAGACCGGCGACGCGTGTGTCGGGGCCGAAGTCGACACCGAGCCGGTCCAGCACGGGGGTGGCGAGGCCCATCATACGCGCGCGGTTGACCATGCCCGAGCGCGAGGGTTCGCGGCCGAGGAAGATATTCTCGGCGACCGTCAGGTTCGGGGCGAGCGACAGCTCCTGGTAGATCACCGCGATGCCGCGGGCGCGGGCCTCTTTCGGATCACCGGTGGGAACAGGGGTGCCATTCACAAGCACCTCGCCGCCGCGGTCGGCGACATAGGCCCCCGAGAGCACCTTCATCAGCGTCGACTTGCCAGCGCCATTCTCGCCCATCAGCGCGTGCACCTCGCCGGGCCAGGCGGTGAGCGACACGTTGTCGAGCGCGCGGACGGGGCCGAACGTCTTGGAGATGTTGCGCATTTCGAGTAGCGGGGTGTCGTCGCGCCGGGTCATGATGCCGCCCCGGAGGTCGCGGCGATGCTGAAGGCGACACCCTCGTCCTCGAGCATGGCGGCGTCACGGTCCGACAGGCCGTCGTCGGTGATCAGCCGGGTCACCCGGCTCAGCGGCAGTGCCACGCTCGACGGGCGTTCGGCGAACTTTCGGCTGTCGACCAGCACGATGATCTCGTTGGCCAACCCGCACATGTCGTTGATGAAGCGCACCAGAAGCGGGTGGTTTTCCAGCAGCCCCTCCTGGCTGACGCCGAGCGCGCCGACGAAGAACTGCGAGGCGTAGAATTCATAGCCGCCGCGCGCCGGGTCGTAGAGGATGCCCGGCTCGCGGTGCAGATCGCCGCCGCCGACGGTCAGCTGGCAGGTGCCATGCTCGCTGAGATAGCCGGCGAGCGGCATGGAATTGGTGAAGACGCGGACGTTGCGATTGGCGATGCGGGTGCCGAACTCGAAGCAGGTCGAGCCGCCGTGCACGATGATCAGGCTGCCGTCGCGCACCAGCTTCGAAGCCTCGGTGGCAATGGCGCGCTTGGCCTCAACCGCGATGTCGCGGTTCTCGACAAAGGGCAGCGACACGGTCTTGCGCCGGGGGCCACCCTCGGGGGCGGCGAGACCGCCATGCACCTTGCGCGCCGCACCAGCCTCGTCGAGCTTGTCGATGTCACGTCGCACGGTCGCGGCAGAGACCCGCAACATGAGTTGCAACTCCTTCACCGATACGAAGGGGCGTTCCTCCAGCAATGCCGTGATGACGTGATGACGATGCGTTTCGCTCATCCTCGACTCCTCTCTCCGGGGTTCAGGATGATTGAAAAACATCATTTTGCAAATTGAAACTCAAAAAATCAGAAAGAAACAATAAAAACAGCTATATGCTGAGGGAGTGTGTCGCACGTATTGAAGCCATTTTTGGTTCATCATGCCACAAAGACGGGAATCGATCGCGCCTAATGAGCGATTTCGCGCATGCAGCATTCGAAAAATGAGATATTTTACGCGTGCGAGGGGTGCGGACGAACCTGCGCAGATGGTGGACACCTGGGCGCGGTTCCCTCTCGGCGCGCGAAGACCGCCCGCTCAGTGCTTGTAGATGCTTTCGGCGCTGGCGATCACCGCGCCGTCGCTGGCGCGTCTCGCGTGGCTCTGGATGGCCACGGTGGCATCCGGCGATATCCTCTGGACGCTGGCCCGGGCGCAGATCTCCAGCCGGTCGCCGACGTCGAGGTTGCCGAAGAAATGCACCCTGCGGTTCTGCATGGGATAGCGGCCGGGGATCTCGGGGGCGGCATTGCGTTCGGCCCGTTCGATCATGTCATGGATATTGGCGAAATACACCAGCCCGACGCCGTTCAGATGCGCGTCTTCGTGGATCTCGAAGGACATGTGCGGCGGGGCATCATCGCGCAGGGCTCGGTCCCGGTCGTGGCGACCGAGGGTGCGCAGGACCGCCGCGCGGCGCGCCCCGTCATGGCCGTGGTTGGCCTTGTACATGGTCTCGAGATCCGGTGCGCCCAGCTTGACGTTCGACCTGCCGTTGCGCCGCGCGAAGCTGGTCAGGATCTCCGTGCTCAGGGCACCGTCGGGTCCGCGCAGGTCCGAGCGGCTGCACCATCCGTTCTGTGCGGTGGGGGGCTCGGTCAGCACAAAGGTGCAGATATCATCCTCGCTGAACGCGCCGGCGTCGCCCTTGAGCGTGCAGGCCACGACCGAGGGCATGACCCGCGCGCCGGTCAGGTCGCGAAGCTCCGAGGGGTTCACGCCCGCCTCTGCCGCGATGGAGAGCCAATGCCTGTGGCAGGCCTCTCTGAGAACCCATGAGCGCTGGACGCCCGTGGCGCTCATGTGGGGCATGCCCAGCCGGATGCTGTCCTGCGCGGGGGGCGGTGCGGTCACGGCGGAAGTGCCGACGTCGCGTGTTCGAAACATGTCTGGCTCCTTTCGTGCGATTGCAAGCGATGCACGTGCCCGGGGCAGGCCGGGCAGGCCGCCGCCGGACGCGCCTTCCGAGTGTCTCCAGCAGATTGTTGCAGCAGTGTTTGAATGCCCGAACATCGCGGGCCGGGCGCGCAGACCCCCGCGCATATGCCCGTCAGACATGCGGTTTCAGATGCCCGGAGACGATCTTGGAAAAGGGTGTCGGGGCGAAGCCGGGGAGGTACTCGGCGAGTGTGCGCCCGTCGAGGCTGTGCGGATGCGCGTAGAGATAGCGCATCTCCGACAGTTCCCGGGCGAGTTCCCAGACCGGCGACGCCAGTCGCAGCGCCCACCATGGAAAGCGCGTGATGCGCAGGGGGCGACCGGTCTGCCGAGTGATCTCGGCGGCGAACTCCGCAAGGCTGAAGCTGTGGCCGGGAAAGGGTATGTCGGCAAAGATCGGCAAGTCCTGCCGCTGCGAGAGCTGGGCTGCGGCCCGGGCAAAGTCCGGCAGGTAGGCATGGGCGCGCCGCACATCCTCGGGGCCGAGCGCCGTGATGCGGCCGCGTGCAAGCGATTTCAGAACGACCCGTCCCATTAGCAGGCCCGGCTGGGTGCCGTCAATGAAATCCCCGGCGCGCAGGATCGTCACCGGAAGCCCGGAGGCGCGCCAGGCGGCTTCCATCTCGGCCCGTATCCGGCCCTTGCGGCTGCAGGGCAGATGAGGGGTCTCGGCGGACCAGGGCGCCGGCTGGCGGCCATAGACATAGACGTTTCCGGGGATCAGCACCCGTGCGCCGCTGGCGCGGGCGGCGGTCATGGCGAGCTCGGTGATTTTCGGAATTTCATGGGTCCAGTCATGGTAGTCGGGCGGGTTCATCGCGTTGACGATCAGGTCTGCACCCTCCGCCGCCTCGGCAGGATCGGTGCCGCGCCGAAAGTGCCGAACCTGCCATCCGTCCTCGGCGAAGGCGCGGGCAAAGGCGCTGCCGGAGTGGCCCGATGCGCCGAGGATGAGAACGCTGCGTGTCATGGTGTCTCCAATTCGTGGGGTTTCGAGGCTGCGTCGAGGCCGCGGTGGAAGGGGTGATGAGAGAATTCTGCACGCAAGATTTCGTATGGGTATTGCGAAAATATGCAGATCGGCCATTCAGTGATGAATGGATATACGGCGACTCGATTGGTCTCTCCTGCAAAGCTTCCTGCGCGTCGCGGCGGAGGGGTCATTGTCGGCGGCGGCACGCGCCAGTGGTGTCAGCCAGCCGACGCTGGGCCGCCACATTCGCGCGCTCGAGGCCGCGCTGGACCAGCCGCTCTTCCTGCGCCGACCGGATGGGCAGAGCCTCACGCCGATGGGCCACCAATTGCTGGCGCATGCCCGCGAGATGGAAGAGGCGGCGGCGCGCATGAGCCTGACCGCCGCCGGTGCCAGCGCCCGGATCGAGGGGACGGTTCGGATCACCGCCTCGCGCGTGGTGTCCTATTGGCACCTGCCGCGGTTGATCGCGCGGCTCCGCGTCGAGGAACCGGGCATCTGCATCGACCTCGTGGCCTCCGACGTGCCCGAGAACCTGATGCATCGCGAGGCCGACATCGCCCTGCGCATGTTCCGGCCCGAGCGTGGCGATCTTGTTGCGCAGAAGGTTGCCGAGCTGCGTCTCGGCCTCTACGCCGCGCAGAGCTATCTCGATCGGGTGGGGCGTCCCACCACCGCCGAGGCGCTGCAGGCGCTGGATTTCGTCGGCTACGGAGAGGGTGACATCATGCAGCGGGTGATGGTCGAGAACGGCTGGAAGCCCCGGCGCGAGAGCTTCCCCGTGCGCTGCGAGGACCAGCTGGTCAACTGGGCGCTGGTCCGCGCGGGCTGCGGCGTGGGCGGTTTTCAGCGCGCAATCGCGGATGCCGATCCCCGCGTCGAACGCATCGGCGATTTCGTCCGGCTGCCCGCGCTTCCGGTCTGGCTGGTGGTGCCCGAGGCCCTGCGGCGCGTGCCCCGCGTGGCGCGGGTCCGGCAGGTTCTGGCCGAGGAAATGGCGCAGATCGACGGCGAAGGCGGCGGCGCGTGAGGGCTCATGCGGTCTTGGGAGGTTCCGGGTCCGGCTTCGGGTCCGCATCGTCCGGCGGAGGTGGCGGCGGATCTCGGTCGACGCGGGTTTCGAGGTTCTCCGGTCGGTAGTCTGGCGCCAGCGCCTTGCGATCGGTGACGGAGGGGTGGATCTCGGCATCCGTCGCGATCGGGCGCGGCTCGGATCTCGGCAGGTAGACCCCCGCGATGACCCGCCGCCACGGCCATTCCCGGTACTTCGCGCGCTTGGGCAGATACTCGAGAACCGGCCAGAACCCGATCATCGAGTCGTTCAGCGGGGCGTCCGGCTCGGCAGGCACGTAATCGTCGGGATCCTTCGGCGGATTCTTGGGGATCAGGTGGTTCACCATCCGGGTGCTGACCTTCAGCCCTTCGGCCACCGCCTCGTCGATCATCCACCTGAGCGGGAATTTCGACAGCCCGCTGCGCGGCTCGGGCCAGCCGCCGCCAACGTCTGAATGCGATCCGGCGAACCAGACCTGCTTCGTGCTGTGCCCGAGATCCTTCGTGTCGAAGGGGTTCGGGTTGCACAGCTCGGGTGGGATCCACTTGTTGAGCCGGAACATCCGCCGCCGCTCGTCGATGGCCATGGCGTGGCGGAAGCTGCGGACGCCCTGGTTGGTGCGCGTGTAGGGCAGCCTCTGAAACGAGGGAATGTACATCCGGTCGGCCCGCGGCACGATGACCGAGCTGACCGTGTCCCAGGCACCGACGAAGTGGATGGGCACCCGGCGCGAGTTCAGGATGCGGCGGACGCGCCAGCCATGCTTGAGGGAATTCTCGCTGCTGGCCCGTTTGTAGGCGACGAGCGCGTGGCCGCTCAGGTTCTTCTGGCTCGGCTCCAGCAGCCCGACGAGGTAGATCATCCCCGCCAGGGCGCGCACTGTGTAGGCCCCGCGACTGAAGCCGAAGAGGAAGATGCGGTCGCCTTCCTCCCAATGCTCGACAAGGAAGTCGTAGGGCTCGCGGATATTCTGGTCGAGCCCCCAGCCGGTCGCCAACCCGAAGATGACCTTGGCCCTCTGCTTGAAGCGCGCCCAGGCGTCGGAACTGCTCAGCGTGCCGATACCCGGATCGTAGAAGACCAGCTGCTCGTCGTCGCGTTTGAGGCAGCGGTAGAGCTTCAGCACGTTCGACAGGTTCTCCTTGATCTCGTTGCCCGTGCCGTCGCAGCAGATCACGATGTTCTTCGGCATTCGACCTGTGTCCTTCTTGATGTGCGGCGCGTCACGCCGTGTCCTCGATCTGGTACTGGATGAACTGATCGGTGACCTGCAGCCGGCGGGTGAAGAGGTCCCATTGCGCGGGGGGTATCTCGTTGGGCATGGCGGGTGTGCCTTCGTCGATCTGCAGGACGCGCCCCTGCGCCTTGCGGGTCAGCGCGGTCTTGATCGACGGCAGTGGGTGGTCCCAGCCCGCCCTGTTCAGCGCCCAGTCGCGGTTTGCCGGGATCATCGCGGCGAATTCCGCCGCCGCGCCCGGCGCCGTCGCCATCCATGAAAGGTTCGGGTAGTCGCTGCCGGTATCGCCCTTGAGCGTTGCATTGTGGCTACCATGGTGGCCCACCTTGTAAAGCACCGTCCGGCCCAGCAGATCGCGCGTCGTGACCTTTGCGCCATCGACCGTCCAGCTGCCGTCATCCCAGGACATCCAGTTGCCGTATTGCGCGTCGGCCGCGAGCAGAAGCACCTTCTTGGAGTTCGGCAGCTCGATGGCCAGCACGAGGCTGGTGTTGTTGATCCCGGTGTTGAGCTTCAGCGCGAAGTTTTCCGCCGAGAACAGCCATTCCGCGTCGATGCGGCGCCAGTCCGCACCATCGGGGGCCTCGTCATCATCGTGGTTGTCGTTCGGCGTTTCGCCGTAGTGCTTCTGAAAGAACGCGTTCGGGCCGGTCTCGCCGAAGGCGGTGCCCCTCGCGACACCATAGCGGAGCGCGAAGGGCGCGCCCCGGCTTTCCACTTCGGTGCGCTGCATCGCCGCGGCGAAGAAGGAGAGCGAGCTCGAGCCGATCGCCATGTGACCGGGAAAGGCGGCATAGCCGCGCGGATCCTCGTCCTTCAGCAATTCCGCGTCGCGAGGCGGACCCAGCACGTAGACCCTCACGCCGCGGGTTCCGGGCAGCACGAAGGGGGCGCCGTGCGGGGACAGGAAGCGATGCGTCTTGGCACGGCGTTTGATCACCTGCATCGCCAGCTTGTTGTGAGAAGTGGAGGGATCGCCCGCCGCTCCGAAACCAAGCGCCGGCAGCGGAGCCGCGGGGAGAGGCTCCGGCAGGTCGACGTCGTTGCCGATCTCGAGCTCGAGCAACTGGTCCAGATGCGCGACCGTCGCCATGCCCTCGGGTTCCGCTCCGGCGCGCAGCATGAGTTCGTTGCGGGCCTCGATCAGCCCCAGAAGCTGGTCGTGATGACGTTCCCGGAACTCGTTGGCCAGCCGGTCCTGCGGGTCCTCGGTCCAGGCGAACCAGGCCTCGCCGATGTCGAAGTCGCCAAAGCGTTTCAGGCCGTTGACGTGATCCTGGTGCTCGTGCGTCACCGCAACCACGTCCAGCAGTCTGCCCGTGGACCCGGCGATGTCGGCGACGATCGCGTCGAGGTCGACCTTCCCGCCGCCGCCCTCAATCTGCGAGCCCGGCTTGTAGCCGCAATCGACCATCATGTAGACCGGCGTGCCGCCACCTTCGCGCGGGAAGGCCAGAAGCAGGCAATCCCCGTGCCCCTGCCGGTACATGCGGATGGCAACGCCATTGTCGGGAGGGATCAGCGCGGCCATCCGGATCAGTGCTCCTCGTGCAGAAGGGCGAAGGGCTCGTCGCGCAGCGCCGAGGGGCTGCCGGCGAAATGCCGCGGCCCGGTGTCGAAGGCGTTGGTGCGCGGGTTCTGCTCGCCGGTGAGGAACCCGCGCATGCGCGCCAGTTCGGTGTCATCGGCCACGGTTCCGGCAGTGGGGATGACCCAGTCGATCTCGAAGGACACCGGGTCGAGAAAGAAGGTCGAACCGGCGCGGTAGGTGAAGTCGCCGCGTTCTGGCAGAGGAATGGCGCCCTCGTCCCATTGCCTCTGCAGATCGGGGTCGAAGGCGCCGCGGCGGCGCTGGGTGACCTCGACCACGTAGGACGTCTCTTCCGACAGCCGGTGACGGCGGCGCTGGATCGGGCGCACGGCGTGAACCTCGACGGTGGGCGCATCCCTGCTGTTGCGGTAGACGCTGCGCGGCGCGGCGTCGGACAGCACGAGGTTCAGCGCCTCGGCCACCTCGGCATTCTCGACGTCGTTCAGCCAGCGCCAGATGGGGTAGGTGCTTTCCTGCATGGCACGCCAGATCCGGAGCCGGTCGTCCCAGGGCTTGATCGGCTGGATCTTGAGCCGCTTCGCGCGGGAGGACGGATTGACCCGGATGTAGGTGTCCGACCAGTAGTCAGAGCCGTCCGGGTCGGCGATCTCGAAGCCGGATTTGAGCGCGCTCTTCTTGGTCTGCAATACGCTACGATACCGGTCCTCTTCGCTTTGCAGGACCTGGGCGTCGATCCCGGGCTGCTCGGGCGCTTGCGTCCTGAGCGTTGCGCGGAGGCTGGACTTGGCACCCACCGTCTCGAAGTCGTCCCAGACCAGCGCATCGACCGACATCGCGCGCACGCCGGAGGGCGCGATGCCCCATTCTCGGAAGCTCTGGACGAAGGCAACCCGGCAGCCATCGGCATCGGTGGGATCGATGTCGAGGTCGGCGGTGATCACCGCCCGCAGGTAGTCGCCGAACGTCAGGTCCACCGGCGGGCAGTAATCGAGACCGCGCATGCACATCCGCAGGATGCGCGAGGCGACACCCCGCGCCTCGACCGCGAGCCTGGCAACCAGATCGGGGTGGATCGCCCCCTCGGGCAGGATGCCGGTGCCGCCGCTCGACAGGCGGAACAGGTCGGCGACCCGGCGGTGGTAGACCAGCGTGAAGGCCCGGAACACCGCTGCGACAAGGATAGCGCCGCGTCGGTGCGGCTCGTAGACCGCTTCCAGCGCGCGCGGATCCGGGTCGCGCGGGGTCCAGGTTCCGGTCGACTGATCGACGCCGCCAAGCGCGTCGCGGAGCGCGGACTGCCGGCCGGTGGCGCGACCGAACTGCTGCGCCAGCTGTGCCAGCATGTTCTCGCTGCCGAGATCCCCGCGGGTCTCGCGCAGCTGGTTCTCGAGGATGCCCGGGTAGGAGAACCTCTGAAAGATCGCCACGATGTCGGAAAAGGCTTCGTGAAAGGCATGCACGTCGGGATTGGAGGGCTCGTTGAACCGGGGGTGGACGCCGTCGAGAAGCGCGTGGCTCATTTCATGCACGATGATGTCATGCGACAGGCAGGAAAACACCGTGGTTCCGGGCGTGTTTTTCTTGTCCTTGGCAGTTACCGGGAAATAGCCGAACAGCAGAGCTTTCTTCCGCGGGCTGTAATAGGCATTCCGCGCCCTTATCGCGTGCGGATATATGCGAAGTCGCCGTACGAATTGTTCGCGGTAGCGGCCGTCGCGGATCACCCGGCTCGACCAAAGGACCTTGCGACCGACCGCGTTCTCGAAATGGTCGATGGTGGCCATGGCGACCGCGTAGACCATCTGCTGGTGGAATTGCGGATTGTTTTCCGAGGCCGAAAGCCCATCCTGAACAAGGATATCCGGGTCCTCGAGGTTGACCGGCTTGTAGAAGAGGTTGCTCGCGGGATCGACATCGACGACCTCTACGTACTCGCCGACCGGACCGGGCCCGAGGTTCGGCTTTCCCTGCGTGTCGACCTCGCGCGGGATTTCAATGAGAATTTCGTTGATATCCCAGGTGCCGATATCGCCTGCAAGGCTCGGGTCAAATGAATAGCGGCGAAGTCGCCGCTTTGGAGGAAGTGGCGTGCGCAAGGAAATTGTCCGTCTAAAATGACTTTGGGTGGACAATATCACAAATCAGGCGTGTTTCTCAGTCTTAATTCGTGTCGTTTGCTCGTGCCGACCCGCCGCCGGGCGGGTCCGCCCCATCCGATGTGGAAGGAGGCAGCGGGGCAGGGGGCGTGCTCTAGCGCACGCGCAAGCCGTCGAGGAATACGCCGAGCAGAACTTCGGAGCGGGCAGGGTCGGCTCCGGGACCGTAGTTCAGACTAAGCAGCACCCGCAGCAGGTCCTCGCTGGTCACGTCGGCGCGCAGGCGCCCCTCGGCGACGGCACGGGCGTGCAGCGCGGCGACTGCGCCGCGCAGGCGCTGGGATTGCTCGCTGAAGAAGGTCGAGTCGGGCTCGAACACCGGTGCGAGCGCGGCAACCATGCCCTTCTTTGTCGCCATCAGCCGCAGCGCGCCGCGCATCCAGTCCTCGAGCTGGTCCTCCGCGGCGCGGCGTTCCAGCGTCTCGACCTCGCGCGCATAGACCGCCTGGAAGAGCGCCTCTCGCGACGGAAAGTGCCGATACAGCGTGCCGATTCCGACACCTGCCTCCCGCGCCACCGCTTCGAGGCTTCCGCCTTCGCGGCCAAAGACCTCGCGTGCGGCATCGAGCAGCCGCTCGCGGTTGCGCAGTTGATCGGCCCGCGGCTTCCTCGCTTTCGGCTTTTCCTGGCCTATTTCGCTTCCCATGCGTCAACTCACTTGAAAACGGAGGGTGCCTCCGTATTTAATGATCCATGGCCGGACCTGCCGGCTTCCCCACCAGCTTATTGCAAGAGAGGGAAAGATGACACCGACGCTCAATCTTACCATCAATGGAGTGCCGCAGCAGATCGCCCTCGACGATCCGCGCGCCACGCTGCTCGACGTGCTGCGCGAGCGGATCGGCCTCACCGGCACGAAGAAGGGCTGCGATCGCGGCCAATGCGGCGCCTGCACAGTACTGATCGACGGGCGGCGGATGAATTCCTGCCTCGCGCTCGCGCTCTCCCATGACGGCGCCGAGATCACCACCGTCGAAGGGCTCGCCGACGGAGAGCAACTGCACCCGGTGCAGGCGGCCTTCATCGCCCACGACGGCTTCCAGTGCGGCTACTGCACGCCGGGGCAGATCATGTCCGCCGTGGGCCTCATCGCCGAGGGAGAGGCCGGGCTCGACCCGGAGCGCGTCCGCGAGGGGATGAGCGGCAACCTCTGCCGCTGCGCCGCCTACGCCGGGATCACCGAGGCCGTGCTCGACGCCACGCGCGAGATGACCACGGGCACCGAGGAAAGGGAAACCGCATGAACCGCTTCGAGTATTCCCGCGCCGAGACGCTCGGCGCTGCCGTCGGGGCCGAGGGGGCGCTGCTCGCCGGGGGCACCAACCTGCTGGACCTGATGAAGATCGGTGTTGCCACGCCCGAACGGCTGGTCGACATCTCGCGCCTGCCGCTGGACCGGATCGAGGAGAGCGCCGGCGGCCTGCGCATCGGTGCCATGGTGCGCAATGCCGACATCGCGCGCGACCCGCAGGTGCTTGCGCGCTACCCGGCGCTGGCCGAGGCGCTGCTCTCGGGGGCTTCGGCGCAGCTGCGCAACGCGGCGACCACCGGCGGCAACGTCATGCAGGCCACCCGCTGCAGCTACTTCCAGGACCCGCTCTCGCCCTGCAACCGGCGCGCGCCGGGCAGCGGCTGCGGTGCATTGGGCGGCGCGACCCGGAACCACGCGGTGCTCGGCTGGACCGAGGGCTGCATCGCCGTGCACCCGTCTGACATGTGCGTGGCGCTCGCTGCCTATGACGCGGTGGTGGAGATCACCGGGCCGAAGGGCCTGCGCGAAGTGCCGATGGAGGCGTTCCACCCGCTGCCCGACGCCGAAGGCTCCGGCCCCGCGCCGCTGGCTCCGGGCGAGATCATCACCCACGTTCGCCTTCCCGATCCCGGCGCGCTGGCGCGCAATGCCCGCTACGTGAAGCTGCGCGAGCGCACCTCCTTTGCCTTTGCCATCGTCTCCGCAGCTGCCGCGTTGGTGATCGAGGATGGCATCGTCACCGAGGCGCGGCTGGCGCTTGGCGGTGTCGCCGCCCGCCCGTGGCGCTGTCGCAAGGCCGAAGAGGCGCTGAAGGGCCAGCCCGCGACTGCCGAGAGCTTTGCCCGAGCAGCCGAACTCGCCACAGAAGGCGCCCGGCCCTCGGGTGATAATGCCGCGAAAATTCCCCTCGCGCAGCGCATTGCCCTGCGCGCGTTTGAACAGGCCGCTGCCGGCACACCCGAGCGGTTGCCCGCGCTTCCCGCCTCCGTCTTTGCAGGAGATGACAATGGATGACCTGATGAACATGCAGGGCCAGGGCCACGTGCGCCTCGGCTCGAGCGCCGGACAGGCGCTGACGCGGCGCGACGGGATGCTCAAGGTCACCGGCGCCGCCACCTATGCCGCCGACAACCGTCCGCACGGGCTGCTGCACGCGGTGCTCGCCACGGCGGGGATTGCCAAGGGCCGCGTCACCCACCTCGACGTGGCCGCCGCCGAGGCGCATCCCGGCATGGTCAAGGTCTACACGCCTCAGAATGCCCCGAGGCTCGCCGTCAGCCCGGATGAAAAGATCCACCCCTTCGTCTGGCGCATGGAGACCCTGACCGACGACAGCGTGCGCTACGCCGGGCAGCCCGTCGCGCTAGTGCTGGCGGAGACGCTCGAGGCCGCCACGGAGGGTGCCCGGCTGCTGGCCCCGCGCTACGAGGCCGAGGCGCACCGGGTCACGCTTGAAGATGCCGAACCCTTCGAGACCGACACCACCGCCTTCGGCCGACCCGCCGGGCATAGCTCCGGCGATGTGGATGCGGCCCGTTCAACCGCCGCGCGCCACGTCAGCACCACGGTCGAGACCTCGCAGCAATATCATAACGCCATCGAGCCCCATGCGATCACCGCCCGCTGGGATGGTGACCGGTTGGAGATCGACACGCCCAATCAGGCGATCGGCCTGTCGAAGCAGACCTTCGCGGCCTTCCTCGGGATCGACCCGTCGCAGATCGTGCTGCGCAGCCCCTTCCTTGGTGGCGGCTTCGGCTCGAAGGCGATCCTCTATGGCGGTCAGCTGCTGGCGATCCTCGCTGCGCGCGATCTGGGCCGCCCGGTGAAGCTGGTGCTGCGGCGCGACCAGATGTATGGCCCCGTCGGCCACCGCGCCCCGACCCGTCAGGCGCTGCAGATCGACCTCGACGCGGAGGGCAACATCGCGGCGCTGGAGCACGACACGGTCACGCTCACCTCGACGTTTGATCAGTTCCTCGAGAGCGCGTCCAACGCCTCGCACAGCCTCTATGCCGCGCCGAACCTGCGCACTTCGCACCATGGGCGGCGGGCCGACGTGGGCACACCAGGGCCGATGCGCGCACCGGGCGAGGCACCGGGGTCGGCCGCGCTGGAGATCGCCATGGACGCCGCGGCACGAGCGGCGGGCATGGACCCGCTGGAGTTTCGCCTGAAGAACTACGCCGAGATCGATCCCTCGACCGGCATGGCGTTTTCCTCGAAGGGCCTCCGCGAATGCTACACCGAGGCGGCGAAGCTTTTCGGCTGGGCCGAACGCTCCGCCGCGCCGCGCAGCATGCGGCAGGGACGGCTGTTGAAAGGCTGGGGCATGGGCACGGCGCAGTTTCCCTGCCCGATGTTCCAGGCCGCCGCCCATGCCACGCTGCGCGCCGACGGCAGCGCGGTGATCGAAACCTCGGCCGCCGACATGGGGCAGGGGGCATGGACCGCGCTGGCACAGATCGCCGCCGACGGGCTGGGGATCGACATCGACAAGGTGGAGTTCCGCTCGGGCCATTCCGACCTTCCCGACGCGGGGGTCGCGGGGGGCTCGGGTCACACCGCCACCGCCGGGACCGCGCTGTTCAACGCGGGGGCGGATGCGGTGCGGCAGCTCGCCGATCTTGCCACCAACGATCCCGCCTCGCCGCTCTTCGGCGCGGGCAATGCGGGGGTGACGGCGCGCTCCGGGCGGCTTTACCGCAACGACGACGAGCGTTCCGAAGCCTATGAGGACATTCTTGCCCGTGCCGGGCTGGAGCTGGTCCGCGGCGAGGGCAAGGGCGCGCGCGAAGGTGAGCCCGACCGCGCGATGTTCTCGCACGGGGCGGTCTTTGCCGAGGTGCTTGTCGATCCCGATCTGGGGCAGGTGCGGGTCAGCCGCCTGATCGGCGCCTTCGCCGCCGGCCGGATCGTCAACCCGCGGCTGGCGCGCAGCCAGCTGCTCGGGGGCATGATCTGGGGCATCGGCATGGCGCTGCAGGAAGAGGCCGTGCACGACACGCGCAGCGGGCGGCTGACCAATGCCGACCTCGCGGGCTACCACGTGCCGGTGAATGCCGACGTGCCGATGATCGAGGCGCTGACCGTGCACGAGGACGATCCTTTCGTGAACGCACTCGGCATCAAGGGCGTGGGCGAGATCGGCGTGACCGGCACCGTCGGGGCCATCGGCAACGCGGTCTGGCACGCGACCGGCGTGCAGCCGGCGCGTTTCCCGATCCACCCAGAAAGCCTGATCTGACGGGCACATCCCCGGCGCGTTCTTGCAACGCGCCGGGGCGCAGGCTTGCCCCGGGGCGCGAGGGCATAGGATAGTGTCTGCAGCCACACCCACCGGACCCCGCCTCGCCCTATGAACATCCCCCGACGCCTCCACGACGACCGGCCTTTCGTGCGCGCCACCGCGCTCGCGCCGGTGCTGCGGCATTTCGAGGAGCGCGACGAGGATCTCACCGGCATCCTGCAGGCCGAGGGCATCGCCCCGGGCGCCCTGCGCGATCCCTATGAGGAGCTCTCGCTGCCCGCCTACCTGCGCATCTTCGAGGCTGCCGCCCGCGCCGCCCATGACCCGGTGCTCGGCGCGCGGCTCGGACGCTCGATCACCCCGGCGGACCTCGGCCCGACTGGACTGCTGCTGGCGCAATCGGCGACGCTGCGCCTCGGGATCACCCGTTTCCTCGGGGCACTGGCTGCGCTGCAGAGCGCCACCGAGATGATCTTTTCCGACGCGGCGGACGAGAACGGCTGGCTCGGCATCAGCTACCAGATCCGCGGCGCCACCAAGACCTCCGGTGCACAGGACGCCGAGTTCTCGCTCTCCTCGCTCTGCCAGCTGCTGCGCCAATCCTTCGACCGCCACTGGTCGCCCGCCGAGATCCATTTCACCCATGCGCCTTCGCGCCGGCCTGACCTGCTCGAGCGCTTGTTCGGTGCTCCGGTCCGGTTCGAGCAGAGCGCCAACATGCTGCTCTTCGGCGCGGAGGGGCTCGACACGCCGCGCCGCACCGAGGACGCCGGGCTGATCGCGGTGATCGAGCGGCATGTGGCCGACCTCGTGCGGGCGCAGGACCCGGAGATGAGCGTGGCCGACCGGGTGCAGATGGTGGTCAGCCGCAACCTCGGGCGCGCGCCGGTCGACCTTCCGCATATCGCCGGGGCGCTCGGCATGGCGCCGCGCAGCCTGCAGCGGCACCTCGCGCAGGAGGGCACGTCGTTGCGCGCGCTGGTGCAGGCGGAGCGCCGGCAGATCGCAGAGCAGCAGCTTGCCCGACCCGGAACCCGCCTGAAATCGGTGGCGGCGACCCTGGGCTATTCCGACGAAACGGTGTTCTGGCGCGCCTGGCGGAGCTGGACCGGCGAGGCTCCCTCACGCAGCCGCAGCTAGGCGACTCACCCCCGCGGCCCGCGCGCGATGTTCCCACTCTGCCAGCGCCGCGCTCACAGGCTGCGACAAATCGCCCATCAAACATGCAGCTGGAAGACAGGTTTCGGGAGCGCGGACGGTTCGGGCAGCCCGAAGCTCCATGAAACTGATGCGCGCCACCGTGTTTGGCGCATTTTATCGAATTTATGGCGCATACTGCAATAGATGCACCGGCCGCGCCTCTTCAGCCTTTCGGAAACCGCGACACCCGAGAGGACGAGATGAGCGACACCATCACCGAAACCCCGCCCGCCGAGGCCGCCGCAGCGCAGACCGTCAAGCACCCGCTGGACCCGATCACGGCGACCGAGATCACCACGCTGAAAGCGGTCCTGGCGGCCGCGGGCTTTGCCGGGGAGAGCGCCCGCTACTCCTATGTCATGCTGCGAGAGCCGGCCCGCGAGACGCTTGCCGCCTTCACACCCGGCGCCGCCATCCCGCGCGAGATCGGCGTGCTGGTCACCGACCTTGCCGCCGGGGCGCTGACCGAGATCATCGTCGATATCCCCGCCGAGAAGATCATCCACCAGCGCAGCCTCGATCCCAAGGTCGACGGCTGGGGTCCGGTGCTCGACGAGGATTACGTTGCCGCCGAGGAGATCGCCAAGGCCGATCCACGTTTCGTCGAGGCGCTGGCCAAGCGCGGCATCACCGATCTCGACACCGTTTTCTGCTGTCCGCTTTCGGCGGGCGTCTTCGGCTTCGAGGAAGAGGAAGGCCGCCGCATGCTGCGCGTGCTCAGCTTCCAGGCCCCCAGCGCCGATGCCATCCACGCGCTCTGGGCCCATCCCATCGAAGGCGTCGTCTGCCACGTCGACCTCACCGAGCGGAAGGTGCTGCGCTTCGTCGACACCGGCTTCCCCACCGTGCCCGCGCAGAACGATGACTACCTCGATCCGGCCATCGAGAAGCGCACGACCATGAAGCCGCTCAACATCACCCAGCCGCAGGGCGGGTCCTTCACCATGGAGGACAACGTGCTGAGCTGGGAGAATTGGTCCATCCGCGTCGGCTTCAACGGCCGCGAGGGGCTGACCCTGCACGACATCCGCTTCAAGGACGGCGACCGCGACCGCTCGATCCTCAACCGCGCCTCGGTGTCGGAGATGGTGGTGCCCTATGGCGAGCCGCAGCCGACGCATGAGTGGCAGAACTACTTCGACGCGGGCGAATACCAATTCGGGCGTCTGGCGAACTCGCTGGTGCTGGGCTGCGACTGCCTTGGCGAGATCCACTATGTCGACGCCACGGTGGTCGATGACTTCTGCAACCCGATGGAGATCAAGAACGCCGTCTGCATCCACGAGGAAGACTTCGGCACGCTGTGGAAGCACACTGACATCTTCACCGGCCGTTCCGACGTACGGCGCCAGCGCCGCCTCGTGGTGTCCTTCTTCGTCACGGTGGGCAACTACGACTACGGCTTCTACTGGTACTTCTACCTCGACGGGAAGATCGAGCTGGAGTGCAAGGCGACCGGCATCGTCTTCACCTCGGGCCGCCCCGAGGGCGACTACGAATGGGCCACCGAGCTCGCGCCGCAGCTCGGCGCACCGCAGCACCAGCACATGTTCTCGGCACGGCTCGATTTTGCCATCGACGGGCTGAAGAACCGCGTCGACGAGATCGACGTCAAGCGCGTGCCGATGGGGCCGGGCAACCCGGTGGGCAACGCCTTCACCCGGCAGATCACCCGGCTCGAGACCGAAGAGGGTGCGCAGCGCGTGGCGCGCAACGAGCTGGGCCGGGTCTGGCGCATCTCCTCGGCGGAGGCGACCAACTACCTCGGTGAGCCCACCGGCTATGTGCTGGCGCCCGAGGGGCTGCCGCTGCTGCTGGCGGATGACGCGGCCTCGATCACCCAGCGCGCGGGCTTTGCCACCAAGTCGCTCTGGGTCACCAAGTTCGACCGCGACGAGATGTGGGCGGCGGGCTACACGCCCAACCAGCACCCGGGCGGCGCGGGGCTTCCGGCCTATGCCGCGGCGAACCGCTCGGTGGACGGCGAGGACATCGTGGTCTGGCACACCTTCGGCCTGACCCATTTCCCGCGCACCGAGGACTGGCCGGTGATGCCGGTGGATTACGCCGGCTTCAAGCTGCGCCCCGAGAACTTCTTCGACCGCAACCCGACGCTGGACGTACCCAAGGACCCGAACGGCGCGAAGTGCTGCCGGTCGAACAAGATCGCGGCGGAGTAAGCCGTGTCCGGCTGGCACCTCTCCCTGCTGGCCCTCGCGGCGCTCGGCACCCTGGCCTGCATGGCCGGGGCAAGCCGGGTGCAGCGCGGGGCGGCGCTGGCCTCGCTGGCTGCCATGGCGCTGGCCATGGCGGGCGGCACCCTGGGGCTGGTGCTGGGGGCAGGGGCCCTGCTGGCGCTGGTGCCGCTCGCGGCCCGTGGCGCAGCCCCAACGCTCTGCGCGCACCGGGCGGCGTCGAACCTCGTGATGGCCCTCGTGCTGGGGGCGCTCTTTGTCCTCAACGGCAGCGCGCTCTGCGCCAGCGGTGTCATTCCCCTGCTGTCGGCGCAGGGGCTCACCCGCCTGCCGATGCCGGGGCCGGACCTCTACCTGCAAGGGGCGGCGCTGGCGCTGGCCCTCTACGCTGCTTTTGGCCTGCTGCTGAGCCTGCGCGCGGTCCGCGCCCGCGACCTCGCCCGGCTGGGCGAGATCGCCCCGATGACCCTGGCCACCGCCGGTATGGGCGTGGGCCTCACCTGAAGACGACCCGAAGAAGAAAACCAAAAAACCGATCCAACAGGAGACAGACATGACACGCATTGCCCCTCTCGCCCTCACCGGCGTCCTTGCGGCCCTCCCCGTCGCGGCCCTTGCGGAATACCCCGAAAAACCGGTGGAATTCGTCATTCCCTTCCCGCCGGGTGACCTCGAGGACATCCTGACCCGGATGATCGCCGACGAATTCCAGACCGAATACGGCGTCGCCGCCGCGGTGGTGAACAAGCCCGGCGGCGGCGGGGGCCCGTTCCCCGGTGCGGTCGAGGTGGCCGGCGCTCCGGCGGACGGCTACACCATCGGCTCCTTCGTGTCGGACGTGCCGCTTTCGGGCCCCGAGATCGGCATCCCGCAGCTTTCGCCGAACCCCTTCGAGCCGATCGGCATCTTCGTGACCTATCCCTTCGTCATCGCCGCCGCCGGCGACGCGCCCTATTCGTCGCTCGACGAGCTGGCCGACTACGCCAAGGAGAACGACGTCGCCCTCGGCCACTTCGGGTCCATGCTGACGCCGACGCAGATCACCTTTGCCGTGGCGCAGGCCAAGGGCTTCGACTTCGCCTACGAGAGCGCCTTCGACGCGCTCGACTGCAACACGCTGGCCTCGGGCGACGTGGACGTGATGAACACCACGCTGCAGCAGGTCTTCCCCTGCCTTGATGACATCAAGGTGCTGGCCTCGATCGGGTCGGAGCGCATCCCGCTGACCCCGGACACGCCGACCGTCGGCGAGGTGGTGCCCGAGCTGAACCTCGCGCTGTGGAACGGGCTTTTCGTGAAGTCGGATGTGCCGCAGGAGGCCCGCGACAAGATCGCCGCCGTGGCCGAGAAGGTCATGGCCTCGGAGGCCGCCAAGAAGCTCGCCGCAGATACCGGGGCGCTGATCTACTGGCAGGACGCGGCGGAGTCCGAGGCGCAGCTCGAGGCCGACATGGCCGCGCGGGCAAAGATCGCCGAGCTGCTCGATGAGTGACCCGATCGCCAAACCGGTGCCGGGCGTGGACATTCCTCCACGCCCGGGCCAGCGCACCGGCACGCGGTTTCAGCGCGTGCTGCGCACCATCAGCCCGCGCATCGTCACCGGCGGCGGCCCGGGCGAGGTGGTCTTCGCGGCGGGGTTTTTCGGCCTGTCGCTGATCCTTCTGCTGCTGCTGCCTTTCCAGACCGACTGGCTGCCGCGCACCAAGCTCTTCGTGCAGCCGCGCTTCTGGCCTGCCGTGGCGATCCTTACCATGTTGGTCTTCTCCGGCGGCCACCTGCTGCGCGCGCTCGCCGCGCATCCCTCGGCGGGCGCATGGGAGGAAATCAAGGGCTGGCTGCGCCCGCTGGAATTCGCGCTGTGGTTTCTCGCCTACGTGCAACTCGTGCCCTGGGCGGGTTACCTGCTGGCAACCATCTTGTTCTGTTGCGCGCTCAGTTGGCGGCTCGGCTACCGCTCCCTGCGCTGGATGGGGCTCGCCACGCTTTTTGCTCTCGGCACCGTGCTGGTCTTCCGCAGCCTGCTCGGCGTCAACATCCCGTCGGGCGCGATCTACGAGCTTCTGCCGCCGGGCGGTTTCCGCTCCTTCCTGATGACCCGTTTCTGAGGCCCCGCCATGGACATGCTCCTTTCCGGCATCGGCATGCTGATGCATCTCGACGTGCTGCTGGCCCTGCTGATCGGCTCGGTGGGCGGCGTCATCATCGGCGCCATCCCCGGCGTCGGCCCGGCCGTGGCCATCGCCATCCTGCTGCCCGCCACCTTCGCGCTGCCGCCGCTGGTCGGGCTGGTCATGCTGCTCGGAATTTACGGTTCTTCGATGTTCGGAGGCGCGCTGCCGGCGATCTTGATCAACACGCCCGGCACGGCGGTCAACGCGCTGACCACTTACGACGGCCACCCGATGACCAAGCGCGGTGAGGCGCTGAAGGCGCTGGGGCTGGCTTATGGCGCCTCCTTCGGCAGCGGAATCCTGTCGATCCTCGCTCTGATCCTGCTCTCGCCGGTGCTCGCGAAGGTGGCGCCGATGTTCGGCTCGAAGGAGATCTTCCTCGCCGCCCTGCTTGGCCTCGTGCTGGTGGTGATCGCGCACCGGGGTCAGGCGCTGGCGGCGGGCATGCTGGCGGGCTTCGGGGTCTTTCTGGGGACCGTGGGGCTGGAGCCGCTCAAATACACCCAGCGCTTCACCTTCGATCAGCCCTGGCTGGCCTCGGGCTTTGACCTGATCGTCGTCGTGCTGGGGCTCTTCGCGCTGAGCCAGGCCTTCCTGCTGCTCTCGGGCCCCGAGGACGCGCCCGACGCCAAGCCGATCAAGGGCTCGATGGCCCGCGCCATGGGCCGCACTTTCCGCCACAAGCGCATCGTCGCGGCGGGCACCGGCTTCGGCGTGCTGATGGGGATGATCCCCGGCGTCGGCGAGTTCACCGCGCAGTTCCTCAGCTACACCTACGCGCAGAAGACCTCGAAAGCGCCCGACGCCTTTGGCAACGGCAGCGAAGAGGGGCTCGTCGCCTCGGAGGCGGCCAATAACGCCGTGCCCGCCGCCGCGATGATCCCGCTCTTGGCGCTTGGCATCCCCGGCGAGGCGCTCACCGCCATGATGCTCTCGGTCTTCTACGTGCACAATGTAATCCCCGGCCCGCAGCTCTTTCAGGGCCAGATCGATTTCGTCTACGCGCTTTATGCGGCGATGATCCTGCTCAACGTGATCGTGGTGCTGTTCATGATGGTCTCGTCGAACCTGCTGCTGAAGATCATCCGCATCCCGACGCGGTTCCTCGGGGTGATGATCCTGACGCTGAGCTTCGTCGGGGTCTACAGCCTGCGCAACTCGATCAGCGATTGCGTCATCGCCGCTGTCTTCGGCTGGATCGGGCTGGTGCTGAAGCGGCAGGACCTGCCGCCGGTGCCGATCATCCTCGGGCTGGTGCTCGGCGGGATCATGGAGACGAAGTTCCGCCCGGCCATGGCGCGGGTCGAGGTCTTTGCCGATTTCTTCCAGCGCCCAATCGCGGCCTTCCTCGGGCTCGCGATCCTCGCGCTGGTCATCGGCCACCTCGCATCGCTGCGCCGGCAGGCACTGGAGCGGGCGGAGGAGGAGGCCGGGGCTTAGGCTTGCGTCATTCCCAAAAAATGAACCCCCGCGCCAGTCGGGCGCGGGGGTTGGTGTTTCAGGTCTTCGGCAGGGCGTAGGCGATGATCCAATCCGCCTGGTCGAAGGGATTGTAGCGGGCCCCTCCGGCGGTCAGCACCACATACTGTCGCCCGTCCTTGCCGATGTAGGTCATCGGCGCCGCCTGCGAGCCCGAGGGCAGACGGCCCTTCCAGAGGATGTCGCCAGTCTCAGTGTCATAGGCTCGCAGGTAGTAGTCCTGGGTGCCCGAGTGGAACGACAGGCCCGACTTGGTGGTCACAAGGCCCGCCATCCCCGGCATGCCAATCTGCGCCTTCAGCGGGCTCTTGCCCAGCGTGCCGAGCGGCGTGTCCTCGGAGGTGCCCGCCGGCTGCTGCCAGGCGATCTCGCCTGTCGCCAGGTCGATGGCCGAGACCATGCCCCAGGGCGGCGTGATGCAGGGAACGCCGAGCGGCGACATGAAGTTGCGCAGGTCGTGGCCATAGGGCAGGCCGAACTGCGGCGAGCGCCCGTGCGAGTTCATCACCAACTCGTCGGTCTGGCCATACTCCTCGCGCGGGATCAGCCAGTTCACCGTCGGCATGCGCATGTCGACCACCAGCATTCGGTTGCGCGTCTGGTCATAGGACACCGACGCCCAGTTGAAGCCGCCGCCGTTGCCCGGGTTCATCAGGGTCTTGTCGGTCGACTGCGTGGTGAACTCACCCTCGTAGCGGTAGCTCTTGAACATTATGCGGCAGAGCATCTGGTCGATCGGCGTGGCACCCCACATCGAGGCTTCGGTCAAATGGTCCGCCGCAATAGTCGGCATCTCGACGGAGTAGGGCTGCGTTTCCGAGTAGTATTCGCCCTCGATCTTGCCGTCCGAGACAGGGACGGGCTTTTCCACGACCTTCTTCAACGGCTCCCCGGTGCGGCGGTCGAGCACGAAGATCTGGCCGCGCTTGGTGACCTGGATCAGCGCCTTGTCGGTGCCGCCCTTGCCGTCGGGAATATCGGCCAGCGCCGGCTGGGCCGGCAGGTCGTAGTCCCAGATGTCGTGGTGCACGGTGCGGAAGTGCCAGGCTTCGCGCCCATCTTCGAGGTTCAGCGCCACGACGGCGGAGCTGTACTCGTCATCGAAGTCCCGACGTGCGCCGCCATAGTAATCCGGCGTGGCATTGCCCATGGGCAGGTAGACCATGCCCAGCTCTTCGTCGATGGCGATGCCGGTCCAGACGTTGGGCGTGCCCTTGGTGTAGCTCTCGCCCTCGGGCGGCAGCTTGGTGATCTCGGGATTGCCGAGGTCCCAGGCCCATTCCAGCTCACCGGTCAGCGCATTGAAGGCGCGGATCGCGCCCGAGGGTTCGCCGCGGCTGATGTTGTCGGCCACCCAGCCGCCCAGCACGATCTTGTCACGCCCGACGAAGGGCCCGGTGGTCTGCGCGAGGAAGCCCGGCAGCGGGGCGACCTCGGCGGTCTCGTCAAGGTCGCGCTGCGGCACCAGCTGCGTCATGCCGATGCTCAGATCAACCGTGCCGCCTTCGCCGAAGCTTTCGCAGAGCTCCCCCGTCTCGGCTTTCAGCGCGATGAGGCGCATGTCGGTGGTGGTCATCAGCATGCGCGGCCCACATTCGTCGCCCGCGAGCGGGGCGTAGTAGCCCATGGTCCGGCAGCGCTTCCACAGCGGCGAGGTGCCCTTGGGGTCGTACTGCCACTTGATCTCGCCGGTGGTGCCATCGAGCGCGGTCACCTGCGAGGCGGCGGCGCATTGGTAGAGCGTGCCATCGACGTAGAGCGGCGTGTTCTGGTCCTGCTTGCTCTCCGACTGGTCGGCGATGAAGCCGGTGCGTGCGGTCCAGGCGACCTCGAGCTGACCCACATTCTCGGGGGTGATCTGCTCGGCGGTCGAGAAGCGGGTGCCCTCGCTGGTCTTGCCCCAGGACAGCCAGCTCTCGCCGGAGGCCGCGGTGGCGGCAGAGACCTCGCCGGGCAAGATTGGCAGATCGTTCTGCACCACGTTGTGCGGCACGAACATCAGCCCGAGAAAGGCAGCGAAGCCGGCCAGCATCCCGAGACCGCCAAAGCGCAGGCCGCGCGCGCAGGCGGGCTTGCCCTCGTGGCGCCGGGCGGCGGGCAACAACAGCAGCGCCAGCGCGGCCATGAAGATCGGCGCGACGAGGCGTGGGACCAGCGCCCAGAAATCAAGCCCGGCTTCCCAGAGTGCCCAGAGGACGGTGCCCGCGAAGAGCGCGAGGAAGAGGGTCAGGCCTGCGGCCCGTCCCCTGAAGCAGAGCACGGCGGAGGCGAGCATCAGCAGACCGGCGATGCCGTAATACCACGAGCCGCCAAGGCTGATCAGGTAGATGCCGCCGGCGGACAGGACCAGCCCGACGACGGCGAGTAGAAGTCCGTAGGCCCAGAGCAGGGCAGGCGGACGGGAACGTTTTGCGACCTCGGTCACGGATGGTTCTCCCTCGGTTTCCAAGATGATGAGCGTGCGGACCGGTCGCCAAGGGCGTCCGGGCATATGTCATGCTCAAAAATGACCAGCGGTCATGATTATTGTGACCGCCGGTCATTTTTAAGAAGCCGAGTGCGGCTTTGCCGCGAGGTCATGGCGTGCAAGGCCTGCGAAGATGGCGGGGCGCTCAGGCGCCCCGCACCAGGTGCCGCATCACCGACAGGAACATTCCGGCGAGGACCATCGAGAAGGGCAGGGTCATCACCAGCATCGCGTCGCGGATCGCGCCGATGCCCCCGGCGGCGATGATCGCCCCGGTGAGCGCCGCGATGGCCACCGCCCAGAGCATGGAGTGCAGGGGCGTCTCGCCGAGCGGGCTGCCACCCGCGCCGATCGCCTTGATGGCGATGATTGCAGCAGTGGAGGAGGCCATGATCAGCACCACGAACAGCAGCGTCAGCACCGCGGTCATCAGCGCCGCGCCGGTCGGCCCCAGCATGACGTTGACCGCCGCGACGATCCGGTAGGCATGCTCGGCCTGCAGGATCGCCCCCCCGGCGCGGCCGTCGATCTCCATCAGCAGCGCCGAGCCTCCGGTGCCCGAGAACCACACGAAGCACATGAGCGACGGGCCGAGCATCGCGCCGAGTACGAACTGCCGCACCGTGCGCCCCTTGGAGATGCGCACGAGGAACAGCCCGACGAAGGGCGCGAAGGCAACCCACCAGGCCCAGTAGAAGATCGTCCAGTCGCCCTGCCAGACGTGTCGGGCGCTGTCCTGCACCGGGTCGTAGAGGGTGATGATCTGGCTGGGCAGGGTCTCGACGTAGCGCAGCACGCTTTCGGCGAAGACGGAGAGGACTTCGGCCTTGCCCCCGAAGATCACGAAGACGGCCAGCACCACGAAGGCCAGAGCGATGCCGCAATGCGACGTCCATTTCACCCCGCGCTCCATGCCCGAGACGATCGAGGCGATGGTGGCGGCAATGGCCAGAACCAGCGCGGTGAGCAGCGCCATAAGCGGCGGGTTGCCGGCCTGATCGGCGAAGAACGGGCTGGCGGTCAGCTCCGACAGGCCGGAACAGATGTGCTCCAGCCCGAGCACGATGGTGGTCGCGATGCCCGAGACCGTGGCGAGGATCGCCAGCACGTCGATCACGTCTCCCAGTCGACCCTCGAGCCGCTTGCCCACCAGCGGCTCCAGCCCCGAGCGCATGGTCAGCGGGTGGCCGTTTCTGTGGCACGCCAACCCCAGCGCCAGCCCCACGATCACGTAGCTGCTCCAGGCCGAAAGGCCCCAGTGGAAGAAGACGAAACGCATCGCCGAGGGCAGGGTTTCCGCCTGCGCCGAGGGGGTGGCGCCCGCCATGATGTCGGGGTTGCTCAGGAAGTCAGAGACCGGCTCGCTGACCGAAAAGACGAGGATCCCGATGCCGATACCGGCGCAGAACATCATCGCCAGCCACGAGAAGGTGCCAATCTCGGGCCGTGCCCCGGGCGGTCCGAGCCGCAGCCGGCCCGAGACCGGCAGGCAGATGACCCCGAGGTTGAGCACCACGAAGGCGGCCAGCAGGTAGACGTACCATCCGGCAAAGCGGGTCAGCACCAGGTCCTTCAGCGTCTGCAGCTCGCGGGTCGCGGTCGCCGGGGCCAGCAGGATCAGCAGCATCAACGCGACGATCAGCGCCTTGGCGGTGATCGACACAGCCGGGTTGAACCCTCGGTAGAAGCCGGCGGGCACCGTCCTGAGCTGCAGCTGCGCGGCTTGGGTGTCTGTGGGCATGTGGCGGTCTCCTCGCAGAATACGATGGGGCGCGTAGGGCCGGGCGCTTGCCCCGTCCGAGCACGCGACGCGCCTCCCTGACGCGGCGGAAAAAATCGTCTGGAGTGCGCAGCAAGCGGATAAGGGGAAGGGCAGGCGTGCGCGCAGGTTCAAAGGCCCTGACGAGCCTGCGGACGAATTGTTGTGAGACTATTTGAAAACACGCCGTGCAGAGCTTCGACGTGGTGCCCTTGGCGCGCTCAGCGCAGGTGGCGCGCGCCGAGGATATGGGCAATGCGACCGGCCTCATCGAGCGGGCGGTCGCTCCAACGGCCGATCTCGCCCTCGAAACGCCGCGCCGCGCCCTGCGCTTCCATGGCACGATGGAACGGCGTCTTCTTCGGCACCCGGTCAGACAGGCTGCAAACGTGGAGCGGCTGCGCGCTGATCGCCGCCTTGGAGACCATGTTGACCGGTCGTCCGTCGCGGGCACAGCCTCGGAGAGCCTTAGGAGCGCAGGATAGGGGGTGCCCCCGTGCCCGTCCCTGCGCCAGCTGCCCGGTGGCAGCGCAGCACTCGGTAAACAATGCGTCGAAGCCTTGGCAGAGTACCTCGCACAACCACAGCGTCAGCGCTCGCGTGCCATCGTCGCCGAGGGTCAGGCACAGCACCTCGGGGCCCTTGATCACTGAGCGCGAAGCGGTCGGTCACGGCCCCAAGGCGACCCCGGGGGCATAGGGGGCGAGGTGGGATCTCGGCGCGAGGGAGGCGTTAAGCCGTGGCAACGCCGAGGAGGTCAGAGGAGTTCTGCCATGGCGGGTGTCTGCCGCCACATCTCCGCAACGAAGCGCGGCATCGCCGATCCTGACCCCTTTATTTCCCGAAGTCATTTCATCCGCGACGCGGTGGATCCTGCGTCCCACGTGATGCGCCCCGTCATTTCGACAGCGAAGCCCTTGGAGGACTATCTCGGGCGGCACGATGGATCGTATCCTTGTTCCTGTTCGACCGGCGGCTTCGCCGGCATAAGGCAGAGCTCGTCACCAACATGCAGTCCGAGGTCGAGCGGGGGGCAACGGAGTGATGAAGAACGCCGTGGGGCTGCTCACCGGGACCAGCACGGCGCTGACCATGGCGCTGCTTCCGGGGCTGGGCTAGGCGCGATCTTTGCGGTGGTGCGCGGCCCGATGCGCCAGGTCGGAGCCGCGCGCATGGCGGCCACCCGCGAGACCGCACGGCTGCCCAGCGAGGCGCTCTCGGGCGCTTGCGAGGTGAAGCTCTGCGGCGTGGAGCGCAGCTACATGGACAATTTCGAGGCGGTCTTCCGGCGCCGGGCCAAGGCCACGACCACCTCCAACCTGCTGCGCGATATTCGCAAGTCGGTGCTCGAGGTGCTGACCTTCGGAGCGATGATCCTGCTGGTGATCTGGACGCTGGGCGAGCGCGGCGAGGGCAGCAGTGCGCTGCCCATCGTCGCGCTCTATGGTTTTGCCGCGTCCCGGAGTTTTCATGCGTTAATAATCATTTACGCGGCCGCTGCGGCGCTTCGCGGTAACTTCCGTGCAAGCGCCGGCCGCGCGGGGGACTGTGTCGAAGATGTTTTCCGAGCCGGTCTTAGCTGAAAGCAAAAGACGCGGGGGAGGAAGGACACCCATACCGAATACCGACAAGAACGAGAGCGGCGTCAATTCGGCGTTGCAGGGCTCACCGCTCTACGCGCCGGCCAAGGTGGTCGAGGAGCACAAGCGCCGGGGGCATTTCTCCATGGCGCAGGTCAACGACAAGCTGGTGCGCCCGGCGCCGCACGAGGTCTTCCTCAGGCTGACCGCGAAATGCAATCTGCGTTGCCGGCTGTGCTGTTATGGCCGGGACTTCATGCTTGGAACGCGGCTGCCCTGGGAGATCGGGGCGCAGTTGATGGGCGATCTGCACAAGCAGCGGCTGACCGAGATGATGTTCACCGACAAGCATAAGCACAGGCACAAGCGCTTCTCGTGTGATGCCTTCAACCTCAACTGCCCCAATTGCAACTGCGGCTACGACAAGCGGGTCAACCTGCACCGGCAGTCGCGCGCTCTATACGCCGACTTGGGCCAGCGCGTCCGCGACAGGTGCCGCCTGTTCCAGCGTGCGCCGGGCACCCTTGCGCGCGTCGCCGAGGATCACTGCGCCCCCGCGCCGCGACGAGCGGCCCGAGGCGTCGCAGGGGCACCATCCCGACGCGTCCGTCAGCCCGGCGATCCGTGCCAGGGGACCGGCGCTGCGCGGGGTGACGAAATTGACCACATCGGCGCGCAGGCGCCCTGCATCGGTCTCGATGAGACCCTGCCGGGCGTCCACGGCGGTCACCCGGGCGCGCTGCCACTCTGCAATGACCCAGTCGCCGCGCTGCGCCACCGCCTCGCGGAACCGTCCCGCCAGGTCCGGAGAGGCGCTGCCGTCGAGCACGGTCAGCCGCGCCCCGGGACGCGATCGGCGCAGCCATGCCGCCAGAACCAGCGCCCGGTCGAGCGCCACCTCGGGGTGGCTGACCTCGGACGGCAGTCGCAGCACGAGCTGGCCGCGCTCGGGCAGGGTACCAAGCTGTGCCGCCAGCCGCCGCGCCTCCTGCGCGCTGCCCCAGGCGGAGGGCCAGCGGTGACGGGTGGCGGCATCGAGGCCGGGAATGGCTTCGTCCACGGCCGCGGTGCCGGGGGCCAGCACGATACGATCGAACGCCAGCGTCCGGCCGCTGAACAGCTCCAGCCGCGCGGCGCGCCAGTCGATCCCGGTTGCCTCGTCGAGCAGCACGCCGACGCCTTCCGCATCCAGTCCAGCGAGGGTGACCGCCGCGCCGGGTTGGCCGAAGGCGCCGGGAGCGGGTGCGCCGAGCCGGGTCGGATCGCGCTCGATCAGCAGCACTTCGGTGGCGGGATCGCTGCGCCGCAGGGCGAGCGCGGTCATGGCCCCGGCGGGGCCGCCGCCGACAACCACCGTGCGGGCGCGGCCAAGCGACGGGATCAGCCCGGCAGCGGCCAAGCCGCCGACACCGGCGAGCAGAGAGGTGGTGAAGCTTCGCCGTGTAATAGCTTGCATTTCAGTCTCCTTTTGCGTGTGCGGCCTGCCGCATCCGTGGCTTAGGACTTCTTTTCAAGAAGCTCGGCGTCGGGGTGGATCGGGCGGTAGATTTCCACCCGGTCGCCCTCCTTCACCGGCTTTTCCAGCTCGGCGATTGCGCCGAAGATGCCGACCTTGTTCACCGCGAGGTCAAGTTCGGGGAATTCGTTGAGGAGCCCCGAGGCCTCGATCACCTCGCGCACCGTGGCGCCATCGGGCACCTCGAGGTTGCGCCAGATCTGCGCGGTGGGACGGGCATAGGCGATGCCGACATTCATGACGTTTCTCCCTCCTCGGGCCGGGGCAGCACGCCCACGGCGGTGAAGCTGCGCGCGGCGCGGGCGATCTCGGTCTCGCTTACGGCGCGACGGCGTCTGTCGGCGAGCGATTTCAGTGCCAGCAGGAAGCCAAGCACGATGAAGCCGCCCGGCGGCAGGATGAGCAGAAGGAAACCCTGGTAGCCGGGGATCACCACAGTCTCGAGAAAGCCGAAACGTGCCCCCAGAAGCACGGAGGCATTGGCAAAGAGCGTGCCCGACCCGAGCACCTCCCGCAGCCCGCCCAGCACGGTCAGCGCGAACGTGAAGCCGAGCCCCATCATCAGCCCGTCGAAGGCAGAGGCCAGCGGCGCCTGTTTCGAGGCAAAGGCCTCGGCCCGGCCAAGGATGGCGCAATTGGTGACGATAAGCGGGATGAAGAGGCCAAGCACCTTGTGCAGGTCATGCACCCATGCGTTCAGCGCCATGTCCACCACGGTGACGATGCAGGCGATGATCAGCACGAAGGCGGGGATGCGGATCTCCGGCGTGATGGCCCCGCGCAGCAAGGACACCGCCAGTCCCGAGGCGACCAGCACCGCCATCGTCGCCAGCCCCATGCCCAGCCCGTTGGTCGCCGTGCCGGTCACCGCCAGCAGCGGGCAGAGTGCCAGCATCTGGCCAAAGACGATGTTGTTGTCCCAGAGCCCGTCGCGGGCGATCTTGGCATAGTCGGCCATCAGCCAGTCTCCTTTGCGTCCAGCGGTGCAAGCAGCGCCGCGCGGTTGGCCTCGAACAGCTCCAGCCCCCGGTGCACCGTGGCGACCACCGCGCGCGGGGTGATCGTTGCGCCGGAGAACTGGTCGAATTCGCCACCGTCCTTGCGGACGCTCCAACCCTCGGGGGCAGGGCCTTGCAGGGATTTCCCAGCGAAGCCGAGGATCCAGTCGCTCTTGGCGGTCTCGATCTTGTCGCCCAGCCCCGGCGTCTCGGCATGGGCCAGCACACGCACGCCAAGCAGCGTGCCCTGCGCATCGAGGCCAATCAGCACCCGGATCGCGCCGCCGTAGCCGTAGCCGGTGAGCGCGAAGGCCAACGCGGTGACATGCGGGCCGTCGGCGCCGACGTAGACCGGGATGGGCTCATCGCCGTCCATCATCTGCCGCAGGCTGGCGGTCGGGTCGTTGTCGTAGCTTCCCGGCGGGATGACCTGCGCAAGCGAGGCGTAGAGATCCTCGGTCGCGCGGGTGGCGATGGCATCGCGGGTCAGATCGTCCGACAGCGCGAGGACCAGCGCCGTGCCCAGCGAGAAGAGCGCCAGCAGCAGCCCTGGGGCGAGCGGCGTGGCCTTCAGCACCGAGAGGCGCGACGGGTCGGGCGCGGTATCAGTCATGGCTTTTCTCCCGCGCTGGCCGCCAGCGGCAGCGGCTTGCCCGAGCGGGTGCGCCCGAAGATCCGCGGCCGCACGTAGGTGTCGATCAACGGCGTCACCGCGTTCATCAGCAGGACGGCAAAGGCGACGCCCTCGGGAAAGCTGCCCCAGACCCGGATCACCCAGATCAGCGCACCGATCCCCGCGCCGTAGATCGCCCGCCCGGCGGTCGTGACAGGTGCGGTGACGTAGTCGGTGGCGATGAAGAAGGCGCAGAGCATGGTCGCCCCCGAGGTGAGGTGGAAGAGCGGCGGCACGAAGTGCTCGGGGTCGATCAGCCAGGCCGCGCCCGACAGCAGGAAGATCGACCCCAGCACCGCCAGCGGCGTCACGATCTGGATGATCCGCAGAGACACGAGGCAGAGGCCTCCGATCAGCAGCAAGAGCGCGCTGGTCTCGCCAAGGCTCCCCGCCATCAGCCCGAAGAACTGGTCGTGCAGGCTCGCCATGCTGCTCAGGATCTCGGGCATCGGCCTGCCCGCATCGAGCTGGCTCTGCACGTGGCCAAGCACCGAGGCGCTGGACATGGCGTCATAGCCCGGCGCGTGGCCGAAGGTGATCCGCAGCGCTTCGGCAAAGCCCGGCCCGTCCTTCAGACCCATCGGCGCCACCCATTGCGTCATCGGCACCGGCAGGGCGATCAGCAGCATGGCGCGGGCGACCATGGCGGGATTGAAGAGGTTCTGCCCCAGCCCGCCGAAGACCTGCTTGCCGATCACGATGGCGATGAAGGCTCCCAGCACCCCAACCCACCAGGGCGCCCAGGGCGGCAGGGTCATCGCCACCAGCCAGCCGGTCAGCAGCGCCGAGCCATCCGTCGCGAAGGGCAGCACCGGGCGTCCTGCCACGATCAGAGACAGCACCTCGAACAGCAGCGACGCGGCCAGCGTCACGGCAAAGAGCAGCATGGCCGGCCAGCCGAACTGGTAGAGCCCGAAGCCGGTCGCCGGGGCGAGGCAGACCATCACCGCCACCATCGTGCGCGGCACGTTGAACATCGAATGGAAATGCGGCCCGCTGGCCACCTGCGGCAGTCTCATTTCACCACCTCCCCACTAGGCTGCGGGGCCGCCTCTGCCGCCTCGCGCGCCTTCTTCGCGGCCATTTCGGCCTTGCGCTTGGCCATGGCGGCGCGCTTGGCCTCGGCGAGCGCCGCCTCTCGGGCGCTACGTGCGGCGGCGAGGCGCTTGGTCTCTTCCTGCTGATGTTTGCGGGCCTGTTTCTCGGCGAGCCTGCCCTTGGCGAAGTTGAACCCCTGCACCAGCGCGATGTGGGACGGGCAGATGAACGAGCAGCAGCCGCAGGAGACGCAGTCGAGCAGGCCCACGTCGGCCGCCCCTTCGAGATCATCGGCCTGTATCCGCGCGTTCAGCTCGAAGGGCGTCAGCCCGCAGGGACAGGCCTGCACGCAGCTGCCGCAGCGGATGCAGGGCATGGCGGCGCTGCGGTGGGTCTCGGACGGGCTGAGAGCAAGCACGCCATTGGTGCCCTTGACGATGGGCACACGCGGGTTGGCGATCGGCTGGCCCATCATCGGTCCCCCCAGAAGCAGCTTCTCTGGCTCGCCGCTCAGCCCGCCGCAATGGGCGATGAGGTCGGCCACCGGTGTGCCGATCAGCGCCCGCACATTCGCGGGCCGCGCGATGCCGCGCCCCGAGACCGTCACCACCCGCGAGATGAGCGGCTCGCCGTAGCGCACCGCGAGGTGCACCGAATGGGCGGTGGCGGCATTGTGCACCACAATCCCCAGCTCGGCGGTCAACGCGCGGGCAGGGGTCTCCTGCCCGATGACGGCCTTCACCAGATGTTTCTCCGAGCCCATGGGATATTGCGTCGGCACCACCTTCACCTCGATGGGGTACCCCATGCCGAGGTTGTGGCGGCGCATCGCACTGGCGGCCTCAGGCTTGTTCGATTCCACCACCACGATGATCCGCGCCACCCCCAGCGCCCGCGCCATGATGCCCGCGCCGTCGGCGACCTCCTCTGCGTGCTCGCGCAGCAGCCGGTCGTCGCAGGTGAGGTAGGGCTCGCATTCGGCTGCATTGAGGATCAGCGTGTGCAGCGTGTACTTGCCGCGCAGGTTCAGCTTTACCGCCGCCGGGAAGGTCGCCCCGCCCATGCCGACGATCCCGGCCTCGGCGACGCGGGCGGCGATCTCCTCGGGGGCGGCATCCTCGGGGCGCAGACGCGGCAGGCGCGGCCCCCAGCGGTCCTCGCCATCGGGGCGTAGGGTGATGGTCGGCACTGGCAGCCCCGAGGGGTGCGGTGCCGGGAAATGCCCCACGGCGATCACCTTGCCCGAGGTCGGCGCGTGCAGGTTGGCCGAGACCGGTCCGCGCGCGCGGCCGATGATCTGGCCCTTGAGCACCAGATCGCCCTGTTTCACCAGCGGCTCGGCAGGCGCCCCGATGTGCTGCTGCAAGGGCACCCGGATCAGCGCGGGCAGGGGCATCGCCTCGATGGCCGACCCGGCGCTGAGGAACTTGCGGGTCTCCGGATGCACCCCGCCGCGGAGCCGGAAGAGGGTCGAGGGTTTCAGGCCGGAAATCGAAAAACGGATCATGACAGCGCCTCCGTGCCGTGTGTCGCGAAGGGCTGCGCCGGTTTCTCCCAGTACCAGCCCTGCAGCGTGCGCGGCTTGCGGCGCAGCAGGATCGCCTCGGTCGGGCAGACCTCGACGCAGGCGTCGCAGCCGATGCAGGCGTCCCAGACCACCGTGTGGATCTGCTTGGCCGCGCCGACGATGGCGTCGGTCGGGCAGCGCTTGAAGCACTTGGTGCAGCCGGTGCAATGATCCTCGAAGATGAAGGCGACCATGGGCTCGGCCTCGGCCATGCCCGAAAGGTCAGCCCCGCCCGCCGCGCCGCAGCCGCCGTCGCTTCCGGTGACCTCTGCCAGCTGCAGCGCCACGTCGCGCCCGCCGGGCGGGCAGAGCGTCACCGGGGCGCTGCCCTCGGCGACCGCCTCGGCGGCGCCCCGGCAGCCGGCAAAGCCGCATTGCCCGCAGTTGGTCCCGGGCAGCAGCGCCTCCAGCTCGTCGACGATGGGCGGGGTCTCGACGTGGAACTTCCGCGCGGCGGCGCCCAGCAGCAGGCCGAGACCGAGACCGAGGGCGGACATCGAGGCGGCGGCGGTGATCATCTCTTGGTGCTCCCTTGCAAGGTCAGCTCGGCGGCAGGGTCAATTCGGAACGAGCCCGGCAAAGCCCATGAAGGCCATCGACAGCAGCCCCGCGGCGATGAAGGCGATGGGTGGTCCGGCGAAGGGCGCGGGCACGGATAGCTGCGCCAGCCGCTCACGCAGCCCGGCAAAGACCACCAGCACCAGGCTGAACCCCAGCGCCGAGCCGAAGCCGTAGAGCGCGCTCTGCGCAAAGCCGTGGCCGCCTTGGATGTTCAGCAGCGCCACGCCCAGCACGGCGCAATTGGTGGTGATCAGCGGCAGGTAGATCCCCAGCGCGCGGTAGAGCGTGGGGGCGATCTTGCGCATCACCACCTCGGTGAACTGCACGATGGCGGCGATCACCAGGATGAACGACAGGATGCGCAGGAACCGCAGATCGAGGGGGATCAGGATCGCCGTCTCGACGATCCAGCTCGCGATTGCGGCCAGCGTCAGCACGAAGGTCGTCGCCATGCCCATGCCGATCGCGGCGTCCACCTTGCGCGACACCCCCATGAACGGGCAGAGCCCGAGGAACTTGACCAGCACGACGTTGTTCACCAGCGCGGTTCCCAGCAGGATCATGAAGAACTCTTCCATCGGCTGCTCCGGTCTGTGGAGGGCCGCGCGCGAACGCGGGCCGGTTTCCGATCTGAGCAGCAAGCCGCGTGCCAAGCGTGCGTGCGAGGCGGCCTAGGCGGCGCGGGCAAGGCGATTGCCTGGCGCAGGGCGCGGCCAGCGCGCGCTGCGGGATTTCTCAAGGAAGACGTCTCGACGAAGGCTGATCCAGAAAGGCAGCGGCGCAGGCTGGTCGCCACGCCGCCCGCCGCGGAATTCGCCCTGCAGGCAGAAGCCGAGGCTGCGGACCTGCGCTAGCGGCCTGTCGCATTGCCTACAATTTGTCGGACCTGCGGCAGTGCTCCCGCCTCCGGGCCGCCCGAAGCCCGGTCCGGATGCCGCCATTCACCCTTCCGGCGCTTGGCACGCAGCTTGCTGCTCACTCCCGGAACGCCCCGAACGCATCCAGTGGGCCCCGGCAGCAGGAGGCCGCCATGACCAAGTCGCAGCTGACCTTCACCGACGTCGACCTCACCGTGACCGTCCCCGCGGGGACGCGGATCATCGAGATCAGCGAGAAGATCGGTTCGGGCATCACCTATGGCTGCCGCGAGGGCGACTGCGGCACCTGCCTCACCCATGTGGTCGAGGGGGCGGAATATCTCTCGGAGCCCTCGGCACTGGAGCTGCGGGTGTTGAAGGAAAACCTTGCCGGGCATTCCGACCGCCTCGCTTGCCAGTGCCAGGTGCTGGGCGGCGCGGTGAAGGTCCGGCGCGGCTGAGCCGTTCCCTCACGATTCAACTTTAACGAAAGGACACAACCCCATGGCCATGTTTATTGTTTCCGATCTCTGTACCTCCTGCGGCGACTGCGAGCCGGTCTGTCCGACCGGCGCCATCGTGCCCAAGAAGGGCGTATTTTTCATCAACGCCGACGTCTGCACCGAATGCGAGCCGGACCACGAGATGCCTCAGTGCCTCTCGGTCTGTTTCGAGGACGGCTGCATCATACCAGCGGAGTGAGGCAATGACCGCCGCCGCCTGCTCCGGCCCGCGCGCGCTGCGCCAGCGGCTGCGCGTCACCGCTATCTCCGGCGGCCGGGTGTCGCTCGAAGGCGCGCGAGCCCCGGCCTGCAGCGCCTGCGCGGCGCGCGGCGGCTGCGGGGTCGGCGCGTTGGCGGAACTGGGCGGCGGGCGGATGCGTCTGACGCTGCCACGTCCCGACGGGGTCGGGCCGGGCGACGAGGTGATCGTCGCGATGCCCGCCGCCGCCTTTTTCGGCGCGGCGGCGCTGGCCTATCTGCTGCCGCCCGCGGCGCTGGTGCTGGCGCTGGCGCTCTGCGCCGTGCTGGGGCTGCCGGACCTCTGGTCGGCGCTGCTGTGCCTGCCCGCGCTGGGAGTTTCGCTCCTGCCGCTGAGGCGCGCGGAGCTGCGCGGCGCCGTCACCGAAGCGCTGCACATCGAAGACGTCGTCCCCGCGGGGACAGGCGCAGGTGAGGCCCGATGACCCCGCTGCAAGTGCGCCGCGGGGTGATCGCCGGGGGGCTTCTGGTCTCGGCACTCTATTTCGGCGCGGTTCGTGCGGCGCAGCCCGAGCGCGAGTTTCGCGAAACGCTCTACGTCTTCGGAACGCTGGTCGAGCTGGTGCTTTTCGGTGAGGACGAGGCGCGGGCCGAAGGTGTCACCGCCGAGGCCGGGCGTGAGCTGCAGCTGCTGCACCGCGACTGGCACGCCTGGCAACCCGGTGAATTGGAAGACCTCAATGCGGCGCTCGCAGCGGGCGAGTCCTTGGAGGTCGATCCACGGCTTGCGGAACTGCTCCGCGAGGGGCGAAGGCTGAGCTGTCTCAGCGGCGGGCGCTTCGAGCCGGGGATCGGCGCGCTGATCGAGCTCTGGGGGTTCCATCAGGATACGCCACCCGAGGGCGCGCCTCCCGCAACGGAGGAGATTGAAGCTCTGCGCGCGGCGCATCCGAGTATCATGAACCTGCGGTTCGACGGTCTCCGGATCAGCTCAACCGACCGGTCGGTCCAGCTCGATCTCGGCGGCTTTGCCAAGGGCGCGGCCCTCGATCTGATCGGCGCGAAGTTCCTTGCGCAAGGGGCTGAGAATGCAGTGCTAAATGCCGGTGGAGACGTGAATGTCATCGGCAGCCACGGCGGGCGCCCTTGGCGGGTGGCCATACGCGATCCCTTCGTCTGGGGCGCGATGGGATCGGTCGATCTTCAACCTGGAGAAGTTCTCTACACTTCAGGTAATTACGAGCGGTACTTCGAGCAGGGCGGCCAGCGCTTTGCGCATATTCTCGACCCGCGCACGGGCTACCCGGCGTCGGAGATCGTCTCGGTCTCGGTTCTGGACACCAGCGGGACCCGCGCCGATGCCTCCGCCACGGCGCTTGCGGTCGCAGGACGCGGGGACTGGCCGCAGGTGGCCTCTGACATGGGCGTGTCGGCGGTGCTGATGATCGCCGGGGACGGCAGCCTCTATGCCACGCCCGAGATGCTCGCGCGGCTCGCGCCGGTGGGCGGGGACTTTCCCGCAGAGCCGCAGGTGGTGCCACTCCCCGCCGCCGCACCCGATCCGGCCTGCGCGGCGCTCTGAGATTCCCAAACCTATCCCAGACAGGAGACAACCACATGAAAGCCAATGTGAAACTGCCCGATGTGACGTTCCGAACCCGGGTCCGCGACGAGAGCGTCGGCGGGTCCAACCCTTACCGCTGGCAGGACAGGACCACGGCAGAGTACTTCAAGGGCAAGCGGGTTATCCTCTTCTCGCTTCCCGGGGCTTTCACGCCCACCTGTTCGACCTACCAGTTGCCGGGTTTCGAGCAGGGGTTCGATGCCTTCGCCCGCCAGGGGATCGACGCGATCTACTGCCTGTCGGTGAACGACAGTTTCGTCATGAACCAATGGGCCAAGGCGCAAGGCATCGAGAAGGTGCAGGTGATTCCCGATGGCTCGGGCGAGTTCACCCGCAAGATGGGCATGTTGGTGGATAAGGCTAATCTCGGCTTCGGGCAGCGGTCCTGGCGCTACGCGGCGATCGTGAACGACGGGGTGGTCGAGGCCTGGTTCGAAGAGCCGGGGCTGATGGACAACTGCCCGGACGATCCCTACGGGGTTTCGAGTCCGGAGAGCGTGATGGCCCATCTCATGCAGGCGGTTGCGGCGCAGTAGGGCGCGCATTCAAGGCCTGGGAGTTTTGTCCCGTCGCGGGTACCGCGGCGGGATTTTGCTGTGCGTATGCGCAACAGGAGCCGGGCGAGCGCTGGCCCGCCGGGACGGGGCTGCGCTCGCCCGGCGGTTCCGTCTTGTTCCGGGCAGGGCTGGCATCCCTCCCACACCCCATTGTCGGGCTTTGTCGCGTTTGCTCCATACTGTCTGATTTATGCAAGCCGCTGATTTTATGTGATTTATAGAAGAGTTTGGCTTGGCACGCTTCCTGCTCTTCCTTCCCCGAGTGCGGTCGCGAACCGTCTCACCTTCGCGAGATTGATCACACCAGACCAAAGGACAAGGATATGAGCGAACTTCGTCAGATCGCCTTTTACGGCAAGGGGGGGATCGGCAAGTCGACCACCTCGCAGAACACCCTCGCGGCCCTCGTCGAGATGGGCCAAAAAATCCTCATCGTCGGCTGCGACCCCAAGGCGGACTCGACCCGTCTGATCCTCAATTCCAAGGCGCAGGACACCGTGCTGCACCTCGCTGCCGAGATGGGCTCGGTCGAGGACCTCGAGCTGGAAGACGTGCTCAAGGTCGGCTTCAAGGACATCAAGTGCGTCGAATCCGGCGGCCCCGAGCCGGGCGTCGGCTGCGCCGGGCGCGGCGTCATCACCTCGATCAACTTCCTCGAGGAAAACGGCGCCTACGACGATGTCGACTACGTCTCGTATGACGTGCTCGGCGACGTGGTCTGCGGCGGCTTCGCCATGCCGATCCGCGAGAACAAGGCGCAGGAAATCTACATCGTCATGTCCGGTGAGATGATGGCGCTTTATGCCGCCAACAACATCGCCAAGGGCATTCTCAAATACGCCAACTCCGGCGGCGTGCGCCTCGGCGGTCTGATCTGCAACGAGCGCCAGACCGACAAGGAGCTGGAACTGGCCGAGGCGATGGCCGCCAAGCTGGGCTCGAAGCTCATCCATTTCGTGCCGCGCGACAACATCGTGCAGCACGCCGAGCTGCGCCGCCAGACGGTGCTGCAATACGCGCCCGAGAGCAAGCAGGCCGCCGAGTACCGCGAGCTGGCGCGCAAGATCCACGAGAACTCGGGCAAGGGCGTGATCCCGACCCCGGTCACCATGGACGAGCTGGAAGAGATGCTGATGGAGTTCGGCATCATGCAGTCCGAGGAAGAGCGTCTCGCCGCGATTGCCGCGACCGACGGTCAGGCCGCCGCCTCCTGAGACATGCCCGGCCGGCCCCGCGCGGGCCGGCCTTCCCCCCAGATTTGTGAGAAGGAGCCAAAAGGATGGCCAAGGATCACGCAAGCGGGCCGGACGACTACGAAAGCCTCATCGAAGAGGTGCTCGAAGCCTATCCCGAGAAGGCCCGGAAGAAGCGCGCCAAGCACCTGCAGGTGTCGCAGACCACCGACGAGGCGCCCGATGCCACCACCGGCATCGCGTCGAAATGCGACACCACCAAGTCCAACATCAAGTCGATCCCCGGCGTGATGACGATCCGCGGCTGTGCCTATGCCGGCTCGAAGGGCGTGGTCTGGGGACCGGTCAAGGACATGGTCCACATCTCGCACGGGCCGGTCGGCTGCGGCCAGTACAGCTGGTCCCAGCGCCGCAACTACTACATCGGCAAGACCGGCATCGACAGCTTTGTCACCATGCAGTTCACGACGGACTTCCAGGAGAAGGACATCGTCTTCGGCGGCGACAAGAAGCTGGCCAAGACCATCGATGAGATCAACGAGCTCTTCCCGCTGTCGAACGGCGTGACGATCCAGTCGGAGTGCCCCATCGGCCTCATCGGCGACGACATCGAGGCGGTGGCCAAGCAGAAGAAGAAGGAAAGCGGCAAGACCATGGTTCCGGTCCGCTGCGAGGGCTTCCGCGGCGTGTCGCAGTCGCTCGGCCACCACATCGCCAACGACGCGGTGCGCGACTGGGTGTTCGAGCAGGAAGAGAGCGAGGCGGTGAAGGCCTACGAGCCGGGGCCGTATGACGTGAACGTCATCGGCGACTACAACATCGGCGGCGATGCCTGGGCCTCGCGCATCCTGCTCGAGGAGATGGGGCTCAACGTGGTCGGCAACTGGTCCGGCGACGCCACCCTTGCCGAGATCGAGCGCGCGCCAAAGGCCAGGCTCAACCTCATCCACTGCTACCGGTCGATGAACTACATCTGCCGCTACATGGAAGAGAAATACGGCATCGGCTGGATGGAGTACAATTTCTTCGGCCCGACCCAGATCGCCGCCTCGCTCCGCGCCATCGCCAAGAACTTCGACGAGACCATCCAGGAGAATGCCGAGAAGGTCATCGCCAAGTACCAGCCGCTGGTCGACGAGGTCATCGCCAAGTTCCGGCCGCGTCTCGAGGGCAAGTCGGTGATGCTCTACGTCGGTGGTCTGCGTCCGCGCCACGTGGTGACCGCCTATGACGATCTCGGCATGGTCATCGCCGGCACCGGCTACGAGTTCGGCCACAACGACGACTACAAGCGCACCGGCCACTACGTGAAGGACGGCACGCTGATCTACGACGACGTGACCGGCTACGAACTCGAGAAGTTCATCGAGAAGATCCGCCCCGATCTCGTCGGCTCGGGGATCAAGGAGAAGTACCCGGTGCAGAAGATGGGCATCCCGTTCCGCCAGATGCACAGCTGGGACTACTCCGGCCCGTACCACGGCTACGACGGCTTCGCGATCTTCGCCCGGGACATGGATCTGGCGATCAACAACCCGGTCTGGGGCATGTACGACGCGCCCTGGGACGTGCCTGAAAGCGGGCCGGCCATCGCTGCCGAGTAAGGCTCTGACACCGCGCTCCGGGTGGTCTCTTCGCAACGGAGGACCGCGCCCGGACCGAGGGTGGGCGCAATCGCGCCCGCCCTGGGGGGCGGGTCGGGCGCGGTCCGGGACGCTAGGCGCCCCGGACGGTTCGAAAGCCCCCGAGGCTCAAGGACTGACGACGGAAGTCCAGGACTTCCGCCATTTCCTCATCACACGGCGCGTCTCGGAATGCGGACGGCCAACAGAAGGATCACAGCCATGCCCCAGTCGGCAGACAAGGTGCTCGATCACGCACCGCTCTTCCAGCAGCCCGAATACAAGGAGATGCTGGCCCAGAAGAAGATCAACTTCGAATGCGGTCACCCTGACGAGATGGTCAAGGAGATCGGTGACTGGACCAAGTCCTGGGAATACCGCGAGAAGAACCTCGCCCGCGAGGCCCTCACGGTGAACCCCGCCAAGGCCTGCCAGCCGCTCGGCGCGGTCTTCGCGTCGCAGGGCTACGAGGCCACCATGCCCTTCGTGCATGGTAGCCAAGGCTGCGTCGCCTACTACCGCTCGCACCTCAGCCGCCACTTCAAGGAGCCGAGCTCCTGCGTGTCGTCCTCGATGACCGAGGATGCGGCGGTCTTCGGCGGGCTGATCAACATGGTCGACGGGCTCGCCAACACCAAGGCACTCTACGATCCCAAGATGATCGCCGTCAGCACCACCTGCATGGCCGAGGTGATCGGCGACGACCTCAATTCCTTCATCCTGCAGGCCAAGGAAAAGGGCTCTGTCGACACCGACTTCGACGTGCCGCACGCCCACACTCCGGCCTTCGTCGGCTCCCATGTGGACGGCTACGACAACATGCAGAAGGGCATCCTGAGCCACTTCTGGGACAAGGCCGAGCGGGTCGAGGGCGAGGGGCTCAACATCATCCCCGGCTTCGACGGCTTCGCGGTGGGCAACAACCGCGAGATCAAGCGGATGCTGGACGAGATGGGCGTCGACTTCACCTTCCTGTCGGATGTGTCGGATGTCTACGACACCCCCTCGGACGGCGAGTTCCGCATGTACTCGGGCGGCACCAAGCTCGAGGACGCCAAGGCCGCGCTCAACGCCAAGGCCACCATCAGCCTGCAGGAATGGTGCACGCCGAAGACCATGGAGTACATCGCCGGCAAGGGGCAGGAGACTGCCGCGCTGCACTATCCCATGGGTATCCAGGCCACCGACGAGTTCCTGATGAAGGTCAGCGCGCTCACCGGCAAGGCGATCCCCGACAGCCTGAAGCTGGAGCGTGGCCGTCTCGTTGATGCGCTGGCCGACAGCCAGGCGCATCTGCACGGCAAGACCTACGCCATCTACGGCGATCCGGATTTCGTCTACGCCATGGCGCGTTTCGTCATGGAGATGGGCGGCGAGCCGGTGCATTGCCTCGCCACCAACGGCAACAAGAAGTGGGCCAAGCAGATGGAAGAGCTGCTGGCCTCCTCGCCCTTCGGCAAGCAGGGGCAGGTCTGGGCCGGCAAGGACCTGTGGCACATGCGCTCGCTGCTCGACACAGAGCCGGTCGACATGCTGATCGGCAACTCCTACGGCAAGTACCTGGAGCGTGACACCGGCACGCCGCTGATCCGCCTGATGTTCCCGATCTTCGACCGCCACCATCACCACCGCTTCCCGACCATGGGATACCAAGGCGCGCTGAACGTGCTGGTCAAGCTGCTGGATACCGTCTTTGACAAGCTCGACGATGACACGATCATCCCGGGCGAGACCGACTACAGCTACGACCTGACCCGCTGAGCCGGGCAGGGTGGAACGCGTACCGGCCGCGGGAGACCGCGGCCGGTTTGGTTTTCGGGTTGCGCCTGCCCGTCCGGGCGGGCTGGCGCTTTGACACCGAGGCACGCCGGCTTGAGGTCGCTCGGACGTGGCCGGGATAAAATGACGACCTCAACGGTTGCGGTGACACCCCACGGGCAGGCACCCGCCTGGCTTGCGTCGCACTGCCTTCGTGCTCGCTACGGCCGCACGTAGGCGTAGCCCTCTTCCTGCAGCTCGATCAGTCGGACCACGCCTGAGGGCACCACGCCGGCCTCGTCCAGAAGCACCAGTTTCTCGCCGGTCTTCTTCTCCATCCCGGCGATGGTGTTGGCGCAGGCGGAGAAGGTGATCGGCAGCTCCAGCGCCATGGTCGAGATGCGGTCCTTCACCGGGCTCTTGCCCTCGACCAGCATGTGCAGACCGGGGCCGTAGGCGACCATCTCGATCACCACCTCGTCGCCCGCTTCGGTATAGTAGGCCGCGACGTTCTGGGCGTTGTTGAGCGCCATGTTCAGAACATGCGGGTCGTTCTGGTCCACGTGGATCGCCACGTGGTGGGTCTTGCCTTCTGCCATCGCCATAAGCGGCGCTGCCGCCAGTATCGCGGCGAGCGCGGTTCTCCTGATCATCGTTGTCTCCTCCCTTAGACAACGTAATCATATATGTGAATTGAAGAATAAAATAGGGTTTTGATGCGGATGCGCATCGGAGGTATCGGCGCGCGACGCGGGTCGCGCTTGCCTCATTGTCGCGAAGCCTACATGCCTGACAAACCGGGATGTGCCGTCCAAACCTCTGAAAACCCAGGCGTGTCCCACTTGGCACGGCGCTTGCTGGATACCCTCGAACCGCGCGAGGAGATGCAGCATGGCCGACGCCCTGAAGGACAAGATTGCCGATGTCTTCGACGAGCCCGCCTGCGGGCACAACGTCAACAAGACCGAGCAGCAGCGTAAGAAGGGCTGCGCGAAACCGCTGACGCCGGGCGCGGCGGCGGGAGGCTGCGCCTTCGACGGGGCCAAGATCGTGCTGCAGCCCATCGTCGACGTGGCGCATCTGGTGCATGCGCCGCTGGCCTGCGAGGGCAACGGCTGGGACAACCGCGGCGCGGCCTCCTCGGGGTCGGAGCGTTACCGCACCGGCTTCACCACCGACATGACCGAGCTCGACATCGTCATGGGCTACGGCGAGAAGAAGCTCTTCCGCGCCATCCGCGAGGTGATCGAGGCCGAAGACCCGCCCGCCGTCTTTGTCTATTCCACCTGCGTGCCCGCGCTCATCGGCGACGACATCGACGCGGTGTGCAAGGCGGCGAGCGAGACCTTCGGCACCCCCTGCATCCCGGTCAATGCGCCGGGCTACGTCGGCAGCAAGAACCTCGGCAACAAGCTCGCCGGCGAGGCGATGCTGGACCACGTGATCGGCACCGTCGAGCCCGCCTTCACCACGCCCTACGACATCAACATCGTCGGCGACTACAACCTCTCGGGCGAGCTGTGGCAGGTAAAGCCGCTGCTCGACCGGCTGGGGATCCGCATCCTCGGCTCGCTCTCGGCCGATGCGCGCTACAGGCAGGTGGCGGTGATGCACCGGGCCAAGGTGACGATGATGGTCTGCTCCAAGGCGCTGATCAACGTCGCCCGCAAGCTCGACGAGCGCTACGGCATCCCCTTCTTCGAGGGCAGCTTCTACGGCATCTCCGACACCTCTCAGAGTCTGCGCCAGATGTGCCGCATCCTTGTCGAGCAGGGCGCGGACCCCGAGTTGCTGGATCGCTGCGAGGCGCTGATCGCCGAGGAAGAGGCGCGGATTTGGGCGCAGCTCGAGCCGTTCCGCCCGCGCGTCGCGGGCCGCAAGGTGCTGCTCTACACCGGCGGGCACAAGAGCTGGTCGGTGGTGGCGGCGCTGCAGGAGTTGGGCATGGAGGTGATCGGCACCTCGGTGCGCAAGGCCACCGAGGAGGACAAGGGCCGGGTCGTCGACATCATGGGCGACGACAAGCACATGTTCGACAATATGGCCCCCAAGGACATGTACCGCCTGCTGAAGGATGCCGGCGCCGATGTGCTGATGTCGGGCGGGCGCAGCCAGTTCGTGGCGCTGAAGGCGAAGATGCCCTGGGTCGACGTGAACCAGGAAAAGCATGAGCCCTACGCCGGTTACATGGGCATGGTCGACCTGTTGCGCGCCATCGACCGCGCGGTGAACAACCCGATGTGGGAAGAGCTGCGTGCGCCCGCGCCCTGGGAGGAGCCGCTGACCGAGGGGCGCGTGCTGCCCGCCCATTCCGGTGCCTGCCCGGTGACCGGGGTGGCGGCTGGCATGGCAAAGCCCGTCAGCCTCGTGCCGCCGCTGCCGCCTGCCGAAGTGATCGCCAGCGCCGCGCCGGACGTGTCCGGCTTCCCCTCCTCCGACACCGATTTCGAGGATTGCTGACATGGCCCGGCTCATCCATCCCAAGCGCGCGCTCTCGACCAACCCGCTGAAGAGCTCGGCCCCGCTGGGCGCGGCGCTGGCCTATCTCGGGATCGAAAAATCCGTGCCGCTGTTCCACGGGAGCCAAGGCTGCACCGCCTTTGCCATGGTCCATCTCGTGCGCCACTTCAAGGAAGCCGTGCCGCTGCAGACCACGGCGATGAACGAGGTTTCGACCATCCTCGGCGGTGCCGACCAGATCGAGGAGGCGATCGAGAACCTGCGCAAGAAATCCAGCCCGAAGTTCATCGGCATCGCCTCGACCGCGCTGACCGAGACCCGGGGCGAGGACGTGCCGGGCGAGTTGAAGGAGATCGTCGCGCGCCGCAGCGATTTCGCGGATACGAAGATCGTCTACGCCTCGACCCCCGATTTCGACGGCGCGCTGCAGGATGGCTGGGCCAAGGCGGTCGAAGCCATCGTGGGGGCGCTGGTGCCGCGCGTCAGTGAGCGTGACCCCGACCTGCGACAGGTGACTTTGCTTTGCGGATCGCACCTCACACCCGCCGAGATCGAGGAACTGGTGCGGATGATCCGCGCCTTCGGGCTCGAACCCATCGTGCTGCCGGACATTTCAACCTCGCTCGACGGGCACGTCAGCGACGACTGGTCCGGAACCTCGCAGGGCGGCACGCCGCTTGAGCAGATCGAGGCGATCTCGCGCAGCGCCTTCACGCTGGCGGTGGGCGAGCAGATGCGCAAGGCAGCGCAGATGATCGAGGACCGGGCCATGGTGCCCTACCGGGTATTCCAGTCGGTCACCGGGCTCAAGCCGGTGGATGCCTTCGTGCGCACGCTAATGGGGCTGTCGGGCGTGCAGAATCCGCCGCCCTCGATCAAGCGCGACCGCTCACGGCTGATCGACGCCGCGCTTGACGCGCATTTCCACACCGGCGGGCTGAAGGTCGCCATCGGCGCCGACCCGGATCTTCTCTTCGCGCTGTCGGGCGCGCTGGCGTCGATGGGCGCCGAGATCGTCACCGCGGTCACAACCTCGCAGCACTCGCCGCTGATCGAGCGGATGCCCTGCGAGGAGGTGATCCTCGGCGATCTCGGCGACTTCGAGCGCAGCGCCGGGGAGCAGGGCGCGCAGATCCTGCTGACCCATTCCCACGGCCGCCACGCCGAGCACCGGCTCCACAAGCCCTTGGTGCGCGTCGGCTTTCCCATCTTCGACCGGATCGGCGCGCAGGATGCCTGCCGGGTCGGCTATCGCGGCAGCCGGGCGTTTCTCTACGAGATCGCGGGCACCGTCCAATCGCTTCACCACCGCTCGCGCCCCGAGGATTTCGGCGCGGCCCCCATCGCAGAGGAGTTCGAACATGTCCCGCACGCTACGCGTCATTGACGGCGACAGTGCCAGCGCTGGCCCGGCCCCGGGCGAGACGCCGCTGCGCATCGCCATCGCGACCAACGACATGGAATACCTTGGCGCGCATTTCGGCTCCGCCAAGAAGTTCGCCGTCTACGAGGTCTGGAAGTCCGGTCATCGCTTCATCGAGGCGCATGAGTTCGACAATGTGACCAAGCAGAAGGGCAAGCACGACGACCAGGACGACAAGATCACCCCCAAGGTCGAGGCGCTGCGCGGCTGCGCGCTGCTCTTCGCTCTGGCCATCGGCGGCCCCTCGGCGGCGAAAATCGTCAAGGCCGGGGTGCATCCGATCAAACGCAAGGAGCCGGAGCCGATCGAGGCGGTGCTGGAGCAGGTGCAGGTGATGCTTAACGGCACGCCGCCACCCTTCCTGCGCAAGATCCTCGGCACTTTCGACAAGCCCAGCTTCATGGACGATTACGCACAGGAGACCGTCTGATGACCCTTGAGACCCTAGAGACCCCGCGCGGCGGCGAGATGGTGGTGAGCGATTTCCTCACCCAGCTCGCCGCCGTCATCCGCGCCGAGGACAGCTACGGCCAGTGGGACGAGAAGTCCGACGCCGACCTCCTGTCCGAGTTCATCGTCACCCGCGAGGAACGCCGCGACATTCCGATCATCGGCGACCCCGATCCCGACGTGATGTGGCGGGTGACCAAGTTCTACGATGCGGTGGGCCTCTTGATCGAGAAACGCTCGGGCTGCATGGCAAGCCAGATGCAGAAGATGAGCCACGAGGGCTTCGGCCGTGTGGTGCTGATCGCCGGCAAGCTGGTGGTGGTGTCGAAGCACCTGCGCGATGTGCACCGTTTCGGCTTCGAGAGCTGGGCCAAACTGGCCGAGGCCGGGGACAAGCTGGTCGCGGGAGCGGTCGAGACCATCGACAAGTTCCCCGATGCGGCGAGGGGTTGAGCCATGGTGCGTATCGAGCCCCTGCCGCGCCCGCGCAAGCCGGTCCCCGTGCTCTCGCTGAAGCCCGCGGCGGGGCGCACAGCATTGTCGCGATTCATCCGAAATCCCGCAAAGACACCCGCGAAGAGGAAAATGTCATGAGCCTCGAAGAGCTGGAAACCCGCGTGAAGAAACTGTCGATGCGGGCCACCGATGCCAAGATGAACCTGCACGACCTCGCCGAGGAGCTGCCGGTGGACTGGGAGAAGATCCCCGAGACGGCCGAGCGCACCTTCGAGATATTCAAGGAGCTCAGCGCCGCGCGCAGGGAGCTGAAGGCGGCGAAGAAAGCCGCGGCGGAGGCGTGAGATGAGCGTTGTCGCCTATACCCGGGGCGGGGCCGAATACGTGCCCGAGTACCTCATGGCCATCGACCCCGAGAAATGCATCGGCTGCGGGCGCTGCTACAAGGTCTGTGGTCGCGACGTGATGACCCTGCACGGGGTCACCGAGGACGGCGAGATCGTCCGCCCCGGCACGGATGAATACGAGGATGTCGAGGACGAGATCGTCAAGAAGGTCATGTCGATGATCGCCCCCGAGAATTGCATCGGCTGCGGTGCCTGCGCCCGGGTCTGCCCCTCGGACTGCCAGACCCATGCAGCGCTCGCCTGAGCTGACTGCCGGGACCGCCGAGACGGGGCTTCTCGCGGGGGCGATGCTGACGGTCTCGGATTTCTGCTGCATCCTCGACCACGCGCTGTCCGAGCGCGAGGCGGGGAAGGGGCCGCTGACCGAGCGGCTGGGGCTCTCCGGCGTTCAACTGCGGGCCCTGCGCGACCGCTGGTTGCCGCACGCGGTGCTGCCAGATCTCGACCTGCCCGCGCCTGACGTGCCCGACGACCAGAAGGCGATCCAGACGCTGATCCTCTGGCGCTGCGGCGTGGCCACCGACGAGGCGCGCTGGCTCGCCGCCATCCTCGCGCGCCGCGCGGCCGAGCCGCATCACCTTTGGGAAGACCTGGGTCTGCCGGGGCGCGCCGCGCTCTCGGGTATGATCCGCCGCCACTTGCCGGGGCTCGCGCAGGCCAACAGTCGGAACATGCGCTGGAAGAAGTTCTTCTACCGGCAGATCTGCTCGGATGCGGCATTCTCGCTCTGCCTCTCGCCTTCTTGCGACGCTTGCGACGAGAGGACCGAGTGCTTTGCCCCCGATTGACCCCGCCACGCTGCTTGCTGGGGCCGAGGCCGCCCGGACCCGTCCCGCAGAAAGCGCCGAGGCCATCGCCCGCGCGCTGAAGGCCGCGCCCGACGATCCCGACGTGCGGCTGGCGGCCTATCGCTTCCATTTCTACAACCACGATCACGCCGCCGCGCTGAAGCAGGCGCGGGTGCTGCTGGGCTTTGCCGCCCGGCGGCTGAACATCTCTGCCGATTGGCGGGATGTGCGGGCGTGGGACGCGGCGTTCTCCGCCCATGATTTCGCGCCCGGGCTCTACCTGCAGGCGCTGGTGGCGATCGGCTATTGCGCCGCAAGGTTGGGACAGATGGAGGAGGCGGAGTTGGTGCTTGCCAAGGCCGCGGAGCTTGATCCCTCGGACCGGTTCGGCGGCGCCTGGCTCTTGGCGCGGCTGGAGGCGGAGGATGGGGATTAGGGACCTCAAATTCTGCATCGCGGGTCGTGCAAGCGCCATCCCGTCACGTTGAAGGCGTGCCGATATTCATCGGCGCATCTTTGGTGCGACGGGATGGCGTCGTTCATCGGGCTCGATCCGATGCCGCCTCGATGAACGACCGCTCGCACGGCGGTATTTGGCCTTGTTTCCATGCGGCCCAGCGCGAGACCAAATCCATTGTCGCATGTCGCACATCCGTCATTGTCGCCATCAGCCGCACTCTGCCGGCCCGCGTAACCATCTGAAAAACCTGTCTCCCGCCGCTTGGCACACTCCTTGCTGAAGCAAGCGAAAGGCCACGCCACCCGCACAGGAGACAGTCCGATGATCGAGATTACCGAACCCGCCCGCAGTGCCATCAAGACAGCCATCGACGGTGCCGGACAGCCCGTCGCGGGCCTGCGCGTCATGGTGCAGGGCGGCGGTTGCGCCGGGATGAAATACGGCATGGCGCTGGAGCTCGAGGCCCAGCCCGACGATGCCGTGGTCACCGCCGGCGAGGTCACCGTGCTGATCGACCCCGAGAGCCAGGCGCATCTCAGCGGCACCACCATCGATTTCGTCACCGGGCTCGAGGGATCGGGCTTCGTCTTCGACAACCCCAACGCCAGCAGCTCCTGCGGCTGCGGCAAGTCGTTCTGCTAAAGGGAGGGCGCGCCGATGTGGGACTACAGCGACAAGGTCAAGGACTACTTCTTCAACCCCCGCAACGCCGGTGCGCTGGTCGATGCCAATGCGGTGGGCGAGGTCGGCAGCCTTTCCTGCGGGGACGCGCTGAAGCTGATGCTCAAGGTGAACCCCGCGACCGAGGTGATCGAGGACGCCAAGTTCCAGACCTTCGGCTGCGGCTCGGCCATCGCGTCCAGCTCGGCGCTGACCGAGCTGGTGATCGGCAAGACCATCGCCGAGGCGCGCAAGCTGACCAATCAGGACATTGCCGAGTTTCTCGGCGGGCTGCCGCCCGAGAAGATGCATTGCTCGGTGATGGGGCAGGAGGCGCTGAGTGCCGCCGTCGCCGCCTACATGGGCGAGGAGCTGGACGAGGACGACCACGAGGAAGGGGCGCTGATCTGCAAGTGCTTCGGCGTCGATGCCGGGATGATCGAGCGGGCGATCCGCACCAACAAGCTCACCACGCTCGAGATGGTCACCTTCTACACCAAGGCGGGCGGCGGTTGTAACTCCTGCCGCGAGCCGCTGGAGGACCTGCTCGCCGACACGAACAAGGCAATGGTCGCCGAGGGGCTGATCAAGGCCGAAGAGGCCTATGTCTTCGGCGCGGCCCCGAAGCCGCAGAAGAAGAAGGCGCAGGGCTTCGTCATCCCCGACATGCCACCCGCGCCGAAGCCGCCCGCGCAGCCCTCGGCCCCGGTCCAGATCGAGCCGATCCAGATCGCCGCGCCGGCCGCCGTGGCTGTGGCCGAGACACCCGCTCCGGTGCCTGCCCCGACCCCGCCCAGCGGTCTCACCCCCGCCAAGGAGGCGATCCTCGTCTCCAAGATCATCGAGGAAATGCGCCCCACCTTCCGCCGCGACGGCGGCGATGTGGAGCTTGTCGATATGGAGGGCAGCCTCGTGCTGGTCAGCCTCGTCGGCGCCTGCTCGGGCTGCCAGCTTGCCGCCAGCACGCTCGGCGGGATCGCCAAGGTGATCACCGAAACCCTCGGACGGCCCATCCGGGTCATGCCCGTGGCCAAGTCCTGAGAGGAGAGGATGATGAAGGATACGGCGCTTCCCCCCGTCTATCTCGACAACAATGCCACCACCCGGGTCTTCCCCGAGATCGTCGAGGCCATGCTGCCCTATTTCACCGAGCAATTCGGCAATGCCTCGTCGATCCATGCCTTCGGCGCCGAGGTCGGCGGTGCGCTTCGGCAGGCCCGCAAGTCGCTGCAGGCCCTCATCGGCGCCGAGTTCGATCACGAGATCATCTTCACCTCGGGCGGCTCGGAGTCGAACAACACCGCGATCCGCTCGGCACTTCAGGTCCAGCCGGGTCGCACCGAGATCATCACCTCGATGGTCGAGCACCCGGCGATCCTGTCGCTCTGTGATTGGCTGGAGAAGCACGAGGGGGTCACCGTCCACCGCATCCCGGTCGACAAGCTGGGCCGGCTCGATCTCGACGCCTACCGCGCGGCTCTGTCCGACAAGGTCGCGCTGGTCAGCTTCATGTGGGCCAACAACGAGACCGGCACGGTCTTTCCCGTGGATGGTCTCGCCGAGCTGGCGCATGAAGTGGGCGCGCTCTTTCACACCGACGCGGTGCAGGCGGTGGGCAAGCTGCCGATCGACCTCAAGACGACCGAGATCGACATGCTCTCGCTGTCGTCGCACAAGTTCCACGGCCCCAAGGGCCTTGGCGCGCTCTACCTGCGCAAGGGCACGCGCTTCCGCCCGCTGCTGCGCGGCGGGCACCAGGAGCGCGGCCGCCGCGCCGGGACCGAGAACGCCCCGGCGATCATCGGGCTTGGCAAGGCCGCAGAGATTACTCTCTCCACCATGGCCGAGGACAGCGCCCGGATGACCGCGCTGCGCGACCGGCTGGAAAACGGGCTGGTGCAGAGCGTCGGTCATTGCTTCGTCACCGGCGATCCGCACGACCGGCTGCCCAATACCGCCACCGTGGCCTTCGAATACATTGAAGGCGAGGCGATCCTGCTGAAGCTCAACCAGGCGGGCATCGCGGCCTCGTCCGGCTCGGCCTGCACCTCGGGCTCGCTGGAGCCCTCCCACGTGTTGCGCGCCATGGACATCCCCTTCACCGCCGCCCACGGCGCGATCCGCTTCTCGCTCTCACGAGAGACCACCGAGGCCGAGATCGACCGCGTGCTCGAGGTCATGCCCGGCATCATCGCGGGCCTGCGCGAGATGTCGCCCTTCTGGACCGAAGGCGGCGCGCAACCGGACGGCTTCAACCCCGCTTACGCCTGAGGAGACAGACCGATGTTCGCCCCGACGCACCCCGACGCCTTCCCGCCGCACACCGCCGCCAGCCGGGTCGCGCTTTGCGATACCACCCTGCGCGACGGCGAACAGACCGCTGGCGTGGCGTTTTCCCTGCCCGAGAAGCGGGCCATCGCGCGGGCGCTGGACAAGGCGGGCGTCGCGGAGATCGAGGTGGGCATTGCCGCCATGGGCTTCGACGAGGTGGCCGAGATCCGTGAGGTCATGGCCGAGCTGACGCAGGCTGTGCCGGTGGTCTGGTGCCGGCTGCGGATGCATGATCTCGACATGGCCGGGAAGACCGGGGCCAAGCGCATCCATTTCGCCGTGCCCACCTCGGACCGGCAGTTGCAGGGCAAGCTGCGCGCCGACCGCGACTGGGCGCTGCGCGAGACCGCAGCGCTGGTGTTCTGCGCGGTCGATCGGGGCTTCGAGGTCTCTGTGGGAGCGGAGGACGCCAGCCGGGCGGATCCCGAATTTCTCGTGCGGCTGGCCGAGGTCGCGGCGGCGGCGGGGGCCATGCGGTTCCGCATCGCCGACACGCTGGGCATCCTCGATCCCATGGCCACCTACCGGCTGGTCGCCGAGCTGGGCAGCCGCACCGGCCTGCCGCTGGAGATCCACGCCCACAACGATTTCGGCATGGCGACGGCCAACACCATGATGGCCGCCTTCGCCGGGGCCACGCACTTGTCGGTGACCGTCAACGGCCTCGGCGAGCGGGCGGGCAACGCGGCGCTGGAAGAGGTCGGCGCGGCGCTGGAGGCGGGGGGCATCGCCACCGGGCTCGACCTGCGCGCGCTGCCGGCGCTGTCACAAATCGTCGCCACCGCCTCTGGCCGCGCGCTGCATGCCTCGAAGCCGATCACCGGCGCCATGGTCTTTGCCCATGAGGCGGGGATCCACGTCGATGCCATCCTCAAGCAGGCCGACACCTACGAGGATCCGCGCTGCGCCCCGGCGCGCTTCGGGCGCGAGCGGCAGTTCGTCATCGGCAAGCACTCCGGCACCGCCGGGCTGCGCGTGGCGCTGGCCGCCGCCGGGTTGCCCGCCACCGAGGAAATCGCCCTCCGCCTCAAGCCGCTGCTGCGCGAGCACGCGGTGCGCTCCAAGCGCCCGGCCACCGGCGATGATCTGGCGGAGATGATTTCGCGCCTTGCCCGGCCCATCCTCGTGAGCTGCCGCGAAGGGGGGCTGGCATGAGCCTCCTTGCGCTCCTCCGCAGCGATTTCGCCGCCATCCGTGGCCGCGACCCGGCGGCGCGCGGGCGGCTGGAGACGGCGCTCACCTATCCCGGGCTGCACGCCATCGCGGCGCACCGCGTGGCGCATCGCCTCTGGGGGGCGAACTGGCGCGGCACCGCGCGGCTGCTGTCCTATCTCGCGCGCATGGCCACGGGGGTCGACATCCATCCCGGCGCGCGCATCGGCGCGGGCTTCTTCATCGACCACGGCTCGGGCGTGGTGATCGGCGAGACCGCCGAGGTGGGCCGCGACGTAACCCTCTATCACGGTGTCACCCTCGGCGGCGTCTCCTGGTCGCCGGGCAAGCGGCACCCGACGCTCGGCGATGGCGTGATGGTCGGGGCGGGAGCGAAGATCCTCGGGCCGATCACGATCGAGGCCGGGGCCCGCGTGGGGGCCAACTCCGTGGTGGTCGAGCCGGTCCCGGCGGGCGCCACCGTGGTCGGCATCCCGGCGCGCATCGTGCAGACCGAGCGTCCGCCCTCCACCGATCCGCTGCGGGTCGACCTCAACCATCACCTGATGCCCGATCCGGTGGGGCGCACGCTCGCCCGGCTGGCCGACCGCATCGCCTTTCTCGAGGCAAGGCTTGCGGCGCGCGATGCGGCACTGGTCCGGCACGAGAGCCATTGCGCCGCGCGCATCGCGGTGAAGCAGGGCGGCATCGAGATGCCGCGCGAGACCTCCACAGCCAGACACGAATTTCACAGCTGACAAGCCAGAGGAGAGACCAGAATGCCCAAGGATTTCGAAGAGACCGGCGTGCTCGACCACATCAACAAGCTGTCCTCGGCCGAGGATATCTTCACCTACCTGCTGCTCCCCTACGAGAAGGAGGTGGTCGATGTCTCACGCCTGCACATCATGAAGCGCTTCGGCGGCTACCTGAGAGCGGCGGAGTTTGCCGGCAAGACCGAGGAAGAGGTGTTCCTCGAGGCGCGGCAGCTCCTGAAGCAGGCCTACGGCGACTTCCTCGAGAGCACGCCACTGAAGGAGAAGGTCTTCAAGGTGTTCCGCGACGAGGAGGCGAAGCTGAAGGCCCGGTTCGTCGGCATCGACGCGCTGAAGCTTGCGGGGGAGTGAGTTTGGCCCGACGCGGAACAGCCCTGGAGCCCGGCGCGCCGCGCATCATTCTGCGCCGCCGCGCGCAGGACAGCGCCGCGCTACGCGCGATGACCCGCATCTGCCCCGGCGCCTGCTTCCGCTTCGGTGCGCGTGACCGGATCGAGGTCTCGCCCGAGAGCTGCCTGCGCTGCGGCACCTGCCGAACCGTGGGTGAGGCGACCGGAGAGATCGAATGGTCCGGCGGATGGCCCGCCGTGGCTTCCGCCTGAGAGACCTTCAAGGAGACCGACCCCATGAAACTCCCCCTGCTGCCGCTGATCGCCGCTCTTCTGCCCATGGCCTCCGTCGCCGACCCCATGCTGCTGGCCGCCGCCTCGACCGGGGCCGCGCTGAACGAGGGCATTGCCGAGAGCGGCATTCCTGCGATCCCCAGCTACGGCGCCTCGGGCACATTGGCGCGGCAGATCGAACAGGGCGCGCCCGCCGATCTCTACATCTCGGCCAATCCCAAGTGGATGGCGCATCTCGCCGGGCTGGGACTGGTGGCGCCGGCGGATGTTTCGGTGCTGATGTCCAACAGCCTCGTGCTGATTGCCCCCGAAGGCGCGGGGCCGTTCGATCCCGCCGCGCTGGCCGAATGGCTGGCGGGCGAGAGCTTTGCCATGGCAGATCCGCAGGTTGCCCCGGTGGGCGGATACGGTCAGGCGGCGCTGGAGAGTCTCGGCTTGTGGGGCGCGGTCGTGGAGCGGCTGGTTCCGACCCGCAACACGCTCGCCACCGTCGCCGCCGTGGCGCAGGGCGAGGCGGCGCTGGGGCTGGTCTATGCCAGCGATGCCGTCGGTGTTACGGGGGTGCAGGTGGTCTGGGAGGTCCCGCGGGACAGCCACCCTCCGATCAGCTACCTCATCGCGCCGCTGGCGCAGGGTGAGGATCCCGAGGGTGCGGCAGCCTTGCTGGACTACCTGATGAGCGATGCGGGGCAGGCGGTGTTGGCCCGCCACGGGTTCCTGCCGATGCCGGGGGGATCGTGATGAGCGCCCTCAGCCCCATGGAGACCTCGGCGCTGCTGCTGTCGCTGAACGCCTCTGCCTGGGCGGTGCTCTGGTCGCTGCCGCTGGCGGTGGGCTTCGGCTGGCTGCTCGGCACGCGGCGCTTTCCCGGCCACGCGGCGCTCAACGCGCTGGTGCATTTGCCACTGGTGCTGCCGCCGGTGGTGCTGGGCTACCTGCTTCTGGTGCTGCTGGGGCGCAACGGGGTGATCGGCGGGCCGCTGAACGATTTCTTTGGGATCCGCATCGCCTTTTCCGGGCAGGCGGTGGTCATCGCCTGCGCGGTGGTGGGCTTTCCGCTGATGGTCCGTGCGATCCGCCAGTCCGCCGAGGCGATCGACCCGCGCTACGCCCGCGCCGCGCGCAGCCTCGGTGCCTCGGAGCTGCGCATCTTCTGCACCGTCACACTGCCGCTGATGGCGCCGGGCATCCTCACCGGCACGACGCTGGCCTTCGCCCGAGCCGTCGGCGAGTTCGGCGCGACCATCACGTTGGCGGGCAACATCCCGGGCCGTACCCAGACATTGCCGCTGGCGCTCTTCACCGTGACCCAGACACCGGGACAGGAGGCCGAGGCGCTGCGGCTCTGCCTGCTGTCGCTGGTGCTGGCGGGGGCGGCGCTGCTGGTCTCCGAGGCGCTGTCGCGTCGGATGGGCCCGCAAGGAGTATCTGCATGATCGAGATCCATCTCCGCCACCTGCAGGGCGCCTTCGCGCTTGATGTCGATCTTGCGCTGCCCGCGCAGGGGATCACCGGGCTGATCGGCCGCTCGGGCTCGGGCAAGTCGACGCTGTTTGCCTGCCTCGCGGGGCATCTCAGGCCCACGCGCGGCTGCATCTCGCTGCGCGGCCGGGCGCTGTATCACAGTGAGGCGAAGATCGACGTGCCACCCGCGCGGCGCGGCATCGGCGTGGTCTTTCAGGAGGGGCTGCTGTTTCCGCATATGAGCGTGGCGCGCAACCTTGCCTACGGCGCGCGAAATGTCGGTACCGAGTTCTGGGACGAGGTGATCGCGGCGCTTGATATCGGGCACATCCTCGGCGCGAAGCCCGCGCGGCTCTCGGGAGGCGAACGCCAGCGCGCCGCCATCGCCCGCGCGCTGATGGCCGAGCCCGAGCTGCTGCTGCTCGACGAGCCGGTCTCGGCGCTCGATCCGGGGCTGAAGGCCCGCACGCTGGAGCTGATCGCGCGGGTGCAGGCGCGCACGCGGATCCCGATGATCTACATCTCGCACGCCCCCGAGGAGGTGCGCAGGCTCTGTGATCAGGTGGTGACCATGCAGGACGGGCAGGTGGTCTCGGTGACGTCCGAGGGCCGCATCGCCGCGCCCTATGCCGCCAGGACCGCGGCGTCGGAGCTGCGCTGTGCGCGCTGATCCCGGTGCCCCCGTGCTCTGTGTCCCTGTTCTCCGTGCCTCGGTGCGGGCAATTGCCGAATTTCGCGGCGGCCGCTTTCGCGGGTGCCGGATCGCAGCCGTCTCCGGCCCGGCCCGGGGGCACGTCATGATAGGATAAGGCCCATGGAACTCGTCCAGACGATCTCGCAGCGCCAGACGATGCAGATGGGGGGGCAGATGCTCCAGTCCCTCACCATCCTCGGCATGGCGTCGCAGGATCTGTCCGAGCACCTGCGGGAGAAGGCAGAGTCCAATCCCTTTGTCACCTACACGCCGCCCACGGCCTTTGCCGCGCGGGGCGGCGACGAGTTCGACGCCGTGGCCGCCGTGGCCGCCGACCGGCCGAGCCTGATGGCGCATGTGGTGGGCCAGATCGAGCTGGCTTTCCAGACCCCCGCGGACCGGATGATCGCGCTCCACTTCGCCGAGGCGCTGGAGCCGACGGGCTGGCTTGGCCAGCCGGTGGAGAGCATCGCGCTGCTCGCCGGCTGCCCGCAGGGCAAGGCCGAGCAGGTGCTCCGCGTGCTGCAGGGCTTCGAGCCCTCGGGGCTGTTTGCGCGTTCCCTCTCGGATTGTCTGATGATCCAGGCGCGTGAGGCGGACCTGCTGACCTGGGAGGTGGAGACGCTGATCGCCAACCTCGACCTGCTGGGCGAGGGCCGGACGAAGGAACTCGCAGAGCTCTGCGATTGCGAGCCGCGCGACATCCCCGAGATCGTCGCCCAGATCCGCGGGCTCAACCCCAAGCCGGGCCTGGCCTTCGAGCACACGCCCGCGCCGGTCTTCCCGCCCGACCTAGTGGCGACGCGCGGCGGGGATGGCTGGATCGTCGAGCTGAACCGCGCGACCACGCCGACGATCAAGGTGCAGGAGGAACGGCTGCCCGACGGCAAGATCGACGCCGAGGCCCGCAAGCTGCGCCGCCGCGCGCTTTCGGAGGCGCGGGCGCTTGCGTTGGCGTTGGAACGGCGCGGGGACACGCTCTTGCGCACCGCCGCCGTGCTCGTGGCGCGGCAGGGGCGGTTCCTCGACCGGGGAGCCGCCTACCTGTCGCCGCTGACGCTGGAGGACGTGGCCGGCGAGCTGGGCGTGCACCCCTCGACCGTCAGCCGTGCGGTCTCTGGGCGGATGATCCAGACGCCGGGCCGGGCGCTGCCGCTGCGCGCTTTCTTCTCTCGCCCCATCGCGGGCACGGCGGGCGAGGCGGTCTCGCGCGACAGCGCCATGGATTTCGTGCAGCGCGTGGTCGGCGCAGAGAACCCCCGCGAGCCGCTCAGCGATGACGCCATCGTCTCTCTGGCGCAGCGCTCGGGGCTGCGCATCGCCCGGCGCACGGTGGCCAAATACCGTTCGGTGCTTGGGCTAGGCTCTTCCTACGAGCGTCGCCGCAAGGCCACGGATGCCTGAGGGCGCATGCGATTCTCTTGTGATGGTATGTGACCCTTTCGCTAAGTTTTCGGAAAGCGCCCGGAACACGCCCCGCGATTGCCGAAAGCTTGCGCAAATGGCTCCGTTCTCGCGGATCCGGAGCGGTCTATCGTGCCAAGCGGCATTGTCGGATGCGCCCGGGCGAGTGCTTGCTGCTACTCTTTCGGTAAAGGCGATCATGGCCAGCCGGGCGCGCGACCTCCCAAGCAGCGCGCCCCGGCACGGGGACCCAGCGAGCGAAAGCGAGGCCTCACGATGAATGAAGCAGTATCGACGGAGACCACTTCGGGGCGCCTGAAACAGGGGCGGGCGGAGGCGATGGCGGCCGGACCGCCTCGCGACCGGTTGGCGCTCGACGCGATCTACGAGATCGCCAAGACCTTTGCCACCGCGCCCGATCCGATCGACGTGGTGCCGAGCATCCTCAACGTGCTCTCGTCCTTCCTCGATCTGCGCCACGCGGTGCTGGCGCTGCTCGCCGAGCCGGGGGCGCAGCCGGTGCCGGGCGTGGTGAACCCCTACACCATCGCCGCCACCGCCTTTGCCCGCGACGCGGATGCGCCGCCCTCCGATGTGCTGCCCGATGCGGTGGCGCGGATCGTCTTCCGCTCGGGGGTTCCGCTGGTCTCCTTCGACGTGGCCGAGGAATTCGGCCCCGAGGCGGTGCCGCCGCGGCTCCGCGGCGAGGGGCAGACGCTGGTTGCCGTGCCTCTGCGGGATCCGGAACAGAGCCACTTCGTGCTGGGCATCCTCTGTGCCTACCGCAGCCACGCGGACGCGCGGGCGGGGATGTCGGACCTGGACGTGCGGGTGCTGACAATGGTGGCCTCGCTGCTGGAACAGGCGCTGCGCTTCCGTCGCCGCATCGCCCGCGACCGCGAACGCGCGCTGGAAGACACCCGGCGGATGCTGCAGAGCGCGACCGAACGCAGGCCGTCCGAGATCCCGATCTCGCTCGAGGGGATCATCGGCGACAGCCCGGCCATCGTCGACGTGATCGCGCAGCTCAAGCGGGTGGCGGGGACCAACACGCCGGTGCTGCTGCGCGGCGAGAGCGGCACCGGCAAGGAGCTATTTGCCCGCGCGGTGCATTCGCAGTCCGAGCGGCATCGCGGGCCCTTCGTCCGGGTCAACTGCGCGGCGCTGTCCGAGACCTTGCTCGAGTCGGAGCTTTTCGGCCACGAGAAGGGCGCCTTCACCGGGGCCATGGCGCTGAAGAAGGGGCGTTTCGAGCTGGCCGACGGCGGCACGCTCTTCCTCGACGAGATCGGCGAGATCAGCCCGACCTTCCAGACCAAGCTGCTGCGCGTTCTGCAAGAGGGCGAGTTCGAACGGGTCGGCGGGACGAAGACGGTCAAGGTCGACACCCGCATCGTCGCCGCCACCAACCGCGACCTCGAGGATGCGGTGGCGCGCGGCGAGTTCCGCGCCGACCTCTATTTCCGTATCTGCGTCGTGCCCATCGTCCTGCCGCCGCTGCGCGACCGCAAAGGCGATATCCGGCCGCTCGCGCAACTCTTCCTCGACCAATTCAACGATCAGAACGGCACCAACGTGCGCTTTGCCGACGATGCCTTCGAGACGATCTGCAAGTGCAACTTCCCCGGCAATGTGCGCGAGCTGGAGAACTGCGTGAGCCGCGCCGCCGCACTGTCGGACGGGGAGATCGTGCTGGGTGGCGAGCTGGCCTGCAATCAGGGCTCGTGCCTTTCGGCCGAGTTGTGGCGGCTGCAGGAAGGAGCGTCGCCCATTGGCGGGCTGGCGGTCGGACGGGTGGTGACCCCCTCCATCCGCCGCCCGGAGCACCCGGCCCCGCCGGAACGGGTCGATCCGGCCGACACCTTCCCGCGCCGCAAGACCGCCAATACCGCCCGCGAGGAGTTGATCGCGGCCATGGAAGAGGCCGGCTGGGTGCAGGCCAAGGCGGCGCGGCTGCTGGGGATGACCCCCCGGCAGGTGGCCTATGCGCTGCAGAAACACGGGATCGAGGTGCGCCGCATCTGATCCCGGCGCCTCCCCGGGGCGCGGAAGCGCGCGGCCACCCTCTCTCCCGGGCCGCGCGCTTTGCTTTTGCGGTTCCGCGGTTTCGGTTTGACCGCTTCGCATCTTCGCCCGGCTCGTGGTGCACCGCCTCACGCTTTTGTCGCACCGCTTTGTGGCCAACCCGACAAACCGCCGCGCCAATGCCGCCGAAACCCCGGCGCAGCACATGGCACGCTCCTTGCTCCTCCCTGCCTAGATAGCCAGACCCCAACAGCGAGGATGCGCCATGTCCGGAAATGTCATCTCACTCGACGGCCTGTCGGTCAGCTCGAAAGACACGTTGACCAAGGCGATGGAGGCGGATGGCTGTTCGTCCTCGGCCTGCGGCTCGTCCGACGCGCCCGAGGACATGGACCCGGCCACCTGGGAGAAGGTCAAGGATCACCCCTGTTACTCGGAAGAGGCGCACCATTATTTCGCCCGCATGCACGTGGCGGTCGCGCCCGCCTGCAACATCCAGTGCAACTACTGCAACCGCAAGTACGACTGCGCCAACGAAAGCCGCCCCGGCGTGGTCTCGGAGCGGCTCACGCCGGAAAACGCCGCGCGCAAGGTGATCGCGGTGGCCAACGAGATTCCGCAGCTCTCGGTGCTCGGCATCGCCGGACCGGGCGACAGCGCCTATGACTGGCGCAAGACTCGCGAGACCTTCCGGCTGGTGCACCAGCAGCTGCCGGACATCAAGCTGTGCCTCTCCACCAACGGGCTCGCGCTGCCTGAGCACGTCGATGACCTGATGGACATGAACATCGACCACGTCACGCTCACCATCAACATGATCGACCCGGAGGTCGGCACGAAGATCTACCCGTGGATTTTCTACGAGCACAAGCGCCGCACCGGGCTCGAGGCCAGCCAGATCCTGCACGAGCGGCAGATGCAGTCGCTCGACATGCTGCACGAGCGCGGCATCCTGGTGAAGGTGAACTCGGTGATGATCCCCGGGATCAACGACGAGCACCTGTTGGAAGTGAACAAGGAGGTGAAGAAGCGCGGTGCCTTCCTGCACAATATCATGCCGCTGATCTCCGCCCCCGAGCACGGCACGGTCTTCGGTCTCGAAGGCCAGCGCGGCCCGACCGCCGCCGAGCTGAAGAAGCTGCAGGACGCCTGCGCCGGTGGCGCGAACCTGATGAAGCATTGCCGCCAGTGCCGCGCCGATGCGGTCGGGCTGCTCGGCGAGGATCGCGGGCAGGAGTTCACCATGGATCTCGTGCCCGACGAGGTGACCTATGATCCGGCCAAGCGCGAGACCTACAAGGAGTGGGTCGCCAAGGAACGCGCGGACCGCCGCGCCGCCGCCGCCGTCGCCAAGGCCGAGACCGATGCCGCCGTCGCCGAAGAGGCCGCGCCGATGCTGATCGCCGTTGCCACCAAGGGCGGCGGACGGATCAACCAGCACTTCGGCCATGCCACCGAATTCCAGATCTTCGAGGTCGATGCCGGGGGCGTCAACTTCGTCACCCACCGCCGCTGCGACAACTACTGCGTCGGCGGCTACGGCGAGGAGGACAAGCTCGAGCTGGTGATCAAGACGCTGGAGGGGATCGACACCATCCTCTGCGCCAAGATCGGGGATTGCCCGCGCGAGGACCTGAGCGCCGCCGGCATCGAGGCGATCCAGGACTACGCCTACGAGTATATCGAGACCGCGGTCTCCGCCGTCTACCGCGCCAAGCGCGGTCTACCGGCGGTCGAGGCCGAAACCGCCTGACGCATCTCCCGGCGGGCGGCGCAGCCCTCTCGCGCCGCCCTGAACCAACGGCTCCCAGCGAAGCCCGAAAGCCACGGATAAGGAGAGACAAGAGATGTCCCTGCAAATCATCCAGAGCAACTGCACCGTCTGCGGCGCCTGCGAGTTCGAATGCCCGAACGCGGCGATCCTCTTCGAGAGCGACACCTACATCATCGACCCCGAACTCTGCACCGAGTGCAAGGGACACTACGACCGCCCGCAATGCGCCGAGGTCTGCCCGGTGCCCGAAACCTGCGTGCCGGCCTGAGCGATGCCCGAGGGTCCGGCACCGGTCGACTGGCAGGGGCAGGCGCTCGATTGCGCCGCATGCCGCTTCCGCGCACGGCTCGATCTGGGCCAGTGCGGTCAGGGCTGGGCCTGCGCCCATGACCGCTACGCCAAGCGGATCGAGCGGTTCTTCCTGCTCAATCCCGACCTTGCCGACATGTGCCTGAGCCACCTCTATTTCGAGACGCGGATGAATGCCGCGCGGGTGGCCTCGGTGTTCCGCCTGCCACGGCTGTTGTCGGACAGCGACGCCGGGGTGCGCGCCATGGCGATCCTGCGCCTGCCGCCCGCCCACGCCGAGCGGCGCATCAAGGACCCCGACCGCCGCGTACGCATCGCCGTGGCGCATCGATTGCATCGCGAGCAGCTTTTGCCGATGGCGGCGGACGAGGACGGCTACGTGCGCTCGATCGTGGCGCGCCGGGCGGAGCCAGGGATGCTGCCGATCATGATCGGCGATGCCGACCCCGAGATCCGCCGCATCGTCGCGCGGCGGGTGGGGACGGGCTGGCTCGACCGCTTCCGCACCGATCCCGACCCGCTGGTGCGGCGTGAGGCAGCGCTGCGGCGGCCGGGGCTTTTCGTGCAGGACGATGACATGCGGGTGCGCCACGTGGTGGCCGAGAGCGGGGTGGCTGCCGATGTACGCGCCTTGCTCGAAGACCCCGAAGACATCATTCGCGAGACCGCCGCGGCGCGGCTCGCGCAACTGAGGGAGGGCGCCTGATGTCCACCGACGACCGCGAGATCGAGGTTTACCGCGACCCGGCCTACATGCCGGGCGACAAGGTGATCTCGAAGAAGAACATCAAGAACGACGGCACCATGGCCGGCAAGGAAATCGGAGAGACCGTGGTGCGGAAGGGCGACGTCGGCTACGTGCGCGACATCGGCGTCTTCCTGCAGCAGTTCTACATCTACGCCGTCGATTTCGTCGACCGCGCCAGCATCGTCGGCATGCGCGAGCGCGAGCTGACCCCCGAGGGACCGCTGCTGCGGCGGCGGGACAATCCCGACGCGCTGCAATCCCACATCGTCACCCGATCCGCACAGGAGGCCGCCGAATGAAGGTCATGATCCGCGAAACCGCCAAGGGCATCGAGGCCTATGTGCCCAAGAAAGACCTCGAGGAGATGGTTGTCGAGACCGAGAAGGACGGGCTCTGGGGAGGCTGGGCGAAGCTGGCCAACGGCTGGATCTTTGCCATGCCGGCGTTCGACGAGCCGCCGCAGCTGCCGATCACGGTAGAGGCGCGCCGGCTCGCCACCGCAGAGGAGGACTGAGGGATGACCGCATTGGATCAGCTCGAACAGGCGATGAACGAGGTCGCCGCCGGAAAACGCATCGCCTATCTCGGGCCCGAGGTCTCGGCGCTTTCGGGTGGCGCGGCACCGACCACGCCGGACGCGCTCTGCGCGATGATCGAGGCGCAGGTGCGCGCTCCGCGCCGCGCCTCGGGCAACCTGTGGTCGGTGGCGCAATACGTCGAGAGCCGGAAGTTCCGCGCCACGCTCGACAAGATCGTCGTCGAGGCCTTTGACACCCCCGCCGCGCAGCCAAACCCGGTGCACGACTGGCTGGCGCGGGTGCGCCCGCCGATGGTGGTGGACAGCTGGTACGACGACGGGCTGCTTCGGGCCTTCGGGAAGGGCGGAAACTGGGGGCTGGTGCAGGGCGTCAGCCGCAACGGAGAATGGATCGACATCTTCACCCGCGCCTATGACAGTGCCGGGCAGCAGGTCGGGGCCGCCGATCCGACATGGGAGACGCTGCTCTACAAGCCGCATGGCATCGCGCGCGCTGGCTCCTCCTATCTCATCTCCGACAGCGACTACGTCGAGGTGCTGACCGAGATCGACATCCAGCGTCCGATCCCCGAGGCGGTGCAGGACCGCCGGACGGGCAAGCCCTTCCTCTTCCTCGGCTGCCGCTTCGACGACCAGATGCTGCGCATCTTCGCGCGGCAGATCGCCAAGCGCTCTGGGCAGGGGCACATCGCGGTAATGCCCGGCCCGCTGACCCGGATGGAGCGGCGGTTTCTCGAGGATGGCGGGATCACCTGGCTCGACCTGCCTGCCGCGGCGGTGGCCGAGGCGCTGAGCGTGCCCGAGGGGTGATCCTGCCGGGAGCAAGTGGGGCGGGGTCCGTCCCCGCCCGGGTTCAGCGCATCGGGGACTGCTGCGCCGCCTGCTTGAACTGCGCCAGATCGAGCACCGGTTTCAACCAGCCGGTCTCGTCCACCCGCTTGCTGAAGAATGCGGCCCCGGCCAGCGTATGGTGTCCGTAGTCGGGGAAGTATTTCTCAAGCTTGTCGTTGGCCGAGTAGCAGATGCTCTCGGCGGCGGCGCAGACGTAGTCCATGCGGTCGAGCACGGTCACGTCCGGGAAGAGCACGCCGATGCGGTCGATCTCGGCGTTGGCTGCGACGACCCCCGGGTCCTGCTCGCCGGTCTGGTAAATCGCGTAATACTCCGCGTTCGAGCGCGCGGCGATCTCGGTGCCATCGGTCAGCCCTTCGGCGTAGGCCTCGTGCACGATCTTGTCGAAGATCGTCCACTTGCCCCCGAGATAGGTGGGGAATTCGAAGATGTTCTTCACCAGCACCGCCGATTTCCCGTCGTCGCGGATCCGCCGCACAAGATTTTCGAGGTTGGCAATGTCTCCGCGGTCCGCGTCGTAGCGGCTGACGATCATCACCGCGTCGGCCTCTCGGTAGCTCTCGGCCTTGAACATGGAGGACTTGGCCGTCAGGTCACCGATCTGTGCCTCAAAGCGCGCCAGTTCCACCTGCTCGGTGGTCGGCGCGCTCATGAACAGCATGTTGAACATGTCCTTGGAATGGGAGTTTCCGACCAGAAGCAGGTGCAGCTTGTCGCTGCTCGCATCGAACCACTTGCGCTGGTTGTTGCCGGACTGGCAGTCACCGAGGCAATCGAGTTGCCGCGCGTAGGAGTCCAGTGGTGTCCAGCTCGCCTCGCGCAGCGAGGTGTTGTTGCTCTCGTAGTCGAGCACGGCGATCTGCCGGTCGAGCAGGTTGTGACGGCCGCTGGCGATGGTCGCGCTGTCGGTGGTGTAGACGAAGAGGCCGAGCGCGACGAAGGCCAGCAGGCCGGTCGCGCTGTACGCGAAGACCCTGAGCTGCGGCATCCGGCCCTTGCGGACCGGGGTCTCGATGTACCGAAGGCTCAGCCAGGCCAGCACCAGTGTAAGCACGACAAGCGCGGCCATGATGTACCACGCCGGTTCCTCCAGCGAATTGTGCCGCGCGAAGGACATCAGCGGCTGGTGCCAGAGATAGGCGCTGTAGGAGATCAGCCCGACGGCCACCATGGGCCGCAGGCTCAGCAAGCTCTGAACCCATGTGCCGGGGCTCGCGAAGAGGATGATCAGCGCGGTGCCAAGGGTGGGCGCCAGCGTCGTGACGCTGGGCGTCGGCGTGCGTGCGTCAAAGCCGAAGATGGCATAGGCGATTAGCCCGAGGCCGAGCAGAGACAGTGCGTTCTTCAGGGCCAGGCCGAGCGGCACCGGGCTGCCGCGCAGGTAGAAGGCGCAAAGCGCGCCGATGCCCAGTTCCCAGGCACGGGCGGGCAGCAGGAAAAAGGCCGCCATCGGCGCGTGCACCACCTGCCACTGCGCCAGCGCAAGGCTGCCGAGGCAGATCGCGCCGATGATCCAGGCCAGCCGGGTCTGCCCGAGCTTCCACAACGCCATCAGTAGCAGGGGAAAGAAGATGTAGAACTGTTCCTCGACCGCGAGGCTCCAGGTGTGAAGCATCGGCTTCATCTCGGCGGCGGTGTCGAAATAGTCCGCCTCGAGCCAGAACAGGATGTTCGACGAGAAGGTCGCGACGGCCACGAGGCTGCTGGTGAAATCCGAGAAATCGCGGCTGTGCAGGAACAGCCAGGCCATAAACAGCGATGCCGTGCAGACCACGAAGAGAGCGGGCAGGATGCGTTTCGCCCGCCGCTCGTAGAAACGCAGGATGCTGAACTCGCCGCGGCTCAGCTCGTCCGCGATGATCGTGGTGATGAGATAGCCGGAGATGACGAAGAATATGTCGACGCCCACGAAGCCGCCGCCAAAGAGGTGCCAGCCAGCGTGAAAGAAGATGACAGGGAGGACGGCAACGGACCTCAGACCATCGATTTCCGAACGGTACTTCATCAGATGACGTCCATTCCAAAGAATATCTAAAATACGGCACCGGGGAAAATGGACCGGGCCAACATGAAAAATGGGCGGCGAGTCGAATCGCCGCGACAGAATGAGTGCTCAGTATAACCGTGATCGGCCCGAGGCATAGGTCCTCCGGCTCGCCGGTATCACGAGGCCACGCGCAGGCGGCGCGGCTGATCAATGAGGCGGCAGCGCGGGCGGCTCTGTCAGCGTTCGCGCCGTGGCAGGCGGCGGGGTTGCGGCTGGCCGGTGACGTCTTCCCAGAAGGCGTCAGCGCGCTTCTCGAAGGTGGCCGCCTCGCGCGCGTCGCTCTGGTAGAAGGCGCCTTGCGGGATGCCCGGGGCATAGGTCTGCTCGACCCAGCCGCGCGGATCGTCATGCGGGAAGAGATAGCCGACATGACCGAGCTTCTCGGCGCCCTTGTAGTGCGCATCGCGCAGGTGCAGCGGCACCGAGGCGGGGGGCTGGCTGGTGACATGGCCGAGCGCCGCGCCGATGCCCCGCGTCACCGAGCCCGATTTCGGCGCGCGCGCCACGTGCAGCGCGGCATGGGCAAGGATGATCTGGCTCTCGGGGTAGCCGATCTTCTCCACCGCCTGCGAGGCGGCCACGGCGGTCTGCAGCGCGGTATTGTCGGCCAGCCCCACATCTTCCGACGCGTGGATCATGATTCGCCGGGCGATGTAGCGCGGATCCTCTCCGGCGTGGATCAGCCGCGCCAGCCAGTAAAGCGTCGCGTCTGGGTCGGAGCCGCGCATGGACTTCACGAAGGCCGAGACGACGTCGTAATGCTGGTCCCCGGAGCGGTCGTGGTTGATCGCCGCGGAGGCATAGGCCTCCTCGAGCATGGCCTCGGTGATCTCCACCGCGCCGCCGTCCTGACCGACGCCATGGCCGATGGCGAGGCTTTCCAGCGTGGTCAGCGCGCGCCGCGCGTCGCCGCCGGAGCGCCCGGCGATCAGCCGAACCTGTTCGGGGGCCATGGTCACCTCGACACCCTGCGAGGCGAGGTGAGCGATGCCCCGGCGCACCACCACCTCCATGTCGTCGATGGTCATCGGCTCGAGCTTGAGGATGGTCGAGCGCGAGACCAGCGCGGGCGGCAATGCGTGGTAGGGGTTGCCGGTGGTCGCGCCGACGAAATCGGCGGTGCCTTCCTCGCAGATCGACAAGAGGTCGTCGGCCTGCGTGGCCGAGAAGCGGTGCACCTCGTCGACGAAGATCAGCAGCGGGCGGATGCGCGCCTCATCGGCGATCTTGCGCAGTTCCTTCACCCCGTCGCGGGTGGCGTGCAGTGGGCGGAACTCCTTGCCCAGCATGTTACCGACGGCGCGGGCGATGGTGGTCTTGCCGATGCCCGGCGGCCCGTAGAGGATGATGCTCCCCAGCGCCTTGGCGGCGATGCGGCGGCGCAGGATAGAGTTCGGCGCGGTGATCGCCTGCTGGCCTATCACGTCGTCCAGCGTCTCGGGCCGCAGCGCGGCGGCGAGGGGCACGTGGCCCTGAAGGGGCGCTGCGTCGAAGAGATCGCTCATGGTCGGGCCTGTATCCGGGACGTTGCCCAATGCGCTAGCAGATCGCGCGGGGGCGGGCAAACGCCGGCGGGGCAGGCGGCTGATCGAAGCATCAATCTTTCTTCTACCGGCTTTTCACGGGCGCAGGGCCTGCTAGACATTTCCGCAAATTGGCCCACTGCCGGTGAGGCAGGGGCAGGACCACAGGAAGGACCCCCATGACCGATTTCGTCTTCGCCCCGCAGCCGCAGCCCTCGGTCGCCGTCACCGGCAGCGAGGCGCGCTTCCCGCTGCGCCGGATCTTCTGTGTCGGCCGCAACTACGCCGAGCACGCTCGGGAGATGGGCCACGATCCGGACCGCGAGCTGCCGTTCTTCTTCGACAAGCCGATCGACACCATCGCCGAAGAGGGCGACGCGATCCCGTACCCGCCCGCCACCGCCGACCTTCACCACGAGGGCGAGCTTGTCGTGGCGCTTGGCAAGGGCGGTGTTGATATCCCCGAGAGCGAGGCGCTGGATTGTGTCTGGGGCTATGCCGCCGGGATCGACCTCACCCGCCGCGACGTACAGGCGGAAGCCAAGAAGAAAGGCCGCCCCTGGACCATGGCGAAGGGTTTCGATTTCTCGGCGGTCTGTGGACCCGTGCACCCGGTGGCCGAGGTTGGCCATCTGGACAAAGGCACCCTGTGGCTCGCCGTCAACGGCGAGGAGCGGCAGAACGGCGATCTTGCGCAGATGATCTGGTCGGTGCCCGAGGTGATTTCCTACCTGTCGGGGCTGGTCGAGCTGAAGCCCGGCGATCTCATTTACACCGGCACGCCTGCCGGTGTCAGCGCGCTGGAGCGCGGTGACACCTGCGTCGTCGAGATTGACGGGCTCGCGCCGCTCAGCATCAGCATCGGCTGAGCCGGACAGGCAAAGGCGCGGCTCCGGGCCGCGCCTTTTGTCTTCAATATACGGGCTTCAGGCTCACTCTTCCCAGTCGCCGGAAAACCCCTTGGGGATCATCAGGATATCGCGGTCGACCGTGTTGATATCGGTGCGCCCGCAAAGCGCCATCGACACGTCGAGCTCCTTGTGGATCACCTCGAGCGCGCGGGTCACGCCCGCCTCACCCATGGCGCCGAGGCCATAGATGTAGGCGCGGCCGATCCAGCATCCCTTGGCACCCATCGCGACGGCCTTCAGCACGTCCTGGCCCGAGCGCACGCCGCTGTCGAGATGCACCTCGATCTTGTCACCCACCGCGTCCATGATCGGCGCCAGCGCGCGGATCGAGCTGAGCGCGCCGTCCAGCTGCCGCCCGCCGTGGTTCGACACCACGATGGCATCGGCGCCGACGTTGCAGGCCTCCAAGGCGTCGCGCGGGTCGATGATGCCCTTGATGATCAGCGGGCCGTCCCACATCTTGCGGAACTCGCGGATGCGGTCCCAGTCGAGCGCCTGGTCGAAGCTCTGCGCGGTCCAGGTGGTCAGCGAGGAGGGATCGGTCACGCCCTTGGCATGGCCGACGATATTGCCGAAGAAGCGCCGCTTGGTCTGCAGCATCTCGAGCCCCCACGGCACCTTGGTGGCCATGTTGGCGATCGACTTCGGGGTTAGCTTGGGCGGGGCGGAGAGGCCGTTCTTCAGGTCCTTGTGGCGCTGGCCGAGCATCTGCAGGTCGACCGTGATCACCGCCGCCGAGCACTTGGCGGCCTTGGCCCGGTCGAAGAGCCGCTTCATGTAGTCGTCGTCCTTGAGCGTGTAGACCTGCATCCAGAACGGCTTGGAGGTGTTCTCGGCCACGTCCTCGATCGAGCAGATCGACATGGTCGAGAGGCAATAGGGCACGCCGAACTTCTCGGCCGCCTTGGCCGCCTTGATCTCGCCGTCGGCGTTCTGCATCCCGGTCATGCCGACCGGCGCGAGCGCCACCGGCATTGCCACGTCCTGGCCGATCATCTGCGTAGCGGTGCTGCGGCCAGTCATGTCGATCGCCACGCGCTGTCGCAGGTAGAGCTGGTCGAAATCGGTGCAGTTCTCGCGGAAGGTCTGCTCTGTCCAGCTGCCCGACTCGCAGTAGTCGTAGAACATCTTGGGCACCCGGCGCTTGTAGATGCGCTTGAGGTCTTCGATCTCGGTGATCACGGGCATGGGCCGGGGTTCCTCCTTGGACTGGTCAGGTTTCCTTACCGCTTCCGGGATATTTGCGCAATGACGTGTGCTTGTATCTCCCTATCCGAGCGCGTTTAGTGCGCGGCAGCAGTTCGGAGGCATCATGCAGGACATTCTCTGGGGCGTCGGCGGCGGCATGATCGCGGCGCTGGCGACCACCGCGGGCGCGATCCCGGCGCTGATCGGGCGGAAGATGACGCAGGCCACGTCGGACATGATGCTGGGCTTTGCCGCCGGGGTGATGCTTTCGGCCTCCTATTTCTCGCTGATCATCCCGGGCATCGAGGTTGCGCAGGAGCAGACCGGTTCGGTCTGGACCGCCGCCGCCATCGCCGCTTTCGGCATCGCCTTCGGCTCAGGCTTCGTGGCCTGGCTCAATCACGCGATCCCGCACGAGCACTTCAAGACCGGCCCAGAGGGCGGCGCGGACCAGGCAACCTTTGCACGGATCTGGCTCTTCGTGCTGGCGATCTCGATCCATAACTTCCCCGAGGGGCTGTCCATCGGCGTCGCCTACGGCGTCGACCGCACCAACGGCCTGTCGGTGATGACGGGCATCTCGCTGCAGGACATGCCCGAGGGGCTGGCGGTGGCGGTGGCGCTGGTGGGGCTGGGATACTCACGGGGCAGGGCGCTGTTCTACACGGCGCTGACCGGCATGGTCGAGCCGGTGGGGGCGCTGCTGGGGGTGGTGGCGGTCTCGGTCAGCTCGGTGTTGCTGCCCTGGGGGCTGACCTTTGCCGCAGGCGCGATGCTCTACATCATCAGCCACGAGATCGTCCCCGAGACTCACCGCAACGGTCACCAGAAGCGCGCGACCACGGGGCTGATCTTCGGGCTGATCCTGATGATGTTCCTCGACGTGACGCTGGGTTGAAGCGGGGTCCGGGCTGCTTCTGCCCGGGCGCGCAGCGGGTTGCGAAGGTCGGACTTTGCGTATTTTCGGAACAATGAAGGGCCGGGCACGGGCGGCGGACAGGCTCGCTCTTCCGTGAAGGCGGCAGCGCCGCCACTGGACCTTGCGGGCGCGTGGGCATAGGGTCCGCGCAACTTTCGCAGGAGACACGACGATGGCAACGGGCAAGAACATCCGCACCTATTTCCAGGGCACCTGGCACGACGGCGACGTGATGATCATGCGCGGTGCCGACCACGCGGCGTGGCTGGGCAGCTCGGTCTTCGACGGCGCGCGCTACGTCAACGGCATCGCCCCCGATCTCTATGCCCATTGCGCGCGGATCAACCGCTCGGCCAAGGCGCTGATGCTGACGCCCTTCGTCTCCACCGAGGAGATGGTGCAGATCGTCTGGGAGGGTCTCGCGGCCTGCCCCAAGGAGGCGGCAATCTACATCCGTCCGATGTACTGGGCGACGCAGGGCGACGCCACGGCCATCGTGCCGGGCGAGGAGGGCACCGCCTTTGCCATCTCGCTCGAGGAAATTCCCATGGCCCCCGAGGGCGCGGCGACGCATCTCGGGCGCACCCGCTTCCGCCGGCCGGTGCTGGAGAGCTCGGTCTGCAATGCCAAGGCCGGATGCCTTTATCCCAACAACGCCCGGATGCTGACGGACGTGCGCTCGCGCGGCTTCGGCAACGCGCTGGTCGCCGATGCGCTCGGCAATGTGGCCGAGAGCGCCACGGCCAACGTCTTCATGGTCAAGGACGGCGTGGTCTTCACGCCGGTCGCCAACGGCACCTTCCTGTCCGGCATCACCCGGGCCCGGCACATCAGCAACATGCGCGCCGACGGCATGGAGGTGCATGAGGCGGTTCTGTCCTTCGAGGATTTCGAGGGGGCGGACGAGGTCTTCCTGTCGGGCAACCTGCAGAAGGTTACGCCGGTCTCGGGTTTCGAGGACACCAATTACCAGATCGGTCCCGTGACGCGCCGCGTGCGCGAGCTCTACTGGGACTGGGCGCTGACCGAAGGCTGAGCCTTGCGTCGCGAGCCGCCGCTGCGCGCGACGCGCCCCAAGGAGCCGCAGCGCCCTGTGCTGCGGGCCGAGCGCGGCTTGGGCGCCGCGGCGGGGCAGGGCGCGCCGCGCGTGGGTTCGCAGCAGGGCGCGCCGCGCGAAGGGCAGGTGCCCGTCGCCGAACGCGGGCGAGGGCAGACCTCGCGCAGGCCGCGACGACCCCGGCGGCCGCTGGCACGGGTCATTCGGGCGTTGCCGCTGCTGCTCAGCCTCCTGCTTGGTTTCTGGGCGCTCACCACCAGCCCCTTCGCACAGCCCTTCCTGCGTGCCAGCGAGGCCGAAGTGCGCCGGGCGCTCGATGCGGCGCTTGTACAGACGTTGACGCCCGAGCGGCTGGAGCAGGAGATCGACACCGCGCTCGAGGCTGACGACCTCGACCGCATCGACATGCTGCTGCCTGTGGCGGCGCGGGTCGGGGTCTCGCCCGAGGCGGTGCAATCCGAGCAGATTGCCGCGTTGCGCGAGGAGAAGGACAGCGTCTGGGGCAAGGTCGAGGCCTGCGGCATCTGTGCCGCCGATATCGCCGAGTGCCCCTCGCTGCAGATGCTGGCCTATTGCGGCATCCCTCTGGAGCTGACGCCGATCGGTGACCTGAATGCCTTGCGTCGGGCTGGGGGAGACTATTTCAGCGGTGCCGATGTGGACGAGGTCGAGGTGACGCTGGCGACCGTGGGGCTCGCCGCCACCGGCACGCTGGCGCTGACCGGGGGCACCTCGGCCACGGTCAAGGCCGGAGCGACGGCGCTGCGCATGGGGCGGCGGCTGCGGACGCTGACGCCCTCCTTCCTTGACGAGTTGGCGCGGCTGGCGGACCCGGCAATGCTGCGGCGGCTGGTCTCGGGCGCGGGGGACGCCGCCGACACGGCGCGGCTGGCGCGGGCCGAGGCGGTGGCGGGCGATGTCAGCCGGGTGGTGCGCAACACCTCGATGACCGATGGCGTGCTGCTTCTGCGGCACGTCGACAGCGCCGAGGATGCGGCGCGGCTCGCACGGGTGTCGGAGGTGGCGGGCTCCGAGACGCGCGGGGTGATGGAGGTGCTGGGCAAGTCGCGGACCTTCCGTGCGCTGGTGCGCCTGTCGGACCACGCCATCGCCACCGCCGCGCTCCTGTGGCTGGCCTTCGCGCAGGCACTGATGGCGCTCGGCGGCTGGCTCGGCACGCGCCTTCTGCGTCCGGCGGCGCGCGGCATGGCGGCGCATCTCGACCGCTGATTTTCGCAAGGTTCAAAAGCCCGTTGCCTGCATCCGGCCGCTGCGCCAATATCGCCCCGAAGGAGACCAAGGGATGCGCAAGTTTCTCGTCGTGCTGGATGACAGCCGCGAATGCCTCAATGCCATGCGGTTCGCCGCGATGCGGGCCGCGAAGACCGGCGGCGGTGTGGCGATCCTTTCGGTGATCGCACCGGACGAATTCAACCACTGGATCGGTGTCGGGGACATCATGCGTGAAGAGGCCCGCGAGCGGATCGAGGCGCATTACGAGGTCTTTGCCAAGTGGATGCGCGACCGGCAGGGGGTGGACCCCGAACTGGTGATCCGCGAGGGCGACCCGGTGACGGAAATCCTCGGGCAGGTGAACGACGATCCCTCCATCGGCGTGCTGGTGCTGGGGGCCGCGGCCGACAAGAAGGGGCCGGGGCCGCTGGTCTCCTCGATGACCCGCAGTTCGGGCAGCCTGCCGATCCCGCTGACCATCGTTCCGGGCGACATGTCCAAGGAACGGCTCGAGGCGATCACCTGAGCACCTGAGAGGGCTTGCCTAGTTTCTGGTGCGATCGAGGAACACCTCGGCGCCACAGCCGTAGGTTCTGGGATCAAGATCGATACGATAGTGCCCGAAGAGCTGGCCGCTGTAGCCGTTGGGTTCGAGCTCCATGCGCCCGACGCGCTTGCCGTCCCGGAGAAGCTCCGCGGCGACGAGATTGTCGCCACTGATCGGCGAGCCGGCCGAGGTGGTTCCGCGCACGGTCAGGCGCGCGCCTTCTTCCATGACGACGGTCCCTTGCACCACGCCGCCGTCGACGACGAGGGTCGCCGCGCCGCCGTTGGTGATGCAGGGTCCGAGCTGCCTCTGGCCCTTCGCCGGATCGGCGCGCCTCCAGTATTGCCCCGGGTAGAAAAAGCCTTCCCAGGTGCCTTCGAGCGTTATCGGCACGTTCCAGTTGGGCGTGCCGCTGATCTGGTTCCAGACGATATCGCCGCAGGCGCAGAGCGGAAGGCAGGCCAGAAGGGCGGCGGCTCTCGGGAACTTGGCGTTTCGGATCATCGGGCTCCTCCTCGTTCCGTGATGACACCGCGGTTGGGGCCATGTCGTTGACGCAGGTCATCCCGGGGCATCCGGCGTTTTTGAAATGGGTTGCGTGCCCGGAACACGATTTAGAATGGTTCCAAAACTTGACGTTCGCCCGGAGGCGGCGCATATAGGGTGCAGCCCGGAGAAAGGTATCTCGCAGATGTTCATCCAGACAGAATCCACCCCGAACCCCGCGACGCTGAAGTTCCTGCCGGGCCAGACCGTGCTCGACGCAGGCACCGCGGATTTCCCCAGCCCCGAGGGCGCTGAAACCTCGCCGCTCGCCAAGCGCCTGTTCGGCGTCAATGGCGTGACCGGCGTGTTCTTCGGCAATGACTTCGTCACCGTGACGAAGGACGAAGCGGCGGACTGGGATCACGTGAAGCCGGCCGTTCTCGGCGCGATCATGGAGCATTTCCAGTCCGGTGAGCCGGTGATGGCCGGAGAGGCGCGCGCCTCGGGCCACAAGGAATTCACCGGCGAGGATGCCGAGATCGTCGGCCAGATCAAGGAGCTGCTGGACAGCCGCGTCCGTCCTGCCGTGGCGCAGGACGGTGGCGACATCACCTTCCACGGCTTTGACCGCGGCGTCGTCTACCTGCACATGCAGGGCGCCTGCGCCGGCTGCCCGTCCTCGACCCTCACCCTGAAGATGGGCATCGAGAACCTGCTGCGCCACTACATCCCCGAGGTCACCGAGGTGCGCCCGGTCGCCGTCTGAGCGGCCGGTCCCTCTCATGAGTGATCTGCTGATCCTGTCGTTCGACACATCGGCCGCGCATTGCGCGGCCGCTTTGCTGCGCGGTGACGAGGTGCTCGCCGCCCGCGCCGAGGAGATGGGCCGGGGGCAGGCCGAACGGCTGATGCCACTGCTCGAGGAGGTGCTCGACGAGGGCGGCGCGCAATGGGCCGACCTCGACCGCATCGCCGTGGGCATCGGGCCCGGCAATTTCACCGGCATCCGCATCTCGGTCTCGACCGCGCGCGGTCTGGCGCTGGGGCTCGGCAAGCCCGCGATGGGGGTCAGCACCTTCGAGGCGATCCATCTCGAGGCACCCGACGCGCTGGCCGGGGTGCCCGCGCCGCGCGAACAGATCTACGTTCAGCGCCACTGGGGCACGCCCGAACTTGTGCCTGCCGAAGGCAGCGACGCCGTGCTGCCGCCCGAGCCGCGTGAGCTGGCGGTGCGTATCGCCCGTGCCGCCGCGGTCAAGGAGCCGGGGCGCCGCCCCGCGCCACTCTATATCCGCGCCGCCGATGCCGCGCCCTCGCGCGATGCGGCGCCTCGATTGCTGGACTGAACTGCTGGACTGAACTGCTGGGCTGACATGGGTCTCACCGCCGCCGAACTCGCCGCGCTGTCGTCGCGCGCCTACACGCACATGGAACCCTGGGGCGAGCGCGCCTTCGCGGGCACGCTGGAGCAAGCGAGCAGCCTGCTGGTGAGCGAGCCGGGTGGATTCGTTCTGGGCCGTGTGGTGCTCGACGAGGCGGAGATTCTGGCGCTGGCCACGGATCCGGCGGTCCAGCGACAGGGGGTCGCCCGGCGCCTGCTCGCCGCTTTCGAGGCGCAGGCCGCCGCGCGGGGTGCGGCGCAGGTGTTTCTGGAGGTCGCCGCGGCCAATGCACCCGCTCAAGGTTTCTACAGCGCCTGCGGCTACACGCTTACCGGGCGCCGGAAAGGCTATTACCGTCATGCGGATGGCCGCCGCGACGACGCGCTGCTCATGAGCCGGGCGCTGACCTGAGGTCAGAGACCACGATGGGTCAACCCTGTGCGCAGACTTGCAAAAAGCAGTTGACCCCCCGGTAGGGCGCAGGGTTAATCGGGCATGATCTGCCACAGTGCAGTCCAATTCGCGGGCCACCTGAAAGATGCCCGCACGTCCAGACCCGGGAGCAAGACATGACCTTCATGAAATCCATCCTCGGCACCGCCGCGACGCTGGCCCTGACCGCCGGCGCCGCGCTGGCGGATCCGGCGCTGATCTACGATCTCGGCGGCAAGTTCGACAAATCCTTCAACGAGGCGGCCTACAACGGTGCCGAGATCTACGCCAAGGAAACCGGCGGCTCGTACAAGGACATCGAACTGCAGTCCGAGGCACAGCGCGAGCAGGCCCTGCGCCGCTTTGCCGAGGCCGGGTTCAACCCGGTTGTGACCACCGGTTTCTCCATGTCCTCGCCGATCGCCTCGGTCGCACCGGACTACCCGGACACCAAGTTCGTGACCATCGACGGCTTCGTCGATCCGGCCGAGCACCCGAACGTCCTGTCGATCCTCTTCTCCGAGCACGAAGGCTCCTACCTCGTCGGCATGCTGGCGGCGATGGCCTCGGAGTCGGGCACTGTCGGCTTCGTCGGCGGCATGGACATCCCGCTGATCCGCAAGTTCGCCTGCGGCTACGCGCAGGGTGCCAAGGCGGTCAGCGATGAGGTCAAGGTCATTTCCAACATGACCGGCACCACCCCGGCGGCCTGGAACGACCCGGTGAAGGGCTCGGAACTGACCAAGGCACAGATCAGCCAAGGCGCGGACGTGGTGTTTGCCGCGGCCGGCGGCACCGGCATCGGCGTGCTGCAGACCGCCGCGGACGAGGGCATCCTCTCGGTCGGCGTCGACAGCAACCAGAACTACCTGCACCCGGGCAAGGTGCTGACCTCGATGCTCAAGCGCGTCGACGTGGCCGTGGCCGAGGCGATGACCGCTGGCACCGAACTGGAGACCGGCGTCAAGGTGCTGGGCCTCGCCGAGAGCGGCGTCGGTTACGCGCTCGACGAGAACAACGCCGAGCTGGTGACCGAAGAGATGAAGGCCGCCGTTGACGCCGCCGCGGAGAAGATCATCGCCGGCGAGATCGAAGTTCATGACTACTCGGCGGATGACAGCTGCCCGGCGCTGAACTTCTGATACGGACTTGACGAGCGGGGGTGCGGCTGCTGCCGTGTCCCCGTTTTTTGCTTTCGTGTGGCCCGGTTCCTCGTTTACAGGAGACCGGGCCGTACTTTCCAATGCCGCGAGGCTTCGCATGAACGACACCCCCGCCATCGAGCTGAAGGGCATCTCCAAGGCCTTCGGCCCGGTCCAGGCCAACAAGGACATCTCGATCCGCGTGATGCCCGGCACCATCCACGGCATCATCGGCGAGAACGGCGCAGGCAAGTCGACGCTGATGTCGATCCTCTACGGCTTCTACAAGGCCGATGCCGGCGAGATCTGGGTCAACGGCCAGAAGAAGGACATCACCGACAGCCAGGCCGCGATCTCGGCAGGCATCGGCATGGTGTTCCAGCACTTCAAGCTGGTGCAGAATTTCACGGTGCTCGAGAACGTCATCCTCGGTGCCGAGGACGGCCCGATGCTGCGCCCCTCGCTGGCCCGCGCGCGCGGCGTCCTGAAGCAGCTTGCCGAGGAATACGAGCTGGCCGTCGATCCCGACGAGCTGGTCGAGAACCTGTCCGTCGGCCACCAGCAGCGCGTCGAGATCCTCAAGGCGCTCTACCGCCAGGCTGACATTCTCATTCTCGACGAGCCCACCGGGGTGCTGACCCCGGCCGAGGCCGACCACCTGTTCCGCATCCTCGACCACCTGCGGGCCGAGGGGAAGACGGTGATCCTGATCACCCACAAGCTGCGCGAGATCATGGAGATCACCGACACGGTCTCGGTGATGCGCCGCGGCGAGATGACCGCCACCGTGAAGACCGCCGAAACCTCGCCCGAGCAGCTCGCCGAGCTGATGGTCGGGCGCAAGGTACTGCTGCGGGTCGACAAGACCAGGGCCGCGCCGGGCGAAGTGCTGCTCGACGTGCAGAATCTGCGCCACGTGGACGACGCGGGCGTCGAGCGCCTCAAGGGCGTGTCGCTGCAGTTGCGCGCCGGCGAGGTGCTCGGGATCGCCGGGGTCGCCGGCAACGGCCAGTCGGAACTGCTCGAGGTGCTGGGCGGCTACGCCGATGCCACCGGCACGGTGACCCTGAAGGGCGCGCCGCTGCCGCTCTCCGGGGCCGGGGCTGACGGCAGCGCCCGCCGCGCCGCGGGCATCGGCCACGTGCCCGAGGACCGCCAGGAAGAGGGGCTCATCATGCCCTACACCGCCTGGGAGAACACCGTCTTCGGCTACCATCGGGATCCGCGCTACCAGTCCGGCCCGCTGATGAACAACGCGCTGATCAAGGAAGAAGCGCAGGACAAGATGACCCGTTACGACGTGCGCCCGCCCAACCCCAACCTCGCGGCGCGCAACTTCTCGGGCGGCAACCAGCAGAAGATCGTGCTGGCGCGCGAGATCGAGCGGGACCCCGACGTGCTGCTGATCGGCCAGCCCACCCGCGGCGTCGACATCGGCGCGATCGAGTTCATCCACCAGGAAATCATCCGCCTGCGCGACAAGGGCAAGGCGATCCTTCTGGTCTCGGTGGAGCTCGACGAGATCTTCTCCCTGTCGGACCGCATCGCGGTGATGTTCGACGGCCAGATCATGGGCGAGCGTATGCCGGAGGAGACCGATCAGACCGAGCTTGGCCTGCTGATGGCTGGCGTCACCGAAAAGCCCGAGGGTCGGATCATCGACGCCGTGGACGCCTCCCTGCAGGAAAAGGAAGCGCGCGAGGCCGAGCAGCATGACTGACCGCGCCGCTTCATTGTTCCCCCAATACGCCCGCCGGAGGCAGCAGCGCCCGCAGGGCGCTCCCCGGACCGAAAAGAAGAACGAGGTTCCGAATGGATAAGATGCCCGCCTGGGCCGACGCGGTGCTCGTGCCCCTGATCTCGATCCTGCTGGCGGCGATCCTGTCGGCGCTGGTTATCCTCGCCATCGGCGAGAGCCCGGTCGAGGCCTTCAAGCTGATGGTCGACGGCGCGTTGATGCGCAGTTCCGGCTGGGGCTACACGCTCTACTACACCACCAACTTCATCTTCACCGGCCTCTGCGTCGCGGTGGCCTTCCACGCCAAGATGTTCAACATCGGCGGCGAGGGGCAGGCGATGATCGGCGGGCTCGGCGTGGCGCTGGCCTGCCTCTTCATCCCCTTCCCGCATTGGTCCGTGGCGCTGCTCGTCGCGACGCTGGCCGCCGCCGCCTTCGGCGCGGCCTGGGCGTTCATCCCGGCCTGGCTGCAGGCCAAGCGCGGCAGCCACATCGTGATCACCACGATCATGTTCAACTTCATCGCCGCGGCGCTGCTGAACTACGTGCTGGTCAACCTGCTGCGCCCCGTGGGCGCGATGGAGCCGGCGACCGCGGGCTTCCCCGCCGCCACGCATCTGCCGACGTTCCAGGACATGTTCGCCTCCGAAGGCAACCCGCTGTTCCGCGGCTCGCCGGCAAACGTGACCTTCTTCCTCGCCGTGGCCGCCTGCATCGCCTTCTGGTTCCTGATCTGGCGCACCAAGCTCGGCTATGAGATCCGCGCCTTCGGCCATTCCGAGAGCGCCGCGCGCTATGCCGGCATCTCGCCGGTGCGGATCACCGTGGTCGCCATGCTTATCTCCGGCGGGCTCGCCGGGATGATGGCGCTCAACACCACCATGGGCGAGGCCGAGCGGCTGGTGCTCAACGCCACCGAGGGTGCGGGCTTCATCGGCATCGCCGTGGCGCTGATGGGCCGTTCGCATCCGGTGGGTGTGTTCCTCGCGGCGCTGCTCTTCGGCTTCCTCTACCAGGGCGGTGCGGAACTGGCGCTCTGGACCTCGATCCCGCGCGAGCTGATCACCGTGATCCAGGCGCTGGTGATCCTCTTCACCGGGGCGCTCGACAACATGGTGCGCATGCCGCTCGAAAAGCTCTTCCTTGCCACGCGCCGGAGGTCCTCGTGATGGATTACGCGACGCTTCTTCAGGTGCTCGACTCGACCGTGCGCCTCGCCACGCCGCTGCTGCTGGCCTGCCTCGCGGGTCTCTTCTCCGAACGCGCGGGCATCGTCGACATCGGGCTCGAGGGCAAGATGCTGGCCGCAGCCTTCTTCTCGGCGGCCATCGCCGCGGTCACCGGCTCGGTCTGGCTCGGTCTGCTGGCGGGCATCGCCGCCTCGATGGTCATGTCGGGCATCCATGGCCTCGCCTCGATCACCTTCCGCGGCAACCAGCTGATCTCGGGCGTGGCGATCAACTTCCTCGCCTCGGGCATCACCGTGCTGATCGCGCAGGACTGGTTCAGCCAGGGCGGACGCACGCCCTCGCTGATGGGCGGCGGCCGCTTCGAGAGCATCACGCTGCCCTTCGCCGAGGCGCTGCGCGGCGTGCCGGTGATCGGCCCGCTCTACTACGAGCTGATCTCGGGCCATTCGATCCTCGTCTATGTCGCTTTCCTGATGGTGCCGCTGACCTGGTGGATCCTCTTCCGGACCCGCTTTGGCCTGCGCCTGCGGGCGGTGGGCGAGGCTCCCGAGGCGGTGGATACGGCGGGCGTCTCTGTGGTCGGGCTGCGGTTTGCCGCCATCGCTATCTGCGGGCTGCTGACCGGCCTCGCGGGGGCCTATCTGGCCACCGGCCTGCAGGCGGGTTTCGTCCGCGAGATGACCGCGGGGCGCGGCTACATCGCGCTGGCGGCGCTGATCTTCGCCAAGTGGCGGCCCTGGTACGCGCTCTATGCCTGCCTGCTCTTCGGTCTGCTGCAGGCGGTGGCGCTGCGCTACCAGAACATCGACCTCGGCGGCTTCATCATCCCAGTGCAGTTCATGGACGCGCTGCCCTACATCCTGACCGTGGTGATCCTCGCCGGTTTCGTCGGCAAGGCGATCCCGCCGCGCGCCGGCGGCGAGCCCTACGTCAAGGAGCGCTGAGCGCGCCCGGGACACGGAAGCCGGGACAAAAAAGAGAGGGGGCCTCGCGGCCCCCTCTTTTCGTTCCGAACATGCGGGCCTGCGCCCGCTGAAGGTGCTCAGCGCGGGAGCGCCGCGGCCTCGCGGGCCAGAGCCACGATGCCGTCCCAGTCGCCGGCCTGCATCAGGTCCTTGGGAGCGACCCAGGAGCCGCCGCAGCAGAGCACGTTCTTCAGCGACAGGTAGTCGCCGACGTTCTTCATGCTGATGCCGCCGGTGGGGCAGAACTTCACCTGAGGGATCGGCGCGCCGATCGCCTTCAGCGCGGGCGCTCCGCCATTGGCCTCGGCGGGGAAGAACTTCTGCACCGAATAGCCGCGTTCGAGCAGGGCCATGGCCTCGGAGGCGGTGGCGGCCCCGGCCAGAAGCGGCAGATCCGCCGCCTCGCAGGCGTCGAGCAGCGTGTCCGTGGCGCCGGGCGAGACGCCGAACTTCGCGCCGGCCTCGACCGCCGCGGTCACGTCCGCGGGGGTGAGCAGCGTGCCTGCGCCCACCACGCCGCCCTCGACCTTCGCCATCTCGCGGATCGCGTCGAGCGCCACCGGCGTGCGCAGGGTCACTTCGAGCACCGGCAGGCCACCGGCGACCAGCGCCTCGGCCAAGGGGCGGGCGTGGGCGACATCATCGATCACCAGCACCGGGATCACCGGGGCAAGCTTGCAGAGGGCTTCGTTGGCGCGGCTGGCGTCCTGGGGGGTCATGGGCGGGGCCTTTGTCTTGTTTCGGGGACGACCGGGACGGTCGCGGAATGCGTATTTTCAGAACGGTGAAAGCGCAAGGGACGCGCTTTCGAGGGCGGCGATCAGACCACCACCGCCGCTCCGTTGGAGGCGAGGCCGACGTTCTGGCGGAAGGCCTCGAAGAGCTCGCGGCCGACGCCGTGGCCGTTGCCCGAGAGGTCCGCTGTGACGGCCTCGCGGGTCTCGAAGCCTTCGGTCAGGCATTGCAGCGTGCCGGCGCCCGCGTCGAGCCGCACGATGTCGCCGTCGCGCAGCTTGGCGAGCGGGCCGCCGTCGGCGGCCTCGGGGCAGACGTGGATCGCCGAGGGCACCTTGCCGGACGCGCCCGACATGCGCCCGTCGGTGACCAGCGCCACCTTGAGGCCGCGGTCCTGCAGCACCGCCAGCGTCGGTGTCAGGCTGTGCAGCTCGGGCATGCCGTTCGACTTCGGTCCCTGGAAACGCACCACGACGATGGTGTCCGAGGTGAACTCGCCGGCCTTGAAGGCGTCCTTCACCTGCGCCTGGTCGTGGAAGATGCGGACCGGGGCCTCGACGACATGATGCTCGGATTTCACCGCCGAGATCTTCATGATGCCGTGGCCGAGGTTGCCGATCATCTGCTTGAGACCGCCGGACTTCTGGAACGGGTCGGAGGCGGGGCGGAGGATCTTGTCGTTCTGGCTCTCGCGCGGGGCGTCCTCGTAGACGATGGCGCCGTCCTTGAGCTTGGGCTCCTGCGTGTAGAGGTGCATGCCGTCACCGGCAACGGTCTTGACGTCTTCGTGCATGAGACCGGCATCCAGCAGTTCGCCGATCATGTACTGCAGCCCGCCCGCGGCGTGGAAGTGGTTCACGTCCGCCAGACCGTTGGGGTAGACCTTGGCCATCAGCGGCACCGCCTGCGAGATCTGGTCGAAGTCCGAAAGCTCCAGCGCCACGCCCGCGGCGCGCGCCATGGCCGGCAGGTGCAGCACGAGGTTGGTCGAGCCCCCGGTCGCCATGAGGCCCACGATGCCGTTGACGAAGGCCTTGGCGTCGAGCACGTCGCAGACCGGGCGGTATTCGTTGCCGAGCGCGGTGATGGCCAGCGCGCGCTTTGCACCGGCTTCGGTCAGCGCGTCGCGCAGCGGCGTGTTCGGGTTGATGAAGGAGCTGCCGGGCAGGTGCAGCCCCATGAACTCCATCAGCATCTGGTTGGAGTTTGCGGTGCCGTAGAAGGTGCAGGTGCCGGGGCCGTGATAGCTCTTCATCTCGGCTTCCATCAGCTTGTCGCGGCCGACCTCGCCGGTGGCGTACTGCTGGCGGACCTTCGCCTTCTCGTCGTTGGGCAGGCCCGAGGTCATCGGCCCGGCGGGCAGGAACAGACCGGGGATGTAGCCGAAGGTGGCGGCGGCGATGACGAGGCCGGGCACGATCTTGTCGCAGACACCGAGATAGACGGCGGCATCATAGGTGTTGTGCGAGAGCGACACACCGGTCGCGAGCGCGATCACGTCGCGCGAGAAGAGCGAGAGCTCCATGCCGACCTGTCCCTGGGTCACGCCGTCGCACATGGCCGGAACGCCGCCCGCCACCTGCGCCGTGCCGCCGACCGAGCGGGCCGCGGTGCGCAGCAGTTCGGGGTAGCGCTCGTAGGGCTGGTGGGCCGAGAGCATGTCGTTGTAGGCGGTGACGATGCCGAGGTTCGGGGCGCGTCCCTCGGCGAGGGCCTGCTGGTCCTGCCCGGTGGCGGCATAGGCGTGGGCCTGGTTGCCGCAGGTCAGGTGGGCGCGGCGCGGGCCTTCCTCGGCGGCGCGGCGCATGCGGTCGAGGTAGGTGCCGCGGAGCTTTTCCGAGCGTTCCTCGATCTCGGCGGTGACCTTGGCGATGGTGGCGTTGAGCGACATGAGAGGGGGCTCCTTTCGCTGTCCGGGGTCGGCCCGGTCTGGCGTCCTTGGAGAGGATGTAACCCGGTTAGCGCTATCAGTAAAGGTGTGACGGAGGACGGGCCGGGCGCGCAGGGCCGGACGCGCGAAATTGGGGCAGGCGTCGCTCACGGGCGGACAGATGCGCGCAACCTGAGTGTCGCCCGAGCCCGGGCCTGTCCGACGCCGCGCCGTCGGGCGTGCAGCGCTGCCCTGACCTGTCGAAGACGCTTCCCAACGCCCGCGCACGGCGCTAAAGGGGCGGCATGACACAGCCCGATCTCCCCACCGTCCGTCTCCTTCCCAAGGCCAAGCCGCAGGCGCTGCGCCGGGGCTACCCTTGGGTCTACGCCAACGAGCTGGTGGTTGACCGCCGGACCCGCAACCTCGCCGCCGGCACCGTCGCGCGGCTCGAGGACAACGAGCGCAAGCTGCTCGGGCTGGTGGGCGTGACGCCAAGCTCGAAGATCATCTGCCGGATGCTCGACCGCGACGCCGAGGCCTCGATCGACAAGGCCTGGCTCGCGACCAAGCTGACCCGTGCGCTGGAGCTGCGCGAGCGGCTCTTCCCGGCGCCCTACTACCGGCTGGTGCATGCCGAGGCCGATAGGCTGCCGGGCGTGATCATCGACCGTTTCGGCGATACGGCGGTGATCCAGCCGAACGCTGCGTGGGCGGAACTGCTGCTGCCCGAGCTGACCGAGGCGCTGGCCGAGGTTGCCGGGGTGAAGAACATCCTCAAGAACGCCGGGGGCCGCGGCCGCCAGCTCGAGGGGCTCGACGATCAGGACGCCGTGCTGCTGGGTCAGGCGCCCGAGGCGCCGCTGCCGGTGGAGATGAACGGCGCGACCTACATGGCCGACCTCACCGGCGGCCAGAAGACAGGCCTCTTCTACGACCAGCGCCCGAACCACGGCTTCGCGGCGCGGCTGGCGCATGGGCAGAAAATGCTCGACGTCTTCAGCCACGTCGGCGGCTTCGCGTTGGCGGCGCTGGCGGGAGGCGCTTCGAGTGCTCTCTCGGTGGACGGCTCGGCCTCGGCGCTGGCCCTTGCCGAGGAGGGCGCCAAGCGGATGGGCGCGGCGGAGCGCTTCGCCACCCGTCAGGGCGATGCTTTCGACACGCTCGAGGCGCTGGGGACCGAGGGCGAACGCTTCGGCCTCGTGGTCTGCGATCCGCCCGCTTTCGCCCCGGCCAAGCCCGCGCTGGAAGCGGGGCTGCGCGCCTATGAGAAGGTCGCGCGACTGTCGGCTCCGCTCGTGGAAGAGGGCGGCTATCTCGTGCTCTGCTCCTGCTCGCACGCGGCGGATCTGTCGAGCTTCACCGGCGCCTGCCTGCGCGGCATCGGACGCGCCGGGCGCCGGGCGCAGCTGCTGCACACCGGCTTTGCCGGGCCGGACCACCCGCTGCTGCCGCAGCTGGCGGAATCGGGCTACCTGAAGGCGCTGGTGTTCCGCCTGTGAAGGTGCTGCTGGACACCTGCGTCATCTACCCCACGGTGATGCGCGAGGTGCTCCTCGGCGTGGCGGCGCAGGGACTCTACCGGCCGCTTTGGTCGGCGCGCATCCTCGAGGAATGGGCGCTGGCCGCCCGCAAGCTCGGACCGATGGGCGAAGTGCAGGCGCGCGGCGAGATCGCGCAGGTCCGCGCCGCCTGGCCGGGCGCCGAGGTCCGCTATCAGCCTGCCATGGAAGACCGGCTCTGGCTGCCCGATCCGGCGGATCTGCACGTGCTGGCCGCGGCGATCTCGGGCAGTGCAGACCTCATCGTGACCGAGAACGCCAAGGACTTCCCGCGCAATATCCTCGCCGAGGAAGGCCTGTCCCGCGTGGACGCAGACGGTTTCCTGCGCGGGCTCTGCGAGGCCAATCCGGGCAAGGTCAAGGATGCCTGCGAGGCGGTGCTCTCAGAGGCGCGGCGGCTCTCCGGAGAGGAGTGGACCATGCGCGGTCTGCTCAAGAAGGCGCGCCTGCCACGGCTCGGCAAGGCGCTGGAGGCGGCGGGCTAGCCGCCACTCCGCTCAGGCTCCCGCTCAGGCATCGGCCTTCATCTCGGGCACGCTCGGCGTGTCCTCTTCATGCTTGGCCTGCGTCGCCCAGATGCGGTCGCGCGCCGGCTTCGGCAGCGGCTTGCGGTTCTGGCCCAGGTGGATGTGCACCTTGCCGATGAAATAGGCCGAGACCGGCGCCGTCATGAACAGGAAGGCGATGATCAGCAGCTCGTGGTAGGAGGGCGCGCCGGAGGCATAGGCGAAGAGCACCGAGGCGAGCAGGATCGAGCCCACGCCCAGCGTCGAGGCCTTTGTCGGCGCGTGCAGCCGGGCCATGGGGGCTTTCAGCTTCAGCAGGCCGATGGAGCCGACGAGGGTGAACAGCCCGCCGATGACCAGCGCCGCCGCGATGACGATATCGAGGATCTCGGGGCTCATTCGATGATGTCTCCTCTCAGCACGAAGCGCGCCACGGCCACGGTCGACACGAAGCCGAGCATGGCGATGATCATCGCCGCCTCGAAATAGATCTGCGTCGAACCGGCGATCCCCACGAGGATGATCAGTGCCACGGCGTTGATCGACAGCGTGTCGAGCGCGAGGATGCGGTCGCCGGTGTTCGGACCTTTCACCAGCCGCACCATGGTCAGGAGCAGCGACAGGCTCACGGCGGCGAAGGCGAAGATGAGCGCGTAGGTGACGATCATTCGAAAATCTCCTTCAGGCGGCGTTCGTAGCGGTGCTTGATGTTGCGGGCGACCGCCTCGGGGTCGTCGGCGTGCAGCGCGTGCACCAGCAGCGCGTGGCCCTCGTCCGAGAGGTCCACCGAAACGGTGCCCGGCGTCAGCGTGATGGTGCCCGCCAGCGCGGTGATCGCCTCGGGGGTCCGGATGTCGAGCGGGATGTTGACCCAGGCGGAATGGATGTTCCGGTTCGGCTTGAACAGCACGATCATCGCCACGGTGACGTTGGCGGTGATGATGTCCCAGGCGACGAGCAGCCCGTAGGGAATGAGCTTCCAGGGCCGTGTCACCTGCGGCCGGTTCGGCCAGTAGGCGGCGGTGGCGAAGGGCAGCAGCACGCCGAGGATGATGCCGAAGACGAGGCTGTTGATCGAGGGCTCGTTCGCCAGCAACTGCCAGATGATGACCAGCGCCACCGACAGCAGCGGGTGCGGAAAGAGCCGTTGAATGAAGCGCGTGGCCATCAGTGTCCTCCCAGGGCGTCGTCGGTTTGAGCCTCTGCGCCCGGCTCATGGGCCTCGTCGGCGGGCAGGTGGCCGTCGCCGGCCTCGCCATGGTCGCCGTCGCCACTTTCGCCATGGTCGTCGCCGTGCTTCTCGATCTCCTTGCCCGGTGTGTCGAGCACGGTGGAGATATAGGGCTGGGGCGCGAAGAGCTGCGCGGCGGTGGCATCGAGCTGCCGCATGACGGGTCCGGCAAAGACGGTCAGGGCGATCAGCAGTGCCACCAGCGTGCCGATGGCGAGCATCGGCATGGGCTGGTTGCCGCCCGTGGGATCACGCAGCTCGCGCGCCCCCTGTTCGTCCTCGGGGTCGTCCACCGAGCCGCATTTCTCGGCCGCGACCTGGTGTGGTTTCCAGAATATCGTCGAGCCCGCCCGCGAGAAGCCGACAACCGCGATCAGCGACGAGCCGAGCACCACTGCCCAGACCCAGCCCATCATCGGGCTTCCCGTCGAGGCCTCGAGGATCAGAAGCTTGCCGATGAAGCCCGACAGCGGCGGCAGGCCCGCCATGGCGATGCAGGCCACGAAAAAGAGCCCCGCCACGAGCGCGCCGCCGGCCATGGGCAGGGTTTCCTCAACCTCGCCGGCGACGCGGCCGCGGCGTTCGCGGATCACGTCGACGATGAGGAAAAGCGCTGCCGTCGTCAGCGTCGAGTGCAGCGCGTAGTAGAGCGCCGAGGCGATTCCCGCCGGGGTGAAATGCGCCACCGAGGCCAGCAGCATACCCATGGAGCCGATCACCGAGAAGGCCACCAGCCGTCCGATCTCGCGCGCGCCCAGCACGCCGATCATGCCGATCGCCAGTGTGAGCAGCGCCAGCGGCAGCAGCCATTCCTCATGTGCGCCCGCCATGAGCGGCGAGGTGGGTGGGAAGATCATCGTGTAGAAGCGGATGATGCTGTAGGCGCCGACCTTGGTCATGATGGCGAAGAGCGCGGCCACCGGGGCCGGGGCCTCGGCGTAGCTCGACGGCAGCCAGAAGTGCAGCGGCAGCAGCGCCGCCTTGATCGCGAAGACCAGCAGCAGCAGCACGGCGGCGACGCGCAGCCCCGCGGAATTGCCCGGGTCCGCCTGCGCCACGCGCTGCGCGAGGTCGGCCATGTTCAGCGTGCCGGCCTGCGCGTAGAGTGTTCCGAGCGCGAAGAGAAAGAGCGTCGAGCCCAGCAGGTTATAGAGCATGTACTGCACGCCCGCCCGGGTGCGCGTCGCGCCCCCTGAATGGACCATGAGCCCGTAGGAGGCGATCAGCAGCACCTCGAAGAAGACGAAGAGGTTGAAGGCGTCGCCGGTGAGGAAGGCGCCCATGATCCCCATGATCTGGAACTGGAAGAGTGCGTGAAAATGCTGCCCGCGCCGGTCCCAGCCCGAGCCGATGGCATAGACGAGCACCGGCAGCGCCAGCACCGCGGTCAGCAGCACCATGGTCGTCGCCAGCCGGTCGGCCACCAGCACGATGCCGAACGGCGCCTGCCAATCGCCGAGCTGGTAGAGCGTCACGGTGCCGTCGCTTGCCTGCATGTAGAGACCGATCGAGATGGCAAGCACCGCCACCAGCGAGGCGACAGAGAAGATGCGCTGCAGGGTCTCGTGGAAGCGCGCGGCCAGCACGATGATCGCGGCCATCATGGCCGGCAGCAGCACGGGGGCGATGATCCAGTGCATCATGCGCGGGACTCCTTCTCGTCGCCCCGTTGCGTGCCGGGGTCTTCTTCGGGGTCTGTCCCGGCGCGTCGGTCGCGGGACAGATCCTGCGCTTCGTCGACGTGGTCGTCATCGGCGTTGAGGTAAGAGGCCAGGGCGATCATCACCACCACGGCGGTCATGCCGAAGGAGATCACGATGGCCGTCAGCACCAGCGCCTGCGGCAGCGGGTCGGTGTAGTTCGTCACGTCGTCGCGCAGGATCGGCGGTTCGTTGATTACCAGCCGGCCCGAGGCGAAGAGGAAGAGGTTCACGGCGTAGGTCAGCAGCGAGGTGCCGATGATCACCGGGAAGGTGCGCAGCCGCATCACCATGTAGATGCCCGCGGCGGTCAGCACGCCGATGGTGGTCGCAATGAGAAACTCCATGGATCAGGCCCCCCCGGTCTCGGTATCGCGCGAGGGGTCGATGTCCATCGCATGCTCGCTGGTCTCGTCGCCGGAGCGGCGCGCCATGCGCGAGAAGCTCTCGAGCGACAGCAGCACGGCGCCGACCACGGCAAGGAAGACGCCGAGATCGAAGGCCATGGCCGAGGCCAGCTCGAATTTCTCGAGGCCCGGCAGCTTCACGTAGCCGAAGGTCGAGGTCAGGAAGGGCCGCCCGAAGAGCCAGGCCCCGATGCCGGTGAGCCCGGCAATCAGCACGCCCGCGCCGATCACCCCGTGGTAGGGGTAGCGCTGGCGTTCGTTGGCCCAGGCGAAGCCCGAAGCCATGTACTGCATGACCACCGCGATCGACACCACGAGGCCCGCGACGAAGCCGCCGCCCGGCTCGTTGTGGCCGCGCAGGAAGATGTAGGCGCCCACCATCAGCACCACCGGCAGGATCAGCCGGGTGACCACCACCATCATCAGCGGGTGGGCGTCGCCGGCCTGTTTCTGGTCGGGGATGCGGTTGAGCAGCCGCGCGCGCACCGGCCCGGTCAGCAGCGCCTCGGTCACCGCGTAGATCACCAGCGCGGCGATGCCGAGCACGATGATCTCGCCGAAGGTGTCGTAGCCCCGGAAGTCCACCAGGATCACGTTCACCACGTTTGTCCCGCCGCCGCCGTCATAGGAGTTCTCGAGCATGTAGTCCGAGATCGTGCCCATGGAGAAGTCGCGGCGCAGGATGGCATAGGTCAGCCCGGTTGTGCCGAGCCCGGCGACCACCGCCAGCACCGCGTCGCGGACCCGCCGCGAGACCGGCGACTCGATGGGCGTGGTGTTGGGCAGGAAGTTCAGCGCCAGCAGCAGCAGGATGATCGTCACCACCTCGACCGAGATCTGCGTGAGCGCGAGGTCGGGGGCCGAGAGGTAGTTGAAGGCGATCGACACCATGGTGCCGATGACCCCCATGAGGATCAGCGTCGCCAGACGGTTGCGGTGCAGGAAGACGATCAGCCCGGTGGCGCTGACGATCAGGATCCAGCCGGCCAGCGGCAGCGGCTCGATTGGCAGCATCTCGCGGTTCACCGGCCCCTGCGTACCGGTGAACCAGGCGTGCGCGGCCACGGCAAGCACCGTCACGGTGAAGATCGAGGCGTAGCGCGAGAAGCTGCCATTGTGCATCCCGCTGGTCAGGCGCTCTGCGCCGCGGGCGCAGGCAGCGATCAGGGCGTCGAAGATCTGCTTGGCCTCGGGGCGCGGCGCGGCGTCCCAGCCCTTCAGCAGCGGGGTGAAGAGCGCCAGAAGGGTGAGGCCGCCGACGGTGGCGATGATCGACATGATCAGCGCCGGGGTGACGCCGTGCCAGAGCGCCAGATGCGCACCGGGGACCTCGGCGACCTCACCGATCACCGCGGCGGTCACCAGCTTGACGACCGGCTCGGCGAGGAAGGGCAGGCAGCCCACGGTGACCACGATCAGACCGAGGAAGGCGGGCGGCCCCCACATGCCGAAGTTCGGATCATGCGGTTTGTGCGGGTAGTCGTCGCGGGTCTTGCCGAGGAAGGCATGGGCGATGAAGCGGAAGCTGTAGGCAGCCGAGAAGATCGCCCCCAGTGTTGCCAGCGCAGGCACCAGCCAGTCCGCGCCGAAGAGCACCGTGTGCGAGGCTTCTTCGAGGAACATCTCCTTCGACAGGAAACCGTTGAACAGCGGGATGCCCGCCATGGCCAGCGCGCCGACGATGGCGATTGTCGCGGTGATCGGCATCAGGTGCCGCAGCCCGCCGAGTCGGCGGATGTCGCGCGTGTGTGCCTCGTGGTCGACGATGCCGGCACTCATGAAGAGCGAGCACTTGAAGGCCGCGTGGTTGAGGATGTGGAAGACCGCCGCCATCGCGCCATAGGCGGTGCCGGTGCCGAGCAGCATGGTGATCAGGCCGAGGTGCGAGACCGTCGAGAAGGCCAGCAGCGCCTTGAGGTCGTGCTTGAACAGGCCGATGACCGCGCCCAGCACCATGGTGATCAGCCCCGCCGAGGTGACGATCCAGAACCATTCCTCGGTGCCGGAGAGCGCCGGCCAGAGCCGCGCCATCAGGAAGATGCCCGCCTTCACCATGGTGGCCGAGTGCAGGTAGGACGACACCGGCGTCGGTGCGGCCATGGCGTGCGGCAGCCAGAAGTGGAAGGGGAACTGCGCCGACTTGGTGAAGCAGCCGAGCAGGATCAGCAGCAGCGCGGGGATGTAGTAGGGCGAGGCCTGGATCACATCGCGCCGCGCGAGGATCTCGGTGATCTCGTAGGTGCCGGCCGCCGAGCCCAGCAGCAGCATGCCCCCGATCAGCGCCAGCCCGCCCATGCCGGTCACCGTCAGCGCCATGCGCGCGCCCTGGCGGCCTTCGGGCAGGTGTTTCCAGAAGCCGATCAGCAGGAAGGAGGAAAGCGAGGTCAGCTCCCAGAAGATCAGCAGAAGCAGGATGTTGTTCGACAGGACGATGCCCACCATCGCGCCCTGGAAGAGCAGCAGGTAGGTGTAGAACTCGCCCATATTGTCATCGCGCGTCAGGTAGTAGCGGGCGTAAATGATCACCAGCGCGCCGATCCCGAGGATCAGCATTGCGAACATCATGCCCAGCCCGTCTAGGAAGAGCGTCATGTTCAGCCCGAGCGTCGGCAGCCAGATCACCGAGGCGGTGACCGTCTCTCCGGCCCAGACCGCAGGCAGGTGGGTGACCAGACCGAGCAGCGCCGCGAGGGTGACGAACAGGGTCGTCATCCCGCAAGCGCGCCGGCCGGCCTGAATCATCAGGCCCGGAAGCAAAGCTCCGAGAAAGGGAAGGAGCGCGATGATGAATAGCGACATGGAACTCCCTGATCGTCGTTGGCGGCGTCGAGAGAAGGCAGCCGATTTCACACGGTATCACAACCCGAAATCGGCCATGCTGACGTTAATTTTAGCAAAGTTAGCCGAATTCTAACGGTAATGTCAGGTTGAAAAACTCCTTCGAACTCTTGCGAATGTTACTTGCGGTTACTATGGGCGTGAGGTCCCAAAAGTCGAACTTTTGCCGTGATATACAATTTAAGGTTGTTTCAGGGCTGTGCGTATTTGACGCAGGGTTGCGAGCGCCGACTCCGGTGGTGCAACGGGCCAATTTCTGTATCGCGCGGACAGATGCGCCTCGACGTTGATCGCGGGCCCGGCACCCGGCCCAGTGCGGGACCCCTCCGTCTTGTCTGCCGGTCTGGGGGCTGCTACTCCGGCTGATAAGCTCAATCCCCGATCTTTTTCTTCGGGTACAACGCGAGGCAGGCAACAGTGGCGCAACCCCGACTGGAGGTCCGGAATCTCGTGCGGCGTTTCGAGGGCCGCGCCGTGGTGGATGACGTCTCGCTTACCATCGAGCCGGGGAACGTCACCTGCCTGCTGGGACCTTCGGGCTGCGGCAAGTCGACCACGCTGCGGATGATCGCCGGCGTTGACATGCAGGACAGCGGCTCGATCCACGTCGACGGCACGCTGGTCTGCGACACGGTGTTCCGCATCCCTCCCGAGCGCCGTGCCATCGGTCTGATGTTCCAGGACTTTGCGCTCTTTCCGCACCTGTCGGTGGGCGAGAACGTCGCCTTCGGCCTCAAGGGCGCGGGCAGTGCCAAGAAGGCGCGGGCTATGGAACTGCTCGACCGGGTGGGGCTGGGCCATTTCATCGACGAGTATCCGCACCAGCTTTCGGGTGGCGAGCAGCAGCGCGTGGCGCTGGCCCGCGCGCTGGCCCCGCGGCCGCGCATCATGCTGATGGACGAGCCCTTCTCCGGCCTCGACAACCGCCTGCGCGACGGCATCCGCGACGAGACGCTTGCGGTGCTGAAGGAAGAGGGCGCCTCGGTCCTGCTGGTCACCCACGAGCCGGAAGAAGCCATGCGCATGGCCGACGAGATTGCGCTGATGCGCGGCGGCAAGATCGTTCAGCGCGGCGCGCCCTACAACATTTACAACGCCCCCGCGGACAAGGCGGCGGTGGCCTTCTTCAGCGATATCAACGCGCTGCGCGGCAAGGTTCAGGGTGCTCTGGCGCAGACGCCCTTCGGTCCCTTCCTCGCGCCCGGTGTGCCCGACGGCGAGGAGGTCGACATTGTCTTCCGCCCGCAGCACGTCGGCATCGACTTCGACCGGGGCGGGCGCGGGCCGAACCCGACGCAGATGGCAGGCACCCCGGCGCGCGGCGTCGTAGAACGCGCGCGCTTCATGGGCTCGGAGAGCCTCGTGGAATTCCGCATGGATTTCGACGGCGGGATGATCAAGGCGACGGTTCCCAACGTCTTCCTGCCGAAGCCCGGCACGCCGCTCTGGCTGACCGTGCGCCGCGACCGCTGCTTCGTCTTCCCGGCGACAGACTGAGGCTCAGGCCAGCGCCGCCAGCGAGATCAGCGACAGCGCGCTCGTCCAGATGGTCACCGCCGCGATGCGGTCGGTCCGCTCGCCATGCAGCAGCGCCAGCGCGAAGGCCATGGCGCCGGAGGGTCCCGCGGCCAGAAGGGTGAACTGCGCCTGCCAGTCCGCGCTGGCCCCGGCAAGCCAGACCGCGAGGGTGACCAGCAGCGGAAAGCCGAGCAACTTCAGTGCGGAATAGGTGGCGACGACCGGTGAGGGGCGCAGGCTCTGCCCCGAGAGCAGCACCCCAAGCGCGAAGAGCACGAGAGGCGCGGTGCCAGCCCCGGCGAACTCGCAGGCGGTGCGGATCGGCTCGGGCAGGGGCAGGCCGGCCGCATTGACCGCGACGCCCAGCAAAATGGCGATCAGCGTCGGGTTGATCGACAGCCGCTTCAGCGCCGGCAGCGGCCCGGCCGAGGGGCGGGCGATGAGGTCGGCGCTGATGATGAAGAAGGCAAAGGCGATCGCCGTGTCCCAGGCCACCACCGCCGTCACCGGCAGCGCGCCATCCTCGCCGTAGATCAGCAGCGCGATCGGGCGGATGTAGAGCAGCGAGTTGACGAAGATCACCGACATGGCGAGCAGCCAGGCCTCGAGCTTCTCGCAGCCGAAGGCGCGGCGGGCCAGCGCGAAGGCGGCGGCGAAGGCCAGCGCCTCGCAGGCGCCGTAGGTGAGCAGCGCGCGCAGTTCGAACGCGGCGAAGGGCACCGTGGCGATCACGACGAAGATCAGCCCGGGCTGCATCACCATCAGCGCCACGCGGTTGGCCGAGGCCGCGTCCTGCCGGGCGAAGACCCCGCGGCGCCCCAGCAGGAAACCAAGTGCCAGCAGCGCGAAGACGGGCAGGATGTCGTGGGTGAGGACGGTGAGCATGGGCGTTCCGGAATTGGTGCACTCCGAGTTGACGGCCCGGGGCAGCAGGGGTCAAGCGGGGGTCAGCGCTCAGGCGGGCCGCCGAAGTGGCGTGCGCGCAGGGCGGGCAGGTCCAGCGTCCAGCGGCGCAGGAGGCCGTGCTCGGCAAGGCGCCGTGTGAGGTCGGGCGAAGCGGTGCAGACCTCGTCGTAGAAGGCGCGCAGCGCCGCTTCGCCGCCCGCCTCCTCGATCAGGGCGAAGAGATCGTGCACGCTCACCGCTCCCTCGCCGCGTGCCTGCGGCTTCAGCTCGGCGCGATAAGACCCCTGGGCCAGCCGGAAGCGGTAGGCCGAGAGGAAGTGGTCCCAGTCTGCGGCGTGGAAGTGTCCCAACTCGGTGTCCGGCAGCGGACGTTCTCCGGGGTTCGTCCGATCGCCGAGGGTCACGTTATGGATGCGGATCTCGAGCCCCTCGGTCCCCGGACGAAAGAAGAGCTTGCCGGCGACGTGGCTCAGGAACCCGCCCGAGAGGTGCCGCCCCCAGGTGGGAAAGCAGGCCTCGGCGGCACGCTGGCGGTCGCGCTGGTCGAGGTGGAAGGCCTTGAACAGCGTCTCGGGCGTGCCGCCTCCGGGCATGGGGGCCAGCGCCTCGACCGGTCGGACGCGGGCGCAGAGGCAGGTGTCCGGCAGCTCGGCCAGCTGCTCGGCAATCGGTCGGCGCGGCAGCAGGAACTCGTCCACGTCGATATGCGCGAGCCAGTCGGTCTCGGGTCTGCGGTTATTGGCGTGACGCGCGTTGCGACCCTGCCGGGCCTGATGCTTTTCGGGGCGCTTGCCGCGCTTTGCCCACCAGTCGGCATCGGTGGTGAAGACGCGGATCTTCGGATGAGCGCCGAGCATCTGCGCCGCCTCCGGATCGGGGGCGTCGAGGTAGATGTAGAGCCGGTGCGCGCCCAGCTCGAGATGCCAGGCCGCGAACTCGAGGATCCGGGGCAGGGGTGCATTGGTGGTGGTCACCGTGCCCCAGCGGATCAAGGCAGCGCTCCGAAGGTGCGGATCACGGCGGCGTCGGGGTCGAACGGGTGATCGATCAGCATGCCCCGCGCCGACAGCCGCGCGCGCAGCGCGGGCGTATCGGCACAGACCTCGTCGAAGAGCGCCCGCAGTCCGTCGTCGCCTTCCTCCACGGTCAGGAAGGCAAGCAGCTCGGCCTGTCCCATCTCGGGCCGCTCCGAGCTCTTGCGGTAGGACCCGAGCGTCTGGCGGAACTCCAGGTCGGCGCGGAACTGCTCCCACGAGCGGGCGTGCAGATGCGCCAGCCAGACCTCGCCCAGCCGGTGGCGGTTGGTGGCATCCTCGCCACGGTATTTCAGCGTGTGGATGCCGAGCCTCGTGTCCTCGATGCCGGTGCGGGCAAAGACCTTGCCCGAGGTATGGCTGAAGAAACCACCGTAGAGATGCGCGCCGAAGGTGGGGTAGATCTCCTGCAGCACGGACTTCGGCTGCCCGGCGTGCTTGTGCGTGGTCTTGAAGTGCTGTGGCATGCCGCTTTCCGGCGCCAGTGCCTCGGCTGGCGCGACGCGGGCAAAGGCGGCGCCGAGCGGCACCTCGGTGAGCAGCTCGGACATGGGGCGCTGCGGCAGCAGGAACTCGTCGACGTCCAGATGCCCAAGCCAGTGCACGCCCAGCCCGTCCCGCAGGCTCTGGGTCGCGTTGAGGGCCTGGCGGACCTGATGCGCTTCGGGGCGGCGGCGCTCGCTGGCCCGCCAGTAGGCCTCGTCGCATTGGGTGACCCGGATCGCCGGGTGCCGGTTAAGGAAAGCCTCGGCTTCTGCGTCGGGCGCATCGAGGTGGATGTGCAGCACCTGCGCCCCCAGCTCGATATGATGCGCGGCAAACCGCGCGATCTCGGGCAGCGGCGCACGGATGGTAGAGGTGAGCCCCCAGCGCAGGGCGCTTGCGGTGAGGCCGCGATGGCTGGCGGGAACCGGCGCGGGATTGCCTGCCAAATCGCCTTTCGGGGGAGTGTCGCTGCGCCGGGCCTGGCGCTTGCGCATGGTCATCAGGCGGCGGAACACCGTGCGCTCGTCGGTGATCAGCATCTCCAGCAGATGGTGCGCCAGCGGGCCGATCACCGGATCGCCCTCGGCCTCGAGCCACAGCCGCCCGATCATGTTCACATCGAGCCCGCCCCCCGAGAGCGAATAGCCGTCCATCTCCAGTGGCAGCGGTCCGCGGTCGCGCAGGTCGAGCGCGTGGGGACGGTCGGAGGGCAACCCCGAGTAGAGCCGTTCGGACTCGTAGAGCTTCATCGTGCCGAAAAGCGTGCTCAACGCCAGCCCGACCGAGCGCTGTACGAGGCTCAGCCCGTGGTCGCCGAATGTGGTGACCGACGAGACCAGCCAACGTGGATCGAGCTGTTCCAGCAGTGCCTCGCCCTGCTCGGTCCAGAGACGCTGGAACAGGGCCGGGGCATGTGACGGGAAGTCCCGCTTGCGCAGATGGGCGATAAGCAGCGCGTTGAGAAACACCAGCTCCGAACGCCCGGTCAGCTCGCGGCGCAGCGCATGGCGCTTGCGGTGGTAGGACGAGCGGAAAGGCGGTGCCTCGGCGGGATCCGCATCGGGGTCGGTGACGATTTGCGTCGCCAGCTCGGTCAGCGGCGTATCATAGGACGGAAGGGCTTCGCCGAGCGCATAGTCGATGGCATCGCGGCGCCCGTCCATCTGGGTGAGAATGGCTGCGATTCCGCCGGGATAGGGGGTGTTCTTCTCTGCGCTCATGGCGCGGAGACTGGCGCTTTGTCGCGGCGTGCGCAATCTCCACAAGTGCTCTGCTGTGCCAACACCCGTCGCCGTCGCCTTTCCGCCACGGCGGCCCGAGCGGTCATTCCATCGCGAGGATCATGTTGCGCACCACCGGGTAAATCTCGTTTTCCCACTTGCGGCCGTTGAACACGCCGTAGTGCCCGACGTTGGCCTGCAGGTGGTGGCGTTTGAGATGCGGGCGCAGCGAGGAACAGAGATCATGCGCCGCAGAGGTCTGGCCGAGCCCGCAGATGTCGTCGCGCCCGCCCTCGACGGTCAGCAGCGCGGTGTGGCGGATCTTGGACGGATCGACCTTGCGCCCGCGGTAGGTGAACTCGCCGGTTGCCAGCTCGGCCTTCTGGAAGACGCGCTCGATGGTTTCGATGTAGAATTCCTCGGTGAGGTCGAGCACGGCGAAATACTCGTCGTAGAACTCCTTGATCCTGCGCGCCTCTTCGGTCTCCCCGGCAACGAGGTGATCATAGAGCCGTTTGTGCTGCGCCCTGTGCCGATCCATGTTCATCGACATGAAGGCGGTGAGCTGCACGAAGCCCGGATAGACCTTGCGCCCGGCCCCCGCATAGCGCCAGGGCACGCGGGCGATCACGTTGCGCTCGAACCATTCGATCGGCTTCTCGTTGGCCAGATCGTTGACCATCGTCGGGCTCTCGCGCACGTCCACCGGCCCGGCCATCAGGGTCATCGACAGCGGCGTGGCCGGGTTGCGCTCCTCGGACATGACCGCCACCGCGGCCAGCGCCTGCACGCAGGGCTGGCAGACCCCGAGGATATGCCCACCGGGGCCAATCTCCTCGAGAAAGCGGATGACGTAGGCGACGTAATCCTCGACGCCGAAATCCCCTTCGGAGAGGGGCACATCGCGGGCATTCTCCCAGTCGGTGATATAGACGTCATGGTCGCGCAGCAGGACTTTCACCGTGCCCGCGAGCAGCGTGGCGAAATGCCCCGAGAGCGGCGCGGTCACCAGCACCTTAGGCTGCGGCGTGTCCATGTCCTTGCGGAAACGCAGAAGCTGGCCGAACGGCAGGTCGAGCGCCACCTCCTCGACCACAGGCACGTCGCGGTTGTCGACACGCACCGAATGGATGCCGAAGGCCGGGCGGCTGTGGCTGAGCCGGAAGCGGCTGACCATCTCCATCGCGGCGCTGTTGTGGCGCGTCAGTTGCGCGAAGGAGCCGTTGAGCCGGGGCATGAAATTGATCCCCTGCATCGCCGCCATTCGAAAAGGGGCGATAAAATCATCAAGTCCCTGGTATCCGGCGTAGAGCACGTCGTTTTCCCTTCGCTGCCTCGTGAAAACGCTAGCCAGGTCTGCGTAGCCGATGCGACAAGAAAATGTGGTCTTTTGTTCGGGGACAGCCGGAGGAGCAGACATGGCCGAGGCAACGCTCACCATTTCATCGAAGAACTACTCGTCCTGGTCGCTGCGCGGCTGGCTGCTGTGCCGCATGGCCGGGCTGGATTTCATCGAGGAGATGGTCGACACCTCCGACGCCACCGCCCGGCAGGAGCTGCTGCTGCTCTCGCCGACGGTGCTGGTGCCGCGGCTGATCCACGGACGGGTGCAGGTCTGGGACACGCTGGCCATCGCCCAGTACCTCAACGAGATCTTCCCCGATGCCGGTCTCTACCCCGAGGATATCGCCGCGCGCTCGCATTGCCGGTCGATCTCGGGCGAGATGCATTCGGGTTTCTACAACCTGCGCTCGGCGCTGCCGATGAACCTCAAGGCGCGGCACGCGAGCTTCAAGATCTTCTCGGGCGCGCGGCCCGACGTCGAGCGCATCAAGGTGATCTGGAACGAATGCCTCGACGGCCACGGCGGCCCGTTCCTCTTTGGCGAAAACCCCTCGGTGGCCGATGCGATGTATGCGCCGGTCTGTACCCGCTTCCGGACTTACTCGGTGCAGCTCGATGACCGGCTCGAGGCCTACGTGGACACCATCCTCGACTGGGCGCCGATGAAGGAATGGACCGAGGGGGCGCTGGCCGAGCCCGACGAGATCGTCGAGCTTGAGGTGGAATTCTAGCGCGCCAGCTCGCGGATACCGCGCTCGATCCCTTCCAGCGTCATCGGCACCATGCGCTCCTCGAAAATTTCGCGGATCATCGAGATCGACTGCGTATAGCCCCAGTGCTTCTCGGGCACGGGGTTGATCCACAGGTGATCGGGCCAGTGCAGCCGCGCCCGGCGCAGCCAGACCTCGCCCGCCTCCTTGTTCCAATGCTCGTTCGCCCCGCCCGGCACGGCGATCTCGTAGGGGCTCATCGAGGCGTCGCCGACGAAGATGCACTTGTAGTCCGGCCCGTAGGTGTTGAGCACCTCCCAGGTCGGCATCTGCGCGCCCCAGCGCCGCCGGTTGTCGCGCCAGACCCCTTCGTAGAGGCAATTGTGGAAGTAGTAGTGCTCGAGGTGCTTGAACTCGGCCCGGGCTGCCGAGAAGAGTTCCTCGACCACCGTCACATGCGGGTCCATCGAGCCGCCCACGTCGAGAAACAGCAGCACCTTGACCGCATTGCGCCGCTCGGGCCGGGTTTTCACATCCAGGTAGCCATGCTCGGCGGTGGCGCGGATGGTGCCGTCGAGATCGAGCTCCTCGGCCGCGCCGTCGCGGGCCCAGGCGCGCAGCCGCTTCAGCGCCACCTTGATGTTGCGCGTGCCGAGCTCCACCTGGTCGTCGAAATTGCGGAACTCGCGCTTGTCCCAGACCTTCACGGCGCGCTGGTGGCGGCTCTCCTCCTGGCCGATGCGCACGCCCTCGGGATTGTAGCCATAGGCTCCGAAGGGCGAGGTGCCGGCGGTGCCGATCCACTTGTTGCCACCCTGGTGCCGCGCCTGCTGCTCGCGCAGCCGCTGCTTCAGCGTCTCCATGAGCTTGTCGAAGCCGCCCGCCGCCTCGATCTCGGCGCGTTCCTCGGGGCTGAGGTGCTTCTCGGCCATCTTGCGCAGCCAGTCCTCGGGCAGGTCGAGTGCCTCGACCATCTCCTCCAGCGAGATCGCCTCGAGCCCCTTGAAGGCCTCGGAGAAGGCGCGGTCGAAGCGGTCGAGATGGCGCTCGTCCTTCACCAGCGCCGTGCGCGCGAGGTAGTAAAACCCCTCGACGTCATAGCGCGCCAACCCCGCCTTCAGCGCCTCGAGGAAGCTGAGGAACTCGCGCAGCGACACCGGCACCTGGGCGGATCTCAGGGTTTCGAAAAATCGCAGGAACATGCGCCACCTCCGCGTGCGATGATGCCGCGCCGCGCCGATGCCCTCAACCCGCGTCTTCTTCTCTTTCGAAATACGCCGGGGGGGAGCCCGCAGGGCGAGGGGGCAGCGCCCCCAGGAGCCTTGGGATTAAAGTGCGAACGCCGTGAATTGGGCGTCAGAAGGCGAGCTTTTCCACCAAGATGGTCAGGATCAGCCCGGCCAGCCCGAAAGCGATGGCATAGACCGCGACGAACTGCGCGATGTCCGCCCTGTTGCCCTTGCGGCGCCTGGCGGTGATCCCGCCGATGATGCCGCCAAGAATGGCTGCCGCGATGACGATCATGCGCTCTCCTCAACTCCCTCGTGCCGGATCGAGCGCCGCGAGCTTGCGTCTCTGTGCGCCGCCGTCCCAATCCGGGCCGAAGCCGTAGCGTGCCCATCCCAGAGAGTCCAGACGGACCTCGGAGGCCTCGGCACGGCGCCCCAGCGCGTCCAGTGCCTCGGCGCGCAGGGTCATCAGGCTGGCCAGCAGCGCGGCGTTCTCATAGCGCTTCGCGGTGGTCTCCTGCGGTGCGGTCAGCGCCAGTGCTTCCTCGGGGCGGTCCATGCGCAGGGCGAGCGCCGCGAGCTGGGCGTCGGCGTAGGCCTCGTGCAGCCGGGCGTCGGGCAGCGCCGAGAAGACGCGGCGGGCAGCGCGGAACTGAGCCTCCGCAGTTACGGGATCGCTGCCGACCAGAAGCCGCCCGAGCGCGAAATGCGAGAAGCCGAGCCGGTGATCGCGCCAGCCCTCGGCACGGGCGAGGCGCAGCGCCTCTTCTCCGGCAGCGCGGCGTTGCGGCATCGGGGCGCCGGTGGTCAGCGCGGTCTGGATCGCCTCGATCCAGGGGCGCGGCGTCGGGGCAAGCTGGCGGTCGGGCACCTGCGCGCCCGCCGGGTTCAGCCGGGCGAGGATCGCGGGCAGGGCGGCGGCCACCTCGCCGCGGCTCATCCCCGTGCGCAGCGCCGGATCGTAGAAGGCGCGCAGCACAAGCATGTCGTAGCCCGAGAGCACGGTGTGGACGTTGTCGTCGTTGAACACGCTCCCGCCCAGCCGGTAGAGATCGTTCAGCGGCCCCAGGGCCTGCGCGATCTCCTCGTGCAGGCAGTCGCGCAGTTCCTGCGGGGCGGCATCGGCGGGGAGGAAGACCGCTACCCTGTCGCGGTCGCGCACCTCGGTCCAGCTGGTCTCTCCTGCCGATTGCGCGCGCCGGAACTCACGCCAGGAGCTGACCCCGGGAATGACGAAACAGGCCGCCTGCGGCAGCTCGCGGCGGATGGTCCGTCGCGGCACCGGCACCAGCGTGATGTTCGCCTCGCCGCGGTCCACCTCGGTGATGTCGATTCCGGCCTCCTCGCGCAGTCGGCGCAGCAGGCGGGACAGGTCGGGGGCGAGGCTTGCCGGTGCCTTGCCATCAACGCGCAGCGTCACCGGTCCCTCGAAGCGGGTGAAGACCGGCAGCGCTCGGCCCGACTCCAGCATGAAGGCGAGGTCGAGAATGTCCCGTGCGATCTGCGTGTTGGCGGCTTGCGGCGGCACCGGGTCGGGCGCGCCGAAGCGGCTCTCGAGCGGCGGGCTGACATCCGGAGCGACGGTCGCGGCGTTGGCGGCACGGCTCACGCTTTCCGGCGCCATCGGCGCGCAGGCACCGATCAGCAGGCCGAGCAGGGGCAGCAACCGCCGCACGGGTCAGCTCCGCTGGTACTTGATGAAGGGGGTCTGCGTGCCGATCCGGTCGTAGAGCTGGCGCGCGGTGGTGTTGAAGTCCTGCGTCATCCAGTAGACGTTCGGCGCGCCCTCGGCGTCGGCGGCAGCGTAGACCGCCTCGATCAGCGCCCGGCCCACGCCCGTGCCGCGCGCTTCGGGGGCGGCGTAGAGGTCTTGCAGGTAGCAGACGTTCTCGATGCGCCAGCAGTGGCGGTGGAAGACGTAATGCACCAGCCCGACCGGCACGCCATCGACGAGGGCCAGCAGCCCATGGAAATCCTGCGGATCGTCGCCCAGCAGCCGCGCGAAGGTGCTGGCATAGACCGCCTCGGGCACCGAGGTCTCGTAGAAGGTGAGATACCCGGTCCAGAGCTCGCGCCATGCGGCCTCGTCGCCGGCCTCCAGCGGCCGGATGATCACGCTATGCTGGGACATGCTGCCTCGATCGTCTTTTGTCGTTCTCTGCCCGGGGCTTCGCACCCTCTGACGGGGCGAGTATAGCGGCAGGCGCGGCCGAGGTGTCCCCCAAACAGAACGGCGCCGCGAAAATGTGATTTCGCGGCGCCGTCCGAGACAAAGTGACGTTTGGTCAGGGATTTAGCCTGTGCAAGCCTGCAACAGCGCGGTTCAGACCATCATTTCCTTGGTGGCAGAGAGGGTCACGCCCGGATAGTCGCGCTCTACACGGTCGATGTCCCACTGCATGCGCGTGAGGTAGACGATGTCACCGTCGTTGTCGTGGGCGATGTGCTGCTTGTTGGCCGCGGCGAACTTCTCGACCGCAGTCTTCTCGCCATGCACCCAGCGCGCCGAGGTGAACTGCGAGGCCTCGAAGCGCACCGGCAGCGAATACTCCTGCTCGATCCGCGCCCCCAGCACCTCGAACTGCAGCGCGCCGACGACGCCGACGATGTAGCCCGAGCCGATCGACGGCTTGAAGACCTTGGCCGCGCCTTCCTCGGCGAACTGGTAGAGCGCCTTTTCCAGGTGCTTGGCCTTCAGCGGATCGCCCGCCCGCACGCTCTGCAGCAGTTCCGGGGCAAAGGACGGAATGCCGGTGACCTTCAGCGCCTCGCCCTCGGTCAGCGTGTCGCCGATGCGGAGCTGGCCGTGGTTGGGGATGCCGATGATGTCGCCGGCCCAGGCCTCTTCCGCGAGCTCGCGGTCGGCGGCGAGGAAGAGCACCGGGTTCGAGATCGCCATGGGCTTCTTGGTCCGCACATGGGTGAGCTTCATGCCGCGCTCGAAATGTCCCGACGACAGGCGCACGAAGGCGACGCGGTCGCGGTGCTTGGGGTCCATGTTGGCCTGCACCTTGAAGACAAAGCCCGCAACCTTCTTCTCGTCCGGGGCGATCTGGCGGGGCGCGGCCGAGGTCGGCTGCGGCTCCGGGGCGAGCTCGCCGATGCCGTCCATCAGTTCCTTCACGCCGAAGGAGTTGATCGCCGAACCGAACCAGATCGGGGTCATGTGCCCCTCGAGCACCGACTGCGGATCGAGCGCGGGCAGCAGCTCGCGCGCCATCTCGACCTCCTCGCGCAGCTGCTCGAGCAGCTCTGCGGGCACGTGCTCGGCCAGCTTGGGGTCATCGAGGCCGCTGATCTTGATCGATTCCGCGACGCGGTTGCGGTCGGCGCGGTCCATCAGTTCCAGCCGGTCGTGGATCATGTCGTAGCAGCCGAGGAAGTCGCGCCCCATGCCGATCGGCCAGCTGGCAGGCGTCACGTCGATGGCGAGGTTTTCCTGGATCTCGTCGATGATCTCGAAGGTGTCCCGCGCCTCGCGGTCCATCTTGTTGCAGAAGGTCAGGATCGGCAGGTCGCGCAAACGGCAGACTTCGAAGAGCTTCTGGGTCTGGCTTTCCACACCCTTGGCGCCGTCGATCACCATGATCGCCGCATCCACTGCGGTCAGCGTGCGGTAGGTGTCTTCCGAGAAGTCCGAGTGGCCGGGCGTGTCGACGAGGTTGTAGCGAAACTTGCCGTATTCGAAGGACATCGCCGAGGCGGAGACCGAGATGCCGCGCTCCTGCTCCATCTTCATGAAGTCCGAGCGCGTGCGGCGTGCCTCGCCCTTGGCACGGACCTGTCCGGCCATCTGGATCGCCCCGCCGAAAAGCAGGAACTTTTCGGTCAGCGTGGTCTTGCCCGCATCCGGGTGCGAGATGATCGCGAAGGTGCGGCGCCGCGCGATCTCGGGCGGCAGGGTGGGGCGGTTCGAAGCGGTGTCCAGCATGAGCGCGCGTATAGGTGCGGGCGGGGGTTTTGTCTATGGGGAACCGCGCGCGCCGGACGGCGGTTGACCCGGTGAAAGGAGACCTGCCATGACCAAGGACCACGGCCCCTCGATCAAGGACGACAAGCTCTACGAGGACCTGCGCGATCAGGGCTACTCGGCGGAGAAGGCAGCGCGCATTTCCAACGCCAAGGCCAACCCCGACATGCACCCCTCGACCAAGGGCGGCAAGGCGCCGCCCTATGAAGAGTGGACGAAAGACGCCCTCTACGAGCGCGCGCAGGAAATCGGCATCGACGGGCGCTCGAAGATGACCAAGCACGAGCTGATCGAGGCGCTGCGCAGCCACTGAAGCCAGCGCCTGTTGCAGCCTCCGGCGGGCGTATTTTTAAAGAGAAGAAGCTGCGGGATTTCTTGGGGGCCTAGGTGCGTCGAGGTTGAGGTGAGGCCGCGTGAGGCGCGCTGAACGGTAGGAGTTGGGCCCTCTGCGGGGCCTTTTTGACCATGTCGGAGAAAGGGCCGGTCGTCGGTGCCGTCCGTCGCCTTTTGCTTGAGGCTGCAGATCTCCGATATCGGGAGCCGCGCTCAGCCTGCCGAGGAGCGCCGGAGCAGTTCCGCAACGTCTGGCCGTTGCAGCAGGGTTTCCTGCACCTCCAGCTCCGGCTGGTCGGAACACCGGTGGCGTGGCAGCAGGCCTGCCAGTTGGCTCGAGAGTTCGGCGGGCAGGGCGGCGCGGGTGCGGGTGTCCACCAGCATGGATTCCGCCGCGATACCTTCGGCGTAGATGATCTGGTGGTGATCGAAGAGCATCTGGTAGTAGTCCACGAAGCCACCTTCCCGGCGCAGCACCGTCTCGTCGTTGATCAGGTGGCGGGCGCGCAGCAGCAGCTCAGAGCGCCCCGCGCCCAGCCGGTCGCTGCGCTGGTAGACGAAGAGCCGGTGGTCGGGGCTGACAAGCAGGTCGCGGGCCGCGTTGAGCGTGCCGGCGCGGATCAGGATCGGGGCGAAGGCCCCCACGGCGCGCAGGGTCTGATGACCGATCCAGCGCAGCTCCTGGGGACCATCGTCCCGGGTCAGAACGCGGTCGCCGACGCGCAGATCCTCGACCGCGCGCTGCGCGCCCGAGGCGAGGGTGATCATCGTCCCGCCGGTGAAGGAGACGCAGGCGGCCTGGGCGAAGCGGGCAAGCGCTGTGTCCCGGCTGACACCGACCAGCGTGTAGTCCTTGCGCGGTTGCATGGGGGCGAGTGGCATCAGGCAGACCTGGGCCACCAGACCCTCTGCAGTTGTTTCAACCAGCACCAGCGCTTCGGTGATCGTCCCGTCGCCACACATGAAGGTCAGGCAGGCGTCGAGATGCAGCTCCGCCCCCGGCTGTCCCAACTCGCTGCCCGCCGCGATGCGGAACGGCGAGGCCCCGGCGGGCAGCACACCCAAGCGCATCGGGCGGGCGGCGGGCGAGAGCGCGTAGACGTCGTCGGGCTGAAGGTCCTCGGCAAAGCTCAGCTCGTCCCCGAGGTTCGCACCGCTGACGACGCGCAGATGCGCTCCGCGGTAGACCGTCACGCTGTGGGTGGCCCGCGGGGGCGCGCTGGAAAGGGCGTCTGCCATCACTCGTCTCTACTTGCGCACGCATTTCGGATAATCCCGAAACGTCTCGACCGGCTGTGCCGTTCCCGGACCGAGGGCGGGCCCTTCGGGGACGCCCCAGCCTACACGCCATTGTCTGTCAGGGGAATGTGTCATCATATGGCCCCGAGCCCGGCGTTTTGCCGGCAGACTGCAAAGGGAGCATAGGATGGATCTCGGGATCGCGGGAAAAACGGCGCTGGTCTGCGCCTCGTCGAAAGGGCTGGGGCGCGGCTGCGCCGAGGCGCTGGCCGAGGCGGGGTGCAACCTCGTGATGAACGCGCGCGGCGCGGAGGCGCTCGAGGAAACCGCGGCGGCGATCCGTGCGACCTACGGTGTCGAGGTGCGGACCGTCGCCGCGGACATTGTCTCCGAGGACGGCCGGGCCCAGGTGCTGGAAGTGGCGCGCGGCGCCGACATCCTGGTGACCAACGCGGGCGGCCCGCCGCCGGGGATCTGGAGCGACTGGGACCGGACCGATTTTCTCAAGGCGCTGGACGGCAACATGCTGACCCCGATCGCGCTGATGCAGGCGCTGCTGCCGGGCATGATGGAGCGTGGCTGGGGACGGGTGGTCAACATCACCTCGCGCTCGGTGAAGGCACCGATCCTGCAGCTGGGCCTGTCGAATTCGGCTCGCGCGGGGCTGACGGGCTTTGTCGCCGGTACCTCGCGGCAGGTCGCGGAAAAGGGCGTCACGATCAACAACCTGCTGCCCGGCGTGCACGAGACCGACCGGATCGTGCAGATGGACCGCCACGAGTCGGAAAAGACCGGCCGCCCGATCCCCGAGATCAGCGCCGAGCGCGCCGCGGGCATTCCCACGCGCGAATACGGTCAGGCGGCGGATTTCGGGCGCATGTGCGCCTATCTTTGCTCGGTCCATGCGCGCTTCATCGTCGGGCAGAACATCGTGCTCGACGGCGGTGAGACGCTGGCGACGATCTGAGGCGGCAGCCATGGCAAGAGGACCCGACGGGCAGGGCGGCGGGGCGGGCTTCTCGCTCGCGGACCAGCTGTTCAATCGCCAGTCACTGAGCGATCTCAGCCGCGAGTTCGCGGTGCTGCCAGGCTTCGATGCCGGGCGCTTCGTGGAGAGCGCGCTGCCGCAGCTGCAGGGGCTGGGCGTACATGCCCGGCTCGAGGTGCTGGCCGACACCTTGGCGGAACAGCTTCCTTCGGGATTTCCCGAAATGGCAGAACAGGTCGAGGCGGCGCTGCCACCGCCGCTCGATCCGGCGCTGAAGGACGATGATTTCGGGCGCTTCATCCATGCCGTGCCCGGCGTTCTGGCGGTGAAGCATGGCATGGCCCATCCGGACCGCGCGCTTGATCTGCTGCACGCGGCGACGCAGCGGTTTTCCATGGAGTTCGCGCTTCGGCCTTTCCTCAACCGTTGGCCCGAAGAGGTTCTGGCGCGGCTCGATGGCTGGGTCGAAGACCGGCATTACCATGTGCGGCGGCTGGTCTCCGAGGGCACGCGGCCGAAGCTGCCCTGGGGAATGGGGATCACGCTCGATCCGCTGGTGCCGCTGCGCTATCTCGATGCGCTGCACGCGGATGGCACGCGCTTTGTCACACGGTCGGTGGCCAACCACCTCAACGATCTGTCGAAGATCGCACCCGCCGAGGTGATCGCGCGGCTGTCGAACTGGCAGGCCGAGGGGCGGCAGGTGCCAAAGGAGATGGACTGGATCACCCGCCACGCGCTGCGCACGGCTGTGAAGCGCGGCGAGCCCGAGGCGCTGGCGCTGCTCGGCTACCGCGCCGAGCTGCCGGTGACGGCGCGGGTCGTGGTGGCAGAGCCGGAGGTGCGGATCGGCGAGACAATGCGCTTTGAAGTCACGCTGAGCTCGCTCGAAGCCGGGCCGGTGCTGGTCGACTACCGGCTGCGCTTTCACCGCCGCGGCGGCAGTGCGGAAAAGGTGTTCAAGCTGAAGTCGGCGAGGCTCGCGCCGGACAAGCCGCTGACGCTTGCCAAGACGCACCGAATGAAGGGCGACGCCACGACGTTCCGCCTGCACCCCGGCCCGCATGCGGTGATCGTGCAGGTCAACGGTCGGGACGTGGCCGAAGCGGTCTTCGATCTTCTCCCGGCCTAGCGGTCCGAAGGCGCCTGCAGCGCCGCGTCGACCCGGGCCGCGACGAAGCGTGCGATCATTGGGCCGGTGGCTAGCACGACGATGAAGCGCAGCGTCTGCATGGCCATGACAAAGGCCATGTCCACGTCGCTCGCGGCGGCGATCACCGCAACGGAGTCGGCGCCCCCGGGGCTGGTGGCGAGGTAAGCGGTCAGCGGGTCGATCCCGGCGAAGGCGACCAGCGCCGCCGCCATCAGCCCGCAGAGCCCCATCAGCAGCAGGATCGAGACGGCCAGCCGCGGCAGCGCGCGCGCCGTGTGGCGCAGGATGTCGCGGCTGAAGCGCAGGCCGATGGCCCAGCCGATCACCGCGTAGGCCAGCGCCATCATCCATTCCGGGGTCACCGGCGACAACCAGCCCATGCCGTTCGCAAATGCGCCGAGCAGCAGCGGGATCAGGAAGGTCCCGGCGGCCATGCGTGTGATGCGGGTCAGCACCACGCCGACCGCCATCAGCAGCAGCGCGTCGAGCAGGCCGCGGTCGGGGGCGGGAAACCAGGGCGTCGGGGTGCTGGCGATCTCGGGCGCACCGACCCAGAAGCGCGCCACCAGCGACGCGCCGCCCGCCACCATGCCGACGCGCAGGTATTGCATCACCGCCACAAGCCTGATGTCCGCGCCATGCGCCTCGGCGAGGAAGACCATGGCCTGCGCCGCGCCTGGCGACGATCCCCAGACCGCGGTGTTTCCGGGCAGCACCTGCCGGCGCGCCAGCAGGTAGCCGAGCAGCGCCGCGGCCACGATCACCGAGACCACGCCGGCGGCGAAGATCGGCCAGTCGCGGCCGATCTCGGGCAGCACCGAGGCGGGGATCTGCCCGGCGATCATGGCGCCCACCGCCGCCTGCGCCAGCTCGAACAGCGGACGCGGGGCCGAGATCGCGCGGGGGCCCGAGGTCACCCCGGATGCCGCAAGCGCAATCGCGGCCAGCATCGGACCCAGCAGCAGCGCTGCGGGGAAATGTACCAGATCGAGCGCGGCGGCGAGCAACGCCGAGAGCGCGACGAGGGCGAGCCACGCCAGCGCGCGGGACAGGGAAGGGCGGGCCATGAAGCCTCCGTTCGGGACATGGATGCCGCGCGGGTGCGGATCAGGTTGCGGCGCGGTCGCCTGGCTGCGGGTCATCGCGTGTAGCTTTCGCCGTTCACCCAGAGCACCTGACCGGTGATGAAGCCGGCATCCTCGCTCAGCAGGAAGCGGATCGGGCCGGCAATGTCCAGAGGCTCCGCGACACGTCCCAGCGGTGTGCCGGCCTTGTGGCGCTCCGGAGCCGGCACGTCGGGGCCGCTTTCGTCCGAGTGCCCGGTGCCGCCACGCAGGAAAGCGGTGTCCACCGCGCCGGGGCCGACCGTGCTGAAGCGGACCGGGTGGCGCTCGAGCGAGGCGGGTCGGTCGAGCACGATCACCCTGCCGCCCTTCACGGCGCGCTGCGAGACGAGGGCGCGGTCGATGCCGCCTGCGCGGCCAAGCACGGCGATGGTGCGGGGAGTGTCAGTCATGGGGGCACTTGCGGTGGGGGAAGAAGAGGTCAGGAGAGCAGTCTGCCGGCGGGCGCGGCAGCGCGTGCCGGGAGGCCTGCCGCGAGCAGGGCGGCGCGCAGCGTCGCGGTGTTCGAACTGATCACCGGAATTCCGAGGTCCTGCTCCAGTTCGGGAATTAGTGGCAGGGTCGGGAAATCGGTACAGGCCAGCAGCACCGCCTCGCTGCCGGGCGTGACCGTCTGCAGCACATGCGCGCGGACCTCGGCCAGCGTGGTGCGGGCGATGCGGGGGAACTCCGACGGCCCACCTGCGCCGATCCCGAGCCCGCGGATTCCGAGCACCTCGAAGCCGTGGTCGTGCAGGAAATGCGCCTCGTGCTGATTGAGCGCTTCGTGATAGGGCGTCGCGACGCTGATCTTCCGCGCTTCCACGGCGCGCAGCGCATCGACCACCGCAGCGGCGGTGGTGATCACCGGCACGCCATTTCGCACAGTCAGCGCCTCCGGCAGGGATTGCGCCGGGGTGACAGTGGAGCCGGCGGTGCAGGCATAGGCCACCACGTCAACGCCCGCCGGGGTCAGCATGGCAATCGCCTGGTCGAGATCGGCGTGCAGCGCGGCCAGCCCCTCGGGCGTGTCGAGCCCGCCGTGCAGGGGCATGCGGTGGCTGTGGAATGTCACCCCCTCGGGCACCATCCGCGCCCATTCCGCCTCGTTCACCGTGTTGGTGGGCGGCACCACGATACCGAGGCGGGCGCGGTGCCCGAATGCGCGGGCGCTGCGGGTGGTGGAGAGGGGGAGGGTCATGTCGCTTGTCCTGCGGTGGTGTCTGGATTTAGATGGGGCCCGGTTTGGCAGCGGTCCGGACCCCTGCGCGCGCGGGGCGGCTGCCGGATCGGGAAACTGGGGGAGTTACAGCCACATGTCCGAAGACCTGCCTGCCAAGCGCACGCCCTCCGGCGCGGCGGAGGAGGCCGTGGGGCCGCGCTACGCGCGGCTTCAGCGGCAGCTCGAGCAGCGGTTGCGCGACGGGCTTTACCCGGTGGGCTCGCTGCTGCCGACCGAGGTGGAACTGGCGGCGGAATTCGAGACCTCGCGCTTCACCGTGCGCGAGGCGCTGCGCAACCTGACCGAGGGCGGTTTCGTCGAGCGCCGGCAGGGTGTCGGAACCCGCGTCATCTCGAGCCACCCGCAGGTGCATTACGCGCAGAGCTTCACCGACCTGCAGGAACTGTTCCAGGTCGCGGTCGAGACCTACTTCGTGCTGATGGGGCAGCAGGACGTGGTGCTCGACGCGGCGCTGGCCGAGACTGTCGGCGGCGCGGAGGGCGAGCGCTGGATCCGCGTTGACGGCGTGCGCTGGACCGAGCCGGGCGGGCGGCCCTTGTGCTTCATCGAGTCCTTCGTGCCCGAGCGATTTCGCGAGGTCGTCGCGGGCTTCGGCCAGGTCCATGGGCCGTTCTTTGCCCGGCTGGAAGAGGCCGCGGGCGTGCCCATCGACGTCGTTGAACAGGACATCCGGGCCCGCGCCATGCCCGAAGTGCCGCAGCGTCTGCTGGGGTTGGCAGACGGGGCGCAATCGCTGCAACTGCTGCGCCGCTACGTGACCGCACAGGGGGTGCTGATCTGCTCGATCAACTGGCACCCGGCGGATCAGCTGACCTACAAGATGAAGATCCAGCGCACCCGCAGTCCCGGCTGAGCGGCGCGCGCATCGCATCCCCGTCAGACCCATTCCGGGCGCCAGGCGTCCCCCTCGGCCTGCACCCGCAGCGCCATGGCGCCGCGCAGGTGGGCCGGGACCAGCAGGTCGCCGCTCTCGGCAAGCTCAGCTAGCAAGGCGCGCCGCTTGCGTGCCGCTTCGGCGCCGTCGAAGCAGAAGCGCGAGGACCAGTCCGGCTGCGCCAGCTGTAGCGGCGAATGCACGGCGTCGCCGCAGAGCAGCAGCCGCCCACCTGGGTGCGAGAGCCGCAGCCCGAGTTGGCCCGGAGAATGCCCGGACAGGTCGCAGCTGTGCAGCAGCCCGGCTTCCAGCGTGAGCGCGGCGCCGAGATCGGCGCCGTCCTCGACCTCGTCCATCAGTCCCGCCTCGAGGATCGGCAGTACACTGTCGGCGTAAACCCCATGTCCGGCGACGCCCGGCGCACGGGCCTCCTCGGCCATCCAGTGACGGAGCTCGGCGCGGCCGACGAGGTAGCGCGCATTGGGGAAGGTGGGCACCCAGCGGCCGTCCTCGAGCCGGGTATTCCAACCCGCGTGATCGCCGTGAAGATGGGTGCAGAAGACCACGTCCACATCCTCGGGACGTACCCCGGCGGCGGCAAGGCGGTGCAGATAGTCCGCGCCGCTGCGCTGGTGCCATTCAGGTCGGGCCGGGCGCTGCTTGCAGTCTCCGACGCAGGTGTCGACGAGAATGATCCGCCCGCCGAGGCGCAGCAGGTGGCTCTGCACCCCGAGCAGCACTTCGGCGCTGGTGAAATCTACGTGCCAGCCCTCCAGCCATTCCTGCGCGGGCGTCAGCGCGTCGAGGCTGGCATCGGGGAACAGGAAATCGAGCGGCAGGCGGAACGGATCGAGGTCGATGATCCGCTCGAGGGTGATGTCGGGGGCAAGTTGCAGCACGGGTTACATGATCTCCGGTTTGGTACGATGCGGCGCGCGGGCGGCCGCGGCGGCCTCGGGCGCGGGCAGCCCGGGGTCCCAGAGCCGGGCGATGAAGCGCCCGCCGGTCACCCCGTCAGAGCCGGGCCCGCAGAGCCAGCCGATACCGCGCCGCATGATTTCGGCGGGCAGGAGGTTGCCGTCGGCGCCCTTCTTGTCCGGCGAGGGCGGCAGCAGGTCGGTGTCGGCAGCGCCGCCGGGCAGGTAGACGTTGACCGTCACGCCGGTGCCCTCGAGATCCTGCGCCCAGACCCGCGAGGCGGCCTCGAGCGCGGCCTTGCTGGGCCCGTAGGGGGAATAGCCGCGGCGCACCATGGTGAGATCCGAGGTCGAGATATTGACGATCCGCCCCCAGCCTCGGGCGATCATGCCGGGCACCACGGCGCGGGCAAAGTTCAGCGGACCGTTGACGTTGGTGGCGATGATCCGGGCCCAGGCCTCGGGGTCGGCCTCCCAGAACTTCGTCGGCTCGGTGTTGAAGGTCTCGGAGATGGCGCGCATCCCCAGCCCGGCGTTGTTGACGAGGATGTCGACCGGGGCGAGGCGGGCCTCGATCGCTGCGATTGTGGCGGCGCATCCCTGCGCGTCGGCGGCGTCGCAGGTGAAGGCTTCAGCACTCGCACCGAGGGCGCGGACCTCGGCAAGCGTCTGGCTGAGCGCGTCGCTGTCGCGGCTGCCATGCAGCGCCAGCGCGGCGCCGGTGGTGGCCAGTTCGAGCGCCATCTCGCGGCCTAGCCCGCGCGAGGCGCCGGTGACGAGCGCGACGCGCCCGGAGAGGTCTGTCATGGAGCCCTGTCTTTCTGGATTTCCGAGCGCAGTGGCCGGCTCGACAGGATATGGCCGAGCATCGCCGCCGAGGCCCATTCCGGGTCGCGGCTGCGCAGCGCGCGCAGGATGTCCTTGTGGTGGGAGTTCGAGCGAACCGGGTCGAGTGGCTGGTCGCAGAGGAACTGCTTGATCGTCGCCAGCGGCAGCGCAAAGACCTGCGCGGTGACCGAGCGCAGCTGCGTCGAGCGCGTGGCGTTGAGGATCAGCTTGTGGAACTGATCGTTGAGCGGCACGAAGCTCTCCGGCTCGGTGGCCGGGACCTCGTCCATCTGCCGGACCAGATCGGCCAGCCGCTCCAGTTCGGCATCCGTGATGTGGCGGGCGGCGAGGCTGGCGGCGTAACCTTCGATCCGGGCGCGCAGCTCGAAGACCACCGAGACCTCGTCGTAGTTGAAGTCGGCGACGAAGCGGCTGCGGCCCTCGGAGAGCGCCAGCCCCTCGGCGCTGAGGCGCTGCAGCGCCTCGCGTACAGGGGTGCGGGACGCGCCGCACATCTCGGCCAGCGTGCTTTCGGCGAGATGCGCGCCGGGCGGAAGCTCGCGCGACAGGATCGCCGCGCGAATGGTGTGATAGGCCCGGTCCGCAGGGCGGCCAAGGTCGGCCACGGAGGGCAGGTCTTGCAGATCGGACTCGCTGGGTGTCATGCGGCTCTCTTTTCTGGGGCGCCTTGCGCGCAGTGATCGAGATACCAGTCTGCCAGTTCTTCACGGGAACAGAACCAGATATCGTCGAACTGCTTCACATAGCGCAGAAAGTCCCGCAGCGCACGGATCCGGAAGGGCTGGCCGACCACATGCGGGCGCAGGCCCATGTTCATCACCCGCCCCGAGCCCTGCGCGATCGCTGCGCCGCGCCGCCCGTTAAGCTGATCCCTGAAGACCTCGATCGCGCCGTCCACGTCCTTGCCCTGGCGCATGAAGACGGTGACGTCGTCGACCTCGGAGGTGTAGGTGATTGACACGAGGTCACGCTCGCATTCGGTGGTGATCAAACAAGGCTTTTCGTCGTTCTGCAGGCGGGGCTGCACGAAGTTGCGCGGCGCGATATTGTCGCCGCGCGCTGTGGCCGCCACGATCATTTGGTGGCACTCCAGTGCCATCTTGGCGTTCATTGAGGTGGAGGTCGGGATGCCCTCCACCTCGATGACATGGAACATGCGCCAGAAGCCGATACGCTGGCCGTCTTCGCGCCAGGTTCCATTGGGGGTGTCGTAGGTGTTGCCGTGGAGCGTGCCGCCGACGATCCCCGGAGCGCCGGGCTGGCAGGGCTCGGGATCATCGCGCTGCTTGTCCCGATACTCGAGGTTGGTGGTCAGGATGACGGCGATGGTCTTCCCGTAAGGGAAGACCAGTTTCTCGCGCTCGGGGAGCGGAATGAAGTCGTAGCGCATCCGCCCGCGCTTCAGTAATGCGACAGGAGCGAGCCGAAGCCCTGCACCTTGTCCTCGATGCCGTTCATCCGCAGCGCGTGCCAGTAGGTCGCCGTGTTGATGGCGATCACCGGCTTGTCCAGCCAGAACTCGGCCATGGCGCCGACGCGGGCCATGGCAAGGTTGGTGCCGGCCTGCACGATGGCCTCGACCGACGGGTCGTTCACCTCGATGATCGCGTCGCGCAGCGTCTGCTCGGTCTCATGTGCGATGAGCACGGGGCTCTTGCACTTCAGACCCTTCACCGTGACCACCTCGTAGCCGCAGTCGGTGAAGAACTTGCGCACCTGCTCGTCGCCGATCGGCATGTAGGGGGTGACAACGGCGATGCGCTTGACCTCGCCGAATTTCGAAAGCGCCGCCTGGCAGGCGTCGGAGCCCATGGCGACGGGCATTCCGGCGCGCTCTTCGACCTGCGCCTTGAGCGTGTCGGCGCGGTCCTTGCCGTCCCAGAAGGTCTCGGCGGACATGCCCATGATCATCGCGCCGGGGCCGCAGGTCTTGACCGCATCGATGGCCTCCATCGTGGCGCCGCGGATGCGCATCACCAGCTCGTTGAAATCCTCGTCCGAGTTGACCGGATCGTCGGGGATCACGATGCGCGAGAAGTGGTTGGTCACGCCCACCGGGCGCATGTCGTCGAATTCCGGCTGCACGGAGGTGTTGGTCGAGGGGGCGATCACCCCGAACTTCATGCGGTAGCCAAGGCTGTCGGTCACGGTCGTGTTCCTTTGTGGGGGAGGTCTGTCAGGAGGTGCGTCAGGCCACAGCGTCGAGATCGCGCAGGGACTGGATCATCGAGGACTTGCGCACGAAGGCGAGATGCGCGGCGCGGTCCTCGGCGGTGCGGCGCATCTCCTCGTGGTAGGCGGCGCGCGCGGTGGGGTCGGTTTCGGCCATCATCCGGCGGTTGCGGATCGATTGCTGCTGCACGGTGTCGATGCAGGCCTTGCGGCGCTGGCGCTCGTAGAGGTCCAGGAGGTCCATGCCCGCCTCGCCGCGCCAGATGAGGGCCAGCTTCTCGACGAGGTTCACCGCGTCGTGCACGCCGCCGTTCATTCCCATTCCGCCGAGCGGGTTGTTGAGGTGGGCGGCGTCGCCCACGAGGAAGGCGCGGCCCTTCACGTAGTTCTTCGCGACCCGCTGGTGCACCCGGTAGGCGGTGGCATGGGCGATCTCGTAGCGGCCCGGCTTGGGGCAGAGCGCCTGCATGCGCGCCTCCATGCCCTCGGGGTCCTTGACCTGCTCGTCGGTGAGGCCCGGATCGGTCGGCAGCAGCACGCGCCAGAGGCTCGGCGTCTGCAGGATCACAGCCCATTCCTTGGGGTCGGTGATGTAGGAGATCGGAGTCAGGTCCTCCATCGCTGCCGAGAAGTCGAAGGGCGTCGACATGGACAGGAAGATCTCGGGAATGGTCATCCCCTCGAACTCGATGTCCAGTGCCTTGCGCAACTGCGAATGCGCGCCGTCGGCTGCGATCACATAGGCGGCGCGCATCGGCTCGGTGCTGCCGTCCTCATGCTCGACGGTGAGCGTCACACCGTCGGCGTCCTGCGTCAAGCCGGTGGCGCGGACCTTGTAGACGATCTCGGCCATCTCCGAGGTCTCGATCAGGTCGCGCAGCATCTCGGTCAGTTTCCACTGCTCGCATTGCAGTCGGTAGGGGTGGTTGGTGTCCCCCGCCAGCAGGCCCAGATCGAAGGTGGCGATGACCCCCTCGGTCCGGCCGCGGAACTGCCAGTTCGGACAGACGAGCCCGCGCGGGATCAGCTTTTCCATCACCCCGAAGCGGTCGAGCATGTCCATGGTCGGCGGATGGAAGGTCGAGGCGCGCAGGTCCTTGGGCAGGTCCTCGCTTTTTTCGAGGATGGTGACGGGAATCCCCTCGGCGGCGAGCGAGCAGGCGGCCACCAGACCCACGGGACCCGCGCCCACCACGATCACGCGGTCGTTTCCTTGGTCCGGCGATGCACTCATCTGACGCGTCCTTCTGTCAGCAATTTGTATACTGAATGTCATTACAAATGAGACTTTCCCTGTCCAGTTCGTTCCGTGCGCTCGGGGTGATCTTTTCGGCTGTCTGGGTGCCTCGCTTCTTGGGGTGCGTGCCTCATAGGAGCTGAAATCTCCATGTGTACATGCGATATTATTTATGTTTTAATCGAAAATTCGGGATCAAAGGTTGATGGTTAAATTTGAGGCAGTTGGCCCCGGAGAGGGCGCGTCTGGGCTGAAGTCATGGCTTGGATCGCGATCCTGACCTTCCGCGAGTTGAGGAATCGTGCGGGAGAAAGACCTAAGGGTGGTCTCAGAATGTGTACAAAATACCCACGGGATGGGGACGACACCCCTGCAACAGTGCATGAGCGCGCGATGCTCGGCTCGGTATACCTCTCGGTCGCCGTGGCCCTCACGCGGACCATCGGCATCGCGGCGGCGATCCTCTGCTCGCTTGTCGTCGAGCGCTTCACCTTTCGCCATGTGCAGACCAAATTCGGCGACAGCAGCGAGCACGCGATCCCGCACGTGTCGTCGCTGAGCTTCCTGCTGGTCCTCGAGACCCTCTTGCGCATCGCCTGCGGCGGAGAGGCGCGACGCTTTCGCGGCCCGCCGGGTGATCTGACCGCCGAGTTCGACGGGCTGGTCTTCCGGGGGCCGAAGTTAGTCAGCTTCTTCATCGTGCTGGCGTTGAGCGTCAGGCCCGCTTGGATCATGCGCCCCACGCGCATCGGGCGTAGACTGCGCGCTATCTCCGGAATTCCGGATGCGGTGGCCGTCCTCGCGCTCGAGACCGGCCGCGCCGTGCCCGTGGTCTTTATGCTGACTGGGCTGCCCTGCCGCCTCGCGGGTGCGCTCTTCACGGTGAACTGGGGCGAGGTCTCGCCGCAGGTTGCGGTCCGGGCCGCGCTGTTACTGACCCTGCTGGCCGGGCCGCAGGGCCTCTTCGGCCACAACACCATCAGCAAGGGGAAACTGTGATGAGCGGATATTGGGCCGGACTTCTCACGCTGCTGGCGATCAACGTGGTGTTTGCCTGCGCCATCAACCTCGCGGTGGCCGCCCGGCAGATCGATCTCGGCGGGGCGGGGTTTCAGGGCGTCGGGGCCTATGCTGGGGCCTCCTTCGTCACGTGGATGCCGGAGTTGCTGCGCGCAGGCCTGCCCGCGCTGACCGAGAAGCTCTCGGCGCTGCTTGGTGAGACCGGGGCGGTCTCCATCCGCGACGAGAGCTGGCATTTCGTGATCCTTGGCGTGGTGACCTTGGTGATGATGGTTTTCCGCCCCGAGGGACTGATCACCCGCGCCGCGATTAAGCGCCTGACCCATCCGCGCCGTCGCGCGAAGACACCGCCGTGGAGGTGGCCGAATGAGCACGCCGATCCTCTCGGTCGAGAACCTGTCGATCTCCTTCGGGGGCCTGGCGGTGATCGCCGTTGTGACGCTCACCGCCCCCGAGGGCGGGTGCGTGGCACTGATCGGGCCGAAAGGGGCCGGCAAGACTGCCATCTTCAACCTGCTGTCGGGCGTCGATCGGCGGGATAAGGGACTCATCCGCCTCGGCGGCGCAATGATCGACGTTGCCCCTCGCGGGCGCGCATCGGGCTCGGCATGGCGCGCATCTACCACGACATCCGCCTGATGCCGCACCTGTCCGTGGTTGGGAACGTGATGCTGGGACAGCATTCGCGGGCCGACCGGCCTGGCGGCAGGTGGGCACCGCTGAAGCTCTTTTGCCGCACGCCCTCGCGGTGCGCGGCGTGTCGCTCTCGGTCGCTGAGGGCGAGAGCGACACCGTGCCGGGCTTGAACAGTGCGGGCAAGACCTCGCGGCTTGTGCGCGCAGCAGGACGCGCGCAGGCCGCGGGGCGGCAAGATCACCTTCGATGGGCGCGATCTGACCAGTGCCAGCCCGGCCGCGCGATGGATGTCGGGCATGACGCTGGTGCCCGAGATCAACAATGGCGGGCTCTCGATCCAGTTGGTCTTGCGGAACACTCTCATGGCGCTGGAAGTGGCGCAGCGGGGCGTCGCGATCGAACTGGGGCGCGAGATGCTCTCTGGCTCGGCGGTGGAACTGGCGACCGATCGGAGTCTTGCCGAGGCCTGTCTCGGGGCGGATCATCGGCCCGTAGGTCTTGGCTGACCCGCAGGAGGTCGAGTTCTTAGGTGAAGAGCGCAATAGCACGATGGTGGTCGCCGGCTTCTGGCGCAGCCGCACCGAGCGGTCCGAGGGTTTCAAGACCAAGTTTGTCGCGGAGCTGGAGGCGCGCGGCATCCACAAGCTGGGCGCGCACCTTACCGACGCCTAGGCCTATGACGGGGTCTACCTGCTCAATCAGCTGATGGAGGCCGCGGCACAACCGGCGATCGGTGCAGCTGGACGAAGAGCGGGCCGCGCTGGTCCGGCAGATGGAGGGCGTGCGCTTCTCGGGGGCGTCGACGACGACGTCTGTCTTCAGGGGCACGATGCCGAGCTTCCGGATTGCGTCATCGAGATCAAGTGTGGCGAATGGACCAAGTTCGCTGAGGCGCCTGCCGACGGCTGCGCGTGATCACCGGGCGGGGCGTTGATGTCGTGCCGTCACCCTGCCAAAGCGCGAAGGCGCAGGTCTCCATCCCGGAGCCTGCGCCTTTTCGGTTCTGAAGTTCTACGGCTGAAGGGTGTCACGGCATCCTGGCCGGTCCACCGCGCTCAAGTCGCAGCGCGGCGGGCGCGCAGCACCGGGGTCAGGTGCTGTGCCAGCAGCAGCAGGCCGAAGGCCGAGACGCCCCATTCCACCGCGTGTCCGGCGAGCGCGTTGAGCGGGGCGATGGTGGCCAGCCCGGTGCCGGCCCAGAGCAGCCGCATCACGCCCTGCAGGGGCCGCAGCGCGTGGCCGATGACCCCTCCGGCAACCAACACCAGTGCCACCAGTGACGAGACCGCGACGTAAAGGACTTCTGGGGCGGTGCCGTCCATCAGCAGTGCCGGCTTGTAGATGAACAGGAAGGGCAGCAGGTAGGCGACCCAGCCGACGCGAAAGCTCTCCACACCCGTGCGGATCTGGCCCGCGCCGGAAATCGCCGCCGCCGCGAAGGAGGCGAGCGCGATGGGCGGGGTGATCATCGACAACATGCCGTAGTAGAAGACGAACATATGCGCGGCGATCGGCGGGATGCCGACCTGCACCAGCGCCGGGGCGGCGAGCGAAGCGAGCAGCAGGTAGACAGCCGTGGTCGGCAGGCCGAGCCCCAGCACGATGGCCACCAGCGCGGTGACCGCCAGCATGCCGAAGAGCGTGCTGCCGCCAAGGTCTAGCAACAGGATCGACAGGGTGAAGCCGAGCCCGGTGATCGACAGGATGCCGACGATCATGCCCGCGGCGGCGGTCACCAGCAGCACCTCGGCCACGGCCTGGCCGGTCTTGCTCAGCGCGGACCAGCAGCCGCGCAGCGTCAGGCTGCCGCTCATCCCGGGGCGGAGCTGTTGCGCGGTCAGCGCGGCGATCACCAGCGCGAAGACCGTCCAGGTGGCGGCCACCTCGGCCTCGCGGTTCAGCACGAAGATGCTGCCCAGCAGCACCACGAAACCCAGCATGGTGCTCCAGCCCGCGCGCAGAATGGTCTTCATCGTCTCGCGCCGCTCTCCGGCCAGCGAGCCGACCTTGTCGCGACGGGCGAGGAAGTCGATCTGCAGGAAGATCGAGGCATAGTAGATCAGCGCCGGCAGCAGCGCGGCGACGAGGATTTCGCGGTAGTCCACCTGCAGCAGCTCTGCCATGAGAAAGGCCGCGGCGCCCATGATCGGCGGCATCAGCTGGCCGCCGGTGGAGGCGACGGCCTCGATCGCGCCGGCCTGCACCCGCGATAGCCCCGAGCGGATCATCATCGGGATGGTCATCACCCCGGTGGACATGACGTTCGACACCGCCGAGCCCGAGATCGAGCCAAAGAGCGCCGAGGCGGTGACGCCGATCTTTGCCGCGCCACCCGGGCCCGAGCCCGAGACCCGCATCGACAGCTGGGTGAAGAACTCGCCGCCGCCGACCGCGATCAGGAAGCCGCCGAAAAGCACGAAAACAACCACCACGAAGCAGGCCACCTGCAGCGATGAGCCCCATGTGGCGGCGCTGTCGGTGGCGAGATATTGCAGCAGCTCGGTCAGCGGCATCGGTCGGCCCGCCAGCGCGCCGGGCAGAACGTCGCTCCACAGCGCGTAGGCGACGAAGAGCGCGAAGATCCCGACCAGCACCCAGCCCAGCACGCGGCGCACCGTGTCCAGCACGAGCCCGACCACGCAGATGCCGAGGATCAGCGCCTCGGTCGGGTAGTAGATTGCCTGCTCGGAAAGCACCTGGAAGCGGGCGAAGACCCAGCCGCCCACGCCCAGCGACAGCAGCGCAAGCGCGAGGTCCACGCCGCGCGGCAGCCCGGCACGGCCCCGGGTGTTGAGGTAGATGGTCGCCAGCGACAGCGCCAGCATCACCGCCGCGATCTGTTCGGGAAAGATCAGCAGGCCCATGTGAGTGGGCAACTTGAGGACCCAGGTGATCGCCAGCAACGGCACGGCGGCCGCCATGATCTGTGCGATCAGCAGGGGTTTCGGGGCGGTGTCTTGGCTCATGCGCTGTTCCGGTGTCTTGGGTCGTCAGGGAAGCGGGGCCGCCGCAGCGCAGGGCTGCGGCGACCGGGGGTGGGGTCAGCCTTCCGGCAGCAGGCCCTTTTCCTTGTAGAAGGCGGCGGCGGCGGGGTGGTAGGGCAGGCCGGTCGCGCGGGCCATGGTTTCGGGGTAGAAGGTGTCCCACATCGGCGAGGTCGCCAGCAGCGCGTCCTTGCCTTCGTAGAGCGCCTGTATCATCGCGGTCACGACCTCGGCCGGGGTCTCGTCGTTGGCGAAGAGCAGGTAGGGGTAGCCGAAGATCTTCGTCTCGCCCTTGACGCCCGGCTGCTCGGAGCCGGTGACGTCGTAGACCAATGTGCCCGGCAGCACCGCGTCGAGCTGCTCGGCGTCATCCGCCTCGTCGAAGGACAGGAACTTCACATCCCCCGCGGCTGCAGCGATGTCCATCACGGCGGCAGAGCCGATGGTGGCGATGGAGGTGTCGAGCGTGCCGTCCTTCAGGCCCTGGAACATCGAGGGGAAGTTGGCCATGGGCACTTCCTCGACGTCGTCATAGGTGAGATCCGCGGTGGCCAGCACCGCGCGGATCACGAAATCGCCCAGCGAGTTGTCCGGAAAGCGCGGCACCTTGTGGCCGGCAAGATCGGCGGTGCTCTCGATGCCCGAGGCCTTCAGCACCAGCATGCCGGACTTGAAGTCCATAAGTGTGGCGACGATCTGCAGGTGCTCGGAAGGCTTGCCCTCGGACAGGCCGGTACCCGTGATGGCAAAGGCGGTCTGCGGATAGTTGGCGATACCGAACTCGATGCGGCCTTGGTCGACCATCGGGATGTATTGCGCGGTGTTGGCGGTCTCCTGCGGGATCACCCGGATCTCGCCCGCGGTGGTGGCGATATTGGCGATGGCGGTGCCGACCTGTCCGGTCGAGCCGCCCTTGGTGGTGCCAAGCGCGACGGTCTGCGCGCTGGCCGTCTGTGCTGCGAGAAGGGCGAAAGCGGCGGTTGCGAGGCTTGTGAGAAGTCTCATGTCTGGGTCCCTGTCGTTCTGATTGTCATGTCATTTTGTATACCGACTCTCGCCCAGCTGCCGCGGGTTGCATCCCCTTGGCCCGGGCTTTTGTGGGCGTGAGGAGAGTCTCTTCTAATAATTGTGCAAAGTACGGACTTTTGGTCGGAGATTTGATCGGAAGCTGTGCGGCTTTGGGCTGAAGGCCATGCCCGGAGGATGGGCGGCCTTGTATACATGTGCGACTGAGTCTCGCGGCATAAATCTCGCCCTGCCTGCGACGAAGCGATGATCGTATCGGGAGGCTGGGCGCGTCGAGCGCGATCGGATGAACTGGGTTTGGGGGACAGAGGTAGGAGTTGCCAACGGGTCTGACGTCGGATGTCGCGAAGAAAAGCAGATTGGGTAGTCCGGACTTGTGCGTAAGCAGATCGGCGTCTGGTTAGGCGCCCTTGGCCGCCGAAGAGGTGGTGCAATCGGACTGGCTCAGGGCTGCCAACCCGGGCGCAGGTTCGCTCCGGTATGCCGCTACACCGGCCCGGCTCGCGGAGCGGACTGCGCCGATACGGTTTCCATGCTATTCTTGCGGCGGTGACCCGGCTTGCGCGTCGGCGCGGTCGGGGTGAAGCCGCAGCGTCATGCCGGGTGGCTTGCATCCGCCCGGTCGAGGCAAAAGCCATGGGGAGGAGCGCTATGGCAGACCCATTTTCCAACATGAGTGCGGCGGGCGACGATTTCATCGCCGTGGCGGTCGAGGCGCTGGAGAGGCGCGCGGCAGAGCCGGTGATGAGTGCCGCCGTGGACCGCTACCTCGACGCGCTACCGAAAGCGCAGATCAAGCGTGTCGTCGAGATCGGGGCCGGCTCCGGACCGGTCTCGCGCCGGATTGCAGCCTGGGCCCCCGCGGCCGACGTGCTTGCCACCGAACCGGCCGCGGGATTCCTGCCGCATGCCCGCGCATTGGCCGAGGGGATCGGCAACCTGCGGTTCGAGACGCGCGACGGCACGGCGCTTGGACTCGAGGATGCGTCTGTGGACCTCGTGGTGCTGCACACGGTTCTGAGCCATGTCCTGGATCCCGCTCCGCTGCTGGACGAGGCCTTTCGCGTGCTGCGCAATGGCGGCTGGCTGGTGATCTTCGACGGAGATTTTTCCAAAGGCAGCCTGGCCAGTTTCCCGGGCGATCCGCTGGCCGCATGCCAGATCTATTTCCAGCAGAACTTTGTGGTCGATCCGTTCATTTGCGGCCAACTTGCGGAGATCGCGCGTGGGGCTGGCTTCGAGACGCGGGACTTCTGGATGTCGCCGCGGGTGATCCGCGACGATGACGGCATGATAATCTGGGTGCAATTCACCACCAACATGATGCGCGAAAGGGGGCAGATCGGGCCCGAGCTGGCGCAGGGCCTGATGGATGAATACGCCCGCCGCCGCGATGCCGGCACGCTGCTCGGCTTTCAGGCCTATGCCACGCTGATCGCGCAGAAGCACGCGGACGGATAGCCGCTGCCGCGCTCCTCAGACATTCTCGGAGGTGTGCACGTCGAAGGGGATGTTCACCCGCTGTGCGCCGGCTTCCGGGCCTGCCTTCTTGGCCTTGACCATGGTCTCGATGATCTGCCGTGCGAAGCATTCCAGCGGGTAGGAGAGGGTCATGGTGATCGTACCGTCAATCAGCGCGGCCCGCGTGGCATCGAAAAGCTCGTAGGCAACACAGACGAAACCTTCCTCCGGCTTGTGCTCGCGCAGCGCTGCCAGCGCGCCGGTGATGCCGCCGCCGGAGACGAAGAGCCCGCGCATGTCGGGGTGCTCCTGGAACAGCTTCTCGGTCATCTCGCGGGCGACGGCGGCGGACTCGAAGGTGGGCAGCGGTTCGAGCAGCACGAAATCCGTGTTGTGCTCGCGGAAGTAAGAGCGAAAGCCGCTCTCGTTGATCTCCTGATTGCGGTAGCGGTGGTTGCCCAGCAGGATCCCGATCTTGCCGGGCTCGGGGCAGCACTTGTGAAAGGCCCAGCCGGCCATGCGGCCCTTCTTCCAGTTGTCGTGGCCGATATATCCGACGTTGCCGCGGGCCGAGAGCGGGCCGATCAGCGCCGAGACCGGCACGCCACTTTCCATCAGCGTGGTGATCGCGTCCGAGACCATCGGGTGCTCTGCAGCGACCACCGCGAGCGATTCTGAGGCTCTCCCGAGGGCAGTGATTCTCTCTGCGACATGGTCCGGGGAGAGGTCGTCGAGATATTCCAGTTCCAATGAGATGTTTGCGCCAGAATAGGACTCGGCGGCGTGGATCAGCGCGTTTCCGAGGCCGCGGTAAAACACCCGGTGTCCCTGTTGCAAGAGGATCGCCAGTCGGTGGGTCTCCCGCCCTTGGAAGACCGAGTTCTCGATCGTTCCAAGTCCGTAAAATCCAATGTTTTCAGCCGCATTGAGGACGATTTCGCGCGTCGACTGGCGCACGGATTCTGCGCCGCTGATCACCCGGTTCACGGTGGCCACGGAGACCCCCGCTTCCCGTGCCAGATCCTTGATCGTGGGACGTGACATGACCTGCTCCATTTGTCTCATTTTGTCTCACCACGACATCGGAATGAGACAGATTGATACGAAATGCATCTGCTTAGATTGGTACGATTGATCTGTTTTATGTCAATCGGCAATATTCAGGGACCAGCGGCGAGGAGGCCCTGGCGGATGCGGCAGAGGAGCCGTGTCACATGGAGGAGTTTTTCAGATTTCCCGCGGCACCATGCCGCGACGCATGCGCAGGGGCCGTGAGGCTTTTGCGCACCAGCCGAGTTGTCCGCCGGGACACCGCAAGAGGAGCGCGGGACCGGGTCCACGGACGTTGACTGCCGCCAAAAGGCGGTGACGTACCTTAGGGAGGAACTACGCATGCAACTGACCAAGACCCTGAAAGCGACCGTTTGCGCCGCCGTTCTCGCAGCCACCGCCGTTCCGGCGTCCGCTGCGAACATCGCGGTGATCGCCGGTTCGATCGAGGATGGCTTTTTCAACCTGATCAAGAAGGGCGTGGACGACGCGACCCTGATGGTCGAGGCGAACGGCGGCTCGGTGAACTACCTGCGCACGCCCAACTACGACAACTTCGGCCCGGATCTGGTGAACCTGATCAACCAGGCCGTGGCGCAGGGCGTCGAAGGCATCGCGATCCCGGTCTGGGTCCCCGAGGCGCAGGTTCCCGCGCTGCAGGCCGCTGCGGAGAAGGGCATCAAGATCATGATGTACAACTCCGGCCAGGACGTGAAGGACGACGTTCAGGGCGTCAACTACTTCGGCTCGGACGAGTTCGTCGCGGGCAAGGCCGGCGGTGCCTACATGGCCGAGCAGGGCGCGCAGAAGATCCTCTGCCACATTCACACCCCGGGCGCGGTCAACCATGAAAGCCGCTGCGCCGGCGTCAAGGAAGGCGGCGAGGAGGGCGGCTCGGAGGTGATCATCCTGCGCACCCCGGCCAACCTCGACGGCGACATCACCGGCACCGCGGAATCCATCAAGTCCGAGCTGGTCGCCGACCAATCGATCGACGCGGTGATCTCGCTGGCCGCCTGGTCCGCCGACGCCTCGACCAACGCCGTCGCCCAGATCGGCGCGCAGGACCGGGTGATGGTCGGCTCCTTCGACCTCAGCGAGTCCGCGCTCGACCGGATCAAGGCCGGCACCCAGAAGATGGCGATCGACCAGCAACCCTACCTGCAGGGCTTCCTCGCCACCGCCATGCTCGCCGCCCATATCGACTTCGGCACCGAGCTGGCCACCGATCCGGTGCTGACCGGACCGGCGATCGTCGACGCGTCGAACATCGACACCGCCCTCGCCGGCGTGTCGAAGGGCGCCCGCTAAGTCACCGCGACCTCGGTCCCGGGCCAGAAGGTCCGGGACGTCCCGCCCGGCGCTCGCGCACCCCGAGGGTGCCCGCGCGGAGACCGCACCCTTGCCAGAGAGAACCGTATGACCATGGAAACCACATCACAGACATCGAAACCCGCGCGGCCCGCCGCCACGCCGTCTTTTTCCATCGGCGCCCTGTTCCGCCGTCCCGAGGTTGGCGCCTTCATGGGCATGGTACTGGTCTTCGTCTTCTTCGCGTACTTCGGGTATGACCGGAACTTCCTGTCGCCTTTCGGCACCTCGTCCTGGGTCAACATGGCCTCGACCATCGGGATCATCGCCATTCCCATCGGCTTCCTGATGATTGCCGGCGAACTCGATATTTCCATCGGCGCCATGGTGCCGGCGGCCAAGATGTCGATGGCCGTCGCCTGCGGCTTCTACGGGCTGCCCTTCGTCGTCGGCCTGCTGATCACCTTCGGCATCGCCTTCGTGGTCGGCTGGATCAACGGCATGCTGGTGACCCGCACAAATGTGCCCTCGCTGATCGTCACCCTCGCGACGCTCTTCGCGGTCTCCGGCCTGACGCTGTTCCTGTCTCTGCTGCTGACCGACACCACGAGCCAGGCGCTCACCTCGCCGCCGGTGGCGAAGTTCATCTTCGGCGACTACCACTTCTGGGGCTTCCAGTCCTCGGTCTTCTGGTGGATCGCCATCGCCGCCGCGCTCTACTACGTGCTGCACATGTCGCCCTGGGGCAACTGGATCCTCGCGCTCGGCGGCGACAAGGAAAGCGCGCGCAACGCAGGCATCCCGATCAACAAGCTGAAGATCTCGCTGTTCATCCTGACCGCCATGGCCGCTGCCCTCTCGGGTGTCTGCGAGACGGTCCTGTCGAACTCGGCCACCACTACCACCAACTTCGCGCTGATCTTCAACTGCATCATCGCGGTGGTCGTCGGCGGGGTGCTTCTGACCGGCGGCTTCGGCACCGTGGCGGGCGTCTTCTTCGGCACCGCGACCCTGGCGATCGTCCAGCAGGGCATCGGCTACACGCCCTTCGACCGAAACCTCTCGTCGCTCATCATCGGTGTCATGCTGCTTATCGCGGTCCTGATGAACGACACCTTCCGCAACATGGCGACCTCGATGTCGGCCTCGAAAAAGGGGAAGTGAGCGATGACCGCACCCGTTCTTGAAATGCGCAGTGTCGACAAGAGCTTTGGCCCGATCGACGTTCTTCACGAAATCAGCCTCAAGGTCCATGCAGGGGAGGTGCTCTGCCTCCTCGGCGACAACGGCGCCGGCAAGTCCACCCTGATCCGTACCCTCTCGGGCGTGCACAAGCCCACCCGCGGCGAGATGCTGATGGATGGCGAGCCTGTAAACTTCAGCAACCCCAAGCAGGCGCAACAGATGGGCATCGCCACGGTGCACCAGTTCGGCGGCACCTACCCGCTGATGTCGGTTGGCCGGAACTTCTTTGTCGGCTCCGAACCGACCAAGGGCTGGGGGCCGTTCAAGGTCTTCGACCGCCAGAAGGCCAACGCCATCGCCGTGGATGCCGTGCAGAAGTTCGGCATCACCCGGATCACCGACGGCGACCGCCTGGTCGGCGGCCTGTCCGGCGGTGAGCGCCAGTCGCTGGCCATTGCCCGGGCGGTGCACTTCGGCGCCCGCGTGCTGATCCTCGACGAGCCGACCGCCGCGCTGGGGGTCAAGCAGGCCGCCCACGTGCTGCGCATCGTCAACGAGGCCAAGCGGCGCGGCCTCGCGGTGATCTTCATCACCCACCAGGTGATGCACGCAATGGCGGTGGGCGACCACTTCGCGGTGCTGATCCGCGGTGCCATCGCGGCGGACTTCCGCAAGGGCGACAAGTCGCGCGAGGAGATCGCCGACCTCATGGCCGGCGGCGAGTCCATGGCCGACCTGGAAGCGTCGATCGAAGGCTACATGGAGACTCACGAGGGGCATCCTCCACCCGCCCACTGAGCCTCCAGGGGATGCGGTAGCTCCCAAACCGCATCCCTCCTGGTGACCCGGCCCCCGTGTCAGCCGGGTCACCACCCAGAATTCCCACCCCGAACCCCGTGGATTGAGAAAATGACCACCCGAATTGCCATTATCGGAGCCGGCCTCATGGGCGCCGACCATGCCAAGATCGTCGCCGAGGAACTGCCCGGCTCCGCTCTGCAGGTGGTCTGCGACATGGACGCCGCTCGGGCGAAGGCGGTGGCCGACCGGCTGGGCGCAAAGGACGCGGCCAGCGATCCAGAGGGGGTCATCGCCCGCTCCGACGTGGACGCGGTGATCATCGCCAGCCCCGATTTTACTCATGCGCCGCTCTCGCTCGCCTGCATCCGGGCCGGCAAGAAGGTGCTCTGCGAAAAACCGCTCTCGCAATCGTCGCAGGAGTGCATCGCGGTGATGGAGGCCGAGCAGTCCGCCGGCGCGCGCTTCGTGCAACTGGGCTTCATGCGGCGCTTTGATCCCTCCTACGTCGAGATGACCGCGGCATTGGCCGCCGGCGCGCTCGGCCGCCCGCTGATGATGCACAACTTCCACCGCAACCTCGAAACTCCCGCCGCCGAGTTCACCGGCGCGATGGCGATCACCAATTCCGCCCCGCACGAGTTCGACGTGGTCCGCCACGTGCTGGGCACCGAGTACACCGCGATCTCGGCCTTCCAGCCGACCCGCTCGGACGCGCTGGTGGCCCCGGTGGTCATGGTGCTGGAAACCGAAGGCGGCCAACTGGTGACCATCGAGATCAACAACAATGCAGCCTACGGCTACGACGTGCGCGCCGAGCTTGTCGGCGAGGCCGCCAGCATCTCGATGAACCACGTGGCCTACACGCGGCTCGACCGCGCGCAGACCCAAGCCACCACCTTCGAAGCCGACTGGCGCGGGCGTTACTTCGATGCCTACCGCCAGCAGAACCGCGCCTTCCTGCGCTTCGTGCAGGGCGAGGCCTTCCCCGAGCAGGGGGCCTCGGCCTGGGACGGATACGCCGCGGCCGTGGTCGCCGAGGCGGGCGTCACCGCGCTGGCGTCGGGCGCGAAGACCGCCGTGGCGATGATCGACCGTCCGGAGGTCTACGCATGAAGCTGGGTTTCGTCTCCGACAGCCTCGGCGGCATGGGCTTCAACGCGATGCTCGACCACGCGCAGCGCATGGGCGTCTCGGGCATCGAGGTGACCACCGGCGGCTGGTCCACCGCGCCGCATCTTAACCTGAACGACCTGCTGGCCAGCGCCGACAAGCGTCGCGCCTATCTCAAGGAATTCGAGGCGCGTGGGCTGGAGATCATCAGCCTCAACGCCAATGGCAACCCGTTGCACCCGACCGACCCGGCGCAGGGCGACTGCCTGAAGAACACCCTGCGGCTCGCCGGCGAGCTGGGGCTGGATACCGTCTGCACCATGTCCGGCCTCCCCGAGGGCTGCGCCGGAGACCGGATGCCGAACTGGGTCGTCTCGTCCTGGCCGCCGGAGACGCAGGCGATCCTGCGCTATCAGTGGGAAGAGCGGCTGCTGCCGTTCTGGACCGAGGTCGCAGGGCTGGCACAGGAGGCGGGCGTCAGCCGCATCGCGCTCGAGTTGCATGGCAACCAATGCGTGCACAACGTGCCCTCGCTGCTGAAGCTGCGCGGCGAGATCGGCCCGCTGATCGGCGCCAACCTCGACCCGTCGCACCTGGTCTGGATGGGTGCCGATCCGCATGTGGCGGCCGAGGCTCTGGGCGCGGCGATCTACCACGTGCACGCCAAGGACACCTTCCTGAACGCGCCGGTGCAGGCCGTGTCGGGCCTGCTGGAGACCGGCTCTCTTATGGACATTCCGGCGCGTAGCTGGAGCTACATCACGCTCGGCTTCGGACACGGCGAGGAATGGTGGCGGCAGTTCTGCTACCGCCTGAAGATGGCCGGCTACGACGGCTGGCTGTCGATCGAACATGAAGACGTGCTGCTCAACAGCCTGGAAGGGCTGGAGAAATCCGTCGAGTTGCTGCAGCGGGTCATGCCCCGCGCGGTCTCGGATTTCAAACCGCAGGACATCTGAGAAACGACCCGCGCGCCGCAGGAGGAGACGCTGGCGCGCAAGACTGAGGAGGAGAGGTCACATGACCCTGAGGATCGGAGTTGTCGGCTACGGCACCGGCGGGCGTCACTTTCACGCACCGTTCATCGACGCCGCGGAGGGCTGCGCGCTCGCGGGCATCGTGGCGCGGGCGCCGGGCACCGTTGCCGCCGCCAACGGGGATTGGCCCGGCCTACCGGTCTACCCGAGCCTCGCCGCGATGATCGAGGCCGGGGTCTGCGACGCGGTGACCATCTCGACACCGCCGCACACCCGCCGCGAGCTGGTGCTGGAGGCCATCGAGGCCGGGCTGCACGTGGTGGCCGACAAGCCCTTCGCCCCCAGCGCCGAGGCGGCGCTGGAGCTCGACGCGGCGGCGCAGGCAAAGGGCGTCACGCTCGGCGTCTACCAGAACCGCCGCTACGATGCGGACATGCAGACGCTGGCCAAGGTGCTGCGCGACGAGTCCCTCGGCCCGCTCTGGCGCGTGCATTCGCGGATGGATTTCGACGACCCGGCGACGCTCGAGGCCGGCCCCACCGGCGGGCTGCTGCGCGATCTCGGCAGCCATCTCGTCGACCAGATGATCTGGCTGCTCGGCCCGGTCACGGAGGTCGATGCGCAGATGGATTACCTCGATCTGCCCGAGGGGCCGACCGACGCGGGCTTCACCATCACGCTGCGCCACGAGGGCGGCACGCATTCCCACATCAACGCCAGCAAGTGCAACTTCCTCAATCTGCGCGAGCTGCGGGCACTTGGCGGGGAGGGCAGCTTCGTGTCGCAGAGCACCGACGTGCAGGCGCAGCAGATCTTTGCCGGCAAGCGCCCGGCTGCGGACCCCGAGAACTGGGGCTTCGAGCCCGAGAGCAACTGGGGCGTTCTACGCACCTCGGACGGCGCTCGCCAGGTGCCCTCGGAGCAGGGCCGCTACCACGATTACTACGAAGCCTTCGCGGCGGCGGTGCGGGAGGGTTCCGCCCCACCTGTCACCGCCAGGCAAGGCGCCCGCACCCTCGCCGTGCTCGACGCGGCACGGGAAAGCGCCACCAGCGGGCGCTCCGTCTCACTCATCTAGTCACCACACGCGCCCGGTCAGGGATCAACGGAGGACCGGCGCGACACAGGACAGACATCCAGGAAAGGCCAAGCCGTGAAAATCGCACTCGACCCCTTCATGCACCGCCATCTGAGCCTCGAGGAGCTGCCGTCCAAGGTGGCAGAGCTGGGTTACGACTGGATCGAACTCAGCCCCCGCGGGGACTTTCTCGAATGGTTCAAGGCGCCGCGCGTCTTCCCCGACCGCATCAAGACCTTCAAGAAGGCGCTGTCCGACGCCAACGTCGGCATCGCCACGCTGCTGCCGATGTACCGCTGGGCCAGCAACGACGAAGACGAGCGCAAGGCAGCGGTCAAGTACTGGAAGCGCGCCATCGAGATCGCCGTCGAACTGGGCGTCGACACGATGAACTCCGAATTCGGTCGGGGCCCGCACCCGGATAAGGGCAGTTGCTACTGCTGCCACACCGGCTCGATGATCGAGGCCTGCGAGGACGCCTGGTGGCGGTCCATGGAAGAGCTGGTGCCGGTCTTCGAGCGCGAGGGCATCAACCTGCACATCGAGCCGCATCCCGAGGATTGGGTCG
>JBLXGS010000017.1:0-139480 GCA_048381755.1 Roseobacteraceae bacterium
AGACGCTGGCCAATATCGCCACCTTCGAGCCCAAGGCCATCGCGCCGGGCCGCGGCGATGCGCTGGTGGGCGAGGCGCAGGTGATGCAGGCGCTGGAGAACACCGCCGATTTCGTGCGCTCGACCTACAAGCCCGTCGCCCGCGTAGTGGCCCGCGGCGGCACGCTCAAGGAAGCCTGGGACGCGGTGCGCGCCGAGTGTGATCCGAAATTTGCCGACTACGCCATCTACGAGCATTGCCTGCCGTTCAATGTCGGCCGCGCCTATGACGAGGCCCGCGGCATCGACACCCCCCGCGTCTGGACCGCCGAGCGCGACCAGCAGATGTGGGCCGACCTGCAGGGCTGAGCAGCCTTCGGCGCGGGGTGCCGCGCCGGACACGATACGAGACGACCCGCGTGCGACCCGGCGGAGGAGCCGGACCGCACGCATGAGGGAGGAGAGACCATGCCAGCATACAGCTACGCCCCGCAGCCCTTCGTGCGCCCGCCCGAGCTTGACGGCGGCACCACCGGCGCGCCGGTGGCCATCGTCGGGGCGGGCCCCATCGGGCTTGCCATGGCGATCGATCTGGCGCTTCAGGGCATCCGCTCGGTGGTGCTCGATGACAACAACGTCGTCTCGGTCGGCAGCCGGGCGATCTGCTGGGCCAAGCGCACGCTCGAAATCTTCGACCGGCTGGGCGTCGGCGAGCGCATGCTGGAGAAGGGCGTGACCTGGAAGGTCGGGCGGCTGTTCCACGGCGACGAAGAGGTCTACAGCTTCGACCTGCTGCCCGAGGACGGCCACAAGTACCCGGCCTTCATCAACCTCCAGCAGTATTACGTCGAAGAGTACCTGCTCGAGCGCGCTCGGGAATTCCCCGACCTCATCGACATCCGCTTTCTGTCGAAGGTGGTGGACCATTCTGCAAGCTCCGAGGGTGTGACGCTGACCGTCGAGACCCCCGAGGGCACCTACGAGCTGGCAGCGGATTGGCTGCTGGCCTGCGACGGGGCAAAGTCGGCGACGCGCGAGCGCATGGGGCTCGATTTCACCGGCCAGACCTTCGAGGAGCAGTTCCTCATTGCGGACATCGAGATGGACGAGAGCCCCTTTGGCGATCACGGCATCGCCGAGCGCTGGTTCTGGTTCGATCCGACGTTCCATCCCGGCAAGTCGGCGCTGCTGCACGCGCAGCCCGACAATATCTACCGTATCGACCTGCAGCTCGACCTTGGCGCCGACGCCAAGGTGGAAGCCAGCGAAGCGAAGGTTATCCCGCGCATCAAGGCGATCGTCGGGGACAAGCCGTTCCGGCTCGACTGGCTGTCGGTCTACAAGTTCCGTTGCATAAAGCTGGATCGCTTCGTGCATGGCCGCGTGGTGTTCGTCGGCGACAGCGCCCATGTGGTCAGCCCTTTCGGCGCGCGCGGCGGCAACGGCGGCATCCAGGACGTCGACAACCTCGGCTGGAAGCTGGCCGCGGTGCTGAAGGGCGAAGCCGACGAGGCGCTGATCGAGAGCTACCACGAGGAGCGCAGCCACGGCTCGGCGGAGAACATCCTCAACTCCGCCCGCTCGACCAATTTCATGACGCCGAAGTCCGGGATCGAGGCGCTGTTCCGCCGCGAGACGCTGCGCATGGCCCACGACCAGCCCTTTGCGCGGCGGCTGATCAACTCCGGTCGCCTGTCGCTGCCCTGCTCGCTGGAGGGGTTTGCGCTGCAGACACCGGGGGAAGGGCTTGTGCGCCCGGGCCAGCCGATGGTGGATGCGCCGCTGGGCAATGGCTGGTTGCTGCCGCTTGTTCAGGGGGCGTTCACGCTGGTCGGCTTCGGCGAGATCGAGCTGCCGGACGTGGGCGTGCGGCGTATTGGGATTGGTCAGTCCGGCAAGGGCTACCCCACCCACGCCGATCACGCGGGATATGCGCTGCAGCGCTACGGCACGGGCGTTGCCTACCTCGTGAGGCCAGACGGCCACGCGGCGGCGGTGTTCCACGGCGAGGTCAACGAGTCCGCGTTGAAGGAGGCGCTGGCCCGCGCCATGGGCCGAAGCTGCGAAAGGGAGATGGCATGATGCGTCAGGTGTACGACATGGGACTCGGTACCCGCGGCGACGAGGCGTATGAGGCGCTGATGGCGGCCCACGAGGGACTGGACGAGGCGCAGAGCCATGCGCTCAACGTGCGGATCGTGCTGCTGCTGGCCAACCGTTTCGGCGACGTGGACGAGCTGAAGACGATCCTCGAGACGGCCCGCTCCTATGCCTGAGGCTGTGCTCTACGACTACTGGCGCTCGACCGCGAGTTGGCGGGTGCGGATCGCGCTCAACCTCGCGGGGCTCGACTGGCAGAGCCGCCCGGTCGACCTGCTCGCCGGGGATCAGCGCGGCGCGGAGCATCTGGCACTGAACCCTCAAGGTCTCGTGCCGGTGCTGGACATCGACGGGCTGCGGCTGACGCAGAGCCTAGCCATCCTCGACTACCTCGAGGAGACCGGGCGCGTCTCGCTGCGCCCCTCCGACCCGGCGCAGGCCGCGCGGATGCGGGCCATCGCGCAGGCCATCGCCTGCGACCTACACCCTGTGTGCAACCTGCGCGTCGCGGCCCATGCCGCCGCGCTGACCGGCCTGGAAGACACCCGCGCCGACTGGATGCGTCACTTCATCCGGCCCGGGCTGGAGGCGGTGGAGGCGCTGCTCGACGAGACCGGCCCCTACTGCACCGGCGCGGCGCTGACGCAGGCCGACCTGTGCCTGATCCCGCAGCTCTACAACGCCGCGCGCTGGGGCGTGGAGACGGCCGACCTGCCGCGCATCACCCGCGTCGCGCGGGCTTCCGCAGGGCTCGACGCCTTCCGCCGTGCCGAGCCCGAGGCGATGCAGCCCGCAATCATCTGAGATTTCACCGGGTCCGGGCGGAGGAGCCCGCGGCCCCGCAAGGGAGGATCCCCCATGACGTTCCATACGACGCTCAAGAAGACGGGTCTCGCGACCCTCGCCCTGCTGGCACTGTCCGGCGTGGCGCAGGCCAAGGACGTGCAGCTGGCGCTGTCGAGCTGGCTGCCGCCGCGCCACCCGATCGTGGTCAACGCGATCAAGCCCTGGGCCGAAAAGGTCGAGGAAGTAACGGAAGGGCGCGTCTCGGTGCGCGTGCTGGGCAAGCCGCTGGGCAGCCCGCCGGCGCATTTCGACATGGCCCGCGACGGCGTGGCCGACATCACCTACGGGCTGCACAGCTTCACCCAGGACGACCGTTTCGCTGGCTCGCAGCTGGGGCAGTTCTCCTTCCTCGGCGATGACGCGGTTGCCGCCTCCAAGGCGTTCTGGACCGTCTATACCGAGGACCTGAACGCGCGCGAAGAACACGCCGGCACCCACCTGCTCGGCCTCTTCATGCATGGGCCGGGGCTGCTGCACAACAACCTGCGCAAGATCGAGACGCCTGCCGACCTTGAAGGCATGAAGATCCGCGTGCCCGGCGGCTATATCGCGGGGCTGACCGAAGACTTGGGCGCGACGCCGCTCTTCATGTCCTCGCCCGAGGTCTACGAGAAGCTCTCGCGCGGGGTGATCGACGGGGTGGCCTTCACCTATGAGGCGCTCACCGCGTTCAAGCTGACGGATGACATCAAGTATTCGATGACCGTGCCCGGCGGGCTCTACAACACCAGCTGGTTCCTGGTGATGGACGAGGACAAATGGGACGAGATCTCCCCCGAGGACCAGCAGGCGATCGACGCGATCTCCGGCGAGGCCTTTGCCGAGCTGGTGGGCCAGGCCTGGAATGACGCCGACGATGCCGCGAAGGAGAAGATCGACGCGGCGGGGATCGAGCTCTACGCCGCCTCCGCTCCGGTGCTCGAAGCTGTGAAGACCGCCGCCGCGCAGCATGAAAAGGCCTGGGCGGAAAGCCTGCCCGAGGGCGAGGACGGCACCGCGGCGCTGGCGCGCTTCCGCAAGATGACCGGCGTCGACATGTCGGCGGCGCAATGATCGCCAAGCGGTTCGAAACGATCCTCCTGGGGCTGGCGGCAACCTTGCTGCTGGCCCTGATGGCGGTGACCGGGATCGACGTGGTGGGCCGCTACCTGCTCAACGCGCCGCTCTCGGGTGCCTTCGAGATGACCGAGCTTATGCTCGGCGCGCTGGTCTTCGTGGCGCTGCCGCTGGTCAGCCGTGCCGGGGCGCATGTCGAGGTCGACCTGCTGGTCGGCGCGCTGCCCCGCGCGGTGCAAAAGGCGCTCGGCCTCTTCGCCGCAACGGTCTCGGCGCTGGTGCTGTGCTGGTTCGCCTGGACCCTCTTCGGCCTGATGCTCGATCAGTGGCACGAGGGCGCGCGCTCGGTATCGCTGGGCGTGCCGCTCGCCCCCTTTGCCGCGCTGGGGGGTGTCGCCTGCCTCGCCTCGGCGCTTTTCGGACTGCTGCGAGAATTCTCCCATGACTGAATCCATAGTCGCCATCGTCATCCTGCTGGCGCTGGTCTTCGCCCGCGTGCCTATCGCCTTTGCCATGGCGCTGGTCGGCGGCGTCGGCTTCGCCTGGCTGCGCGGCTGGCAGCCCGCCGGGTCGATGGTCGGTGCCGCGGTCTTCGAGACCGGGCTGAGCTACTCGCTCTCGGTGGTGCCTCTGTTCATCTTCATGGGCAACGTGCTGGCGGGCTCTGGCATCGCGCAGGGGCTGTTTGCCGGGGCCGACCGGGTGTTCGGCCGGATGCGCGGGGGGCTGGCGCTGGCCGCGGTGCTCTCCTGCGGCGGCTTCTCGGCGGTCTCGGGCTCGTCGCTCGCCACCGCCGCCACCATGAGCCGCGTCGCCATGCCGCCCATGCGCCGCTTCGGCTATGCCGACAGCCTCGCGGCGGGCTCGATCGCCGCGGGGGGCACGCTGGGCATTCTCATTCCTCCCTCGGTGATCATGATCATCTACGGTCTGCTGACCGAGAGCGACATCGGCAAGCTCTTCATCGCGGGGCTGCTGCCCGGGGCCATCGGCATCGTCTTTTACCTGATCGCGGTGATGGTCGCGGTGCGCATCGATCCCTCGCTCGCGCCCGAGGCCGGAGCCTCGCAGCCGATGAGCCGCCGCGACAAGATGGGGGTCGCGGGCACGCTGGGCCTGTTCCTCTTCATCATGGTCGGCATCTACGGCGGCTTCTTCACCCCGATCGAGGCCGCGGGCATGGGCGCCATCGCCTCCCTCGGTCTCGCGCTGGCGATGCGCGCGCTCGACTGGAAAGGGTTCGTCTCGGCCTGCCGCGAGACGGTGCTGGCCTCGGCGATGATCTTCGCGATCATCATCGGCGCCGAGATCTTCTCGGCCTTCGTCAATTTCGCCGGGCTTCCCGACGCGCTGGTCGACCTGATCTACGATGCCGAGGTCAGCCCCTGGACGGTGATCTGGATCATGGTGGGCATCTACCTGCTGATGGGCTGCGTCTTCGAGAGCCTGTCGATGATCCTGCTCACGGTCCCGGTATTCTACCCGATCGTCGCGCAGCTCGACTTCGGCACAGGCCCGCTCGCCGACCCCGAGGCGCTGCTCATCTGGTTCGCCGTGGTCGTCGTGGTGGTCACCGAGGTGAGCCTGATCACCCCGCCGGTGGGGATGAACGTCTTCGTGCTGCGCTCGGTGATGCCGGACATCGCGCTCTCGACCATCTTCCGAGGCATCATCCCGTTCTGGCTCGCCGATCTCGTGCGGCTGGCGCTGCTGGTGCTGGTGCCGTGGATTTCGCTATGTCTGCTGTGACGAAGGACACCGGGGGCTCCATGACCGACAGCACCAGCGACCATACGACGCTCGCACCGACCACCCAGTCGCTGCCCATCGCGCTCATCCGCGCACGCGAGACGCTGCTGCGCGAGCTGCGCCCGATGCTGGCCGAGGCCGGGGTGAGCGAGCCGCAGTGGCGCATCCTGCGCGTGCTGATCGAGAGCGGCCCCTGCTCGGTGCAAGGCCTGGCCGAAGCCGCCTGCCTGCAGCCCGCCTCGGTCTCGCGCATCCTGCAGTCGATGGTCGAGCGCGCACTGGTCGAACGGGTGCAGGACCGCGAGAACCGCCGGCGGCAGGTGGTCTCGGTCACTGAGGAAGGTCGGGCGCTGGTGGCAAGGTTCACCCCTGTCTCGCGCGGCATCACCGACGCCTTCGCCGCGCGGTTCGGCACCGAACGCTACCAGCAGCTGATCGCGCTTCTCGACGCCTTCATTTCGGATTGCGACGGGCCGACCGCCGATTAGGCTCGCAGGGCAATATTGCGCGACAAGTTTCGCCGACCGCCGCGGCGCGTGCGGGAGTGACCAGCGCCCCGCGACTTCCCTCACCGTGATGTAGAGTCTGCGCCAACTCTGAAGGAGCGGACACATGCGAAAGAGCCGTTTCACCGAGGCGCATATAATCGGGATGACCGAAGATCAGGGTTTAGGCGTTAAGCGACTGACCCGGTGGATCAATCTTGTCGTGGAGCGGAATGCAGACTGCGGAGGTGTGCCGCCGGCATGGCCTGAGCAGCGCGACATTCTAAAAGCTGAAGTCCGAATATGGCGGCCTGGACGTGTCCGAGGCGACCAGGCTGAAGGCGCTCGAGGATGATCATGCCAAACTCAGACGCTTGCTGGCAGACACCATGCTGGAAACTTTCGTGTTGAAAGATCTGCTGGGAATGGAGGCCGCCATCGGTTCGAGGCCATGGCGGACGGACAGGGAGTTCTGCATCGAGGCGCTGGAAGATGCCTTTCGGCTTCATGGGCGGTCCGAGATCTTCAACACAGATCAGGGCAGCCAGTTCACCAGCCCGCGCTTCACACAGCCCTTGCTGGACGCGACGGTGAAGGTGTCCATGGATGGGCGCGGTCGCTGGATGGACAACGTCATGATCGAACGTCTATGGCAGTCACTGAAATACGAGTGCGTCTATCTCCACGCCTTCGAAGCCGGTCCGCGGCCCGGGCAGGCATCGGCCAATGGATGACCGTCTACAACACCGAACTCCCGCATTCGGCACTCGGCGGCAGAACACCGGTCGAGGCCCATCAGCGCCCCGCGCCACACGGCGGCAGCAGGTTCAACAGGCAAGCTTAGCAGCGCCGCAAACCTGTCCGGGAAATGGGGACCACCTCAATGATCTCGATGTGGTTGCGGCGCTTGTTGCGGCGGCGATCAAATCGAACCGTGGTCCTTCGACCCTTCCTGCTCGGGATGCATACCCTCAATTCCTTGTCCTTCAGCCCTTCTCTGAACCAGCCTGCATCATAGCCACGGCCGCCAAGGAGCCAGTGTGCTTTTGGCAGGCTGCTCGGCAGGGTCCTTGCGCCGGTGTAGCCGCTGACCTGGCCCGCGGTCATCAACAGCCGCAACGGCCGTCCCTCGGCATAGGCGATGGCGTGCAGCTTGGTGTTCATATCAACCTTCGTCCGTCCGATCAGGTGACTGCACCCCCTTTTTTTACCCACAGGCTCGACGCCGTGCGGTGGGCTTTGAGATAGGTGGCGTTGATCATGATCGTCGTCGTTTCGGATATCTCCGCCGCCAGCGCCTCGAACATTCGAGCGAACACACCCATTTCGCTCCACCGCTTCCAGCGGCATTTTGAGTGTCTTGTAGGGACCATAGGCTGCCGGCGCGTCGCACCAGCGCAGGACATTTTGATTGCGGAATATAATGCCCCTCAGGACGTGTCGATTATCGACGCATGGCCTGCCGCGGCTCTGCAGGAAGAGAGGCCGCAGGTGGTCCTACTGCTCTTCGGTAACCCAGAAAAGGTCGCTCATGTTCAACGTCTCACGGAGGCTGAATCATGACAAACCGCCCGAAATCAATGGGTCCTGAGCCTGGACAATGACAGCTGTGCCGGAGGTCTTTCCGGAAGCCAAAAGCGACTGGGTTTCCGAGACGATGAGGTTATGCATGAGTGCAGCGGCCGGCGGTGCTTCACGGGCTGGATGACGACACAGGGAGTGCACACGCGAGATCGCCGGCTCTCAAACCAAGCACGCTGTGCCATGCGGTATTATAGGGGGGCATTGGTGGCGCTGGCTCGGCGACAAAAATCCAAGCCTGGAGAATGAGGAAGATTGCTCAGCGTTGGAACGCCCCGCTCGGCCCCGCGCGATGTCCCAGGACAACGCCGGGACAGACCTAGCCGACCCTGTGCGCCATTCGGATCAGCGTTTCTCGCCCAATTGCTTGCGTCTCGATCCCTCGCCAGAGTCGGGCGACATATCGAGTTGTCGTTTTCTGGTATGCCCTTCGGAAGCCGGATCGGACTTATGAACGCACTCCGGTGGCAGCGAGCCGCTGTGCACTGATTGCCTGACTTCCGCCCCGTGGGAGCGGTGGGCAGCCGAGAGTGCGTTTCCACTTGCGTGAGCCAGGCTCAGTGCCGGGGCAGAAGTTCGGCGAGGGCAGGGCAGACTTCCTCGCGCCAGATGCGGCCGTGGAAGAGGCCGAAGTGGCCGCAGCGGGGCAGGACCATCGCATGATGATCGCTCGCAGCGAGGCCGGAACACAGGGCATGGGCTGCGCGTGTCTGACCGGGCGCGGCGATCTCGTCCTCGGCGCCTTCGACCGTGATCAGCCGGGTCCGCCGGAGCGTGCCGGGTCTGATGCGTCTGCCGCGGAAATCCAGCGTGCCGCTGGCGATGGCGCGGGACAGGAAAACGCGGTCGATGTTCTCCGCGAAGAGCCGTGCGTCAAGGTCCATGACGGCGCTGTAGAGGATCGGGAACGGGAAGCTTTCCGGGTCCGCGCCGTCGTCCTCCTGCAGCTTGCGGGCCAGTTCGGTGCCGGAGGCGAGAGCCGTGATCCGGTAGCGGGCGAGCGCCGCGAGCTGGGTTTCGGCGGGATAGACCCAGCGGCGGTGTCCCTCATGCGCGGCCCCGACCCGCGCCAGCGGCACGGTGCGGTACCACGACGGGGCATTGGCGCGCAGCAGGTGAACGAGCGGTGTCGGGCTCGCCATCGGATCGACCGGGGCGGCGAGCAGCACCAGCGCGGCAGGCTCGGATCCGGGGAGCCGTGCCGCGAGATCGGCGCTCGCCGCAAGGGCAGGGACCCCGCCCTGACACAGCGCCAGCACATGCGCGCCGGGGCCGATGTGCAGGATCGCCTCGACGATCGCGCCGATGTTGTCGTCGAAGCCGAAACTGCCGTGTTCGATCGCCACGTGACGCACGTTCGCCCAGTCGATCACGGTGACGCTCAGCCCGGAAGCCAGAAGCCCGAGCGCCATGTCGCGCAGCAGCACCGGCAGGTGGCCGGACAGGGGCGGCACCAGCAGCGCGCGCGGCGCTTCGGGCTGCCCGGCGAGGTCGAATTTCCTGAGCGCGTAGAAGGGGGTGACGTGAAGGGTGCTCTCGGTGACCGGACCCGGCCCCGCCGCCGCCGGGGCGCTGCCGATCCCAAACGGCTGGTAGAGCGGCTGTTCCGCGCCGGGACGCAAAGCGTCCGGGCGATGGTCAGCGCTGCAGGACATAAAGGCCCGGCGCCGGGCACAGCGGCGCGAACTCGCTGCCGGGCAGGCCTGTCCCGGGCGGCGGACCCTTCTCGTCCGAGCCCTTCTGCCGCAGCCAGTCCACCCACTGCGGCCACCACGATCCCTGCTGCGGGGTGTTCTGAGAATGCCAGTCGTCTGGGCCGACGTAACGCGCGCCCGCGGGTCGGTGCCCTAGTCGGAAGCTGCGGCGGGGCTGGCCCGGAGGGCTCAGGATCCCGCCATTGTGGCCGCCGCTGACCAGCGCGAAGGTCATGTCGTGGTCGGTGAAGAGCGCGGTCTTGTAGACCGAGCGCCAGGGCGCGATGTGGTCCTTCTCGGTGGCGAGGACGAAGAGCGGTGCCGAGATATCCTTCAGCGCGATGACGCGGCCCTCGACGGCGAAGCGCCCGGCAGTCAGGCGATTTTCCAGGAACAGCCCGCGCAGGTACTCGGAATGCATGCGGTAGGGCATCCGCGTGGTGTCCTTGCTCCAGGCGCCGATGTCGAACTCCTGCTCCTCCTCGCCCATGAGATAGCGTCGGACCAGCCGCGACCAGATGAGATCGCGGTCGCGCAGCACCCGGAAGGTGCCGGCCATCTGCCGCTGATCCAGATAGCCCTGCGCCCACATCAGGTCCTCGAGATAGGCGATCTGCGTCTCGTCGACGAAGAGCATCAACTCGCCGGCCTCGGAAAAGTCGGTCTGTGCCGCGAGGAGGGTGATCGAGCTGAGCCGGTCGTCGCCATCGCGTGCCATGGTCGCGGCGGCGATGGCGAGGATCGTCCCGCCGAGACAGTAGCCGCAGGCATGCACCTTGCTGTCCGGGCAAATGCGGGTGATCGCGTCCAGCGCCGCCAGCACCCCGTCGCGCCGGTATTCGTCGAGCGACAGGTCGCGATCCTCGGCACGGGGGTTAAGCCAGGAGATGCAGAAGACGGTGAAGCCCTGGGCGACCAGGTAGCGGATCAGCGAGTTCTGCTCGCTGAGGTCGAGGATGTAGTACTTCATGATCCACGCAGGCACGATGAGGATCGGCTCGGCCTGCACCACCTCGGTCGCCGGCGCGTATTGGATCAGCTCGAAGAGGTGATTGCGGTAGACCACGCTGCCGGGCGTGCAGGCGACATCCTGCCCGGGCACGAAGGTCTCGGGTGGCTCCGAGTGCAGCACCCCGTCCCGCAGCCAGTCCTCGACCATGAGCGCCGCGCCGTCGAGCAGGCAGCGCCCGCCGCTGCGGGCCGTGGCGTTGAGCACCTCGGGGTTGAACCACGGCACGTTCGAGGGCGACATCGCGTCGAGCGCCTGGCGGGCCATGAACGAAACCCGCGCGCTTTCGCGGGGGTTCATGCCGCGTTGCGGGCGCGTGGCGCTGTCCCACCAGTCCTCGGCGGCAAGGAAGGTCTGCATCCAGAACCGCGAGATCGGGTTGGCCCAGCCGTCGCCGTCAAAGCGATGATCATCCGAGGCGGGGGAGAAGCCGCGTGCGGTGTCCCATATGCCGGTGAGCGCCTGCCACTGGTTGCGCCAGAAGCGTTCGGCGAGGTCGGTCTGGCGGCCGGGTGCCTTGATCAGTGTCGTGGCCCAGGCCTGCCAAGCCGTGGCGGCGGCGTAGGGCGAGACACCCATGGTCAGACGGGCCCGCGTCGAGGCAAGGGCCCTGTCGAGGCTCTCGTGGAACCCGTCGTGCACCCATGCGTCGGGCGGCGTGGCGGGGGTGCAGGCGGGAAGGGGCACAGGGAGCGTCGTCGCGGCGCTTTCCGATGGGGCGGGTCGTGTGGTGAGTTCGGACATGTTCGGTGCTTTCACGCGCGCGGCGGCAGAGGCCGCCAGGACGGGTCGACAGGACGATGTTGGAACGTTCCGCACGGCAAGGCCGGCGTCCCGGGTCGCCGCGGCGTCGTGCCCGTGGGTTTTGGCCGGCTCCTCGGGTTTGTCGTAGGAAAATCTTGCCGGGATCGCGCCGTTGCGGGGAGGAGAGAATGCGCAACCAGCCCGCGCCGATGCGGGCGTGCGGTGCCTGGACGACGCCTCGCGGGGAAGCCGTGTGGTCCGCCTCTTGGTGTCTCGCGTGCTCGGTCCGACATGCGGCCTCTCGATCCTCTGAGCGCTCCGTCCCGACGCTGCCAAGGCGCGCGGGACCTGTCGTTGTTCGAGATCAAATGCGCAGACCGGTATGCGCAGGCCGGCGGTTGTGCGACCGTGGGCCGCGCAGCCCGGACTGCCGGGTCTTCTGTTTGCGAGACCCGGTGACCCGGTCACGATCTGGGCGATCGCAGCGCATCCCCGGACCGGACGGGGGCGTCCTGCTTTGAGTGGCCGCGGCTCTCGCCCGGCAGCGCGGAGGTCTCGCTCCATGTGTGCCAGCCATTGCGACGCGGGGACGGGAAGGGCCGGGCAAGCGCCTCGCCGAGACAATCCTCGTGGCACCGCGCGATGAGCCGCAGTTTGGTCAGGTCGCTCACCTCGAGTTGGTCGGGTGCGAGCAGCCTTATCGCCCGCTCATCGTTCAGTTGCCGGAGGGAGCGGCAGAGCGTCTCGGCGGTCATGTCCAGAAGCGAGGCCAGATCGCGGCGGCTGAGGCAGATGTGCAGCCTACCCGGGGCGCCGGTCTCGGAGTTGGCAAGCTCTTCCAGCAGCCAGAAGGACAGGCGCTGCAGCGTGTTGCGTCCGCGCATGTTCATCGCCGCGCGCTGGATCTGTTCGAGCTGGTAGTGCATGGTCACCATGTAGGACAGGAAGTGTGAGGGCTGTTCCTCGAGGAAGCCGTCCCATGCTTTGCGGGGCATCCAGCAGACCTCGGCGTCGGTTGCCGTCTCCCAGGTGAAGAGGCTGCCCGTGTCTTCGGGGACGTGGATCAGCTGACCGCGCCGCATGATCTGAAGCAGGTGTTCGTCTCCGCCCTCGGTGACGGTGCCGACCTTGATCACGCCACAGGCGATGATCCCGATCTTTTCGAGTGGCTCGCCCTGCAAAACGATTTCGGTGCCCCGGGGATAGGTCGCGAGGCTGCTCCTGCTCGAGACTTCGCGGAGCGCATGGGCGTCGAGCGTGCCGCAGAACCCGAAATTCCTCGCGGCGCAATGGCGGCAGCGGCACGCCTCCGCTGGTCGTGATGTCAGGCAAGTCTGCATATCCTCCCCCACGCAAACTCCTTCTGGGTTCATGATTTCAGGAATCGGAATATGAAATCATCAGGAGAATTGAGTAGAAATGTGCAGGAGGGGTGCCGCCCTTTCGTGCGGCCCGAGTGGATGTCCCGGAGTATTCCCGAAGAGCTTACAGCGGGCGTTGCCGCGGTAAGGCTTCGGTCAGGCGGCGGGCTCTGCCGCCCGGTCCGCCGCGGGCTCCAGTGCATAGGCCAGCACGTCGTCCACCGTCTTTAGCCAGACGAAGGTCACCTGGCGCCGCGCCGCCTCGGGAATATCCTCGAGGTCGGGTCGATTGCGCTCGGGCAGCAGTACCTGCGTGATCCCGGCGGCGGCGGCCGCGACGACCTTCTCACGGATTCCGCCCACCGGCAGCACCAACCCCCGTAACGAGATTTCCCCGGTCATCGCCGTATCGCTGCGCAACTTGCGGTCGAGCAGCAGCGAGGCCAGGGCCGCGAAGATCGCGGTGCCGGCGCTCGGCCCGTCCTTGGGGGTGGCACCGGCGGGGACGTGGACGTGGATGTCCGAGGTCTCGAAAAGCTGCGGGTCGATGCCGAGACCCGTGGCCCGCGCCTTGACCAGCGTCACCGCGGCCTGCGCGCTTTCGCGCATCACCTCGCCCAGTTGCCCGGTGAGTGTCAGACGCCCCTTGCCCGGCACCCGGCTGGCCTCGATGAACAGGATGTCGCCGCCGACCGGCGTCCAGGCGAGCCCGGTGGCGACACCCGTGAGGCTGGTCCGCAGGGCGATCTCGTTCTCGAAGCGCGGCGGGCCGAGGACCCCCGGCAGGTCGCTCTCGGAGATGGGCCGGGCCTCGGTCCGGCCCTCCGCGAAACTGACCGCGACGTGACGCAGCAGCGCCCCGATTTTCTGTTCGAGGCCGCGCACCCCCGCCTCGCGGGTATAGCCACGGATGAGTGCATGAAGCGCGGCCTCGTCGATCCGTACCTGCGCGGGCGTCAGCCCGGTCGCGGCAAGCTGCGCCGGCAACAGGTACCGTCGCGCGATCTCCAGCTTCTCATTCTCGAGATAGCCGGCAAGCGCGATGATCTCCATCCGGTCGCGCAGCGGCGCGGGGATCGTCTCGAGGGTGTTTGCGGTACACAGGAAGACCACGTGCGACAGGTCGAAGTCGGTGCCCAGATAGTTGTCGTGAAAGCTGGCATTCTGCGCCGGGTCCAGCACTTCCAGCAGCGCCGCCGAAGGATCCCCGCCGAGCCCGTGACCGAGCTTGTCGATCTCGTCGAGCATCAGCACGCAGTTGCGCGCCCCGGCGCGGCGGATCTGCTGGACCACCATGCCGGGCATCGCGCCGACGTAGGTGCGGCGATGGCCGCGAATTTCCGCCTCGTCGTGCACCCCGCCGAGGCTGAGCCGCGCGAAGGGCCGGTTCAGCGCCCGCGCGATGCTCTGGCCCAGCGAGGTCTTGCCCACGCCCGGCGGCCCCACGAAGCACAGGATCGGCGCCTTGCCTGCCGGCGCGAGGCGGCGCACCGCGAGATACTCGATGATGCGCGCCTTGATCTTCTCGAGCCCGTAGTGATCGGCATCCAGCGTCCGGCGCGCCGCGGCGAGGTCGGTCGTGGTCTCTTCGGGAAGCCGCCATGGCAGGTCGAGGATCGTATCGAGCCAGCTGCGCAGCATCGCCGCCTCTGCGCTTCCCGGTGCCATGCTCTCGTAGCGGCCAAGCTCGGCAAGCACGTGCCGCTCGGTTTCTTCTGGCATGCCTGCCGCCATGATGGCGCTCGAGAGTCCCGCCACCTCCTCTCCGCCACCCGTGCCGGCCTCTCCGAGTTCGCGGCGGATGGCGGCAAGCTGCTCGCGCAGGATCACCTCGCGGTGGCGGCCTTCGAGCTCCTCGCGGGCCTGTTCACTGATCTCGCGGGTGATGCGCAGCACTTCCACCCGGCGGCTCAGCTTCTGGGTCATCGCCTCGATGCGGGCGGAGATTTCCGGCGTTTCGAGCAGATCCTGACGCTCCGCAGTGGACATGTCGGTGTAGCCCGCGGCGAGATCGGCGAGGTAGCCGGGGTCGTCGATCTGGGCCACCGACTCGGCAAGGCCCTCGGGCGCCTCAGGCAGCATGTGCAGCAGCTGAACGGCCAGCTCGCGCAGGTGCAGGAACCGGGCCTCGGTCTCGGGGCGAGGGTCTGCGACGTCTTCGACCCGCTCGATCCGTGCGACCGGGAAGGGCGTATCCGGTAGCAGCTCCAGAAGGCGGAAGCGTGCGGTGCCTCGGCAGATCAGGTGGCGGGCGTCGTCGGGTGTCGTCACGTAGCGCAGCATCTCGGCGACGCAGCCCATGGGGTGGAGTCCCGCGGCATCGGGTGCATCCTCTTCCGGCGCGCGCTGCAGGATTATACCGATCGGCAGCTCGTCGCGCAGTGCCCGCTCGACGGCAGCGACCGAGGACGGCCGGCCGATGGCAAGCGGGAAGACGGTCCCCGGAAAGCCGACGAAATCGCGCATGGGCAGCAGGATCAGCGCATCCTCGGGGACCGCGAAACCTGTCTCTCCGGCTGTGGTCTCCACGGTCATGATCCGTCCTCCGGCAGCTTGGCGAGCCGGACGACGAGACAGCCCGGAGCCGTTTCGCGGGTCACCCGGTAGGGCACGTCTGGGATGGTGACCCGGCGCTCGAACCGGCCCCACGGCAGTTCCAGCCGCAGGATCGAGGAGGATGTCAGCTCCGGAGGGCGCGTCCGGAGCCCGCGCAGGGTCAGGGCACCGCCGGCGACCTCGATCTCGACCGACGCGGGGTCGACGCCGGGCAGCACCACGTAGGCCACCAGTTCGGTCGCGGTCTCGATGAGATCTAGCGGTGGCTCCCAGGTCAAAGGCTGGCCGAGCCCGAAGGCCAGCTGCCGCAGCTCGTCGAGGCGCCCCAGCCGGTGCAGGGCATCCGCGAGCATTCGATTCTGTATCGATTTCGAGATCATGGGCAGGCCTCCGGCCAATGCACCCAGACTGCCCGACATCGGAGGGGGACGCATTGTCGTGGCGCAATCGATCAGGCCGACGGCGCAGATCAATTGAACGCCGCAAGGGTGGCGGCCACCGCGCGCGGCTCCGTCAGTGCCTGTCGCCCTTGCGCTTCTGGGCGTGCAGCGCCTGTTCGCTTGCGATCCTGACCGGGCCTGCAAAGACATAGCCGACGCCACGCACCGAGCGGATCAGCTTGTCCGCGCCGCTGGCCGTAGGTTCGATCTTGCGCCGCAGCCGCGCCACGTGCCCGTCGATCGTGCGGTCCTCGGGGGACCAGTTCCGCCCGTGCAGGGCCCGGCAGATCTCGTCCCGGGTCAGGATCCGGCCCGGATGCTGCACGAAAAGCGCGAGCAGCTTCTGCTCGAAGCCGGTCAGGTTCACCGGGGTTCCGTCGAGATGGGTCAGCACACCGCGCTTGGCTTCGTAGATCGCATGGTCGAAGAGGAGATTGACCCCGTCCGGAATCTCGCGCCGGTAAAGCTCGAGTGTCTTGCGAACGCGCAGCACGACCTCGCGAATGTGGAACGGTTTGACGATATAGTCGTCCGCGCCGAATTCGAGCCCGCGGATGCGGTCCTCGGGGGTGGACTTGCCGGAGATCATCAGGATTGGAATGCTCGACGTCTCGCGCAGGGTGCGCGCAATGGCGAGCCCGTCCTCGCCGTCGAGGCTGAGGTCGAGGGTCACCAGATCGACCCGGTGGTCTTCGAGGGCGTCGAACAATGTGGCGCGATCACAGGCCTCGCGCACGTTCCAGTTCTCGGCCTCGAAGGCCGCGCGCAAGGTCTCGCGCACGCTCCGGTCATCGTCGACAACAAGGATCGTAACGGTTCCCATGCGCAAAACCCCATGCTGAGGTAACAGGATACCAGAAACCCGGGGTGCGCCAAATGCCGTATGGTCAACGGAAAACACTTCAATCAATAAGGGCAATAGGCATAAACCAAGCAACCCTTAGGTGTTTCGTGGTCTCGCCGGCGGACAGCTGATCCCCGATGCCTCCGCGAAGGGCACATCTGCCGCGGTCTAGGGATTGGGCGGAGCCGCCTCTGAGACAACCGCGTCAACCGGGGCCCCTCGGGGCACGATGCGCAGCGCGCGGAGCGCATTGAGGATCACTGCAACGTCGATCACCTCCTGCAGCAAGGCGCCCTCGACCGGCTCGAGGTATCCCAGCGCCGCGGCGATCATGCCGATGACCGACAGGCCGATGCCCGCCACGACGCTCTGAAGCGCGATCCTTCGCGCGTCGCGGGCGATGGCAATGCCGGCCACCAGCGGGTCGATCCTATCCACCAGGAGGACCACATCTGCGGCCTCCGCCGAGGCAGCGGCGCCCCGGGCGCCCATGGCGATGCCGATGTCCGCGGCGGCGAGGGCAGGGGCGTCGTTGACGCCGTCGCCCACCATCATGGTGGGCCCTTCCTCGCGTTCGGCCAGAACCAGCGCGACCTTTGCGTCGGGCGTGAGCTCCGCCCGAACCGCGTCTATCCCGAGCCCCGCGATCACCCGCGTGGCAACCTCCGGGCGGTCCCCCGTCGCGAGCACGATCCGGGCGATCCCTTCCCGGCGCAGCCCCTGCAGCGTGGCCCCGACCCCGTCCCGCAGCGGGTCGGCCATCACCAGATGGCCCGCCGGGAGCCCATCCACCGCCACCGCCACGACAACCGCCCCGGCGCCCGGCGCCTCTGGACGGGTGCCGGGCGCCGCCAGCGCGGCATGGACATACTTGAAGCCTCCGACCCGGACGCGGTGTCCCTCGACGGTGCCCGCGGCGCCTTCGCCTGGCGTCTCATGCACCTCCACCGGGGTCGCAAGCGCCAGCCCCCGGGCTTTTGCGGCGGCGACAACGGCCTGGGCGACGGGATGCTTGGAGACCTGATCGAGCGAGGCGGCCAGCCGCAGCAGCTCTTCGTCGCTCAGCGGTCCGGCGCTCTCGATCCGGGTGATCCGAGGTCGCCCGTCGGTGAGCGTGCCGGTCTTGTCGAGCACCAGCGTATGTGTGCGGGCCATCACCTCGAGCGGCTTGGCGCCCTTCACGAGGACGCCGAAATGCGCCGCCCGCGACAGGCCCGCCACCAGCGCCACCGGCACCGCGAGGATGAGCGGACAGGGGGTGGCGATCACCAGCACGGCCACCGCGCGGACGGGATCGGAGGTGGCCCACCAGGCGGCAAGGGCAATGCTCACCGCGACCGCCAGGAAGCCCAGCGACCAGCGGTCCGCCAGCCGGGCCATCGGCGCCTTCGATCGCTGCGCCGCCTCCACCAGCCTTACGATGCCAGCATAGGTGCTTTCCTCGGCCCGGCGCGTGGCAAGGATGTCGAAGGGCTCGCCCGCGTTGGTTGCGCCGCTCAGCGCCTCGCTGCCTGCCGCCATGCGCTGCGGCAGCGACTCTCCGGTCAGTGCCGAGGTGTCGAGAAAGGCGCCCTCGGACTGGATGGTGCCGTCGACGGGCACCACGTCGCCCTGGGGAATGAGCAACCGGTCGCCGGGGGCAATCGCGTCGAGCGGCACGCGGTCGATCTGGCCATTGCGATGGCGCAGCGCGAACCGCGGCACCCGTGAGAGCAGGTCATGCATCTCCCGCCGGGCCCGGCCCTCGGCGAGGATCTCGAGTATGGTGCCTCCGGAATACATCAGCGCAACGATGCAGGCGGCAAGGCTCTCGCCGAAGAGCAGCGCCGAGGTCATGGAGAGCGCGGCCAGCACGTCGAGACCGACCTCGCCGCGCCGGATACTGCCGACGATCTCGAGCAGGAGCGCGGCAAGGGCGGGCAGGGTGCCGGCGATCCAGGCGCTGCGCGCCAGCGCGGGCTGGCCGAAGAGGTGCAGCAAGACCCCCGCCACGAGGCCCGCCAGCGCCAGCCCGAGCGTCGCGGTCTTCACACGGTCGATACCGAAGAGTCCGGGTTTTTCCAGCATGGCGTCCCGAGGCTGCGTGCGTCCCGACGCCGAAGAAAGCATGGGAAGGCGTCGTTTGACAGCAGACTTTGGCGCCGTCGGTCCGCCTGCGGCACGATGTCCTCGGCGTACGGCTCGGTGTCGCCGGAGCCGCGCGCATTGATGCACGTCAACCGGCGCTCCGGCAAAAGCGGGTAGACCTAGGGTGTCGAGGAGAGGACGGCTTCGGGAGGAGGCCATGTCTCAGGGCGAAAAACTCGAAGCCCGGTCGGGTCCCGCGCAGGATGCAACTGCGCCCTGGTCCGATGTGCCCGGGCTGATCGATGCACCGGGTGGCAGTGTGAACATCGCCTACGAGGCGGTGGACCGCCACGTCCGTCATGGGCACGGCGCGGAGACCGCCCTGCTCTGGTTCGGAGCAGAGGGCACGCGACGCGCGCTTTCCTTTGCCGAGCTTGCCGAGCAGACGGCGCAGTTCGCGAACGTCCTGCGCGCGCATGGGCTGGACCGCGGCGACAGCGTCTACGCCTTGATGGGCCGGGTGCCGGAGCTCTACGTCACCGCGCTCGGCACGCTGAAGGCGGGGCTGGTGTTCACGCCACTGTTTTCAGCCTTCGGTCCCGAGCCGATCCGCACGCGCATGGAGATCGGCGGTGCAACAGTGCTGGTGACAACCGAGGCGCTCTACCGGCGCAAGATCGCGCCCTGGCGGGACCAGATGGCCTCGCTGCGGCTAGTGTTGATCCTCGGCGACGAGACGCCCGATGGCTGCGTCGCGCTCGGCCCCGCACTGGCGGCGGCGATGCACGCGTTCGAGCCGGTTCCGACGGGGCCCGAAGACCCGGCGCTGATCCACTTCACCTCGGGCACCACGGGCCGCCCCAAGGGCGCGGTCCACGTTCACGGCGCGGTGCTCTACCACGCCTTCTCGGGGCGAGTTGCGCTCGATCTGAAGCCCGGCACGATCTACTGGTGCACTGCGGATCCCGGATGGGTCACCGGCACCTCCTATGGCATCATCGCACCCTTGGTGAACCGGGCGATGATGATCGTCGATGAGGCAGAGTTCGATCTGCAGCGCTGGTATGAAACCGTGCAGCGCGAGAAGGTCGAGGTCTGGTACACCGCGCCCACCGCGATCCGCATGATGATGCGCTCCGGCCAGGAGGCGGCGACACCCTACGACTTTTCTTCGCTGCGCTTTCTGGCCAGCGTCGGTGAGCCGCTGAACCCCGAGGCGGTGATCTGGTCCGAGGCTGTCTTCGGTCAGCCCTTTCACGACAACTGGTGGCAGACCGAGACCGGCGGCATCATGATCGCCAACCGGCCGGGGATGACGGTGCGGCCCGGCTCCATGGGCACGCCGTTGCCGGGCATCGCGGCGGGCATCGTGCAGCGCGACGGTGGCGGGCTGCACGAGCTCGGCGACGGCGAGGTCGGCGAGCTGGCGCTGCGTCCCGGCTGGCCGTCGATGATGCGCGCTTACCTCGGCGAGCAGGCGCGCTATGACAAGTGCTTCGCGGACGGCTGGTACCTCAGCGGCGATCTCGCGATGCGCGATGCCGACGGGTATTTCTGGTTCGTCGGCCGCGCCGACGACCTGATCAAGAGTTCCGGGCATCTGATCGGGCCCTTCGAGGTGGAAAGCGCGCTGATCGAACACCCCGCCGTCGCCGAGGCCGGCGTTATCGGCATTCCCGACGAGACGGCGGGCGAGGTGGTGGAGGCCTATGTGACGCTCAACCCCGGCTACTCGGCTTCGGAGGATCTGGAGCGCGCGCTGCGCGGCCATGCCCGGTCGCGGCTCGGCCCGGCGGTGGCCCCGCGCGAGGTGATCTTCCGTACGACCCTGCCCAAGACGCGCTCGGGGAAGATCATGCGCCGGCTGCTCAAGGCGCGCGAGCTGGGCCTGCCCGAGGGCGATATTTCCACGCTGGAGACGGACGAGTCATGAGCCCCTCGGACACCAGCGCGACAAAACCCAGGCTCGACCGGGCGCATGTGCTCTCGCTGCTGCGGCAGATGATCCGGATCCGCAGGTTCGAGGACACCTGCGCCGAGCTCTACACGCAGGAAAAGATACGCGGGTTCCTGCATCTCTATGATGGCGAGGAGGCCGTCGCCGCCGGTGTCATCCCGGCGCTGGAGCCGCGCGACCGGATCGTGGCGACCTACCGCGAGCATGGCCATGCGCTGGTGCGCGGCGTGCCGATGACCGCCGTCATGGCCGAGATGTACGGCAAGGCCGAGGGCTGCTCGGGCGGTCGCGGCGGCTCGATGCACCTCTTCGACGCGGCGCGGAAATTCTACGGCGGCAATGCCATCGTCGGCGGCGGGCTGCCGCTCGCCACCGGGCTGGCGCTGGCCGACCGGATGCAGGACAGCGGTTGCGTCACCGCCTGCTTCTTCGGCGAAGGCGCGGTGGCCGAGGGCGAGTTCCACGAGGCGATGAACCTCGCGGCGCTGTGGCGGCTGCCGGTGCTCTTTGTCTGCGAGAACAACGGCTACGCCATGGGTTCTGCGCTGACCCGGACCGAGGCGCTGACCGACATTTCGCGCAAGCCGGCGTGTTACGGCATCGAGGCGCGGCAGGTCGACGGCATGGATGTGGTCGCGGTCGAGGTCGCGGCACGCAGCGCCATTGCGAAGGTCCGCGAGACCGGCGCCCCGCAGTTCCTCGAATGCCTGACCTACCGCTTCCGGGCGCACTCCATGTTCGACCCCCAGCTTTACCGCGACAAGGCGGAGGTGGAGCGCTGGCGCGAGCAGGGCCCGATCGTGAAGTTCCGCGGCTGGCTGCTGGACAACGGGCTGATCCACGAGGCGGAGGTGGCCGAGGTCGAGCAGCAGGTCGATGCCGAGATCGCCGATGCCGTGGCCTACGCCGAGGCGGGACACTGGGAGCCGGTCGAGAGTCTGACCGCCAATGTGCTCGGTCCGCCCGCCGCGCCGCCGCCGACCCCTGAGCCGTCCGGCGCGCTGGTCGAGACGACCTACCGCGAGGCGCTCCGGCTCGCTCTGCGCGACGCTCTTGAGCGCGACGAACGGGTCTTCCTGATGGGCGAGGATGTGGGGGCCTACGGCGGCTGCTATGCCGTTTCCAAGGGGCTTCTGGACGAATTCGGCGAGTCCCGCATCCGCGACACCCCTTTGAGCGAGAGCGGCTTCACCGGCGCGGGGATCGGAGCCGCCGCTGCCGGCATGCGGCCCATCGTCGAGCTGATGACGGTGAACTTCTCGCTGCTGGCGCTCGACCAGATCCTTAACTCGGCCGCCACGCTGCGCCACATGTCGGGCGGCCAGTTCGGCGTGCCGTTGGTGATCCGCATGGCCACCGGCGCGGGCAAGCAGCTGGCGGCGCAGCATTCGCACAGCCTCGAGGGTTGGTACGCGCATATCCCGGGGCTGAAGGTCCTCGCACCGGCAACGCTGGAGGACGCGCGCGGGATGCTCTGGACCGCCTTGCAGGACCCGGATCCGGTGCTGATCTTCGAGAACGTCATGCTCTACAACCGCAGCGGCCAGATCGACAGCGCTGCGGGCGCGGTGGAGATCGCCTCGGCCGCGATCCGCCGCGCCGGGACGGACCTCAGCCTGATCACCTACGGTGGCTCGCTGTTCAAGGTGCTGGAGGCCGCCGAGGCGCTGGCGGGGGAGGGGATCTCCGCCGAGGTCATCGACCTGCGCAGTCTGCGGCCGCTCGATGAGGCGACGATCATCGCCTCGGTTGCCAGGACCCGCCGTGCGCTGGTGATCGACGAGGGCTGGCGCAGCGGCGGGCTGGCGGCGGAGGTCTCTGCGCGGATCATGGAGCAGGCGTTCTGGGCGCTCGACGCGCCGGTCGGGCGCGTCTGCTCGGCAGAGGTTCCGATCCCATATGCCCGGCATCTCGAGCAGGCGGCGATCCCGCAGGTGCCCGCGATTGTCGCGGCGGCCCGTGCGCTGCTGGGGGGCGGCTGATGGTGGGGGGCGGCTGATGGGTCTCTTCACCATGCCGTCGCTCGGCTCCGACATGGAGGCCGGCACATTGTCCGAATGGCTGGTGACGCCGGGCGACCATGTATCCCGCGGCGACGTTGTGGCGGTGGTCGAAACCCAGAAGGGTGCGATCGAGATCGAGTGCTTCGAGGCGGGCCTCGTCGAAGAGCTGCGCGCCGAGGTCGGAGCGGAGGTGCCGGTCGGAGCGCCGCTTGCGCTGGTCCTTGCGCCGGGCGAAGAGCGCCCCGTCGAAAGCGCCCCCGAGCCTCCGCAGCCACATCGCCCGGCCCCGCGGCCCCTGTCCCCCCCGCCGCCGCAGGGATCGGGCAGCATTGCCGCCTCGCCGGCGGCGCGGGTGCGGGCCCGCGAGCTTGGCATCGAGCTCGCGGGGCTGACCGGCAGCGGACCGGGGGGCGCGATCCTTCTCGCGGATGTCGCCCCGCCCGCTCCGATCGTCCCGCCCGGCCCCGTCGCGGCAATGCCGGGACCGCGGGCCACCGCCCAGACCGAGATGCGCCGGGCAATCGCCGCGGCGATGACCCGGGCCAAGCGCGAGATTCCGCATTTCTACCTCTCGGCCACCATGAACGTGCAGCCTGCGCGGGACTGGCTGGATGCCCGCAACGCAGGGCGGCCGCCGGACGGGCGGCTTCTGCTCGGTGCGCTCTTTGTCCGCGCGGTGGTGCTAGCCGCTCAGGCGGTTCCGGTGATGAACGGGCATTATCGCGACGATGCCTTTCACCCGGCCTCCGGGGTGAACGTCGGCGTGGCGGTCGCGCTGCGCGGTGGCGGTCTGGTTGCCCCGGCGCTGATCGATGCGGACAGGCTGGACCTTGCCGGCACAATGGCCGGGATGCGCGACCTCGTGATGCGCGCTCGCGCCGGACGGCTGCGGGGCTCGGAAATGAGCGAGGGCACGATCACCGTCTCGAGCCTTGGCGAGACCGGGGCGGAGGCGATGGCCGGGGTCATCTTTCCGCCGCAGGTTGCTTTGGTCGGCATCGGTGCGCCGCAGCTCCGGCCCTGGGTGGTGGCCGGGGAGATCGTTCCGCGCCAGGTCGTGACGGTGACCGTCTCGGCCGATCACCGGGTCAGCGACGGTCGGCAGGCGGCGCGCTTTCTTGCCGCCTTCGAACAGCAGATCGCAACGCCGGAGGGCCTATGACAGAGACAGACATGCGCCGCGTCTTCATCGACGCGCTGGTCGGCGTGGCGCCCGACATCGACCCGGTAAGCCTCGGCGAGGACGACCATATCCAGCGCGATCTCGGGCTCGACTCGATGGACGTGCTGAACCTGGTGGCGGCCCTGCACGACCGGCTTGGGATCGACATCCCCGAGGCCGCCTACCCGCAGATCGCCACGCTGGCACTGGCGGTTCCCTACCTGCAGGCGGCAGGCGCCTCGGGGCAGGGATGATCTCAGCGTCGGGAGAGGGGGGAGGCGTCGGCGGATGAACACGGTTCGGGTGAACAGACGGCAGGTCACGGTCGAGGAGGGCGCGACCCTGCTCGACGCGGCGCGGGCGGCGGGGGTGCACATCCCGACGCTGTGTCATCACCCCGGCCTGCCGGCCCATGCCGCCTGCCGCATGTGCCTTGTCGAGGTCTCGGGCGCGCACGACCCGCAACCGGCCTGCCGCACCAAAGCCAGGGACGGAGACCGGGTGGAGACGGACACCGAAGCCCTTCAGGCCTTCCGCCGGGCGGACGCGCAATGGCTGCTCGCGCGCCATCCGAACGATTGCATGCGCTGCGAAATCGATGGGGCCTGCCAGCTCCAGACCCTCGTGCGGGAAAACCAGTGGGAGGATCTCTGGCCCAAAGTTCCCGCTGGCGCGGCAGACACGAGCGATGTCCTGTCGAGCGATCACACCTCGCCCAGCATCTGGCGAGACCTGTCGAAATGCATCGAATGCGGCCTCTGTGCGGACGTCTGCGGCGAAGCCGTGCAGGAGCAGTTCATCATCGGATTTGCCGGGAGGGGATTTGATCGCCGCCCCGTCACCGTCTTCGATGCGCCCCTCGGAGAGACGAACTGTATTTCCTGCGGCCAGTGCACGCTTGTCTGCCCGGTCGGTGCCCTGATCGAAGCTCCGCACTGGCACGAGGTGCTGCAGACGCTCGATGCACACCGCCGCGTCTCCGTGGTTCAGGTCGCCCCGGCGACACGGGTCGCCATCAGCGAGGAGTTCGGTCTGACGCCGGGCACCGTGAGCACCGGACGCCTGATCAACGCGTTGCGGCAGCTCGGGTTTGACTACGTCTTCGATACGAATTTCGCCGCCGACCTGACGATCATGGAGGAAGGCTCCGAGCTTCTGGCGCGGCTCGAGGCCGGGACGGGGCTACCGCTGTTCACCTCCTGCTGCCCGGGCTGGGTCAATTGGGTCGAGCTCAATCGCCCCGATCTTCTGCCGCATCTGAGCACGACCAAATCGCCGCAGCAGATGCATGGCGCGATTGCCAAGCGCAGCGGCTTCGTGCGCTCCCTCGGCGCGGATTTCGCCGAGGGCCGGGCGGAACCCTATGTCGTCAGCGTGATGCCCTGCACCGCAAAGAAGGACGAGGCCCGCCGTCCTGGCCAGTCCGGCGACGTGGACCATGTGCTCACGACCCGGGAGCTGGCCCGGATGATCCGCTCGCGGGGTATTCCCTTCGCGGCGCTTTCCGACGACGGTCAGTTCGACAGCCCGCTGGGGGAGAGCACGGGCGCGGCGCAGATATTCGGCGCCTCGGGCGGGGTCATGGAAGCCATGGTGCGCACCGCCGCGCACCTCAAGGGCGCGGACCATGACCTCCCCTTGGAGTGGGAGGCGCTGCGCGGGGTCGGGCATGGCATCAAGACCGCGACCATTCCGGGTGTCGGCACTGTCGCGGTGTGCAACGGCATCGCCTCCGCGCAGCGCATGCTCGAGGGAGAGGGCTGGCGGAGCGCATATGTGGCCGTCGAGGTCATGGCCTGCGTCGGGGGCTGTCTCGGCGGCGGCGGAGAGCCGAAGTCGATGGACCCGCATATCCTGCGCAAACGCGCTGCGGCCATCTATGCCGTCGATGCGGACTCACCGCGCCGCAGGTCCTACGAGAACGGCGACGTCCAGGCGCTCTATGCCTCTGAGCTCCAGTCCCCGAATTCCCCGGCGGCGCACCGCTTGCTGCACACCCGGTACGCGCCGCGGCATTCCCGGCGCTCGCTGCTGATGCGGTTTCTCGACTGCGTGGACCGGCGCGACGGGGCGGCGGCCGCGCAGCTGTTCCACCCGGAGGGCGTCTGGTCGACCGCCTCGGCCTTCGGCGAGATCGAAGGTGCGGACCGGATCGAGGCATTCATCAGCGGCAGGCTGCCACCAAGAAGATATGGCTCGGAGTTTGCGCGGCATCGGATGGAAGCCGCCTCTGAAGCCGACGATCTCACGGTTCTCGCCCCGGACGGCAGCCGCAGCAGGTTCCAAGTGGACCTGTGCACCCTCGGCAATGAAACGCCCCCCAGGACGGTGATCAGGCGCCTTACGCGCAGCATCCTCTAGGCCCGAAAACCGGCGCGGCACGCGAGGTCGCCATAGAGCCGAGGCGCTCCGCCCGGTCAGGCCGGATCGTCCGAAAACGATGCCCGCCACCCGCGCGAGCCGACGTCGCAATGGCATGCGCCTGCCATTTCCGCGCGGGTCAAGGGCGCTATTCCAAGCGATCGTTGATCGGCGTCAAGGCGTCAAATTCCAGAAATGATATGTTTGGAGGCGTTAAACTTTCGTCTCCAAGGAGGATAGGGCCATGGCAAGAGGTGGAAACGGAAACGGCAGTGGGAACGGCGCTGGCGTCGGAGGCGGCAACGGCGGCGGACAACCAACCGGCTCCGGCATCAAGAAGGGGGAACTCTTCGGGGACATGTATGTCCTGCTGAGGGACCTCGACCCCACAGACGGTGACGGCGGGAACGGTGAGCCGGTCATCGACGCGAATGGAAACCCGATCCTGGTGGGCACGGACGGCGAGCCGATCTTCTACGTTGCCGATCCCTTGTCGGAAGATCCCGACAACCCCGATTGGATCCTCGATCCGGACCGGGACAGCTTCGTCCAGGAGGTCGAGTTGGAGCGTGCCAACGTCGCGCGCGCGCCGGACAAGGTCATGGAGAAGGCGCTCGACGCCGCTTTGCTTAAGATCGAGACGGCCGACAGCGTCGGGACCGACGCCGCGGGGCGCATCACCTACACGGTCAACGGCATCGAGGCGACGATCGACTCCCCGGTCGAGAACCTGGCGCTCTACAAGTATCTGATGACCCGCGACGCGGAGGGCACCGATGCCGGTGGCTGGTCCGATGACCTGATCGACAGCTGGCCCCAGGCGCTGCAGGACCTCGTGGTGGGCGACGATCCGGACAACCCCGGGACCACCGAGTCCCCGGCCTGGGATCCCGCCAGCCTGCTCGGCGCGGCCTTCGCCAAGGAAGGCGAGGTCACGCTCGACGGCATGCTCTACGAGAACAGCGTGCTCGGGGTGAACGCGGTGTCGCAAACCGGCTCGGGCGTGGAAATCGACTACTTCGAGTTCAACAACGGGACGTCGGAATCCTACGATTATGTCCGAAGCGACCGCTACGAAGGCGTGATGGTCGAATACTACATGAACATCGATGACGACCCCGACCTGGAATACGGAACGGGAGATATCTACGATCTTGTCTTCAGCAAACAGGACTGGAGCGACAACTACATCGTCCTGCAGGCGGACGGGGAGACCCTCGAAGAAGAAGACGCAACCGGCTCGGGTGCGAACGACTTTGCCCAGGCCGCGGACGACGCGCGGGCGGTCATCTTTTTCATGCATGAATATGACGCGACCCTGATCTAGGCCATGCGGGGCCCGGGTCCGCGGCGGTGCCGGATGTCGGCGCCGCCGCTTGGCCTGCGGCCTTCGAGAAGGAGGGAACATCCATGAAATTCCGACAGGACATTCTGCCGCTCGCGCATGAGGATGGCGACGACCACGAACCCGTCCGCGTGTTCGGGTCCAACCGCCCCGACGAGATCGTCACCGGTGGCGGGCCTCAGCACATCCTCGCCGGCAACGGCGATGACCGCATCCGGGCGGGCGGCGGGCCCGACATCGTCGAGGCAGGAAACGGCGACGACACGGTCTTTGCGGAAGGCGGCCCCGATTCCGTATGGGGCGGGAATGGCGACGACCTCATCGACGGCGGCGGCGGGCCGGACGCGCTCGACGGCGGCCGCGGCAATGACACGATCATCGGCGGCGCCGCGGCGGATACGCTGACCGGGGGCGCAGGGCGCGATGTCTTCGTCTACCGCGCCGCCAGCGAGGCCGCCAGCGGCGGGGAAGAGGAGGGCGACGGCGACGAGGGGCACGCGGGCGTTCAGGAGACCGTCACGGACTTCCGAAGCGGTTCCGATCACTTCGATTTCAGCGCGATCGAGGGTGTTGACGGCTTTGCCGCCGGACCGCAGGAAGGCGCCGTCTGGGCGGTGCAGCAAGGGTCCGACACGATGCTATATGTCGATACCAACGGTACGCTGGAGGGAGATCTCCCCGCCGAAATGCAGATCCTTCTGCTTGATGTCCTGGCCGCCGACCTAGACGCCGGAGATTTCATTTTCTGAGCGGCACCATGACACGGGCCGCCGCTTGCGGCCCAACACCGAATGCGCGCCATGTTTTCGAGTGCGTGCGCGGTCGGCAGCCGGATGCGCGAAAGGTCTGAATTCGGCGCGCCGAGGCGGCCTTGGGCAATTTAGCCTTGGGTTTTTGAAGCTGCGAAAGCGGGCCCCACGTTCAATTGCGATCTCGAGGGAAGACGGACTTCTCGCGACCCATGCGCCATGTTCAGGCAGCGTCCCCATGTCGGTGGCCGAAGAACACTTTCGGAAGAAGGTCTGAAGGAGGCAACCTGGGTTACGGGACATCTCGCGACCCAGCTCCGGCGCGGCTTTGAGCGGATGCTCAGAGAACGTGGCTGGGCGGACCCCAAGGCGCTGAAGATCGTGACCTGCTCTGCACGTCGATCCAGCAGGCCGTCGTCGAAAGGGCGGTGCCGCGAGGGGGAGAGCCCTTTGATTTTGCGTCCCCTTCGTTTCTTGGTAGATCACCGGTGACAAGAGCAGTCGAAGGGAGTGCTCGATGCGCATCGAGGACGGCGATGAGAACGGGGCGGCGACGCGCGGCACGGGCTGCTGCGCGGCACCCAAGGAGGTGATCGCAGATCAGCCGTACCTCCACGCGGCGCTCGCGATAAGCCAGGGGAGCGCGGCGAGCCGGGCGCGCATTCGGCAATCTCTCGTTCCAATCCGCGGTGGCTTCTTCGAGATGGGTGCGCGTCGGTCGACCTTTCCGGACGATCTCGACAGTCCGCGACGCAAGGTGTTTGTCTCGTCTTTTCTTATGGCCCCGACCACCGTGACCAACGCCGCCTATGCCGAGTTCGTGTCCGCGACGGGCTATCGGACGGTTGCCGAGCGCGAGGGCTGGAGTTTCGTGTTTCACCTCCTTCTTGCCCGGCCGGAGGACTGGCCGCGGTCGCCGCCGGGGCTGCCCTGGTGGCGACGGGTCGAGGGCGCTTTCTGGGCGGCACCCGAAGGGCCGGGATCGAATGTCGCGGAGCGTCAGGATCACCCTGTCACGCAGATCACCTGGTACGATGCGCTCGCTTACTGCCGTTGGGCGGGCGTCCGCCTCCCCACGGAGGCCGAATGGGAAAAAGCGGCGCGCGGCGGATTGGTGAACAAGAAATTTCCCTGGGGCAACGAGTTCATGCCTGGGGGTCGCTTTGCGATGAACACTTGGCAGGGAGGTTTCCCGGACGAGAACACCGCCGAGGACGGCTACGTGGGCACGGCCCCCGCGCGCAGCTACGATCCGAACGGTTTCGGCCTCTACAGCATGACCGGCAACGTCTGGGAGTGGGTGCAGGACTGGTTCGGCGGACCTGCGGATGGGCCGCGCCCGCCGCGCGATCCGAAAGGGCCGGCGCAGGGCAGTCACAAGGTTCAGAGGGGCGGGTCCTTCCTGTGCCATGTGAGTTATTGCGACCGTTACCACGTGCATTCACGCATTCCGAGCAGCCCCGACAACTCGGCGTCCAACGGTGGCTTCCGCATCGCCGCCGACGGTCTCGAGACCTGAAAGGCAGTCGCTCGGCGGCGGGTTCCGGCGCGGCGTCTAGATGGGGCTGCGTTCCGGCGCGGCACCATGCTTTGCGTCGGCACCCTTCTTTAGTTGACACTCGTGAAAGATCCGGGCGCTGCAACGGGCGCAGATGTCGTCATCTGCCTCATGGACGGCTGCGGCGACCGCATCGGTCTTGTGGGTATGCATATAGTCCGCGCCGACGATCTGCGTGACCTGTAGGCGCCCGAGATCGTGCAGCATCGCGGGATTGGCGACGATGAGGTGCAGCTTGTGGCCGGATGCTTCGATCTTGCGGGCGAGCTTGATCAGGAAATCGGCACCCGAAAGGTCGATCTTGCCGACCCCCTTCAGGCTGAGCAGGATATCCGTTGCCGCAGGCGCGCGCGCCATGATCCGCGAAAATTCCTCTTCCACCGCTTCGATCGAGCCGAAGAAGAGCGGGCCGCCAATCCGGACGGTGCGGATCTGCGGGCATTCGGGCACGGCATGGAGTTCGGTGTTCACGAAGACCTTGCGCCCGTTGCGCATGGTCGGGGCACCGCTTGCGACCACCGGGTGTGCGCTGTGCCTGAGGAAGACCGCCAGTGAAATCACCACGCCGACGTAGATCGAGAAGTCGAGTCCGACGAGAAGGCCGGAGAAGAAGCTGGCGGCGAGAATGACGATCTCGCTGCGCTCGCTGGCAAAGATATGGCGGATCATCGGCTTGTCGATCAGCTTCCATGCCACGAAGAGCACCACCGCCGACATCGCTGGGATCGGGATGTATTGCGCGAGGGGCGCGAGGATCAGCAGGCCGGCAAACAGGAAGACGGCTGCAAAGATCGACGACATCGCCGTTGCGGCGCCGCTTTCGATGTTGAGACCGGAACGGGTGAAGGAGCCCGATCCGGTGTAGCATTGCAGGAAGCTGCCCATGACGTTGGAAAGCCCCTGTCCGACGATTTCCTGGTTGGCGTCGTATCGCTCGCCCCGGCGATAGGCAAAGGATCGCCCGATCGAGATGGCGCCCAGCAGACCGACAAAGGACAGGGCAGATGCGCCCGGCAGCAGGTCGCTCCAAATCCCCGGCGAGACACTGGGCAGGGTGAGCCCGGGGACGACCGAGGTGAGCGGCTTGAACATCGCGATACCGGCCGTTTCCGCCCCCAGCAGCAGCGCCAGCCCGGAGCCGGCGCCGAGCGCGAGGATGTAGGCCGGGATGCGTTTGCTGATGTGCAGCAGTCCCACCAGGAGGCATAGGGTTGTCCCCGCCACCAGCAGCGAGGGCCAGTGGACCTCGCCGATCATTTCGATCACGTGCAGCAGCTGGCTCGGCGTGTCCCCTTGCGGCACGCCGCTCAGTCCCAGCGCACCGGGGAGCTGCGAGATCGCGATGATGATTGCGGCGGCGGCCGTGAAACCGACGATCACCGAATGCGACACGAAGGCGATCAATGCGCCGAGCCCGGTCAGCCCTGCGAGCAGCTGCAGGATACCGACGATGAGCGTCAAGGTGATCGCCAGGGCGATGTAATGCTCTGTCCCCGGCATCGCCATTTCCGACAGCGTCGCAAAGAGAAGCGCCGACATCGCCGTTGTCGGCCCCGACACCATGAGGCCAGACGAGCCGTAGAAGGCGGCAATCGCGGTGATGATGATGCCGGAGAAGAGACCGAATTCCGGTGGCAGCCCCGCGATGATGGCAAAAGCGACACCCTGCGGCAGGGCAAAGGCCGCGTTTGTCAGCCCGGCGACGACATCGCGCCCAAGCGTTTGCCGGCTGACGGTCCTGAACCAGGGGCGAAGCGGTGACAGTTGCGCGAGGCGCCTGCCTGGAACGCGATGAAACATGCTCTCCTCCACGGCTTGGCGCCGCAATGCACCAAAACCGGGACCTGATCAACAATAATGCGGATAAGTCTTCATTCATGTGCGACGGGAATGACCGTCGTATGTTTGACCCGGCGCAGGACGAAAAGCGTGGATGCGCTGGCAACGCAGTCGAGCTCGTGCACTCGTCCCATCAGCACCTGTTCGAGATCGGCGATGTCGTGAACCACGAGATGCAGCAGGTAGTCCCAGTCGCCCGAGATCGAGTACACCTCTATGATCGCGGGCTCTGCCTCCATGGCTTTCTGGAAAAGCGCCCTTGCCCTTGCGTCCTGGGATTTCATCCGAACCTGGCAAAACGCGTCCATGCCACGGCCGACTTTCGCCGGATCGACGAGGCGTACAGGGGGGCTCAGCACGCCGGCTTCCTCCATCGCGCGGATACGGCGCCAGCAGGTGGCGGTCGAGCTGTTGGTGCGCTCGGCGAGCTCGCCGACGCTGATCGACGCATCCCTTTGCAGCTCAGACGCAATCTTCGCTTCTAGAGGGCCGATCTTGAATTCTGGTTTCACAATTTCGCTCCAAGTGAATTCGATGAGCCAATTATCCAGAAATTCTGGATGGATTGGGAATCAAAATTCAGGTCGAACATGTATCATTCATGAATGATGACATGTCTACATTCGTGTAGGTAGCTCTGGGGGGAGACTATGACTGACCAGACACCCATTCTTCGCGACTACGAACTGCTCGATCGCTACACGCGCACCGAGGGACGGGTCTTTCTGACCGGCACGCAGGCGATCGTGCGCATTGCGCTCGATCAGGCCCGCCGCGACCGCAAGAACGGCCTCAACACGCGCGGCTTCATCTCCGGATACCGTGGCTCGCCAGTGGGCGGGATCGATCTCGAGGTCTCGAAGAACCGCAAGCTGGTGGCCGAGGCCGGGGTCGACTTCGTGCCCGCGGTGAACGAGGAGCTTGGCGCCACGCAGATCATCGGCACCCAGCAGGTCGAGACCGACCCGGAGCGCACCGTCGATGGCGTCTTCGGGCTCTGGTACGGCAAGGGGCCGGGTGTCGACCGGGCCGGGGACGCGCTCAAGCACGGCAACGCCTACGGCTCGTCGCCGCATGGCGGCGTTCTGGTGGTGGCAGGCGACGACCACGGCTGCGTCTCCTCGTCGATGTCGCACCAGTCGGACGTGGCGTTCATGAGCTTCTTCATGCCCACCATCAACCCGGCCAATGTCGCGGAATTCCTGACCTTCGCCGAATGGGGCTACGCGCTGTCGCGCTTCTCCGGCATGTGGGTCGGCTTCAAGGCGATCTCCGAAACGGTCGAGTCGGGCATGTCCTTCGAACTGCCGAAGGACCGCGTTTTCGTCGCCCCAGAGTTTGAGGCGCCGGCAGATGGCCTGCACTACCGCTGGCCGGATCTGCCCGGGCCGCAGATCGAGGCGCGGCTCGAGCACAAGAAGGCGGCGGTGCTGGCCTTTGCCCGCGCCAATCCCATCGACCGTACCGAATGGGGTCACGCAAATGCCCGCTTCGGCATCGTGACCACCGGCAAGTCGCATCTCGACGTGCTCGAGGCGCTGCGCCTGCTGGGCATCGACAAGGCCCGCGCCGCCGAGATCGGCATCGACATCTACAAGGTCGGCATGGTCTGGCCGCTCGAGCACGATGGCGCGCTGCACTTCGCGCAAGGCAAGCAGGAACTGCTGGTCGTCGAGGAGAAGCGCGGCATCATCGAGAGCCAGCTGAAGGAGTACTTCTACGACTATCCGGGCCGCAAGCCCGAGCGCATGGTCGGCAAGCGCGACGAGAACGGCGACCGGCTGATCCCCTGGACGCAGGAGCTGGGCGCGGTGATGCTGGCCAAGCACATCGCCACCCGGCTCGAGCGCAACTTCCCGGAGCTGGATCTGGTGGCCAAGGCCGCATCCGTCGTGCCCGCCGCCGCGCCGATCAACGTGCCGGGCGCGACCCGCACGCCCTACTTCTGCTCGGGCTGCCCGCACAACAGCTCGACCAAGGTTCCCGAGGGCAGCCAGGCTCTGGCGGGCATCGGCTGTCACTTCATGGCCAGCTGGATGAATCGCAACACCACCTCGCTGATCCAGATGGGTGGCGAGGGCGTGAACTGGGTGTCGCGCTCGAAGTACAACGGCAACAAGCACATCTTCCAGAACCTCGGGGATGGCACCTACTACCACTCGGGTTCGCTCGCGCTGCGCCAGGCGATCGCCGCGGGCACCAACATCACCTACAAGATCCTGTTCAACGACGCGGTTGCGATGACCGGCGGGCAGGACGTGGACGGACCGATTTCCGTGCCCGCGATCGCGCAGTCGGTGGCGGCCGAAGGCGCGAAGAAGGTGGTGATCGTCTCGGACAAGCCCGAAGCATTCCGGAAGTCGGACTTCCCGGCGGGCGCCGAGATCGAGCATCGCCGGGAGCTTGACCGCGTGCAGCGCGAGCTGCGCGAGATCCCCGGCACGACCGTGCTGATCTACCAGCAGACCTGCGCCACCGAGAAGCGCCGCCTGCGCAAGCGCGGCAAGATGGAGGACCCGAAGAAATTCGCGGTCATCAACCCGCTGGTCTGCGAGGGCTGCGGCGATTGCTCGGTTGAATCGAATTGCCTCAGCGTCGAGCCGCTGGAGACCGAGTTCGGCCGCAAGAGGAAGATCAACCTCAACAACTGCAACAAGGACTTCACCTGCGTGAACGGCTTCTGCCCGAGTTTCGTCACGGTGGAGGGCGCGACCTTGAAGAAGGCCGGGGCAGGGGCCGACCCCACCCAGCTCGAGAAACTTGCCGCGAAATTGCCGCTGCCGCAGGGGCCGGACCTCTCGGCGCCCTGGGACATCCTCGTGACCGGCGTCGGGGGCACCGGCGTGGTCACCGTGGGTCAGCTCATCGTCATGGCGGCGAACCTCGAGCAGAAGGGCGCGTCCGTACTCGATTTCATGGGATTTGCGCAGAAGTTCGGCCCGGTGCTCAGCTACATCCGCATGGCCCGAACCGAGGCCGAGGTGAACCAGGTGAAGATCGAGCCGAGCTCGGCGCATGCGCTGATCGGTTGTGATCTGGTGGTCAGCTCGTCGCCAAAGGCCTCGATGACCTACCGCAAGGGCGAGACCCGCGCCGTGATCAACACTGCGGTGATGCCGACCGGTGATCTGGTGCAGAACCGGGATGCCGACCTCAACGCGGGTGCCCGCCTCGAGGCAATCCGCGGCACCGTCGATGCGGCGAGCCTGAAGACGCTGGATGCCAACCTGCTCTCCGAGGCGCTGCTCGGCGACAGCGTCTACGCCAACGTGATGATCCTCGGTGCGGCATGGCAGGCGGGCCTTGTGCCGCTCGGCGAAGACAGTCTCATGCGCGCGATCGAGCTCAACGGCGTGAAGCCCGAGCTCAACAAGGCGGCCTTCACCTGGGGCCGCGTGGTGGTGAACGACCGCGCCGCGGTCGAGCGTATCGCGGCCATGCCGGTGACCGAGGTGCAGACGCTCGACGAGCAGATCAGCCGCCGTGCGGCATTCCTGACCGACTATCAGAACAAGGGCTGGGCCAAGCGCTACTCGGATGCGGTCGAGAAGGTCCGCTCGGCGGAAACGGCAGCAACCGGTGCGCCGGGCGCATTGACCGAAGCCGCGATGAAGGGGCTCTTCAAGGTCATGTCCTACAAGGACGAATACGAGGTCGCACGGCTGCACACCCAGACCGGCTTTTACGAGACCCTCGGTGCGCGGTTCGAGGGCGACTTCACCGTCAAGCATCACATGGCACCGCCGTTCTTCCCGGCGAAGCTGGATGCGCGCGGCCGCCCCTACAAGCGTGAGTTCGGAAGCTGGATGCAGGGCGGCCTCAAGACGCTGGCGAAACTGAAAGCGCTGCGGGGCACGCCGCTCGATCCTTTCGGCCACACCGCCGAGCGCAAGATGGAGCGGGAGATGATCGCGGACTACCAGGCGCTTCTCGATCGGCTCGCGGCGGGTCTGACCGCCGAAAACCGCGATGAAGCGGCGCGCATCGCCGGTCTGGTGATGGATGTCCGGGGCTACGGGCCGGTGAAGGAGCAGGCCGCCGAGAAGGTTCGCACCGAAACCGAGGCGGCGCTGGAAGCGTCCGAGTTCTAGGCCGGTTTGCGATTTCTTCCACGGATTGTCCGAAGACGAGGGCGCCCACCGAACGGTGGGCGCCCTTTTTGCCCGAGAAGGACATCAACACCGGCACGGCATCTCGTTCGAGCCCGGCGGTCAGTCCTTGATCGCGTCTTCCAGCCTGTCGAGGCAGTCGTGCAGCGAGGCGAACATGTCCTCGCCGAGGTGGGCCCGGAGCTTGGTGCGCCGCGCCTCGAAGCGCGGCATGATGTGGGACAGGAAATCCTCTCCGTCCTTCGTCAGGGCGACGAGCTTCTTGCGGCGGTTCGACGGGTCCTTGCGGAACTCGACATACCCTTTTCGCTCAAGCTCGACCGCCGTGCGGCTCGCAAGGGCACGATCCATGGCGATGAATCGGGCCATGTCGGCAATCGAGCTCTCGCCGAGGCTCTCCAGGGTGGTCATGAACCGGTAGGCCGACAGGTTGATCGGCGTATCACGCAACATGTCGGCAGCCTGCTGGTCGATCTGCTTGCTCAGAATATGCAGACGGAACGTCAGGCGCTGCTCTAGCTCTCTGATTTTCTGCAGCTTTCCTTCGAGCTCTTGCTTCTTCGTCTGCACATCGTCCTCCCATCACAATGCGGATATGTCATCATTTATGTAGATCTATCATACATAATAGGATAAGGGTTAGGAAGTTGGCTAGGCAGTATCTTTTGGGAGGAGATCGAGCGTTGTCAGAGCACACGAACGTCCTCGTCATCATGACGGACGAGCAGCAGGCAGCGGCGCTTTCCTGTGCCGGTCATCCGTTTGTAAAGACGCCGAATCTCGATCGCCTCGCCGCACGGGGGGTGCGTTTCTCTAACGCCTACACGCCCAGCCCGATCTGTGTTCCGGCACGCGCAGCCTTTGCCACCGGCCAGTACGTCCACGATATCGGGTTCTGGGACAACGCGCTGGCCTATGATGGCCTGCCGCGCTCCTGGGGGCACAGCCTGCAGAGCGCCGGCGTCGCACCGGTCAGCATCGGCAAGCTGCACTACCGCAATGCCGAGGATGACACGGGCTTCGCCGCGCAGATCGCGCCTTTGCACATCCTTGATGGCATCGGGCAGGTCTGGGGCTCGGTACGTGATCCGCTCCCCGAGGCGCCGCGCTCTCCCAACATGCTCGGCGGCATCGGCCCCGGGCAATCAAAGTACAATTCCTATGACGAAGAGGTCGCCGAGCGCTGCGCTGCGCGGATTTCCGAGGCCGATCCCAAGACGCCATGGATGATGTTCGCCAGCTTCGTGGCGCCGCATTTCCCGCTGATCGTGCCGCAGCGCTACCTTGATCTCTACCCTCCCGCAGACATGCCGCTGCCGAACCTGAGGCCGGGCGAGAGCTGCAGCCTCCATCCCTGGCTTGCGCGTATGAGCGCCTACCACGACCCCGATCAGGTCTTCGGGGATGACGCGGAGCGCCGCTTGGCGATTGCCTGCTACTTTTCGCTGTGCACCTTCGTCGACGAACTGATCGGCAAGCTTCTCTCTGCGCTTGAAGAAACCGGGCAGGCCGGAAACACGGTGGTCATCTTTACATCGGACCATGGCGAGATGCTGGGCGAGCGCGGGCGTTGGGGCAAGAGCACGCTCTATGGTGAGTCGACGCGGATCCCGATGATCCTTGCCGGGCCCGGAGTGCCCGAGGGTCATGTTTCGAGAACGCCGGTCAGTCTGCTGGACGTGGTTCCGACGATTGCGCAGGCCATGGGGATCGAGCCGGAACCGGCCTGGGTCGGCACCTCGCTTTTGGATCTCATCGCCAAGGGCGACGATCCAGATCGCTGCGTATTCTCCGAGTATCACGCCGTCGCCTCGCCCTCTGCCGGCTTCATGCTGGCCAACGCGCGGTGGAAGTACCACGAATACGTCGGCTATCCGCCCGAGCTGTTCGACCTCGACGCGGACCCGGGGGAGACCCGCAATCTTGCCGACGATCCGGGACGCGCCGAGATCCTTGCGCAGATGCGCGGGAGATTGCGGAAGATCTGCGATCCGGAGGAAACGGACCGCGCCGCGAAGGCCGACCAGAATGCTCTCGTCGCGCGCTTCGGTGGGGTCGACGCGGCGCTGGACATCGGACCGAAAGGCGCCTCGCCGGTGCCGGCCTGAGAAAACCGGCCTGAGAAAGTACGTGAACTGCCAATTGGGAGGAGACCATGGCTAAATTCAAGATCGGGGCCGCCGTTGCGGCTTTCGTGCTGACGTGTACACCGCAACTGAGCCTCGCCGCAGACAATGATCTGCCCTGGGAGCCCAGTGGTCAGGTCACGATGATGATCGGGTTCAACGCCGGTGGCGGGGCCGACTCGCTGGCGCGCATGCTCGCCGAGGGTCTGAACAGCCGCTTCGGCTGGAACGTGGTGCCCGAAAATGTGCCGGGCCGTGGCGGGGCGGCGATGAACGAGGCGCTCAAGGATGAGCCCGCGGACGGTCTGGCGATCGGTGTGACCGTGTCGCAATCGCTGACCTACGACCCGCAGGTCGCGATGACCCCGACCTTCGAGCTCGACGATTTCGACTACCTTTCGAGCCTGACCGGCTCGCAGGTCGGCATCGTTGCGCGGGCCGATCGCGGCTGGTCGACGCTGGGCGATGTCATCGAGGCGGCGAAATCGGGCGAGACCATCACCTTCGCTTCGATCACCCAGAAGTTCTTGGACGGGACCTATGTCATCGGCAAGCGCAACGGCGTCGAATTCACCTCGGTGAGCGCCGAGGGTGGGCGTGGCGGCCTCAACGCGGTGATGGCGGATGACGTCGATATCGCCTGGGTTGGTGGCGCGCAGGCGAGCTCGGTGCTCTCGGGCGACGTGGTGAACATCGCGTCGGGCGAAGAGGCCGCGCTTCAGGTCTCGCCGGATGCGCCTCTGCTGACTGAGTACGATGTGCCCTACACCTTCGGCGTCAAGTTCATGGTGATCGCGCCCGCGGGGCTGCCCGAAGACGCCAAGACCGCCTACATGACCGCGATTTTCGAACTCCTCAACGACCCCGAGAGTCAGCTGGCGCAGCTTACGGTGAAGGGTTTTTCGGGACCGGATCTCGTGCAGGGAGACGCGCTGCGCGCCGACGTAGATGCGCGCTATGCCGAGGCGGCGGCGCTGATCGAGGAAGCGGGCCAGTAACCTCCTCCCCCCGCATCCTCGCCCCGCCGCGACCTGAGGGACGCGGCGGGCAGAACTTCTCAGAATTCAGGTAGAACGCCATGCTCGAACGCAAGATTGAGCTCTGGATCGCCGTAGGCATGATGCTCTTTGGGCTCGTGGCGGCGCTGATCTGGATCCCCGCGGACACCCAGACCCCCGCCATCTACACCTTCCGCCGCCAGACCTTGCTGGGAGACGCGTTCCTGCCGATGCTGGCGGCCGGCGCCATGGCGCTCTTCGGCGCGTTGCAGCTGATCGTGACATGGCGCCGCGCTCGGTACCAAGCGGCGAACCCGCCGATGGATGGCGGCACGCTGGCCTTCTTCGCCATGCTCGGCGCGGTTCTTGCCGTCTCGCTGGTCCTGATGTTCTGGGCCGGCCCGGCAGTCTGGGCGCTCTTCGGGGATGGCTCGGGCAGCTACCGCACAGTGCGGGGCGAAGCGCCCTGGAAATACATCGGCTTCCTCATCGGGGGCAGCATGATGCTCTGGGGGATCATCGCGATCGTCGAGGGCCGCTTCACGCTGCGCAGGCTGATCGTCTCGGTGATTTTCACCGCCTTGCTGATCCTGCTTTTCGGCGTGCCTTTCGACACGCTCATGCTGCCGCCCAACGGAGACTGGTGATGCAACCTCTCGACTATGTCTGGGCAGGTGTGCTCGCGTTCTTCCAGGGCCCGGAAGCCTTCTCGCTGCTCGGGGTGGCGATCCCGATCGCCGTGATCATGGTGGCCTTCGGCTTCTTCGTCGGCATCGTCGGGGGCGCGACCCCGGGGCTGGCAGGGCCCTTCATCATGGCGGTGTCGCTGCCGATCCTGCTCTCGGTCTTCGGCTTCACGCCCGACGCGCTGCTGCCGGTCATGGGCTTCCTTGTCGGGGTCATGAAGGGGTCCACCGTGGGCGGTGCCGTGCCGGCGATCCTGTTCAACACGCCGGGGACGCCGGACGCAATGCTGACCACGCTGGACGGCTACCCGATGGCGAAGAAGGGGCAGGCCAAGAAGGCTCTGCGCGTCGCGCATTTCTCCTCGGTGACCGGGGACACCTTCTCCGATCTCGTGCTCTTCACCTGCGCGCCGTTCCTCGCCATCCTCGTGGAGTCCTACCTCGGCTTCCCGGAGAAGGCGGCGCTCATCATCCTGTCGCTCAGCTTCGTCGCGGCGGTCGTCGGGGACAGCCCGCTCAAGGGGCTCTTCTCGGCGGCGCTCGGGCTCTTCGTGGCCTCGATCGCCACGGGGCAGGACAGCTATCCCCGGCTGACCCTCGACACGGGCTTTCTGCGCGACGGCGTGCCGCTGACCACCGCGCTGCTCGGTGTGCTGATCCTTGGTGAGGTGCTGGTCTCGCTCGAGGAGCTGTTCCGCCGGCGCCGCAGCACCTCGGAAATCGCATCCGAACCGCAGCAGGGCGGCGACAACAGCTTCACCCTGCGGGACCGCTGGCGGCTGATGCCCTACATCAGCGTCTCGGCGGTGATCGGCACCATCGTCGGCGCGCTGCCGGGGATCGGCTCGACCCTCGCCGCCACGCTCGGCTACGTCACCGGGCACAAGATGCACAAGGGCAAGGTGCCGTTCGGGCAGGGCGCGCCCGAGGGGCTGGCGGCGACCGAGGCGGCGAACAGCTCGGTCTCGGGCGCCAATCTCATTCCCGTGCTGTCGCTGGGCATCCCGGGGAACGTCGGGGCGGTGTTCCTCATCCTCGCGGCAGAGTCGATCGGCGGCTTCACCCCCGGCCCGGCGGTGTTCCGTTTCAGCGAGGGAGAGGTCAACCAGCAGGCCGTCATCGCCTTTGGCCTCTTCACGGCGATGATGTTCGCCAACATCCTGAACTGGATCGTCGGCGGCCACCTGATGCGGGCCTGCGGGATCATGGCGAAGGTGCCCAAGCACGTGCTGCTGCCGATGGTGCTCTTGCTGACGCTGACCGCGATCTACGTGCAGGAGACCAGCTTCGACGCGTTCTACTTTGCCTTCGCACTGGCGGTTCTGGGCTATGTGATGCGCAAGCTGCTCATCCCGACGCTGCCCTTCGTGATCTCGATGATCCTCGCCGGGAACTTCGAGTCGGCGATCCGGCAGGCCTTCTCGGTTTCCGGCGGCGATCCGTTCTTCCTCTTCAGCAGCCCCTTGTCGATCGGCTTTCTCGTCGCCGCGGTGCTGGTGGTCGTGGTGCTGACCCGCCGCAAGGGGGCGCAGGCCTCCGACGAGGTTCGCGAAGACGTGGAAAGGTCCGCCTGATGAGCTACAAGAACATCCTCGTGGCATTCAACGACACCGAGAGTTCCGCCTCTGCGCTGCGATGCGCCATGCTGATGCATGAAAGGTGGGGCTGTCACGTGACCGGCGTGCACGCCTATTGCAATCAGTTCGAGAAACTGCGCGAGCAGGAATGGGTTCCAGAAAGCATGCGTCGGCTCATCGCCACGCAGGTCGAGGACGGTGAGGGCCGCCTGCGGGACAGCTTCCTTGCCGCTGTAGCAGAGCGTATCCCGCCCGAGATGTGCCATTGGATCAGCCAGCAGGGCCAGCCCGATGCGATGATCGCCGACTATGCGCGGATGTTCGATATGACGGTGGTCGGCCGCCATGACACCTTGCACAGTGGCGAGTTGGCGCTGCACCCGGACCGGATTGCGCTGAAGTCCGGTCGCGGCGTTCTGGTCGTGCCGCGGACCTGGCACGCCGAGCACATCCCGGAACATGCGGTGATTGCCTGGGACGGGCACAGGGCCGTGACGCGCGCGCTGTCCGAGGCCATGCCGATGCTCAGCACCAAGGCACTGGTGACAGTGGTGAGAGTCCGGAGCGGAGCTCTCGGACAGCCCCTGCAGGGCATTACGGTGGAGACTGCGCTGACCCGCCATGGCATCGTGGTTGACAGCCGCACGGTCGCACCGCGCGACGGGCAGGATGTCGGGCAGGAGATTCTCGCGCAGTGTTCCGAGCTCGGCGCCGGGCTGCTGGTCATGGGCGCCTATGAGCACAGCGTGTTCCGCGAGGAGCTTCTGGGCGGCACCACGAACACGATCCTGCGCAACACCGAGATCCCGGTGCTGCTTGCGCATTGATAAGAAATGACAGACGCGAAGGCCCGAGGGGAGACCATGGAAGAATTCGAAGCGATCGTCGGGACCGACAACGTGATCACGGCGGACGCCGACATGGTCCCCTACCTGCATGATGCGACGGGCGCGGTGAAAGGGTCGGCCGCCGCCGTGATCTGCCCCGCCTCGACCGAGGAAGTCGCCGCCGTGGTCAGGCTGGCGTGCGAGCGGGCGCTCAAGATTACGGTTCAGGCCGGTAATACGTCGCTTTGCGGCGGCAGCGTGCCGCAGGGCAACCCGGACGAGATCATCCTGTCGCTGCGGCGCCTCAACCGTATCCGCAGCGTCGATGCCGCCGCCCGCACCGCGACCGTCGATGCCGGCGTGGTGATCGAGACCCTGCAGACCCGCGTCGCCGAAGACGGTCTCGACTTTCCGTTGATGTTCGGTGCCCGCGGGTCCGCGATGATCGGTGGCGCGCTGTCTACAAACGCGGGGGGCTCGAACGTGCTGCGCTACGGCAACGCCCGCGAGCTCTGCCTCGGGATCGAAGCCGTGCTCCCCTCGGGCGAGGTCATTCACGCACTCGGAGGTCTGATCAAGGACAACCGCGGATATGATTTCCGGAACCTGCTGATCGGTGCCGAGGGGACGCTGGGGATCATCACCGGCGCCGTGCTGCGCCTCGTGCCGACGCCCAAGGTCCGTGCGACGGCGTTCCTCGCGCTGGATGGCATCGATCAGGCCCTGCGCGTGCTCAATAGCTTGCAGGATGCTTCCGGAGGGCAGGTCGAGGCGTTCGAATGGATGCCCGCGGTGACCGTAGAGGCCATCCGGTCCGTCATGCCCGAGCTGCGGGCACCCCTGGAGCAAACCGCGGAGACCGGCATTCTGGTCGAGCTGGCCTCGACCCGGGCCTCGGATGCGGCGATGGACGAGAGTGGCGAGGTGGCACTGCAGACGACGCTGCTCTCGGCCATCGAGGGGTTGATGGAAGCGGGGGTCGTCATCGACGGGTTCTTTGCCACTTCCGAGCAGCAGCGCCGAGATCTCTGGCATCTGCGCGAGGCAACGCTCGAAGCGCTGGTCAAGCTCGGCCCCTTCGTGGCGCTGGATGCCTCCTTGCCGCTGTCCCGAGTGCCGGAATTCCTGTCCCGCGCAGACCCGCTCGCCGAGGCGGCAGGGTTGCGCGTGCTTCCCATCGGCCATCTCGGAGACGGCAACCTCCACTATTCGGTCGTCGCGGCCGAGGGGCACGACTGGGATCCGCAGCGCGTCGCCGCCTTTTCCTCGCAGGTCTATGACCTCCTGGAGGACTTGGGGGGCTCTTTCAGCGCCGAGCACGGCATCGGCCGCTCGAAAGCCGCGACGTTGGCGAAGCGCAAGGAGCCTTCGCAATTCGCGCTGATGCGGGCCATCAAGGCGTCGATCGACCCGAACAACCTGCTGGGAAACGGGATCTTCTTCCCCTCGGAAACATCATAGGGGGTCGGCGAGGGCGCGTCGTCGAGCGCCAAAGCGGCACGCGGATTTTCAGCCTGTTGAAATAGATGTGACATATTGAGCGGTGTCCCCTAGAATGAAAAGGTCCGGCGGCGCGCCGGGCCGACTTGGGGAGCGCTGCGATGAATGAGGTTGCTGGACAGTTTTCGGCGGACTGGGAGCCGGCTTTGGCCGAGGCCCCGCGGGCGCCGGCGTTCATCGTCACGCTCTATGGCGATGTGGTCGAGCCGCGCGGCGGCATGCTCTGGATGGGCACCTTGATCGAGTGCTGCGCAGTACATGGCCTCAACGAGAGCCTCGTGCGCACGGCCGTCTCGCGGCTTGTCGGGGCCGGCCGCCTCGAGGGCGTCCGTATCGGGCGACGGAGCTACTATCGCTTGTCCGATGCGGCGCGGGACGAGTTCCGGGATGCCGCACGCCTGTTGTTTTCACCACCTCCTGCTCCTGAAGACTGGCTTCTGTGCCTGTCCGAAGGCCTGCGGGAAGCTGATTTGCCCGACGCGTGGGCGCGCCTGTCGCCGAACGTCGCCATCGCCCCCAACCGCGAAGACGTGGCGCCGCTCGACGGCATTCTGATGCGGGCGAAGCATCTCGACGGGCACGGCGATCTGCGATCCCTTTCGCGCGAGAGATGGGGGCTCGACGATGTCGCGTCTTCCTACGACCGTTTCGTGAAGCGGCATAGCGGGCTGCTCGAGCGGATGGGTGATGGCGCGCCTTTGAGTCCTGCAGAGTCGCTCGCCTTGCGGCTTCGCCTCGTGCACGATTACCGGCATGCGGCGCTCAGCGATCCGCGTCTGCCGCGCGCGGCCTGGCCGCAGGATTGGCCCTCCGAGCGCGCCAGGCAGCTTTTTGTGACCGCCTATATTGGTCTGTCCGATCGGGCGGATACCTACGTGGGCGCAGAATTTGTCAATCCTGACGGGACGTTGGTGGCGCGGAACGAGGAGACGGATCGGCGCCTGTTCCAGCTCAAACGGGAGGCGGCGGCCTAGGGGCTCGCGGGGAGGGTGCCCACAAACATCACGCGAAATATCAACGCGGCTATTAACACGTGCTGTATTCCGTGCTAGATAACTGACCGAACGGTCGGTCATTAAAGATCGACATCGATTCTCGAGGGAGGAGATACGGATGTCCGAGGCATTCATCTGTGACGCGGTGCGCACCCCCGTCGGCCGTTATGGCGGGGCACTTTCCGGCGTCCGTGCCGATGATCTGGCTGCCGTGCCGCTTTCTGCCCTGATGGCGCGCAACGCTTCGGTGGATTGGGCCAGCGTGGATGACATCATCCTCGGCTGCGCCAACCAGGCAGGGGAAGACAACCGCAACGTGGCCCGCATGGCGGGCCTGCTGGCGGGTCTTCCGATCGAGGTGCCCGGCACCACGGTCAACCGCCTCTGCGGCTCGGGCATGGATGCCATTGGTCTGGCTGCGCGCACCATTCGTGCCGGTGATGGCGACCTGTTGCTGGCCGGCGGTGTCGAGAGCATGAGCCGCGCGCCCTTCGTGGTGGCCAAGGCGACCTCGGCCTTTTCGCGCAACGCCGAGATGTATGACACCACCATCGGCTGGCGCTTCAAGAACCCCAAGCTCGACAAGGTGTTCGGCACCCATTCGATGCCCGAGACCGCAGATAACGTGGCCGAGGATTACGGCGTCAGCCGCGCCGATCAGGACGCCTTTGCCGTGCGCTCGCAGGACCGCTGGGAGGCGGCCCAGAAAGCGGGTGTCTTCGCCGAGGAGATCGTTCCGGTGACGATTCCGCAGCGCAAGGGCGAGCCGCTTGTGGTTGATACCGACGAGCACCCGCGTCCAGGCACCACGGTCGAGAACCTCGCGCGGCTGCGCGGCGTCAACGGTCCCGATCTCAGCGTCACCGCGGGCAATGCCTCGGGCGTCAACGATGGCGCGGCGGGGGTGATCGTCGCCTCCGAAGCGGCTGCGGCGAAGAACGGCCTCACGCCGCAGGCGCGCATCGTCGCCATGGCGGCGGCGGGCGTCGCGCCCCGCGTCATGGGTATCGGCCCGGTTCCGGCGACCCGCCGGGTCCTCGCCCGTGCCGGCATGACGCTGGACCAGATGGATGTGATCGAGCTCAACGAGGCCTTCGCGGCGCAGGGGCTCGCGGTGTTGCGCGAGCTTGGCCTGCCCGACGACGCACCCCATGTAAATGCCAATGGCGGCGCGATCGCCATGGGCCACCCGCTCGGAATGTCCGGCGCGCGGCTGGTCCTGACCGCGACCCGCCAACTGCACCGTACCGGCGGCCGCTACGCCCTCTGCACCATGTGCGTCGGCGTGGGGCAGGGGATCGCGATGATCCTCGAACGTATCTGACCCCTCAGCAAGGAGGCACGACCATGTATGCACAGATGGTGAAATCGGAAGGCATGAAGTCGCTCGAGGAGATGAGCCCCGAGGAGCGCGCCTTTCAGGAGCGGGTCGACCGCGGCGAGAAGATCGAGCCCAAGGAATGGATGCCCGAGGGTTACCGCAAGACGCTGATCCGCCAGATCGGCCAGCACGCACACTCGGAAATCGTCGGGCAGCTGCCCGAGGGTAACTGGATCACCCGCGCGCCGACGCTTGAGCGCAAGGCGATCCTGCTTGCCAAGGTGCAGGACGAGGCTGGGCATGGGCTCTACCTCTATTCCGCCGCCGAGACGCTGGGCGTGTCGCGCGACGAGCTCTTCGAGAAGCTGCACTCCGGCGCGATGAAATACAGCTCGATCTTCAACTACCCGACGCTGACCTGGGCCGACATGGGCGCAGTGGGCTGGCTGGTCGACGGCGCGGCGATCATGAACCAGGTGCCGCTGCAGCGCACCTCCTACGGTCCCTACAGCCGCGCGATGATCCGCATCTGCAAGGAAGAGAGCTTCCACCAGCGGCAGGGCTACGCGATCATGATGAAGATGGCGCAGGGCACGCCCGAGCAGAAGGAAATGGCGCAGGATGCGCTGAACCGCTTCTGGTATCCCTCGCTGATGATGTTCGGCCCGTCCGACAAGGACTCGGTGCACTCCGCGCAGTCGATGGCGTGGAAAATCAAGATGAACACCAACGACGAGCTGCGCCAGAAATTCGTCGACGAGACGGTGCCGCAGGCCGAGTACCTCGGCCTCACCGTGCCCGACGAGACGCTCAAGTGGAACGAGGAGCGCGGTCACTACGATTTCGCCGAGCCCGACTGGGCCGAGTTCTTCGAGGTGATCAAGGGCAACGGTCCCTGCAACGAAGAGCGCCTCGGCGCCCGGCGCGAGGCCTGGGACAAGGGCGCGTGGTTCCGTGACGGGCTCACCGCCTATGCCGAGAAGGCCGCCGCCCGCCGTGCGGCATCGAACGTGGCCGCTGAATAAGCGCATCGAGGAGGATGTGACATGACCAAGAAAGAATGGCCGCTCTGGGAGATTTTCATCCGGGGCCAGCACGGGCTGAACCACCGCCATGTCGGCAGCCTGCACGCACCGGATGCCGAGATGGCGATCAAGAACGCCCGCGACGTCTACACCCGCCGCAAGGAAGGCGTGTCGATCTGGGTGGTGCCCTCGGCGGCGATCACCGCCTCGGCGCCCTCCGAGAAGGGCCCGCTCTTCGATCCGGCGGAAAGCAAGGTCTATCGGCACCCGACCTTCTTCGACATCCCCGACGAAGTGGGGCACATGTGATGCCCTCGCTTCCCGATGCCGCAACGCCGGACGTGGTGACGCTCGCCGAGCGCGCCGCTGCCGCGCAGTCGCATGATCCGCATGTCGCGGACGTGGCGCTGAAACCCGCCTTCTTCGACTGGCTCTGCCGGATGGGGGACAATTCGCTGATCCTCGGCCACCGCATTTCGGAGTGGTGCGGCCATGGCCCGGTGCTGGAAGAGGACATCGCGCTGGCCAATACCGCGCTCGACCTCATCGGCCACACCCAGATGTGGCTCGGCCTTGCCGCCGAGGTCGAAGGGTCAGGGCGCAGCGCCGATGACCTCGCCTTCCTGCGCGACGCGATGAAGTTCCGCAACCTCAAGCTGGTCGAGCTGCCGAACGGCGACATGGCGGTGACGCTGATGCGCGAGTTTCTCTTCGACGCCTTCCATTACGAACTGCTGACCGCGCTGACCAAATCGTCGAGCCCGCGCGTCGCCGAGATCGCCGCCAAGGCGCTCAAGGAGGCGTCCTACCACCTCGAGCGGTCGTCGGATCTGGTGGTCCGGCTGGGCGATGGCACCGAGGAAAGCCACGCTCGCATGCAGGCGGCGCTGAACAAGGTCTGGGGTTATACCGGAGAGATGTTCGCCGCCGACGCGGTGGATGAAGCTGTGGCCGAGGCCGGCATCGCGCCCGCGCTCGCGGACCTGCTGCCGCTCTGGCAGCGCACCGTCGGCGAAGTGCTGGACGAGGCGACGCTCAGCCAGCCCGAGCAGCGTTTCGACGCGCAGACCGGCGGCAAGCAGGGGCGGCACACCGAGCACCTTGGCTACATCCTTGCCGAGATGCAGTTCCTGCAGCGCGCCTATCCGGGCGCAAGCTGGTAAGGCCGATGACCGCGGTTCTGCCATCCACCGAGCAGGTCTGGGACTGGCTGGGCGAGGTGCCCGACCCCGAGATCCCCGTGGTCTCGGTCACCGAGCTCGGCATCGTGCGCGCGGTCCGCTGGGAGGGCGAGACGCTGGTGGTGGCGGTGACGCCGACCTATTCCGGTTGTCCCGCCACCTCGGTCATCGACCTGATGATCGAGACCCATCTGCGCGAGAAGGGCATCACCGACCTGCGGCTGGAACGCCGCTTGTCGCCGCCCTGGACCACCGACTGGGTGACCGAGGCCGCGCGTGACAAGCTGCGCGCCTACGGCATCGCCCCGCCGGTGGACGGCACCGCTTCGGACGGTCTGATGGCGGGCCGCGCGGCGCGGCTTTCGGGCCGGTCGAACCTGGTGATTGCCTGCCCGCGCTGCGGCTCGTCCCATACCGAGCGGGTCAGCCAGTATGGCTCGACCCCCTGCAAGGCCAGCTACCGCTGCCGCGACTGCCTCGAGCCTTTCGACTACTTCAAGTGCCACTGAGCCATTCCGGTGCCCCTGCGGGGCATCCCCTAGCTACGTCCCTGTCCAGACAGGAGGAGGTCTGACATGCCCCGTTTCCATCCCCTCGAAGTGACCGACGTCCGCCGCGAGACCCGCGATGCGGTGGTGGTCACGCTCAAGCCGCGCGCCGAGGACGCGGAGAACTTCGGTTTCACCCAGGGCCAGTACCTGACGTTCCGCCGCGATTTCGACGGTGAGGAGCTGCGCCGGTCCTATTCGATCTGCGCCGGGCTCGACGAGGGCTGCCTCAAGGTTGGCATCAAGCGTGTCGACGGCGGCGCCTTCTCGACCTGGGCCAATGAGGATCTGAAAGCCGGCGACACGCTCGACGCGATGGTGCCGCAGGGCCGGTTCTTCAGCGTGCTCGATCCGTCGAGCGCCAAGAGCTACCTCGGCTTCGCCGGCGGCTCTGGCATCACGCCGGTGCTGTCGATCATCAAGACCGTGCTGTCGCGCGAGCCGAATGCCACCTTCACGCTGGTCTACGCCAACCGCCAGGTCGGCTCGATCATGTTCCGCGAGGAGCTGGAGGATCTGAAGAACACCTATCTCGGCCGTTTCTCGGTGATCCACATCCTCGAGAGCGAGGGACAGGAGATCGACCTCTTCACCGGGCGCATCGACGCCGAAAAGATGGACATGCTGTTCCGCCTCTGGATCGACGCCGAGAGCGTCGACACCGCCTTCATCTGCGGCCCCGAGCCGATGATGCTGACCATCGCGGAAAGCCTGCGCCAGGCCGGGCTGACCGATGCGCAGATCAAGTTCGAGCTTTTCGCCTCGTCGCAGCCGGGCCGCGCCAAGAAGCGGGCGGTCTCGCAGCAGGCCGCCGCCGCGGGCAACACCTGCGAGGTTTCGGTCACGCTCGACGGTGCGACCCGTACCTTCCAGATGCCGAAGGACGGCACCGCCGTGCTGGACGCTGCCATCGAGAACAACATGGACGCGCCTTATTCGTGCAAGGCGGGCGTCTGCTCGACCTGCCGCGCCAAGGTGCTCGAAGGCGAGGTCGAGATGGAGATCAACCACGCGCTCGAGGACTATGAGGTGCGCGCCGGCTACGTGCTGTCGTGCCAGTGCATTCCGCTCTCCGACAAGGTGGTTCTCAGCTATGACGAATGACACCGACACCATGCCCATCGCCGATTATCTCGCGCAGGGCGGCAAGCTGACCTCTCCCGAGAACGTGCCGCCGCGCTACCGCGGCGAGCTCTTGCGGCTGATGTCCTCCTTCGTCGACAGCGAGCTGGCGGGTTCGGCCGGCTTTGCCGAGGCGATCAACTGGGCGCCGGGGATCAAGGCGCGCATCGCCGCCAGCCGGATCACGCTGGAAAAGGCTGATCACGCCGAGCGCGTGCTCGACCTGATGGAGGGCTTCGGCACCGACAAGGCGCTCTATGAACGCGCCCATGACTGGGCCGCGCGCGAGGGGCGCGACAGCACGCTCGAGGCGAAGCGCCACGGCGGCGACATGCGGCTCTCGGTCTTCCATTACCCGCTGACCGGCTGGACCGACGCGGTGGTGATGAACGTACTCATGGGCCTTGCCACGCAGCACGCGGTGGGCGAGCTGGCGCGTTGCTCCTACCAGCCCTTCGCCGAGGTGCTGCGGGACATCCTTCCCCGCGAGAAGCGGCACATGGAGCTGGGGCTCGAGGGGCTCGAACGGATCGGCGGCACGGACGAGGCGAAAGCCTCGGTCGCCTACTGGATGCCGCGCGTCGCCGAGACCTTCGGTCCGGCAGTTTCGGAGCGCTTCGAGAAGCAACGGGCGATGGGCCTGCGCCACACGGACAACGAGACGCTGCGCGATGCGTGGCGCGCCGAGGCGGAGAGCACGCTTTCCGGCCTTGGGCTGAACTGAACAGGAAGGACGAGCAAATGCTGGATACGGGACGCACCGCGCGCCGCCTCGAGAGCTACGTGCAGGGCGCCTGGCGCGCCGGGCAGGGCGAGGGCAAGCCGCTTGCCAATGCCGCGACCGGGGAGGTGCACGCCTATATCGGTTCCGACGGGCTCGATTTCGCCGGAGCGCTGGACTGGGGCCGCGCGGTCGGCGGCAAAGCGCTGCGCCAGTACACCATCCACGAGCGGGCGCTGATGCTCAAAGAGATCGGCCTCAAGCTCATGGAAATAAAGGACGAGTTCCACGCCGAGAGCCTCGCCACCGGCGCCACTGCCCGTGACGCCTGGCCGGATATCGACGGCGGCATCGGGACCATGCTCACCTTTGCCTCCAAGGCGCGGCGCGAACTGCCGAACGCCAAGGTCATCCCCGAGGGCGCCGTCGAGGGTCTGTCGCGCGACGGCAGCTTCGTCGGTCAGCACATCCTCGTGCCGATGCAGGGCGTGGCGATCCACATCAACGCCTTCAACTTCCCGGTCTGGGGGATGCTGGAAAAGATCGCCCCTGCGCTGATCGCCGGCATGCCTTGCCTCGTCAAGCCCGCCTCGGCCACCGCCTACCTGAGCGAGCTGGTCGTGCGGCGCATCCTCGAGATGGGCATCCTGCCGGATGGCGCGCTGCAGATCATTTGTGGCGGCGTCGGCGATCTTCTGGACCATGTGACCGGTCAGGACATCGTCACCTTCACCGGCTCGGCCACAACCGGGCGCAAGCTGAAGTCGCATCCGGCGATCGTCGAAAACTCGGTGCGTTTCACCATGGAGGCGGACAGCCTCAATGCCGCGATCCTTGGCCCTGACGCGGCGCCGGGCACGCCGGAGTTCGACCTCTTCGTCAAGGAGGTGCACCGCGAAATGACCGCCAAGGCGGGGCAGAAATGCACCGCGATCCGCCGCGTGATCGTGCCCAAGGCACATGAGCAGGCGGTGATCGAGGCGCTGTCCGAGCGGCTCGGCAAGACGCCGCTGGGTCTGCCGGACGATGCCAACGCGCGGATGAGCGCGCTGGCCTCTCTGGGCGACCGTCAGGGCGTGCGCGAGAAGATCGCCGAGATCGCCCGCGAGGCGGAGATCGTCTTTGGCGATCCGGCCAAGGTCGAGCTGGTCTCGGGCGACGCCGAGAAGGGCGCCTTCCTGAACCCGGTGCTGCTGCGCTGTGCCGACCCGATGAACGCCACCGCCCCGCATGACATCGAAGCCTTCGGCCCGGTGGCGACGGTGATGGGCTACGAGGGGCTGGATCAGGCGATCGAGCTGGCGATGATGGGCAAGGGCTCGCTGGTCTCGTCGGTGTTCACAAATGACCCCGACGTGGCGGCGGAGCTGGTGATCGGCGTTGCTCCTTTCCACGGGCGGGTGATGCTGGGCAACCGCGACAGCGCCAAGAGCTCGACCGGCCACGGCGCGCCGCTGGCACCGCTGGTGCACGGCGGGCCGGGCCGCGCGGGCGGCGGCGAGGAAATGGGCGGCATGCGCGGGGTGAAGCATTTCATGATGCGCACCGCCGTGCAGGGCACGCCGCGGCTGCTCTCGGCGGTCACCGGCGAATGGGTCGCGGGCGCGCCGGCGGAGCAGGGCACCCACCCGTTCCGCAAGTCGCTGGCCGAGCTGAGCATCGGCGACCAGCTGGTCACCGAGCGCCGGGTGATCACCGAGGAGGACGTGGAGCACTTCGCCCATTTCACCGGCGACACCTTCTACGCCCACATGGACAGCGACGCGGCCAAGGCGAACCCGTTCTTCGACGACCGCGTGGCGCATGGCTACCTCATCGCCTCCTTCGCGGCGGGTCTCTTCGTGCAGCCCGATCCGGGCCCGGTGCTGGCCAACTACGGCGTCGACAACCTGCGCTTCCTGACCCCGGTCTACTTCGGCGACAGCCTGCAGGTGCAGCTGACCTGCAAGCAGATCAACCCGCGCGAGGGCACGATCTACGGCGAGGTGCGCTGGGATTGCCGCGTCACCAACCAGAACGACGAGGTGGTGGCCGAGTATGACGTGCTGACCATGGTGGCCAAGAGCTGGCTGCTGCCGCAGGAGGGCTGAGCATGGCGATCTGGTCCTGGGACGGGGTGGTGCCGGTGGTGGCCCCCTCGGCCTTCGTCCATCCCGAGGCGGTGCTGATCGGGGACGTGATCGTGGGGGCCGGCTGCTATGTCGGCCCCGGCGCGGTGCTGCGCGGCGACTTCGGGCGGATCACGCTGGAGCCGGGCTCGAACGTGCAGGAGACCTGCGTCGCCCATGCCTTTCCCGGCAAGGACGTTGTGGTCGAGGAGCGCGGCCACGTCGGACACGGCGCGGTGCTCCACGGCTGTCACATCGGGCGCAACGCGCTGATCGGGATGAACGCCGTGGTGATGGACGAGGCGCGGATCGGCGAGAACAGCATCGTCGGCGCCATGGCCTTCGTGCGGGCGGGGATGGAGATCCCGGCGAACGTCATGGCCGTGGGATCGCCCGCCAAGGTGCTGCGCGAGCTGAGCGAGCAGGAAATCGACTGGAAGTCGCGCGGAACGGATGTCTACCGGCAACTCGCGGTGGACGCCAAGACCAAGCTTGCCCCGGCGCAGCCACTGGCCGAGGTGGAGGAAGGGCGCCGCCGCGTGACGGCGCCCGAGTACGACCCGCTGGTGGTCGAGCGCGCGGCGCTCAGCGGACGGCCTTGACCCCTTCGAGGATCAGGGTCGTCGCCACGCGGGCATAGTCCTCGCGGCTGATCTTGCCGCCGTCGCGGAACCACATGTAGACCCAGTTCATCATGCCGAAGAGCGACATGGTGACCGGCATCAGAAGCGGCCGCTCGGGCGTGTCGAGCTGCGGGTGTATCTCGTTCAGAACGTTCGAGAAGTGCTTGACGATGCGGCGCTCGATCTTGGTGATGCCGGCCTTCTGCTCGTCCGAGAGCGCAGGGCCGGCGTTGAGCTGGACCTTGTGCTGGTCATCGGCGCCCCTGTAGGCGTCGAGCACGGTCATCACCAGCTTCTCGAGACGCTCGCGCGGGGGCAGGGCGGGATCGTCCGCCTCTTCCAGCGCTGCGTCGAGCTCGTCGAGATGCCCTTCGATGATCGCGAAGATCAGCGCATCCTTCGACGGGTAGTAGTGGTAGAGCAGCGACTTGGAGACCCCCGCCTCGGAGGCGATCTGGGACATTGACGCCTTTTCCATGCCCTGCGTCGCGAAGACGTTGGCGGCGGTCAGAAGCAGCTGGTGCTGCTTTTCCTCGAAGTCGCTGGCGCGCGTTCTTGCCATATGCGCGAATGCTCCTCTTGGTCCGGCGGGCGGAGTGGCGGCGCGCCAGTCCATACCCGCCGAACGGGATTTTTGCTACCCTGCCGGAAGGTTACTTCGGGCGGTTGTCGACGACGCGCTTGGCTTTGCCTTCGGAACGGGCAACGCTCTCGGGATCATGCACCTCGATCTTGGTCGAGACGCCGACCACCGACTTGATGTGATGCGACAGCTCCTTGGCCGAGGCGGCGCGGGCGTCGGCATCGCAGCGGGCCGGGGTGCATTCGACGTGCACGGTCATGACGTCCATGCGGTCCTTGCGACCGAGCTCGATCTGGAAGTGCGGCGCGAGGCCCTCGCATTTCAGAATCTGCTCCTCGATTTGCGTCGGGAAGACGTTGACGCCGCGCAGGATGATCATGTCGTCGCTGCGGCCGGTGATCTTCTCGATCCGGCGCATGGAGCGCGCGGTGCCGGGCAGGATGCGCGTGAGGTCGCGGGTCCGGTAGCGCACCATCGGCAGACCTTCCTTGGTGAGCGTGGTGAACACCAGCTCACCCATCTCGCCGTCGGGCAGCACATCGCCCGTCGCCGGGTCGATGATCTCGGGGTAGAAGTGGTCTTCCCAGACGTGCAGCCCGTCCTTGGTCTCGACGCATTCGTTGGCGACGCCGGGGCCCATGATCTCGGAGAGGCCGTAGATGTCGACCGCGTGCATGTCGAAGGCCTGCTCGATCTCCTCGCGCATGGCGTTGGTCCAGGGCTCGGCGCCGAAGATGCCGACCTTCAGCGAACTCTGCCGCGGGTCGAGGCCCTGGCGGCGGAACTCGTCGAGGATCGAGAGCATGTAGGAGGGGGTGACCATGATGATCTGCGGACGGAAGTCCTGCATCAGCGTGACCTGGCGCTCGGTCATGCCGCCGGAGATCGGCACCACGGTGCAGCCGAGACGCTCGGCGCCGTAGTGGGCACCAAGGCCGCCGGTGAACAGGCCATAGCCGTAGGCGACGTGGCAGATGTCCCCCTTGCGGCCGCCCGAGGCGCGGATCGAGCGCGCCATGCAGTCGGCCCAGGTGTCGATGTCCTTCTGGGTGTAGCCGACCACGGTGGGCTTGCCGGTGGTGCCGGACGAGCCGTGGATCCGCACCAGCTGCTCACGCGGAACGGCGAACATGCCGAACGGGTAGGTGTCGCGCAGGTCCTGCTTCATGGTGAAGGGGAACTTGGCGAGATCGGCGAGCGTCTTGAAGTCGTCCGGATGCGCGCCGTGCTCGTCGAAGCGCTTGCGATAGAAGGGAGAATTCTCGTAGGCGTGGCGCAGCGACCAGGCCATGCGCTTCTGCTGAAGCGCGGAAATCTCGTCACGGCTGGCGATCTCGATCGGATCGAGGATCTCCTTCATGGGGGTCATGTCAGTCATGGTCTCTCCTCCCTTCAAAGGTCAGCCCTCCGCCCGCGTTTCGGGCAGCAGTGGCCGGTTGAGCGTCCGCGAATGGCCGCGGAATTCTGCGATGACGGTCCCGTCCTCCCGGGTGATCGTCACGTCATAGATGCCGGAGCGGCCCTTGCGCGACACTTCGCGCGCGGTGGCCGTCAGCCGATCCCCAAGCGCGCCCGGGGTGATGTAGGTGACCGAGCAATGCTGCGCGACGGTCATCTCGTTGTAGGTGTTGCAGGCGAAGGCAAAGGCACTGTCCGCCAGCGTGAAGAGATAGCCGCCATGGGCATTGCCGTGGCCGTTGGTCATTTGGTCGCTCAGCTCCATCTCGAGCGTCGCATGGCCGGGCGCGATGTGGGTCAGCTTCATGCCGAGCCGCTGCGAGGCGCTGTCGGCGTTCCACATTTCCTTGGCGCAGGCCTCGGCGAGATCCTGGGCGGTCATGGTCTGACTGTCCTTCATGGCTCACTTCCCCCGGAAGCTGGCGGGACGTTTCTCGAGAAAGGCGGTCACGCCCTCGGCGTAGTCGTCGGAGCGGCCCGCCTCGCGCTGACAGTCTCGCTCGCGGTCGAGATGCGTGTCGAGATCGTTCGTCGCGGCCTCGTGGATCAGCCGTTTGGTCAGCCCCAGCCCCAGCGTCGGCCCGGCGGCGAGCTTTGCGGCCAGCGCTTCGGCTTCGGGGATCAGCGCCTCGTCACCCAGTGCCTTCCAGATCAGCCCCCAGTCAGCGGCGGTCTCGGCCATCAGCGGCTCGGCGGTCATGGTCAGCGCCTTGGCGCGCGGCTCGCCGAGGATGCGGGTCAGCGACCAGCTGCCGCCCGCGTCGGGGATCAGGCCGATCTTCGAGAAGGCCTGAATGAACTTCGCCGATTTCGCCGCCAGCACGATGTCGCAGGCAAAGGCGATGTTGGCGCCGGCGCCCGCCGCCACGCCGTTCACGGCGCAGATCACCGGCTTTTCCAGTGCGCGGATCAGGCGGAGCGTGGGATTGTAGAAGGTCTCGATCGTGTGGCCGAGGTCCGGCTTCGGCCCGCCCTTGCGCGGATCGCGGTCGCCGAGGTCCTGCCCGGCGCAGAAGCCGCGCCCGGCACCGGTCAGCAGCACGGCGCGAATCGCGTCGTCATCATGCGCACGCTGGATTTGAGCGCGCAGGGCAAGATGCATCTCCTCGTTGAAGGAGTTCAGCTTTTCCGGACGGTTGAGCGTCAGCTTCAGGACGCCGGAATCCAGCTCCGCCAATACGGTTTGCGATGTCGTCATGTAATCCTCCCAGCCCCCCTCCACGGGGTCTGTGACATTTACCGTTGCATAAACCGACCGGACGGTCAATGATACTGGTCAAGCTTTGGGAGGAGCCATGACAGACCTGTTCACCCGCCATAAACCGCTGCTGGAAAGTGCCCTGAAGGCGCTGGAAACGCGCGAATTCTGGACTCCGTTCCCCGAGGTCCCGAGCGGGAAGATCTATGGCGAGACCGCGAAGGAAGAGGGCGAATCGTCCTATGCCGCCCTGCTTGGCAGCGCCTTCGACCTGCCCGGCCACCCCGAGGACGGGCGCGTTGGCTCCGAGGTCTCGCCCTGGGGTCCTGAGCTTGGCATCACCTATCCCGCTGCAGCGCCCGAAACGCTGATCGCCGCCTCCGAGGCGGCTGCGCCCGCCTTTGCCGATTCCTCGGTCGAGGTCCGAACCGGCGCGCTGCTCGAGGCGCTGGTGCGGCTCAACATGATGAGCTTCCTGCTCGGCCACGCCACCATGCACACCACCGGCCAAGCCTTTGCCATGGCCTTCCAGGCGGGCGGGCCGCACGCGCAGGATCGCGGTCTGGAAGCGCTTGCCATGGCCTATTCCGAGCTGACCCGCAGCGCCCGCGACGCGGTCTGGGAAAAGCCGCAGGGCAAGCACGCACCGCTGGTGATCGAGAAGCACTGGGAACTGGTGCCGCGCGGCATCGCGTTGACCGTGGGCTGCAACACCTTCCCGACCTGGAATGGCTATCCGGGGATCTTTGCCAGCCTCGCCACTGGCAACCCGGTGATCGTCAAGCCGCACCCGCGCGCCATCCTGCCGTTGGCGCTGACCGTGCGCGTGCTGCGCGAGGTCTTCGCCGAGGCCGGGCTGCCGCAGGACGCGGTGCTGCTGGCCGCCGACGCGCCGGATGCCCAGATCACCAAGGCGCTTGCGGCACATGAGAAGGTGGCGCTGATCGACTACACCGGCTCCACCTCGTTTGCCGACTGGATCCGTGCCAACAGCCGCGCGCAGGTCTTCACCGAAGAGGCCGGGGTGAACTCTGTCACCATCACCGGCACCGACGACTTCGCCGGCATGTGCGCCAACCTCGCCTTCTCGCTGTCGCTCTACTCGGGGCAGATGTGCACCTCGCCGCAGAACCTCTACATTCCGCGCGGCGGGATCGACACGGATGAAGGCGAAAAGAGCTTCGATGCGGTGGCCGAGGGGATCAGGCAGGCGATCGACGCGCTGCTCTCGGATCCGGCGCGCGCCGCCGGGGTCTGCGGCACCATCGTCAACCCCGCGACACTCGAACGTATCGCCGCCGCGCGTGGCGCGGGCCGGGTGATCCGCGACAGCGCCGAGACCGGCCACGGACGCGGTGCCACGCCGCTCATGGTGGCGGTCGAGGGTGCCGAGGGCCCGCAGAACGACGAATGCTTCGGCCCGGTTTCGTTCCTCGTGCCCTGTGACAGTGCCGAGGACGCCATAGCCCGCGCCGCCGGCGTCGCCCGCAGCAAGGGCGCAATCACCGCCGCGCTCTATGCGACCGACGAGGCACTCATCAGACGTGCCGCCAAGGCCTTTGCGCAGGCGGGGGTGAACCTTTCGGTGAACCTCACCGGCAATATCTACGTGAACCAGTCGGCGGCCTTCTCCGACTTCCACGTCACCGGGGCGAACCCGGCGGGCAATGCCAGCCTCACCGACGCCGCCTTCGTCGCGCCCCGCTTCCGGCGCGTGATGATCCGCTGGCCCAAGGCGGCCTGAGCGGACCCCGGCACCCGATACAAGACGGACACCAATCTGGGAGGAGTTACCATGATGTCCAAGACCACCACCGCGCTTGCCACCCTGGCCGCGCTCGGCGCCCTGACCGGCGCCGCGCAGGCCGAGATCCGCCTCGGCGTCAGCGTTTCGGCCACCGGCCCCGCGGCCTTCCTCGGCGACCCCGAGGCCAAGACCATCGAGATGCTGGTCGAGCAGCTGAACGAGGAGGGCGGCATCAACGGCGAGGAAATCGCGCTGACGCTCTACGACGACGGCGGCGATCCCAACAAGGCGCGCACCTTCGCCACCCGCCTCGTCGAGGATGACGAGGTTGTGGCGATCCTCGGCGGCTCGACCACGGGCACCACCATGTCGATCCTGTCGGTGGCCGAGGACGAAGGGATCCCCTTCATCTCGCTGGCCGGTGCGATCTCGATCATCGACCCGGTGCGCGAGTTTGTCTTCAAGACCCCGCACACCGACCGCATGGCCTGCGAGAAGATCTTCACCGACATGCAGGCGCAGGGCATCACCAAGATCGGCATGATCTCGGGTACCGACGGCTTCGGCGCCTCGATGCAGGCGCAGTGCAAGGAGGTCGCGGGCGATCACGGCATCGAGATCCTCGCCGACGAGACCTACGGGCCGCAGGACGCCGACATGACGCCGCAGCTGACCCGCATCCGCAACACCGACGGTGTGCAGGCGGTGCTGAACCCGGGCTTCGGCCAGGGCCCGGCGATCGTCACCCGCAACGTCGCGCAGCTCGGCTTCGAGATCCCGCTCTACCAGAGCCACGGGGTCGCTTCGGACGCCTTCATCGAGCTCGCCGGGGCCGAGGCCGCCGAGGGGCTGCGCCTGCCGGGCACCGCGCTGCTGATCGCCGACAAGCTGGCCGAGGACGACGCGCAATACGAGGTGGTGACCTCCTACACCGAGGCCTACAAGGCCAAGTACGATCAGGACGTCTCGACCTTCGGCGGCTACGCGCATGACGCCTTCGCGCTGATCGTCGATGCCATCACTCGCGCCGGTGACAGCGAGGATCCGCAAGCGATCCGCGATGCGCTGGAAGAGACCAGCGGCCTGGTCGGCACCACCGGCACCTACAGCTTCTCGCCCGAGGATCACCTCGGCCTCGATCTCAGCGCCTTCCGGATGCTTGAGATCAAGGACGGCGACTGGCTGCCGGTCGAGTAACCCGCCCCGGCTCCGGGCCCCGTGCCCGGAGCCATATCCCCCAAACGCCTAGCTCTGGGAGCCCCGATGGACGCCCTGCTGCAATTCCTGTTCTCCGGTCTGACCGTGGGCGCCGTCTACGCGCTCGTGGCGCTGGGATTCACCATCATCTACAACGCCTCCGACGTGGTGAACTTCGCCCAGGGCGAATTCGTCATGCTGGGCGGGATGATCACCGTCTTCACCTTCGAGGCCGGGCTGCCGCTGCCGCTCGCCGCCGTTGTCGCCATCCTCGTGACATCGGCGATCGGCGTGGCGCTGAACAAGCTGGCCATCGAGCCGGCGCGCGGCGCGCCGGTGGTCTCGCTGATCATCATCACCATCGGCGCCTCGATCGTGATCCGTGGCGCGACGCAGCTGATCTTCGACAAGCAGCTGCACCGCTTCCCGTCCTTCTCGGGCGACGATCCGATCCACGTGCTCGGCGCGACGATCCTGCCGCAGAGCCTGTGGGTCATCGGCGGTGCGCTGGCGGTCTTCGTCGGGCTGTGGGTCTTCTTCACCCGCACGCTGACCGGCAAGGCGGTGCTGGCCACGGCCAACAACCGCGTCGCGGCGCAGCTCGTCGGGATCAACACCGGCTGGGTGATGACGCTCTCCTTCGGGCTCTCCGCGGCCATCGGCGCCTTTGCCGGTGTGCTGGTCACCCCGATCACGTTGGTCGGCTATGACGTCGGCGTCGCGCTGGCGCTCAAGGGCTTTGCCGCCGCCATGCTCGGCGGCATGGGCAACCCCAAGGGCGCGCTGGTGGGCGGGCTGCTGCTCGGCTGCTTCGAGGCGCTGACCGCGGGCTATCTCAGCTCGCAATACAAGGAGGCGGTGGCCTTCATCGTCATTCTCGCCGTGCTCTTCGTGATGCCGCAGGGCCTCTTCGGCAGCAAATCGACGGAGCGCGTGTGATGACCGGACGCAACAAATGGATTTCGCTGGGCGTGCTGGCGGTGCTGATCGCGCTGCTGCCGCTGTTCTTCCCCTCGGGCTATTACTACCGCGTCGGCGCGCTGATCTTCGTAAACGCGCTGTCGGTGGTCGGGCTGGTGATCCTGATCGGCTACGCCGGGCAGATCAGCCTCGGCCACGCGGGTTTCGCCGGGATCGGCGCCTATGCCTGCGCGCTGGCGCCGGAACACCTCGGGCTGCCCCCGGCGCTGGCAGTGCTGCTCGGCGCGGTGGTCTCGGGCGTGATGGCGGCGCTGATCGGCAAGCCGATCCTGCGTCTCAAGGGCTACTACCTCGCCGTGGCGACGCTGGGCTTCGGCATCCTCGTGTCGATGGTGCTGACCAACGAGCGCGCGCTGACCGGGGGGCCTGACGGGATGAACGTCGCCGATCTTGGCCTGCGCAGCTTGCTGCGCGACATGGGCTGGCGGCTTTCGGGCGGCGAGTTCTGGTACATGATCTGCGGCGTGGTGCTGCTGGTCGGGGCCTGGCTGGCGCTCAATCTCTTCGACAGCCCCTCTGGGCGCGCCATGCGGGCGCTGCACGGCTCGGAAGTCGCCGCGTCCACGGTCGGCGTCGACGTGCCGCGCCAGAAGCTGCGCGCCTTCGTGATCTCGGCGGTCTACGCCTCGGTCGCGGGCTCGCTGCTGGCGCTGCAAAACGGCTACATCACGCCGGACGTGGCGGGCTTCATGCACTCGGTCGAGATGGTCACCATGGCGGTGCTCGGCGGCGTCGGCTCGGTGCTGGGCGCGACCTTCGGCGCGGCGATCCTGACGCTGCTGCCGCAGGTGCTGACGGTCTTCGCCGAATACGAGCAGCTGGTGCTGGGTCTCGTGATGGTGCTGGTGATGATCTTCCTGCCGCAGGGGCTCTTGCCCTCGATCGCGCGGCGTCTGAAGGGGAGGGACGAATGAGCCTTCTGGACGTACAGGGCCTCGGCATCAGCTTCGGCGGGCTGAAGGCGGTCAACGACGTGAGCTTCAAGGTCTCGCCGGGCGAGATCGTCTCGGTCATCGGGCCGAACGGCGCGGGCAAGACCACGCTCTTCAACATGATCTCGGGCGTCTACCAGCCCGGGCGCGGTTCGGTCTCGCTGAACGGCACCGAGGTGACCGGGGTGGCCCCCAACCGGCTGGCCGAGATGGGCCTGTCGCGCACCTTCCAGAACCTGCAGATCTTTCAGGAGATGACGGTGCTCGACAACGTGCTGGCGGGCTATCACCTTTCCGAGCGCGGCTCGGTCTGGGCAGACCTGCTGTCGTTGCCCGGCATGAAGCGCCGCGCCGCCGAGGCGCGGGCCGGGGCGCGCAAGCTGCTGGAGCGCGTGCGGCTCGACAAGGCCGCCGAGCAGGTGGCGGGCAACCTCAGCTACGGCGCGCTGAAGCGGCTGGAAATCGCCCGCGCGCTGGCGCTGAACCCGAAAATCCTGCTGCTGGATGAACCGGCGGCAGGCTGCAACGCGGTCGAGACCGAGGAGATCGACCACCTGATCGCCGAGCTCGCCGCCTCGGGCATCGCCATTCTGTTGGTCGAGCACGACATGAAGCTGGTGATGCGGATCTCGAACCACATCGTCGTGCTGGACCATGGCGAGAAGATTGCCGAGGGCGATCCCGCCACCGTCTCGCGCGACCCGGCGGTGATCGCCGCCTATCTCGGCACCGAAGAGGAGGAGCCTGCCCATGCTGACGGTTGAGGGGCTGCGCTCGCGCTACGGGCGCATCGAGGTGCTGCACGGGCTCGACCTCGAGGTCAGCTCGGGCGAGATCGTGACGGTGGTCGGCGCCAATGGCGCCGGCAAGACGACGCTGCTGAAGTGCCTTTCGGGCACCCAGCCGGTGAGCGACGGCAGCATCGTCTTCCGCGGCGAGAGCTTCGCCACCGTGCCCGCCCACAAGCGGCTGAAGCGGGGGCTGGCGCAATCGCCCGAGGGGCGGCAGATCTTCACCAACCTCACGGTCGAGGAAAACCTGCGCCTCGGGGCCTTCCTGTTCACCGACGAACGGGTGGATCGCGACATGGCCGATGCCTTCTCCATGTTCCCGATCCTCAAGGAAAAGCGCAATCTCGCGGCGGGCGGGCTCTCGGGCGGACAGCAACAGATGCTGGCCATCGCCCGCGCGCTGATGGGCCGGCCGCATTGCCTGCTGCTCGACGAGCCCTCGATGGGTCTGGCGCCGCTGCTGGTGGCGCAGATCTTCGAGGTGGTGAAATCGCTCAAGGAGCGCGACGTGACGGTGCTGCTGGTCGAGCAGAACGCCTATGGTGCGCTCAAGATCGCCGACCGCGGTTACGTGATGGAAACCGGGCGGATCACCATGACCGGTGCCGCGCCCGATCTCATCGCCGACCCGCGCATCCGTGAAGCCTATCTGGGACTCTGAACCATGACACTCCTGACTGTCCGCCGCGACGGCGAGATCGCCGTCGTCACCCTCGACAACCCGCCGGTGAACGCGATCTCCGAGGCCGTCCGAAAGGAGCTCTTCGAGATGGTGGGTCAGCTCGACGCCGACCCCGGGGTGCGCGCCGCGGTGCTGATCTGTGCCGGGCGGACCTTCCTTGCGGGGGCGGACGTGCGCGAGTTCGGCAAGCCGTCGGTCGAGCCGCACCTGCCCGACGTGGTGGACCGGATCGAGGCGGCGGAAAAGCCCTGGGTTGCGGCGATCCACGGCGCGGCGCTCGGTGGTGGCTTCGAGATCGCCATGGGGTGCCGCTTCCGCGTCGCGGTGGAGAACGCCCGGGTCGGCCTGCCGGAAGTCACGCTTGGCGTCATCCCTGGCGCCTCCGGCACGGTGCGCACGCCGCGGCTGGCGGGTGTCGAGGCAGCGGTCGAGCTGGTGACCAGCGGCCGGCCTCTCTCCGCCGCCAAGGCGCAGAAGGCGGGACTCGTGGATGCCGTGGTCAGCGGCGATCTCGAGAGCGGTGCCGTTGCCTTTGCCTGCAAGGCGCTGGGGGCAGACATGCCGGTGCCGGTGTCAAAACGCCCGCTGGAGCAGATGCCCGAAGAGTTCTGGCAGGCGGCCCGCAAGACCGCCTCCAAGGCCGGACATCAAGCCCCGCTGCGCGCGCTGGACAGCATCCGCTTTGCCACAGAGCACGGTTTCTCCGAGGCCATGGCGCACGAGCGCGAGACCTTCCTGGACCTGCGCGGCTCGGACGAGGCCGCGGCGTTGCGCCATGTGTTCTTCGCCGAGCGCGCCGCGCCGAAACCGGCGGCGCTCAAGGGCATCGAGCCGCGTCCCTTCAAAACCGTCGGCGTCATTGGCGGCGGCACCATGGGCGCGGGCATCGCCGGTGCCTGCCGCGAGGCCGGTATGGAGATCATCCTCATCGAGCGCGATGCCGAGGCGGTGGCGCGGGGTCTCGACAACGTCGGCAAGATCTTCGACGGCGCGGTCAAGCGTGGCAAGCTCACCGAAGAGGGCCGCACCGAGCGCATGGCAGGCGTGCGCGGCAGCAGCGACTATGCCGAACTGGCGCAGGTCGATCTGGTGATCGAGGCGGTGTTCGAGGAGATCGGCGTGAAGCGCGCTGTCTTCGCCGAACTGGGCCGCGTCTGCCGGAGCGATGCGGTGCTGGCGACCAATACCTCGTACCTCGATCCGCGCGCCATCGCCGAGGGTCTGCCGAACCCCGGGCGTTTCATCGGCCTGCACTTCTTCAGCCCCGCCCACATCATGAAGCTGCTCGAGATCGTGCCGACACCGGACACCGCACCCGACGTGCTGGCCACCGGCTTCGCGCTCGGACGCGCGCTGAACAAGATGCCGGTGCAGGCGGGCATCTGCGAGGGCTTCATCGGCAATCGCATCCTCAAGCGCTACCGCGCCGAGGCCGAGGCGCTGGTCACGCAGGGCGTGGCGATCTCCGAGATCGACGCGGCGATGCGTGACTACGGTTTCCGCATGGGACCCTTCGAGGCGCAGGATCTGGGCGGTCTGGACATTGCCTTCCTGCAGCGCGAAGGCGCGCGGGCGGCAGGGCAGGAGGTGGCCGAGACGCTGGGTGACGTCCTCGTGCGGGCAGGGCGCAAGGGTCAGAAGACGGCAGGCGGCTGGTACGACTACGCCGAGGGTGACCGGACTCCGCAGCCCTCTGCCGCCGTTACGGAGCTGCTCGGCGAGCGGGTCTCTGGATCGCTCGACCTCCCGCGTACCGAGGTCGCCGAGCGGCTCGTCGGCGCAATGGCGGCGGAAGGCCAGTCGATCCTCGACGAGGGCATCGGGCAGGCGCCGCAGGACATCGACCTCGTGGAGGTCCACGGATACGGCTTTCCGCGTTGGAAGGGTGGGCCGATGTTCGCGGCCGGTGCGTCGTAGCACAGCCTCCGTGAAGGTGGCCTCCCTGGCGGTGGGCACCTTCGCGGCATCAGGGGTGACGGGTCCGCTTGAACCACCCCCAGCGTTCCACGAGTTGCGGCATTCGAGTGCGCGCCATGGGTGGTCGCTACCGATGTGAGCGCGGCAGGTCCCGCTATCTCGGGTTGGCGCGCCGGGGTAAGTGATGCCGTGAGTTCAAGGCAGGAGATTGCGCCTAGGGCGCGAAAGTACGGACCCCGCTCTCGGCGAGGCACGCGGCAAGCGCGGGGTCCGGAGGCCGGTCGCTGACCAGCGTATCCATCTCTTCAAATTGCGCCACGACGTCCAGCTGCGTGAGCCCGAACTTGCTCGCGTCGATGAGGAAACGGCAGGCCGCCGACTGCCGCATCATCGCGCGCTTGACGGCGGCAAAACCCTCGACGGCCTCGGTCACCCCCGCCTCGCTGAGACCCGCCGCTCCGAGGAAACAGGCGTCAACCTGGTAGCGGGAGAGGTAGTCACAGGTGTCGATGCCGACGACGGCGGCTTCCTGCGGCAGGTAGTTTCCCGGCGCGAGGATTACGCGCGCGCTGGTACTCTGGCCGAGGATCATGCCGATCTGCAGGCTGTTGGTGATCGCGGTGACGCGGGTCTCTGCAAAGGCAAGCAGCCGGGCGAAGACCATGGTCGTCGAGCCCGCGTCGATCATGATCGTGTCGCCGTCGCGCACCAGCGACGCGGCAAGGCCGGCCAGGCGTTCGCGTTCCACGACACGCTCCTGGCGGCGTTCGTCCAGATCTCGATGCGCGCCGGGATGGGTGGCCGAGGCCCCGCCATGGGCGCGTTCCAGCAAGCCCTGGCGCTCCAGATCGCCCATGTCGCGGCGCACGGTCTCGGTGGTCACGCCGAACAGCGTCGCGAGTTCGGCAACCCGGACATGGGGCCGGAGCTTGAGCTGGAGCAGGATCTGCTCGTGCCGCTCGCGCTTCTTCATGCGATGTTGTGCGCTCGGCTGCTCCACCCCTGATCGCGCTCCGCCTGTTGCATCCGGAAGTTTGAATATCGCAGACAATTACGACAGATTTGTTGCACTTCCAACATAAAGGTGGTGTGATCCCGCAGGACTGGCCGGAGGACACAGGGGCCAGACGCACATAATGCCCTTTGGGAGGAGGACATCACCATGCTTAGGCACACCACGAGTCTGCTCGTGTCGCTGGCCCTGTCGGCCGGTGCGGCATTTGCCCAGGAAGAAACCGCGGCGCTCGACAGCCAGTACACCGACTCCGACGGTGACCTGGTCGCCGACGCGCCGGCGGAGGCGGGCGATCTGAAGGACCCCGGCACCCTGGTCTTTGCCTATACGCCGGTCGAGGATCCGGCCATCTACGAGGACATCTGGGAGCCGTTCATCGCCCATCTCGAAGAGGTCACCGGCAAGGACGTGCAATTCTTCGCGGTGCAGTCCAACTCGGCCGAGGTCGAGGCGATGCGCTCGGGTCGCCTGCACATTGCCGGCTTCTCGACCGGGCCCACGCCCTTCGCGGTGAACCTTGCCGGGGCGGTGCCCTTCGCCATCATGGGAGCCGACGACGGGCAGTTCGGCTACAAGCTGCAGATCTACACCCAGGCCGACAGCGACATCAAAGAGGTGCCCGATCTTGCCGGCAAGCGCATCGCGCATACCTCGCCGACCTCGAATTCGGGCAACCTGGCACCGCGCGCGCTGTTCCCCGACCTGGGCGTTGTGCCCGACACGGATTACGAAGTGGTTTATTCGGGCAGCCATGACCAATCGATGCTCGGGGTTGTCGCCGGCGACTACGACGCCGCGCCCGTCGCCTCGGAAGTGGTCGATCGCATGGCCGAGCGCGGGCTCTACGATCCCGCCGAGGTGCGCATCGTCTGGGAGAGCGATCCCTTCCCGACGACCTCCTATGCTTATGCTCATGACCTGACGCCGGAGCTGAAGGAGAAGATCGAGCAGGCCTTCTTCAGCTTCGACTTTGCCGGCACCGCGCTTGGCGAGGAATTCAGCGGGGTCAGCAAGTTCATTCCGATCACCTACAAGGATCAGTGGAAGGTCATCCGCCAGATCCAGAAGGCGAACGGCGTCGAGTACACACCCGCCGGCCTTGCTGCAGAGTGACCTGACAAGACTGGAGCCGGGGTCTCGTGCCCGGCTCCGGCATGGAGTCTCCACATGTTGAAGATCACCGACCTGGTCAAAAGCTACGGCAGCGGCGCGCCGGTGCTGAAGAACCTCGACCTCACCATCGAGGGGGAAAGCGTGGTGTCGATCATCGGCTCCTCGGGGGCCGGGAAATCCACCCTGCTGCGCTGCATCAACCGTCTGGTCGAGCCCACCTCGGGGAGCATCGTGCTGAACGGTACCGAGCTCACCAACCTCAGGGGCCGCCAGCTGCGCGCTGCGCGGCGCAAGATCGGCATGGTCTTCCAGGGGTTCAACCTCGTCGACCGGCTGACCGTGATGGAGAATGTGCAGTCCGGGCGGCTGGGATACATCTCGACCTGGGCCGCGATCATGCGGCGCTACCCCAAGGAAGACATCCGCCGAGCCTACGAGCTGATGGAGCGCGTCGGCATCGCGCAATACGCCAACACCCGCGCCGACCAGCTGTCGGGCGGTGAGCGCCAGAGGGTCGGCGTGGTCCGGGCGCTGATGCAGGACCCAGAGATTCTGCTCGCCGACGAGCCCACCGCCTCGCTCGATCCCAAGACTTCCGAGCAGATCATGGGGCTGCTGCGCGATCTCGCCGGCGAACTGAAGCTGCCGGTGCTGATCAACATCCACAACGTGACCGAGGCCAAGAAATACACCGACCGCATCGTCGGCATGCGCTTCGGACGGATCATCTTCGACGACCTGCCTGGCGCGCTCGACGAGGAGGCGATGGAACGGATCTATTCCGGCAGCCCCCATGCCGACCGCGGCGGCGACCTGCGGGAGGCGTCATGAGCCAGCACCCGGACACCTGGCGCAAGCCGCCCTTCATCGCCAACCCGCTGCTTCGCTGGGCCGTGTACCTTGGTGCATTGGCCTATTTCGGCTGGGTCGCGGCGACCATGCCGATCGACTGGGCGCGGGTCGCCCAGGGGATCGAGCGGGCCGGGCGCATCTTCGGCGGGGCCTTCCCTCCGAGCTTCGAGCGCAGCGGCCTGCTGATCGACGGCTTCCTGGAGAGCCTTAAGATCGCCATCCTCGCCACCGTGGGCGGCGTCGCCCTGTCGATCCCCATCGCCTTCATGGCCGCGCGCAATGTTGCGCCGCTGCCGATTTTCTACCTCGGCCGGGCGATCATCATCATCGCCCGCAGCTTCCATCCGGTCATCGTCGCGATCATCTTCGTCAAGGCGGTCGGCTTCGGACCCTTCGCCGGTGTGTTGACGCTGGTGGTCTATTCCATCGGCTTCGTCGCCAAGATGCTCGCCGAAAGGATCGAGGAGATCGACTTTGGCCAGGTGGAGGCGATGCGCGCCGCCGGGGCGCCCTACCTCTCGACGCTGGTCTACGCGATCTTTCCCCAGATCATGCCCCGGCAGATCGGGCTGACCATCTATCAACTCGATTCCAACCTGCGGGCCTCGGCGGTGGTTGGCATCGTCGGCGCGGGCGGCATCGGCGCGACTTTGGCCAATGCCTTCGGGCGCTACGACTATGATTTCGCGCTCGCCATCACCATCGTCATCGTCGGCGTGATCCTCGTCTCCGAGGCGATCAGCGGCCAGATCAGGAAGCGCATCGCATGACCAGCATCTCCGAGCAGTTCGGGCGCGAGGACTGGTCGCGCCATACGCCGAAGGAGAAGGCCCGGCGCTTCGGCATCTTCGCGGTCTGCGCGCTGGCAGTTTTCTGGGCGCTTGGCTCCATCGAGATCATCTGGGCCTGGGTCTGGGATTCACCGAGCCAGATGGCCGACCTCTTCGGGCGCATGTATCCGCCCGACGCCAGCAATCTCGGAAGCATCCTGCGCGTGCTGTGGGAGACCGTGAACATTGCCACCTTCGCCACCGCGCTGGCGGTAATCGTCTCGCTGCCGGTTGCCTATATCGCGGCACAGAACACCACGCCCAACCGTGGCACGCTCTGGCTCGGGAGGCTGATCCTCGTCAGCTCGCGGTCGGTCAACACGATTATCTGGGCGCTGCTCTTCGTGGCGATCTTCGGCCCCGGCATCGTCGCCGGCGTCGTGGCGATCATGTTCAGGTCCATCGGTTTCATCGGCAAGCTGCTGGGCGAGGCGATCGAAGAAATCGACACCCGTCCGGTCGAGGCGCTGGAAGCGACGGGCGCCTCGCGCTTCAAGGTCATCGCCTATGCCATCGTGCCGCAGGTCATGCCGACTTTCTGGGCCGTGGCGATCCTGCGCTGGGACATCAACCTGCGCGAGTCGACGGTGCTGGGACTTGTCGGTGCGGGCGGCATCGGCATCATCCTGCAAGGCGCCATCGACACGTTCAACTGGCCCGAGGCCGCGACCGTCCTGCTCGCCATCCTGGCGCTGGTGGTGCTGGGCGAGATCGTCTCGGCCTTCCTGCGTCGCCGCATCCTGTGAGCGGGGCACGCGGCAGGGAGGCGGCGGCCGCCTTCGAGGCCTATCTCGGCGTGCGGTCCCGCCTTCCGGCGGCAGAATTCGAGGCAGGTTGGAAATCGGAGGAGAGCCTGGCCGGGATCGCGGGGCCCTTCGATCTCGTTCTGCTCGATGCGTACGGGGTGCTGAACGTGGGTGAATCCCCGATCCCGGGCGCTGCGGAGGCCATCGCTGCGCTCCGGGCGGCGGGCAAGGCGGTGGCCGTGGTGTCCAATTCGGCCGCCTATCCCAAGCGGGTGATGATGCAGCGCTACGCGCGGCTCGGCTTTGACTTTGCGCCCGAAGAGGTGGTGACCAGCCGCGAAGCGCTCCTTGCGTATCTGGCACGCGCACCGCGCCTGCGATGGGGGGCGATGCTGAGCCCGGAAAATGGCATGGAGGAGTTCGAGAATATCGACCTGAACTTCCTCGATGACGATCCCGCGACCTACGCGGAGGCACAGGGTTTCCTGCTGATCGGCACGGACGGGTGGACCGAGACGCGACAGACTATGCTGGAGACAACGCTGCACGCGCATCCGCGTCCAGTCGTGGTCGGGAACCCCGACATCGTCGCCCCGCGCGAGACCGGCCTGTCGCTCGAGCCCGGGCATTTCGCACATCGCCTCGCCGATGCGGTCGGGATTGCGCCGGTCTTTCTCGGCAAGCCTTTCGCGGAGATCTACATGCTCGCCCTTGACCGGCTCGCGCCGCAGATTGCGCCCGAGCGGGTGCTGATGGTCGGGGACACCCTGCACACCGACATTCTCGGCGGCCGCCAGATGGGCTTTGCGACCTCGCTGGTCACGGGGCACGGCGCGCTTGTCGGGCTCGATCCGGCAGAGGCGATCCGGCAGTCGGGCATCGTTCCGGATTTCGTCATCGCAAGCATCGGGGCAGCGAGCTGCCGCGCCTGAGCTCTATACCCTTGCGGACGTCGCGACCGCGTTCCACCAAGAGCATTCGGAACGAAAAGGTGCCGGTCAGCAAAACTGCCGCTGAGTCCGGCATCCTGTCCCGTAATCCGCGCAGCGTCTTCGGGCGTCGCGGAAGACGCAGGTCGCGACGAACCCTCGTGACCTGCGCCAAGGGTCAGTCCGGCGCTTCGACGAGGATCTTGACGTGCGATTTTTCGGCGACGAGTGCCTCGAAGCCTTCGTCGACGATGGCGTCTATGGAAATCCGCTTCGTCACCAGTTTGTCGGCGCTGAAATAGCCCTGTGTCATCAGCTCCATCACCGCAGGATAGACGTTGCGATAGGCGATGGTGCCCTGCAGCTGTCGCTCCTTCAGCACCGCGGTATTGGGGTGGAACGACGCCTCGCCCTCCCAGATCGATACGATCAACGTCTGACCCTCGTGCCGGGTCGCGTCGATGCATTGCGGCAGCACCTGCGGCACGCCGGTGACCTCATAGGCGACGTGCACGCCGCCGGTAGCCGCGCGGATCGCCGCGACGGCGTCTTCGGCCATCGGGTCGATCGCGCTGGTCGCGCCAAGCTCCAGCGCCTTCTGCCGCCGCACCTCGGAGGGTTCCACCACGTGAATCTGCGAAGCCCCGGCAACGCGCAGCGCCTCGACGACCAGCAGCCCGATCGGCCCGGCGCCAAAAACGGCTGCCATGTCACCCGCCTTGATCTTTGACAGGCGCACCGCGTGCAGCGCCACGGCGGCGGGCTCAACCAGCGCGCCCTGCTCCATCGACAGCGCGTCGGGCATCTTGTGCACCATGCGCGCGGGGACAACCGAATGGGCGGCGAACCCGCCATGCCCACCGGAGAGGCCGACGAAGCCCAGCTGGTCGCACAGGTTGTACTTCCCCTCTAGGCACGCCGGGCAACTACCACAGGCGAAGATCGGCTCGATGGCGACACGATCACCCGGAGCCAGCCCGGTCACGCCATCGCCCAGTTCGGTCACCACGCCGCAATATTCGTGGCCCATGGTGATCGGCGCCTGATCGTGGCTGAGCGGATGGTCCTCGCCCACTGGCACGAAGATCGGACCGGCGAGGTACTCGTGCAGATCGCTGCCGCAGATGCCGGTCCAGGCGACCTTGACCTTCACCTCGCCGGGGCCTGCGGCGGGCTCGGCCACGTCCTCGACGCGGATATCCTTCACGCCGTACCAACGTGCTGCTTTCATGTGTCTTTCTCCAAGTCTTGAAAAGAGTATGCGCCCGGCCCGGGAGGGAGCCGGGCGCGAAATGCATCACGCCAGGTGATGCACTTCCTGCAGGCCGTAGACGGGGGTGTCCAAGCCCTCCATCCGGGCCTTCAGCTGCAGCGCGAGATAGAGAGAGTAGTGCCGCGACTGATGCAGGTTGCCGCCGTGGAACCACAGGTTCTGCTGCTGCGTCGGCTTCCACATGTTGCGCTGCTCACCCTCCCACGGGCCGGGATCCTTGGTGGTGTCCGATCCGAGGCCCCAGACCTTGCCCACCTTGTCGGCGACCTCCTGGCTGATGAGATCGGCGGCCCAACCGTTCATCGAGCCGTACCCTGTGGCCATGACCACGAGATCGGCCTCAAGCCGCGTGCCGTCCGCCAGCACCACCGCAGTTTCGTCGAAGTGATCGACCTGGCCCTTCACCAGTTTCACCTCGCCGTCGATGATCAACTGGCTGGCGCCGACGTCGATGTAGTAGCCCGAGCCACGGCGCAGGTACTTCATGAACAGCCCCGAGCCGTCGTCGCCCCAGTCGAGATCGAACCCCGCCTTCTCCAGCCCGGCGTAGAACTCGGCATCCCGCTCGCGCATCTGGTCGTAGAGCGGGATCTGGAACTCGTGCATGATCTTGTAGGGCAGGGAGGCAAAGATCATGTCGGCCTTCTCGGTGGTCACCCCGTTGGCCAGTGCCTCCTCTGAGTAGAGCGCGCCGAGCCCGATCTCCATCAGCGTGTCCGAGCGCACGATATGCGTCGACGAGCGCTGCACCATGGTGACATCGGCATCCGCCTCCCAGAGCGCCGCGCAGATGTCATGGGCCGAGTTGTTCGACCCGACCACGACCACCTTCTTGCCGCTCCAGGCATCCGGACCGTCATGCTGCGAAGAGTGCTGGATGGTGCCTTTGAAGCTGTCCATACCGGGGAACTGCGGCAGGTTCGGCTTGCCCGACATGCCGGTCGCGAGCACCAGCTGGGTCGGCTTCAGCACCAGCTTCTCGCCGTCGCGGTTCACTTCCACGCTCCAGGTGCCCGAGGCCTCGTCGAAGCTTGCTTTCTCGACCGTGGTACGGGTCCAGTAGGGGATCTCCATGACCTTGGTGTACATCTCCAGCCAGTCGCCGACCTTGTCCTTGGGGGTGAACACCGGCCAGTTGTCGGGGAACTTGATGTAGGGCAGGTGGTCGTACCAGATCGGATCGTGCAGGCAGAGCGACTTGTACCGGCTGCGCCACTGGTCGCCGGGACGGTCGTGCTTGTCGAGCACAATGGTCGGCACGCCGAGCTGCCGCAACCGCGCGCCGAGCGCGATGCCGCCCTGACCGCCGCCGACGATCACCGTATAGGGCTGTGTGTTATAGCCGAGCGAGGCCTCCTCCGCCTCGCGCCGCTCCTTCCAGCTGGTGCGGTTCTTCTGCGCGCCATGCTCGGCGCCCATCGGGCGGCGCGTGCCGCGGTTCTCCTCGAAGCCCTTGAGCTCCTGCAGCGCGGTGAGAAACGTCCAGATCCGGTCATCCTTCAATCGCATCAGGCCCCAGCCGCGTCCGGCGGCCGTCTCGAAGGTGATCCACGCGGTGATCACGCCGCCGTCCTCGGAAGGCACCTCGCCCGGCTGAATTTGGAAATTGCCGGGACGGGTCTGCGTGAGCTGCTCGCCGAGCATGTCGGCGACCCCCGCCGGGCCCTCCACCGTCTTGAGGTTCCAGCTGACCGAGATCAGATCGCGCCAGTAGCTGTCGGTGGCAAACAGGGCCGCTGCCGCGGCGACGTCGCCCTCCTCCAGGGCGGCGTTGAGCCGGTCGAGCACCTCCTGCGTGCGGCTCACGGTGGTTGAATCGAGCATCGCGTCTCCTCCTCTGCGCGTTGTTCTGCTAGGAGTATCGCGGGAGGCCGGCGCCGCGTTCTACGGCAGGTTGCCTCGGACTGTGCGAAAAATGGGCGCCGCGCTGCGGCATGTTGCGTGCGCAACGGCGCGCAACAGCTCAGCTTGGCGGCTGCAGACCGGCTTTGCGCAGGCGCCGAAGGACCGTAGAGCGATTGACGCCGAGGCGGCGCGCGGCGCGGGCCATGTTCCAGCCGCAGGCCTCCATCACCTGCTCAAGCTGCTCCTCGGCATCCGGCGGTTCGGGCAGGCTGTCGACCGGCGCGGGCAGGTCGGGCAGGTCGATCACCCGCCCGTCGCAGAGCGCAATGGCCACGTCGAGCACCTGCTCCAGTTCACGCAGGTTTCCGGGCCACGAGCGGCCGAGCAGCGCCGCACGGGCCGAGGGCGACAGCCGCATGTCCTCGGGGGCGCGCCGATGCAGGACCCGGTCGAGCAGCCAGCCGAGATCGCGGCGCTCGCGCAGCGACGGCAGCCGGAGGGTCGCGCCGGCCAGCCGGTGGAACAGCGGGCCGGGCAATGCCAGGGCGGCGGGGTCGGCGCAGGTTGTCACGATCGGGCGCAGGCACGGACCACCATCCAGAACGGCGGTCAGCGTCGGTGCCGTGTCGGCGGGCAAGTCCTCGATGCGGCGCAGCAAGAGGGTGGTGGGGCCCGTCAGTGTTGCGGTGGCCTCTCGCAGAACGTCGGGCGACAGCCCGGCGCAATCGAGAGGCAGGAAGCCATTGGCGGTGCCGACCATGTGGATCGCATGGGCCAGCTTGGTCTTGCCGGTGCCGGTGGCACCGGTGATCAGCAAGGGTACCGAGGTGCGGGCCAGCTTTGCCGCCTGCGCTAGCAGTTGCGCCATCGCCGGGTCTTCTCCGGCAAGTCCCGCGAGAGGGCCGCCGCGGCGGCTGCTGCGCGGTGCGGTGCGCGGCGCCTGCGGCGCGATGGCATGGCCGAAGAGCGCACCGCCGTCACGCATCTCGATGATCCGCTCTTCTGTGGGGCGATCGCGCATCAGGTCGGGCAGATCGTCGACGCTCAGCCCCAGCACCTCGTCGATGCGCCGCCCGATCACCTCGCCGCCGTCGGGGAACAATCGCCGGGCGGCGCGCGTGTAACCGAGTACGCGGCCGCCGCCATCAAGGCGAACGGCAGCCTCGGGATCGACGTCGAGGAATTCCGGGCTGGCCGACAGGCGCAGCACCCAATCACGACGACTTTCGGCCATCAGGTTCGCCATTTCCACGCGCCGCGCGGCATTGGTCACGAGGCTCATGGCAAGGTTCTGGCTGCGCTTCGGGGTCGGCGAGCGCAGCAAGGAGATGTCGAGCACCGCTGCAAGCCCGCCGAGACTGTCGAAGATCGGCGCGGCGGTGCAGCTGAGCGTGGTGTGCGCATTGCCGAAATGGTCGTCCTGATGCACCGTCACCGGTTCTTGCGTGACGATGCAGGCGCCGACACCGCAGGTGCCGGCAAGGTTTTCGGACCAGTTCGAGCCAAGATAGAGCCCGGCTGCCCGCAGATCGTCGACGAAGAGATCATCGCCGAAGAAATCGACGCAGACTCCCTTGGCATCTGTGAGCAGCAGCACGTAGTTCTGCCCCGCAACCTGCCGGAACAGGCTCTGCAGGCTGGATCGCGCGGCGCCGATCATCCATTCCGCCTGCTTGCGATGGTCGCGAAGTTCGCTCTCGGTCACGATGTAAGCGGGGTCGCGGCGCATGGGATCCATGCCGTAAAGCTCGACGCACCTCCGCCAAGAGGCTGAAACGAAACCGTCTCGCCCGGTCTGAGAGCCTCCCAGGACCTGCTCGATCTCCTCGACATGTTTATGGTCGCGCATTGCTCCCCCTCTCCTCGGTACCGAGAGTAGCACGGGGCGCGCTGAGGGAGAGGTCAGACTTTCGTTGGGTGGTGCGGCGGGCGGCTTCCTGCCCCGGGGGCGGGCGGACCATGGCGGGTCAAGCGCCGCTCATCACGTCCAAATTCCCCGACCGGGCGCTGCGGCCTGTGCTCTGGCCGCAGCGCTGCGATCGTCATCAGACCCGGACACCCTCGGCGTTGAAGAGATGCAACGCCTGCTCCGGGAAAGAGACGCAGACCGTCGGTCCGGGTTCGAGCCAGAGACGGTCATGGGTGAGGACCTTGAACACCTCCCCCGCGAGCGTCAGGTGCAGAATGATACCGTGGCCCGTCGGCTCGACCAGCTCCACCGCGGCTTCGAGGCCGTCGGAGCCCGCAGGCGACAGCACCACGTGCTCGGGCCGGATGCCAAGCGTCGCATCGCCCATGGTCGCGGGCATCGTCTCGGGCAGGGCGACGCTGCGGCCGTCGTGCAGGTGCAGCTGGCGGTCGGCGATGTTGCCCTTGAGGAAGTTCATCCCGGGCGAGCCGATGAACCCCGCGACGAAGAGGTTGGCGGGACGGTCGTAGAGGTCGAGCGGCGTGCCGACCTGCTGGATGTGGCCGCCGTGCATGGCGACGATGCGGTCGGCTAGCGTCATCGCCTCGACCTGGTCGTGGGTGACGTAGATCGAGGTGGCGCCCAGCTCGCGGTGCAGCTTGCGGATCTCGGCGCGCATCTGCTCGCGCAGGCGGGCGTCGAGGTTCGACAGCGGCTCGTCGAAGAGGAACGCCTTGGGCTGGCGCACGATCGCCCGGCCCATGGCGACGCGCTGACGCTGGCCGCCCGAGAGCGCTTTGGGCTTGCGTTCGAGCAGCGCGTCGAGCCCGAGTTTGGACGAGGCGGCGCGAACCTTCTCGGCGATCGTCGGCTTGTCGGTCTTCCGCAGCCGCAGCGAGTAGCTCATGTTGTCGGCGACGCTCATGTGCGGGTAGAGCGCGTAGCTCTGGAACACCATGGCGATGTCGCGCGCCTTGGGGGGCAGCGTGTTCATCACCTTGTCGTCGATACGGATCTCGCCGCCGGTGATCTCCTCGAGCCCGGCGATCATCCGCAGCAGCGTGGACTTGCCGCAGCCCGAGGGGCCGACCAGCACGATGAACTCGCCGTCGCCGATCTCGAGGTTGATGTCGTCGAGCACGCGGATCGTGCCGTAGTTCTTGCTTGCGGAGCGGATTTCCATCGTGGCCATGGGGTTATCCTTTCACGGCGCCGGCAGTCATGCCTTGCACCAGGTAGCGTTGGATGAGCAGGAAGAAGAGGCAGGCGGGGATCAGCGCCAGCACGCCGGCGGCCATCATCTGCCCGTAATCGACCGAGAATTTCGACACGAAGGTCAGCAGCCCGACGGGGAAGGTGGCCTTCTCGCTGCCCGAGATCAGCATCAGCGCAAAGATCATCTCGGACCAGGCGGCGGTGAAGACGAAGCCCAGCGTCGCCGCCACCCCCGGCAGCGCCAGCGGCAGGATGATGTGGCGGAAGGCGGTGAAGCGGTCGGCACCGTCGATCATCGCGGCCTGCTCGAGGTCCGAGGGGATGCCGTCGAAGAAGCCCTGCATCAGGAAGGAGGCGAAGGGCACGTTGAATGCGGTGTAGACGATGACAAGCCCGGTCAGGCTGTTGGTCAGCCCGAGCGGCGAGAGGATCTTGAAGATCGGCGCCACCAGCATGACCAGCGGGAACATCTGGGTGATCAGCAGCAGAGCTGCCAGCCACAGCTTGCCGCGGAACTGAAAGCGCGACAGTGCGTAGCCCATCAGCGCCGCGAGGACTGTCGAGACGAGCGCGGTCGAGCCCGAGACGATCAGGCTGTTGGCGAAGAAGCGCGGGAACTCGCTGTTGGCCAGCACGAAGCGGAAGTGATCCAGCGTCGTGCGCGAAGGCCACATGCGCACGCCCTCGGAGTAGAGCAGGTCGTTCGGGGTCACCGAGACCTTGAGCAGCCAGTAGAGCGGGAAGAGCGCAAAGGCGATGAAGCACAGGATGGCCGCGCGATGCGCCAGCGTGCCGAAAAGACGGGTCGCGGTCATGTCACTTGTCCCTGTTCGAGAGCTTCTGGCGGAAGACGAGGATGACCATGGAATAGGCCAGCAGCAGCGCCAGCAGCACCAGCGCGACCGCCGAGGCATAGCCGAAGTCGAGCCGCTTGAAGGCCTGGGTGAAGATGTAGCTGGCCACGGTCTGGGTGCGGTCGGCGGGGCCGCCGTTGGTCATCACGATGATCAGGTCGGCGAAGTTGGCGACCCAGACCGTGCGCAGCAGCACGGTGATGGCGATCACCGGAGCGAGGTAGGGCAGGGTGATCGAGAAGAACCGCTGGATCGGCGAGGCACCGTCGATCGAGGCGGCCTCGTAGAGATCCTTGGGGATCGACTGCAGCGCGGCAAGCAGCGTGATGGCGAAGAACGGAATGCCCCACCATGTGGCGGCGAGGATGGGCCCCCACATGGCGATGCTCGGATCGGCGAGGATGTTCGAGGGCTCGTCCATCAGCCCCAGCGCGAACAGCCAGTGCGGGATCGGCCCGATCACCGGGTTGAACAGCCAGGCCCAGTTGAGGCCCGCAAGGAAGGTCGGCACGGCCCAGGGCAGGAACACCAGCGACTGCGCCAGCCCGCGTCCGGCGAAAGGCACGTTGAGCAGCAGCGCGAGGATCAGGCCGAAAGCGAGCTGGAAGAAGACGCTGGCGCCGGTCCACCACAGGGTGTTGCGCAGCGCGCGCAGGAAGGCATCGTCCTGACCGAGCGCCTTGAAGTGCTCGAGGCCGACGAAGCCGCCGGAGAAGGGGTTGAGCAGCTGGATGTCCCGGAAGGCGTAGGAGATGCCGAGGATCAGCGGCACCAGCATCACGGCGGTGATCAGGATCAGCACGGGCGCGCAGTAGAGCCAGGGCTCGAGCGTCACGGCGAGACGCTGGCGCAGCGGACGCCGATAGGTGGCAGGGATGGGCGTGGCGGTCATCGGTCCTCCGGGGGAAGGGGTGGGCCGGACGCGCACGCCCGGCCCGCATTGTCAGGTCACTTGGCCCATTACTTTGCGAGATGCTTCTGCTGTGCCTTGGTCAGGTAGGCAGCCCATTCGGACGCAAGCTCCTGCGGGGTGATCTCGCCCAGGAGGGCCTTCTGGCCGGACGCGATCGCCATGGAGTCTTTGAAGTAGGCGAACTCCTCCAGGTAGGTCGGCATGACCGTCGGCACGACGTTCTCGTCGGCCAGCGCGTCAAACCAACCCTTGAAGGCGGGCGCGGCGTAGAACTCGTCTTCCTCGGCGGACTTCAGCACCGGCAGCGCGCCGATCTTCTTGTTCCAGGCGATGTTGCCCTCGGGGCCCTCGAGCTGGGCGATCAGCTCCCAGGCGAGGTCCTTGTTTTCGGAGGCGGACATCATCGACCAGCCCGCGTAGCCGATTGTCGGGAAGGCCTTGCCGTCCGGGCCCTTGGGCATCGGGATCACGCCGTACTGGTCCTCGGACATACGTTCGGCGATGGCGATGAGCGCGTCGGGGTCCTGGTCGAGGAAGGCGCAGGTGCCGGAGTAGAAGCCCGCGACGATTTCGTTGAAGCCCCAGTTCACACTGTCCTTCGGCGCCAGCCCATCCTTGTAGAGGTTGACGTACCACTCGATGCCCTTGGACCAGCCCTCGCTGTCCATGGTCGAGGTGCCGTCCTCGTTGAAGAAGGCGTTGTCGCCCGCCATGGTCGCACCGGCCATCATCCAGCCGTTCAGCCCGCCCGGACCGCCACGCATGCAGTAGCCCGACTTGCCAGGCAGCGCCGAGACCGCCTCGGAGGCAGCTCGGAATTCCTCGAGGGTGGTCGGCGGCGCCTCAACACCTGCCTCTGCGAGCAGCTCCTTGTTGTAGAACAGCGCCCGCAGGTAGAAGCCGTAGGGCAGCATGTAGGCGGTGTCGTCGATGTCGCGGCCCAGTTCCAGCGCGCGGTCGGTCATGTCGGACGTGACGTCCCAGTCGGCGAGATAGGGCTCGAGGCTCTCCAGGAGGCCGTTGTTGGCGTAGAGCGACAGCCACGTATCCGGCATCTCGACCACGTCGGGCAGATCGCCCGCCGAGACCATGGTGGCGAACTTCTGGAACGCTTCACCCCAGGGCAGCGAGATGATCTCGACCTTGGTGTCGGGGTGCGCTTCCTCGAAGCCGGCGACGATCTGCTTGAGCGTCTCGGTGCGGGCCGGGCTGGTGATCACCTCGACGAGGCGCAGCGTGGTCTCGGCGCTTGCCGCGCCACTTGCCGCCAGCAGCGCGAGGGCGCTGGCACTGAGCAGTTTCTTCATGGTCTTCTCCCTGTTGATTGTCTGTTGGTGGTCTGTTGGATCGGCGCGGCCCGGTCGGGCCACCGCCCTAGGCTATTGCGCGGCCTTGACCGCTGCCGGCTGGCCTGCGGCGGCAATCGCCGCGGTCAGGTCGGCCCAGAGCGCCTCGGTGCCCTCGAGCCCGATGTGCAGCCGGACCGAGCGCGAGGAGATGCCGAATTCATGGGCCGAGTTGGGTCTGGCCTTCTGTTCGAGCACGACGTCTCCTGGGACCACGAGGCTCTCGTGTCCGCCCCAGCTCACGCCGAGCTTGAACAGCTCGAGCGCATCGCAGAAGCGGCGCAGGTCGATCCCTTCGCGGAAGATGAATGAGAACAGCCCGGTGGTGCCGCGCAGCCCCGCTGGCAGCGGCGCGAGGCCGGGGTGCATGACCGTCTCGACCACGTCGAGCGCAGCCAGGCGTCGGGCGATCTCCAGCGCGCTGTCCTGATGCGCCGCGACGCGCAGCGGCAGGGTGCGCAGCCCGCGCAGCAGCAGCCAGGCGTCCATCGGGGCTATGCGCCCGCCGAGATAGGGGTAAATCTCGCTCCGAACCCGGTCGACATTTTCCTTGGAGCCGGCAATCACCCCCGCCACCACGTCGCTGTGCCCGCCGATGTATTTCGACGCCGAGTGCACCACCAGATCGACGCCGAGCTCGATCGGGTTCTGGAAGACCGGCGTCGCCCAGCTGTTGTCAATCACCGAGAAGACGCCGTGGCGCTTGGCGGCGGCGGCCAGCGCGCCCACATCGAGCGGCTCCATAACCCAGCTCGTCGGGCTTTCGAGGTAAAGCAGTTTCGCCCCCGGCAGCGCAGCCTCGACCGCCTCGGGGTCGGTGCCATCGATGTAATCGACGGTGATCCCCATGCGCGGCAGGTAGGTGCCGAACAGCCGGAAGGCATCGGGGTAGACGTTGCGCACCGCCACCACCCGGTCGCCGGGGGCGACATTGCTCAGCACCGAGGCCGAGATCGCCGCCATGCCCGAGGCGAAGGCCAGCGCGTCCTCGGCCTTTTCCAGCTGCGCCAGCTTTTCCTCGAAGGCGCGGACGGTGGGGTTGAGGCCGCGGCTGTAGATCGGCCGGGTGACCTCGCCGCGATAGGCGGCGATCATCTCGTCGTAGCTGCCGAAGGTGAAGAGCGAGGTCTGCACGATCGGCGGCACGACGGCGTCGAGGATGCTGTCGCGGTCGTGGGCGGCGATCAGCCGGGCGGCCTCGTAAAGGTCGTTCATGGGCGCATGTTCCTGATGTCCTCCTCGACAACGTCGAGGATCTTGCGTGTTTCTTCCGCCGCCGCCGCGGTGTCTCCGGCGCAGATCGCGTCGAAGAGGGTGCGGTGATACGGGAAGGAGCGGGCGGCGAAATCGGGTCGGTCGAAGGGGCGGTCCCAGAACCGTTCGAGGATGTCGTGCATCTGTTCCAGCAGTTGCCGGAACAGCGGATTGTGCGCGGCGTCGTAGATCGTCATGTGAAAGGCGAAATCGGCCTTGCCGCTGCCGCCTTCTCGGTGGTGCGTGCGCTCCATCTCGTCGAGCGCCGCCTCCATGCGCTGGATGTCCTCGTCGGTGCGGCGGCGGGCCGCGGCGACGGAGGCCTCGATCTCGATGCCGCGCCGCACCTCCAGCGTCATCAGCAGCGCCTCGGCCAGCCCGTCTGCCGAAAGGCTGAGCGGCATGTAGACCGTCTCCGCCGAGATTTGCCGCAGCAGGTAGGTGCCCGAGCCGATCCGCGCCTCGACAATGCCGAGCGCAGAGAGCTGGCTGACCGCTTCGCGGAGGCTTGATCGTCCGACCTTCAGCGCGGCGGTCAGCTCGCGCTCGGGCGGCAGCCGGTCGCCGGGCTGGAGGTTCTTCTGTGCAATGTAGCGCGCCAGGACGTCCATGATCTGGCGGCTCCGCCCGAGGGGAGGCAACGCGGAAAGCGCATCATCGGGGGCGTCTGCGGGGGGAGGAGTGTCGGTCATATTGGTAATAGGTCAGACCAATTTGAGTCGCGCAACAGTTTTTGCATTCTGGCCAGTGTCCGCATGGACGGCCGGCGGCCCGCGCAGAACGCGACCTGAAGAGATCCTGCCAGAGCGATCAAGCGTCTACGTTGTCCGGTCGGTGCAGGACAATCTGGCGCGCTACCGGAACGACCTGTGGAAATCGGGCCTTGCCCACGAACCGGAGCGGGCTCGCTCTGAGAATAGGGCGACGGTGTCCCGCGCATGGTCTTGGCCATCGGGGCAGCGCAGGCCCGCCGCGCAAGGGCTCGCGTCACCGCGATCACTTGGAGAATGTACTGACGAGCTTCGGACTCTGGATGGTGCGGGACCGAGTGCCGCGAAAGGTCCAGGCGAAACCGACCTTCGCTGGCAGCGCGCTCGCACGCCTACCGCAAATGGTTTGGTCTTGTCGGAGCCGGAACATAATGCGCCGGCACCGGAGACCTTCAGTCCATTAGATTGGAGGCCGACGATGGCTGAGCATTTACCCTGAATCACTCGCTGAGGTCGGCGCACGCCGCCTAAGATCGAAGCACCTGTTCTCGCATAAACGGCTGGGCGGGCAAACCAGATATCAGAGGTCTGCTTACTCTCCCGACGATGGCGTTCCCCATGACGTCTGCCGCCTGAGCGACATGCTGTATTCGAAGCGATCGCCCGGGTGGGTACTGGCGCTGACGTAGACCACTTTGCCTGCGGAAACATAGCGGCGTATGATCTCGAGCGCCGGTGCCCCGGTGGTGGCCGACAGCGCCTCTGCAATGGTCGCTGACAGGATGGCAGGGCGGATGATTTGCTGGACCTCGTCCACCACGACCCCAAAGGTCTTGCCGATCAGATCGGCGATCAGTCCTGGATGGCCATCGATCTGTTCGATGATCTGCTCGTAGGCCGGGTCGATGAAGTTCTCGGTCCAGCAGATCGGAGTCGCCTCTTGTCCCGGCTCCGAGCGGATCACCGAGACGCAAAGCCAGGTCTGGCCGGCCCGACATTTTAGTCTCGCTGCCAGCACATCGTCTGCCACGACCCGTGTTACGCCGCGGACGCTCCGCTTCGTGGCGGCGCCGAAATGGGCGAGCTGCTCCAGAGAGGTGGTAGAGGCGTCGTAGCCCCCGGGGCTGGCCATGGCGACGCGGGTGCCGACACCTTTCTGGCGGGTCACCAGACCCAGTGCGACCAGCCGCGCAATGGCGGAACGAACGGTATTCCGGCTGAGGCCACGAGCCTCGGCGATTTCCATCTCGGTCGGAAGCAAACTGCCCACGGGATAGGTGCCATCGCGAATCTGGCAGACCAGTTCGTCGGACAGTTCGGCGTATCTCGGTCGCGTGCCCATGGGTTTCTCCTTTGAGTTCCGGAGTTTGTCAGAAGGGTTGACGGCCTTCAATTTCAGAAAGTATGTAGGTACAAACTTTCTTGTACCTACATACTCCAGGGAGGAGCTCATGACCACAGGTGCGGACGACCCCCTTGCCGGGACTCCGGCAGAGGAGGCGGAGAAGTTCGACTTTGGTGCAGCGCTGCGCGAGTTGAACGGCTGGCAGAAGTCAGCCATCGCGACTCTCTGCGTGCTTTACGCGGCTTTCCACCTTGCGGTGCTGAACTTCGTGCAACTCGACGCCTGGGTCTTTCGGGCGCTGCACGTCAACATTGCCGCGGTCATTGCCTTCTCGCTCTACGCGCCCTTCGGACGCAACGCCGGCCATAGAATTCCGCTGTTCGACATCGCGTTGTCGCTCGTGGCGCTCGGCGCATCGGCCTACATCTGGTGGAACCTGCAGGGGCTGATCCTGCGTACAGGCGTGCTGATGACGCCGACCGATGTGGTTGTGGCAACGGCAGGTATCGTCGTGGTGATCGAGTTTACCCGCCGGACTGCGGGGCTCGCCCTGCCGGTCCTCGCAAGCATCTTCGTGCTTTACGGCTTCATCGGCCCCTGGTTGCCAGGTGTGCTCTACCATCGCGGCTACGGCTTCGGCGAGTTCACCACCTTCGTCTACTCGATGGAGGGCATTTTCGGCATCACCACCGCCGCTGCGGCGCTCTACATCGTGCTCTTCGTTCTCTTCGCGGCCTTTCTTCAGGTCTCGCAGGTCGGGGATTTCTTCATGAACCTAGCCTTCGGAGCCTTTGGCCAACTTCGCGGCGGTCCTGCCAAGGTTTCCCTGTTCGGTTCGGTCCTCTTCGGGATGATTTCCGGCTCGGGGGTTGCGAATGTCGTGGCCTCGGGGACCTTCACGATCCCAGTGATGAAGCGCGTCGGCTACCGCCCGACCAGCGCCGGGGCGATCGAGGCCGCCGCCTCGACCGGCGGTCAGCTGACGCCGCCGATCATGGGGGCAGGGGCCTTCATCATGGCCGAGGTCACCGGCATACCCTACACCACGATCATCACCGCGGCGCTAATTCCCTGCGTGCTCTACTACCTCGCAGTCTATGTGCACATCGATCTCGAGGCGCGCAAGGAAGGCATTGAGGGCCTGCCGCGCTCGGAACTTCCTGCGCTGCGCCCAATGGCGCGCGACGCCTTCGTGCTCGCGCCGCTGGTGCTGCTGATCATCTTCCTCGTCGCGGGATATTCAATCATCTCTGCGGGGTCCTGGGGCATCGCCACGGCGGTCGTCGTGATGCTGCAGAAGCGGCTCGGCGTGGACAGCCGGCTGCTTGCCGTGCCGATCCTGTCGGTGCTTGCGACGATCACATTGCAGCCCGACCTGCCCGCGAACCTGCATGGGGGCATCGCGACCGCAGCCGGCTTTGCCACCGTTCTGATCGCGGCACTGGTGTCCAACCGCGCAGCTATCCTCCCGGCATTGACGGGAGCCGCCAAGGATGTCGCCGAGGCGCTGGCGATCGGCAGTCGCCAGACCCTGCAACTTGCGGCGGTCTGCGCCTGTGCGGGCATTGTCGTCGGCGTCATCGGGCTGACCGGACTTGGCGGACGGTTCTCTTCGCTGCTGCTCGACGTGGCGGGTCAGAGCGAGTTTCTTGCGCTTGTCTTTGCCATGCTGATTGCGCTCATCCTTGGAATGGGCATGCCGACCACGGCGGCCTATGCCATCGCGGCAAGTGTGGTTGCTCCGGCGCTGCAGCGCATGGGATTGGGCGTTCTGCCGGTGCACCTCTTCATCTTCTATTTCGCGGTGATCTCGACGATCACGCCACCGATCGCACTCTCGGCCTTTGCCGGTGCGGCGCTGGCAGGGGGCGATCCGTGGAAGACCTCCTTCAAGGCGGTGCGCTACGGGTTGGCAGCCTTCATCGTGCCCTTCCTGTTCATCCATAATCAAGGCGTGCTGCTCGAAGGCTCGCTCTTCGAGATCACCCGCACCACGGTGACTGCCGTTCTAGGGGTCTGGGCGCTTGCGACGGCAAGCGAAGGCTGGCTGGCCGGACGTCTGCCCTCGCTGTTCCGTATTGGCTTCGTGGTTGCCGCGCTGCTGCTGATCGCGGGTGATTTCTACACCGACATCGGCGGCATTGTTCTCGGCGGCGCGCTGGTCGCCCTGAGACTGGCCGGTCCGCGGGCTCTGCGCGGGGCCGTGAACGAGAACTAATCCCACCGATACCATCCCGAATTCTGATCCTAGAGGAGGAAACCATGATCAGACGTCACTTCATTGCACTGGCCGTCACGGCCATCGCCGCCAGCGCAGCGCAGGCACAGGATCTCGACAAGTCCGACTGGCCGAACACGGTCGTCGTCGGCACCGCATCGCCGGGTGGCACCCATGCCATCTATGGTCAAGGCATCGCGAGCCTGATCTCCGCTCATGTCGGCGTGTCGGCGTCGACGCAGCAGACGCAGGGGCCGACCCAGAACCTCGTCTTGGTGCACGGCGACCGGGTAGACATCGGCCTCACCACCATGGGGCCTGCCTACGAAGCGATGCAGGGGGAGCTCGACCTCGACCCGGGCAACAAGTACTCGGACATCCGCGCGCTGTTCCCTATGTATGTGACCCCGTTCCAGGCGGCGGCGCTGGAGCGCAGCGGCATCACCTCGCTGGCCGACCTTGACGGGCGGACCGTCGGGGCAGGGCCGCGCGGCGGGACCGGCGGCACCTATTGGCCCCGCTGGTACGAGGCGCTGGGGATCTCGGTCGACGTGCAGCACGGCCCGCTCGGCGACCAGACCTCGCAGCTCGCCGACGGTCGCCTGGATGCGGTCACGACGGCTGCCGGTCTGCCGATCGCGGCCTTCAGCGAGCTCGAGACGCTGGCCCCGACGGTTTTCTTCGGACTGTCCCCGGAGCAGATCGAGACGCTGAAGCCGACGGTTCCCTACGCGCAGTCCTACACCATCCCCGCCGGAACCTATTCGGCGCAGGACAAAGACATCGAGACACTTGCCATGTGGAACGTGGCTTTCACCAACGAGCGCATGTCGGAAAGCCTCGCCTACGAGATCGTCAAGGCGGTGTTCGAGAACCACGACGAGATGGTCGCGACCCACGCGTCTGCCAAGGAAACGCTACTCGAGAACGTCACTGCGAATACCTTCATGCCCTACCACCCGGGCGCAGTGCGTTACTATCGCGAGCAGGGTATCGAGCTGCCCGAAGCGATCGTGCCGGCAGAAATGGCGAAGTGAGTTGACGATGACGACATTCCCGGCCCGGGTTTCGGCGATCGACTCTCCAATCTATGGTCGCAGCTTCGCTGATGACGAGATGCGCGCCATCTTTTCCAGTGACGCCTTCATCGCGCGCTGCGTCGAGACAGAGGTCGCTCTGGCGCAGGTGCAGGCCCGGCTGGGCATGATACCGAAGGAGGCGGCCGAGGGCATCTCGGCCGCCGCCACAAGCTGCACCTTCGATGCCGAGAAACTGCGGGACGAAACGGAGATCGTTGGCTACCCGATCCTGCCCATCGTAGAGCAGCTCGCGGAACACGCAGGCGACTCCGGTCGCTTCCTGCACTGGGGCGCGACCACGCAGGACATAATGGATACCGCCACCGTGCTGCAGATGCGGGCGGGTGTCTCACTGGTCTCGACGCGTGTCGAACGGGTGCGCAAGGCGCTGGCAGTTCTGGCCGAGGCGCATCGCGACACTCCGATGGCCGGGCGCACGCACCTGCAGCACGCCCTGCCGATCACCTTTGGATACAAGGCTGCGGTCTGGCTGTCCTCCCTCGACCGGCACGCAGAACGGCTGCAGCAGCTGGCGCCGCGGCTGCTGGTCGTCGAATTTTCGGGGGCGTCCGGCACGCTTGCCTCGCTGGGCGATCGCGGCCTGGAGGTCCAGGCCGGGCTCGCCGAGGAACTTGACCTAGGCCAGCCCGCGATCACCTGGCATTCGGCGCGCGACGCGGTTGCCGAGGCGGTTCAGCTTTTGGCTCTGATCAGCGGCAGCCTCGCGAAGATCGCCTTCGATATCTCAGTGATGATGACGACCGAGCTTGGCGAGGTCTCCGAGCCTTTCGTCCGGCACCGTGGTGCCTCGAGCACCATGCCGCAGAAACAGAACCCGGTATCCTGCGAGTTGATCCTCGCGGCTTCCAAGCTGGTGCGCAATCATGCCACCTCCATGCTCGACGCCATGGTGCATGATTTCGAGCGGGCGACCGGGCCGTGGCACTTGGAATGGTCCGCCGTGCCCGAGGCCTTTGCTCTGACCTCCGGGGCGCTGGCGCAGGCCGAATTCATGCTGGGCGGGCTGCAGGTGAACAGTGCCAATATGGCGCGCAACCTCGGCCATTCGCAGGGGCTGATCGTCGCCGAGGCGGTGATGATGGCACTTGCTCCGCACACCGGGCGCAAGGAAGCCCATGACATCGTCTATCTCGGCTGCCGGCGCACGGTGGAAGAGGGGGGCAGTCTCTTAGATGCGCTCTGCGCCATGCCGGAGGTGGTCGACGTGCTGGGCCGCGACGCGCTGGCGCGTCTCACCGATCCCGCGAATTACCTCGGCTGCGCGCCAGCCATGGTCGACAGACTACTGGCGGCACGATGACAGCAAGGTTCGAAAGTGATGCGTTCGGTGAGGTTGCCATACCCGGAGACCGGCTTTGGGGCGCTCAGACGCAGCGCGCGATCGCGGTCTTCGGCACCGATGGACCTCGTTTGCCGCAGAGGGTGATCCGCGCGTTCGGGCTGCAGAAGGCGGCGGCCGCTCGGGCGAACGGGGCGCTCGGCACCCTAGACGAGGCACGCGCCGCGCTCATCGTCACGGCGGCGGACGACTTGGCGCGGGGTGAGTATGCCGACCAGTTTCCGTTGCCGGTCTGGCAGACGGGTAGCGGCACCCAGACGAACATGACCGCGAACGAAGTGATTGCCAATTGCGCCAACTTGGCCGCGGGATCCGGGCTCGGCACGCGCAGCCCCGTGCACCCGAATGATCATGTCAATCGCAGCCAATCGTCCAACGACAGCTTCCCGACGGTGATGCATATCGCCGCAGTCCTGGCGACGCATGAGCTTCTCGTGCCTGCCGCAAGGCAGTTCGCCGCGACACTGCAGGACCGGGCAGAAGCCTTTGCTGGTCGGGTCCGGCTTGGCCGGACGCATCTCAACGATGCAGTTCCGGTACCGATGAGCCAAGGATTTCTTGCCGCGCGGCGGGTGGTGGATCGTGCGATCGGCCGGATTTCCCGTGCGGCCGACGATCTGCTCGAACTGCCGCAGGGTGGAACCGCGGCGGGCAGTGGGCTGAACGCGCCAGTTCGCTTCGACGATGTATTCTGTTCCGAACTCGCGAGGGCAACGGGGATGCACTTCCGACCGAGCCCGGTGAAGGTGGAGGCAATGGCGGGCCACGACGCACTGCTGGCACTCTCGGCGGCCTGCGACGGGCTTGCGGTGGAGCTGACGCGGTTCCTTACCGATCTTCGGCTGCTTGCCTCCGGACCGAGCGCCGGACTGGGCGAACTCCGCCTGCCGGACGACGGGCTGACCTCGTCGATCATGCCCGGCAAGCGCAATGCGACGCTGGCCGAGGCGCTGCTTCAGGTGTGCCACGCGGTGGCAGGACGGCACGTCACGGTCTCGCGCGCCGCCGCTGCCGGCAATTTCGATCTGAATGTCGCCAAGCCCGTTCTTATCGCGTCCCTGCTCGAGAGCATCGAGACGCTGGCGGACGGGATGACACGGTTTTCCGGGCAATGCCTTCGCGGGATCGAAGCTGATCCTGTGCGGATCTCCGAGAATATCGAACGCTCGATGATGGCGGCGACCGCGCTCACCCCGATCTTCGGCTACGACCGCATCGCCGCATTGATCCGGCGTGCGGAACGCCACGGAAGCACGCTGCGCGACGCCTGCATGAACGAGGGCCTGCTGACCGCGGACCGCTATGACGAGATCGTAAACCCCGAACGCATGGCCAAGGGCGGCCTGACCGAGACAATCGGAGACACTGCATGAAAATCCTAAAAATCCTCGAGAAACCCTTGCCGATCACCTCGCCCGGGGCGAACGCGGTGGTGGACTTCGCAGGCCTCACCACCACCGCCGTGGCGGTTGTCAGCGATCGCGTCGTCGATGGCAGTCCGCTCGTCGGCTACGGTTTCGGCTCGATCGGACGCTGGTCGGTCGGCGGCATCCTGCGCGACCGGATGATCCCGCGCCTGATGCGCGAGGATCCGGAGCAGTTGGTGGACGAGAGCGGTCTGCTCGATCCCTTCCGCTGCTGGGACGTGGCTATGCGCAACGAGAAGCCGGGCGGGCACGGCGACAGGGCGTCGGCGATGGGGGCGCTGGACATGGCGCTCTGGGACCTGCGCTCGAAAGCCGAGGAACAGCCGCTCTACAGGCTGCTGGCCGACCGATACCGCGAGGGGGTCGTCGATGAGGATGTCGCCGTCTATGCGGCAGGAGGCTACTACCAGCAAGAGAAGGGCATCAAGGCACTGGTCGACGAGCTCAAGGGCTACCTTGATCTCGGATACCGCGAGACCAAGATCAAGATCGGCGCCGCCCCGCTGGCCGAGGATCTGCGGCGGATCGAGGCGGCGGTCGAAACCATGGGGGGAGGCGACCGGGTTGCGGTAGATGCCAATGGACGCTTCGACCTGCGCACTGCGCTCGACTATGCCGCCGCGCTAGAGCCCTTTGGCCTGCGCTGGTACGAAGAAGCCGGAGATCCGCTCGACTACCAGCTGCAGGCGGTGCTGGCCGAGCACTATTCTGCTCCGCTGGCCACCGGCGAGAACCTGTTTTCGCATCAGGACGCGAGGAACCTGCTGCGCTACGGCGGCATGCGCTCCGATCGGGACATCCTGCAGTTCGACTGTGGCCTTGCCTACGGGCTACCCGACTACCTCAAAACCTTGGACGAATTGCGCCAGCATGGCTGGTCGCCGCGCAGTATTCATCCTCACGGCGGGCACCAGATGTCCCTTCATCTCGCGGCGGGGCTCGGGCTGGGCGGAAACGAGAGTTATCCTGGGGTCTTTCAGCCGCTAGGAGGGTTTGCCGATTGTACCGAAGTGCGGGACGGTCGAGTTCGCCTTCCAGATGCGCCGGGCGTCGGCTTGGAGCTCAAGCAGGGTCTCAACGACTGGTTGCGCGAAGCCTTCGCGGCCTGACCATAAGCGCCAGCCCACCCTCCCGAATTCCTTGATGCACATCTGTCTGGCGTCCGTGTGGCGCCAGACAGAAGAGGCGCGCCCAATGTGGCGCGCGGCACCTTGGTTTTCGCTGGCCGTGAGGGTCGGGTTTTAGGGGCGCCGAAATATCTCTCATCAGGAATTTAATTCCTTTGGAGAATTTGAGTCACGAAATCTAGCCTGCGCCCGACGCAATGGAAGGACGGTCATGAGCACTCAGGATTCCGACGACAAACCCCTTGGCTACACTCGGGGGCTCACCAATTACGGCGATGCAGGGTTTTCGCGCTACCTCCGGCGCGGTTTCGCGCGGTCGACCGGCATTTCGACCAACATGCTGGAGAAGCCCATCGTGGGCATCGCCATGACGCCGTCTGCCTTCAACAATTGCCACCGCTACATGCCAGACCTCGTTGAGGCCGTGTCGCGCGGGGTACTGGCTGCTGGCGCGCTGCCGCGGCCCTTCTCGACGATCTCTCTGGGTGAGGTGAACCTCAATCCGACCAGCATGATGTTCCGCAACTTGATGTCGATGGACACAGAGGAGATGGTGCTGGCCCAGCCGATGGATTCCGTCGTGATGATCGGCGGCTGCGACAAGACCGTGCCGGCGCAATTGATGGGCGGGATTTCCGCAGGGCGGCCAATGGTGCAACTGGTGACCGGGCCGATGTCGACCTCACGCCACAGGGGGGAGCGGGTCGGCGCCTGCACCGATTGTCGCCGCTACTGGGGGCAATATCGCGCCGGTGAGGTCGATGACGAGGAGATCGTCGAGATCGAAGGGCGGCTTTCCTCGACTGCCGGAACATGCGCGGTGATGGGCACGGCTAGCACCATGGCGATCATCGCCGAGGTGCTGGGGCTGGCCTTGCCAAACTCGGCCGCCATTCCGGCGGTGGATTCGCAACGGCTTGCCATGGCCGAGCGCTGCGGCGAGGTCGCGGTCGACCTGCTGCACCGGCCGATCCGGCCGTCCGACGTGGTGAATGAGAAATCCGTCGAGAACGCCTTTCGGGCGCTTATCGCGATCGGCGGTTCCACCAATGCGATCATCCACCTCACCGCGATAGCCGGGCGGGCGGGGGTGCGCATCCCCTTGTCGCGGATCAACGAGATCTCGGACGAGACACCGACGCTGGTGAACCTCAAGCCTGTGGGCGAGGGGTACATGGAGGACCTTTTCGCCGCAGGTGGCGTACCGGCGATCCTGCACGAGCTTCGAGATCTGCTCCACCTCGACGTGATGAATGTCGAAGGCACGACGCTCGCCGAGCAACTCGCCGAAGCGCCGAAATGGGTCGATCGGACTTACATCCGGGCAAGGAATACGCCGATATCCGCGGTCGGCGGGCTGATAGCCCTGCACGGAAGCCTCGCGCCGAACGGCGCGATCCTGAAACGTGCCGCGGCAACGGCTGACCTATTCGAGGTCGAGGCGAAGGCGGTGGTCTTCGACGGTCTCGAAGACCTGGCGAACCGCATCGACGACCCGGACCTTGATGTCGCGGCGGAAGACATCCTCGTGCTCAAGAATGCGGGCCCGGTTGCAACCGGGATGCCCGAGTCCGGTTACCTGCCGATCCCCAAGAAGTTGGCCCGAGCGGGCGTGAAGGACATGATCCGTATCTCGGATGCGCGCATGTCCGGCACGGCATTCGGCACGATTGTTCTGCATATCTCACCCGAGGCGGGTGTCGGCGGTCCGCTGGCGGCGGTGCGGGACGGGGACCGCATCCGGCTTTCGGTGAAGGACAAGCGGATCGACCTGCTGGTTGATGAGGCCGAGGTCGAAAGAAGGCTGTCAGAGATCGCGAAACCGGCCGTTGCAACCCGCGGCTACCGTTCGCTCTTTGCGAAGACCGTGACGCAGGCTGAGCTTGGCTGCGATTTTGACTTCCTGATGCATGACGATCTGCTCACAAGAACGGAGTAGGCGGCTGGGTGTCTGGCAGGGAGAGGAGGGGCCTCGAGAAATCGCAGGCCTCTTTCATCGTGTCTGTGAGCAACGATAGGCGGCCGCCAACGTGCAACCGGCGAAACAGCGCCACGTAGCGCACCGGTGGGAGGGCCTTGTCGCAGCCGAGGTATTTGACGCGCCCGCTGTCCACCACGTCGCGCAGGCAGTCCCGCGGCAGAAAGGCGACGCCGAAGCCCGAGACAGCAAGAGACAGCATCGCGCCGAAATTGCTGGTGTGCATCGGTGCAGCGAGCGTCAGTTGGTTGCGTCCGAGCCAGCCCGAGAAGATCCGGCCTGCGCCCGAGGCGTTGGTCTGGGTGATCACCGTATGCTCGACAAGTTCATGCAGCGGCAAGAAGTCTTCCGCGATGTAGGACTGGCTGGTGACCCATGCGTTGGGGACGTCCGACAGGACGACCTTTTCGAACCGCGGGTCGGAGAAGGCATCCGGCACGATTGCGATGTCGAGCTTTTCGTCGATGAGATCGTCGAAAAGCCGCGCCGACAGGTCTACTTGCGGCAACACTTCCAGCTCCGGATCCTGCTCGCGCATAAGCTTGAGCCAGGTCCCGAGCCAAGTCATCGCGGTCAGGTCAGTTACCCCGATGCGCGCCACGCGCTGCTCGGCGTAGCCGCCGCTGACCACCTCGCCGAGCCGTCCGCGCAGCTGGATCAGTTCCGACGCGATGGCGAGCACCTCTTCGCCGCGCGGGGTAAGCATGATGGTCTTTCGCGACCGGTTGAAAAGCTGAACCCCAAGCGATGCCTCGAGCTCGCGGATGCGTTTCGCGACCGCCGATTGCGTCGTGTTGAGATGCAACGAAGCCGCCTTGAACGAGCCCAGCTCTGCCGCCCAGTAGAGCGCTTCGAGTTGCTTGAAAGTAACGGCATCCATGCAAAATATCCAATTTTTCGTGGCGCGAATTTAATTCCTTCATAGGCGATCCAATTCGTTTGAGGCAACCCGCTCCGGCTCACACAATGCTCCCAACCACGAGACGGGAGGTACAATGGAACTCGGACTTTCAGGAAAAACGGCAATGGTTCTGGGCGCGGCCGGCGGGCTTGGCGGAGCCATGGCGCGCAAGCTACATGCCGAGGGTGCCAAAGTTGCACTGGTCGATCTCTCGGAGGAGGGACTCGAAGTCATCGCGGGCGAACTTGGCCCCGAGCGCACCATGAAAGTGGTCTGGAATTTGGCTGAAACCGACCAGATCGACCAGAAGGTCCGCGAGATCGAGGCTCGGCTCGGCCCGGTCGACGTGCTGGTCAACAACACCGGTGGGCCGCCTCCGACCAAAGCAGAGGGGCAGGACGAGGCGCTCTGGCGGTCGAACTTCGAGAGTATGGTGCTCTCGGTGATCAAGCTCACGGATCGCGTTCTGCCGGGGATGAAGAAGTCTGGCTGGGGCAGGGTGATCACCAGCACCTCCTCCGGCGTGGTCGCACCGATCCCCAACCTTGCCGTCTCCAATGCGCTTCGCATGTCGCTCGTGGGCTGGTCCAAGACGCTTGCCAAGGAGGTCGGGCGCGATGGCATCACGTGCAATGTCGTTCTGCCCGGGCGGATCGCGACGCGTCGCATCGTGCAACTCGACGCGGCCAAGGCCGAGCGCGAGGGGCGCAGTGTCGAAGAAGTCTCGAAGGAGAGCACGGCCTCGATAGCCGTCGGCCGTTATGGCGAGCCGGATGAATACGGCAACGTCGTCGCTTTCCTGGCATCGACCGCCGCGTCCTACGTCACCGGCAGTGTGATCCGCATCGATGGCGGACTGATCGCGAGCGCCTGAAGATGAAGGATGTGACCGATAATGCGCGGATCGAGGCGCTCAGATCGATATCGACGGCGACGATCACCACGCTGCTCTTCAAGAAGGGCATCCGCAATGTCTGGTGCCGCGGGGTAAAGCCGGTCGATTACGGTCAGCCACGTCTCGCGGGCCGCGCCTTCACCATGCGCTTCGTGCCGCAGCGCGAGGACCTGTCGTCGGCCAGCGCGTGGTCTTCACCGACTTCGACCCGTGCTGCTGTCGAAGCTGCGCAGGAAAACGCGATCGTCGTGGTCGACGCCTGCGCACGGGCGAATGCGGGGGTCTTCGGTGACATCCTGAGCGCGCGTCTGGCACGGCGCGGCATTCAGGCGCTGGTGACCGATGGTGCCGTGCGCGATCGCGATGGCGTCCTGAGGAGCGGGCTGCCGGTGTGGTCTGCCGATATCGCGGCGCCGCCAGCCATCTCGGATCTGGTTTTCGCCGGCTGGGACCAGCTGGTCTCCTGCGGCGGCGTGCCGGTGCATCCGGGAGAGATGATCGTCGCCGACGGTGACGGCGCAGTGGTGATCCCCGAGCCCCTACTCGATGCCGTGATCGAAGAGGGCCTCGAGATGGAAACCATGGAGGAATGGATTTTGGCCGAGGTCATCGGAGGGCACCCGCTGGCCGGCATCTACCCCATCAACGAGGAGAACAGGCAGCGCTACCAGCGTGCGCGCGACGAAGACCAAAAGTGACATTTCACATCTAGGGAGGAAGACATGAAATTCATCACGAAACTGGCAGCCACGAGTGCTCTGGCGATCTCGGTCGCCGGCACCGCCTGGGCGGTGGACCTAAGGGTTCAGACAAGCCAGAACTCGGGCATCTCGACTTTCAACTACATCAGCGAGACCTGGGCGCCGAAGCTCGAGGCGATGACGGGAGGAGAGGTCACCATCGAGTTCCTGCCGATCAGCTCTGTCGTGCCTTATCGTGACACGCTCGACGCTGTGTCCATGGGTGTGCTCGAGGGGGATCTCACCGCGATTGGCTATTTCTCTGGGCGCGATCCTGCGCTCGCGCTGATGGGGGACCTTGTCGCTGGCTATGACACGCCCGAGCAGATGCAGATGTTCTGCGCCCGCGGCGGCGGCAAGGAGATGCTGCAGAAGATCTACGACGAGGTGAGCCCGGGTGTGCATGTGATCGGCTGCGGACCCTACAACAAGGAAGCCTTCGTCGCCCGGGTGCCGATCCGCGGCGTCGCCGATTTCGAAGGCAAGAAAGTGCGCTCGCCAGAGGGGCTGCCTTCGGATGTCTTCGCCCGAATGGGGGCCTCGCCGGTCTCTCTGCCGCAGTCGGAAGTGTTCACTGCGCTCGACAAGGGCGTCGTCGATGCCGCGGATGCTTCGGCCTATTCCAACAACCAGAAGGCGGGCATGCACGAGATCGCAAGCTACCCGCTCTATCCGGGCATCCATTCCATGTCGATGCTGCAGTTCACGCTCAATCAGGATGTCTGGGACGGGCTGAGCGATGCCGACAAGGCGGCGCTCGAGATCTGGTGGCAAGCGATGATTGTCGATCTACGGCGTTACAGCCTCGAGGAAGACCAGAAGGCGGTCGCGGCGGACATCGAGAGCGGCGAGGTCGAGATCATCGATTGGTCGCAGGAGGAACGCGACAAGCTGCGCGCGATCGCCGAGGAGGCCTGGCAGAGCTACGCTTCGCGCTCGGAACTGGCGCAGGAAGCCTTCGATACGCACCTGGCGTACATGAAGAGCATCGGCCTCTCCGAGTAACCTTACGGTCCGGGGCGGCCAACCGTGGCACGCTCCCGGACCCCTGCCAGGGAACCGATTCCTATGTCATATGAAACGACAGACCCCGATGCGGTGGCCCAGTTCGCACCGGATCATGAGGCGCGTGGTTCAGAACGCTATGGGCTGACCGACCGCATTAGCCATTTCGTCGGGATTGCGGTCGCCCAACTCTTCATCTTTGCCGCAGCGATAACCCTGCTCGAAGTCGTGCTGCGCTACGTCTTCAACGCTCCGACGTCCTGGGCCTTCGAAGTGGTGATCGTGATAAGCGCCACGGCCTGGATGCTCTCGGCGGGCTACATCACGATGCGGCACCGGCACATTGCTATTACCCTGATCCACGATATGGTCTCGCCGGGCACGCGCTGGTGGCTGGACCTCTGGGCGCTGGTGGTCGGCGTCCTGGCGCTCTACCTGCTGCTGTCGGACTCGCTGCAACGCGCGATCCACGCGGTCGAGATTGTCGAGCGCTCCGGGACGCGGTTCAATTCGCCGCTTCCGATGCTCCTGCGGATCGCACTGGCCTCCGGGGCGGCGATCTATCTGGCGCAGCTCTTGCGCAACCTCTATCTGCATGTCGAACGTCGTCCGGCCAAACTGGCGGTGCGCGTGCTCACGGGGCTGGTGGCGCTTTCGGTCCTGATCACAGTCGCGGCGGATTTCGTCAGCGATGACGGGATCATCGCTGCCGCAGCACAGGCGCTCGGCAGCGCCGGAGCCCTTCTTGATCCGTCGCAGTACCTCGACATGCGATCCTACGACATCGGGGCTATCTGCCTCGTCACCATCGCGGTCCTGATCTTCCTCATGGGCACGGGTATGCCCTTGGGCGTCGTCACTCTCATCGTCTCGATCCTCTTTGCGCTGGCCTTTTTCGGCCCGCGCGGCCTCTATCTCGTGTCCACGAACGCCTACGGCCTGCTGGAGAAATACAGCCTCGTCGCGGTGCCGATGTTCGTGCTCATGGCGTCGCTGCTCGAGAAGGCGGGGGTAGCCAAGGACCTGTTCAACGCCATGTCGATCTTTGCCGGCAACCTGCGCGGCGGCGTGGCGATCCAGACCGTTGTCGTCTCGGTCATCATCGCGGCGATGTCGGGAGTGATCGGCGGCGAGATTGTGATGCTCGGGCTTGTGGCGCTGCCGCAGATGTTCCGGCTCGGTTACGACCGCAAGCTCTCCATCGGGCTGATCTGTGCTTCGGGCGCGCTGGCGACGCTGATCCCACCGTCGATCATAATGATCATCTACGGGCTTTCGGCCGAGGTCAGCATCGGCAACCTATTCATGGCGGGGGCGACGCCGGGGCTCATGCTGGCCTTTGCCTATGGCGCCTTCGTGCTCATCCGTTGCTACCTGAACCCTAGCCTCGCCCCGACGGCGCGCGAGAGCGAGGAAAAGAGCGGCGAGAGCATCAAGCTCGACCGGGCGGCGATCACCGCGGTGATCATGAGCGTCGGGCTGGTTTTCTGCGTCATGGGCTCGATCTACACCGGCATCGCTTCGGTCACCGAAGCGGCGGCGGTCGGCGTTGCAGGTGCGATCCTCGTGGCGCTGGTGCGTAATCACATGAACTGGGACACGCTGCAGGCGTCACTGCTCGGCACGATGACGACAGTCGGTACGATCGTCTGGCTGATCCTCGGAGCGGTGAGCTTTGTGGGGATCTTCAACCTGATCGGCGGTGCCAACTACCTGCGCGAGATGATGCTCGGTATCGGTCTGCCACCCCTGGGGATCATCCTCGTGATGATGGCGATCCTCATGGTGCTTGGCACGTTTCTCGAATGGATCGCCATCGCATTCATCACGGTGCCAGTCTTTGCTCCCGTGGTGGCCACGCTGGCGCCTGAACTCGGCATGGACCCGTCATGGGCCGCCGTGTGGTTTGGCGTGCTCTTCGTGATGAACATACAGATCTACTTTCTGTCGCCGCCGTTCGGCCCTGCGTGCTTCTGGCTCAAAAGCGTGGCGCCGCCGGACGTATCGCTTCAAGAGATCTTCCTGGGCGTGCTTCCGTTCATTGCCATCCAGGTCGTTGGTCTTGCCCTCGTCCTGATCTTTCCCGACATCGCGCTCTGGCTTCCCAAGGCGCTCAGCAATTGAGGACTTCGAATGGACACGGAAGGACATAAGCAGGCCAGCGACCACCGCACCTATGGGATGATGGCACCGCTTGCCGGCATTCTGCTGTTTGCAGCCATTCTCGCGGTGATGCTCGGGCTCTCCGACATCTTCATCAACTGATCCTAAACCCACCCATCCAAAGTGAAATCGAAGGAGTGAATTATGCACGTTGACTGGGAGAGCCTTCCCGAAATCATGGGGATGAGGTCGGGGTCGAGCCGGCAGGGCATCTGCGGCGATCACCTTTCGGCTGTCCGAGTAAAGACCGAGCCCGGAACGAATTTCGATGGCCAGACCCATTGGCACGACAATGATCAGATATTGGTCATGGTCTCCGGCACGGCCAAGGTCGTGATCGACGAGACCCGTTACGAGGTGACGGCGGGTGAAATGCTCTTCTTCCCGGCGGGGTCGCGGCATGCGGCTGTAGGTACGGGTCCGGAGGGCTGCGTCTATTACGAAATCTTCGGTCCCGCACGGCCCGACCAGCTTCCGGGCTGGGTGGGATCGAGCGTGCTTCGCTTCGACTGAAGAAGGTGTCTTGGCGCAGCAAAGCTGCGCCAAGATCCTCGCCAGGCGCGTCTCTCAGAAGCCCGATTGCGCGCCGCCGTCGACCGCAAGCACTTGGCCGGTCACGTATTTCGCTGCCGGGGAGAGCAAGAAGGCCATGGCCATGCCGATGTCCTCGGGCTCACCGAAGCGATTCATCGGAATCCGACCCATGATCTTTGCCAGACGTTCGGGGTCGGTGGCCGTGTTCTTGCGCACCATGTCGGTGCCGATCCAGCCCGGCGCCACGCCATTGACCCGCACGCCTTCTGGTGCAAGCTCGGTCGCCATCGCACGCACCATGCCAAGCAGCGCGGTCTTGGCGGCCGAATAACCGATCACATGCGGGATGCCGAGGTAGGAGGCCATCGAGGCGGTGAAGAGGATCGAGCCCTTCCCCGAGGCCGCGATCTGCGGCAGGAACGCCCGGCTCAGAGCGAAGGCTCCGGCCACATGCGTTTCCATCACCGAGGAAAAATCCGCGTCGCTCATCTCGGAGATCGGCTTCTTGACGGTGTTGCCCGCGTTGTTGATCAGCGCGCTCACCGGGCCGTAGTCTGCCTCTACGCGCATCGCGAGCGCCTCGGCCTCGCCAAACCGGGTGACGTCATGCACCACCGTCCCGACATTGCCCCCCAGCGCGGTCCGTGCCGCGGCAAGTTTCTCGGCCCGCGTCCCCGAGAGGATGACCTCGGCTCCTGCAGCGATAAGGCAGCGTGCCACTCCCATTCCGATGCCGCCGCTACCTCCGGTGAGTAGAACGCGGTGTCCCGCAAGGGAATAGGCGGAGAGATCGAGCGGCATCAGGCGGTCTCCGTCGCGGCGGTGTCCATTTCGATGACGATTTTTGTCACCGAGCCGGGGTCTGCGGCCCAGGCCAGCATCGCCTCGGTCGCCTGTGCGATCCCGGGCATGCTGCTGATAATGAGATCGCCGATGCCGGGCCGAGCGCGGAGGAAGTCGACGACGCGCCGGAAATCGTCGCGGGTCGCACCGCGCGAACCGAAGATCTCGATCTCCTTCATCGGGAACAGCCGAGTCTCGTAGGAGACCTCGGTCTTGGTGTAGCCGACATAGACCACGCGCCCGCAGGAGGAGACCGCATCGACCGCCTGGCGAAAGGTGGCGGCGGCGCCCGCCGCCTCGATGATCACCGTCGGCCCATCGCCACCAGTCAGCTCGGCAAGGCGCTGGACGGTGTCTTCAGCGGCGCCGTTGATCGTCTCGGTCGCGCCAAGTCGGCGGGCGAGGTCGAGCTTGGCATCGGCCACATCAACCGCGATCACCCGCGCGCCGCGCGCCACTGCGCCAAGGAGCACGCCGAGGCCGATCATCCCGACGCCGAGCACCGCAACCGTGTCGTCGGCATCGAGGCCGGAACGTTCGACCGCGTGGAAGCCCACCGCGATTGGCTCGATAAGCGCCAGATCGCGCTGCGCGAAGCCGTCGACGGGGATCACATGGGCGGCCGGTACGCAGGCGTAGGAGGCCATCGCGCCCTCTCGCTGCACGCCCATCGTCTGGTTGTTGCGGCAGGCGTTCGGTCGGCCCTTGCGGCAGGCGATACAGGTGCCGCAATTGAAGTAGGGCAGCACGGTGCAGGGCTGGCCGGGGCTCAGCCCCTCGACACCCTCACCCAGCGCATCCACTACCGCGGCGATCTCGTGGCCGGGAACTCGCGGGAAGCTGACCATGGGGTTGCGGCCCTGGAAGCTGCTGAGGTCCGAGCCGCAGTAGCCTACGTGGGTGAGCGCCAGTCGCACCTCGCCGGCCGCGGGCGCGGGCTTGGGGCGCTCGACCAGCGAAATCGACGCGGGCGCGTCGATTTGCACGGCCTTCATCATTCCGGCGCCGCTCATGCCACACCGAAACGTTCGAGGGCGTCCGCGCGCAGCGTGGTGCCAGCGCCCGGCTCGCGCGGGACGTCGTACCAGCCGTCGGTGACGCTGACGGGTTCGGTGAAACACTCGCGCAGCCAGGGGATGTACTCGAGCATATCGCTCGACGGGTGGCCGATGGCGGTGTGGATGTGCATCTGGCCCATGTCGCCGACGTGGCTGACCACCGGCAGGCCGCGCGCCATGGCCATGTCAGCCACCTGGATCCACGGGGTGACACCGCCGAGCCGCGCCACGTCAGGCTGCGCGTAATGCAACGCCCCGGCGTCGAAGAAGGTCTGGAAGTTATGGGCGAGGTAAAGCTGCTCGCCGAGCGCGATGGGGGTCTGGATAGTCTCGGCTAGCCGCTTGTGGCTGATCACGTCGTCGTACCAGAGCGGCTCTTCGAACCACATCACGTCGCAGTCGGCGAGGTGCCGGCCGAAGCGGATCGCGGTAGGCAGGTCCATGCGGCCGTTGGCGTCGACCGCCAGCGTGACCTTGTTGCCGATCGCTTTGCGTACCGCCTCGAGCCGCTCGATGTCGGTGGCGAGGTTGGGCGAGCCGACCTTGATCTTCACGCCGAGATAACCCTCTTCCTCGACCAGCCGCTTGCAGTCCGAAACCAGCGTCTCAAGAGGCCAGTTCAGCCAGCCGCCGTCGGTGTTGTAGGCGAGGATCGGTCGCTCAGCTCCGCCCATGCTCTGCCACAACGTCTGCTCCGCCGCCTTGGCCTTGATATCCCAGAGCGCCACGTCGATCGCGCCGATGGCGAGATGCGAGATGCCGCCTCGCCCGACCCATTGCACCGGCGGAAAGCGTTCCATCTCGCGGTAGAGGGCGGTGGTCTCCAGCGGATCGCGGCCGACGATCCAGTCGAAGCAGGTCTCGATGCACTGGGTGATCAGCCGGTCCGAGGGCAGGTGGGCGTGGGTGCCGGTGTAGCCATAGCCGGTGATCCCCGCGTCGGTTTCGATGATGACCCCCGGGGCGCCCCAGTGGGTGAGCGTGTGGGTGCTGTCTGCGACGCCGTTGCGGGTCACGGGCACATGCAGGATGAAGGTCTTGAGAGACGTGATTTTCATGGGTCTTTCCACGTTCAGGGGTTCAGCAGGTCGGGCAGCCAGAGGCTGAGCTGCGGGAAATAGGCGAGCAGGAACAGCACGATCACCAGCGGCACGAGGAAGGGCAGCGTGGCGCGCATGCATTGCTCGAAGGGCACCTGTGACACGCGGCTCAGCACGAAGAGCACCATGCCCACGGGCGGTGTCAGCAGGCCCAGCATCAGGTTGAGCACGACGATGATGCCAAGATGCACCGGATCGATGCCGACGGTCTGCGCCACTGGCAGCAGGACCGGCACCAGGATGGTGATCGCGGCGATGGTTTCCATGAAGCAGCCGACCACCAGCACCAGCAGCATGATCAGCAGCAGCACCAGCTCTCGGTTCTGCGTCAGGCCGAGCACCGCACCGGCGACAGCCTGTGCCGACTGATTGGCGGTGAGGATCCAGGCGAAGATCGCCGCGCCGGCCACGATCATCATGATCGAGGCGGTGGTCTCGAGGCTGTCCATGGTGATGCGGATCAGCGCCTTCGGGGTCAGCGTGCGGTAGACCAGCAGCCCAAGTACCAGCGCGTAGGCGACCGCCGCCACCGCCGCCTCGGTCGGTGTGAATACCCCTGTGCCGATGCCGCCGATGATGATCGCGGGCGTGCAGAGCGGCAGGAAGGCGCGGCGAAAGGTATGCCAGACATAGCGCGGATCGAAGGCGCGGTCGCGCGGGTAGTGACGCCGGTGTGAGTACCAGGCGACCATGAGCACCAGCGACAGCGCCATCAGCAGCCCCGGGACGATCCCTGCGAGGAAAAGATCACCGATCGAGACCGAGGCGGTGACCCCGTAGAGCACCAGCGGCAGCGAGGGCGGGATGATCGGACCGATGGTCGAGGAGGCGGCGGTGATGCCGACGGCGAAATCGGTCTCGTAGCCGGCGTCGCGCATCGCCTTGATCTCGATGTTGCCGAGCCCGCCGGCGTCGGCGACGGCGGCGCCGGACATCCCGGAGAAGATCACGCTGGCGCCGACGTTGACGTGACCGAGCCCGCCCGGGGCCCAGCCGGCGACGGCGCGGGCAAAGTCGAAGATGCGCGAGGTGATGCCGCCCGAGTTCATCAGGTTGCCGGCCATGATGAAGAAGGGCACCGCGAGCAGCGAAAAGCTGTTTACCCCGTTGATCATGTAGTTGAGCGCGGTAATCGACGGCAGCCCCTCGAGCAGAATGTAAAGCAAAGAGGAGGCGCCGAGCGCGATCGAGATCGGCGCACCTATGGCGATCAGCAGGGCCAGCGCGGCGAACATCAGAGTCAGGGCCATGTCAGCGCGCTCCTCGGTTGCGCACGATCTGCCAGGCCACCAGCACCGCGGCCAGGCCGAGTGCGGCGGTGACGATCCAGTAGAAGACGCCGCGCGACAGATCGAGGCTGATCAGCCGCTGTCGGCTCATCCGCTCGGCCAGCGCGATGCCGGTCCAGCCGAGCCCGCAGAAGAACACGAGGCTGACAAGGTCACCGATCAGCCGTAGGACGCGGGCGGTCTTCGCGGACACCCGGTCGAGCACGATCTCGAGATGGATGTGGCTACGCTTGCGCAGACAGATCAGCGAGCCGGTGAAGGTCAGCACGATCAGCAGGTAGCGGGCGATCTCTTCGGTCCAGCCGATCGACGAGTTGAGCACGTAGCGCGAGAAGAACTGCAGGAAGACCACGGCCATCAGCGCCCAGAAGACGGCGAAAACCGGGTAGTCCCACCAGCGGACGTCCGAGACATCCTCCATCCCGGCGTCCATCTCCCGCACGATGGTCTCGTCGAGCGCGTCTGGTTCGGGCACAGCATGGGGGTCGCGAGCCTCATGGCTCGCGTGGGTCTGATGCTGGATCATGACGGTTCAGCGCCCGATGGCCTGAATTGCGGTGAAGGTCGCCTCGTCCCAGGGCACGGTGTCGTAATCCGTCAGGTAGGGGGTCACCGCGTCGATGAACGGTTGGCGGTCGACCTCGTGGACCGAGACGCCCTCGTCCTCGAAGAAGGAAATCAGGTCGGCCTCATTGGCGCGGGTCTCTTCGGTGGCCCAGTCGGCGGCCTCCTGCAACGCGGTGAAGATCGCGTCGTGATCTTCTTCCGAGAGCTTTTCTGCAGTGTAGCCCGACATCAGCGTCACCAGCGTCGCGGTGATGTGGCCTGTCAGGCTGATGTCGCTTTGCACCTCGTAGAACTGCGAGGACTGGATCGTCGGCAGCGGGTTCTCCTGTGCGTCGACCGCGCCCTGCTGCAGCCCGAGGTAGACCTCGGAGAAGGCCATCGGCGTCGGGTTGGCTCCGGTCGCCTCGGGGAACATCAGGTAGGCCGGGGCATTGGCGACGCGAATCTTGAGCCCTTCCATGTCGGAAGGCTTGAGGATCGGCTTGTTCGCCGTGACGTGGCGCTGGCCGTAGTAGGTGCTGGTGACGAACTCGTTGCCGGTCACCTCGGTGTAGGACTCCATGAGCCCCTTCAGAAGATCACTCTGCCAGAAGCCTTCCCAGTGGGCGAAGTCGCGGTAGACGTAGGGGTAGTCCGAGATGGCGATCTCGGGAACCGACTGCGCCATGAAGGCGACGCCAGTGTAGATGAGATCGATCGAGCCGAGAGACAGCGCGTCGTTCAGCGCCTCCTCGTTGCCCAGTGCCGAGGCCGGGAAAATGGCGAGTGCGTAACGCCCCTCGGTGGATTCTTCGATCGCGTCCGAGGCCCGCTCCAGGGCCTGATCAAACAGGCTGCCATCGGGGTAGACATGGGCAAACTTCAGCTCGGTTTCGGCCGCGAGTGCCGGACCGGCAAGAGCGGTGGATGTCATCAAGGCGATGGCGGTAGCTGTCAATCTCTGTCGGGTCACTGTGATTTCCTCCCTGGCAAAATGAGTGCCTCTGCGAGAGTCGTAGCAAGTAATGTATAATGTCGGCAAGATACAAAAATGTGGAGGCGCATTGCAAAAGTCCAGCAAACAGCATTCAATTGAAACCGAAGGGAAAGGGCGACTAATCGTATGAAACTAGAGCCGAAACGCCTGCAGGACGTGGTCTACGCTGTGCTGGTCGACAACCTAGCAAGTGGCAAGCTGCGGCCGGGCATGCGTCTGCGAGAGTCCGAATTGGCGCGTCAGTTCACGCTCAGCCGGGTGCCGATTCGCGCTGCGCTGAAGCGGCTCGAGAGCGAGGGTCTGCTGGAGTTCAACGGCCGTCGGGGTTACCGCGTTCTGGGTGAGGGCACGGAGGCGTGCGAAGAGGAGGCCCCGGTTCTCGCGATTCCGACCATCGCGCGGGACGGGCTCGAATCTCGCAACTGGCGGCAACGGCTCTTCGAGGAGGCGCAGACAGCGATCGCCTCGGCCATGGTGTTCGGAAGCTTCGGCGTCAACGAAAAGGCGATGGCCGAGCATTATGGCGTCAGCCGCAGCGTCGCGCATGAGATCATTACGCGGATGGAGCGCGTGGGGCTGGTGCGGCAGCAGGCCAACGGTCGCTGGCAGGTCGGCCCGATGACCGAGCAGGACGTGCAGGACCACTACACCATGCGCCGACTGCTCGAGCCGGTGGCACTGGTCGAGGCGGTTGACCTTCTGCCGCGAGAGACAGTGGCGGACCAGATCGCCGAGCTGCGGCGTATGCGCGGGGCGGTGTCGGAGGTCGGCGTTCCCGAGCTGTTGCTGATCGAGCAATGGCTGCATCGCGATATCGTGCTGTCCTGTCGGAACCGGATTCTTGCGGATTCCATCGAACGCAGCCAGCTGCCACTTATATCGACGCATATCTCCTTCACCGCGACCCGTTCCGAGGCTTCGGTGTACAGCACGATTGACCAGCACCTCCTCGTGCTCGAGGCGCTCCAGGGCGGTTTCGTGCGCGAGGCGGCCGCGGCGCTCGAGCGGCACCTCGAGGAGGCCTGCGACGTTGCGGTCGGACGCGTCAAGAACCTGACGCCCGAAGACCTGCCGGTTGGATTGCCCTTTCTGACGGAGCTGGACTAGTTCAATCCGACGCGCCGGCGTATCCGCGCCGCTCCAAGATTGGCTCGTTGTGTCTCGGGGCCTCAGCGGCAGGGCTCTGCCGTGTCTTGTTCAGCTGTTGTCGGAGACCAAAACATGCCGCGCGTGAAGTGCAATAATGACCCTCGGCCGCCACTAAAATATTCCTAGATGACCAGTCGTATACGCGACTGATCGGCAGAGGCTGGCGGTCGCTTTTGGTCAGGTTTCCCGAGCGGCGTTGAGAGAACTCGACGCCTTTTCGGCCCAGAGCTGCAGGATACGCGCGGCCTCTGCATCTTGGTGCCGGGCGCTGACCATCGTCCGCTCCGGCGCGGGCAGCCCGCACTGCGCCAGCATGTGGTCGACATCGATGGGAAAACGCGCGCTTTCCGGCAACTCCCCGAGCGCCGCGCCCGCCTGCGCCATGTCCGCCGCATAGTAGAGTTCCGATACTCCGGCGATCAGCATCGCCGCGACGCAGAGCGGGCAGGGCTCGCAACTCGAATAGAGTGCCGCGCCGCGCAAATCGACGGTACCGAGATTGCGGCAGGCGTCGCGGATCGCCTCGGTCTCGCCATGCGAGGTCGGGTCGTGGTTGAGCGCCGAGCGATTGATGCCCTCGCCGACGATCTCCCCATCGCGGACCACCACCGCGCCGAAGGGTTCCGTGCCCGGCGTGGTCAGCGCCTGTGCCGAGATCTCGATGGCACGGCGGAGGAAACGGTCTTCATACATCGGCGCTCTCCTCTGCGGCGAAACAGGCAACGCGGCGGTCATGGACATGTACCTCGCGCTGCGGGCGTTCGCGCTTGCAGCGATCGAAGGCAATCGGGCAGCGCGGGTGGAAGCTGCATCCGGGAGGCGGCGACACCGGCGAGGGCACTTCGCCGGCCATCGGCACACGGTCGCGCTTGGGGGCTTCGAGGTCGGGGATCGTATCGAGCAGCATGCGCGTATAGGGATGCAGCGGGCGGGCAAAGAGATCGGCGGTCGGTTGGATCTCGACGATCCGCCCGAGGTACATCACGGCGATCACATCCGCCATGTGCCGTACCACCGACAGATCGTGACTGATGAAGAGATAGGTGAGCCCCATTTCTTTCTGCAGGCGCTTCATCAGGTTGAGCACCTGCGCCTGCACCGACACGTCGAGCGCCGACGTCGGTTCATCGCAGACGAGGAACTCGGGCTCGCCTGCCAGCGCGCGGGCGATCGAGATACGCTGGCGCTGTCCTCCCGAGAATTCGTGGGGGAACTTGGCGGCATCAGCGGGCGCGAGACCCACGGTGCGCAGCAGCTCATCAACGCGGGCCATAACCTGCGGCTCGGGCGTCTCGGGGCGCAGCGTGCGCAGCGGCTCGGCGATGATCCGGCCGACCCGCCAGCGCGGGTTGAGCGAGGCATAGGGGTCCTGGAAGATCATCTGCATCTTGTCGGGATCGCCGTTGAAGCGGATCGCTCCGCCGGAGGGCGCGTGCAGCCCGGTGACCAGCTTGGCGATGGTCGACTTGCCGCAGCCGGACTCGCCGACCAGCGCCAGCGTCTGGCCGGGTTGAATATCGAAATCCACCCCGTCGACAGCGCGCAGAGTGCGCCGCGGCTTGCCTTCGAGCAGGCGGTTGAGCCAGGGGGCGGAGACGTCGAACCGGCGCTCCAGCGCGTCGACTTCGAGGATCGGTCGGGTCATGCGGTTTCTCCGGTCAGGGCGAGCCAGCAGGCGGCGCCGGTGGTTTCCAGCCGCGGCGTGTCACGGCGGCAGCGCGGTCCGGCATGGGCGCATCGCGGGTTGAAAGCGCATCCCTGCGGGATGCTGTCGAGCCGCGGCATCGCGCCCGGGATCATCTGCAGCTCGTCCATGTCCTTGCGCAGGCTGGGGATCGAGCCCATCAGCCCCTCGGTGTAGGGGTGACGCGGACGGCGCACCACGTCCTCGACCGCGCCGAGCTCGGCCAGCCGCCCTGCATACATCACCGCCACCCGGTCGGCGGTTTCGGCGATCACCCCCATGTCATGGGTCACCAGCATGACCGCCGTTCCGCGCTCGCGACAGAGCCGCTTGAGAAGCGCGGTGATCTGCGCCTGGATCGACACGTCGAGCGCGGTGGTCGGCTCGTCGGCGATGATAAGTTCAGGCTCGGCACAGAGCGCCAGCGCGATCACGATGCGCTGCCGCATGCCGCCCGAAAACTGGTGCGGGTAGTTGTCGATGCGCTCCTCGACCGCCGGAATGCCGACCTCGCGCATAAGCTCGAGCGCGCGGGCGCGGGCGGCACTTTTGCTCAGATCGGTGTGCAGGCGAATGGTCTCGACGAGCTGATCGCCGACCCTGAACAGCGGGTTGAGCGAGGTCAGCGGGTCCTGGAAGATCGCGCCGATGCGACGGCCGCGCACCTTCTGCATCTCGCTCTCGGTCAGCGTGTCGATGCGGGTGCCCGAAAGTCGGATCTCGCCGGCGGCGATGCGGCCCGGCGGCTCGAGCAGACCGAGGATCGCCATGCCGGTCATCGATTTGCCGGCACCGGACTCGCCGACGACGCCAAGGATCTCGCCGCGCCCGATGGTCAGCGAGATATCATCCACGGCGGTGAGCACGCCGCGGCGGGTGGGAAACTCGACGCGCAATCCGCGCACGTCCAGAACAGGGTCGGTCATCGCTCGCTCCTTACGTAGCTGGGGCGGAAGATCTCGGTCACCGGCGGATGGCCGGCGGTGCGGTCGGGGTACTTGGCGATCAGCCCGTTGACCTGCGCCTGCGCGCGGGCCATGTCGGCGGTCTCGTCGCAACCGGGGATCTTGCGGTCGGCCATCACGCGGCGCCCGTCGATCCAGACATCGCGCACGTCACGCCCCGAGGCCGAGGTCATCAGGCTCTGTACCGGGTCGGGGGTCTGCAGCGTGCGGCCGAGGTCGATCACCGTGATGTCGGCGCAGGCTCCGGGCGCGAGCAGGCCGAGGTCGGTCCGGCCAAGCGCGCGCGCGCCACCCAGCGTGGCCGCGTCGAACATTTCCTCGCTGCGCAGCGCGTCGGCGCCGGCAATCCGCGCGGCCATCATGCCGATCTGCATGTTGAGGATCATGTCCGGCGGCCAGGTGTCGGTGCCGAGCCCGATATTGATGCCGCGCGCCCGGAAGGCCGGGAAGGAGTGCAGCAGGCCACCGTGCCTCGCAGAAACCAGCGGGCAATGGACCAGTGTTGCGCCGCGCTCGGCGATCAGTGCGAAGTCGCGCTCCGAGGCATGGGTTCCATGCGGCAGCAGCCAGTTGCTTTCCAGCGCGCCGATCCGGTCGAGCCAGTCGATCGGCGTGGTGCCATGCTGCTCCTGCACCAGCCGCAGCTCGGTGGGCGACTGGCAGCAATGCTGACGTACCGGCGCACCCATCTCTGCGGCAAGCGCCTGGGTGCGGCGCAAGAGCTCTGCGGTACAGGTCTCGATCCGGTCCGGGGCGAACATCGCGCGGATGCGGCCGCCTGCGGCGCCGTCGATGCGCGTGGCAAAGGCTGCAGCGTCCTCCAGCCCCTGCAGTCCGCGCGGTTCGTCGTAGATGGCGCGGATCGTGCCCGCCTCGTCGGTGACCTGCCCGCCGGTGCGATAGGCGGGGCCGAGGTAGACGCGCAGCCCCAGCTCCTCGGCGGCCTGTGCGGCGGCGTCGAACTCGGCCACGGTCTCGCCCCAGGCGCGGTAGAACAGCGACGCGATGGGCAGGGCGGTGGTGATGCCGTTGCGAATAAGCTGCGCGAAGGCAAAGCGCTTCTGGAAGGCCAGCTCTTCGGGCGAATACATCTCGTAGGGGCCGCGCGCGACGTAGCTCTCGGGCCAGACCCGTCCTTTCTTCCACGCCGGTCCATTGTCATAGCCAAGGATGGTCGTATCGAGGTCCGACAGCGCGTCGAGGTCGATGAACCCGGGCGAGATCACCGCCTCCCCGTAGTCCACGCGCTGCGCGACCTCACCGTCGAAGCCGCGCCCCACATGCAACACGCGAGAGCCCTCGATCACCACCACCCCGTTCTCGTGCACGACGTGGCGGCCGTCCTTGTGGCCGATGACCCAGCGGGCCGAGAGCAGGGTGCGGCTCATGGCGCGTCGATCACGGCTTTGCCGCCCCGCGCGACGACCATGCCGCGTTTTAGCACCAGCGCCCGGGGCGTGCGCAGTGCGACCGCCTCTGCCAGCGTCTCGCCCTCGACCAGCACGGCATCGGCCTGATCGCCGGGTTCTAGTCCGTAGCCCTCGACCTCCATGATCGCGGCGCCGCCATGGGTGCAGATGTCCAGCGCCAGTTCGACCTCGTCATCGCGTCTCAGGTTGTTGCGCAGCCCGACGAACATCGCCCGTTCCAGCATGTCGGCGTTCCCATAGGGTCCCCAGGTGTCGCGGATGCCGTCCGAACCCGCGCCGGTGAGGATGCCCGCCGCCTTTAGCTCCTTGACCAGCGGCACCGGCGCCGAGGCCGGCGCGGTGGTTATGATGTGGATGCGCTCTTCGGCGAGCTGCTCGTGCAGCGATGCGACATAGGCACGGTCACTCATGCCGAGGCAGAAGGCGTGGCTGACGGTGACCTTGCCCTGCATCCCGGTTGCTCGGGTCCGGCCGATGATCTCTTCCATCGAGAACCCGCCCATCAGGTCACGCTCATGCAGGTGGATGTCGATCGGCTTGCCATGCTTTTCGGCGAGCCGGAACACCGCATCGAGATGCCCCTTGGGGTCGCGCTCGATGCCGCAGGGGTCGATGCCGCCGACAACGTCGGCGCCGAGCGCCAGCGCCTCATCCATCAATTCGACCGTGCCGGGTCGCGGCATCATCGAGGACTGCGGGAAGGCGACGATCTCGATATCTACGTAGCCCGCCAGTTTCTCGCGCGTTGCCATGACGCCCTCGATGCCGCGCAGCCCGTGGTGGGTGTCGACATCGACGTGGCTGCGAATGTGGGTGGTGCCATGGCTAATCGACAGGATCGCCTGCCGCTCGCTCTGCACCTGCGGGTCGAGCCCGAGCGAGACCTTCACCTCGCGTTCGTTGTCGATCTTGTCGATCAGCCGCGGGCCGACCTCGTTGCGGTACCACGGCAGGCCGAGCAGCGACTTGTCGAGATGGGTGTGTGCCTCGACCAGCCCGGGGATCAGGATGCGACCGCCGCAGTCGATGACCTCGGCACCCTCGGGCGCGGCGGCGGCAAAGCGGCCGTCCACGATGTGCAGGTCGGTGGCAGGAGCGCCCATCGGGCGCACGTTCTTGAGGGTCTTTGCAGTCATGGTCATCTCAGTTTCGGGTTGAGCGCATCGCGCAACCAGTCGCCAATCATGTTGACCGACAGGACGATCAGGCACAGCTGGATCGCGGGAAAGACGACGATCCACCACAGGCCGGAGAAGAGGTACTGGTTGCCCACGCGGATCAGCGTGCCGAGGCTGGGCTGGTCCGGCGGCATACCGACGCCGAGGAAGGACAGCGTCGCTTCGGAGAGGATCGCGAGGCCGAAGTTCAGCGTTGCTGCGACGAGGATCGGGGTCATGCAGTTGGGCAGGATGTGGTGCAGCATGATCCGCCAGGCCTTCACCCGGATCAGCCGCGCCGCGCTGACGTAATCCTTCTTGCGCTCGACCATCGCCGAGGCGCGCACGGTGCGGGCGTATTGCACCCAGGACGGCACAGCGATGGCGAGGATCAGGATCGGCGCGGCCAGTACATCCTTGAGGTGCGTCGGCAGCGCGGCGGTGGCGACGGCGGTGATGAGGATGGCGATCAGGATGAAGGGCATAGACAGCAGCACGTCGCCAATCCGCATGATCACGTTGTCGATCCAGCCGCCGAAGTAGCCTGCGATGAGCCCCAGAGAGAGCCCGACCGCCAGCGCCACCATCACCGAGGCAAAGCCGATCACAAGGCTGATCCGCGAGCCGTAGAGGATCGCCGAGAGGATGTCGCGGCCCTGCGTGTCGGTGCCCAGAATGTAGGGCCATTGCCCCTGCGCGTTCCAGACCGGCGGAATCTCGGCGTTCCACAGCTCGAGCGCGGCGAGGTCGTAGGGGTCCTGCGGCGTGATGAAGGGTGCCAGCAGGGCGCTCAGCGCCACGAGCGCCAGCAGGCAGGCCGCGAAGATCGCGCTGGGGTGACTGCGGAAGGAATACCACAGGTCGCTCTCGCGCAGCGCGGCAAGGCGCGTCCGGCGGGGCAGGGCGGTCTCTGCGGGGGGCTTCGGAGTGTCGGTCATGGGGGAGATGTCAGCCATTGGCCCCTCCGGCTTTGGCGGCATCGTCGCGCAGCCGGGGATCGACCCAGGCGTAGGTCACGTCGACCAGCGTATTGAGCAGCACGAAGATGAAGGAAACGAGCATCAGGTAGGCGGCCATCACCGGGATATCGACGAAGGTCACCGCCTGGATGAAGAGCAGCCCCATGCCGGGCCATTGGAACACCGTTTCGGTGACCAGCGCGAAGGCGATGAGGTTGCCGATTTGCATGCCGGTGAGGGTGATCACCGGCATCAGGCAGTTGCGCAGCGCGTGCACCCAGTGCACCCGGGCCTTCGGCACGCCGCGCGCGCGGGCGAACTTCACGTAGTCGCTGCGCAGGGTCTCGAGCATCTCGGCCCGCACCAGCCGCATCACCAGGGTGATCTGGAAGGTCGAGAGCGACAGCGCGGGCAACACCAGCGCCGCACGTCCCGAGGGAGTGAGCAGCCCGGTCGACCACCAGCCGATGTTCACCGTCTCGCCGCGCCCGAAGGCGGGCAGCCAGCCGAGACTGACTGAGAAGCCGAGGATCAGCAGGATGCCGACCACGAAGCTCGGCAGCGAGACGCCGACGATCGAACCCAGCTGCAGCGCGTTCGCCAGTCGCGAGTTGCGGTGCACGGCGGTGATCACCCCGAGCGGGATGCCGACCACGAGCGAGATCACCGTGGCCACCAGCACCAGCTCGAAAGTGGCCGGGAACCGCTCGCCGATCAGCACCATCACGTCCTGCTGGTTGCGGTAGGAGATGCCGAAATCGCCCTGCGCGGCGTTGGTGACGAAGCGCGTGTACTGGGTGACGAAACTGTCGTTCAGCCCCAGTCGCTCGCGCAGCTCGGCGCGGTCGGCCTGGGTCGCCTGCTCGTTGACCATCATCTCGACGGGATCGCCGAAGAAGCGGAATATCACGAAGGCCAGCAGCGCGACGGCGAGCATCACGAAGGCCGCGTTGGCCGTGCGCTTGATGAGAAAGGCGAGCATGGCTCACTCCTGTCTTGCGGGCGGGACGGACCCACCGGCTGTCATCATGTCTCAAGGGGTTAGGACGCGGGGGCAGGTGCCCCCGCGCGCCTGTCTCAGCTGCCCTGGCCGACCTGCGCGAACCACAGGCGCGGCTTGTTGTCGGGGAAGAGCGGCATCTCGCTGACCTCGTCGGTCACCGCCCAGGCCATGGGCTGCTGGTGCAGCGGGATCATGATCATCTCGTCCTTTACGAACTGCAGGGCCTCGGTCTCGAGCGACAGGCGGGTGTCGGTGTCGAGTTCGCTGCCCGCCGCGTCGATCAGCGCGTCCAGCTCGGGATAGGACCAGCCACCCCAGTTGAAGACACCCGAATTGCCCTCTTTGCTGTGGAAGATCTGCAGCAGCGGCGAGTAGGCATCGAGCATCGGCAGCGTTGCCCAGCCGAGCGTGTAGATGTCGGTCTGGCCGTTGGTCCGCTTCGGCGTCTGCACCGCGCGCGGCGCCACGTCGAGCTTGGGCGCAAGCCCGATGCGCGACCACATGGAGGCGATGGCCTGACAGAACTGCTCTTCGTTCACCAGCCCATCGGCGAGGCAGTTGAACTCGAACTGCAGACCCTCGGGCACGCCAGCCTCGGCCAGGAGCGCCTTGGCTGCATCAGGATCGTATCCTGGAACTGTATCCAGTTCCTCCGAATATCCAGGGATCGGCGGTGCCACGGTCGCACCGGCGGTGCGGGATTTCCCGCGCATCACCCGGCTCTGGAGCAGGTCGAGATCGATCGCCTTGTAGAGGGCCTCGCGCACGGATTTTTCCTTGAAGGGGTTGGGCTCGCCCGACACCAACGTGTCGCGGAAGGGAAAGCCGATCATCACGGTGCGCAGGTCCACGCCCTCGAGTACGTCGACGTCGGGCGCGGCGGCGAGGCGGGGAAGATCCTGCACCGGCGCGTCATTGGTGAAGTTGATCTCGCCGGAGAGCAGCGCAGCGACGCGGGTCGCCGCCGAGGTCACCGGGGTCAGCTCGATGCGGTCGAGATTGTGTTGGGGCTCATCCCACCAGTCGGCGTTCGCGACGAAGACGGTCTTGGCGTCGGGCTGACGGCTTTCGACCTTGAACGGGCCGGTGCCGTTGGCGTTGTAGGTGGCGTAGCCCTCGGTGCCCGATCCAATGTCGGTGGGCAGTAGGGAATCGTGCTCGACCATCCATTCCTTGTCGAAAATATGGATATTTGTCAGGTCGTTGAGCAGAAGCGGGTAGGTGCCGTTGAGCGTGATGTCGACCGTAAGGTCATCGACCACCTTCGACGAGACATAGGCCGGGAGGTTGCCCTTCAGCGGCGAGGTCTCATGGCTGACGCGCTGCAGCGAGGCAACGACGTCCTCAGCGGTGAAGGGGTTGCCGTTGTGGAAAGTGACCCCCTCGCGCAGCTTGAAGCGCCAGGTGACCTTGTCGTCGAGAATTTCCCAGCTGGTGGCCAGCGCCGGTTCGATCTTGAGGTCGGCATTGTAGCGCACCAGCCCCTCGTAGACGTGGTTCAGCACGTTGATGGTGAAGCTATCGCCGTAGGAATAGGGGTCGAGCGAGCCGATGTCCCGGTTGGCGCCCCACTTGAGCACGTTCTCGGCCTGCGCCGTTCCTGCGAGGGTGGCGAGCGCCGCCGAGGCAAGCAGAATCTGTCTGAAAGTCATGGTCCCGTCCCTGTTGGTGATTGTATTTGGGAATCGATGAAATTGGATACGATGCTGGATTGATGCGGCATCGTATCTCGCTTTGCAAGAAAATTGTATCCAATTGACGAGATCGCTTGGATACGCTAGGTGAGTGCAAAGGAATGCGACAAGGCTCCGAGCCATGACCGAAAAAACGACACTCACCGACGCCGTGCACACGCTGCTCAAGCGCGCCATCATTGAGCAGGCCCTGAAGCCGGGCATGCGGCTGCCCGAGGACACGGTGGGCGAGCAGTTCGGCGTGAGCCGGACCATCGTGCGCCATGCGCTGGTGCGGCTCGAGAACGAGGGACTGGTGGTCACCCGACGCAACCGCGGCGCCTTCGTCGCGGAGCCCTCGCTGGAAGAGGCGAAGCAGATCTTCGAGGTCCGCCGCGCGCTCGAGGCCGAGGTCATCCGCATCCTCGTCGAGCGCATCCCCTCCAGCGGTTTCGACCAGCTCGAGGCGCATGTGCGCAGCGAGGAGAGCGTGCGCGGAAAGGACGGACCGGTCTCGATCCGCCTTGCCGGAGAGTTCCACACGCTGCTCGCCGAGCTGACCGGCAACGCCGTGCTGTCGCGCTACGTCGGCGAGGTGGTGCTGCGTTGCTCGCTGATCATGGCGATGTACGCGAAGTCGCACTCATCAGACTGCGCCGTGGATGAACATTCGCAGATCATCGAGGCGATCCGCGCCGGCGATGCCGCCCGCGCGACGCAGATCATGGACCATCACCTGGGTGCCGTTGCCGGGCGGGCCGAGCTTGAGCAGAAACCGGACAGCGTCTCATCGATCCTGTCCCGCTACGGAAAGGAGCTTGCGACGTGACGCACCACGCGCTCAACTTCGCGGAGCTGACTCCCCGCGAGGCCTACAAGGTCATGATCGGCACGATCGTGCCGCGCCCGATTGCCTGGGTCACCACGGTTTCGCCCGAAGGCGTGGTCAACGCCGCGCCCTATTCCTTCTTCAACTGCCTGTCCGCCGATCCGCCCATCCTTGCACTTGGTGTCGAGAACAAGCCCGACCGCAGCTTCAAGGACACGGCCTACAACATCCGGATGACGGAGTGCTTCACCGTGAACATCGTCGATCGCGCCAACGCTGGGACGATGTCGGTGACGGCGGCCGCTTTCGGTCCCGAGGTGGACGAACTCGAGATGGCGGGGCTCACCGCAGTTCCCGGCGAGAAGGTTGCCTGCCCGCGGATCGCCGAGGCGCCGGTCGCTTTTGAATGCCGCCGCTATCTCGGGATCGAGGTCAGCTCGGCCCGGGAAATCATCCTCGGGCAGATCGTCATGGCACACGTGCGCGAGGACGTGATTGACCTTGGGACATACTATTCGAACCATGAAAAGCTCGACGCGATCGGGCGCATGGGCGGGAATGGATACGCTGGCACGCTGGACTATTTCGACCTGGCGACGCCGTCGGCCGAAGAGGTGCTGTCTACGCGCAAGGCGCGGGCCTGACGGCTGTAAGCGTGCGTGATCGCGGCCAAAGGAGGATGCCTCGGCTCAGAGGCGAAGTTTGATATGGCTACGTAACTCGACCATATCTGAGCATCGCGGTTCAGTTGCTCAGGCCATGTTCGATTGTTTTTGCAGTTTACGAGGTCGATTTCGACCGTGCCCTTTGATGAACGGGGCCAGAAAGTTCTCAGGTCGGTATTGCCCATTTGGAGTTCGCCACGCGATGACATTGCTGACCATCGCATAGCTCACCGGAAGGGCTGGCAGTGAAAGTGCTAATTCCTTGGCAGGCAGAGTTCGCCGATCCCCAGCTGGGGATAGACTTCCCCCAGCCGCGCAAGGTCCTCATGCAGTTCGCAGCGCAGCCATTGCGCAAGCTCTGCCGTGCGCGCCCGCCGTTCTGGCGGCGCGCGGTTGAGTAGGTAGCAATCGCGCGCGCCGATGGTGAGAGCATCGGCGGCGGGACACAGCTGCCCCTCGTGCAGCCAGTGGGCGACGATGTTGAGCCAGCCGTCGACCACGCCCCGTCCGATCAGCGCCCCCTGCAGAACGATCGCGTAGTCGGCGAAGCCGATCACCCCCGCCTGCGGCGCCGTGCCGTCAGGCGAGAGCTGGAGCCGCGTTACCTCGCCCCGGAACGCCTGCTCGCGTACCGCGGGCGTGCAGACCGGGATGAGTGCCTCCTGCATGACGAACAGCGCATCGGCGGGCTCGCGCGTCAGGTAACGCATCGCAAGATCGACATCGTCGGTCGGCCCATCCACCGCGCCGGGGATCAGCTGATAGCGCAGGTCGACATCCGGAAAGGCGGCCCGCAGCCGCTCGATGCGGGGCATGAGCCAATGCGCGGTGAAGGCGGTCGAGACCGATAGGGTGATCGGCATCTTGCCCCCCCGGCGACTCGCGAGCGCATCAAGTGCACCGCCGATCTCGGCGAAGGCGCCGCTGACGACCTCGCGCAATCGCAGACCCTCAGCTGTCAGCTGCGCCCCGGTCTTGCCGCGCCGGAACAGCGATGTGCCCAAGTGTTCTTCGAGCGTCGCGATGGTGCGGCTGATCGCCGGCTGCGTGACATTGAGCTCATCCGCGGCGCGGGAAAAATTCTCGTGACGCGCGGCCGCCTCGAAAACGTAGAGCGCATTGGCGGAGGGGAGCTTTCGGCGCAATCCAGACATGATTTTAAGTTATGGATGACCCAACGATTTGTCCATTGGTGAAACCCCTCCTCCGGCGCAGGATCGCCGCAAAGCATTTCCCATAACGGAGCCTTCAATGGACCTCACCCGCTTCAAAGTTCTGACCTTCGACATCGTGGGCACCTGCATCGACTTCGAGCGTGGCGTGCTCGACGGCATCCGCGCCAACGGAGGACCGAAGGCAGTCGGGCTCGACGACGACGCGATCTTCGCGCCTTATGTAGAAGCGAGGGACCTCCATCACGGCCGGACCAGCGAAGCCTTCGGTGATGTCTATCGCCACGTTGCGAAGGTGCTCGGGCTCGACACCTCAACCGCCGCGGCGGCGGGCTTTCAGGCCGCGATCCTGAACCTTCCGGCCTTTCCGGATTCTGTCGAGGCGCTCGCCCGGTTGCGGCGCCGCTACCGGCTGGTGGCCATGACGAACGCTGACCGAGTGGCCTATAGCGCCTATGCGCACAGCTTGGGTTTGCCTTTTCATGACGCGGTGACCTGCGACGATGCGCTCTGCTCCAAACCCGACCCGAGGTTCTTTGACTTCAACCGCGGCCGTCAGTCGGCCTTCGGCTTCAAGCAGGACGAGATCCTGCACGTGGCCCAGAGCCAGCACCATGACATCGGCGTGGCGAAATCGCTTGGCTACAAGACCTGCTGGGTGGAGCGTCGCCACGACCAGCAGGGCTTCGGCGGCTCGCCGACGCCGCCGGTCGTGACCTCGCCCGATCTGCACGTGACCTCGCTGGCCGAGCTCGCCGACAAGGTCGAGGCGGCCTTCGGGCGATGACCGCGATGCTGCCGTCTGAAGCGGACTCGCTCTGGTTGGCCAGTTCGGCACCGCCGCCGGACCTGCCGCCCGTCACCGGCGACATGCAGGTCGACACCGCAGTGGTCGGTGCGGGCTTTTGCGGGCTGCACGCGGCGCTGGCCCTCGCTGGCGCGGGGCAGAACGTGGCGGTGCTGGAGGCCGGGGCACTCGGGCTGGGCGGGAGCGGACGCAACGGCGGTGTTGTCTCGGCGAAGTTCCGGCGCTCCTACCGCGATCTGGCCGCGCAGCACGGGCTCGATACCGCGCGCGCCATGCACGGCATCGCGCAGGACAGCGTGGTGCACCTGATCGCAACCTTGCAGCGGTTCGGGCTGGAGGCGGGCTTCGAGCGGACCGGCGCGCTCAAATGCGCGCATACCGAGGCTGCCTTCGCCCATGCTCGCGCCGAGGCCGACTGGCTGCGCAGCACTCTCGGCGAGCGCGATCTGCAGGTGCTGGGCCGCGTCGAAACGATATCCGAGACCGGCAGCCGCGACTTCTGTGGCGGCGTGCTGGCCGGGCAGGGCGGGGTAATCCACCCCCTGCGCTACCTGCACGGTCTCGCCGCCGCGGTCAGGCGGGAAGGCATCGCCGTTCATGTGCAGACACCGGTTCTCGAGGTATTCGAACGGGGGAGCGGGGTGACGCTGCGCGTGCCGGGCGGGACCATCACCGCGGGGCGTGTGCTGCTGGCCACCAATGCCTATTCGTCGCTGAGCCCGGCAACATCGCGAGTCCGGCGCATGGTGGTCCCGTTTCGCAGCGCCATGATCGCAACCGCGCCCCTGCCACCGGGGATTGCCGACGAGATCTGCCCCAAGGGACGCAGCTATACCGAGACCCGGCGCATGATGCGCTGGTTCCGCAAGGTCGATGGCAGACTCCTGTTCGGCGGGCGCGGTGCCCTTGGAGCGGTCGATGCTCCAGCGGCCTTCACCCGGCTGGAAACCGCGATGCTGCGGATTTTCCCGGCCCTCGAAGGCGTGGCGATCGACAAGCGCTGGTCCGGCCACGTGGCGCTGACCTTCGACGCATTGCCGCAGGCGGGCAAACTCTCGGACCGGATACTCTACGCCGCGGGCTTCAACGGCACCGGTGTCGCCATGTCCGGGCTGGTCGGGCATCGGATGGGGCAGCTGATGACCGGAGGCACGCCCGAACTGGGACTTATTCTGCGCGCCAAGCCGCCCGAAGTGCCGTTCTTCGGGCTGCGTTCGATTGGCGTGCGCGGCGTCACCGCGTGGTACGAAGCCCTGGACGCGCTCGGGCGCTAGTCGATTTTCTCCAGCGCCTTGCGCAGAAGCGTGCGGGCAGCATCGCGTGTCTTGAACCCGGCGTGCGCCGCGAGCACGAGGTTCGGACAGTCGCGCAGCGGCGAGGTCACGGGCAGTGGCTCTGTCTCGAAGACGTCGAGCCCCGCCTGCGCGAGCTGCCCGGTGCGCAGCGCCCCGATGAGCGCGGCCTCATCGATCAGCGCGCCCCGGGCCGTGTTCACGAAAATCGCGCCCGGCTTCATCGCGCCGAAGGCCTCCCGCCCGAGGAAGCCGCGGGTCTGAGGCGTCAGCGCGAGATGCAGTGAGATGACATCCGACGTGCCCAAAACCTCGTCCAGCGGCAATTGGCAGTCGCGCCAGGGCTGCGCGATCTCGGAGCGGTTCCAGATCGCCACATCCATGCCGAGCGCGCGGCCGATGCCCGCCATCTCGGCGCCAATGCCGCCGAAGCCGATGAGCCCCAGCCGGTGGCCTTGCAGAAGCAAGCCTTCTTGGGGCTCCCAAATCCCGGCGCGCAGGTCCCTGTCCATCGCGGTGACCCGCCGGGCACAGTCGAGGATCAGCGCCAGCGCCATCTCTGCGACCGAGCGGTCGCCGTAGCCGGTCACGTTCTCGACCGTGATGTCCCGCTCCGCGGCGGCCTCCATGTCGATGTAGGAACTCGCCCCGGTGCCCAGGAAGACGATCTTTCGCAGCTTGGGCAACCGGTCCAGCAGCGCCGGACCCATCATGGTATGACCGTTGAGAATGACCTCGGCGTCCTGTGCCAGCGCGACCACGCCGTCATCATCCGGATCGCCGATGTTGACCGAGATCCGCGGGTCGGGCGGCAGTTCGCCCAGCAGCCCCGCCATCATCTCCGAGGCGTCGATATACTCAACCTGCATGGGCGCGCTCCCTGTCGGCAACGCTGTAGTCGGCCTGCCCGAAGTTCCGCCCGCCCAGCGAGTAGTCCAGTGTCTTCAGCAAGGTCCGGGTGTAGTCGTTGCTGGGATTGGCAAAGACCTCCTCGGTCGGTCCCAGCTCCAGCAGCTTTCCGTGGTAGAGCACGGCGATGCGGTCGCACATGTAGCGGGCGACCTCGAGGTCATGCGTAATGAAGATCATCGAGAGCTGCTTCTCGCGCTGGATGTCTCGGAAAAGGTCGAGCACGCCCGCGCGCACCGAGACGTCGAGCTTGGACACCGCTTCGTCGGCGACGATGAGCGACGGATCGAGCGCCACGGCGCGGGCGATGGCGACGCGCTGGAGCTGCCCGCCGGACAGCTCGTGCGGAAACCGTTCGCCGTGCTCCGCGGTCAGACGCACCCGTTCGAGCAGCGCCGTGCTGCGCGCGGCTATCTCACGCTTGTCGCCGACCCCCGCGGCGCGCAGCGCTTCGGCCAGAGAGTCCTTCATCAGCTTGCGCGGGTTGAACGAGCCTCCAGGATCCTGAAAGACCATTTGCAACTCACGCCGCATCGGCCGCAGCGTCCGTTCCGAGGCGTTGGTGATGTCGCGGCCCTTGTAATGGATGCTGCCGCCGCTGGGCCGGTAGAGCCGCAGTAGGGCGCGGCCGAGCGTGGTCTTGCCGGACCCGGACTCGCCGACGAGACCGATAACCTCACCCTGCCGGATGTCGAGTGAGATTTCGTTCAGCGCCTTGAAGGCCGGGCGCGGCCCGGCAGGCGGAAAGACCAGCGACAGGTCGCGCACTTCGAAGAGCGGCGGCTTGTCCTTGCCGGGCTCCTCCCGCTGACCCGAAGGCGAGGCCAGCTCGCGCGCCGTGGCGATCAGAAGCTTGGTGTAATCGTGCTGCGGGTCGGCAAAGAGCGTCTGCGCCTCGGCAACTTCGAGCACCTCGCCGTGGCGCATCACCGCGATCCGGTCGCAGAGCGAGGCGGCCACGGCCATGTCGTGGGTGACAAAGATCATCCCGGCGTTGAGCCGCTGCTGGATCTGCTTGAACAGCGACAGGATCTGGTGCTCGACCACCTTGTCGAGGTTGGTGGTGGGCTCGTCGGCGACGATGAGGTCAGGCTCGAGCGCCAGAACCAGCGCGATCAGGGCCCGCTGCAGCATCCCGCCCGAGAGTTGGTGCGGATAAAGGTCGATCGACTCCTCGGCACGGCGGATCCCGACCTCCTGCATTAGTGCGACGGCGCGACTGCGATAGTCTCCCGTGGTCTGGGACTTCATCCCGGCGGTCTCTGCACGCTTCATCACCTGCCGGAAATGCCAGCCGATGCGCTTCGCCGGGTTGAACGAGCCCACCGGGTCCTGAAAGATCATCGCCATGCGCACGCCGCGCAACCCGGCGAACTCGATCTCGCTCAGCGCCGCCAGTGGCGAGCCGTCGAACAGGATTGCCTCCTGTTCAACCTGCGCCGTGTCCGGCAGCAGCCGCAGAAGCGCCATGCCGGTCATCGTCTTGCCCGAGCCTGACTCCCCGATGATGCCGAGGATTTCGCCGCGTTTAAGCTGCAGGTCGACGCCGTGCAGCACGTCCTTGCGCTGCGCGCCGCGGCCGAAGCCGACACGCAGGCCCTTGATGTCTACGAGGGGGACACGCATGGCATCAGGTCCTTTCGCGAAGCTTGGGGTCGGTGAGATCGCGCAGCCCATCGCCCAGCAGGTTGATGCCCAGCAGTGCGACCGAGATCGCCATGCCGCTCATTGTCAGAACCCAGGGCGCCCGCGAGAAATACTCGCGACCGTCGGACATGATCCCCCCCAGCGAGGGGGTGGGGGGCTGCACGCCAAGGCCGATGAAACTCAGTCCGGCCTCCAGGATGATGGCAAAGGCCAGACCCACGGAGGCCTGTACGAGGATCGGCGCTGAGATATTGGGCAGGATCTCGGTCAGCATGATCGCCGCCGGACGCCGCCCCATCAGGCGTGAGGCCTGTATGAACGGTTCTTCGCGGATCAGCAGCGTGGTGTTGCGCGCGATCCGGGCAAAGATCGGCAAGTAGACCAGCGCAATGGCGCCGATGATGTTCACCGAGGAGAAGCCGAAGAGCACCATGAGCAACATCGCGAGGATGAAGCTCGGAAAGGAGAACAGAAGGTCCATCACCCGCATCAGCACCCCGTCGGTCCAGCCCATGTGGTAGCCCGACAGGATGCCGATCCACGAGCCCAGCACTGCCGCTACCAGGATCGAGCAGAAGCTGATTGTCAGCGACACCTGCCCGCCGAGCAGCACGCGGATCAGCACGTCGCGACCGAAGCTGTCGGTGCCGAAGGGATGCGCGGCACTGGGTGCGGCGAGGATAGCCATGAAGTCCATATCCTCGGGGCCGTAGGGGATCAGCGCCGGGCCGATCAGCACCGCCAGCGCCACGATCAGCACGATGATCAGACCGACGACGCCGGTACGGTTCTGCATGAAACGGCGGAAAGAGGTCATGCGGGGGCCTTCACTTCACGGTCTGTTTGGGATCGAGCAGGGCGCAGATCATGTCGACGGCAATGTTTGTCAGAAGCACAATGGCCAGAAACACCACGGTACAGGCCTGCAGCACCGTGTAGTCACGGGCAAAGGCGCCATCGACCATCAGCGAGCCAATGCCGGGGATGCCGAAGATGCGTTCGACCACCACGACGCCGCCAAGGATGTAGCGGATCTGCAGCCCGACGATGGTCAGATAGGGCACCATCGCGTTGCGCAGCACGAAATGCGCGAGGATGAAGGGCTTGGGCAGCCCGAAGGAGCGCGCCGCCGTGACGTAGGGTTTGGACAAGGTCTCGATCAGCACGGCGCGCAGCGTGCGCGCGAAAACCGCCGCCATCGGCGCCGCGATGGCCAGCGCTGGCAGGAAGGCCGCGTGCAGCGCGCCGCCGAGGCTGTCCGATGGCGCGACGTAGCCAAAGGCCGGGAACAGGCCGAGCCCGAGCGACAGGCCGAAGATCAGAACGTAGCTCATCCAGAAGTCCGGCATCGAGATGCCGAACACCGCGATCGAGGTGGCGATCGTGTCGGTGGCCTTGCCGCGCTTGAGCGCGGCGAGTGTGCCGAGGATCAACGAGAGCGTCACCGCGAGAAACAGGGCGAAGAAGCCGACGAAGACCGTCGCGGGCAGTTTCTGCAAAACCAGCTCGCCCACCGGCATGCCACGGGCGACGGCGAGCGACTGCCCCAAATCGCCCTGAAAGAAACCTGCGAGCCATTTGAAATATTGCGCGATCATCGGCGCATCGAGACCGTATTCAGCCCGGAAGGCGGCGATGGCCTCGGGCGTGGCCTGCTCGCCGAGGGCTGCCAGCGCCGGATCGCCCGGCGCTGCCTGAATGGTAAAGAACACCGCTGCGGTGCCGGCCAGCAGCACCAGAACCCCGCTCAGCAGGCGCTTGAGAAGATAGACGGCAATGGGCCCCCAGCGTTCGCTGAACCCGGGGGCCTTTGCCTGCGTGCCAAGCAGTTCGGACATCGTCGATCAGCCCAGCTTCATGGTGCGGAACTGGTCGGCGAAGTTGGAATAGGGTTTTTGCACAAAGCCCTCCAGATCGGCGCGCAACAGGTTGTGGATGTTGGAGCAGAAGCACGGGATCACCGCGACGTCTTCCATCGCGATGGCCTCAGCCTTCTTGTAGTACTCGGGGCGTTTTTCCGGATCGGTCTCGGCAAGGCCCTGGGCCGCCAGCTCGTCGACCTCGGGGTTCGAGTACCCCTGGAAGTTGCGCCAGCCAGTCGAGGTCAGGATGTCGCCAACGTATTCGTCGGGATCGACCATGCCCAGCCAGCCCCAGACGCCGGCTTCGAAATCGCCGGATTTCTGGCGCGCATAGGCGGTGTTGGCGTCTGTGACTTCGACCTTGAGCTTGGTGCCGAGGGTCTGGTTGACCTGCGCCACGAAGATCTCGGCAAAGCGCCGCCACCAGCCGCCGGACCAGGTGATCACGCCGATCTCGATGTCCTCGGGGTTGTATTTCGACTTGGCCATTTCGGCCTTGGCCGCCTCGGGGTCGAAGCTCATGTAGGGCCGAGGCTCTTCGGAGTAATAGGCCGGAAGCTGCGGCGGCAGCAGGCCCTGCGCGGTCACGCCTTCGCCGAAGATCACGGCCTGCACCATCGCTTCGCGCTGGAACGCCATGGATACGGCGCGGCGGAAGTGGACGTCGTCGAAGGGCGCCTTGCGAAGGTTGATCGAGATGAAGCGGGTGTTGAGGCCGGGCTGACCCAGCACCTCGACATTGCTGTCGTTCATCAGCACCGACACGTCGGCGGCAGGGGCGGTGGAGGTCATGTCGATCTGCCCGCCCTGCAGCGCGGTCACGCCCGAGGCTTCCTCGGCAATCAGAGGCACTTCGACGGTCTCGAAGCTGGGCGCGCCTTCGAAATAGTCAGCGTGGGCGGTGAGCGTCAGCCCCTCGCCAGCGCGCCAGTCGCTGACGCTGAAGGCGCCGGTGCCGACCGGCGCGCGCGAGAAGGCCTCTTCGCCCATCGACTCGAAGGCCGCCTTCGAGATGATCTGCGTGCCGGTGCGCGCGTTGGTGAGGAAGGTCAGCAGCGGTGCATAGGCGCCTTCGGTCAGGATGCGGACGGTGAGCGGGTCCACCACCTCCACAGAGCTCACTCGGCTGAGCTTGCCAGCGTTGGGCGACGCGGTCTCTTCGGCCATCACGCGGTCGAGGGTGAATTTCACGTCCTCGGCGGTCAGCTCGCTGCCGTCGTGGAACTTGACGCCGGACTTCAGCTTGAACTCGTAGCCGCCGCCATCGAGCGGGGTGACCGTCTCGGCCAGATCGGGCACGACGTTCATGTCGTCGTCGAATTTCATCAGGCCATTGAACAGGCCCCAGATCACGTAGAATTCGGGGATCAGCGAGGCCTTGGCCGGATCGAGCGAGTTGATGACGCTGTAGCCCGTGATCGCGGCGGTTAGCGTCGAGGACTGCGCCCACGCTGCGCGCGCAGAAAGCGAGAAGGAGCCGGCGATGGGCAGGGCGCTGATACCCTGCAACACGCGGCGGCGCGAAATCTGGTTGGTCATGTCAGTTTCCCTGTCTGTTGTCGGCCCTTCGGGCCTTGATTTTCGGATATTGATGCCGGGCAGCGTCCGCCCGGCATGGCGGGCCTCAGGAGAGACCGAGGTTCTGCCGCAACGTTTCGCCCTCGTATTCGGAACGGAACAGGCCGCGCTTGCGCAGCTCGGGCAGGATGAAACGGCTCATGTCGTCCATGCCTTGCGGCAGCAGCGGCGGGCAGATGTTGAACCCGTCCGCGGCGCCGGTCTCGAACCAGTGCTGCAGATCGTCCACGACCTTTTCGGCGGTGCCGATGATGTAGCGCCCGGTGAACCCCGCAGCGGCGCTCTCGTAGAGTTGGCGGATGGTGAGGTTCTCGGCCTTGGCCTTGGCCAGAAGTCCGCTGCCGATGGTGATCTTGCCTTCGAACAGGTGCTCGGGCAGCGGACCGTCGAGATCGTAGCCCGAAAGGTCGCCGCAGAAGGTGTAGAGGATGTTGAGCCCGGCCAGCGGGTCGATCAGCGCCTGCAACTCGTCAAATCGCGCCTGCGCCTCTTCCTGCGTGGCGCCGGTGTAAATGGTGATGCCGGGCATGATCAGCGGCGCGTTGTCGGTTCGCCCGAACTCGGCGGCGCGTGCCTTGAGGTCGGCGTAGAACGCGCGCGCGTCCTCCACGGTCTGCGACACGGAATAGACGACGTCTGCATGCTGCGCCGCGATGTCCCGGCCCTGGTTCGAGGCGCCGGCCTGCACGATCAGTGGCCGCCCTTGTGGCGTGCGGCACGAGTTGAGCGGCCCGCGCACCTGGAAATGCGGCCCATGGTGATCGAGAACGTGCATCTTTGCGGGGTCGTAGAACTGGCCGCTCGCCTTGTCATGGATGAAGGCGTCCGCGTCCCAGCTGTCCCACAGCCCGGTCACTACCTCGACGAACTCGGCGGCGCGGCCGTACCGTTCCTCGCGCGACAGGTTCTCCGTGCGGTTGAAGTTGAGCGCCTCCTGGTCTGACCAGGAGGTGACCACGTTCCAGCCCGCGCGACCGCCCGAGATATGATCGAGCGAGGCGTATTTGCGCGCGATGTGGAAGGGCTCGTTGTAGGTCGTCGAGGCCGTTGCGACGAGGCCGATGTGATCGGTTGTCGCGGCAATCGCGGACAGCAGCGTCAGCGGCTCAAGTTCCGCGTTGCGCATGTCGTGGCTGAGCGCACCCTCGGGCTGGTCGGCGCCGCGCACGGCGACGCCGTCGGCGAAGAAGATCATGTCGAGCTTCTCGGCTTCGGCTGCGCGGGCGATGTCGCGGTAGCTGCGGAAATCAACATTGCAGCCGGCCACGTAGTCGGGGTGTCGCCACGCCGCAACGTGATAGCCGTGATACCGCATCGAGAGCCCGAGCCGCATCTGTTTCATTGCATGTTCCTTAGTGCGCTGAGTCAGTCCGACTCGTTATTTCGGTATCCTGAAAGTGACCCTGCGTCTGTCTCCATGCCAATGGGAAATCATCCAATCCAACTCGGAGAGGCGTAGGTTTCTGCTGGATGCATATTTTTTGGTCACGTCATATCTCATTATAATAAGGACTATGTGGGGCCGGACAGAGTTCCCTTGGGATCCCTCGAAAACAGTCCGAGCGCAAACTCCTGTGTTGACCTCAGATCTTTTCCGTATACTGAATTGTGTTGAGACCGCAGGAGAACCCAATGCCTGAAATGCCCGAGAATCCGTCTTTCGACGCAGGCCTGGCACCAGCGAGCGAAGGGCTCAGCCGTGGTGAAGCGGTCTACGAGGGCATGAAGGCGGGCATTCTGCACCACCGGTTTCGAATGGGAGATCCGCTGCGTGAAGATGACGTCGCCAGCTGGTTTGGGGCTAGCCGCGCCCCGGCGCGCGACGCGCTGAAGCGCCTCGAGACCGAAGGGCTGGTCGAGCGGATCGGCCGTAAATACGCCGTCCGCAACTACAGCTACGACGAGGTTCTGGTGACCTACCGGATGCGGGCGGCGCTCGAGCACCTGTCTGTGGACTTCGCGGTCCAGCGCGCCAGCGACGCCGAGATCGAGGCGCTCCGCGACGAGCTCGATGCGCAGAAGGCGGTTCTGCAAAACGCCAGCCGCGGCGAGTTCTCGGAGCTCGACGCGCGGTTCCACATGGCGCTCGCCCGGCTTTCGGGCAACGAGATGTTGCTGCGCGAGTCCGAGACGGTGCTGAACCGGGCCCGTCTCATTCGCTCCAACGAGTTGGATAAGGACAACGGTCCGGCCGCTGCCTATGCGGACCATTGCCGGATCCATGCGGCGTTGCTGCGCCGCGATGCCGACACCGCCAAGGCGGAGCTGAATTACCATTTCATCACCACGGTGCGCCTGCATCAGACGTTGGCGGTCGATGCGCTCGGAGCAAAACCATGAGCTACCAATCCGACTGCCTCGCGCGGTTCCCGTCCTACTGGCTGGACACCGCTGACGAGGCTGACCCTTCGAGCCCGCTGGAGGGGGATGCGCAATGCGACGTGGCCATCGTCGGAGCCGGATACACCGGGCTCTCCTGTGCTATCGGCCTTGCGGAGCAGGGCGTCGACGTTCGCGTGCTTGACGGCGGATTTGTCGGCTGGGGTGGATCGGGCCGTAACTCGGGCTCGGTGATCCGCGGCTTCAAGTCGAGCCGTTCCGGTCTCGTCCGCAGCTTCGGGGCAGAGCGTGGTAGCGCGATGGCGGCTTTCGGCGACCGCACCGCGGCCTCGGTCTACGAGATGATCGAGCGCTTCGACATCGCCTGCAACCTGCGCCGTTCGGGCTGGCTCCTGCCCGCGCATAACGCCGCCGGGATGCGGCGGACCGAAGAGCGTTTCCAGAGCTGGACGGCGGATGGCACCGAGGGTCTGGAACTGCTGAACCGGGACCAGGTCGCCGCCATGCTCGGCTCAGAGGCCTATGTCGGCGGGATGATCGACCACGAGTGCGGTGCGCTTCACCCGCTCTCCTACGCGCGCGGTCTCGCGCGCGGCGCTATCGGTCTTGGCGCGAAGGTCCATGGCAATTCGCAGGTGCTTTCCGTGACCCGCCGCAACGGCACATGGGAACTGCGCTGCGCACAGGGAACCGTGCGCGCCAGTCGCGTGCTGATCGCCGCGAATGCCTACGTGGGTGGGTTGGAGCGCCGTGTCGAGCGCTCGCTTGCGACGATCCACACCCATATGCTCGCCACCGACCCCTTGCCGGAGGAGGTGGCTGCGACGATCCTGCCCGGCCAGCAAACTGCCTCCGACAGCCGTCGCATCCTCTACTATTGGCATCTTGAGCGCGACAACCGGCTTCTCTTTGGTACCCGTGGGTTGCTCAACGGTCCGCGCTCCAACCGGGATTTCGACCATGTCTACGCGGGGCTGCTCAGCATCTACCCGCAGCTCGCCGGGATCGGGATCAGTCACCGCTGGGCCGGTCGCGTGGCGATGACGAAGGATTTTCTACCGCATATCGACGAACCCGAACCCGGCCTCTGGGCTGCCTACGGCTATTGCGGGCGCGGGGTCGCAATGGCGACGAGCTACGGCAGGCTGCTTTCCCGGGCGATGATGACAGAATGCGGATTGACCGAGATCGACATGCCGCGCGGGCCAGCGCCCAGGTTACCCGGCGGGGCGCTGAAATCCTTGGGAATTGTCGCGGCAACCCAGCTATACAAGCTTCTGGATGTCCTAGACTGACAGAGCCCATTTCTGGGACTGCCAGTCTGGTGTGCCCGTAGCCGAACGCTGCGAGCCTCATGGCCAAACACCTGTGGTCCCGAATTGTCGCACGGCGCGCATCTTGGCGCTAGGTCAGTGCAACGCTCTGCGTGGTCGTGGGCGGCTGATTTGGGCGCGACGCGCCTACTTGGATGACATCATGCCCAAGGAGCCAAAGCGTAGCGTGACATCTGCTGAATAGGCGCAGGAACGCAGTCCACGTTGCCACCTGCACAGCGCCCCCGCGGAGGGTGGACCGAGCACCAGTGCCCTGTGCCTCATTCAGTTGACCGGTGCTCGGCCGCCCGTAGATGCCGACGGCCGTTACGCGCGGCAGCCGGCGGATGCGGACCCTCTGTCGCTCCGCCTCTGCTGCCCCGCGCAAACTCAGTAGCCGGTGGCGAAATCCACGCTTTCGGGCAGCCGGCCGTCCTCGCGGAAGGCGCGGATGTTGGCGGCCACGACCTGGGCACCGGTCCGGGGATCGGTGGGGCCGGAGATATGCGGCAGGACGGTGATGCCGGGGTGAGACCAGAGCCCGGACTCCGGAGGCAGCGGTTCTTGGTCGAAGACGTCGAGCACGGCGTGAGAAAGCCTGCCGGCATCCAGCGCGGCAACCAGCGCGTCGGTCGCCACGATGGGCCCGCGCGCGAAGTTGATGAGCGCCGCGCCGGGCTTCATGCCGGCCAAGGCCCCTTCGTCGAGCAGGCCCCGCGTCGCCTCCGTCAGCGGCAACAGGCACAGGACGATGTCGCTGCGCGACAGCAGTTCCGCGAGCCCGTCCTCGCCGGAAAGGCAGAGGATGCCCGGCAGGTTCTTCTGGCTGCGGCTCCAGCCAAGCACGTTGAAATCCTGCGCGCGGATGCGCTCGGCCGAGGCCGCGCCCAGCTCGCCGAGGCCGAGGACCCCCACGGTGACGGACGCCGCGCTGCGATAGGGTTGCTGGCACCATTCATGCGCCCGCTGCTGGCGCGCGTAGGCGGGCATGTCGCGGAACAGGTAGTAGGTCCAGGCCAGCGCCGCCTCGGACATGTTTCGGGCCAGCTGCGGGTCGATCAGCCGGACGACGGGCCGGCTGAAATCCGGAAGTTCGGCGACGAGGCGTTCAACCCCGGCCCAGAGGCTGTGGACCCAGAGGATGTTGGGGAGCTTGCGCAGGTCCGTCGGGTCGGGGTTGGCGACGATGGCGATCTCGACACCGGCATGATCTTCCGGGCGCATCCGGCGCAGCGACTCGATGTGTTCCGCGGGCAGGGCGGCGCGCAACAGGTTCAGCCAGTTGGCTTCGGCGTCATCGGACAGGCGGGTGACAAGCGCGATCTTCGGAGTTGCGGACATCTTGGAACTTTCGGATCAGGAAGAGGAGGGGAGAGGCGAGAGGATGCCGCGGCGGATCAGCCGCGGGCAGCTGCGAGAAAGGCCCGGAACAGCGGTTGCGGGTGGCCGCGACGTGTCTGCAATTCCGGGTGGCCCTGCAGGCCGAGGCAGAAGCGGCGATCGGGCAGCTCTATGGCGTCCGCCAGATCCGCGTCGCCCTGCCAGGCGGCGATGCGCAGCCCGGCCCGTTCGAGCGGGGCATGCAGGGCCGGGTCGAGCACATAGCGGTGGTTTGCGCGGATCGGCACAGGGGCGTCGCCGCCAAGGATCTCTGCCAGAAGGCTGCCGGTCACCGGACGCATCCGCGCCTCCCCGACACGGAAGGCGCCGGGCAGCTCGGAGTCGGTCAGCCGCCGGAAGACCTTGGTCTCGGCATGCGGCGCGGCCTCTTCCATGTTGGCATCGTTGAAGCCGGCGCGCATCTGCGTGACCGCGGTGGTGGTGGTCTGCATGCCGAGGCAGAGGCCCAGAAGCGGGATGTCCGCGGCAACGGCGTGGCGGGCGACGCGGATCTGCCCGCCGACCTGATCCATGTCGGCACCGCCCGGCAGCACGATCCCGTCGCAGGCCGCGATATCCTCGGGCAGGCCGTGCTCGGGGGCCTGCGCCGGATCCCAGAACCGCAGGCAAAGTTCCTGTCCCAATGCGTCCGCCGCGTCGCCGAGCGCAGCAAGCACGGCGGGGTAGGTGCCGCGCAGGCGCGACTCCGAGCCAATGATCAGCAGCCGGGGTGCCTCCGGCACCGCGCCGCACCGGATGCCCTCTGCGGGGCCAAGAGCAGGGCCGGGGGCTGGGCAGGGGCGGCCAAAGCCGTCGCGGCTCCAGCGTGCGGCGATGCCGGCGGGCAGATCGCCGGTCAGGACAAAATCTTCGCCGCTGTCCTCGACGGTGATCTCGCGCAGCGCGCGCCCGGCTGCCGCCGCGTGGAGGCGCAGCCGCGCGGCCATCTCGGTCTGCGCCGCGACTTCGGGATTGACCGGCACCAGCAGTGCGGGCTCGGACCGGCACGCGATCACCGCGGGGGGCAATGGGGCGGGGACGGGGCGGCCGCTGGCCCACTCGCTCCAGAACAGTCCGTTGGCGGCCAGCGCGCCACTCGCCAGCACGTGCTGGCGAGCCTCGAAGGCACCGAGGCCGCCGCCGCCGGTTTCCAGCACCAGCAGGGTCGCGCCGAGCTCGGCGGCAATGACCCCGGCCAGCATGGCGTCGACGGCAGGCGCCTCGGTGCGGTGGTGGACGAGATGTAGGGTCATGCCTGTCGCCCGAGGAGCTCCGCGCGGCTCATTTCCCCGCCGCCGCGCGCGTGGCGCTCGCGCCCTGCGCGCCCCGGAGGTGGCGGGTCATCAGCTCGGAGGCGATATCGAGATCGTCCTGTGCGATGGCGTCGATGATCTGGATATGCTCGCGGCACCATTCGCGGATCCGCCCGCGGTTGACGTAGCTGGCGAACTCCAGCAGCCGCCGCATCCGGTTCTGGTGCTGCACCGCTTGGAGCAGGAACGGGTTGCGCGAGAACTCGGCGACCGTCTCGTGAAACGTCGCGTCGAGCTCGAACAGCTGCTTGCCCATGCCGGGGTTCAGGTTCGGATGGTCGTGGATGTAGAGATGCTGCAGCCGCAGCCGATCCAGCGCCGCGATGTCGGCGCGGAAGCTCGGCAGCAAGAGGCCCTGCGGCTCCAGCAGGAGGCGGAAATCGTAGCTGGCCTGCTGGGTTTCGAGGTCCTCCATCGTCGGCAGGAAGGTCCAGTTGCGCCCGGGGCCGCGGGCCACGAGGCCGTCGCGCTCGAGTTCGGCCAGCACGTTGCGCATCATCGCGCGGTCGCAGTCGTACTGCCGCGCAAGGTCGCTGAGCGAAACTTCCTCGTCCAGTTTCCGCGCGATGCGGTCCTGCATGATGCGGGCGTAGGTGCGTTGCGACGAGGAGGGGGGTGTCTCGACCTCGAGGCGCGTCAGCTGGTCGGCGCGCAGGCGCAGGAAATATCCCTTGTTCCGGATGGCCTCCAGCGCGCCGCGCTCTTCGAGCAGCGCCAGTGCCGAGCGCACCGGCGTGCGTGAGACGCCCAGCATCTTCGCCAACTGCTGCTCGCGAAGATGGTGGCCGGGTTCGAAGCGAGACTCGATGACGAGGTCCAGGATTCGATTGGCCAGATGATAGCGAGCCTGTTGAGCCGCGTTCATGTTTGGTCCCTCAGATTGCACTATTGGAGAAAGACTAAACAATTAACTTTGTTCAAGCGAAAAATTCTGCGCCGCCGAAAATCGTCTAGATTCGGGGCGAAAAGGGTGAATTTTCCGACTTTATCGCCTTAAAGCTGTGATTTCCTCGTCCAGCCCCAGGACTCTGCCCAATTTTCGGGCGCCTTTTCGGTCAAGGCGAGGGTTTTCGCAGGCGCAGAAACTTTGCGCTTGTAATGTACGTTCGATGTGCGGTTGAACAATCTAACAACACACAAGAACCAACAGGGCTCCCCATGAACCTCCCAAGCATGAACCTCACCAGACTGACCTCTCATCTGCTTGCCGGCGCGGTCGCTGTTTCCACAGCCGTTCCCGCGATGGCGGCAGAGCTGCCCGCCTCAGGCCTCGTCGAGAGCGGCAAGCTGACCTATGGCGTGGCTGCCACCTTCGCGCCTTTCGAATTCACCCAGGATGGCGAGCTGGCAGGCTTCGACATCGACATGATCGCTGCGCTCTCCGAGAAGCTCGGGGCCGAACCGTCGCCGCAGAACATGGAGTTCAAGGGGCTCATCCCCGCGCTTCAGGGTGACCGGATCGACCTGATCAACTCTGCCATGTACATCAACCCGGCCCGCGCCGAGCAGGTCGACTTCGTCGAGTACATGCAGATCGGTAACCGCGTCATCGTTCAGGCCGGCAACCCGAAGGCCGTGACCGGCCGTGACGACACGCTGTGCGGACTGACAATCGCGGTGACCCTCGGCGGCATCCAGGAAAGCCAGGCGCGTGCCGATGACGAGCGCTGCCAGGCGGCGGGCAAGGACGGCATCAACGTGATGACCCTCCCGACGGCGCAGGATAGCGCGCTGACCCTGCGTCAGGGCCGCGCCGACGCCATCTACGACAGCACCCCGGGCTCGGTGATGCTTATGGAGAAGGTGCCGGGCGTCTACGAGGTCGTCGGTGAGGAGTTCGAGCAGAGCACACGCGTCGGCATGGCGGTGCCCAAGGGCGACGCGGAGATGAAGGCCGCGCTCGAGGCCGCACTCGCGGAGATCGTCGCGGACGGCACCTACGACGCGCTTGTCGCCAAGTGGAACCTGCCGGCCTCGGTGTCGCTCTTCAAGTGATCCAGCGACTCCGCCCCGCAGCCGCTCACGGCTGCGGGGCACCCAGACAGACGAAAGGGGGCGCCAGCCCATGTCCATCGACCTAGTCGTCCAGTACCTGACTTCCCAAACCTTCCTGCACGGAGCCTGGATCACGCTGCTGATCACCGTGGTCTCGCTCGTCTTCGGGGTGCTCGCAGGCCTGGTCATCGCGCTTGCCCAGCAGGTTCGCTTCTGGCCGGTGAAGGTGCTGACGATCCTCTATCTCTGGCTGTTCCGCGGGACGCCGGTGCTGTTCCAGATCATCTTCATCTACAACGTGCTGCCCAGCTTCGATATCCGGTTCAACGCCTTCTGGTCCGGCGTCATTGCGCTGTCTCTGAACGAGGGCGCCTACATGGCCGAGATCATCCGCTCGGGCCTGCAGTCGGTGAAAAAGGGTCAGAGGGTCGCGGGGCAGGCGCTCGGGATGTCGCGCCTCTCGGTTCTGCGCTGGATCACCCTGCCGCAGGCCGCACGCATCGTGCTGCCGCCGATGGGCAACCAGATGATCGGCATGCTGAAGACCTCTGCGCTGGTCTCGGTGATCGCCGTGCAGGACCTGCTGCTGGTGGCCAACCAGACCGCCTCCGCCGATTTCCGCTACTTCGAAGCGCTGAGCGCGGCCGGCATCTACTACCTCGGCCTGACCACGATCTTCATGATCGCCCAGGGCACGATGGAAACGGCCCTCGATCCCAAGGCGCGCCGGCGGCGGGCCAACGGCGAGGGCGGGCTGAACGCCATTCTCCGCCGTATCCTCTCCACCACCAACACCGCAGGAGGCGAGAATGTCCGCTGACGACAAGATCCTCGAACTGGTCAAGGTCTCTAAGAAGTTCGACGATCTGACCGTGCTGAAGGACTGCGACCTGCGGGTCAGGAAGGGCGAGACCGTGGTCCTCATCGGCCCGTCCGGCTCCGGCAAGTCGACGCTGCTGCGCTGCATCAACCTGCTCGAGCCGCCGACCACCGGAGCAGTGGTCTTCGAGGGCAGGGAGATCACCGGCGATCTGCACGGCGGTGACCGGGTGCGCCGCAACATCGGCATGGTGTTCCAGAACTTCGAGCTGTTCCAACACCTGAGCGCGGTCGAGAACATTATGCTGGCACCGATGAAGGTCCTGGGCATGAGCCGCAAGGACGCGCATGACCTCGGCATCGAACTCCTGCGCAAGGTGCACATCCCCGAGCGCGCCGATCACTTCCCGGACGAGCTTTCCGGCGGCCAGCAGCAGCGCGTTGCCATCGCCCGTGCGCTTGCGATGCGTCCGAAGATCATGCTCTACGACGAGCCTACCTCGGCGCTGGATCCGGAAATGATCCGCGAGGTGCTCGACGTGATGGCGGATCTCTCGAACGAGGGCATGACCACGGTCTGCGTCACCCACGAGATGGGCTTCGCGCGCCGCGCTGCGGACCGGATCATCTTCATGGAAGATGGCGGGATTCTCGAGGATGCCGCCACCGAGGAGTTCTTCGGCGGCCGCGCCAACGAGCGAGCCCAGAAGTTCCTGTCGCAAATCCTTCACTGACCCCGAGCGAAGCACAGATGACATTGCCCACACAGCCCGACCGGCTCCTCGCGAGCCTCGCTTCCCTTGTTGCCATTCCCTCGGAAAACCCGCCCGGCGGCGAGAAGGCGGTGGCCGAATTCGTCCGCGACCGGCTCGCGCCGCTCGGCTTTGCGGTGACGCTGCAGGAATACGCGCCCGGGCGTTTCAACGCCGAAGCGGTGCTGAGCAACGGGCCGGGGCCGGTCTTTGCCTTCAACACCCACATGGATACGGTGCCCGCGGGAGACGGCTGGGCCAGCGATCCCTTTACGCTCACCGAGCGGGAGGGCCTGCTCTACGGGCGCGGCAGCTGCGACTGCAAGGGGCCGCTCGCGGCCATGCTCGAGGCGCTGCAGCTGATGGCCGAGGACCGCGGCAGCTGGTCCGGCACGCTGATGGGGGTGTTCACCGGGGACGAGGAAGTCGCCAGCGAGGGCGCAAAGTTCTATTGTGCGCAGAAGCCCCGCATCGACATGGTGGTGGTCGGCGAGCCGACCGCGAACACAACGTTCTCGGCACACAAGGGCTCTTTCCGTCCACGCGTGCGGGTGCTGGGCAAGGCGGCGCATTCGGGCAGTCCGCATCTCGGCGAGAACGCCATTTTCCAGGCCGGGCGCCTGATGCCACGGATCGCGGCCTTCCACGACGAGGTGCTGGCCGCCCGGTCGCATCCGCTGGTCGGCAGCCCGAGCCTCACCGTGACCCGCATCGCCGGCGGGCACGCGGACAACGTCATTCCCGACGCCTGCGAGTTGCTGCTCGACCGGCGGCTGATCCCCGGTGAGACAGATGCCTCCGCGCAGATCGAGATCGAGACGCTGCTCGAGGCCGCTCGCACGGATCTCGGTCTGCGCTGCGAGATCACCGGCAAGAACGCCACGACCGGCGGCGCTACCGAGACTGCCTCGGACGCGGAGATCGTGCAGATTTCGATAGCCGCCTGCCGCGCGGCCGGCGTGGCCGATCCCGGTCCCTTCGGCTTCCAGGGCGCCTGCGATCTGGTACATTTCATCGAGGCCGGGGCGACCGGCACGGTGATCGGCGCCGGCGACATTCGTGTCGCTCACAAGCCCGACGAGTTCGTCCCGAAAGACGAGCTCCTCGTGTCGGCCGCGATCTACGGCGACATCGCGCGGCGCGTGCTGGGAAACTGACCGGTGGACTACGCTTTCCACCGGGCCGAGCTGCACTACGCGGGGCTGACGCTGCACACGGCGAGCTCTGGTGCCGTCCCGGGGCTCGACGCGCTGTTCCTTGTGCTCAAGCCCGCAGACGGCCCCTCCGCCGTGGCCGAGGTGCGGCTCAACTGCGCCTACCTGAACGGGTACGATCCCGAACATCTTGTGGCGGAAGCGCAAGCCTTTGCCCGCGGCCTCGACTGGTCGCGCGCTCCGGACACGCTGAGGGCCGAGATCGCCGGGGCCCCCGTTCCTGCCCCGGTGCGGGCGCTGTTCGACTGCGCGCTTTGGGATCTCGAGGCGCGCCGTGCCGGTCTGCCGCTGGCGCATTATATCGCCGGCCGGCCGGTGCCGCTGGCGCGGGGCAGCAACCAGACGCTATTTCTGTCGTCGGACGCTGAGCTCCTGACCCGCGCCGAGGCCTATGTCGACCGCGGGTTCCGCGACCTGAAGCTGCGCTTCGGCACCGACTTCGCGGCGGACCTCGCGCGGCTGACCCTGCTGCGCGACCGCTTCGGTGCCGACCTGACCCTGGCGATCGACGCCAATGGTGCCTGGCGGCCTTCCGAGGCCGCGGCGCGGCTCGCGGCGCTGGCGCCGCTCGATCTGAAATACGTTGAGCAGCCGATACCTCCGGGCGACTGGCCGGCGCTTATCGCGCTCGCGCGCTCGGCACCGATGCCGCTCATGCTCGACGAGAGCATGGCGGGCGCAGCGGACGTGCAGGCGGCGATCGACGGTTTCGAGGCGGCGGGCCGCCGGCTCTGGGCGCACCTCAAGCTGATCAAGACCGGCGGGCTGACCCCGGCCCTGGCGGCGGTGCGCGCGCTCGAGGCTGCGGGCGTGCCCTACATGATCGGCCAGATGAACGAAGGCGGGCTGGCCACGGCCGCCGCCGCGCATCTGGCCCTCGCGACCGATCCCGTGGCCGCCGAACTCTACGGTGCCGACGGGCTGACCGATGATCCCGCTTCGGGGCTGAGCTACGCGGAGGGGCGCATTGCCCTGCCGCAGGCCCCCGGGCTGGGGCTGACTTTCGATACGCGGCGCGCGCCGCGAATAATGGAGAACTGACATGGATACCGCGGGCGTAGTGCAGGGACAGGAATCGGCCTTCCCCAAGGCCGAGTACGAAGCACGTCAGGCCGGGGCCAGGGCCCGTCTGGCCAAGGCCGGACTTGATGCGCTGGTGATCACCGGACCGGAGAACATCTTTTACCTGACCGGCCAGCAGACGCCGGGATATTACACGTTCCAGGCCCTGATCCTGCCCGCCGACGGCGATCCGGTCTTCGTGATCCGCCAGCTCGAGTATTTCAACTTCATCGCCAACACCTTTATTTCCGACGCCGAGGTCTACCAGGACGCCGAGGATCCCATCGCCGCGCTGATGCGGGTGCTGGGGCGCATGGGCCTGAAGGGCCGCCGCGTGGCGATCGACAAGAAGGGCTGGTTCCTGCCCATCGCCGTCTACGAGACGATGCAGGAGGCGCTGGGGGCGATCGAGGATGGCGCCGGCATCGTCGAGGCGGGCCGCGCGGTGAAGTCGCCGCTGGAGATCGAGAAGCTGCGCAAGGCCGCGTCCTACGTCGACGCAGGGATGACCGCAGGGCTTGCCGCCGTGGGTGCCGGCGCCACCGACAACGATCTCGTCGCGGCAATGCTGCAGGCGTCGATCGCCGCGGGCTCTGAATACATGGGCATGGAGCCGCTGGTCTCGACCGCGCGGCGCACCGGGGTGCCGCATGGCACTTGGCGGCGCACGCCGCTGTCGGCCAATGATCCTGCTTTCCTCGAGATGGCGGCGGTGCATGACCGCTACCACGCCGCGCTGATGCGCTCGGCCTGGGTCGGCCCGGTCCCGCAGGAGGCAGAGGACATGATGAAGGTCTGTCAGGAGGCGCTGTCGGTCGCGCTTGACGAGATCCGCCCGGGCGTCACCTGCGAAGTGCCGCACCTGGCCTGCCAGGCGGTGATCGACAAGGCTGGCTACACCGACAATTTCCGCAAGCGCCTCGGGTATTCGACCGGGATCTCCTTTGCGCCGGACTGGGGCGAGGGCGCCATCCTGTCGCTGAACGCCGGCGTCACCACCGAGCTGCAGCCCGGCATGGCCTTCCACCTTCCGCCGGCGCTGCGCATCTACGGCCAGTTCACCGTGGGGGTGTCCGAGACCATCGTCGTCACCGAAACCGGCTACGAACAGCTGGGCACCGTGCCGCGCGACCTGCTGCGCGTCTGAGCCGGCGTCGCTTCACCAATCCCCGGGGGCGCTGCTGCGCCCCCCGAGCAATCCGAAAGACAGTCCATGACCTATCTTGCTTCGCGCATGTCGCGCGTCGGTGCCTCGCCGACCGCCGCGATCTCCGACACGCTCCGCCGCCTTGCCGCCGAGGGCCACGCCGTGATCAACCTCGGGGAGGGCGAGCTCGACTTCGCGACCCCCGAGCATGTCTGCGAGGCGGGGATCGCGGCGATCCGCGGCGGCAAGACCAAGTACACCGCGGTCTCAGGCACCGCTGAGTTGAAAGAGGCCATCGCCCGCAAGTTCGCGCGCGAAAACGGGATGATCGTGCCGACGCCGCAGATCATCGCCGGGGCAGGGGCGAAACAGCTGATCTTCAACGCGCTCCTGGCGACGATCGATGCCGGCGACGAGGTGCTGGTTCCGGCGCCCTACTGGGTGAGCTATCCCGACATGGTGCGGCTTGCTGGCGGTGAGCCGGTCATCGTGGCGACCACGCCCGCTTCGGGCTGGAAGCTCACGCCCGAGACGCTCGCCGCCGCGCTGACCCCGCGCACGAAGTGGGTGATCCTCAACTCGCCGAACAATCCCACCGGCGCGGTCTACACGCGCGCCGAACTCGCGGCGCTCGGCGAAGTGCTGGCGGATCACGACGCGCTGATCATGGCCGATGACATCTACGAGCACATGGTGCAGGAGGTGCCCTTCACCGCCCCTGCCGCCGCGCTGCCCGAGCTGTCGGAGCGCATCCTGACGGTGAACGGCGTGTCCAAGGGCTATTCCATGACCGGCTGGAGGCTCGGCTACGCCACCGGCCCGGACTGGTTGATCCGCGCGATGGACATCCTGCAATCACAGAGCACCTCGAACGCATCGACCATCTCGCAGGCGGCTGCGATCGCGGCGCTGGATGGAGACATGGGCTTCATGAGTGGGTGGCTTAATACCCTGAGCGCCCGGCGCGATCGGCTCGTCGAGGCGATCCGTTCGATCCCCGGCCTCAGTTCCGACGTGCCGCCGGGCAGCTTCTATGTCTTTGCCGATTGCAGCGGCCTGCTTGGCAGCCTGCGGCCAGACGGCAGCCCGATCACCTCGGACGTCGACGTGGCGGAATATCTCGTTTCGGAGGCCCACGTCGGCATGGTTCCGGGCACCGCCTTCGGGACGCCCGGATACCTGCGCCTTGCCTATGCGATCGACGACGCCCTGCTCGCCGAGGCGATCGCCCGGATCGCCGCCGCGATCTCTAGGCTGAAGCGCCCCGCCGCCGCAGAAGCTGTCGCCGCGCAAGCCTGACATGTTGCCGTGCCGGACGACCCGCGGCCCGGCGTTCCTGCCCTTATCCGGAGTTCCCTCATGAAATCCCTCTTCCACCTCGCGATCCACGTCAAAGACCTCGACGAGACCCGCGCCTTCTACGGCGACGTGCTCGGCTGCGAGGAAGGCCGCTCGACCGACACCTGGGTCGATTTCGACTTCTTCGGCCACCAGCTCTCGCTGCACCTCGGCGAGCC
>JBLXGS010000018.1:0-128548 GCA_048381755.1 Roseobacteraceae bacterium
GGCCCGCATCGGCCAGGAGCACGCGGCGCCGATCTCGATCGTCGAGACGGTGATCAAGGTCAACGAGGACACCAAGCGGCGGATGACCGACAAGCTGCTCGACCTCTGCGGCGGCAGCTTCAACGGCAAGAAGGTCGCGGTGCTGGGCGTGACCTTCAAGCCCAACACCGACGACATGCGCGACGCGCCGGCGCTGACCATCGTGCCGGCAATGGTGGGCGGCGGGGCGAGTGTCTCGGTGGTCGACCCGCAGGGCCGCCGCGAGGGCGAGGCGCTGTTGCCCGGGGTGGCCTGGGAGGAAGACCCCTACACCGCCGCCGCGGGCGCCGACCTGCTGGTCATCCTCACCGAGTGGAACGAGTTCCGCGCGCTGGATCTGAAGGCATTGGCCAAGAGCATGGCGACGCCGCGCATGGCCGACCTGCGCAACATCTACACCTACGAGGATGCGCTCGCCTCCGGCTTCAGCGATTACCAGAGCGTGGGCCGGGGCGATCCCGCGGGCGCCTGAAAACGTGAACCGGGCGGCACAGTGCTGCGCCGCCCGGTCCGGATTTCACAAACTCTCCGCGTGCGCGGATCAGGAGAGGATCGTGTCGCTCGGCATGAACTCGAGCGCGTCGATACGCAGCGGTTCGCTGCCGCCGTCCCCGTACCCGAAGAGCGAGATCTCGTCCCCGTCCGAGATCTCGACATCCGAGACCAGGTGGCGGGTGAGGGTGTTCTTGTTCGCCAGGCGATCGCCGAGTTCGGCGTCCCAGTGCCAGGAGTCGATCACCTCGCCGTTGACGCGGAATTCCAGGTAGGAGACGCCGTCGTTCTCGTCGAAGTGGTCGATGCCCACGTCGTAGGTGCCGCTCTCGCCGTCGAAGGTGGTCCAGGCCTCGGCATCGCCGAGCGCGCTGAGCACCTGGCCGCCGGACGCTGCCTTGAGGTCGGTGACCCCGAAGCCACGCTTGGCGCTGGTATCGAAGACAAAGCTCTCGGCCTCGATGAACAGCCATTCGGCGCCGTTGTCGGCAGCCTCTTCAACCGGCCCGTCGATGACATTGGTCATCTCGAGATCGATGCTGTCAACGCGGACCGGCTCGCGGCCGTCGTTCAGCCCCTGCAGGCTGATCACGTCGCCTTCGGAAAGCGAAAGGCCCTCGATGAGCTTGCTGGCCTTGGTGCCGCTGTTGGCAAGCGCGCTGCCCAGATCCGCGTCCCAGTCCCAGCTTGCGACTTCCTCGCCGTTGACCAGCACTGCCAGCGAGGCAACGCCGTCGTTCTCGTCGAAGTAGTTGACGCTGAGGCTATAGACACCCGCATCGCCGTCGAAGGCGTAGGAGGCTGTCTGCACGGTGTCGGTCTCGTTCTGGATGACCGTGCCACCCGAGGCGCCACCGATGTTTTTCAGCACGTAACCATCGGTCAGCACCATGTCTTCGGCTTCGACCGAGATCACCGTGCCGATCTCGCCGACGTTGCCGAGATCGCCCGAGTTGCCAAGGTCGCCGGTGTTGCCGGTGTCCGTGTCGGTTCCGTCGAGTTCGGCGGTCATCTCCAGGCTGACGGTGTCGATACGAAGCGGCTCGCCGCCATCGTGTTGGCCCTGCAGGGTGACCACGTCCCCTTCCTTGAGCTCGAGACCCTCGATGAGCTTGGAGGTGAGGGTCGACTTGTTGGCCAGCGCGCTGCCCAGCTCCTCGTCCCAGTCCCAGGTTGCCACCTGCTCACCGTTGACGAGAACCGCCAGCGTGCTCACGCCGTCGTTTTCGTCGTAGTAGGTGACAGTGAGGCTATAGACACCAGCATCGCCGTCGAAGGCCAGCGAGGCGCTTTGCAGCTCGCCGCTTTCGTTCTGGATCACTTTGCCGCCCGAGGCGCTGGACAGCGACTTGGTCGCCCAGCCTTCGGTGAGATCGAGGTCTTCCGCCTCGACGGTGATCACCGTGCCGATCGTGCCGGGGGTGCCAGAGGTGCTGTCGTCGCCGTCGGTCAGCTCGGTCTCGTCGCTGCCGTCAGTCAGGTTTCCGTCGCCGGTGTCGACGAACTCCGAGAAGCCGTCGAGAAGGCCGTTGATGTAGTTCTCGATGTTCGAATAGCCGTCGCCATCCGCGTCACGATTGGCATCCGCAACTTTTGCGTCGGAGCCGATCACCTGCTCGTAGAAGTCCGGGATGCCGTCGCCGTCGCTGTCGGCGAGAGCGGCGCCGCCCTTCGAATTGCCGTAGCCGCCGACATCATCCGGCGAGTCGATGATCGCGCCGGTGTCCTTCAGCACCGAGTCGATGATGCGCTGGTCGATCTCGCTCAGTTCGCCATTGGCCCGTGCGCCGACGTTCTCGAGGATCCAGTCGAGCGCTTCGCTCGACGTCATCACCTCGGTGGTGGCCGGGTCGAACACGAAGTCGGACTGGATCTGCGAGGTGTTCACGCCGCCGACATCGCCGACGTTGTCCGCCACGTAGTAAGAAGCTTTGCCGGTGTCGCTGATAAAGCGGATGGCCTCACGGCCTCCGGAGTCCTGGCCCTTGATGAAGACGTTGCCGATCACGTGCACGGTCGACTCGCCCGCGACGACAAGGCCTTCGTTGCCATAGTTGTAGATGACGTTGTTGATGAACTCGATGTTCTTCGCGTCATCCTTGACCAGCGCGTTGCGGAACTGGTTGCTGACCAAGAGGTTGCCGATGATGCTGACGTTCGAGCTGTGGTCGCCGATCAGCATGCCCATCGAGTGATCGCCCTTGGGGTGCAGCGAGTCCTTCAGCGCCTCGGCAACGATGTTGTTCGAGATCGTGATGTTGCTGGGCGAGCCCCAGGTCGCGACGTTCTCGTCGATCGACCAGCTGATCGAGTTGCTGTCGAGAATGACGTTTTCGACGACATTGCCGGCCTTGCCGATCGAGATGCCGTCGCGGTCGTCCGGATTCTGCCCGTCGGGGTCGTCGCCCGGACGCACGGTCATGCCGCGGATGATCACGTTGCTTTCGACGACACGAAGCCGGCCGCCGGTCACGGTGATCCCCCCGGGCGCAGTCTGCCCGGCCACCGTAACGTCACCGTTAATTTGGATCTGGCTTTCCAGGTCGATTTGTCCGCCGACTTCGAAAACCACAATGCGGGGGCCGTCCAGATCTTCCAGAGCCCAGCGAAGCGAACCTTCACCGGAGTCGTTCAGATTTGTAACTTTAACAACTTCACCACCACGGCCGCCTGTCGCGCCTGCACCAAACCCCTGCGCTCCCTCAAACGCAAGAAGTTCTGAATTTTGTACCACCATTATGTGACTTAGTCCCGATTTGTTACTTTATGTTGTGTGTGAGTAGTTCCTCTTCAGTGGCTATCGGATACCCGCAGAGTGCTCAGGAAGCATTCCGGTTGAAACTTTACCTAGGGGTACTGGGTGAATATCCGCCGACAGTTGGGTGGTAAGTTTCTGCCGGAATGCGCGTGGCGACGGTTAAAATGCGCGACGTGCTTTGGAAGTGTGGCGAGAAAGTGGCTGCAGTTCCGGGCGCCGGGGCGGCTCGAACTCATCTAGACGATTAACTTTCAATGTATTTTGTACGTTAAAGTTAAGTTAAAGTTTTACAATGGACATTATTTGTATCGTCTAGGGAAAGGCAGGAAATCGCCAAGCGGCCGCTGCCCAAAAAATGGGCGCGCTCCGAGTTTGCGCTGTTCGGTGAAGGCCCGCTGCGGCATAATCAACACGGGCGGCGTATGCTGCCCCTGCGGAAGCGGCCATTTGAGGCCGAATCGGCGCTGCAGTGCAGCGCTCCGCGCCCCCTGATGAATGAACATTTAAGACGAATTGTTTCTCAATTATGTGGATTACCCATGCGACAGATCAGTCTTCTCGCCCTGACGAAGTCGACCGGAGGCATTGCTCTCTACAACAAGTTGCTGCTCTCGGAACTGCGCCGGATCGGGGTGCGCTCGCACACTCTTTGCCTTTCTGAAAACTCCGACGCCTATGCCGCCGACCTCGAACGGCGCGGCCTCGGCGCGGAGCCGGTCGAGATGGCGCGCTACAGCATCGATCTGGGGGGCGACGCGCGCGTGCTGCGCCGCGTCATCGAAGCCAGCCGCGAGCAGGACGCGGATGTCATCGTCTGTCATGGCAGCAAATCGGGGTTTATCGGGCGCGCTGCCGGCCGGATCACCGGACGGCCGGTGGTGTATCGGCAGGCGTCGATGCCTTTCCAGCGGCGCGTGCAGGGTGCGAAGGCGCCTTTCTACTGGGCCCTGGATTTCGCGGCGCGGGGGTTTGGCGGGCACGTTGTGACGCTGACCGACCAGGCGCGTGAACAGACGTTGAGGGCAAAGCTCATGCCGCCGGACCGGGTCAGCGTGATCCGCACCGGCGTGGACGTGGACCGGTTTCGCCCCGCGCGGGACCGGCCCGAGGCGCGCCGGGCACTGGGGCTGGAGCCCGAGCGGCCGGTTGTTGGCTGGATGGGGCGCATCGAGCCGCAGAAGGCGCCGCTCGACTACGTAGAGGCGCTGCGCGACCTCGTGGCGCGCTACCCCCACGTCCAGTTCGTGATGGCGGGGGAGGGCCGGTTGCAGGCCGAGGTCGACCAGGCACTGGAGGCCGCCGGGCTGACTGGCAGGGTCCGGATGCTCGGGTGGCAATCCGATCCCGTCGCCGCACTGCAGGCCTTCGACGTCTACGTGCTGAGCTCTCACTGGGAAGGGCTTCCGATCACCCTGCTCGAAGCCATGGCCTGCGGCTGCTGCTGCATCTCGACCGACGTCGACGGTTGCTCGGACGCGCTGGAGGACGGCATCAGCGGGCGTCTCGTGGCGGCTGCGGACACCACGGGCCTTGCCCGGGCGCTGAACAGCGTGCTGCACGACCCGGAACTGCGCGGACGCTACGCCGCCGCAGGGCGGGAGCGCGCAGTGACGCTCTTCGACAAGGAAACCATGGTGGCCAAATGGGTGGAGCTGCTGTCCCAGCTGACCGCGGGACGGGCTTCGGTGCCGGTTGCGGGCGCGGCAGGAGCGGCATCGGAGGGCGGACAATGAGACCGGACAGCACCTCCTCGCTGACACGGGCCAGCGGTGAGACGGAACGCGCCGCAGCCCAGCCATTGCGGATCTGCATGATCATTTCGTCGTACCACCCGATCGTCGGCGGCGCCGAGAAACAGGTGGCGCAGCTCGCCGGGCTGATGACCGGGCAGGGACACGAGGTCTTTATCCTCACCCGGCGCTACCCGGGGCTGCCCGCCGCCGAAACCATCGACGGGGTGAGGGTCCGGCGCATCGCCATGCGCAAGCCGGCAAAGGGGGTGGGGTTCATTCTCGGGGCCGCACGCATGGTGCGCGAGCTCAACCCCGACGTGATCCACTGCCATTCGCTCTTTTCGCCGTCGTTGGCCGGGGCGCTCGGCAAGCGTTGGACCGGCGCGCCACTGCTGGCCAAGCCGATGTGCGGCGGCGAGGCGAGCTCCATCGCGCAGAAGCCGCTCGGTCGCCAGCGGCTGGGTTACATGGCGCGGGCCGTCGACCGTTTTCCGATGGTCAGCCGCGAGATCGAGGCAGAACTTGCCGACCTCGGGGTTCCCGCGGAAAAGCTTCGCTTCATCCCCAACGGCGTCGATGGAGCGCGCTTCTGCCCGGCGAAGACCCAGGTCGACAAGGACAAGCTGCGCCTGAGCCTCGGCCTGCCCGCGGGGCCGCTCTTTCTGTTTGCCGGCCGGCTCGCGGCGCAGAAGCGTCTGCCGCTGCTGCTCGAGGCGTGGTCGGACGTCCGGGCGCGTATCCCGCAGGCGACGCTGGCGATCGCCGGGGCCAACCGGTCTTCCGGCTCGGGTTACCAGGCAACCTTTGGCGAGGGCGACGAGATTCCTGCGGCGCTTCTGGAGCAGCCGGGTGTGCGCATGCTGGGACACGTGGCGGACATGCCGAACCTGCTGCGCGCGGTGGATGTCTTCGTGCTGCCCTCGGCCCGAGAGGGGCTGTCCAACGCGCTTCTCGAGGCCTGCGCCTCAGGGCTGGCCTGCATCACCGCGCGCACTGGCGGGGCGATGGATTTCATGGTCGATGGGGAGAACGGGCTGCTGTTCGATGTCGATGACCGTCGCGCGCTCGCCTCGGCGCTCGAGAAGATGGCGGGCGACTTCGATCTACGCGCCCGGCTCGGTGCCGCGGCCCTGCGCACCGTGGCCGAGAGCTACGACATACGCCAGACCGCGACCTCGCTTCTGGGCCAATATGTTGAACTGGGGGCCGGCGTGCGCGCCGCGGCCGCCCGGAGGGTGTGACATGAGCGATACCTCCCCGATCTTCATTCTCGGCCTGCAACGCGGCGGCACCAACCAGTTGCTCAACGCGCTGCGCTCGCACCCCGATACGGTCTGGCCCGATGGCGAGATGCACGAGGTGTTGCGTCCGCGGCCCGCGGCCCGCGCCGACGTTCTGCAGACCCTGGCCAGCTACCTGCCCACGGTGCTGCGTAGCGGCGACATCATGAACCCCCGTCAGCCCCCGGGGCCGCTGCGTCCGCGCGACAGGGCCTGGATCGCCCGCGAGCTGGCCCGCGCCACCGCCCGCAATCTGCCCGAGGTCCGGCGCTACAAGCGCGCGCTGGCGGCGCAGGGACTGGGGCCGAGCTTTCCCTCGGGGCGCGGCCGGATGCTGGTTAAGGCGATGAACTACAACATCGGCCTCGCCACCGAGCTCGACCGGATCTACCCTGGGGCGCGCTTCGTGGGGCTGGTGCGCGATCCCTACGGCATCTGCGAGAGCATGATGGCCCGCGGTGCGGATCCGGCAAAGATCCTGCCGCTCTACCGGTATTTCGGCGAGACTTTGCTGCGGCTCGAGGCACGGGGCCTGCCGCTGAAGGTGGTCCGGCTCGAAGACATGATCACCGATTTCCGAAAGACCGTGGACGAGGTCTTCTCGCTGTGCGGGCTGGAGCCCGGCGTGACGCAGGGGTTGTGCCTGCAGAGCAAGGAGCGGATCACCGATGCAAGCGGCCGCGTGGTGGGCACGCGCAAGGTCGACACCTTCCATGCTTTCGACCGCGTGAACGGGCACATGCGGGAGGACGTCAACGACACGGCGCGTGCCAGCCTCGCGCCCGAGGTCGCCGGCATGATCCAGAAGAATTGCGCGGCGATCATGGAGCGGTTCGGCTATCTGGCGCCCAAGGCCCTTGGTTGAAGTCGGGGCCGGGCGCGCTGCCTCGCCTGACCAATGGCCCCCCTTCATGGTTCACAAGTCTAGCTCGGATATCTGCTTGACGGCACTGCGCAAGAAACTTAAGGAGTGCCACACCCCCGGCGAGTTGGCGGAGTGGTGACGCAGCGGATTGCAAATCCGTGTACACCGGTTCGATTCCGGTACTCGCCTCCAAACACCCTCCATACCCCTTTATGCCTTGTTTTCCGCCTCTTCGGAGGTATGAAGGCACTATGGCTGACATTAAGTGTGACATTACGGGGGGTGTGGATGGAGCTTGATTGGCACGCCTCGAAGCTGAACAAGCGCCGCGACACGTACTACGTGGTGATCACCGTTCCCAAAGAGGTGCGTGGTCTGTTGGGTGGTCCTCCTCAGCGGAGGCTTTCTACGGGGACGTCTGACCTCAGGATTGCGGAGCGGAGGCAGCACGATCTGGAAGCGGAGTTGCGTCGCAGGATTCTTGCCGACGTTGAGAAGGCGCGGCTGGTGGACCCTCAGGGTGACTACCGGCATGCCATTGCAACGCTTGGTCTTACTGATGCCGTCTACGCCGTTAGCTACGATGCCGCGCGAGACGATATTGTTGAGACGACCTTTAGCGAACCTCCCACCAGCAAGGCGCTTTTGGATCAGATGGAAAAGGCACTCTTGGAACGGCTGGCTAAGGTGCGCACCTATCGTTCCGAATGTGACCCCGAGCAGAGTATCCAGATTTTGGAGGATTTTCGAAGGAACGTGCCGCTACTTGAGGAGGCTGAAGCCGCCGCAGCCGTTGCGATGGCTTCGGCTCGCCGCGCCAACGGTGTGGCACCGGTCCAGCGAACGCTTAGCTCGCTGGTTCCTTTGATTGAGACTCAGAACGCCCGTTTGGTTGAGCAAGGCTCCCTGAAGCATAAGTCCGCCAAGCAGCGCGTCCGGCACCTGAAGCAGTTCATTGAGATCGCTGGAGATCACGCTCTCGTGGACCTCGAACCGAAGCACGCATATGCCTACGCAGCCGCGCTGGGCGAAGACATGGGGAACTCGACAATCAAGACTCGCGTCAGTGATGTCCGTGTCGCCCTCCGTCTTGCTGTTGAAAAGGGTTTGCTCAAGATCAACCCGTTCGAGAATCTGAATTTGAAGGGCTACGGAACGGGGACCAAGCACTATGATCCGCTTAGCGACGAGCAAATTCACGCTCTCGTTGACCAACCCGGACTTCCGGATCGTGTCAGGAATATTTGGCTGATTTTAGCCTGCACTGGGATGCGCCTCGATGAAGTCGCGACGCTACGTCACGATCAGGTCAGGCAGCAGGACGGCATGCTGTATTTCGAACTTCGGCACGCTGCCGTGAAGAACCAGAACTCTAGACGTCGGGTACCGATCTGCGAGGCGTTGGTGCCGCTGGTCCGCAAACTTCTGAAGGACACCAAGGGTCAGGAACTCCTCTTCGACTACAAGCTCAACGCAGACGGAAAAACCCGCGCTTCGACGCAAGTGAATTATTGGTTCGCGAAGGCAGGCGTTGGAGAGCTTCCGGGCGTTGCTAGCGGTCGGTATGCAACGCACTCTCTTCGCGGAACGCTCAAGGACAAGCTGCGGGACGTGGACGTTCCCAGCGAAATTAGCAAGAGCATTGTCGGGCATGGCCTTGGCGGCATGGAAGACAGCTACGGCCACGGCTACAGTCTTCGCAAGTTGAAGGAGGCGGTGGACAAGGTGCCGCACCCGTATCTTACGGTGGATTAGGGAGCGGCGGGCGTTCTCTCTTTCGGGTTCTGTTCGCCGCGTCACGCTACCCTGTTTGGCTCTTGCATTGTCTGGGGTGACAAAGCCTCGATTAGCGTGTGTTGGCTGGTTCAAGCATCCCCTGTTGTAATCCTAACCTGCACGGACGTGCCTGGGCAGTACTCGGCGAAGACCTTCAGCATGACGGTCCTGGTTGCCTCTTTATGGCGACGCTCCACGATGAAGCTGTCGTGGACCGGGACTGCGGTAATGCCCAGATCGAGCAGCCTAGCCATGATGCGAAGGGCGATACGGCTGTCGAGGTTTTGGAGTGCGATCCACGGCCCATCCGTTCTGTGCGGATCGTGCGGGTTGGCCTTGGTATGATGGGACCAAAACTCCTCGTAAAGCTCCCGAGCTAGGCCGGCTTTGATGCGGCGGGCCTCCCGAAGTTTGCCCGCAGTCGCATTCTCAGTCTCCCGCCTCGTGGCGTTTCCCACCGAAAGGGTCAGAACCATCTTCATGTCTTCACGAGACGACGTCATGCCCGTCTGTGCGTAGAGATCGCCGGTCGGCACAGATGCTCCGGCCATGTAGTAGAGCAGGGCGAGTTGCATGCTTCCGAAATCCAGCTCGGAGACGGGATTGCCGTTGATCGTCAGGCGCTGACGAAGTTCGGACGGCAGTGTCTGGACCCAATGCCCGTAGAGACGGCCACCACGCCCATCCTCCTCAGCAAATTGGCGGTAGAGGCACTGGTTCCCGCCAAGCGCAGTCCTTGGGCGTCCCTTGCTGTAGTCGTAGTAATCTTGGTACTCAGAGTACCCATGGAGACGACACGCCAGCTTCTGCCTCCGGAGAGCTGCATTGATGGCGGGCAAGGCTTCTTCCTCGCCATGCAGCGGTCGGTCCAGAGGAGTGTAGCTTGTCTCAGCACCTTTCGCCTTGCTCTTGTACGACACCCACAACGGAGCTTTCCTGGCCTTCATTGCTGACTGCGATTTGGTGGTGGACGGTCCATGCGGATGGTACGGAAAGATCAAATCTTGGCCGAACATCCACTCCGCTAGAGGCGTGTCAGCCATCACGCATGTCCGCTTGGCCTCTCCAGTTTCCGGGTTGTTGTATGGCGGGACGTATTCAAGCCACGGCTTTCCCTGCTTGTTTGGATCGAAGATCGCCAAGGCGTAGACCATGCTGCGAAACGCGGAGCGGTTGAGGATGTTGTATGGCGGCTTGGAGAAGCTGTCGTTGTTCAGCGGGACGGCCACAAAATTCCGTCGAGTTTCTTTGCCATGCCGATCTTTGGTGACAGGGCAAGAGAGGGCGTGGGCTATGCTGTGCAAGAGAACCTCCAGCGCGAAGCGGTGCGCGATCTTCAGTCGCTCCGGTAGTGCGTCCAGCTTGCCACGATCCCTTCCTCGTAGATGGATCGGCTTCCCAAAGTTTGCCCGAATACGCTCGTCCGTCTGGACCATGCCATAGAGGGTTTCTGCCGCCTGGGTCAGCTTGCGCTGGTAGGCCCGCTTTCCCGTGATCTCGTGCCACAGTGGGAAATTCGAGCGGACATCACGAGTGGGTTTGTCTGAGTGGGAGGCCCCAGCTTCCAAAGCAAGCTTTTCGAGCTGCTCAGCGGTGGGTCTGGCGTGAGGATCGAGCAAATTGCAGCGCCTATAGGGGAGGGGGATCGTTCTACCTCTATAATGCAGACGGATATAATGCTCAAGTCATTGAAAATAAACCATAGTTAAGGTCTCTAGCCGCCCTTTCTAGAGGGCTTCGGAGGCAGGGGAGTGGCGCGGATTGCCAGTCTGGAAAGGCTAGGGACAAGCGCTGCTGATGCAATCGCCTTTTGTTCGATGCACAGGGTCTGATTTTGCCCCCCTGAGGGGGTGTCTCCGTGCATTTATATTAGGGGGCTACGAAACTCGCCTGGTCGTTCCTGGCTTTCTGCGTGGCCCTATGCGCCACAGTGCCGTGTTGGCTGACTTACGATAGCGGGGGCCGTGTTGGCTGACTTACGATAGCGGAGGCCGTGTTGGCTGACTTACGATAGCAGGGTCAGCGTTGGCTGACTTACGATAGCGCTGCGCGGTCAGATTCAGGGGTTGTTCGAGTACCTAGAATCTAGACCGATTGACGAGTCGGGGTGTCTCTAGACCGATTGACGAGTCTGGTGTTTCTAGACCGACTGACGAGTCCACCGCTGGAGGCAAGCTGGTTTACAAGCTCCACGCCCTATCCGTGGTCGCCGCCATGTACGGGAACGGGATACCCCCGGGGTGGCCCTCGCCCGGTACCTCGGGAAGAAGGGGCAAGGTCAGAACTGCATGGATAGAAGGGCAGGACATTGCCTCCCGTAATGCCGCGCAGTCGGAAAAGAAATGGCGCAGGGACACTTGCGCCATGCCGGAAAAAGGAAGCAGATAATCGAGTGGGAAGAAGGAGCGAAACATGTGCCACGCATCGAAGTCTATAAAGCTGTGCACATGCGACGGCGAAATTCCAGAGGACAGCTATTGGGAACTCTTCCCGTGTGGGGATATTCCCGAGATTCACTTTGTAGGTTCTTTTCTTCGCCCCCCCCCCCGAACCTCCGCTCACAACCCAGCTCTTGAATGCCAAAATCGAAGAAGACCTGAACAACTATGGCTGCTTTGACTTTCCGTACACCCCGAAGGAGGGTGACATCCTGAGAGTCCACGTCGAAGGGGCAACACTGGGTTTTCGCTACTTCGAACGAAGCGACGCCGATCGCTCGGGTCGGTGGCATTCGTCCAGCTGTCAGTCGCCCGGGTCAACCGTCGCCGAAAAGAAGGGGACTATCGGGTTAGAGGATGGCATGTCGCGCAAATACGACCTTTAAGTACGTAGGGGTATATCTCATCGTACATCGCCAGCGGCGACATGAGAGGCGTACGTAAGGGTTGATTTCAATCAACGGACATGCGTTTATATGGACATTACCCTAACGTACAGGTAGTTCCGTATGTCCCAGACCATTCTCTACGCCCGCGTCAGCACCGCCGACCAAACGCTCGAACATCAGAAGACGCACGCAGAGGCCGCAGGCTTCGCCGTGGACGACGTGATCGCTGATCATGGAGTATCAGGCGTTTCTACGCGTCTATCCGACAGAGAGGGCGGAAAACGGCTGTATGACCGTCTCCGGGCGGGGGATACCCTCGTTGTGCGTTGGGTGGACCGTCTGGGACGAAACTACCAGGATGTGACTGACACGATCAGGGAGTTTATGCGCCGGGGCGTGATCATCCGAACAGTAATCAACAACATGACCTTCGATGGCTCTGCGACAGACCCAGTGCATCAGGCTGTCAGGGACGCGCTTATCGCTTTCATGGCTGCTACGGCACAGGCGCAAGCGGAAGCCACGAAAGAGGCTCAGAGAGCGGGTATTGAGGCCGCAAAGAGCGACCAGAAGAAATACAGGGGAAAGAAACCAAGCTATGACCGAGCGACTTGCGAGGCAGTGCTTCGCATGATCTCTGAAGGGAGCGGTGTGTCGACAATCTCTAGAGCTACTGGATTGAGTCGGCAGACGGTCATAAGAATCAAAGGAAACCCGGCGGCTGCGATGGCTGCGGTGGATCGGTGGGCGTGCTGAAGGCCGCCTTAATTAGTATTTCGTGAATGGATCGGTCGTGACTACCTGGATATTTCAATGCAACCCGGACATCTTCGATGTGGATAAATTACTCAACGATGGCGTCAACGCAGTCCTCTTTGCGGCGAACCAAAACGCCAACCGGATGCAGGTCGGTGATAGAGTCTACATCTGGCGTTCGCAGGGCAAAGATAAGGCAGTAGCGGGCATCGTCGCGAAGGGCGTCTTACTCGACAGGCCGAGTGTGAGAGAAGACGACAGCGCGGGTCGGAAGTATTGGCGTGACTCTAAGAATGCGACCGCTCAGACCTCTCGTGTGAGCCTTAGGATCGACGAAGTCGCTAATAAGAAGGAGGTGCTTCAAAGGGCTTGGATGTTGGGTGATCCAATACTGAGTGGCCTGAAGATCCTCAAGATGGCGAGTGCATCGAATTACCTTCTGGAAGGGCCTCACCTGGAAAGAATTGAAGGACTCTGGGAAAATACAGGCGTCAATTGGACCCGGTCGCAGAGCTTGGCGGCTCTTCACGTGTATCAACATACCTACGGGGGAAGCCTTTCAACACGAGAGGGGCAACCCATCCCAGAAACGGCCGCACTCATCGGGCGTTCGGTGAAGGGATTCTACAACAAGGTCCTTAACTTCAGGCATATTGATCCTCGCGACCAGAGAGCTGGCTTTTCTGGTGCTGGAAAGGTTGATCGAGAGGTCTGGGCCGAGTTCTTCGATTCAGAGGTGAACGAAATTCGGACGGAAGCTCTGGAACGTGAGTACCAACGGCTTTGGGGCGGCGTATCAAGGGGGCAAAGAAGTCAAGAGCAAGGAAAAACTGACGCGGACAAGCGAGGAACGGGACCGAACTACCAATACCGGCCTGGTCCCACGCCACGAAGTGAGGGGTACTCCGTCGCACCGACGAAACATGAGCGGTGGTTCGTGTACGTCCTGGAGCTTAGCAACAAGAAGGCCCTAAAAGTTGGCTATTCGCACACCCCCAAATCGCGGCTGTCTGCGTACAATAGGACGATCATGCCGGAGCTTACCGGCCTCGAATGGAAGCTAGCATTCACGCACGAGGTCCCGAGTGCGGAAGTCGCCGAGTTGGTTGAGCAGATGGTGCTTGCACAATTCTCCAGCAAGAGCTTACCGAGTAATGGAGAGATTCTTAGAGAAGTGGATGTCGATAGTATTCAACTCAAGATCATTAAGGCTGCTGTTGCTCTTGCTAGGTCAAGCGAAGCTAACCGGAATGACTCGCAATTAGCTGCCCATTGATCGTCTCACTGCGGGATGTGCATGTGCCGGCTCAGAAAATGCAGGGCGACTTTAAGAGAAATGAAAGCAATTGGATGTGTTTAAGCTGAGTCGTTTTCAAGAAGATTTGGGTGCGGACTATCCATCTCGATACCTTCTCGCATCTCAATGCTCTGGCGCAACGTTGGAGCGAAGCTTGCGAGTCGATTTAGTAAATGCTCTTTTGTGGTTCAAGTAAGGGGCAGCGCAGCATGGGATGCCAATGAAAAAGTCAAGTGCGCTTTGAGGTGAGGGGGTCGAAATTTAACCAAATTGAGTATCCGATTCGCAGATGTCGGGTGGTATCCCGATATAACGACAACTAGAAAAATATCAAACCTTAGGAAGAAATAGAATGCCATCTTTCACTCGCCTCAGTCTTTACGGATGGCGTCAGTTTGGTCGCGTGGATATAGACCTGACAAAGCAAGTCGTTATTTTGACAGGCGCAAATGGTACGGGAAAGACTTCCATTCTTAGTCTTCTCAGTAAGCACTTTGGGTGGAATCTCAGCTTCGCCGCCACCCCATTCGTTAGCAAACGGCAGCGAAAAAGGCTATTTAGGGATATAGCGGTAGAGGAGGGGGTGGATGGCAATGAAGGCTCCGCTGTAAAGAATGCTGTGGGCGAAATATCCTATGACAATGGCGCTGTTTGCAATCTCACTGTGGCGGATGTCGTGGAATCAAGCTACCAAGTGCAATTCGCGAACACTCAGGCCATTGACGGCCTCTTTATCCCGAGCCATAGGCAGCAAGCAAGCTATGCGCCGGTATCCACGATACCGACGGAGCCAACGGAATCTCATAAAATATATCAAAACTATAAGAACATTATTTCCTCATTCTATTTGCCCGGCGACAGGCGGGTGGTAAATCCAGGGAGGGTCCAAAAGGAATCTTTGATATCGCTTGCTGTTTTCGGAGAAGGAAATGCTGCGGTCGCTGGGAACGATGAATACAGAGCTATCTTTGAAGAGTTTCAAAGTAGGTTGAAGATCGTACTCCCGAAGGACTTGGGGTTTATTGATCTAAAAATCGTCCTGCCAGAAGTCGTATTGAGGACGGAGACGGGTAACTTCTCATTAGATGCTATGTCGGGTGGAGTCGCTTCCGTATTCAACACGGTTTGGCAAATTCATATGTTTGAGCAGGGCAAATCAGAATACACGATCATCTTGGATGAGCCAGAGAACCACCTTCATCCCAGCATGCAACGCTCTCTCTTGCCAGCCCTTGCGCTGGCATTTCCTCGCGCAAAGTTCATTGTTGCAAGCCATAGCCCGTTTATCGTCTCAAGCTTCCGTGATGCGTGTGTAAATGCGCTATATCGCGATGAGAGCGGGAGGGTAATATCTCGCGAACTTCAAGACGCTGAGCTTTCTGGAAGCGCCAACTCTATCCTGCGTGATATTTTGGGGGTGGACAATACTCTGCCCCTTTGGGCCGAAAAAGAAATTGAGGAAGAGCTTCGTAGAACGGAAAAGCTTTCTCCGCGAGATAGGGCAAGCGAACTCATGAAGAAAATGAACAACCTCGGCATCCTCGATAGCGGAAAGTGACTAAAGTGAGATCTATCGAGAAGACATTCTGCCCCGCTATACTCTCTGACAATCATGAAAAATGGCTGGCCCAATTTCTTGAGCAACCAGACAGCAACGCGAGAAAATATCGCTACCGATCTTCGGACATAAAACAAGCGCTGATGGATGAAACAAGTCTAAAATGTGTTTACTGCGAAAGTAAAGTTGGCCATAATACGCCGGGTGACGTAGAACACATAGTTCCGTCGAGTAAGGATAGAAGTAAGCACTTCACATGGGAAAACCTTACTATCGCCTGCACCGAGTGCAATAGGCGTAAAAGCAACTACTATGATCCTGAAATGCCACTCTTGAACCCCTATATTGACGACGTCGAGGGCAGGGTCGAACACGAAGGCCCAATTGCGGTCTGGCCGGATGCAGATGAACAGGCAGAGCTGACGATCAGAATGCTGCAACTTGACGGTAGCCGCGAAGCCCTGGTGAAGAGAAAGATTGAGCTTCTCAGTGAGATTGCAAGACTCATTAAGGCATATCGTACAGAAGCGAATGAGACGCTCGCAGAAATTGCATTAGGACAACTCAGGTCCAAAGCGAGTCCTCCATCTGAGTACTCTGCGATGGTCGCAACGTTCATTCAAAGGCGCGGAATAGCGCTTTAGTATATCACCAGCATGTTTGCAAAAATTTGGGTCGCCACTATTGGCACCGGTTGAAAGTAATAAAGGACCTCCGAAGCGATGGCCAGGAATGTTCGGAAGCGAACTTGGCAATCCGAGGCATCGGAGGTCCTTGCACCCCACAGGGCGTGTGGTGGAGGCGCGAACAAATGTAGGGAACGATACGCGAGCAGCATGTTGACAGAATCAGCGGCCTCCATTCGGGGCTTGATAGCCTATACCCGAACCAGCATCCTGAAATTTCTCTGTCGATCAACGACGCCTGACATTACAGGCGACATTAGTCCCCTTGGATTTTTCAAAAATATTGTTTAAAAACAAATCTTTGTGTCCGTGTTCTGTCGTGCGTGGAGGATCCGGTACTCGCCTCCATTTACCCCTCACATGAAAACTGTCGTCACCGCGTGTCTCCGCGGTCTGCCCGCGCGTGCCAATGGGCTTGTGCAACGAGGGGCGCGTGAGTCTCCGGAGCCCGCAGGCACCCGGCGCGGAAGAACGCTCGAAACACGAGTTTCCCATACATATTCTGATCAACTTCTGACGCTGCGCCGTCGAAGCGCTCGCATCTTCAGCATCTTCGTGCACGAGCCGGTGAAATTCGCAGAAGTTTATTTTACCGTTTGGTAAAAAAATCTTTCCTGACCTCAGACGGCCCGTGGGCCGCATGACATCTGTCCGAAAACGAGGTCACACATGGAAATCGGGGTCTTTCTTCCCATCGGAAACAACGGCTGGCTCATCTCCGAGACCGCGCCGCAGTACAAGCCGAGCTTCGAGCTCAACAAGCAGATCACGATGAGCGCCGAGAAGCACGGGCTCGACTTCGTGCTCACCATGATCAAGCTGCGGGGCTTCGGGGGCAAGACGGAGTTCTGGGATCACAACCTGGAAAGCTTCACATTGATGGCAGGTCTGGCGGCCTGCACCAGCAAGATCCGCCTCTACGCCACCGCCGCCTCGCTGGTGATGCCGCCGGCGATCGTGGCGCGCATGGCCGCGACCATCGATTCCATCTCGAACGGCCGTTTCGGCGTCAACCTGGTGACCGGCTGGCAAAAGCCCGAGTACACGCAGATGGGCATGTGGCCGGGCGACGAATTTTTCGGCACACGCTACAAATACCTCGGGGAATATGCGCAGGTGCTGCGTGACCTCTGGGAGACCGGCAAGAGCGATCTCAAGGGCGAATTCTTCCAGATGGAGGACTGCCGTCTCAGCCCGCAGCCGCAGGCCGACATGAAGGTGATCTGCGCCGGTTCGTCCGATGCAGGCATGGAGTTCTCGGCGACCTATGCCGACTACAACTTCTGCTTCGGCAAGGGGGTGAACACGCCCACGGCCTTCGCGCCCAACGCCGAACGGCTCAAGGAGGCCACCGCCAAGACCGGGCGCGACGTGTCCACCTACGCGCTCTTCATGATCATCGCCGATGAAACCGACGAGAAGGCCCGCGCGAAGTGGGACCTCTACAAGGAGGGCGCCGACCAGGAAGCGCTGTCCTGGCTTGGGTTGCAGAGCGCGGCGGACACCACCTCGGGTTCGGACACCAATGTGCGCCAGATGTCGGACCCGGTCTCGGCGGTGAATATCAACATGGGCACGCTCGTCGGTTCGTATGAGACCGTCGCGAAGATGCTCGACGAAGTGGCAGAGGTGCCCGGCACGGGCGGTGTTCTGCTGACCTTCGACGATTTCGTGCAGGGGGTCGAGGATTTCGGCTCCAAGATTCAGCCGCTCATGGCCTGCCGCAAGTCGGTGCAGGTCGCAGAACCCGCATGAGGACCGAGATGGAAGTTGCCGCACAACCCGAAGCCTTCGGCTTCGATCCAGAGACCACCGCGCTGATCGTGGTGGACATGCAGAACGCCTATGCCACCAAGGGCGGCTACGTCGACCTCGCGGGCTTCGACGTGTCGGGCGCGCGGTCCTGCATCGAGAACATCTCGAAGGTGACCAAGGCCTGCCGCGATGCCGGCGTGCTGGTCACCTTCCTGCAGAACGGCTGGGATCCGGCCTATGTCGAGGCCGGCGGGCCGGAGTCTCCGAACGTCAAGAAATCCAACGCCATCAAGACCATGAAGAAGCGCCCCGAACTCTGGGGCCAGCTTCTGGCGAAGGGCGGCTGGGACTATGACATCATTGACGAGCTGCAGCCGCAGGAGGGCGATCTGCTGATCCCCAAGCCGCGCTACTCGGGCTTCTTCAACTCCTACCTCGATAGCGCCCTGCGCTCGCGCGGGATCAAGACGCTGATCTTCACTGGCATCGCCACCAATGTCTGCGTGGAAAGCTCTCTGCGCGATGCCTTCCACCTCGAGTACCATTGCCTGATGCTCGAGGACGCGACCAACCACCTCGGTCCGGACTTCATCCAGCAAGCATCGGTCTACAACGTCGCCACCTTCTTCGGCTGGGTCGCCAAAACCGAAGACTTCTGCGCCGCGCTCATCTCCAAGGAAGAAAAGGAACTTTCGAATGCCTAAGACTCCCGTGATCCCCGAAGGCACCGGCAAGCCGCTCGCACCCTATCTGCCGGGCGTGCTGGCCGACGGGGTTGTGTACGTGTCGGGCACGTTGCCCTTCGACAAGGAAAACAACGTCGTGCACGTGGGCGATGCGGCGGCGCAGACCAAGCACGTGCTGGAGACCATCAAGTCGGTGATCGAGACCGCCGGCGGCACGATGGACGACGTGGTGATGAACCATATCTTCGTCACCGACTGGGCCAACTACGCCGCGGTGAACGAGGTCTACGCGACCTATTTCCCGGGCGACAAGCCGGCGCGCTACTGCATCCAATGCGGGTTGGTTAAGCCTGATGCGCTGGTCGAGATCGCCACGGTCGCGGTCATCAAGTAATGGAATTCACCCATCTCAAGTGCGGGCGCGAGGGCGCCCGCACGCTTGTCCTGTGTTCCGGACTCGGCGGCGCGCAGGGCTATTGGGCGCCGCATCTCGAGGCTCTCGAGCCAGTCTTTGATCTGATCCTCTATGACCAGCGCGGCACGGGCGCGAATGGCTGCCATCTGGGGCCGACCTCCATCAAGGACATGGCCGACGATATTCTCGAAGTCTGCGACGACGCCGGGGTCGGGGACTTCGACCTGATGGGCCATGCGCTCGGCGGGCTGGTGGGCTTCGATCTCGCCGCGCGCCAGGAGCGGCGCGTCGGGCGGGTCGTGGCGATCAACGCCTGGCCCGAGATTGACGCGCATACGGCGCGCTGCTTCGACATCCGGCTGGCGACGCTGGCGGGGCAGGGGCTGCCAGCCTTCGCCGCGCTGCAGATGAACTTCCTCTACCCGCCGTTCTGGATCGCCGCGCATCCGGAGAAGATCGCCGCCGAGGAAGCCCATGCCGTGGCGCATTTCCAGGGGGTGGAAAACATCACCCACCGCATCAATGCGCTGCGCGATTTCCGCCTGCCGCAGATCTCCGACGGATCGGGCATCCTTCTGATCGCCAGCAGGGATGACGCGCTGGTGGATGTGGCGCAGTCCGAGCGGCTTGCGGCACGCATCCCGGGCGCCAAGCTTGTGATCTTGGATCAGGGCGGCCATGCGATGAATCTGACCATGCGCGTAGAATTCGAGGCCGAGGTCCTGCCGTTCTTGTCGGCAGGCTGATCTTTGCGTCGCGTCGGCCCGTCAGTGTGGGCTGGCGCATTGGCGCCAGGGTGAAGGCATCCCGCCTTACTTGGGACAAAGCACTGAACTCGAGGGTGGAGGCGCGATCCCACTGCCCCGGGCTGGCGCTGGACAATCCCCGCCCGCGCTTGCACCCTCCGCCTTACACACCGAAAAGGATCCGCCGCATGGCCCACGAGATGCAGAAGCCTGCCGCCCCCGCGCCGCTGCGCAATGTCGATCTGGGCACCGACGCGATCCATCTTGCGCGGGTCGATCTCGCCGCGACCCTGCGCATGGCGGCGCGCTACGGGCTGGAAGAGGGCATCTGCAACCATTTCTCCGCCGTGGTGCCCGGCCATCCCGATCTCTTCCTCGTCAACCGGCTGGGCGATGCCTTTGCAGAGGCCAGGGCCTCCAGCCTGCTGATCTGCGATTTCGACGGTCACGTACTGCAGGGCGAGGGCGAACCCGAGGCCACCGCCTTCTACATCCACGCGCGTCTGCACAAGCGGCACCCGCGCGTCGGCGCGGCTTTCCACACCCACATGCCAAACGCCACCGCGTTGACGATGATCGAAGGCGAGCCACTGGTCTGGGCCGGGCAAACGGCGCTGAAATTCTATGGCCGCACCGTGGTGGACGAGGCCTACAACGGGCTTGCGCTCGACAATGCCGAGGGCGAGCGTATTGCCGAGGCGATGGGAGACGCGGATGTCGTGTTCATGCGCAACCACGGCGTCATGGTCTGCGCACCGAATATTGCCGAGGCCTGGGACGATCTCTACTACCTCGAACGCGCCGCCGAGGTGCAGCTCAAGGCGATGAGCTCCGGCCGACGGCTCATCCCCGTCGCCAAGGAGCTTGCCGAGAGGACGGCGAGGCTGATGCGCGAGGGCGATCCTGAAAGCGCGCGCATGCATCTCGAAAGCATCAAGCGTCAGCTCGACCTGACCTCGCCCGGCTACCGGGACTGAGGCGCGACAGCGTCAGGCGACGATCACCTCGACCTGCGCCGCGGACAGCGCCGCCGCCAGAGCGCCCTGCGGTGCGGCATCGGTCACCAGCGTGTCGATCTTCTCGAGCGCAGCCACCTGCACGAGCGCGGGCAGGCCGAACTTGCTGCTGTCGGCCAGCACCACGCAACGCCCGGCACGGGCGGCAAAGGTTCGTTTCATCTCGGCATCCTCGATGCAAAGATCGAAGATGCCCTCCTCGGAGATCGAGGTGACACCGAGGAACACCGTGTCGAACCACAGCTTCCCCGCCTGCTCCATCGCCACCGGTCCGACCAGCGACATGGCGGCGGGGCGGATCCGGCCGCCCAGCATGTAGACCTCGGCTTGGGTCTCGAGCGCCGCGATGCGCAGGTTGTTGGTGAACAGGCGCCGCCGGGCATCGCCGACCATCAGCCGGGCCAGCTCCAGCACCGTGGTGCCCACGTCCAGCGCCACCATGTCCGTCGGGCTGGTCAGTGCCAGCGCCTGCCGCGCAATGCGCGCCTTCGCCCCGGCGTTGCGGTTCTGCCGCTCGCAGAAGAAGGGCGCGGGCACCGGATCGGGCAGCCCGCCGTCCCCCAGAACGGCGCCCCCGTGGGTGCGGCGCAGGTCCCCCCGGTCCTCCAACTCGCGCAGGTCGCGTCGCACGGTCATTTCGGACACGCCGAAATGCCCCGCGAGATCCGCCGACGACAGGAAGCCGGCCTTGCGGATCATCTGCGCGATGCGGTCCTTGCGGACCTCGCCCATCATGCGGGGTTGGGAGACATCCTTTTCGGCGGTCATGATCTCTCGGCTACCGTCCCTGCCACGAACATCTAAAGGGGTCTTTGGCAGGGCGGGCACGTGCCTCCTTCGGGCAGGGGCACCTGACGGGCGCGCGGGCTGCGCGAGTGTCAGTGCCGGTGGTCACAGTCTAGCACGACGCAACATAAGCGAACAAAAGATAACGTGAAGTAAAAGGCGCTCGCCGCTGCTGCCCGGTTGCGCTGCATCCATATGCGACGCAACGTCCCTTTCCAAGGTCCGTGAAAGAACAGTACACATCGGGACATGAGCCGTTTGCGCGCCTTTCGTCTGACCCTGCCTGTCGCCATCCTCGCGGTGGCGCTGGCCAGCGTCGTCTTTGCGGCCCGCATGGCGCCCGAGGGGCCGGCGGAGGCAAGCCTGCGCAGCTACCTCGCCATGGGCGGAACCCTGGACGACCTTTGCGAAGGTGACACGTTCCACCACGCGCACCATTGCCCGGTCTGCAACCTTTTGCCCGAGGTGCCCGAAATCGCACCGGCTACCTTGGCGCAGAGGATCGATCACCGCTTCCAGATGGCCGCCCTGCGCGACCTCGGTCTGCCGCCGCAACAGACTTATCCGCGAAACTCTCCGCGCGCGCCCCCGGCGCTGGTCTGATCCGGAGCCGCGGCGCGAGGCCGCTTTCCCGAACAGATCCAGGGCCGCATGGCCCGAGATATATCCCGCGCAGGCAGCGGTGCGTCCGCGCGCGCGTCGGAGGAGAGACACATGAAGACCACCCTGATCACCGCCCTCGGCCTTGCCCTGCTGTCCACCTCGGCCGCCCATGCCGGCAACGAGCGTGCCGGTCACGAGATGAACAACTCCCAGCATGCGGGAATGCACGCCGATGCGAGCTACGAGATCGGCGCCCTGCGCATCGAGAAGCCGTTCTCGCGCGCCAGCCTGCCCAACCAGCCGGTGGGCGGCGGTTTCTTCACGGTGACCAACACCGGCACCGAGGATGACCGACTGGTCGCCGCGAGCACCTCGGCGGAGCTGGCCGACCACATGGAAATCCACGAGATGGCCATGGACGGTCAGGTGATGAAGATGCGCGAACTGCCGGATGGGTTGGTGATCCCCGCGGGCGAGACGGTCGAGTTGAAGCCGGGCGGCTATCACCTGATGCTCATGGGGCTGAAGCAGCCGCTGGTGATGGGCGAGAGCGTGACCATCTCCCTCACCTTCGAGAAGGCCGGCACGATCGAGGTGCCGCTGGCCATCGGCGCGCCCAACGCCAAGGGCGCGGCCCACGGCCAGATGACCCACGGCAACTGAGGGGCGGGCGCGTGACGAAACAAGGCATCACCACGATCCGCATCGCGCTCTGGGGCTTGGTCTTTCTCGCCCTCCTCGCCCTGCTCTGGTTCCGCGTCGTTGCCCCGCGCCTGGAGCAGGACGTGACGGCCTCGCTGGGCCGGGGCGACTATCACCTGACCGCCACCGACGGCGGCACCTTTACCCAGGACAGCCTGAAAGGCGCACCCTCGGCGGTGTTCTTCGGGTTCACCCATTGCCCCGAGGTCTGTCCGACTACCCTGGGTGACATCGCCACCTGGCAGGAGGGGCTCGGCGAGGAGGGCGAGACACTGCGCGTCTATTTCGTCACCGTCGACCCGGAGCGCGACACGCCCGAGCAGCTGGAGCAATATGTCTCCTGGGTGCCCGGCGTGTTGGGGGTTTCGGGCGCGCGCGAGGAGATGGACAAGGCGATCAAGGCCTTTCGCATCTACGCCCGGAAGGTGGCGCTGGATGATGGGGGTTACACCATGGACCACTCCGCCATGGTTCTGCTCTTCGACGAGGGCGGCGACTACGCGGGGCTGATCAACTACCAGGAAGACTACGACCGGGTGCTCGGCAAGCTGCGCGCGCTGGTCGGGGCCTCCTGAACGTCGGGCCGGAAATCCCGCCCGGTGGCAAGGGCTTGCCGATGGTCCGGCAGGCCCTTGCCGAGGCGTCCGGGGCGGGTCAGTCTGCCTGCAAAACCTACAAAGGGGCGGAGCGGGCAGATGGGCAGCACAAGACGTACTTTCCTGATCACGGGTGGGGCGATGGCCCTGCTGGCGGGCTGCGGAGGCGGCGGATATTCGGGCGGTGCGAGTGCGCCGGACGATCCCATGCTGCGACCTCAGCCGAACCCCGGCTGGGATGCCTGGGTCGCCTCATTCCGGGGCAGGGCGCTGTCGCAGGGCATCTCGGCAAGCACCTATGATGCGGCCTTCCGGTCGGCGGGTTTCCTGCCCGGGGTGGTCGAGCGCGACCGGAGCCAGACCGAGTTCACCCGCACGCTCGAGGATTATCTCGCGATCACCGCCAACGAGCAGAAGGTCAGCCAGGGACGGGCCGAGCTGCGCCGCAACATGGATGTGCTGCGCCAGATCGAGGCGCGCTACGGCGTGCCGCCGCATGTGGTCTGCGCGGTCTGGGGCATGGAGAGCAGCTACGGTACCCGGCGCGGCAACATCCCGGTTATCTCTGCCTGCTCGACGCTGGCCTATGACGGGCGGCGTGGTGCCTTCTTCGAGGCGCAGACCCTCGCAGCCCTGCGCATCCTCGAACGCGGCGACATCGACCCGGCGCATCTGACCGGCAGCTGGGCCGGGGCCATGGGCCACACGCAGTTCATCCCCACCACCTACCAGAGCTACGCGGTCGACTTCCGGGGCGACGGGCGGCGCGACATCTGGTCGGACGATCCGACCGACGGGCTGGCCTCCACCGCCAACTACCTGTCGCGCAGCGGCTGGCGGCGTGGCGAGCCTTGGGGGCTTGAGGTGGTGCTTCCCTCCGGCGGCGCCTCCATGGCGGGCGGCACCCGCAGCGGCTCGGGCTGGGCCGCGTCGGGTGTGCGCCCGGCGGCGGGTGGCTCTCTGCCCTCGGGGTCCGGCAAGCTGCTGCTGCCGCAGGGCGCGAGCGGCCCGGCTTTCCTCGTCTACCGGAACTTCAACGTGATCCTGCGCTACAACAACGCGCAGAATTACGGCATCGGCGTCGGCCACCTGTCGGACCGGCTGCTCGGCGCGGGACCGATCCGCGGGGGCTTTCCGCCGGATCGCTACGGGCTGACCATCGACGACCGGCGCGAGTTGCAGGGCCGGCTCAACGGCGCAGGCTTCGACGCCGGTACACCCGACGGGGTGTTGGGCAAGAAGACCACGGCAGCGATCGAAGGCTACCAGGCGCGCGCTGGGCTGCCGGTCACCGGCGAGCCGTCGCAGGGCCTTTTGGCACGGTTGCGGCGCGGCTGAGCGCCGCGCCACCTTCGCTCATCAGGCAGGGTCAGACCCCTGCGGTGCCGCCAAGCGCCGCCTGCAGGTCGGCCAGCGTCTTCTTCTCGGCGTCGGAGACGGCCTCGCCGCCGAAGCCGAGGAAGCCGCCCTCCTTGGCCGCCTCGGCGGTGCGGGTCGCGGTGTCGATCAGGAACTCCGAGAAGGCCCCCGCTTCTTCCGGGACGGTGGCCTTCACCGTTCCGAGGATCTCTGACAGGCGGGCGATCGCGGCCTCGGTGATCTCCGGCGGCTTCTTGCCCTTCACCAGCGCCTTGACCCCGTCCATCGCGGCCGAGCGGCCCTCTGAGGTCTTGTAAGCCTCGGCCACCTCGGCGGCGAGCGTGCCGGCGGAGGCATCCTTCAGCGAGCCGGCCATGGCCGCGCTTTCCTGAACCGCGCCGATCAGCCCCCCGGGATCGGCGGCGGTGATCGCCAAACCCGAGAGCATCGGGGCCTCGAGAACCATTGCCCAGTCGGTCTCGGAGAATTTTTCCTTAAGTGCCATGAGAGCCTCCGCTCCTCCGTTGTGTGAGTCCGTTGCGGGTGTCCGGGGAAGGCCTATGGGTAATCCGCCGCTATGACGCGGCTCTCCCCGGAGGTGAGTCCGAGGCTGGCTGCAGGCTGAAAACAGGCACCTGCGATTGTCTGAAATGATCGGGTTCGACCTCAATCCTCTGGTCGCGCCCCGGGCCTAAGGCCCTGAACCGGGACGTTTGAATGCTAGCTCAACCATCGCGGGTGATCCAGCGTGCGCCCGCGGGGCCGGCGTCTATGCGCGCACGGTGATCGGTTTTCCGCCGATGCCTTGCAGGCCCGGCGGCGGCGCGGCACGGCGCTCCAGCCCGCGATAGACCGCGTCGGCCTCGGCGAAGAGCGCGGGGTCGTAGAGATCCTGCGGCGCGCGGTCGGGCGTCGGGCGGAAGTGAGTGCCGAAATTCACCCCCGCCGGATCGACGTCCAACTGCGCGCAAAGCGCCTCAAGCGTCTCCTGCGGCTCGGCCCGCATGTCGTCCTGCAGCACGAAGAGGCAGCGGTCCTTGTAGCGTTCGACATGGCGGAAGGCGTGCAGCCAGTAGTTCATCCAGTGGTCGGGCGTGACGGGATCGAAGGCCCCGGTATCGAAGCCGGGAAAGAGCAGCGGTTTGTGGATCCGGCCGAATTCGAAGTGACCGATGTCGCGCATGTAGCGGCGGATGAACTCGTCGTCCTTCTGCAGCTTCAGGAAGTTCAGGTGCTGGCGCAGCAAGGAGGCCGCATGGGTCTCGGGGCGGCGCAGCGGCACTACGATCTGGCAGCCGGGGAAGGCCTCCAGCAGATAGGGGATGCGGGCGATGTTGGCGTTGTTCTTCGAGCAGTAGCGCGCAGCTCCGGGCGCGGCGCGCCGGGCGTGGATCACCTTGCGCATCTGCCGCGAGATGAAGGCCTCGGCCTCTGGATCGCGGTCGGGCGTGTCCCACAGAGCGATCCCGTCGGCCCGGTACTTGCCGGGCCAGAGCGTCTTCCACAACACCTCCTCGAAAGCCTCCGGGCTGTCTAGGTCGATCTCCAGCCCGTCCCCATGCGCCCGCTCGTGCCGCCCGACGTCCCGCGCGCGTCCACCGGCGAGACGGTTCCAGAGCGCGGGGGCGGTGATGAAGGGCATGTCGCGGTAGGTGTGGGTGGCGATGCCGGGAACCTCGTGCAGGGCGTTGAGCAGCGCGGTGGTGCCGCCGCGTGCCAGCGAGGTGACGAAGATCGGCGGCCCGTCGGGCTCCTGCACCGCATCCGGCATCAGCCGGTCCTCTAGCTTCGAGGCGCCCTTCATCACCGCCGGGCCGGAAAAGGCCAACATGTGGAAGAAGCGGTCGGCGGTCGAATAGCGGTTGATCTCGGGCAGCGCCTCGGGGTCGTGCCGCGCCGGGCCGCGCAGGCGGCGGAGCAGCTCCGCCCCCGCAATCGCCGCCACCGAGACGATGAAGAGGTAGTCGAGCCGCATCATCAGCGACAGCACCGACTCGGAGGGCACGAGGCCGATCAGGTCGGCGGCAAGGATCGGCAGCGCCGCAAGGGCAAGCGACAGGGCGAGGCGCCAGCACAGGCCGAGTGCGGCGCGGATCAGTGCAAAGCCGGCGCGGCGCACCGCAACCTCCTTTGCATCGTCATCCAACTCGCTGTCCATCATCGCGGTAATGCCGGACATTGCCGTGGCTATTGCAGCGCGTGCCACCGTCACTATGTGGCTGCGCCAGAGTCCGATCCCGAAACCGGCGACCGCGAGCAGCGAGACCGCGAGAGCGTTCATCATTTGCGGGTATCGCTCGCGGTATCACCGCGCGCGGCGGCCTTGTTCCTCAGCATCCGCTTGAGCGGATACCACACGAGGCCGACCAGCAGCAGCAGGACGCCCAGCAGGACCGCCAGGGTCACGGCGATGGCGCCGAGGCCAGCTCCGGGGCCGATATAGGCCGAGGCGGGGTCGGGCATCGCGATCGCGAATGCCAGGAGGAAAAGCGCCGCTGCGCGTGCGTTGCTCGTCATCTGTCGCTGTCTCCTTGTCGTGCGGTGCGAGGTCTCTCGTGCCTAGGGGCCGGCTACTGCCCGGCGCAGGCTTCCCAGGCGGTTTCGAAATAGCCGGGCGGATAGACATCGGCGTTGGTGATCTCGCCGACGCTGTCGGCGTCGAAGGCGTTGACGTATTCCCAGACCACCTTCCCGGTGGCGTCGGTCTCGATCACTCGTCCGCCGTCGAATTCGGCGATCACCATGCCGCCGCCGGGGCGGATCTCGTGCTGGCCGCGGATGGCCGAGAGCATCTCCTGTCCCGGTGCCTCGCCAAAGAGCACCTCGACCTCTCCGCTTTCGGGATCCACGGCGGTGATGTTGCTGACCGGCGGGGTAGACAGGTCGAGCACCTCGTCCGGGTAGACGGTGCGGTAGACGTTGTTGTTGAAGATCGAGATGCGCCCGTCGGGAAGGTACTCGGGGTCGTGCTGGCGAAGCCACGGTCCGGTCTGGTGCCACTTCACGTCCCAGCTGACCGGATCGACGACCATAACGAGGTTGAGATCGCGCATCGACAGCAGCAGGTCGCCGGTGTCGAAACGCGGAAAGGCTTCCGCATAGTCGGCGGGCAGTTCGGCCACCTTGTTGGAGTGCACCAGCTCGCCGCGGTCGGCAGAGTCGCGGCTGAAATCCTCGCCGTTGGCGGTCAGCAAAGCTTCGAGGTGGGCGTCGCGCATCAGCTGCGGGATCGAGACCTCGAGCAGGATTTCCCCGTCTTCGCTGATCTTCATGACGGTGTCTTCCTTGATCTCCTGGTTGGTCGCGGAGCTCGAGAAGGGCGGCATGCGGTCGGGCGCATCGGATGCGGTCCAGCGCTGGCGTCCCAGCAGCCAGTAGCCGCCGCCGGCGGCGGGGACGATCGAATGGTGGGCACGGTCGTTCAGGGTCCAGATCACCTCGCCGCAGGGCGATAGTTTCACCGCACCGCAGTACTCGTAATTGAAAACCACCTCACCCCGGGGCGTGACCAGAGCGCCATGCTGATCCACGTGGAGGGTGGTGGCCAGCTCGCACATCCGGGTGTCGGCGTCGGCGAAATGCTTGAAGTAGTCGAGCGACCACTTGCGCATCACGCTGCCGTCGCGGTGCACCAACCGGGCCTGGTTCTCGTCGTCGAAGAAGCCGGCCATGAAGACCAGAGCGCCATCGTCGCCGATCTCGTTGACGATCACCCCCTCGCCCATGCCACGCGACGGCTGCAGGTGATGACGCCGGGGGTGGCTCGTCAGGTCATTGTGCCCGAGGGTGGTGAGTATCTCATAGGTGAACTCGAGCTGCGGGGCGGGAAAGAGGTTCTTTCGGGTTGCGAGCGCGCCGTAGAGGAAACCAACGCCAAGAACGGCGAGGAACAGGCACAACGAGAATACGCGCCGCGCGATCTTGTCGGAGGCTTGCGACATAATAACTGGCTTTCAAATTCTGACCTGCCCCCGAAATCGAAAGGGGCTGACCCGGCAAAAAAAGTCCGGGTGCAGGGAAGTCTTGAACAGACACGGTGGAATCGCAAGCTTTTCCTGGGAAAGACGGCGCAGTGGCGCGGTCTTCTGTCCTGCGGCCGACAAATCTTCGGGGCCTGCGGTATCAGACGACCTCAATCACGTCCTTGTCGATCGCGAGGTGATAGCCCTTGCGCGCGATGTTGCGCACCAGCAGTTCGCTGACCATCTGGTTGCCCAGCCCATCGCGCAGCCGCTTGATCCGGGTCGCCCCCGCGGCCTCCTCGCAGTCGCTGGCATCGCGGCCAGAGATCATGCCCTCGATCTGAGCGCCGGTCAGTGTCTCGTCGTCCATCCGCGCCTCGGCCAGCACCGAGAGCGTCTCGATCATCGCTGCCGTCAGCTTGAAGCCCATGGTGTTGAGATAGACCATGTTCTCCTCGCGGCTGATGATCAGCGAGCTGACCTGGATGCCCGAGCGTTCGATCTGCGCCATGCGGCGGTTCATCCCGGCCAGCATCACCAGGAAGACCAGCGCGGCGACCAGCATGGCAGCGGCAAAGACCAGCAGCACGAAGATCACCATCCGGTAGCTCGCCAGCGTGTCGGCAAAGGCGGTGCCCGAGAGCGCGAGGATCTCCAGCAGTTTCACCTCGGCCTGGGCGGTGAGATCATGCTCGACGAAGATCCGCTCGACCCGCGCGTTGAAGGCGTTGCCGTCGGGCAGAGTGAACATCAGCACCCCGCCGGCAAGGACCAGCAGGGCGATGATCGCGGCAATGCCGAATGTGACGATGCGCCCGCCCGCGCGGCGCGCCTCAGTAGCGGAGATAGAACTCGCCGGCATTCTTCTTCTTTTCTTCCGAGGGCGGCTGTTCGGACAGGGCGACGACGCTCAGCAGCGTCCAGCCATTGCGGTCGAGCCGGATCTCCAGCTGCGCGGCCGCGGTGTTCTTGGACGGGCAGGTCTCCGTCGGCAGCAGGGCAATGCCATACTGAAGCCGCAGAGGGTCGTCCTGTTTGGCCTTGTACTCCGCATAGCACTCGGCCTGCGCCGCGGTGGCGCCAAGGACGAGCAGAAGCGAGAGGGTGAGAAGCGGCGTATTCATGCCTGAAGACTGAGCGCGCCGCCGCCGCAATTCAATAGCCCCGAACGGATAGTCGGCGGATATCCGATAACATCGGAGGGATATTGCCTGTTTCGCCGGGGCGGACCGAGGCTCCTTGCAGATCGCGGCAACCGCCGTGATGGCCTATCGGACCCACCCCAAGGAGACAGCTCATGTCCAGGAAGTTCATCGCCGGCGTGCTCGCGGCCTCGCTCGTCGTCACCGGTTTCAGCGCCGCCCCCTCCCGTGCGGCCGAGGCGCGGGACGTCGCCAAGGTGATCGGCGGGGCCGCTCTCGTCTACATGATCGGCAAGGCCGTCAGCGAGGCGCGCGCGGAGGACCGCGAGCGGGACAAGAAAAAGGAAGCGCAGAAGAAGGCGCAGCAGGAGGCGCACTGGCGCGCGGAAAATTCGGCACCCTACCTGCCGCGTCCCTATGTCTTCGACAACCGCGCCGGCCAGCCAACAAAGTCCTCCCACGCGCAGCCCCGGGGTGTTCTGCCGGGGACCTGCCTGCGCGAGGTGCGTGGAGAGCGGGGTGCCATCATGCAGCGCTCCTGCCTGCGCAGCGCCGCGGTGCGGACCGACGCGCTGCCGGACCGGTGCAGCAAGAAAATCCGCATCGGCAAGGACAAGGAGCGGGTATTTTCAGCGCAATGCCTCGAGAAGGCGGGCTGGCGCATCGTTGGCCGCGGGATCGGGCAGGGTCGCGATCGGCATGACGGCTGGCAGCGTGACTGGCGCCACGACGGCCGGCGCGACTGAACGCGCCGGCCGGCTCGGCTCCCGGGGGTCAGTGAAGATCCTCGGGCAGCAGCAGGTTGAGCAGGATCGACAGACCTGCGGCGGGCAGCAGCCCCGAGGTCAGCAGCACCTGTGCCGTCTGGGGCAGGTGCTGCAGCGCCGAAGGTTCGAGCTGCAGCCCGAAGCCCACCGAGAGCGAGATCGCGAAGATCACCATGTTGCGGCGGTTCCAGACCACCTCCGAGAGCATGTTCACGCCCGCGGCGCAGACCATGCCGAACATCACGATGACCGCGCCGCCGAGCACGTTGATCGGTACGGTCGAGACCGCCGCACCGACCTTCGGCACCAGCCCGCAGACGATGAGGAACAGCGCGCCGATGGTGACCACGTGGCGGCTCATCACCCCGGTCATCGAGATCAGCCCGACGTTCTGGCTGAACGAGGTGTTGGGCAACCCGCCGAAGACCCCGGCGACCGCCGAGCCCAGCCCGTCGGCAAAGGTGGCCCCGCCAACTTCGCGGTCGGTGGCCTCGCGGCCTGCACCGCCCTTGGTGATGCCGGACACGTCGCCCACGGTCTCAATCGCCGAGATGATCGCCATGAAGCACATGCCTATGATGATCGCCGCGTTGAACTCGATGCCCCAGCGGAACGGCATGGGCAGCTCGAAGACCGGCGCGTTGGCGACGCTGCCGAAGCTGACCTGCCCCATGGCCAGCGATACGAGATAGCCCGCCACGAGACCGACCAGCACCGCCGAGAGCGACAGCAGCCCGCGCGTGAAGAACTTCACCGCCAGCGTCACGAGGATCACCACCAGCGCCGGCAGCCACATGGCGAGGCTGCCGAACTCCGGCGTGCCCAGCTTCGGCACCCCGCCCGCGGCGTACTGGATGCCGACCTTCAGCAGCGCGAGGCCGATCATCAGCACGATCAGCCCGGTGACCAGCGGCGGCAGCGCGTGGCGGATCTTGGTGACGATGAAGCCGAGGCAGAAATGGAAGATCCCGCCGATCACGATGCCGGTCATCAGCCCGGCCATGCCCGCGACGCCCTGTCCGGCCACCGCCGGGATCATCACCGGCAGGAAGGCAAACGACGTACCCTGCACGATTGGCAGCCGCGCCCCCACCGGGCCGAAGCCGATGGACTGGAACAGCGTGGCGATGCCGGCAAACAGCATGACCATCTGGATCATGTAGATCATGTTGGGAAAGTCGGGGCTGTTCGAGCCGTAGCCGAACCCCGCGGCCCCGGCGATGATGATCGCCGGGGTGACGTTCGAGGCGAACATCGCCAGCACGTGTTGCAGCCCCAGTGGCACCGCCTTGCCGAGCGGCGGCATATAGTCGGGGTTCATCAGCTGCTCGGGCGTGCCGATCGGGTGGCCCTTGGGGGCGGTTGCGTCAGTCATTCCATAGTCTCCCTCGTCGTGTTTGCGTCGTGGTTATGAGATGACCCGCCGCCTCTGCCGGGCGTCTGCGCGGGGTGGCCCCGGTGGGGCCGGGTCCGGGGCTCTGTCAGCCCCGGGTGATCAGCAGCGGCTCCTCCAGCCAGTGTTCCTCGAGGTTGGGCGTCGCGCCGATGCGGTCGACCACGGCAAAGAGCCCCGGCGCGTGCAGCGGTGTCAGCACCCCGTGCCAGGTGCCGCGGTGGAAGTTGATCCCCTGTCCCGGCGCGGCGAGGAAGGCATGCACCGCGCCAGGTGCCTCGTTCTCGCCCGGGCCGGGCTCGGCGACGATCACGAGCCATTCGTTCTGGTGCATCGGCAGGAAGGCCTGGCTGCCTTCGGGGTGCCGCTCGACCAGTTCCAGCGTGTAAGGCAGGGCGCGCGGCTCCGCGTCGAAGAGGCTGATGCCCGCCCGGCCCTCGGGACCGAAGTCCATGGCGGCGCGGTCGTGGTGCCGCCCGCAGAGACCCTGGTTGATGATCTTGTCCGCCGCGTCCTTCACCTCGAGCACCTCGCCGAAGGGCGCGAAGGCCTCGGCGGTCAGCGGCCGTGCTGCAATCTCCCTCATCGCGCCGCTCCGAAGGACGCGAGTGAGACGTGGCGGTTGACGTCCTTGTAGAGCAGGTAGCGGAAGCGCTCGCTTTCCTCGACGATGCAGGCCTGCGGGCAGAAGGCGCGCAGCCACATGAAATCACCCGGCCCCACGTCGACCCAGTCCTGGTTGAGCAGGTAGCGTGCGCGGCCTTCGAGCACGTAGAGACCATGCTCCATCACGTGGGTCTCGGCAAAGGGAATGCGCCCGCCCTTGCCGAAGGTGACGATATTGGCATGGAAGTCGTGGCGGATGTCGAGCGGATCGGCAAAGCGCTGGGTGCCCCAGAGCCCCTCGTTGTCCGGCATCCAGGAGATCGCCACATCGTCGTCATGGGTGATGATCGCGTCCGGCGAGGTGAGCCCCTCGGCGGGCTGCCAGCGCTTGCGGATCCAGTGGAACTTGAACGGCACCTCGCCGGTGTTCCAAAGCGTCCAAACCGCGCTCGCCGGCAGGTAGACGTAGCTGCCCGCGCGCAGCTCGTGACTGTCGCGGCCCAGGGTCAGCCGCGCGGTGCCCTCGGCGACGAAGATCGCCGCCTGCGCATCATGGTCGGGCTCGGGGGCGTTGCTGCCGCCGCCGGGAGCCAGTTCCATCGCGTATTGAGAGAAGGTCTCGGCAAAGCCCGAGAGCGGGCGGGCGATGATCCAGGCGCGGGTCTGCTGCCAGCCGGGCAGAAAGGAGGTGACGATGTCGCGCATCGTGCCCGCGGGGATGAAGGCATAGGCGGTGGTGAAGACCGCGGCGCCCTGCGGGTTGTCGCCGCGCGGCGGCATGCCGGCGGGCGGGAAGGCGTAGGTCTTGGTGATCTCGGGCTTGGTCATTACAGTCGTGCTCACAGGATCGCCTCCAGGCGCAGGCGGGCGATGCGTTCCACCTGGCGGCAGGCCTCGGCGAACTCGGTGTCGGTGTCGTTTGCGATGCGGCGCTCAAAGGCGGCGAGGATGCCCGCCTTGTCGTGGTCGCGCACCGCGATGATGAACGGGAATCCGTGCTTCTCGACGTAGGCGGCATTGAGCTCGGTGAAGCGCGCGCGCTCGGCGTCGGTCAGCGCGTCGAGTCCGGCGCTGGCCTGCTCGGAAGTGCTGTCCTCGGTCAGCCGCTTGGCCTCCGCCAGTTTGCCGGCAAGATCCGGGTGCGCCTGCAGAACGCCCAACCGTTCCTCGCGGCTGGCGGTGCGCAGCACGCGGGCGAGAGCGTTGGCCAAACCTGCGGGGCGGTCATGTGCCGCGCCCAGCTCCAGATCGAAAGCGCGCTCGGCGACCCAGGGCGAATGCTCGACGATGCCGCCGAAAGTGCCGACAAAGGTCTCGCGGTCCATGGTCGACGGGCGCGGACCCTTCTTCGGAGGGTGCGTCTTTGCCCAATGCTCGGCGATCTCAAGCCGTGTCGGGGTCCAGACGCCCTCAAAGCCGCCGATGTAGTCGAGGAAGCGCTTCAGCCCCGCCATCTTGCCCGGGCGGCCGATCAGCCGGCAGTGCAGGCCGACCGACATCATCGCCGGTTTGCCCGCCGCGCCCTCGACGATCAGCGTGTCGAAGGCGTCCTTGAGGTAGGTGTAGAACATCTCGCCCTCGATCCAGCCGGGCGAGGTGGCGAAGCGCATGTCGTTGGCTTCGAGCGTGTAGGGGATGATCAGCTGGTCGCGGCCCTCCACCTCCAGCCAGTAGGGCAGATCGTCGTCATAGGTGTCCGAGATATAGTCCATTGCCCCGGTGTCGGCGACCAGACGCACGGTGTTGGCGCTGCAGCGCCCTGTGTACCAGCCGCGCGGCGGCTCGCCGACGACCTCGGTGTGCAGGCGGATCGCCTCGGCGATGGACGCGCGCTCCTCGGCTTCGGGCATGTCCTTGTGCTCGACCCACTTCAGCCCGTGCGAGGCGATCTCCCAGCCCGCATCCTTCATCGCCTCGACCTGCTCCGGCGAGCGGGCGAGGGCGGTGGCGACGCCGTAGATGGTGAGCGGGATCTCGTAGCCGGTGAAGAGGCGGTGCAGCCGCCAGAAGCCGGCGCGGGCACCGTACTCGTAGATCGACTCCATGTTCCAGTGGCGCTGGCCTTGCCATTGCGCCGCGCCGGCGATGTCCGACAGGAAGGCCTCCGAGGCCGCGTCCCCGTGCAGCACGCAGTTCTCGCCGCCCTCTTCGTAGTTCAGCACGAACTGCACGGCGATCTTCGCGCCGCCGGGCCATTGCGCGTCGGGGCGGTCGGGTCCGTGGCCGATCATGTTGCGGGGATAGCGCTGCATCTGCCGGTCCTCTGGCATGGGTCGTTCTCCTGTCGATACTGGTGCACCGGCCGCTGCGGAACCGCAAAGCCCCGCGAGGCGGCGCGCGCCTTGCCTTCCCTGTTAGCACCGCTGAAAAAAGGAGCAAGGACATGTGGTGAGGGGTGTTGCCAGCCCCGGCGCGCCGAAGGCGGCGCGACCGGATGCCTCCGGCGGGGATATTTTCCTCTAGACGAAGTGGACATCCTCACACTCCTGTCCCTTCGCCAAGATACAAGTATCCCGGGGGAGAGGTGCGCAGCGCCTCGGGGGCAGAGCCCCGTTTCGGCCCGCTCCGCGCCTATCCGGCGCCCGGCCTGAGCGCCAATCTCGCCAGCGCCATATGGACAGAGCGCCCCTCAGACCCTATGTGCACCCATCATGGCCAAGCAGAAGTCCGACCCGAACTACAAGATCATCGCCGAGAACCGGCGTGCGCGCTTCGATTACGCGATCGAGGACGATATCGAATGCGGTATCGTGCTGTCCGGTTCGGAGGTCAAAAGCCTGCGCGAGAACAGCTCCAACATCGCCGAGAGCTACGCCGCGGTGGAAGAGGGCGAGCTGTGGCTGGTGAACTCCTACATCGCGCCCTACACCCGCGCCATGTTCCCGCACGAGGAGCGGCGTCGCCGCAAGCTGCTGGTCTCCAAGAAGGAGCTGTCGCGGCTGTGGAACGAGACCCAGCGCAAGGGCATGACGATCGTGCCGCTGGTCATGTACTTCAACCACAAGGGCATGGTGAAGCTGAAGATCGGCATCGCCAAGGGTAAGCAGAACCACGACAAGCGCGAGACCGAGGCCAAGCGCGACTGGAACCGCCAGAAGCAGCGCCTGCTCAAGGAGCGCGGCTGACGCTGCGCGCTGCCCGCGCGCGATCGCGGGCGATCCCGCCCTTGCGAGTCCGGGACGGGCACCTTAGAGACGAGGCGATGCTGACTGCCCCGGGGAGAGGTGATGGCAAGTGACGATCCCAAGACGCTGGTGTCGACCGACTGGCTGGCGCGCCACCTGAAAGATCCCGACCTGCGCCTGCTCGACGCGAGCTGGTACATGCCGGGATCCGGCCGCGACCCGAAGGCCGAGTATGAGGCCGCGCACATCCCCAGCGCGCGCTTCTTCGACATCGACGAGATCTCTGACCTGCGCTCGGAGTTGCCGCATATGGTGCCGCCCGTCGACAAGTTCATGTCGCGGATGCGCGCGCTTGGCGTCGGCGACGGCCACCAGATTGTGGTCTACGACGGCACCGGCCTGTTTTCCGCCGCCCGCGTCTGGTGGCTGTTCAAGCTGATGGGCCATGACGACATCGCCGTGCTCGATGGCGGCCTGCCGAAATGGCAGTCCGAAGGCCGCGAGGTCGAGGATCTGCCCCCGGTCATCCGCGACCGCCACATGATGGTGCGCCGCCAGAACCACCTGGTGAAGGACGTCACGCAGGTCTCGGCCGCTTCGAAGCTGCGCGACCACGAGATCATCGACGCCCGCGCGCCCGCGCGCTTCCGCGGTGATGTGCCCGAGCCGCGCCCGGGCCTGCGCTCGGGGCATATTCCCGGCTCGAAGAACGTGCCTTTCGGCACGCTGCTCAACCCCGACCAGACGATGAAATCGCCCGAGGCGCTGCGCGCCGCCTTCGAGGCGGCCGGCGTCGATCTGGGCAAGCCCGCCATCACCAGCTGTGGCTCCGGCGTCACCGCCGCCATCCTGAGCCTTGCCCTGACGCGTTTGGGCAAGACCGACCATGCCCTATATGACGGGTCCTGGACCGAGTGGGGGCAATTCCCCACGCTGCCCGTCGCCACCGGAGAGGACTGATGTTCGAAACTCTGAAAGAGCAACCCGCAGACAAAATCCTGATGCTGATGCAGGCCTACAAAGAGGACCCGCGGACGCAGAAGGTCGACCTCGGGGTCGGCGTCTACAAGGACGCCAGCGGCAACACGCCGGTCATGCGCGCCATCAAGGCGGCGGAAAAGCAGCTCTGGGAGAGTGAGACCACCAAGTCCTACACCGGTCTCGCGGGCGATCCGGCCTTTGCCGACGCTCTGGGCAAGCTGGTGCTGGGTGATGCGGTCCCGGCCGAGAACGTGGCGGCGGCCGCGACCCCCGGCGGCACCGGCGCCGTGCGCCAAGCCTTCGACATGATCAAGATGGCCAACCCCAAGGCGCGCGTCTTCGTCTCGGACCCGACCTGGCCCAACCACCTGTCGATCCTCAAGCACATGGGGCTGCAGATCGTCCCCTACCGCTATTTCGACGCCGAGACCCGCAGCGTGGACTTCGTGGGCATGATCGCCGACCTGCAGCAGGTGCTGCCGGGTGACGTGGTGCTGCTGCACGGTTGCTGCCACAACCCCACCGGCGCGAACCTGAACATCTCGCAGTGGAAGGCCGTGACCGAGCTGCTGCTGGAGAAGCAGGGCACGCCGATGATCGACATCGCCTACCAGGGCTTCGGCGACGGTCTCGAGGAAGACGCCGCCGGCGTGCGCCTCGTCGCGTCCTCGGTGCCCGAGTGTCTGATCGCCGCCTCCTGCTCGAAGAACTTCGGCATCTACCGCGAGCGCACGGGCCTGCTGATGGCTGTCAGCAGCGACGCCTCGGCGAAGAAGCTGAACCAGGGCACGCTGAACTACCTCAATCGCCAGAACTACTCCTTCCCGCCCGATCACGGCGCGCGGCTGGTGACCATGGTTCTGAACGATCCCGATCTGCGCGCCGACTGGGCCGCCGAGCTGGAGGAAGTGCGCCTGTCGATGCTGGGCCTGCGCGAGCAGCTGGCCTCCGAGCTGCAGCGCCTGTCGGGCTCGGATCGTTTCGGCTTCATCGCCCAGCACCGCGGGATGTTCTCGCGGCTCGGCGCAACGCCGGAGCAGGTCGAGACCATGCGCCGGGATCACGGCATCTACATGGTCGGCGACTCGCGGCTGAACATCGCGGGGCTGAACAAGACCACCGTGCCGATCCTCGCCGAAGCGATCATCAAGGCGGGCTGCTGAGCCTCGACCGCAGGTTCATGACGGCATGAATTTCAAACGCGGGTCCCCTCGGGCCCGCGTTTCGCATTTCACCCATGCTCGGCGAGGCTGTCCTGCGGCGCCTCGGCGCGGTCGTCCATGCCGTAGTCGCGCAGCACCTGGCAGACCCGCAGCCGGTAGCCGGCGAAGATGCCCTCGCGCCCGGCCTTCTGCGCGCCGCGGTGCGCAGCCAGTTTCCGCCAGCGCTCCACCGCCGCCTCGTCTTCGAAGAAGCTCAGCGAGAGCAGTTTCTCGGGATTGGTGAGGCTCTGGAAGCGCTCGACCGAGATGAATCCCTCGACCTCCTCGACCATGGGGCGCATGGCGGCGGCGATGTCGAGGTACTGGTCCTTGCGGCCCTCCGCGGGGAGGACCTCGAAGATGATGGCGATCATGGCTGTCTCCTCTGTGCGCGCCAGACTTTCCGGCGCGCGCGGAGATTTGCAAGCCGGATCCGACGCGCGCCTGCCGGGCTGCGTGCCCGTGGCAGACTCCGGATTTGCGTATTTGGAAAGAGAAGAAGGGGCAGAGTGCCGGCACCTGCTTCTTCTCTTCTCCAAATACGTATTCGGGGCGTATCCATGTGCGGTGACGCAAGGGCAGGGCGCGGCGGCTTGCCACCGGCCCCGCTCTGCCGAGGAGTCGCTTGCTGATCGGGGCTTTGCCGCGTATCCGCAGGGCTGGCCCGCTTGCCGATACGAGGGGGCCGTGCGACCCTTCCCGCCGGAGGACCCCAGCTATGACCGAGACGATGAGCCAATCCGAAACCAGCCTGCTGCCGCAGCTCCACGAGCCGCGCAACCCGGGCATGCCGCTCGACATGGACCGGGTGATGCGCTGCACCGCCAACCGCTCGGCGATCGAGCGGCGCGCCGCGACCTTGCCGGGCCGGCGCTCGGTGAAGAAGGATTACCAGGCGGCCTGGCTCGCGCGGGCGATTTCTTGCATCGACCTGACCACGCTGGCGGGGGACGACACGCCGGGCCGCGTGGCGCGGCTCTGCGCCAAGGCGCGCCAGCCGGTGCGGGCGGATATCCTCGAGGCGCTGGGGCTCGAGGGGCTGACCACCGGTGCGGTCTGCGTCTACCACGACATGATCGCCCCTGCCGTCGAGGCGCTGGAGGGCACCGGCATCCCGGTGGCGGCGGTTTCGACCGGCTTCCCGGCGGGGCTCTCGCCCTTCCACCTCCGCGTCGCCGAGATCACCGAGAGCGTGAAGGCCGGCGCGCGGGAGATCGACATCGTCATCTCGCGCCGGCACGTGCTGACCGGGGACTGGCAGGCGCTCTACGACGAGATGCGCGCCTTCCGCGAGGCCTGCGGCGAGGCGCACGTCAAGGCGATCCTCGCCACCGGCGAGCTCGGCACGCTGCAGAACGTGGCGCGTGCCTCGATGGTCTGCATAATGGCGGGCGCCGATTTCATCAAGACCTCGACCGGCAAGGAGAGCGTCAACGCCACGCTGCCGGTCAGCCTCGTGATGATGCGGGCGATCCGCGAGTATTACGAGGAGACCGGCTACCGCGTCGGCTACAAGCCCGCGGGCGGCATTTCGAAGGCCAAGGACGCGGTGACCTATCTCGCGCTGGTCAAGGAAGAGCTCGGCGATCGCTGGTTGCGGCCGGACCTCTACCGCTTCGGCGCCTCCTCGCTGCTGGGCGACATCGAGCGGCAGCTCGAACATCACGTGACCGGGGCCTATTCGGCCTCCTGGCGCCACGCCTCGAGCTGATGGCGCTTCTGCGGAACTGGAGACGACGGACATGAGCGTGAAAGAGATCTTCGAGAGCATGGATTATGGACCCGCGCCAGAGAGCGCCGCGGATGCGCTGACCTGGATCGTGGACCAGGGCTCGCGCTTTGGCTGCTTCATCGACGGCGGCTTCACCAAGCCGGGCCAGACCTTCGAGAGCCGCAACCCCGCCACCGGCGAGGTGTTGGCCGAGGTGACCCAGGCGACGCAGGGCGATGTCGACGCGGCGGTGAAGGCCGCGCGCGCGGCGCAGCCGGCCTGGGCGAAGCTGGGCGGCAAGGGACGCGCGCGCTTCCTCTACGCGCTGGCGCGGCTTGTGCAGAAGCATTCGCGGCTGCTGGCGGTGCTGGAAACGCTCGACAACGGCAAACCGATCCGCGAGAGCCGCGACATCGACGTGCCGCTCGTGACGCGGCATTTCTACTACCACGCGGGCTGTGCGCAGCTGATGGATGCGGAGCTTCCGGGGCGGGAGGCGCTGGGCGTCTGCGGCCAGATCGTGCCGTGGAACTTCCCGCTGCTGATGCTGGCCTGGAAAATCGCTCCGGCGCTGGCCATGGGCAATACGGTGGTGCTGAAACCCGCCGAATGGACCTCGCTCACCGCGCTCTGCTTTGCCGATCTCTGCCAGCAGGCCGGGCTGCCGAAGGGCGTCGTGAACATCGTCACCGGCGACGGCGCCGTGGGCGAGATGATCACCGGCGCCGAGGTCGACAAGATCGCTTTCACCGGCTCCACCGAGGTCGGCCGCAAGATCCGCGCCGCCACCGCAGGCAGCGGCAAGTCGCTGACGCTCGAGCTGGGCGGCAAGTCCGCCTATGTGGTCTTCGAGGATGCCGATCTCGACAGCGCGGTCGAGGGGCTGGTGGATGCGATCTGGTTCAACCAGGGGCAGGTCTGCTGCGCGGGCTCGCGCCTCTTGGTGCAGGAAGGCATCGCCGAGCGCTTCCACGACAAGCTCAAGGCACGGATGGACAAGCTGCGCCTTGGCGATCCGCTCGACAAGTGCATCGACATCGGCGCCATCGTCGATCCCGAGCAGAAGGGCCGGATCGAGGCGCTGATGCAGAAGGCCGCGGGTGAGGGCGAGGTCTACACCGGTTGCGCCGCGCCCGAGGGCTGCTTCATCGCGCCGACGCTGGTGACGGGCCTCTCGCCCGCATCGCTGCTGATGCAGGAAGAGATCTTCGGCCCGGTGCTGGTCTCGACCACCTTCCGCACGCCCTCCGAGGCGGTGCAGATCGCCAACAACACCCGCTACGGGCTCGCGGCCTCGGTCTGGTCCGAGAACATCAACACCGCGCTCGATGTGGCACCGAAGCTCGAAGCCGGAGTCGTCTGGGTCAACGGCAGCAACATGTTCGACGCGGCGGCCCCCTTCGGCGGGCTGCGCGAGAGCGGCTTTGGTCGCGAGGGCGGCTGGGAGGGCCTCGCAGCTTACACCCGTGCCGCGGGCAAGGCGAAGGCGCTGAAAAAGGTCGAGCCGTTTGCCGGTGAGACCGCCGAGCCGCAGGACGTGGACCGCACCGCCAAGCTCTACATCGGCGGCAAGCAGGCGCGGCCCGACAGCGGCTACGCGCAGAATATCTACGACAAGAAGGGCAAGCTGCTGGGGCAGGCGCCGATCTCGTCGCGCAAGGATATCCGCAACGCCGTCGAGGCGGCGCGGGCCGCTTCGGGCTGGTCCGCGGCCACGGCGCACAACCGCGCGCAGGTGATCTACTTCATCGCCGAGAACCTGCAGGCGCGGGCCAGGGAGTTCGCGGCGCGGATCGATGCGATGACCGGCGGCAAGGGGGGCGCGGCAGAGGTCGAGGCCTCGGTCGACCGGCTCTTCACCTATGCCGCCTGGGCCGACAAGTACGAGGGTGCGGTGAAACCCGTGCCGCTGCGCGGCACCGCGCTGTCGCTGCGCCAGCCCACCGGCGTTATCGGCGCCTTCTGCCCGGACGAGGCGCCGCTGCTGGGGCTCGTCTCGGTCATGGCGCCGGCCATCGCCATGGGCAATCGCGCGGTGCTGGTCGCCTCCGAGCCCTTCCCGTTGGCGGCGACGGATTTCTACCAGGTGCTCGACACTTCGGATTTGCCGGGCGGGGTGGTCAACATCCTCACCGGCCCGCACGAGGATCTGGCGCCGACTCTGGCGAGTCACATGGATGTCGAGGCGGTGTGGAGCTTCTCCTCGTCGGATCTGTCGAAGGCCATCGAAAAGGGCGCGGCAGGCAACCTCAAGCGCACCTGGGTGAACGACGGCAAGGCCCGTGACTGGAACTCCGCAGAGGGGGAGGGCGAGGCCTTCCTCGAGGCGGCGACCGAGGTGCAGACGGTGTGGATTCCCTGGGGCGCCTGAGCGCGGCGTCTGACCCGAGACCCGAGTCGCGCGTCGGGCGCCTTGTCGCGCCCCACCGTTTTAGGCGTTGAATCAGCCTGCTGTCCCGGATAAGGGGCGATCTTTCGCCGCAACGTTGAGAAAAGCCCTCTCCGATGCTATCTTATAAGGGCCCGGCGCCGGGGTCACATTCGGCGCGTGCCATGAAGGAGGACAATGTCCTGTCACTTACTGCCGATGCGGCCGGTGCCGCTGTTGCGGGGATGCCCATGAGCGGGCTGACCCATACCGAGGTTACGAGCGAGCTTATTCTTGCCGCCGTCCTCAAGTCTCTCGACGACAACAAGGCGGAAGAGACCGTGCAGATCGACCTGCGCGGCAAGACCTCCGTCTGCGACCATATGGTGATCTGCTCGGGACGTTCGTCGCGGCAGGTGGCCTCGATCGCGCAGAAGCTCGCCGAGGATCTGAAGCATGAGCTTGGCGTCCTGTGCAAGACCGAGGGCGAAGAGACCGGCGACTGGGTGCTGATCGACGCGGGCGACGTGATCGTCCACGTGTTCCGTCCCGAGGTGCGCGAGTTCTACCAGCTCGAGAAGATGTGGATGCCGCTGGGCAAGGTCACCCAGAGCCCGAGCTGACCGGGAGCGTTCATGCGCGTGCATCTCTGCGTCGTGGGCCGCCTGCGGGCCGGCCCCGAGCGCGATCTGATTGACGATTATCTCAAGCGCTTCGACCGCACGGGGCGGGCGCTGGGGCTGGGTCCGGTATCCGTGACCGAGGTCGAAGACCGCAAAGGCGGCGGCATGGCGGCGGAAGCCGCGCTGCTGCGCAAGGCGATTCCCTCGGGGTCTCGGCTGTGCATCCTCGATGAGCGCGGAAAGCTGATGAGCTCCCCGGAATTTGCCCGGCAGCTGGGCGACATCCGCGATGCCGGCGCGGGCGATCTGGCCTTTGTCATCGGCGGTGCCGACGGGATTGACCCGTCGTTGCGGGCCGAGGCGGACATGGCGCTCAGCTTTGGCCAGATGGTTTGGCCGCATATGCTGGTGAGGGTAATGCTGTCCGAGCAGCTCTACCGTGCCGCGTCCATTCTGGCGGGCAGCCCCTACCATCGAGTTTGATTTTGTGTAGGTTGCCTTGTCGGCGATTTCCTGCCTGTCGGCGGACTCGCGCACGGCGAGAATCCGCGCGAATGCAAACCCCGCGTTGCAAACTCCGAAATCCCTGATTTAGCTGCACTTATCGCACCGTCGCGCAGCTGTGAAGACGAGCGAGGTTGACTGCCCCTTTACTGTCCCTGCCGGCTCCCCCGCCGGTCCCGGGCAGATCAACGGCCCCGGAGTTTCCCCGAACTCCGGGGCCCTTCTTTTTCCGGGGTCTGGCCAGGGGGTCTTAGCTGTAGGCGATGACCAGCAGGATAACCCCGAGGATCACCCGGTAGATCACGTAGGGTGTGAAGCTCACCGAGCGCAGCAGCCGCATCATCAGCGTCAGCGCGAGCAGCGCCGAGACGAAGGCGAAGCCCGCCGCGATCGCGCCATCCTTGGCCGCCTGCGCGTCGGCGGTTCCGATCACCTCGGCCCCGAGCAGAGCGCCGGAGGCAAAGATCGTCGGGATCGACATGAGCATCGAGATTTTCGCCGCGTCGTGGCGCTTGTAGCCCATCTGACGTGCGCCGGTGATGGTGATGCCCGAGCGGGAGGTGCCGGGGATCAGCGCGACGGCCTGCCACAGGCCGAGCTTGATGGCGTCCTTGAGATTCCAGTCAACCTCGGTCTTCTCGACCGGGCCCTTCTGGTCGGCCCACCATAGAACGATGCCGAAGATCAGCATCGTCCATCCGATCACGGCAATCGAGCGCAGCATGTCCGAGAGGCCGGTGAGGTTGAGGATCAGCCCGACGAGGATCACCGGCACGGTGGCGACGGCGAGCAGGAAGGCGAGCTTCGAGCCGGGGGTGTCGATTCTGCCGGTCAGCATGCGGGGAATGCCCGCCAGTCCCACGCGGACGTCCGACCAGAAATAGAGCACAACCGCGAAGAGTGTTCCGACGTGCACCGCAACGTCGATGACCTGTCCCTGGTCCTGCATCCCGGTCAGACCGGGAAGGAGAATCAGGTGACCTGACGAGGAAATGGGGAGAAACTCGGTGATACCCTGGATGAGCGCTAGGATTATCAGTTGAGACAGGGGCATGAACGCAGGTCTCCGCTTAAATGGCCCTTTCGCTATAGGTTGTTGGTTTTCAGGGGGAAAGAGTGAATTTGGTCCGTTTTCGGACCTATTTTTTGATCAACTTGGGGTGCGCCACGGGCTTCGAGTGAAATTTTTATCAATATAGGTCAGCATGTGTGACTTTTATTTGGTTTCGAGTTTAAGTAAGCAAGCCCGACCGATTGATTTGCTTGGAGACAAGGCATCATGGCAAAGCAACCCATGCTGAAATTCGTGAAGATCGAGCGCGACATGCCCGAGAAGCGGGAGGCCTCCGTCCGCAGCCACGACTTCGACGAAATTTATGCTGAGTTCGCAAAGGCCAAGGCCGAGGAACAGGCGAGCCGCTGCAGCCAGTGTGGCGTGCCCTATTGCCAGTCCCACTGCCCTCTGCACAACAACATCCCCGACTGGCTGCGCCTCACCGCGACCGGCCGTCTGGAGGAAGCCTACGAAATCAGCCAGGCCACCAACACCTTCCCGGAAATCTGCGGTCGCATCTGCCCGCAGGACCGTCTGTGCGAAGGCAACTGCGTGATCGAGCAGTCCGGTCACGGAACAGTGACCATCGGCTCTGTCGAAAAATACATCACCGACACCGCCTGGGAGCAGGGCTGGGTGAAGCCCGCCGCGCCGGTTTCCGAGCGTGACGAGAGCGTCGGCATCATCGGCGCAGGCCCCGGCGGGCTTGCGGCGGCTGACATGCTGCGCCGTGCCGGCGTGCAGGTGACCGTTTATGACCGCTACGACCGTGGCGGCGGCCTGCTGACCTACGGCATCCCGGGCTTCAAGCTCGAGAAAGACGTGGTCATGCGCCGCATCAAGCAGCTCGAGGACGGCGGTGTACGCTTTGTCTTCAACTGCAACGTCGGCGAAGACCTGAGCTTCGACGAGATCCGCGATCAGCATGACGCGGTGATCATCGCCACCGGCGTTTACAAGTCGCGCGACCTGCGTGGCCCGGGCGCGGGTGCCAAGGGCATCGTCAAGGCGATCGACTATCTCACTGCCTCGAACCGCACCGCCAACTTCGGCGACACCGTGCCCGAGTTCGAAAGCGGCGAGCTGAACGCCAAGGGCAAGAAGGTCGTGGTCATCGGCGGCGGCGACACCGCCATGGACTGCCTGCGCACCGCGATCCGCCAGGGCGCCGAGAGCGTGAAATGCCTCTACCGCCGCGATCGCGCCAACATGCCCGGCTCGCAGCGCGAGACCGCGAACGCCGAGGAAGAAGGCGTGCAGTTCGAGTGGCTGACCGCGCCGAAGGGCTTCAAGGGCGACGAGACCGTCGAGGCGGTGATGGTGCAGAAGATGCGCCTCGGCCATCCCGACGCCACCGGCCGTCAGGCCCCCGAACTGATCGAAGGCGCCGACTACGAAGAGCCCGCCGATCTGGTGATCAAGGCGCTCGGCTTCGAGCCCGAGGAACTGCAGACCCTCTGGGGCGCGCCCGAGCTTGAAGTCACCCGCTGGGGCACCGTGAAGGCCGAGTTCACCTCTGGACGGACCGCGCTTCCGGGCGTCTATGCCGTGGGCGACATCGTGCGCGGTGCCAGCCTCGTGGTCTGGGCGATCCGCGACGGCCGCGACTGCGCCGAGCACGTGCTCAAGGACTTCGACAAGCTCGCGGCCATCGCCGCCGAGTAAAGCCCGCCGAATTCCTGCACATCCCCGGAGCGCAACCTGCGCAGGGGATGTGCAGCCCCCGAAACCAACGCCTGAGTAGAGGTCAGCGCCGCTGACCCTCGCCGACAAAGGAGCGGTGCATGACGCAGAAGACCGGACAATGCCTGTGCGGCGCGGTACGCTTCGCCGTGACCGAGTTCGGCAACTTCGGCGTCTGCCATTGCGAGCAGTGCCGCCGCTGGGCCGGATCGGCCCTGTTCGCGGTGAACGTGCCCGAGACGGCGATGCAAGTCTCGGGTGCCGAGGCGATCCGCAGCTTCCGCAGCTCGGATTGGGCCTCGCGGCACTTCTGCGGCACCTGTGGCTCCGTGCTCTGGTACCGCTACGACAAGGGTGTCGATGGGGCAGGGGAGTACGAGGTTTGCCTCGGGCTTCTGGACGACGGCAACGGCTTCGAGATGAAGAGCGAGATCTTCGCTGACGAGAAGCCCGACAGCTGGGCGCTCACCGGAGGTCACCCGAAATACACCCGCGCCGAGACGCTGAAGAAATTCGGTGCGGACGTCAGCGGCGCCTGAGCCGCAGGACCAAAAGCGCGGCGCCTGAGCCGCGACACAGAATTCCGGCGCGACCCCGCGCCATATCATTCGGCGCCTCGCGCGCCAGCCACGTATCCCGGCCGCCCCGGCGGCCTTCCATGGAGGTGCTAAGCCATGACCACTTTCGACGCCAACTGGGTTGCCGCAGAGGAAGCCAAGCGCAAGTGGATGGAGGAGAACGGCCTGTTCCGCGAAGAGCATGAACACTCTTCATGCGGCGTCGGCCTTGTTGTCTCCATCGACGGGAACCCGTCGCGCAAGGTTGTCGAGGCGGGCATCACCGCGCTGAAGGCGATCTGGCACCGCGGCGCCGTCGACGCCGACGGCAAGACCGGCGACGGCGCGGGCATCCACGTGCAGATCCCCGTCTCCTTCTTCTACGACCAGATCGAGCGCACCGGCCACGCGCCGCGCAAGGATGAGCTGATGGCCGTCGGCCAGGTCTTCCTGCCGCGCACCGACTTTGCCGCGCAGGAAACCTGCCGGACCATCGTCGAGACCGAAGTGCTGCGCATGGGCCACTATATCTACGGCTGGCGCCACGTGCCGGTGAGCGTGGATTGCCTTGGCGAGAAGGCCAACGCGACCCGCCCCGAGATCGAGCAGATCCTGATCTCCAACGCCAAGGGCGTGGACGAGGAAACCTTCGAGCGCGAGCTCTACGTCATCCGCCGCCGCATCGAGAAGGCCGCGGCTGCCGCGGGCATCAACGGGCTTTACATCGCCTCGCTGTCCTGCCGGTCGATCATCTACAAGGGCATGATGCTGGCCGAGCAGGTCGCCGTGTTCTACCCGGACCTGCAGGACGAGCGCTTCGAGTCCGCCTTCGCGATCTACCACCAGCGCTATTCCACCAACACCTTCCCGCAGTGGTGGCTGGCGCAGCCCTTCCGGATGCTTGCCCACAACGGCGAGATCAACACCATCAAGGGCAACACCAACTGGATGAAGTCGCACGAGATCCGCATGGCCTCGGCGACCTTCGGAGAGATGGCTGAGGACATCAAGCCGATCATCGCGACCGGGGCGTCGGACTCCGCCGCGCTGGACGCGGTGTTCGAGGTACTCGTCCGCGCCGGGCGCAACGCGCCGATGGCGAAGACCATGCTGATCCCCGAGGCCTGGTCGAAACAGGCGGTGGAGCTGCCGCAGGCCTGGCTCGACATGTATTCCTACGTGAACTCGGTGATGGAGCCCTGGGACGGCCCCGCGGCGCTGGCGATGACCGACGGCCGCTGGGTCTGCGGCGGCCTCGACCGCAACGGCCTGCGTCCGATGCGCTACGTCGTCACCGGTGACGGCCTGCTGATCGCCGGCTCCGAGGCGGGCATGGTGCCGGTCGACGAGTCGACCGTCCGCGAGAAGGGCGCGCTTGGCCCGGGCCAGATGATCGCCGTCGACATGGAAGAGGGCAAACTCTACCGCGACACCGAGATCAAGGACCGCCTCGCCGGCAGCCAGCCGTTCGGCGAATGGGTCGGCAAGATCACCGAGCTCGACGAGAGCCTCGCCAAGATCTCCGAGAAGCCGCTGTTCTCGGGGGCCGAGCTGCGCAAGCGCCAGATCGCCGCGGGCTACAGCATCGAGGAGCTGGAGCAGTCGCTCTCGGCCATGGCCGAGGACGGCAAGGAAATGCTCGCCTCGATGGGTGACGATACCCCGTCGGCGGTCCTGTCCAAGAAGTACCGGCCGCTGAGCCACTTCTTCCGCCAGAACTTCAGCCAGGTGACCAACCCGCCGATCGACTCGCTGCGCGAATTCCGCGTGATGTCGCTGAAGACCCGCTTCGGCAACCTCAAGAACGTGCTCGACGAGAGCTCGGCCCAAACCGAGATCCTGGTTCTGGACACACCCTTCGTGGCCAACGCGCAGTTCGAGGAGCTGACCAAGCACTTCAACGCCGGTCTGGTCGAGATCGACTGTACCTTCCCCGCCGACGCCGGCGAGGGCGCGCTGCGTGATGGCCTGGCGCGTATCCGGGCTGAGGCCGAGGATGCCGTGCGTTCGGGCGGCGGCCACATCGTGCTGACCGATCACCACCAGAGCGACGACAAGGTCGCCATGCCGATGATCCTCGCGACCTCGGCGGTGCACAGCTGGCTGACCAAGAAGGGTCTGCGGACCTTCTGCTCGCTGGGCGTGCGCTCGGCGGAATGCATCGACCCGCATTACTTCGCGGTGCTCGTCGGCTGCGGTGCGACCATCGTGAACCCCTATCTGGCCGAGGACAGCATTGCCGACCGCATCTCGCGCGGCCTGATCGACGGCAGCCTGACCGAGGCCGTCGCGCGCTACCGCGAGGCCGTCGACCAGGGCCTGCTGAAGATCATGTCGAAGATGGGCATCTCGGTGATCTCCTCCTATCGCGGCGGTCTCAACTTCGAGGCCGTAGGCCTGTCGCGCGCCATGTGCGCCGAGTATTTCCCCGGCATGCTGTCGCGGATCTCGGGTATCGGCGTGCACGGCATCCAGCAGAAGGCCGAAGAGGTCCACGCGCTCGGCTTCAAGGGCGGACGCGACGTGCTGCCGATCGGCGGCTTCTACAAGGCCCGCAAGTCCGGCGAGACCCACGCCTGGGGCGCGCAGAACATGCACCTGATGCAGGCGGCCTGTAACAAGGCCAGCTACGAGCTGTGGAAGACCTATTCCAAGGCGATGCGGGCCAACCCGCCGATCCACCTGCGCGACCTGCTCGACATCAAGCCGCTGGGCGAGGCGATCCCGCTGGAAGAGGTGGAAAGCATCACCTCGATCCGCAAGCGCTTCGTGACGCCGGGCATGTCGCTGGGGGCGCTCTCGCCCGAGGCGCACAAGACGCTGAACATCGCGATGAACCGCATCGGCGCCAAGTCCGACTCCGGTGAGGGCGGCGAGGATCCGGCACACTTCGTGCCCGAGCCCAACGGCGACAACCCCTCTGCGAAGGTCAAGCAGGTGGCCTCGGGCCGCTTCGGCGTCACCGCCGAGTACCTGAACCACTGCGAGGAGCTCGAGATCAAGGTCGCGCAGGGCGCCAAGCCCGGCGAGGGCGGCCAGCTGCCCGGCATGAAGGTGACCAAGCTGATTGCCCGTCTGCGCCACTCGACCGAGGGCGTGACGCTGATCTCGCCGCCGCCGCACCACGATATCTACTCGATCGAGGACCTTGCGCAGCTGATCTACGATCTCAAGCAGATCAACCCGCGCTGCAAGGTGACGGTGAAGCTGGTGGCCTCCTCGGGCGTCGGCACCATCGCCGCGGGCGTTGCCAAGGCGAAGGCCGACATCATCCTGATCTCGGGCCACAACGGCGGTACAGGCGCCTCGCCGGCGACCTCGATCAAATACGCGGGTCTGCCGTGGGAGATGGGCCTCACCGAGGCGCATCAGGTGCTGGCGATGAACAAGCTGCGCGACCGCGTGACGCTGCGCACCGACGGCGGCCTGCGCACCGGGCGTGACATCGTCATGGCCGCGATGCTCGGCGCCGAGGAATACGGCATCGGCACCGCCGCGCTGATCGCCATGGGCTGCATCATGGTCCGCCAGTGCCAGTCGAACACCTGCCCGGTGGGCGTCTGCACCCAGGACCCGGAACTGCGCGACAAGTTCACCGGCAACGCCGAGAAGGTGGTGAACCTGATCACCTTCTACGCCACCGAGGTGCGCGAGATCCTCGCCTCCATCGGTGCGCGCTCGCTGAACGAGGTGATCGGCCGCGCCGACCTGCTGAGCCAGGTCAGCCGGGGCGCCGAGCATCTCGATGACCTCGACCTCAACCCGCTGCTGATCCGCGTGGATGGGGCCGACGACATCGTCTACGACCGCGCGAAAGAGCGGAACGTGGTGCCCGACACGCTCGACGCCGAGATCGTCCGCGACGGCAGCCGCTTCCTGCAGGACGGCGAGAAAATGCAGCTCTCCTACGCGGTGCAGAACACGCACCGCACCGTGGGCACGCGCACCTCGAGCCACATCGTCAGCAAGTTCGGCATGCGCAACGCGCTGCAGCCCGACCACCTGCACGTGAAGCTCACCGGCTCCGCCGGCCAGTCGCTGGGGGCCTTCGCGGCCCCGGGCCTGAAGCTGGAAGTGTCGGGCGATGCCAACGACTACGTGGGCAAGGGCCTGTCGGGCGGCACCATCGTGGTGCGTCCGCCGATGATGTCGCCGCTCACCGCGTCGAACAACACGATCATCGGCAACACTGTGCTCTACGGCGCCACCGACGGCTACCTCTTCGCCGCCGGCAAGGCGGGCGAGCGCTTCGCGGTCCGCAACTCGGGCGCAAAGGTGGTGGTCGAGGGCTGCGGCACCAACGGCTGCGAGTACATGACCGGCGGCACCGCGGTGATCCTCGGCCCGATCGGCGCCAACTTCGGCGCGGGCATGACCGGCGGCATGGCCTATCTCTATGACCCCGAGGGTCTGTCCCCGGATCTGATGAACATGGAGAGCCTGGTGACCTGCCCGGTGGGTGAAGAGCACTGGGAAGCCGAGCTGAAGGGGCTGATCGAGCGCCACGCCACGGAGACCGGCAGCCGCAAGGCGCTGGACATCCTGCAGAACTGGGAGACCGAGAAGTCGGCCTTCGTGCAGGTCTGCCCGATCGAGATGCTCAACAAGATCCCGCATCCGCTGGGCATCGAGAGCGATCTGGCGGTACCGGCGGAATAAACCCGCCCGATCCCGCAAATGCGACGCGCCCGGACCGCTGGTCCGGGCGTTTTCCGTTGCGCAGCATCGCAGAGCGCTTTTCCATGCGCGCGCAGCCGTGTAGATCTGCGCCATGGCGCGAGCAGCAAAAACCACCAGAAGCAAAACAAAGAAACCCGCGAAGGGCACGAAGAGCACCGCACGGCGATCAAAGCCGCTGCGCGGGCTGGTCACGCGCGCGCTGCAGGCAGCGGTGGTGCTGGCGCTGCTGCTCGGTCTCGCGGTGCTGGCCTACCGTTTCGTGAATCCGCCGGGCACGCTCTACATGTGGAGCGAGGGGCGCCGTCTCGATGCCCCGGTGGCCTACGATTGGGTGGATGCCGAGGATGTGGCCCCGGTCGCCCTGCGCGCGCTGGTCGCCGCCGAGGACGCGAATTTCTGCACTCACTGGGGGTTCGACATGCGGGCGATACGCGCAGCCATCGCCGAGGGTGGCAACCGCGGGGCCTCGACGATCAGCCAGCAGGTGGTGAAGAATGCCTTCCTCTGGCAGGGCCGGAGCTGGCCGCGCAAGGCGCTGGAGGCCTCGCTGACCCCGCTGATGGAGGCGCTCTGGCCGAAGCGGCGCATCCTCGAGGTCTATATGAACATCGCCGAGTTCGACGAGGGTGTCTTCGGCATCAAGGCGGCCTCGCAGCACTACTTCGGGGTCGCACCGTCGCAGCTGACCTCGACGCAGGCGGCGCGGCTCGCGGCAATCCTGCCGGACCCCAAGGACCGCTCGGCCTCGAACCCCTCAAACTTCGTGCAGCGCCGCACCGGGCAGATCCGCGACGGCGCGGCGACGATTGCCCGCGATGGCCGGGCGCGCTGCTTCGAGTAACGCGTCCGGCCGGCCAGCGCGTTTCGGGGCCGCCCTACTGCAAGGCAGAATGACGCGCAGGGGCAGGGGCGATGTTGTCATCGCGCGAAGCTCCAGTCATACTTTCTCCATTGAGTTGAAAAATTGCCAGTGCCTCGCGCGCCTTTTTCCCTGCGCGACATCTGTCTTTGCGAAATTATTGAAAAGAGTTTGAAATGACGGGTAATTTTCTCCCTCTCACCGCCTGCCTAAGACCCCTTGCCGCGGCGACCTTGATCGTCGGTGCGGGCTGGGCCGGCATCGCCGACGCCTGCACCCGGCTTGTCTATCACGGTGCCGGTGACCAGATCATCACCGCCCGCTCGATGGACTGGCGCAGCGATATCGGCACCAATCTCTGGGTTTTCCCGCGCGGCATGGAACGCAACGGCGAGGCGGGTCCAAATTCGATCACCTGGACCTCGAAATACGGCAGCGTCATCGCCTCGGCCTATGATCTGGCCACCACCGACGGTATGAACGAGGCCGGGCTCGTGGCGAACCTGCTGTGGCTGGTGGAATCCGAATATCCCGAGTTCGACGGCAGCCAGACCGGGCTCAGCATCGCCGCCTGGACGCAATACGTGCTCGACAATTTCGCCACGGTCGAGGAAGCGGTGGCGGCGCTGGAGCTCGAACCCTTCACGATTGTCACCGATACGGTGCCCGGCGAGGATCGGCTGGCGACGCTGCACCTGTCGATCTCGGACAAAACCGGGGACAGCGCGATCATCGAATACATCGGCGGCAAGCAGGTCATCCACCACAGCCGCGAGTACCAGGTGATGACCAATTCGCCGATCTTCGAGGAGCAACTGGCGCTCGAGAGCTACTGGCGGCAGATCGGCGGCACGGTGATGCTGCCCGGCACCAACCGCGCTTCAGACCGCTTTGCCCGCGCCTCCTTCTACGTGAACGCCATCCCCAAGACCGAGGACGCAGTGGAGACCCTCGCCAGCGTCTTTGGGGTGATCCGCAACGCCTCGGTGCCCTATGGCATCACCACGCCCGACGAGCCCAACATATCCTCGACCCGCTGGCGCACCGTCGCCGACCAGAAGCGGCTGCTCTACTTTTTTGAATCCGCGCTGACGCCGAACACCTTCTGGGTCGACCTGAAGGACTTCGACTTTACGCCCGAGAGCGGCAAAGTGCTGCGCCTCGATCTCGGCCCGCAGCAGACGAACACCTACTCCGGCCTCGCAAACGACAGTTTCGTCGAGACCGAGCCCTTCGACTTCCTCGGCCTCTGAACGCGCGCGCCCGGCCCCTTCTTCTCTTTGAAAATACGCCGGGGGAGCACGTCGCGCAGTGACGCTGCGGGGGCAGAGCCCCCTTCCTGCGCCCCGCGTGCCGGGCAGCATGCGGGCGAGGTCGGGCCATCACCCGCCCGTGTCCGCATGCCCAGTTGAATCGCCGCCGCTTTCACGGCAAACAGGCGGGAGATTTCCTTCAGACCCGGAGCCGCTTCCCCGAATGGCAAAGCTTTACCACCTGCCGCTCTCGCCCTTTTGCCGCAAGGTTCGCCTGAGCCTCGCCGAAAAGAAGATCGAATGCGAGCTGGTCGAGGAACGCTACTGGGAGCAGGACGCGGATTTCCTGCGCCGCAACCCGGCGGGCAAGGTTCCGGTGCTGCGCATCGACAACAAGACCATGTCCGAAAGCGCCGCGATCTGTGAATGGCTCGAGGAGAAGTACCCCGATCCCGCGCTGCTGCCGCGCTCGCCCGACGCGCGCTACGAGGTGCGCCGGCTTGTCGCCTGGTTCGATGACAAGTTCCACCACGAGGTCACGTCGAAGCTGCTCTACGAGCGGGTGAACAAGAAGATCATGAAGACCGGTTTTCCCGACTCGGGCAACGTCAAGGCCGGGGCCAAGGCGATCAAGTATCACCTCGACTACATGGCGTGGCTGCTGGATCACCGGCGTTGGCTGGCGGGCGACGTGATGACCCTCGCCGATTTTGCCGCCGCGGCGCATCTGTCGTCGCTCGATTACATCTCCGACGTGGACTGGAACCGCTCGGCGGTGGTCAAGGACTGGTACGCGAAGATCAAATCGCGCCCGGCATTCCGTTCGATCCTCGCCGATCAGGTCCCCGGGTTCCCGCAGCCTGCGCATTACGCCGACCTCGACTTCTGAAGCGAAGTTTCCGAGGCTGTGGCCGGGTGAGAGGGGGCGCTGCCCCCTCGGCGCTGTCGCGCCTCACCCCCGGGATATTTTGACCATGTGGAAGGGCGAGAGCTTGGACGACCTCAAGGCGCGATTGCTGGCCGAGGCCGCGGAGGTGGGATTTTCCGCCTGCCGCGTCTGCCGGCCGTGGGACGTGCCGCAGGTCGCCGAGCGGCTGGCGACCTTTCTCGAGGCGAGGTACCACGGGCAGATGGGCTGGATGGCCGAGCGCAGCCATTGGCGCGGCAACCCCGCCGCGCTCTGGCCCGAGGCGCGCTCGGTGATCATGCTGGCCGAGAACTACGGACCCGCGCATGACCCGCGCGACGTGCTCGCGGAGCGGGAGCGGGCGGCGATCTCGGTCTACGCGCAGAACCGCGACTACCACGACGTGGTGAAGAAGCGGCTCAAGCGGCTGGGGCGCTGGCTGATCGACGCCGGTGCGCGCGCGGGAGGCGGGAACGGCGAGGCCCCGCAGATCAAGGTCTTCGTCGACACCGCCCCGGTGATGGAGAAACCGCTCGGTGAGGCGGCGGGGCTGGGCTGGCAAGGCAAGCACACCAATCTGGTCAGCCGCGAGCTGGGCTCATGGTTCTTCCTGGGGTCGATCTTCACCACGCTGGAGCTGCCGGTCGATGGCGCCGAGCGGGACCATTGCGGCTCGTGCCGGGCCTGCCTGGATGCCTGCCCGACGGCTGCCTTTCCGGAGCCCTACCGGCTCGATGCGCGGCGCTGCATCTCCTACCTGACCATCGAGCATCACGGGCCAGTGGACGAGGAGCTGCGCGGGCTGATGGGCAACCGCATCTATGGCTGCGACGACTGCCTCGCCGCCTGCCCATGGAACAAGTTCGCCGAGGTCGCCTCGGAGGTGAAATACCACGCCCGCGACGATCTTCTGTCACCGCCGCTGGCAGAATTGGCAGCGCTCGACGACGCAGGCTTCCGGGCGCGCTTCTCCGGATCGCCGATCAAGCGTATCGGGCGCGACCGCTTCGTGCGGAACGTGCTCTATGCCATCGGCAACTCGGGCCGGGTTGAGCTGCGGACGGTGGCGCAGGGGCTGTGCGAGGATGCCGACGAAACGGTGCGCGACGCGGCCCGCTGGGCGGTGGCGCGGTTGCAGGTCGCCTAATCGTCCCGGCTCGATACAGACCATATGGGAGCAAAAATGAAAGCGCCGGTGCCGAGGGATTGGCACCGACGCCCACGAGGGTCCTGGGATCCAGGAGGTTCTGACAGGAGTACGTGCCTCCTGCTCGAAAGATGGGCGGCTGCGGGAGCGACTGCAAGAGAAATCACGCGAATGGGATGCGAGGTGTTCTCGGATTGCGTGTGCTGCGGTCCCGGAAGTCGCGCGGCACGCCTCGATACGTGAGCCCCCCGTGCTGGAGAACACGGGGGGCGCCGGGACCACGAGGCAGGTCCCGGGGGCCGCGCCGCGGGGGCGCGGAACTTTAGCCGTCAGGCGCGATCATCGACCAGAAGCTCAATGCTGTCGTCCGAGGCGTAGACCCCGATCACGTCCTCGGGAGCGTAGCCCTGCTCTTCGAGCTGCGCGGTCAGCGTGTCGTTCTCCGTCATCAGCGTGCGCAGCGCCTCGAGCTCGGGGGTGGCGGCTTCGATCGCCTCGTCGAGGGCATCGGCGCTTTCATTGGCCTGGCCCTTGAGGGCGCTCAGCGGCTGAATGTTCACCTTCGAGGCTTCGGTCACGGTTTCGGGATCGGCCATTGCGAGATCCGCGTTGCGCAGCGAGGAGATGACCTGCCCGTAGGTCTTCGGAGCGTCGGCGCGCAGCTCGGCGGCGGTTTGCGGCGAGACCGGCATGGTGCCGGTGACACCTGAGCCGCTGGCACCGGTGGAGGCGCCCATCTCCGGGCTCGACATCGGCGTGTCCTCCTGGGTGGCGGGCTCCATGGCACCGGAGGAAGGCGCGGCGGATTGGGCGAGCGCTGCGCCCGAAAGCGAAGCGGCGGTGAGCACGGCGAGGCCGAACTTGCTGGTGGAACGGAGGGTCATGTCGGGTCTCCTGACATCCTTGGTCTTCGTCTCCGGACGCGGGTGCGCCGGTCAGGGAGATAATGCGCCGGGGCCGGTTTGGGATCCCTCTGTTCCCGGCAGAGTGTCGGTTCCGTGTGCGACCGGCGGGCTCCCGCCGGAAACGGGTGGCCATGGGCGGCGGAGGTTTGCCGGGTTCCCATTCAGGTCTCCCGCGGCAAGCAGTGCCGGTGGAACTTCGGCGCGGCTGCGAAGGGGTCTTTGCATTGTCGCCCCGCGACCCCATTTTAAGGCCAAAGGCAAAGACCGGAGGATTCCATGGCGACATATGAACGCAATCCCGACGTGATCGCGACGCTCGATCCCGAGCAGTACCGGGTCACGCAGGAGAACGGCACCGAGCGGCCGGGCACCGGCAAGTATCTCGACAACAAGGCACCGGGCATCTACGTCGACATCGTTTCGGGCGAGCCGCTGTTTGCGTCGTCCGACAAGTACGAGAGCGGCTGCGGCTGGCCGAGCTTCACCAAGCCGATCGAACCCGCGCATGTGGCTGAGCTGCGCGACACCACCCACGGGATGATCCGCACCGAGGTGCGCTCGACCCACGGCGACTCGCACCTCGGGCATGTCTTCCCCGACGGGCCGGTGGATCGCGGCGGGCTGCGCTACTGCATCAACTCGGCCTCGCTGCGCTTCGTGCCGCGCGAAGAGATGGAGGCAGAGGGCTATGGCGCCTATCTCGATCAGGTGGAGGACGTGGCATGAGCACTGAACGCGCAGTTCTGGCCGGTGGCTGTTTCTGGGGCATGCAGGACCTGATCCGCAAGCTGCCCGGGGTCGAGGCCACCCGTGTCGGTTACACCGGCGGCGATGTGCCCCATGCCACCTACCGCAACCACGGCACCCACGCCGAAGGCATCGAGATCCTCTTTGACCCGGAGAAGATCAGCTATCGGCGGATCCTCGAGTTCTTCTTCCAGATCCACGATCCGACCACGCTGAACCGGCAGGGCAACGACCTTGGCATGAGCTACCGCTCGGCGATCTACTATGTCGACGAGGCGCAGAAGGCTGAGGCGCTGGAGACCATCGCCGATGTTGACGCCTCGGGAATCTGGCCCGGAAACGTGGTGACCGAGGTCGAACCTGTGGGGGATTTCTGGGAGGCCGAGGCAGAGCATCAGGATTACCTCGTGCGCTATCCCGGTGGCTACACCTGCCACTTCCCGCGCCCGGATTGGGTGCTGCCGCGGCGCGCAGCCGCGGAGTAACCTCCGGATGATCATTGGCGGCGGCGGGGAGGCAACACCCCGCCGCCGCGCCTTGCGCCGGGGAACCGGCGAGCACCTGGCGGCGTTCGTCCGGTGGACGACATCTGAGCAGGATCAAGACCGCATGAGCACCACCGCCGACCCCGGCACCGCGTCCGACCGCCCGGTCGGAGAGATCGTCGACCGCCTGCAAGAGGCGGCCGAGGGCGCGCGGGTCTCGCTGCGCGACATGGTGGAAAGCTTCGGCGAAAGCTCCTTTATCCCGGCGCTGATGGTGCCCGCCCTGCTGGTGGTCTCACCGCTGTCGGGTATCCCGCTGTTTTCGACCTTCTGCGGCCTGCTGATCGCCTTCATCTCTGGCCAGATGCTGATCTCGCGCCGCCACCTATGGCTGCCGGACTTCCTGATGGAGCGGAACTTCGACGGGGCGAAGGCCCGCAAGGGGTTGGGCAAGCTGCGCGGGGTCGGCGACTGGCTCGACCGCACCGCCCGAAGCCGCCTGCGGGTGATGACCGCCGGGCCGATGCGCAAGCTCTTGCAGGCGGTCTGTCTGCTTTGCGGGCTAGCGATGCCCTTCCTCGAACTGGTGCCCTTTTCCTCGTCGATCCTCGGGCTGACGGTGCTCTGCTTTGCCACGGCTCTGCTGGTGCGCGACGGACTCTTTGCCACCATCGGCTGCGTGACGCTGGCGGCCGCCGTGCTGGTGCCGCTGATGGTCGCGGGGGTTATCTGAAGGGCGCCTAGGGCATCCCGGCCCGGTTGAACAGGCCGATGACCAGGAGCGCGGCCACGCAGAGTACGACGAAGAGCAGAACGGCTCGCCGCCCCTTGCGGCGGCTGCCGGGACTTTCGGGCAGGCGCGTGGGCCGGTCCGAGGCACCTGCATCGCCCGGACCGGCCCGGGTTTCATGAGGGTGGGCGACGTCGTGCTCGTGCTGTCGGCGGCGTTCGGATGTCATTTGAGCCTCCTTGCGAAAGGGTGCCTCAGCTGATCGGAACATCGTGCTGTGGCGAGGGTGCCGAGCGCACCGGCCAATCGGGGCTGCGCTCCCAGCCGTTCTCTCCGAAGCTGTAGTGCCGCCGCTCGGCTTCGACGAAGTGCTTCTCGCGCGCGATCATGCGGCGAATGCTGACGCTGTGGCTTTCCAGATCGAGAATGGCGAAATCGTTTTCCTGCCCGCGCAACCGCGTCGAGAGCCCGGTGCCCACATGTACCTGCAACACCTGCGCCCCGTGCTTGCGCGACAGAAACGGTTCGGTGCGCCAGCGGTGCAGGTGGCCGGACAACACGACATGCGCGCCGCATTCCGACAGCCTTTCGATGGCCTGATCGGCATCGCGCATCAGCGATTTCTCGACGTCCGGATCCTGCTCGAACGGATGATGCGCAAGCACCACGTTGAGCCCCTTGCTCTCCGAGAAGATGCGGCAGGCCTGCCGCATCTGCAGCCAGCGGATCTTTCCGCGCTGCCAGCGGAAGCGGTCCACGGTGTTGAAACCCACCACGGTCAGCCCCGGCAGGTGTTTCACCGGCATCATCTCCTCGGTGATGAAGCGGCGGTAGCGGCGGTAAGGGCGCACGAAGCGCAGCCAGAGATTGTCGAGCGAGACGTCGTGGTTGCCCGGCACCGCCATCCATGGCGCCTTCAGCTTGCGCAGGAAGGCACGGGCGTCGCGATACTGGCTGCGGCGCGCGCGCTGGGTGAAATCGCCGGTCACCGCCACGAGGTCAGGCTCCGCTCCGTTCACCGCGCGCAGCAGTGGATCGAGGAGCTCGGGTGCGGTGCGCCCGAAGTGCAGGTCGGACAGATGGATCAGGCGGGTCATGCCGGCAGTGCTCTTTCGAGGGTCGCATGGGCGGGCTGCTCCGGTTCGGGCGCCTCCTCGGCAGGCGCGTTTTCCGCCGGGACCATCACCCGCAGCGGAACGGGGCGGCGTCGGAAGCGGATCGGCGTCTCCATCAGCTCCTTCTCGCCATCGCGGGCCACCAGCGCGCGTGGGCGGCCGGTGTGCAGGGTGATGTCGCGCCCGGTGACGAGGCCGAATTCCTCGCCCTTCTGCGCCTTGCCCATGGCGAGCCGCAGCGAGGCGCGTACAAGATCCCAGCGACTGCTGCCCTTGGAGGTGAAGAGCACGAAGTCGCCGTTGCGGATCGCCTCCCCGCCATCGAGGTTGAACTGGTCGAGCTGGTAGGCGCTGTTGGCGACGAAGGCGAGCGGGGTGCGGATCTCGGTCGTCTTGCCGTCGACCTCGACCTTCATGCGCAGCGGCTTGCGGAAGCCGGCGAGCGCCAGCACCACCGACCAGTAGGCGGCGACGCGCGAGCGGCCCCAGCGCTGATAGACACCCTCGCGCGTGCGCAGGATCAGCGGGTAGATCCCGAGACTGGCGTTGTTGAGGAAGACCTCGCCGTTGACCTCGCCGAGGCTGATCTCGCGCAGGCGGCCGGTGGCGAGAATGCGCACGGCGCCCTCGGGCTCCTCGGGGATGTCGAGGCCGCGGGCGAAATAGTTGAAGGTGCCCTGCGGGATCACCCCCATCGGCACGCCCGCCTCATGCGCGGCGGCGGCCACCGCCCCGATGGTGCCGTCGCCGCCCGCAGCGACGATGATCTCGCAGCCATTGCCGGCGGCCTTGCGCGCGGTTTCGAGGATCGGTGTCTCGGGGGTCAGGCCGATGAGCTCGGCTTCGAGCCCGTTTTGCTCGAAGAGCTCGGTCAGGGTCTGACGGCGGCTCTGCTTGTCGGGGTGGTCCCCGGACTGCTCGTTCAGAATGACACAGATCTTGCGTTGTTCCGCCACGGGGAGGTCTCCATCAGGGGTCTGATGGTCAACGCGTGGTTGTCGTGCCGGTTCCCTTGGGGCAGCGGGGGAAACCCATCTCGATCAGCTGCGCCCCGGTGAGCGTGATCGGCACGGCGCCCTTGTATCGGGCGGTCGACATGAACCAACCGCGCAGGCGCGGCGGGTAGGCGTCGGCCATGCGTTGTGACCAGTATTCGAAACGCTCCTCAGGGATCGGACGGTCGAGATAGTGCGGGCCGTGAAAGCCGAAGCGCGTGCGCGGCGAGACGCAGACATCCTCGACTCCGAGCAGGAGGGTGCAGGAAGAGTTGCAGTATCGGCCGCGAAACTCGACCCGGGACTGCCGGGCACGCAGGTCGCTGACCAGCTGCAGGCGGGGGCGGAGCCGCCCCCCGGGATCATCGCGGATCACCAGCAGCTTCGGAATGTCGCCGCTGGATGACATGAGGGCTGGCTGCTGCAACTCCTTGGCTCCGGCGCTTCGTGCAGACAGGAGAAGCGGAGACAGCAGAAGGAGTAGAAGAAGGCAGAGCGACATGGCAGACGCCGCTGACCGCACGTGGTCCGGCGCCGCGACCGGGGAGGTGCGACTGGGCAAAAGAGGAACTCGCTAACGATTTTTACCGACCGTATGGCCGAAGTCGTAATGAAAGGTTTACAAGGGCTTGAAAAGGCGTCGGCGGCACATATGACGTGAGTTGACGTCAGGTTTGGTTCCGCGAAGGATGAGGACATGCCCGAAGCTCCCCCCAAGGACGTCGCGGAACCCGGTTCGGCGACGCGCGCCACCGAAGAGGACCGCCCGCACCTGCGCCATGTCGGGTTGCGCGGCTGGCTGCACGCGCTGTGGCGCACCTGGCAGCGCATGGACGAGCGCAATCTCGGCCTGATCGCGGCCGGTGTGGCCTTCTACGCCTTCCTGTCGATCTTTCCCGCCATGGCTGCGGTCATCGCCATCTGGGGCTACTGGGCGGATCCGATCGCCATTGCCGAGCAGATGGAACTGCTCACCGATGTGGTTCCCGAGACCGCCTACCAGCTCATCGACGCGCAGATCACCCAGCTGATCTCGACCAACCGCTCGACGCTGCAATGGGCCTCCATCGCCTCCATCGTTCTGGCGATCTGGTCGGCACGGGCTTCGGTCGCGGCGCTGATCCGGGGGCTCAATGCTGTGACCGAGGCGCCGCACCGGATGAATCCGGTGCGCCGGGTGCTGGTCGCCTACGGCATGACCGCGCTGCTGGTGCTGGTTGCGCTGCTCGCCTTCGCCGCGGTGGTGGTGATCCCGGCGGGCATGGCCTTTCTGCGCCTGCCCGCAGGGGTGGAAATCGCGGTCGAGGGCGCGAAGTGGATCGTGCTGCTCTGCGTGGTCTACCTTGCAGTCGCGCTGGTCTACCGCTTCGGACCGAACCGGCGGCACGCGCGCATGCCCTGGCTGACGCCGGGCGCCGCCATCGCGGTGATCGCCTGGGCCATCGGCTCCTTTGCCCTTGCCAGCTACGTGCGCAATTTCGACCGGCTGAACGAGGTCTACGGATCGCTTGGCGCGGTGGTCGCGCTGCTGCTGTGGTTCTACGTCAGCGCGCTGGTGACGCTGCTCGGGGCGCAGCTCAACACCGAGCTTCTGCGCGTGCTCACCGCCCGCCGCGCGGCGGAAAAAGCAGAGGCCGAGCGGGTCCGTGCCGAGGCCTCCGACGGGGTTCCGGAAGTTTCTGAAAAAAATTGACGAATTGCGGGAACCATCCGCGCGTTCGGGTGTTGGAAGCTCAAGGACGTACCGACGGTCCAGTCCCTGATCCCGGGTTGCAACCCTGTCCCGACTTCCCTCGTGTGGCCCGGATCGTTTAAAGGCTCCATCTTTCCCCGAGGTGGAGCCTTTTCCTATTCAGCAGTCTGCCGACCCGCCTTGAGCGCCCATTCCGCGCCTCGGCGATGCGCGGCGGGCACCGGTCCGCAGGACCATCACGCGGTCCTTGTCATTCGGAAAGGTCTCCGTCGCGCCGCTGTAAAGCCTGGGTCCGCGGGGCAGGGGGGCGCTTTCGTTTGTCGCAGCGCTGCGACTGGCGTACCCTCGGACGGGCAGGCCGGTATCGACGGGAGGGTCTTTCCGATGGCTGATTGCGTCAAGCTCCGTCCCGGGAGCACCTTTTCGGGCAAGCAGGGTTTCGACTACTTCGAGGGCATTGCTAGGGAGACCGTCGGCAGTCAGGGCATCTGCATGCACCTGCTGACCATCCCGCCCGGCGGCCGCGCCCGGGCGCATAAGCACGAGTCCCATGAAACGGCGATCTACGTTTTGTCAGGCACTGCCCGGATGTACTGGGGCGCGCGGCTGGAGAATGTCATGGAAGTCGCGGCCGGAGATCTGATCTACATTCCCGCCGACACGCCGCATCTTCCGCTCAACGATGGAGAGGCGCCCGCCGTGGCGGTGATCGCGCGGACCGACCCCAACGAGCAGGAAAGCGTGGCCCTGCTGCCGGAACTCGAGGCGCTGGTTCCGGGCTGAACGCCGGTCGATGTAGGCGCGCTCAGGGCTGCGGCGCGGCGCTGGCCAGCGCAGCCGTGCCGAGCGCGGCTTCCATGTCGGCGACGGCGGCGATCAACGGCGTCTGCGGCACGACGGAGAAGCCGTCGGAGGCCCGGCTGAGATCCTCGATCGTCACCAGCACGGCAGTCAGCACCACCGAAAAGACCATCGTGCGCCAGCTCAGCCTGCGGCCCTGCAGCGCGGCACGGTTGCCGATGATGAAGACGCCGGAGCCGGCGGCGAAGGTCAGCAGCATCCAGATGCCCGAGGTGATGCTTTTCGATGCGGCGGCGACGCGGCGGCTGTGCGCATCGAGCACCTCGGTTATTCCGCCCGCCACAAAGGTGGCGACGGGCGCGGGCACCTCGGGGGTGAGCGCTGCCATGGTGGCGGGCCAGAGCGACGCCTGGGCCTCGGTACTCTTTGCCACGAAGGCGTCGATGTTCTCGCGGGTGGGCCGATAGCCGGGGGGCACGATGCGGGTGCGTCCGTAGTCGAGCAGCGCCTGCTGCAGCGGACGTCCCTCGGCGTCGGGCAGCAGGTCGGCGCGCAGGAAGGCCGTGCCGAGCGCCGCGGCCTCCTCGACCACCGCCGAGACGCTGGCCTCGCGCCAGTTCAGCGTGGCGCTGAAAGTGAAGCCGAGCAGAAGGCCCAGCAGCGCCAGCAGCGCACCGAGCGAAGCCTCGCCCGGCATCTTGCCCTCGACGAAGCGCGCGGGATTGCGGGTCAACTCGAGGCTGCCGAAGCGGAAGCCGGCAAAGGCGCAGATCGGCAGCGCCAGAAGGAAGATCAGGGCGACCAGCCCGAAGGGGATCGAATGGGATGCAATGGACACCGGGAAACCCTCACCTCCTGAAAACCGCGCAGGGTCCGTCGAGTCGGAAATGTCGGGTGCTCCGCGGAACTCCTGCCGGGGCAATGATCTCCTATCCGGGCGTTTTCGCAAAGAGTTTCTTGTGTCACGCTGCCGTGGAACCGCCGGGGCGCAGAACGCCCCGGACGCGCGGGATCAGGCAGCCGGGCGGCGGCTCGCCGGGGATTTGCGCCCCTCGCCGATGATGTCGAAGAGGTGCAGCACGATCACCGTCGTCGGGATCGCAACGATGCCGCCGATCGGACCCCAGAGCCACAGCCAGAACACCAGCGAGACGAAGATCAGGAAGGGATTGATCTGGACGTGCTTGCCCACCAGTCCCGGGGTGACGAACTGTGCCTCGCACATGTTGAGCGTGAGATAGACCGCCGCTGGCGCAAAGCTCATCAGCCCGTCGAAGGCAACCAACCCGTTGAGCAGCAGCCCCGCCACCATCGCCGCAGGCCCGACGTAGAGCACGTAGTTCAGCAGCGCCGCTGCGATGCCCCAGATCGGCGCCGCCGGCATGCCGATCGCCATCAGCCCGCCGGTCACCGCGAAGCCGAGCCCGATGTTGATCAGCGAGATCGTCGCGAAGTAGCGCGCCACGGAATTCTCGGCGGCGCAGAAGCGGTCGAGGATTGCGGCGGTGGTGGTGTTGTCGCCGATGCGATGCGCCATCCAACTGTAGATGTTCCAGCGCGTCAGCAGGAAGAAGAACAGCCCGCCGAAGAACACCAGCGCTTGGGCGATGATGACCGGCGCGAGGTAGAGCGCGTCGGTCACGCTGGGCATGGCCGATCCCTCCTCAGCCTTCTTCTGCGCCGCGCCGAGCGCCTGCTCGACCTCGTCGATGCCGCGGATCAGATCACGGTACTCGAAGAGGAACTTGCGGATTTCGTATTTGACCGTCGGGATCCGGTCGATGGCTGCGGTAACGTAGGGTTCCGCGAGAAAGGCCAGCGAGGCGATGAGGAAGAAGATCAGTACGATCAGGACGATGGCCACAAGCCCGCGCGGCAGGCGCAGCCTTTCCATCCTGTCCGCCACGGGCGAGAAGATGATGCCGACGATCACCGCCAGCATCAGCGGGGCAAATATGTTCTGCGCGAGCTTGAGGCAGACCAGCAGGGCCAGCCCCGCCAGGATCGCGGCGCTGACGCGAAGCACGGGGTCGGCTTGGGTGGGACGGTTCATGAAATGGGCAGTCTCAAATGAGGGATCATGGCCCTCAACTTCGAGAAGCGGAATTTGTTCCCGCGCCGTGCCCTGTGCCGGCCAAGCCCATTTGTGTCAGCCGGGCGAAGGGCCAAATCTGCCCACTCCGCCTGGCTTTCTTCTAGGGTCCGATACCTCTGCCAGCAGGGGTGCGACTTATTCTGCCGCGCGGGCCAGCGTGTAGCGGTTGCCGGGCTCGGAGATGCCGAGGTTGCCGCGCAGGGTGTCCGCCTCGTACTCTTCGCGGAAGAGACCGCGACGGCGCAGTTCGGGGACCACCAGCCGGGTGAAATCCTCGAGCGAACTGGGCAGCGTCGGGAACATCAGGATGAAGCCGTCTGCGGCGCGGGTCTCGAACCATTCCTGCATGAAATCGGCGATCTGCGTGGGCGTGCCGGTCAGCCCGTTGCCGGTGTGGCGGCGGGCATAGTGCGTTATCAGCTCGCGCATGGTGTGGCCTTGGGTCACGAACTCCTTCAGCTCGTCGAAGAGCGCCTTCGAGCCCTTCGCTTTCTCCGGCATCCGCTCCATCGGGAAGGGCTTGTCGAGATCGACGCCGCGCAGGTCGGCTTCGAGGAACTCCTGCAGCATCAGCAGGCCGACATCGGGGTGCATGAGGTCGACGAGCTGCTGCGCCTTTGCCTCGGCCTCTTCCTCGGTCTCGCCGACGTTGATGACGATGCCGGGCATGATCTTCAGGTCGTCCTCGTGCCGCCCGTACTTGGCCATACGGCCCTTCACGTTGGCGTAGAAGGCGCGGTTCTTCTCGATGTTGGAGGCCAGCGAGAAGACCATCTCGGCGGTGCGGGCCGCAAGCTCCATGCCGGGCTCGGACCCGCCCGCCTGGGCGATTACCGGGCGGCCCTGGGGTGTGCGGGCGATGTTCAGCGGGCCGCGCACCTGGAAGTGCTTGCCGTGGTGGTTCAGCTCGTGGACCTTGTGCTGGTCGTGGTAGATGCCGCTGTCGCGGTCGAGCAGCAGCGCGTCGGGCTCGTAGCTGTCCCAGAGACCGAAGACCACGTCGACGAATTCCTCGCAGCGCTCGTAGCGCTCGGCATGCGGCGGCAGCCCCTCGCGGTTGTAGTTGTAGCCGGTCTCGTCATGATCCGAGGTGACCACGTTCCAGCACATTCGCCCGCCCGACATGTGATCGGCCGAGGCAAAGAGCCGGGCGATGTTGTAGGGTTCGTAGTAGGAGGTCGAGGCGGTGGCGACGAAGCCCAGCTTCTCGGTGTGCTGCGACAGCGCGGTGATCGCGGTGATCGGCTCGAAGCGGTTCATCTTGGTGGGCTGGCGCGCGAGGGCGGCGGGATCGCCGATCGCCGCCGCGGGGCTGTCGGCGAAGAACATGAAGTCGAGCTTGGCCGCCTCGGAAATCTGCGCGACCTTCTTCAGGTGCGACAGGTCGTTGGCGCCGTGCACGTCGCTGCCGGGATGCATCCAGGCCGCCGGATGGAAGCCGAACGTATATACGAAAGTACCGAGTTTGAGTTGGTCGGGGCGCGACATGGGGAGTCCTCTGGCGGGCGGAAAGATGCAGCGAGAATGTCGCTTGGCTGTCCTTTGGACAAGCGGGGCGGGGCTGCGCATTGGTTTAGTTTTTCTAAAGTGATCGAGGGCGCTGGAGCGCTGGGACTTTGCCACCTTCGTGCAACGGAACGATCGAGCCCGAATTTGGCCGGGACACAACGAAGACCCCAGATGCTGTAGCGCCATCCCACGGGCAGGTGCTCGCCCTGCGCCCTTTGCGCCTGTCAGGTAGGCACTTGGACGCCCGCGCACGGGGTTTTCCCGACGGCTCGATTGACAGCCCTTCAATTGTATAGACATAAAGGCGCAACGACCGGGAGAATCGAGATGACAAAGCAACAGGTGCTGCGCGGCGGAACCCTGGTGACGCTGGAGGGCGACAAGGGTTACGGGCTGCTTGAAGGTGGAGCCGTGGCGATCGACGGTGACACCATCGCCTGGGTCGGCCCCTTGGCTGACCTGCCTGAAGCCTACGCGCACTGGGACGTAACCGAGCTCGAGGGCCGTCTGGTGACCCCCGCGCTGACCGACTGCCACACTCACCTCGTCTATGGTGGCTCGCGTGCCCGCGAGTTCGAGATGCGCCTCGAGGGCGCCAGCTACGAGGAAATCGCCCGCGCCGGGGGCGGCATCGCTTCGACGGTGCGCCACACCCGCGAGGCGAACGAGGGCGCGCTGATCGCGCAGTCCTTGCCGCGGCTCGATGCCCTGCTGGCCGAGGGGGTAACCACGGTTGAGATCAAGTCCGGCTACGGGCTGGACCGCGAGACCGAGCTGCGCCTGTTGCGCGTTGCGCGCAAGCTCGCCGAACTGCGCCCGGTCAACGTGGTGACCACCTTCCTCGGCGCGCACGCGCTGCCGCCCGAGTGGCAGGGGTCAAAGGCCGATTACATCGCGCAGGTCTGCCTGCCGACCCTGCGCGCGGCCCATGCCGAGGGACTGGTGGATGCGGTCGACGGCTTCTGCGAGGGCATCGCCTTCTCCGCCGCCGAGATGGAGCCGGTGTTTGCCGAGGCGCAAAAGCTCGGCCTGCCGGTCAAGCTGCACGCCGAGCAGCTGTCGCATCAGGGCGGCATTCAGCTGGCGGCCAAGTACGGCGCGCTTTCGGCCGATCACGTCGAATATGCCACCGAGGCTGACGCCGAGGCCATGGCCGAGGCCGGTATGGTCGCCGTGCTGCTGCCCGGTGCCTTCTACGCCATCCACGAGACGCAGGCACCGCCCGTCGCGGCCTTCCGCCAACACAACGTGCCCATGGCGCTCTCGACCGACGCCAACCCCGGCACCTCGCCGCTGACCTCGCTGCTGCTGACCATGAACATGGGCTGCACGCTCTTCCGCATGACGCCGGAAGAGGCGCTGCGCGGGGTAACGGTGAACGCGGCCAAGGCGCTGGGCTTCAGCGACCGGGGCCGGATCGTCGCGGGCCAGCGCGCCGATCTCAATATCTGGAACACGGACAGCCCCGCAGAGCTGTCCTATCGCATCGGGTTCAACCCACTCCACGCCCGTATCTTCGGAGGCCAAGCATGATCCTCACCCCCGGCACCGCCACGCTCGCGCAGCTCGAACAGCTCTGGCGGACCGATGCGCCCGCCCGTCTCGACGATGCGGCCCGCCCGGCCATCGCCGCCTCGGCGAAGGTGGTCGCAGATGCCGCCGCCGGCTCCGAGGCGATCTACGGCGTCAACACCGGCTTCGGCAAGCTCGCCTCGATCAAGATCGCACCCGAGGACACGGCGACGCTGCAGCGCAACCTGATCCTGTCGCATTGCTGCGGCGTCGGAGAGCCGCTGCCCCGCGCCACCACGCGCCTGATGATGGCGCTGAAACTGCTCAGCCTCGGGCGCGGCGCCTCGGGTGTGCAGGTGCAGACGGTCGATCTGCTGGAAGCGATGCTCGACAAGGGCGTGACCCCGGTCGTGCCCTGCCAGGGCTCGGTCGGCGCCTCGGGTGACCTCGCGCCGCTGGCGCATATGACCGCCGTGCTGCTCGGGGCAGGGCAGGCGGAATTCGAGGGCGCGGTGCATCACGGCGCCGAGGCGCTGGCCAAGGCCGGTCTGGAGCCGGTGGTGCTGGGGCCGAAAGAGGGTCTCGCGCTGATCAACGGCACGCAGTTCTCGACCGCCCTGGCGCTGGTGGGTCTCTTCGAGGGCTGGCGCAATGCGCAGACCTCGATCGTCACCGCCAGCCTCACCACCGACGCGATCATGGGCTCCACCGCGCCCACCCGCGCCGAGATCCACACGCTGCGCGGCCATCGCGGGCAGATCGAGGTTGCTGCGGGCATCCGTGAGCTGATGGACGGCTCGGAGATCCGCGAGAGCCACCGGGAAGGCGACACCCGCGTGCAGGACCCCTATTGCATCCGCTGCCAGCCGCAGGTGGCGGGTGCCGCGATCGACCTGCTGCGCTACGCCGCGACCACGCTGGAGATCGAGGCCAACGCGGTCACCGACAACCCGCTGGTGCTGGGGCCGGGCAACATTGTCTCGGGCGGCAATTTCCACGCCGAGCCGGTGGCCTTCGCCGCGGACCAGATCGCGCTGGCGCTCTCGGAGATCGGCGCCATCGCGCAGCGCCGCGTGGCGCTGATGGTCGACCCGGCGATGAACCACGATCTGCCGCCCTTCCTGACGCCCGCGCCGGGGCTGAACTCGGGCTATATGATCGCCGAGGTGACCACCGCCGCGCTGATGTCCGAGAACAAGCACCTCGCCAATCCCTGCTCGACCGACAGCACGCCGACCTCGGCCAACCAAGAAGACCATGTGTCGATGGCCGCCCATGGCGCGCGGCGCCTTGGTTTGATGAACCGCAACCTGTCGGTGATCCTTGGGGTCGAGGCGCTTTGTGCCGCGCAGGGCGTTGATTTCCGCGCGCCGCTGAAGACCTCGCACCGTCTGGCGCGGGTGGTGGGCAAGATCCGCGAACACGTCGCGCCGCTGGAGAACGACCGCTACCTTGCGCCGGATCTGGAAAAGGGTGCCGCGCTGGTGCGCGAAGGCGACCTGCTGGCCGCCGCAGGACTGGAGGAAGCGCTGTGAGAAACGAGCCCGTCACCGTCACCCGGGGCGACAGCCCCGTCGTCCTTGGCCTCCCGCACACCGGCACCTATCTGCCCGACGAGATCTTTCGCAAGCTCACCCCACGCGGGCAGGAACTGAGCGACACCGACTGGCACATCCACACCCTTTACGAAGGGCTGCTCCCCGGTGCGACCATGGTGCGCGCCACCTTCCACCGCTATGTGATCGACGCCAACCGCCCGCCGGATGGCGCCAGCCTCTACCCGGGGCAGAACACCACCGGGCTGGTACCGCTGACCGACTTCGACGGCACGCCGATCTGGACCGAGGAGCCGGGTGAGGCCGAGATCGCCGCCCGCCGCGAGGCTTTCCACGCGCCCTACCATGCGGCGCTGCAGGCCGAGCTGGAGCGGGTGCGGGCGAAACACGGCGTAGCGATCCTCTACGATTGCCACTCGATCCGCTCGCACATCCCGTTCCTGTTCGAGGGCAAGCTGCCCGATTTCAACATCGGCACCGGCAAGGGCACGACCTGCGATCCGTCGATCGAGACCGCCACCGCCGAGGTCTGCGCCGCCGCCGAGGGCTACACCTCGGTGCTCAACGGCCGCTTCACCGGCGGCTGGACGACGCGCAACTACGGCCGCCCCGACGAGGGCTTCCACGCCATCCAGATGGAGCTGGCGCAGGACACCCACCTCGAGAGCGAGGTGGCCCCCTATGCCTATGACCAGAGCAAGGCCGCGAACCTGCGGGTCCACCTTGCCGAGCTGCTGCAGCGGATCGAGGCGCTTGCGCCCGCGCTTGCCAAATAACCCTGCCCAACGAGGAGGCCCCAGATGACCAACCCCCGCCACAACCTGCGCGACGTCTTCCCCGCGACCGGCACCGAGATCACCGCGAAAAGCTGGCTGACCGAAGCGCCGATGCGGATGCTGATGAACAACCTGCACCCCGACGTCGCCGAGAACCCGCACGAGCTGGTGGTCTACGGCGGCATCGGCCGCGCCGCCCGCACATGGGAAGACTTCGACCGTATCGTCGACTCGCTGAAGAAGCTGGAAGAAGACGAGACGCTGCTGGTGCAGTCGGGCAAGCCCGTGGGCGTGTTCCGCACCCATCCCGACGCGCCGCGCGTGCTGATCGCCAACTCCAACCTCGTGCCGCATTGGGCCAACTGGGACCATTTCAACGAGCTCGATAAGAAGGGTCTGGCGATGTACGGCCAGATGACCGCGGGCTCGTGGATTTACATCGGCGCGCAGGGCATCGTGCAGGGCACCTATGAGACCTTCGTCGAGGCGGGGCGCCAGCACTACGAGGGCAACCTCAACAGCAAGTGGATCCTCACCGGCGGTCTTGGCGGCATGGGGGGCGCTCAGCCGCTGGCAGCCGTGATGGCCGGGGCCTGCTGTCTTGCCGTGGAATGCGACGAGACCCGCGCCGACTTCCGCATCCGCACCCGCTATTGCGACGAGAAGACCCATTCGCTGGACGAGGCGCTCGAGATGATCGACCGCTGGACCAAGGCGGGCGAAGCGAAATCCGTGGCGCTGATCGCCAATGCCGCCGACGTCTTCCCCGAGCTGGTGCGCCGCATGAAGGCGGGCGAGCCGATGCCGAACGGGCGTCCGGACATCGTGACTGACCAGACCTCGGCGCATGACCCGGTGCATGGCTACCTGCCGAAAGGCTGGAGTGTTGCCGAGTGGCGCGAGAAGCAGGAGAGCGATCCCAAGGGCGTCACCAAGGCGGCCAAGGCCTCCATGCGCGACCACGTCGCGGCAATGGTCGACTTCTGGAACGCCGGTGTGCCGACACTGGATTACGGCAACAACATCCGCCAGATGGCGCTGGAAGAGGGGCTCGAGGATGCCTTTGCCTTCCCCGGCTTCGTGCCCGCCTATATCCGCCCGCTCTTCTGCCGCGGTGTCGGCCCGTTCCGCTGGGCGGCGCTCTCGGGCGACCCCGAGGACATCTACAAGACCGACCAGAAGGTGAAGGAGCTGATCGACGATCCGCACCTGCACAACTGGCTCGACATGGCACGCGAGCGCATCGAGTTCCAGGGCCTGCCGGCACGCATCTGCTGGGTCGGCCTCGGCCTTCGTCACAAGCTTGGCCTCGCGTTCAACGAGATGGTCCGCAACGGCGAGCTGAAGGCGCCGATCGTCATCGGCCGCGACCACCTCGACAGCGGCTCGGTGGCCTCGCCGAACCGCGAGACCGAAGCGATGAAGGACGGCTCGGACGCCGTGTCGGACTGGCCGCTCCTGAACGCGCTGCTGAACACCGCCTCGGGCGCGACCTGGGTGTCGCTGCACCACGGCGGCGGCGTCGGCATGGGCTTCTCGCAGCACTCCGGCATGGTGATCTGCTGTGACGGCACCGAGGCGGCGGACAAGCGTCTGGCGCGCGTGCTCTGGAATGACCCGGCGACAGGCGTTATGCGGCACGCGGATGCGGGCTACGAGATCGCTCTCGACTGCGCTCGCGAGCATCAACTCAACCTGCCGGGGATCCTGGGGTGACACATCAGACCGCCTTCGCCGAATTGGACGCAGCCTTTCCGGGCCGGATCGAACGCGGCGAGGCGGTCCGCGCCCAGCACGGGGCAGGGGACAGCTGGCACCCGGCGGCCCTGCCCGACGCGGTGTTCATGGCGCGAACCACCGAGGAGGTGGCGCAGGCGGTCAAGCTCTGTGCCGCCCGTGGCTGCCCGATCGTGCCCTTCGGGGCGGGCAGCTGCATCGAGGGGCAGGTGAACGCCACGCAAGGCGGGCTCTGCATCGATCTTTCACCGATGGACAAGCTGCTGCGCGTCAGCCCCGAGGACATGGACTGCACCGTGCAGGCCGGTCTCACCCGGCAGGCGCTGAACGAGGAGCTGCGGGCAACCGGGCTCTTCCTGCCCATCGACATCGGTGCCCATGCGACGCTCGGCGGCATGGCCTCGACCCGGGCCTCGGGCACGATGACCGTGCGCCATGGCACCATGGCGGATCTGGTGATGGGCCTGACCGTGGTGCTGCCCGACGGTCAGATCGTCCGGACCGGCGGGCGGGCACGGAAATCCTCGTCGGGCTATGACCTGACGCACCTCTTCATCGGTGCCGAAGGCACGCTGGGGATCATCACCGAGCTTACGCTGCGCCTGACCGGCATCCCCGAGGCGTCGAAGGCCGGGCTCTACAGCTTCCCCAGCATCGAGGCGGCGACGCAGACCGTGGTCGAGGCGCTGCAGTTCGGGCTCTGCCTCAACCGCATCGAGCTGATGGACGCGCTGCAGGTCAAGGCGATCAATGCCTACAATAAAACCGACCTGCCCGAGCAGCCGACGCTGCTGGTCGATCTCGCGGGGTCCGCGCAACAGGTCGATACCGACCGCGATACATTCGACGCGCTGGCCACGGAGAACGAGGCAGTGCTGCACCCGGTGGACACGCCCGAGCAGTACAGCAAGGTCTGGGCGCTGCGCCATTCGGCACTCTATGCCGCGCGCGGGCTGCGGCCCGGGTGCAAGTCGCTGTCGACCGATGTCTGCGTGCCGGTCTCAGAACTGCCGCGCATTCTCGCCGAGACCGGCGCGGATCTCGAGGCCGAGGGCATCGTCGCGCCGATGCATGGCCACGTGGGGGACGGCAACTTCCACCTCGTGATGCTCTTCGACGAGGAGGATGCCGCGGAGAAGGCGCGGGTGCAGGCGGCGCACGGCCGTCTGGTCGAACGCGCCATAGCGATGGGCGGCACCGCCACCGGCGAGCATGGCGTTGGGCTGGGCAAGAAGAGCTACATGGAGGCCGAGCATGGCGCTGCGCTGGAGCTGATGAAGCTGCTCAAGCGCGCGGTGGATCCGGCGAATCTGATGAACCCGGGGAAGATCTTCGATCTCTAGTCCCGGCTGACCTTGGGGTATGCGCCTGATTTTTGTGCGCCCGCCCTTGCCTGTCACAAAGCCGCATGAAAAGGCCCAACGGCAGGGATTGACATGAGGGACAGGCGTGGTCCCTTTTGTATAGTCAAAATCGGAACCCGGCCCGAAAGGCGGCAGGGACCGACAACAGGGAGACTACTGGATATGCGCAACAAAGTCATCTCCGCACTCGCGGGTGCCGCGCTTCTGATGGGTGGGGCCGCAGCGGCCCAGGCGCAGGACGCGCTCGCCCGGATCAAGGAAGCCGGCGTCATGAAGGTCGGCACCGAGACCGCCTTCGCTCCGTTCGACTACATCGATGCGGGCGAGCACGTCGGCCTCAACATGGATGTCTTCGCCGCCATCGGTGAGGAACTGGGCGTCGAGATCGAGTGGATCACCCTCGACTGGGCCGGCGTTCTGCCGGGCCTCGAAGCGGGTCAGTTCGACGTGGTCGCGGGTCCTGCAACCATCACTGCCGCCCGCATGGAGCGCTACCGCTTCACCCCGCCGATCGCCGAGGCCACCGTTGCCCTGCTGAAGTCGGCCAAGGACGATTCGATCACCAAGCCCGAGGACATCGCCGGCAAGGTCATCGGCTCCGGCCACGCCACCGCGCAGCTCGCCCAGCTCGAAGCCTTCGGCGAGACGCTCGACCCGGCACCGGAAACCAAGGACTACGTCTCGTTCAACGAGGCCTACGCCGACCTCGCCGCCGGCCGCATCGCCGGTGTCGCCAACTCGCTGCCGAACATCGCCTTCGTGGCACAGCAGCGCCCCGAGATCTTCGAGGTGGTCGCGCCCTTCGGCACCAAGACCTACTTCGGCTTCCCGGGCCTGAAGGACGACGACCACGCCTCGCTGATGGATGCCATCGACGCGGCGCTGCTGAAGATGAAGGCCGACGGCCGTCTCGGCGAGATGCAGCAGAAGTGGTTCGGCCAGACCTTCGAGACGCCCGACGCCGTGACCGAGCCCAACATCTAAGCCAATCCCTGCCGGTCCGTTCACCCGGGCCGGCCCTTTCGGCCTGGCCGGCGGCCGGTCCCGCGGGACCACCGCCGGCATTTTTCTCCCCCGCCACAGACGCCAAGCCCGAGGCCATTCCCGGAATATGAGCTGGAAACTTTTCAACCTGCTGCTCGAGGCCTCGCTGATGACGATCTTCGTCAGCTCGGTTTCGATCCTGATCGGCCTGTTCCTGGCGATCCTGCTGTCGGCGGCGAACCTCTCGGGCATCCGCCCGCTGCAATGGTTCTCGAAATTCTTCATCTCCTTCTTTCGCGGCACGCCGCTGCTGGTGCAGCTCCTGCTGCTCTACAACCTGCTGCCGGTGATCGGCGTGCAGATCCCCTCGCTGGTGACCGCGATCATCGGCCTGTCGATCTGCACCGCCGCCTATCAGGCGGAGAACCTGCGCGGCGGCTTCGAGGGGGTGCCCACGGGCCTCGTGGAAAGCGCCGACATGGCGGGCTTCACCCCGGTGCAGACCTTCTTCCACATCCGCGTGCCGATCGCCCTGCGGCTGACCCTGCCGGCGCTGATCAACGAGGCGATCCTGATCCTCAAGGCCTCGTCGCTGGTGTCGGTCGTCGGCCTCATCGAGCTCACGCGCATGGCGCAGAACCTCGTCGCCTCGACCTTCATGCCGCTGGAAATCTACGCCAGCGCCGGGCTCATCTACCTGGTGATCAACCTCGTGGTGGCCACCGCAGGCCGCCAGCTTGAACGCCGCCTGCCCGGCGTGGGAGGCAAGTGATGGGCTTCGATTTCAACGTCATCCTGTCGAAGCAGGACGCGCTCATCTCCGGCATCGCCATGACGGTCTTCGTCTGGGTGGTGGGCACGCTTGCCGCAGCGCTGATCGGTTTCATCGTCGCCACCGCGCGGCGCTACGGCGGCGTCATCGTCGACAAGGCGCTGACCGTGCCGATCGAGGTGATCCGCGGCACGCCCTTCCTCGTGCAGCTCTTCCTGCTCTACTTCGGCGGGCCCTACATCGGCCTGTCGCTGGATGCGCTGCCGGCGGGTCTGCTGGCGCTGAGCATCTACGGCGCGGCCTATTTCGCCGAGATCTTTCGGGCCGGCTACCAGTCGGTGCCGCCGGGCCATGTCGAGGCGGCGGAATGCCTCGGCTTCACCCGCATCCAGATCATCCGCAACATCCTGCTGCCCGAGATGGCGCTGCTGGTGATCCCGCCCTCGGTCAACATGGCGATCATCCTGCTGAAGGAAACGGCGCTGCTCTCGCTCATCACGGTTCCCGAGATGACGATGACCGCCAGTGCCATCGGCTCGCAGGAATATGCCTTCGTCGAGGCCATGGTGTTGATCGCGCTCGTTTACTGGGTGCTGGTCGAACTGGCGGGCGTGCTGGGGCGCTTTGCTGAAAAGAAACTCTCAAGATACAGGCTGGCCAAGGCATGAGCGACAACGCGATCTCCGTTCAGCATCTGGTGAAACGCTTCGGCGAGACCACGGTTCTCGACGACATCTCGCTGGAAATCCCGCGCGGGCAGGTGTCCTGCCTGATCGGCCCCTCTGGCTCGGGCAAGTCGACGCTGCTGCGCTGCATGGCCTTCCTCGAGGAGGCCACCGATGGCTCGATCTTCATCGAGGGCGCGCCGCTCGGCTTCGTCTACGACGGTGCCGGCAAGCGCCAGCGCCAGAGCGCCAACGAGCTGCGCAAGGTGCGCTCGCAGATCGGCATGGTGTTCCAGCAGTTCAACCTGTGGCCGCACATGACCGCGCTCGGCAACGTGTCGGCCGCGCTGCGCCGGGTGCGCAAGATGAGCCGCGCCGAGGCCGAGGAAAAGGCTATGGTCCAGCTGCGCAAGGTCGGGCTGGAGAACCGGGCGGGCCACTACCCCAGCCAGCTTTCGGGTGGCCAGCAGCAGCGCGTGGCGATTGCCCGCTCGCTGGCGCTGGAGCCGAAGATCATGCTCTTCGACGAGCCGACCTCGGCGCTCGATCCGGAGCTGACCGGCGAGGTGCTGAACGTGATGCGCGGGCTCGCCTCCGAGGGGATGACCATGGTTGTGGTGACCCATGAGATCGGCTTTGCCGCCACCGTGGGCAACCAGATCAGTTTCCTCGATCAGGGCAAGCTGCTGTTCACCGATGCGCCGTCCAAGGTCTTTGCAAAGCCGCGTCACCCGCGCCTCGAGCAGTTCCTCGACACCTATCTCGACCGCGGCGCTTCGACGCTGGTCTGACGGAGCGCGGCATGAGCAAGGAGACCGCCCCCAGAGCATCGCTGCACGATCGGATCCGCAGCGACCTTGAGGGCAAGATCCTCTCCGGCGCCTGGCCGCCCGGACACCGCATCCCGACCGAGCAGGAGCTGCGGACGGAATACGGTTGTTCGCGGATGACCGTGAACAAGGTGATGACCCAGCTCGCCAATGCCGGGCTGGTGCTGCGGCGGCGCAAGACCGGCTCCATCGTGATGCCGCAGCAGAGCCAGAACGCGGTTCTGGAGATCAAGGACATCAAGGACGAGGTGACCGCGCAGGGCGGCACCTATCGCCACGAGGTGGTGGAACGGGTGCTGCGCAAGGCCGCGCCCGGCGAGGCCGGGGAACTGGGCATCGAGGAAGGCAGCGAGGTGCTGGCGCTCACCTGCCTTCACTATGCCGACGAGGCGCCTTTCTGCCTCGAGGACCGGGTGATCAACCTCGAGGTTGCGCCCGCGGCACGCGCGGAGAGCTTTGCCGAGCTGGCGCCGGGGGTCTGGCTGCTGCGCCACATCCCGTGGAGCGAGGCCGAGCACACCATTGCCGCGGTCGGCGCCTCGGCGCGCGTGGCGCGGCTGCTCGATCTCACGGCAGGCACGCCGTGCCTGGTGATGGAGCGTCGCACCTGGCGGCAGGGCGAGACGGTGACCGAGGTGCGGCTGACCTATCCGGGCGCGGCCAACCGGCTGAGCGCGCGGTTCACGCCGTCGCTGACCTGAGCTTCAGCGCGGTCGGGCGCCGTCGAGGAACAGCTTGATCGCGCGGTCTCGCCGTATCGCGCGCAGTTCCGGCGACGAGCAGAAGCGCTCCGGGTCGAGCAGCTTGTGGATGCCATTGCCGAGGCACATGTCCATCAGCATCTCGGCGGCGGGGTCGCAATCCGCGGGATCGAGTGCCAGTTCCCCCTTTTCCACCGCCTCGGAGAGCTCGCGGGCAATGTGGTTGCGCAGGGCGAGCGCGCCGCTTTCGAGGATGCTGCAGGCGAGCTTGGGGTAGGTGGGTGCCGAGGTGATCACCGCGCGCAAAAGCTCCAGCGGGGCCTCGTTCAACGTCGGTTCCTCGTTCAGCGTCAGAAGATGGCGCAGCCGTTCCTCCAGGGGCGCGTCGAGGTTCTCGGTGTCGCGGCTGCGGAAAATCCGCTGCCCGATACGGGCGAAACAGGCGCCGAGCAGCGCCTCGCGGCTGTCGAACATCGTGTAGATCGTGCGTTTGGACATATGCACCTGCCGCGCGATGGCGGCGACCGAAGCCTCCTCCAGCCCACGCTCGGCGATCATCTGCGTCGCGGTGGACAGGACCAGCTCTTCCCGCGTCTTGTGATCCATTTGCACCGGTCGCCCGCGGCGGCGGGGCGGGGTCTGGGCGTCGTCGGACTGGGCAGAATCGGTCATTGGTGTCCTTGGGTCACAGGGCGGTGTCTAAATCGTAACGCTGGTACATCTCGGCGCTTTACAAAACCATTGCGTTTCCTTATCGCGATTCAGGACTTTTGTGCAAGATGCACCTTATTGCTGTTTCCGGAGCTCTCCCATGCCGATCCGACCCGCCTCCGCACTGCTGCGGCCATTCGCCCTGATCGCGGCACTGACCGCCGCCACAGCCGCAGCTGCGCAGCAGGGTGGCGAGCAACCGCCGCAGCCCGTGACTGTCGTGACTCTGCAGTCCGCCGACGTAACGCTGACCGCCAAGCTGCCGGGCCGGGTACAGGCGTCGGGCGTGGCGGAGGTGCGGCCGCAGGTGAGCGGCATCATCAACGAGCGGCTTTTCGAAGAGGGCACCACGGTGAACCGCGGCGATCCGCTCTACCGCATCGATCCGGCCACCTACGAGGCGGCCAAGGCCTCGGCGGAAGCCGGTCTTGCACAGGCACAGGCGCAGCTCGCCTCGGCGGAACGCGAACTGACCCGCCAACAGGAACTGCGCGAGCGTTCGGTGAGCAGCCAGCAGTCGCTGGACGACGCTCTGGCGGCGCGTGACGTGGCCGAAGCGGCGGTGAAAGTGGCCGAGGCGCAGCTGCTGTCCTCGGACATCGACCTCGAGCGGACCACCATCCGAGCACCGCTGTCGGGTGTCGTGGGCCTGTCGGACGCGACGCAGGGCGCGCTGGTCACCTCCGGCCAGTCCACCGCGCTGACCACGATCCGCGCCATCGACACGGTGAACGTCGACGTGACGCAATCCGCCGCCGAGATGCTGCGCTGGCGCCGCAGCGGCCAGGCCGCCGCGCGTGAGAGCGAGGCCGAAGTGAGCCTGCGTCTCGCCGACGGCGAGCTCTACGAGCACACCGGCCGTCTCGCCGCCGCCGAGCCGCATGTGAACGAGCAGACCGGCGTGGTCGTGCTGCGTCTCGAATTCCCCAACGAAGATCACCTGCTGCTGCCCGGCATGTACGTGCAGGTCGAGCTGCCGCAGGGTTCGGTCTACGGCGCCATCCTGGTGCCGCAGGAAGGCGTCAGCCGCGACCGCCGCGGCCGTCCGATGGCCATGGTGGTCAACGCCGAGAACGTCGTCGAGACCCGCCAGCTGACCATCGAGAGCGATCAGGGCAACCAGTGGGTGGTGAGCGAAGGGCTCCAGGCCGGGGACCGCGTGGTCGTGGCCGGCCTGCAGAAGATCGCCGAGGGTCAGACCGTTGCGCCGGAGGAACGCGCGGCTGGCGGAACCGAAGAAACCGCCGCGGCCTCCGAGTAAGCCCGACGCAAGGAACCTGACAATGGCACGCTTTTTCATCGACCGTCCGGTCTTTGCCTGGGTGATTTCGATCCTCATCATGGGGATCGGGGTGCTCTCGATCCTCAACCTTCCCATCGCGCAATATCCCGAGATCGCGCCGCCCTCGGTGCGGATCAGCGCGCAGTACCCCGGCGCCTCGGCCGAGACGGTGGCCAATACGGTCACCCAGATCGTCGAGCAGCAGATGACCGGGCTCGACGGCATGCGCTACATGTCGTCCTCGTCGACCTCGGCGGGCACCGCCTCGATCACCCTGACCTTCGAGTCCGGCACCGATCCGGACGTGGCGCAGGTGCAGGTGCAGAACAAGCTGTCACAGGCGACGGCGCTGCTGCCCGAGACGGTGCAGCGCCAGGGCGTCACCGTGGAAAAGGCCTCGTCGTCCTTCATGATGGTGATCGGCCTGATCTCGGATGACGGCCGCATGGACCAGGCCGACCTTTCGGACTACCTGAACTCGAACCTCGTGGACGAGTTCAGCCGGATCGAGGGCGTCGGCGGGGCACAGGTCTTCGGCGCGCAATACGCGATGCGGATCTGGCTCGACCCGTCCAAGCTCTCTGCCTTCGAGATGACCCCCTCGGACGTGGTCAGCGCCGTTTCGGCACAGAACGCGCAAATCTCGGCCGGGGCCTTCGGCACGCTGCCCGCGCCCGAGGGCCAGCAGCTCAACGCCACGATCACCGCGCAGTCGCTGCTCAGCACCCCCGAGGATTTCCGCAACATCGTGCTGCGCTCGGAAACCGACGGCGGCCTCGTGCTGCTCAAGGACGTGGCGCGGGTCGAGGTCGGGGCCGAGAACTACTCGACCATCGCGCGCTACAACGGCAAGCCCTCCTCGGGCATGGCGCTGCAACTCGCGTCGGGCGCCAACGCGCTCGACACCGCCGAGCGGGTGAAGGAGCGCATCGCCGAAGTCGCCGAATTCTTCCCCGAGGGCGTCAGCTACGTCATCCCCTATGACACCACCCCGTTCATCGAGATCTCGATCCACGAGGTGCAGAAGACGCTGATGGAAGCCATCGTGCTGGTGTTCCTGGTGATGTTCCTGTTCCTGCAGAACATCCGTGCGACGATCATCCCGACGCTGGCGGTGCCCGTGGTCATCCTCGGCACCTTCGCGATCCTCGCATTGGCGGGCTTCACCATCAACACGCTGACCATGCTCGCCATGGTGCTGGCCATCGGCCTGCTCGTCGACGACGCAATCGTGGTCGTGGAGAACGTCGAGCGGATCATGGAAGAAGAGGGGCTGAGCCCCCGCGAAGCAACCCGCAAGTCCATGGGTCAGATCACCGGGGCACTGATCGGCATCGCGCTGGTGTTGTCGGCGGTGTTCGTGCCCATGGCCTTCTTTGGCGGCTCGACCGGGATCATCTACCGGCAGTTCTCGATCACCATCGTCTCGGCCATGGGCCTGTCGGTGCTGGTCGCGCTGACCCTGACACCGGCACTCTGCGCGACCATCCTCAAGTCCAAGGACGCGCATCACACGAGCCGCGGCCCGTTGGGCTGGTTCAACAAGGGGTTCGACAAGCTGACCGGCGGCTATGCCGGCACCGTGGGCCACATCATCAAGCGCCCGCTGCGCATGCTGGTGGTCTACGGCGCGCTCGGCTACGCCATGGTGTTCCTGTTCAACAGCACGCCGACCGGCTTCCTGCCGGATGAGGACCAGGGCATCCTGATGACCCTCATCCAGGGACCGACCGGGGCCACCGCCGAGCGCACGCTCGACGTGGTCGAGCAGGTGCAGGACCACTTCGCGTCGGAGTCAGAGGCGGTGGATTCCATGTTCGGCGTCGTCGGCTTCTCCTTTGCCGGACAGGGCCAGAACATGGGTCTGGCTTTCGTACGGATGAAGGACTGGTCCGAGCGTCCGTCGCCCGCGCAGAGCGTGCAGGCCGTCGCGGGTCGTGCCTTCCCGGCCTTCATGGGCATCCGCGACGCCATGGTCTTCCCGATCGTGCCGCCGGCGGTGATCGAGCTGGGCAACGTCTCCGGCTTCGACTTCTACCTGCAGGCGCAGGGCGGGCAGACGCATGAGCAACTGCTCAACGCGCGCAACCAGATGCTGGGCATGGCCTCGCAGAGCCCGCTGATCGCCTCGATCCGCCCCTCGGGGCTGGAGGATGCGGCGCAGTTCAATCTCGACATCGACTGGCGTGCCGCCGGCGCTATGGGCGTGACCCCGACCAACGTCGGCAACACGCTGTCCATCGCCTGGGCTGGTCAATACGTGAACGACTTCAATGACAACGGCCGGATCAAGCGGGTCTACGTGCAGGGTGAGCCGGACAGCCGCGCGACTCCCTCGGACCTCGAGAAGTGGCGCGTGCGCAACGCCAATGGCGACCTGGTGCCCTTCGCCAACTTCACCAAGGAAAGCTGGACCTACGGGCCGCAGGGCCTCAACCGTTACAACGGCGTGCCGTCCATGCAGCTGCAGGGCTCGCCGGCACCGGGCGTGACCACCGGCGAGGCCATGGCCGAGATCGAGAAGCTCGCCAGCCAGCTGCCGCCGGGCTACCAGATCGCCTGGACCGGCCTGTCGCTCGAAGAGCGCGACTCCGGCGGCTCGGCACCGCTGCTCTACGGCCTGTCGCTGGCGGCGATCTTCCTCTGCCTCGCGGCGCTCTATGAAAGCTGGACGATCCCCTTCTCGGTGATGATGGCGATGCCGATCGGCGTGCTGGGCACCATGGGAGCGGCCTATTTCTTCGGCTTCGAGAACGGCGTCTTCTTCCAGGTCGGCCTGCTGACCGTCATCGGCCTGACGGGCAAGAACGCGATCTTGATCGTGGAATTTGCCCGGGAACGCTACGAGGAGCATGGCGAGCCGCTGCTGGTCGCGGTGAAGGAGGCGGCGCGTCAGCGTTTCCGTCCGATCATCATGACCTCGCTGGCCTTCTCGCTGGGGGTGGTACCGCTGGTGCTGTCCTCGGGCGCGGGCGCCGGCGGACGTCAGGCGGTGGGCTCTGCGGTGCTTGGCGGGACGATCACCGGCACCGTGCTGGGCGTGCTCTTCGTGCCGCTGTTCTTCGTCGTGGTGATGAAGGTCTTCGGCCGCAAGAAGGAACGCGAGCTGGCCGCCAAGAGAGCGGAAATGGCCAGCTGATCACGGCAAAGAAGAGAGTTGGGAGAGCGGGCCTACGGGTCCGCTCTTTTGCTTTGGAGGGTGCTTTGGAGAGGCGTGGAACCTGCGGGAGGTGAGCCGGGCGCGCGCTGGCCCGTGGAATGGTGCGGTCTTGTGCGAGGGCTTCGCTTCATGCCCGCCGGAGTAGAGCGGCCCAAAGGGCCGGAACCCGGTGACAAAGCGCCTGCCCGCCGGGACGCCGCCCATCGGGCTTGCACCGATGGCGCCACTTGGGACGCCCACCCAACCGGCAGCTTCGCCTTAAGTCCGGCGGCCAGGACAAGACCGCCACTGGACGCTTTACCTTCCGTCTCCGCGCCGCGAAGCTGCGCCCGTCTCAACCCGGAGCCCGCAGACATGACCCACCACCACCTCGCCGCCACCCCGCAGACCGTCCACTGGGGCCGTTTCTGGTCGGATCTGCCCCCGGTGATGACCGTTGCGCCCGGCGATCGGGTGACCATCCAGACCTTCTCGGGCCGCGAGGAGGTGCTGCCTGCGGAGGGGTCTGGCATGACCGTTGCGCCCGAATTGCGCGACATCCTCGCCGCGGGTCTTCCGCGTGTCGCCCATCTGCTGACCGGCCCGGTGGCGATCGAGGGGGCGATGCCGGGGGACGTGCTGAAGGTCGAGATCGAGCGCATCGAGCTTGGCGCCGACTGGGGCTTCAACCTCGTGCGGCCCGCATCGGGCACTCTGCCAGGCGAGTTCCCGGTGTCAGAGCAGGCCGTCTCGCTGATCCCCATCGACCTTGAGGCAAAAACCTGTCGCCTGCCCTGGGGCGCGACGCTACCGCTCGCGCCGTTCTTCGGGGTGATGGGCGTTGCCCCGGCCCCGGAGTGGGGCGAGATCACCTCGATCCAGCCACGGCTGCACGGGGGCAACATGGACCTCAAATTGCTGACCGAGGGGGCGACGCTCTACCTGCCGGTGCAGACCGAGGGGGCGCTCTTCTCCTGCGGCGACGGACATGGCTGCCAGGGCGACGGCGAGGTCTGCATCACCGCGCTGGAGACGGCGCTGACCGGCACCTTCCGTTTCGACCTGCTGAAGGCGGGCACGACGGCCATAGATCATCCGCGCGCGGAGACCGAGGCCGAGCTGATCTCCATGGGGTTTCACGCCAGCCTCGACACCGCGCTGCAGATCGCCCTGCGCCAGATGATCGCGATGATCCGTGAGCGCGTCGGGATCAGCGAGACCGAGGCCTATCAGCTCTGCTCGCTGGCGGCGGATTTCGCCATTACCCAGTCGGTGAACCAGGAGAAAGGCGTCCACGGGCGCCTGCGCAAGTCGATCCTCGAGACTGGTAACCTCGCCACCCCGGGCTGAACCCCGGCTTAGACTCCGGCGTCGCGGAAGAGCTCGGTCATCCGCATCAACCGTCGCGCGAGGTTCTCGGCCACGTTTCGGTGCAGAAGCGCGGCGGCGGCGCGCCCCTGGTCGCCGTCCGGGATGAGATCCGGATCGATCCGCAGGACCGTGCTGTCGGTATCGGCCAGCACGGCGGCGGTGCGCGGCACCTCGGCGTAATAGGCGATCTCGCCGACCAGCGCGCCGGGCAGCAACCGCGCGACGACCCGCCTTCGCCCGCCGGGACCGTCGATCTCGGCCCGAAGCTGACCGCTCAGAAGCTGGTAGACCTCGGTCGATCGGCTGCCCGCCGTGATCAGGGAGGCGCCCTTCGGCACCGGCATCAGCTCGGTGAAGCGGGTGACGTCGAGGTCGGGGCACTGCGCGCGTATCTTGTCCAGCAGGCTGTCCGAGGGATGATCCGCCCGGCCGGCGAGAAGCCGGGTCTCAAGCGCCAGCAGCGCGTCGTCGAGCGTGTCGTGAAGCTCCGCGCCGGGCAAGGGCCCCAGGGCATCGAAGAGGCGGCGGCCGGCCTCGGGCAGGGCGCAGAGCAAGAGCTCGGCGCGGTGCAGCGCACAGGCCTCGGCAATGCGTGCGATGGCAAAGGCCGCAGAGGTGTCGATGCCGGTGACCCGGGCGAAATCGAGCACGATGCGTTTCGGCGGGGTGGTACCGTCCAGCTCGGCGCGGATCTGATCGAGCAGGCGGTTCGCGGTGCCGAAGAAGAGAAAGCCTTCGAGCTCGTAGATCGCGGTGTCGCGCCCGGCATCTGCCAGCAGGGCCTGTGCCTCGCGTCCGCGCTCGACCGAGGACCGGCGGGCCGCGCCGGTGGTGCGCAGCCGCACCACGTCGACCCCGGCGTAGGACACGGTGAACAGCAGCACAGCCGCCAGAAGCCCGACGCCGAGCGCCGCGAGAAAGCCGACCGTGGCCGCCGTCAGCAGGATCGCGAGGATCACTGCCACATCGGCCTTCGGCAGCCGCCTGCGCCGCAGCCAGAGCCAGTCGTAAAGCAGGTCGATGCCGAGGAAAGCCACCACGGAGGCTGCGAGCCCGACCGGGAAGACCGAGAGCACCGAGGCACCGAAAAACAGCGTGAGCGCCGCGGCGAGCGCGATGCAGACCGCGGTCTTGCGGCCCTTGAGGCCCATCTTGCTGGCCAGCAGGGTCTCTCCGATCAGGTGGTAGCCCGGAAGCCCGCCGGTCAGCCCGGCGGCGGCATTGGCAAGACCCGTTGCCTTCAGCTCGCGCTCGAGGTCGAGTTCGCGCGACAGCGCCATCTCGATGCCGCTGGAGTTGATCAGCACGCCGAGCAGTGCCATGCCCGCGATGGCGATGACCGTCGGTGCCTGCTGCAGGATCATGTCCCAATGGGCTTGCAGCGGCAGCGCGGGGGACACGCCCTCGAGAAACCCCGACCCGGCGAAGGGACCGAGCAGCAGCCCTTGCCCTTCGGCGGCGTCAAGATCGAGTCCCAGAAGCCACAGCACCGCGTAGAACGCCACCGCTCCGAGCAGCAGCAGCGCGGGCAGCACGTAGTCCGACCGGGATGTGCGCACCGCGGCGACCGTACAGAGGCTGAACAGAAGCCACGGACCCCAGTGCAGCGCGGCATCCGGCTGCAGCAGCGGCCCGAGATGCCATACCGAGACCTGCTGTTTCACCAGCATCGACAAGGCACCGAGCAGCAACAGCAGCCCGGTGGCGCAGAGAAATCCCCCGATCACCGGGTAGGGCAGGTAGCGCGCCAGAACGCCGAGCCGGAAACGACCGGCAAGGTAGAGCGCCGCGCCAGTGGCGAGCGAAGAAAGCGCGGTCAGCGTCGCGACGGTGGCAAAGACAGCGTCGCCGGGGCCGAGCGCGGCGGCAATCCCGCCCGCGGCACCGGCCAGCAGCACTGCCGGCACGTCCTGCGGCTGCGCAATCGCGCCCCGGAACGAGCCAAGCGTGCTGACGATCACCGGCATCGCGATGGCGCCGAGCAAGGCGAAGCCGATGCCCTTGCTCAAGTCCCCGGAGAGCGGACCGGTATAGACCAGCGCGGCGAAGGAAATCACGAAGGACACCGAGAGCACGGCAAGCACGACAAGCGCGACACAGGCACTCAGGGTCTGGGACAGGCGGGTGCGGGCCGACGGTGGCCCCTTGGCAATCACTTTGGTCAAACGGGCGCTCTCCTCCACGGGCGCTCCGCTGAGCTTTGCCTTCAAATGCCCACGGCGCAAGAACTTTTCCCGTTATGCGGGTGCCGCAGCAGGGATTTTCGGCGCGCCGGTCTGCCAAGGTCTCGACATCGAAGGCACGTGCGCCTCCGCGATTGCGCAAGCAACCGGCGCGTTTCGCGGTCACGGGGCTGGGGGGCGGTGCGCTTCACGTGCGAAAACCCGGCGTAATCCTCGGCATTTGCAAGTTGCCGTGGCATCATCATTTGCGGGAAATTGCCGGACTTGCGCACACTGCACTGGAGGGCATGGATGAAGGCCTGTCCGAACGACGCGTTTCTGGCGGGTAATACTGTGCTGGGGCAGTAGCTCGAGTCTCTTGGTGCCGAACTCTTTGCCAATGACGCGGGCGACGTGGCGAGCGACATTCCGCAGCTCAGCCTTGCCGATCCGTCGGATTTTGCTATCGCGGTCGCGACCGCCGATGGCCGGCTCTACAAAGCCGGCACGTGGGATCGCGAGGTGACGATCCAGTCGGTCTCGAAGCCCTTCATTTGTGGGCAGGCGCTCACCGAGCTCGGCCGCGAGCGAATGCTCCGGAGCGTCGGCGTCGAACCCACCGGCGAGCGTTTCAGCTCCGGCCTGATCGACGAGGCGCACAACCGCGCCTTCAACCCGATGGTTAATTCCGGCGCCATCGTCACCGCCTCGCTGCTCACCTGCGCGAGCACCGAACATGGGGCCACGGAGATGCGCGCGCTGTTCTCGCGGCTTGCCGGGCGGCGACTCGAGATCGACGAGGCGGTGTTCCGCTCCGAGCATGAGACCGGCCACCGCAACCGTACCATCGCCTGGCTGATGCTGAACTCGGGAACGATCGAGCCCGACCCGGACCGCGTGCTCGCCCTCGACTTCCGGCAATGCTCAGTGCTAGTGAACTGCGCCGATCTCGCGTCGATGGCCTGCACGCTCGCGACACTCGATCGCCAGCCGTTGACCCGCGTGCAGGTCTTCGCCGGCGGGGTCACCTGGGACGTGCTCTCGGTGAACACCACCTGCGGCATATACGATTACGCTGGTAAAATGGCTCTACGACGTCGGCCTGCCAGCCAATAGTGCCGTGTCGGGGTTGATCATGGCTGTGGTGCCGGGGCAGAGGGGGTTGGCGGTCTATTCGCCGCAGCTCGACCGGGTGGGCAACTCCGTGCGCGGCATCGCGGTCTGCCGCAGCTTCGCCCGAGACTTTGGGCTGCACACCTGCACCAGCGTGCTCGATCCAGACTCGGCGCTCCGGCGGTTCTATGGTGCGCGCGAGGTCGCCTGCGCACCGGGGCCGCGCGTGAAGTACCGGCGGCCTTTGCTCGGCCAACGTTGCGGCGAGCGGGCCGGGCGCCTGCCACGCCTTCGCAATCGATCAAATCCGGGGGATCGCCGACGGGTGCCCGCCACGACCATCGTCTTTGCCGATATCGTCGGCGTCACCCCTGCGCGGCACGGCTCAACCCGGGCGAGCTGCTGCGGCGAACCGAGATCTTCCTCACTATCGGCGATCTTCCGGCGCTGCACCGGGTTGAGAAGACAAAGACCATCGGCGATGCCTAGATAGGGACGAGATGATCATCCGGGTCGGGCTCAACAGCGGGTCGGCAATCGCGGCTCTGATCGAGCGCAGCCGTTTCATTTACGACGCCTGGGGCGAGACGGTGAACCTTGCCAGCCGCATCGGGGCGGTGGCGACGCCGGGCGCTCCTTGCTCAGTAACTGAGCAAGGCGCTCCCGAAATTGGGAAGTTCTCCCTAGACTACCAGCCGCCGAACCGGGGCCAGAGCTGCAGCGGGCCGCCACCCGCGGGCAGCAGGTGATAGCTGCCGTGCTGCGCGGCGGTGGCGCAGGCGTGGTTGGGCAGGATGCGCAGCTGCGCGCCAAGCGGCAGCTCGGGCAGGCAGGCCGTGCTGCCGGGGCGCAGCGAGACGATGCCGTGCTCCTGGTTGGCGCCCGAGACGATGAGGTCCGGGATCACACGCCCCTCGGCGTCGCAGACCAGCCCGTAGCCCTGATCCACGGCCTGCGCCGCGGTGCCCCGGTCGCGCGAGAGGGCCATCCAGCCGGCGTCGACCATCACCCAGCCCTTGGCCTTCTGGTGGCCGATTACGGTCGTCAGCACGCTAAGCGCGATGTCGTCCACCTCGCAGACGCCGATCCCTGCCATCACGAGGTCGAAGAACATATAGACCCCGGCGCGCAGCTCGGTGACGCCCGAGAGGTCGCGGGCGGCATGGGCGGTGGGGGTCGAGCCGACACTGACCACCGGGCAGGGCAGACCGGCACCGCGTAGCGCCTCGGCGGCGCGCACGGTGGCGCTGCGCTCCATCTCGGCGAACTCGGCATGGGCCTCGCGCCCGCGGGCGCCGTAGCTTTCGCCGGCGTGGGTGATCACCCCGCGCAGCAGGCCCGCGCCGTGCAAGATCCGCCCGACCTCGACCAGCGCCGGAGCGTCGGGCGCGAGCCCGCCGCGGTGGCCGTCGCTGTCGATCTCGATAAGCGCGGGCACGCCAGCCCCGGCCACTGCCTCCGCCTGCGCGGCACTGTCGAGGATCACCGTCAGGTCGCAGCCTTGCGCCCGCAGCGCCTGCACGCGCGGCAGCTTCTGCGGGGCGATGCCGACGGCGTAGAGGATGTCGCTGTGCCCGGCGGTGTGGAAGACCTCGGCTTCCGCCAGTGTCGAGACGGTGATCGGCCCGCCGAGACGGCGGGAGATCTCGGTGGATTTCGCCGTCTTGAGGTGCGGGCGCAGGGTGACGCCGAGCGCCTCGGCCTGCGCCGCCAGCCGGTCGATGTTCCGGCTCATTCGCGCCTCGTCGAGGAGCAGGGCGGGGGTGCCGATGTCGGTGAGGTCGGGGGCATGGGACATGTCGGGGCGATCCTTCGTCTGTCGATGCGCCGGGCATAGCAGCTTGCCCGCCCGCATCCCATTCCCCGACAAGAAAAATCGCCCCACGTGGGAGCGATCCGACCTGCGCGGTCGAAGGAGCCTGATCGCGGGCCGGCCCCGGGGAGAGCCGGCCCGCGACGGACCCGCTACATGCCGTAGACGAGGTCCACCAGCGAGAGAGACACAGCCGGCACGTAGGTGACGAGCAGCAGCACCAGCACCAGCACGCCCACGAAGGGCAGGTTGGTGACCGAGGTCCGCCACACGTCGGTGCGGGCGATCGAACAGGAGGTGATCAATACGCTCGCGACCGGCGGGGTCTGCTGGCCAAGCGCGATATTCAGCGTCAGCAGAATACCGAACTGGATGGGGTTAATGCCAAGCTCGTGCACCAGCGGCATGAAGATCGGCACCGTCAGGATAATCGCCGCCGCGCCGTGCAGCACCATGCCCACGAAGAGAAGGAAGATGTTGATGATCATCAGCACGGCGAAAGGGTTGGTGGTGATCTGGGTGATCCCCGCGGCGAGCCGCTGCGGCATCTCGGTCTCGGTGAGGTAGAGGCCCAGCACCGCCGAGGCGGCGACCATCAGCATCACCACCGAGGTCTGCAGCACCCCGTCCACCAGCGCCTGGTAGAGATGGCGCAGGTCGATCTCGCGGTAGATGAAGACGCCGATGAAGAGGGCAGCCACCACCGCCAGGGCCGCGCCCTCGGTCGCCGTGACCACGCCGCCGAAGATGCCGCCGAGGATCACCACCGGCAGGATCAGCGCCCAGGACGCCTCCTTGCCGGTTTCGGCGAGGCGGCGCAGCGAGAAGGCTTCGTCGCGCGGCAGGTCATAGCGACGCGCCATGTAGTAGCAGAGCGCCATCAGCAGCCCGCCGCCCAGCACGCCGGGAACGATGCCTGCGACGAAGAGCTTGACCACCGAGGTGTCAGACATGGCGCCGTAAAGGATCATCGGGATCGACGGCGGGATGATGATCGCCAGCGAGGCCGACGAAGAGGTGATCGCCGCGGCCATGCGCGGGGTGTAGCCCTTGTTCTTCATCGCCGGGATCAGCACCGAGCCGGTGGCGGCCACGTCGGCCACGGCGGAGCCGGAGATTTCTGCGAAGAACATCGACACGCCGACGTTGACCATCGCCAGACCGCCGCGCACGAAGCCGATCAGCGCCGAGACGAAGGCGATGAGCCGTGTCGAGATGCCGCCGGTGTTCATCAGCGCGCCGGCAAGGATGAAGAGCGGGATGGCGATCAGCGGGAAGCTGGTGGCGCCATCGTAGAGCGACAGCGCGGCGTTGAGAAAGCCGAGTTCGCCGTTGAGCAGGAAGACCCCCAGTAGCGCCGAGCCGAGGATCGAGAAGGCGATGGGCATGCCGACCGCGATCAGCACGAACATGAACAAAAGGATGCCGGCTTCGATCATTGGGTGACCTCCTTGGGAGCCGCGGGGCTGCGCTGGCTCTTGCCACGGGCTTCGGCCAGTTCGGCCTCGGCGCGGGCGATCTCGTGCTCGATCTCGGCGGTGTCCGGATCGACGCCGTCGCGCACGGCCTGCAGGCGCTCGGGCAGGGTCAGCAGCCGTCCGAGGATCATCAGGCCGAAGCTGACCGGCAGGATGCCCTGCAGCACGGCGCGGGGCACGAAGCGGACGGTGGTCATCACCTCGTCGCCGAAGATCTCGAGGATCGCCCAGCCGGCCCATGCGGTGATCGCGCAGATGGTCAGGAACAGCAGCTCGACGAGGCCGAAGAGCAAGAAGCGTCCGGCCCCCGGCAGGCCGAACATCAGCCCGTTGAATCCCATGTGGGAATTGCGCACCACGGCCAGCGCGGCCCCGGTGAAGGTGATCCAGGCGAGGAGCGCCGCGGCGACCTCGTCGTACCAGATCAGCGACTGGCCGCTGTAGCGGTAGGCGACGCCCAGGAGGACGACGCAGGCCAGCGCGACGATCATCGCGATTGTGGCGATCTGCAGGAACAGGTCGAGCCAGCGGGTGGGACGGGACAGCAAGGTTGCCTCCGTGAATGCAGCGAGGGGAGAGGCGGCGCGGGACACCCGCGCCGCCGGTTCACCTGTGTGGCTCAGGAGCCCGAGCCATTGGCCAGCGAGAGGGCCTGGTCGATCATCTCCTGACCGCCTTCGACCTCGGCAGCGAACTTCTCGTAGATCGGCTTGGAGGCCTCGACGAAGGCGTCCCGGTCGGTCTTGTTGACCGCGAGCCCGCCCTCTTCGAGCTTGCCCACCAGTTCGCCATCCTGCGCTTCGCCGGTGTCACGCGCCCAGAAGGCGACCTCCTTGGCGGTCTCCTCGATGATCTGCTGCACCTCGGGGTCGAGTTTCTCGAAGGCCTTCACGCCGACGGTCGGATAGGCCGGCGAGTAGACGTGGTTCGACAGCGACAGATACTCCTGCACCTCGTTGAGCTTGCCGCCGTAGATGTTGGTCATCGGGTTTTCCTGCCCGTCGACCACGCCGGTCTGCAGCGCCACGAAAAGCTCGGAGAAGGGCATCGGCGTCGGGTTCGCGCCGTACTCCTGGAACATCGCCACGCGCCAGCTCGAGTTCGGCGTGCGGATCTTCAGGCCCTTGAGGTCGGCGGGCGTGGTCACCGGGTGCTTGGAGTTGGTGATCTGGCGGAAGCCGTTCTCCCAGATCGCCAGCGGCTTGTAGCCCTTGGCCTCGGCGGCGGGCTTCAGCACGCTGTCGAAGAGCGCCTCGTCGATTTTCGCCAGGTGCTGGCGGTCGGCCACGAGGAAGGGCAGGTCGAAGAGCGCGTATTCCGGCGCGATCTCGGGCATGGTCGAGCTGGGCAGGGTGATGTGCATCGTGCCCAGCTTGATTTTCTGCAGCATGTCCTTGTCCTTGCCCAGCTGCGAGCTGTCAAAGACCTTCACCACCGCCTTGTCGCCGAGTTTCTCGTTGGCGCGGCGGGCAAATTCCTCGGCGGATTGATCCTGCAGCGAGCCGTCGGCGGCGCTGATGCCGAAGATGATCTCGGTCTGCGCCAGCGCAGGCGCGGCCTGCAGCGTGACGGCGACGGCGCCGATCAGTGCGATATGCTTGAGTTCCAAGTGTGTCTCCTCCCTGAGTGCTTGGTCCTGTTGGTGGGGGTGGGCTCAGCCGGCCAGAACCTCCGGTTCGGTGAGCGCCGCGATGGCCCCGACCGCGTGCTGGCGGTCCTCCTCCGTGGCTGGCGGACGGGGCTGCAGCCCGGCCAGCTTGCGGCCGAGAGCGATGGCATTGAACGTGGCGCCGGTGTCGGCGCGGCCCTGGCCCGCGATGTCGAAGGCGGTGCCATGCGCCGGGGTCACGATCGGGAAGGGGTAGCCGGCAATCAGCGTCACCCCCCGGTCGAAGCCGATCAGCTTCATCGCGATCTGCCCCTGGTCGTGGTACATGGTCATCACCGCGTCGAACTCTCCCCCCTTGATGGCCCGCACGAAGACGGTATCCGAGGGCACGGGACCGGTCACGTTAATCCCTTGGGATTTGGCGATTTCGATGGCGGGCGCGATCACCTCGTCATCCTCGTGGCCGAAATTGCCGCCATCCCCGGCATGCGGGTTGAGCGCGGCCACGCCGATGCGCGGATTGGGGATGCCCGCGGCGGTCATCACCTCCGAGGTGAGTTGCAGGCTGTTCGCCACCCGTTCGGTGGTGATCGTGGCCGCGACCTTGCTCAGCGGGATGTGCGAGGTGACGCGGGCGTTCCACACCTCGTCGAGCACGTTGAATTCGCGGCCCGACTGCTCGGCCTTGATCACCGCGTCGACGAAACCGATCTCGTCGACGTAGCTCGACCGGGCGAGGCGCATCGAATGCTTGTTGAACGGGGTGAAGGCGCAGACACCCGCGATCCCGGCCTTGCCGAGCAGCAGTGCGGTGGCGAAGTTCTGCAGCGAGGCGCGGCCCCCGGCCTCCGAGGATTTGCCTTGCGGAACCGAGGCCGGATCGCAGTTGCCCAGATCGAGCAGAACCGATCCTGCGGGCAGGGGCTTTGCGAGATCCGCGGTGGAGATCACCGGCAAATCGACCTTCACCCCGGCGATCTGCGCGCCCTTTGCCAGCAGCCGCGCATCCCCGATGACGATCAGGTCGCCAAGGTTCGCCTGCGCGTCCGCCACGATCTTCGCGGCCAGTTCAGGCCCGATCCCGGCGGCATCCCCGATCGCCAATGCGACTCGCATATTCGATTCTCCTCCACATGTATTTTGTATATTTTGTTTTCCGATACGGTATCGCATGGCAAGGAAAAACTTGCTAACCTATGAAAAAGAACAATCCCGGAGGTGTCATGGACCTGTCGTCTTCCTCGGCCATGCCATTGCAAATAAAAAAGGAATCCCTGCACGATCAGGTCGCGAACCGGATCCGGGATTTGATCATCGAGGGCTATCTCGAGCCCGGCAGTCGCATCGACGAGGTGCGGCTTCTGGAGCAGTTGGGCGTGTCACGCACCCCGTTCCGCGAGGCGTTGCGCACGCTCGCGGCCGAGGGGCTGATCGTCATCCAGCCGTCGCGGGGGGCGACGGTACGCAAGCTCTCGCCGCAGGATGTGTTCTCCATGCTCGAGGTGCTGGGGCATCTGGAAAAGCTCGCCGGGCAGACCGCCTGCGCGCGGGCCAGTGACGAGGACATCGCCGGGATGCGGGCGCTGCACGAGGAGATGCTGGGCTACTACCGCAAGCGCGACCGGCTGCCCTACTACAAGCTCAACCAGGAATTCCACTCGCGCCTCGCGGCGCTTTCGGGGAACGAGACGTTGCAGGAGATCCAGCAGAACATCCAGGGACGGCTCAAGCGCATCCGTTTCGTCGGCAATGGCACCGAGGATTACTGGGCCGAGGCGGTGGCCGAGCACGAGCAGATGATCGCCGCGCTGGAGGCGCGCGACGGCGATCGGCTGGGCGAGGTCATGTCGCGGCACCTGACCAACACCTGGGACCGGGTGAAGGACTCGCTCTGAGCGGTCCCAGGGGACTTTGCGGGGGCTTAGAGGCGGCTTACCAGAAGCCGCGGTGCCCCTCGGCGACCTCTTCCTCGATCTCGGAGAAGGGGCCGCGGGTCTCGACCCTGCGCTGCCCCGCCTCGAATACCGCTTCGCAGGGCAGGTCGAGCGTCAGGTTCTCGGGATTGTCGCCGGTGAGCACAGCGAGGCGCTTCTCGGTCATGCCGTAGACCACCGTGCCGATCCCGGCCCAGTAGCAGGCCCCGGCGCACATGCAGCACGGTTCGACCGAGGTGTAGAGCGTGCAGCCTTCGAGGAACTCGGGCGTGTAGAGGCGGCTCGCCTCCTGCGCGACCAGAAGCTCCGCGTGGGCGACGCCCTTGCCCTCTTGGTAGGCGTTGCCACGGCGGATCAGCACCGCACCGTCCGGCCCCGCGAGCAGCGCGCCGAAGGGATGGTTGCCTGCCGAGCGGCTCTCCTGCGCGATGCGGATGGTTTCGCGCAGATGGCTGAGATCGGTGTCTTTCATGTGGAGTCCTTTGCGTCGGTGCGGCCAACATAGCGACTCGCGCGGCAGAGCGGGGCCGGAATTCTGCGCGCGGCCTGTTCGAAAATTCCGTGCTGCCTGCGGCCACCGGTTGGCTGGGATCGCCGACCTGTGCTCCATCTTTCGCCCCGTTGTCGCCGCCAGAGTGCACGGTGCTGCATGCGACTGAGGATCGGGGCAGAGGCTAACCTGCGAAAATCTCCGCCGAGATCGCCCGCGCCAGCGCAGCATCCACCGGCTGACCGTTGAGCAGCCTGTACCAGAAAGCACCGTGCACGAAGGCCGAGAGCATCTCGGGGTCGCGCCCCGCGTCAAGTTCTCCGCGCGCCTGCGCCCGGCGCAGCAGGTCGGTGACGATCCGCTCGCGCGGGAGCACGAAGCGGTCGCGGAAGGCGGCGCGAAAGGCCGCATCTTCCTGCGCCGCTGCGATCAGGGCGCGCAGGGGGTCGCTGTCTACGGCAAGGTGGCCGAACACCTCCACCAGGAAAGCCTCGAGCTGCGCGGCGCAGCTTTCTCCGGTGTCTGCCGGCGGGATCGTGGAAAAGCGCCCCGTTTCTTCGAAGACCGCGTCGAGCACCAGGTCGGCCTTGGTGTTCCAGCGATTGTAGAGCGTCTGGCGCGCCACGCCCGCCGCGCCGGCAATGGCGGCGATGGAGACCTTGGCATAGCCCCTCTCGCGCACCAATTGCAGCGCAGCCGCCTTCAGCGCCTGCCCTGCCGCGGCATCCACCGGACGCCCGCCATGCCTTTTGTCACCGCCCATGCACAGCTCCTGTCTGCCCTCGCACAGGGCGGGTGCATTGATTTGTGGACTGCAGTCTAATAACTGTTCCTCATCTTATCATAGAGCGCCTCGGCCCGACGTGGAACGGGCTCGGCGCCAAGCCGCAGGACATGGCATGCAGACAGAACAGCTTACCGCCGGGCGCGCCGCGGCGATCACCGCCGTGCTTGGCCTTTTGTCGATCTTCCCGCCGCTGGCGACAGATATGTATCTTGCTGCCATGGGGGATTTGGCCGCAGCGATGCATGCCGAACAGTCCGGAGCCGAGCTGTCGCTGTCGATTTTCTTTCTCGGGCTCTGCATCGGCCAGCTTTTGATGGGGCCGCTGATCGACGGCTACGGGCGCAAGGGGCCGCTGCTGGCGGGGACGGCGCTTTTCGCGGTGACCTCGCTCATCCTGCCGACGCTGCACGATATGGCCCTGTTCAACGGACTGCGGTTCCTGCAGGCGATCGGCGCGAGCGTCGGCATGGTGGTCGGCCGCGCCGTGGTCAACGACCTCTACGAAGGCCAGCGCGCGGCGAAGGCGATGACCGTGCTGGTCATGCTGCTGACCATAGGTCCGATCGTCTCGCCGACGCTGGGCAGCCTGCTGCTGGAGGCCTTCGGCTGGCGCTCGATCTTCGTCTTCATGGCCGGGGTGAGCCTGCTCGCGCTCGGGCTGTCGCTTGCGCTGGTCCCAGAGACCCTGCCGAAGGCACGACGCACGTCGCGCCCGTTTCGGTCGGGGATGCGGACCGCGGCGACCCTGCTGGCGCGCCGGGAGTTCCTCAGGGCAGCGCTGATCGCGGGCTTCGTGCAGGGCGGGATGTTCGCCTTCATCACCGGCTCTTCCGGTGTGTTCCAGGGGGTCTTCGGTCTGAGCTCGCTGGCCTATGGTCTTGTCTTCGCGCTGATCGCCGCCGCTCTTGTGCTGTTCGGCCAGATCAACAATCTGCTGCTCGACTCCTACGCGCCAGCACAGATCCTGCGCCGGGGGCTGCCCATCTTCGGTCTGGTGACGCTTGCGCTGGTACTTGTGTCGGGCAGCGTGTCGGTTTGGCTGTTCGTGCCGGTGCTCTGGGTCGCTGTCGGGCTGATCGGCCTGCTATCGGCGAACGCCATGTCGATGGCGATGACCGAGGCCCGGGACGGCGCGGGCATGGGCTCTGCGCTGCTTGGCGCCATCCAGTTCGGTATCGCCTTCACCGTCTCTAGCTGCGTAGCTCTGGGAGGCACGGACACGCCGCTCCCGATGAGCCTCGGACTTCTGGTGCCAGCGGTCGTCGCGCTGGGACTTTCGCTGGTGGGGCGGCTCGTTCCGGGGGCTGCCACGACCAAAACTGGCGACGCTTAGGTCCGGAGTCCGTGAAGCGGCGTGCCCATTCCACCGATCGTCCCGGCGTTCAATGTCGCGGGATCAGGCCAGAAATCCTGCCTTTTCACGCTGGCGTCATTGCGCTGGCGCGGAGCTTTCACGCTCGGTTCACGCCGTCTCTGCAAATTTCCCTAACGTAACGTTAACTGCCGATCCGGCACCGGGTCGTGCGCTGCAAAGGAGGGGAGATCATGTCCGGAGGAATCGAAATGGATAGGGCGAGATTCCGGGTGATCACCGGAGGCCGCCGTCGCGGTGGAGCCGTGGTGCCCTGCCTGCAACTGCCGCCGCCTCCGGACATGGGCCCCGCGGAACTTGCTGCCGAGATCGCCGAACTCTACACGCTCGCTCTGATCCGCGACGTGCCGTTTTCGGCTTTGCGGGACCCGCACCACGCGGTCTGGATCGATGGCAGCACCCGGGTCACTTTGCACGAGCTGCTGTGCGAGATGCGAAGCCTTGGCTGGTACGACAGCCGCGGCGGAACCCTGGTTGCGCAGGAGGTGTCGGACACCGCACTTCAGCGCCGCGCGCAGCGGCTCAACGTCGAGGGCCAGCTGACGCTGAACGGATTGTTCCGCGGGATGGTCCCCGGGCAGGCCGCCAAGGGGCCGCTGTCGCTGTTCCACTGGGTCGACCGGAGCGCGCCGGACCAGCGCGAGGTCGCCGGCGCGGCCCCGGACGCAGAGGCACCAATGTCCGCCTGGGTGGAGTGGGTGGCGCGGCAGTCCGGCGCGGTTCTGGCCATGCCGACCGCTGCGGCAGATGATCTGTCGCCGCTTGCCACGCCCCGTCAGCTCGTCGCGCGGCTGCAGGACACCCACCCGTGTCGCGTGCACTACAACGCCGCTCTGATGCTGCTGGCGCGAGGCACCGCCTTCGATCCAGGTCTGGGGGTGGGCCTTTGGCCGGAAGGCGAGGACGATCCTGTCACCGCGCAGCGCGTGCTGGCGCTGATGACCGAAGCGGCGGAAAGGGCCTTCGAGGCGGTGATGCGCCGCCAGGCGCGGTCCGACCGGCTCAGTCCTCCGGCGGTGACGGCGGCGCGGCTCGGGGGGCTGCTGGCGCGCAGCGAGCGCCGCGCCGAAGCCAGCGATCTGCTGGGCAAGGTTGCCGCCGAGCTTCGGACCTACGCGCCGAACCTGCTGCATTGGATCAGCCGCGTGAACCGGCAGTCGCCGAACGGCCTGCGCGGTGCCATGCGCTACCTCCTGCCGGACATGTCCCCCGATGAGGTCCCGCCCCAGCCGTCGGACTGCGCCCTGCAGGTGGTCGTAGCGGGCGCGCTCACGACGCTGTTCAAGGCGCTCTTTGACACCCGGCCTGCGCCGAGGCTGCGGGTGGCGACGGACCCCGAGCCGGGCATCGACATCGGTGCCGAGGCGGATCGGCTCGCGGCGGACATTGCCCTGTCGCGCACCCTGTGCGGCGCGCAGCTTCCGGCGGAGGCGCACCAGAACCTGCGCATCGGCGAGGCGCTGGCATTGCAGGTGCTGCAGGGCTGGATGCTGAAGCTGGGGCGGGGCGTGTCGACGGAACTCGTCGATTTCGACGGCAGCGCCCTGCGGCTCGAGAGCCACCCGCGCCACGGTGGCGACATGGCCGTGGCGCTGCGCCGCGACGGCCGCCCGGTCCGCTTTCCGATGGTGGCCGAGCGGGCGAGTGTCCATCTCGCGGTGATCTGAGCCGCGCTTGATGCCGATCAAGGCGCGGCGGCACACGGGACGGCATGGTCGCGGCAGTAAGGAGTCCCGATCATGCAAATGCTTGTCTTTCTCGCAGCCATGCTGACCCTCGCTCTGCCGCTCGGCGCCGCCTTTGCGCAGGATGCCGACCGCGGCGAGGCGCTCTATGTCGCCCATTGTGCCACCTGCCACGGTCTTGACGGGCGCGGCGACGGGCCGATGGCCGGCGTGCTGATGATCAAGCCGGTCAACCTGACCGAGCTTGCCGCGGCAAATGGCGGAACCTTCCCGCTGGAACGCGTGGTCAAGCGGATCGACGGGCGCGACCCGCTGGTCAGCCACGGCTCGCCCATGCCGGTCTACGGCCAGTTCTTCGATTTCGACGCTGAGGCGGCATTGTCTGGCCAGGTTCCCACGGTGCAGCCGGTCGCTGATCTGGTCACCTATCTGCAGGAGCTGCAACGCGCCGAGTGATGCGCGGAAAGGTGCCCTTTCCTGCAAATGTCGTGGCCGGACGGTGGAACCGCACCGCGGCCGTGGGGGTTTTATCGGTACATGAAACCTCAGGAGGACCCGTCATGAACTGGGACCAGATCGAAGGCAATTGGAAGGAACTGAAAGGCAAGGCCCGCGAGCAATGGGGCGAGCTGACCGACGATGAGGTTCAGCAGGCCAAAGGTGACCGCGAGCAGCTTGCCGGCCTGATCCAGAAGAAATACGGCATCGCAAAGGAAGAGGCCGAAGAGCAGGTCGCCGCCTGGCAGAAACAGCTCTGACCCAGCGCCAAGACCCGTGAACGCAACGTCGGCGGGGCCATTCGGTCCCGCTTTTTGCTGCGCGTGTCAGTGGCAGATGTTCTCGATCTCCGCGTCCTTCCAAGGGATGATCACCTCGGTGCCGCTGAGCGCATCATCCAGCCCGGCGATGGGCATCGCTTCGGAGATCATCGCCCGCAGCCGCGCGGTGCGCGGCGCCTCGGGATCGAGCAGCTGGCAGCAGACGTATTCCTCGACGATCGCCCCCTGCTGCTCGTAGCCGTGATCGAGGAAACGGGCCGTGGTGTCCGGATCGATCAGGTAGGGATCCGCATGGGTCTGGTGTTCGGTGGCGGCCTTCAGGGGACTGTAGCCGGTGAGCTTGCGGTTCTGCCATTGCCAGACGTGGGTCATCTCATGCGCGAAGAGCATCGCCGCGTAGAGGTTCACCCGCTCGGGATAGCGCGGCAGGTAGTCGTCGAGATAGACGTCCTCGCGGTAGAAGATGTGGCCGAACAGGGTCAGCGCCGCGGGCGAGACGGTGACGGTCTCGCCCTTGGAAGGGGGCCAGATCCGCTCGGTGCAGGCAAGGCGCGGGCGGATCGGGCGCTCGAACGTCACCGCGCGCGAGGCCAGCCCGTCGTGGAAGCGCACCCGGCTCTGATCGAGCTGCGGCCCTTGCATGGCGTCGAGGAAGTCGGACTCATTCGGGGTGAGCGTGCGGCCACAGGCGGCGAGGGTGAGCAGGAGTACCAGGCTGGACAGGATACGCATGGGGACAGGCTGAGCCGCTTTTCCGGATATGTTCAAGGGGGTTACTCCGCCGCTGCGAAGCTGGGGCCGGGTAGGGCGGAGATCTCGAGGATGAGCTTCTTCTTCACCGCCTCGGCGAATTTCGTGCTGATATCGGCGGTAACGACGAAGGCGCCGATACCGCCGATGATGTGCTCTTCGTAAAGCTGCTCGAGGTTTGCGTGGGCGCGGCCCGGATCGTCGCGGCGCAGGATCGGCAGGGCGTTGATCGTCACCCCGGCCTCGAGTACCTGCGCGCGCGCCTCCTCGATGCTGGGCCCGGCCCAGCTGTTGGCGCTGTCGCCCGAGAAGTCGATGACCCGGCGCCAGCCCTCGATGCCGTTCTCCTCCATCAGGCGGAGCCCTTCCAGCAATGCCGAGCCGATGGCGTTGCGCCCGTAGGCCTGGCGCGGCTCGTCCAGCAGCGCGGCGGCAAAGTCCCTGGCGGCTTCGGGCCCGTCGATCAGGGTCCAGTCGACCACCTGCGCCTGGTTCGCCGCCCATTCCACGTAGGTCACCGCGATATGGCCGTAGGCGGTGCCGGCGATCACCGCGAGCACCTCGGGGTCGGTGATGGCCTGCGCGTAGCCTTCACGCTGGAACTGCAGCTCGCCGGGGGTGATGGAGCCCGAGGCGTCGGCCAGCAGCACGAGTTCCAGATCGGTGTCCTGAGCGAGGGCGGGGGTGGCAAGGCAGGCAAGGATCAGGCTCGGGAAGCGGGCGCGCATCGATGACTCCTTGCGTTGCAGGCAGTTACCTCAGCCTGCCACTGCTTGGCCGCAAAAGAAAGTCACAGGCCCGTAAGACATGGCAAGATTGCGCCACGGCGCAGGATGCGGCAGTCTGGGGACATGCCGCCAGCCCCGGTGCTTGGGGTGTGCCCCGGGAACGTGGGCCGTCGGCGGTAAGGATCACCGCGGGATACGCCAGATGACCAGCCCCGAGAAATCGCTGCTTGCCGCGGAACTCGCGCTCGGCCTGCTGCCTCCGCAGGAGCAGGCAGATGGGCTGCGCGCCGTGGCTCGCGATCCCGAACTCGCGGGGGAAATGGCGTTCTGGCAGAGCCGCTTCATCGGCTTCATGGGGCCGGTCGAGGAAGAGGTGCCCTCGCCGCAGGTCTTCGATGCGCTGCAGGCGCGGCTGTTCGGCGAGCCACCGCGGCGCAGCTTGTGGCAGGAGATCTTCGCGCCGGAAAACCGGGGCCTGCTGGTGCTGGCCCTTGTGGTGAAACTAGGCGTGCTCGCGCTGCTGCTTTACGCGCTCTTCTGAGCCGGCGTCGTGGTGCCGCCGAGGTCGCCGCCAAGCGCGCGGCCCAAGGTCATCCAGATCGCGACGGCTGCCACCACCGTGGCGAGCAGGGCGACCACGAGCAGGTCGAGCCTGCCGGATACGCCGTTCGTCAGCGCGTAGAGTACGAGGGCGAAAAGCGGGATATGCGCCAGCACGAAGCTGGTGATCTGGAGGCGCAGGAGCGTCGACTTGGTCATGGGCTTGGTGTTCGTCTGTCGTGAATGGAACACCCATAGGGTGTGCCATCCGCGGGCGGAAAACAACCTTTTCGGATACAGGTTTTCCGCCGCGCGGTGTGACGCTGGGTCAGACGTCCAGTTCTTCCACGAAACGGGCGTTTTCCTGGATGTACTGGAAGCGCAGCTCGGGCTTCTTGCCCATCAGCCGTTCCACCAGATCACCGGTCTCGCCGGGCTCGTCCTCGTCGATGGTCACGCGGATCAGCTTGCGCGTCGCTGGATCCATCGTCGTTTCCTTCAGATCTTTGGCATCCATCTCGCCGAGACCCTTGAAGCGCTGCACGTCGATCTTGCCCTTGCCGCCGAGCCCCTTGGCCAGCATCAGCTCTTTCTCGGCATCGTCGGCGACGTAGATGCGCCGCGCGCCTTGGGTCAGCCGGTAGAGCGGCGGGCAGGCAAGGTAGAGGTGGCCGTTGTCGATCAGCGGCCGCATCTGGGTGAAGAAGAAGGTCATCAGCAGCGAGGCGATATGGGCGCCGTCGACGTCCGCATCGGTCATGATGATGATCTTCTCGTAGCGCAGATCGTCGATGTTGAACTTGGTGCCGAGGCCGACGCCGAGCGCCTCGCAGAGATCACGGATCTCGGCGTTGGAGCCGAGCTTGTTCGAGGCCGCGCCCAGAACGTTGAGGATCTTGCCCTTCAGCGGCAGCAGCGCCTGGGTCTCGCGGAAGCGCGCGCCCTTTGCCGAGCCGCCGGCCGAGTCGCCCTCGACGATGAACAGCTCGGTGCCCTCGCGGCTCTTCGCGGTACAGTCGGTCAGTTTGCCCGGCAGGCGCAGCTTCTTGGTGGCCGACTTGCGGGCGGTTTCCTTTTCCTGCCGGCGGCGCAAACGCTCTTCGGCGCGCAGCACGAGGAAGTCGAGGATCGCGCCAGCCGACTTGGTGTCGGAGGCCAGCCAGTTGTCGAAGTGGTCGCGCACCGCGCCTTCGACGAGGCGCTGCGCCTCGGTGGTGGCGAGGCGGTCCTTGGTCTGGCCGACGAACTCCGGCTCGCGGATGAAGCAGGACACCAGCGCGCAGCCGCCGGTCATCAGGTCGTCGCGGGTGATGTTGTTGGCCTTCTTGTTGTTGACCAACTCGCCGTAGGCGCGGATGCCCTTGAGGATGGCCGACCAGAAGCCCGCCTCATGCGTGCCCCCCTCGGGGGTGGGGACGGTGTTACAGTAGGACTGGATGAACCCGTCGCGCGACGGCGTCCAGTTGATCGCCCATTCCACCTTGCCCGGCGCATTGAACTTCTCACGGAAGTCGACTGTGCCGGAGAAGGGCTTGTCGGCATAGGTGCTGGCGGTGCCAAGCGTCTCGGTCAGGTAGTCGGCCAGACCGCCGGGGAAGTGGAAGGTGGCTTCCATCGGGGTGTCGCCATCCTCGATGGCGGTCTTCCAGCGGATTTCGACCCCGGAGAAGAGATAGGCCTTGGAGCGCACCATCTTCAGCAGGCGCGCCGGCTTGAAACGGTGATGGCCGAAGATGTCCTCGTCGGCGTGGAAGGTCACCGTCGTGCCGCGGCGGTTCGGGGCGGCGCCGATCTTCTCGGCCGGGCCCTGCGGGATGCCGCGCGAGAAGCGCTGCTCGAAGAGCTCCTTGTTGCGCGCCACCTGCACGACCATGGAATCCGACAGCGCGTTCACCACCGACGCGCCGACGCCGTGCAGGCCGCCCGAGGTCTCGTAGGCGTCGCCCGAGAACTTGCCGCCCGCGTGCAGCGTGCAGAGGATCACCTCGAGGGCCGACTTGCCGGGGAACTTGGGGTGCGGATCGATCGGGATGCCGCGACCGTTGTCGCGAATGGTGATCGAGTAATCTGCCTGGAGCTCGACCTCGATGCGGTTGGCATGGCCGGCCACCGCCTCGTCCATCGAGTTGTCGAGGATCTCGGCGACCATGTGGTGCAGCGCCCGCTCGTCGGTGCCACCGATGTACATGCCCGGGCGCTTCCGCACCGGTTCAAGCCCCTCGAGAACCTCGATCGAGGAGGCGTCGTAAGAGGCGGCTTCGGTTGCGGCGAGGAGATCGTCGGCCATGTGTTGCTGCTCGTTCCCGGATTCTGGTTGGCCCCGAGTATGGCAGAGCGAGGCTGGCTGGAAAAGCCCCGCACCCCATCATCATGGGGATGACGCTGTGGATCAGGCCGGATCTTGTGGTTGCATGCTCGACCAATGGGCGCCCATGGCGACGATGCAGGAGGTCCCGGAGGCATAGGCGATGACCATGGTCCAGTTGTCGCGCGGGTCGAGCCAGAGCTCGAGCACCTCATCGGGGCTGCGCAGGCCGGTGGAGGCAAGTGTCGCCCCCTGCTGCCGTTTCAGCCGCTGTGTCATGCGCGGCGAGGGCTCGCAGATCACCTCGGCGATCGGGGATTGCGCCATCAACGGTTCTGAGGCGACGCCCCCACAAAGAGCCGCGAGAAGGCCCGCAAGCAAGGCCGGGGAGGGAATCGGAACGCTGCGCCACATGCATCAGAGTGTAACGCTTTCATGACGAAATCCCTAACGCCGCGGATCGGCGGTGCATGTGCAGGCACGAACAAAACCCCGGACAAAACAAAAGCCCGGCCTCTCGAGGAGGCCGGGCCAACGTCGCGGGGCCGGAGCCCCGCAATCGCCTGGATCAGAAGCGGTAGTTCAGCGAAACGTTGAACTGGGTGTTCTTCAGGTCCATGTCGTCGGCGTCGTCGAAGTCGGTGAACTCGTTGTAGATCACCTCGGTGCCGACGGTCCAGTTGTCGGTCAGGAAGGTCTCGGTGCCGATGCCTGCGAAGTAGCCGTTGGAGTCGCCGGCGTCATCGGTGAAGGCTTTGGCGTAGCCGCCGGTGCCGTAGACCATGGTGTCACCCATGTCGTAGCCGAGACGTGCGCCAGCGCGCATGATGGCATCCATGTCACCTGCGTCGCCGAGGTCTGCGTCGGTCCAGTCGTACTGGAGGCCACCGCCGAGAACCCAATCGCCGAAGTCGTAGTCGTAGTACGATTTCAGGCCGTAGGTCATCGCCTCGTCATAGTCGTCGGGCGTGCCGTCGGTGTCGAACGAGCCGTAGCCCAGTTGGACGCCGCCGGAGAAGCCGGTCCAGTCGCGGCCGGTGGCGACGGGGACGGGAACCGGGGTCACGACGGGCTCGACCACGGTCGGCTCGAGGCTGCCAGCGAACGCCGGGAGTGCCACGGAACCTGCAAGGAGGGCGGGGAGGGCGATACGAGCGAATTTCATAGGGTCTGCTCCATATTCTTCGTGTTTCGTCATGTGTTGTCCATGCTCGCTTCGGAGCGTGTGACTGAGGATACAACCAAACTTTCGTCCGGAACGATCCACACATAGTGGTCACATGAACGTGCTGTGGCGGAACCACCACGAAAATCGACCGCTCGGAGGGGGGTCGGCCAAATGCAGCCGGAGCGTGTGCCGAAACCGGCAGAAACTGGCTCATGATTGCAGAGGGTTGGAACCTTTTTCGATCACGTTACGCTACGGAAGTGTCAGACTTCACACGGCCGCGTGAACGCCTCCGGCCCCGAACAGGTTAGGGAGTGCTCTGCGTGCACGACTCACCCGCATGGCCTGCTGCCGGTTTCGTGGACAACGGGTTAGATTTGCATAGTTCGGGCTTCGAACGCCACCGAACTTAGATAGCCCAACTTCGAATGCCGACGTCTCGGGTTGTAGAAGCATAAGATGTAGTCAAAGACGTCAGCGCGTGCGGCGTCACGGGTTCGGTAGACCTTGCGCACGGTCCGTTCGGTCCTGAAGGAAAAGAAGAAGCTCTCGATGGCCGAATTGTCCCAGACGTTTCCTCGCCCTGCCCATCCACTGCCCGGCAGGGCATTGCGGAGCAATGTCCCGATAGGGATGAGTGCGTCCATGACCAATGTGGCATCGCGATCGGCTTTCATTGACCAACCCACTTCATTGACCAACCCACCACGCGTCGGGAGATCAGGTCCAGTACGACCGCCAAATAAAGCCAGCCCTCGGCCGTCCAGATGTAGCTGAAGTCCGCAAGCCACTTCTGGTTCGGGCCCTCCGCCCGGAAGTCGCGATCAAGAATATTGTCGGCAATGACGGATCGTTCGCCATCGTCTCTCGGCTTGCCACGACGCCTGGGACGGGCTCGCATGGCATTCTGCCGCATGAGCCGCTCGATCCGGTGGAGGCCGCAGGCCAAGCCCTCTTCGAGCACGTCGTGCCAGACCCGCCGGGCACCATAGGCGCGATCGCTGGCCTTGAAGCGCCTGTCGATCGCTTGCACGAGCTTTGCATCATGAGCCGCGCGCTCGCTGAGAGGCCTTCTGAGCCACACGTGGACGCCGGATCGGGCGACACCCCGAACCCCGCAAATCCAGCTGACAGGCCAGAGATGCCGGTGCTTTGCGATGAAGGCGAAAGTCATGTCGGTTCCCGCGCGAAGTATGCTGCCGCCTTCGTCGGGAAAACAGTCCCCCGACTGTTTTCTGATCCTCCTCAGTTTGGGAGGTCACGCCCCGCCTTGAGCTTGGCGACCTCTTTCTTCAGGGCCGCGATCTCCGCCAGCTCCGCGCGTTGCTGCCCCTTGCCAGGGCAGGCGGATGCAGGAGCCGCGTCGGCTTCCCTGATCCATCGGCGCAGGCCGCTCTCTGCGACCTCGAGATCCCGACTGGCCTGAGCCACGGCGACGACGTGTTCCTGCACCAGCCTCACGGCCTCGATCTTGACCTCATTGCTGAAGGTCCGTCTCTTCATCTGCTGTCTCCAGTATCGCCGTCCCGATCTTGTCTTCGTGACCACGAAACCGGCAGCAGGCCAGAGAGTTGATCGCTGCTTGCAACGGTCAGTGAAGAGCGACCCCGGCAAACAAAACGATCAGAAAAGGCCAGTTGGCTATGATTGGCTAAGGCAGGACTGCAGACGAAGCGGACTTGGCTCTGCCGAGTTCATTTGCCAAACGTTGCCATTCAGCGGCAGCGCGGCGATCGGCTCCACCAAACCCAAGGCTGACATTGTGATTTTCTGCGTGCGCGCGCGGGGCGAAAAATGGTGCAGCTGCGGGCCACCCATTTCTGTCATGAGGCTGCTACTTCGTCTCCACGATTGCGCCGTAGCATTCCGGCCGTCGATGCTTTTCGAAAGAAAAGATCGTCTCGCGGTAGGGAACGGTCTCGGCCACGGGACAGGTCGCGACGATCACCTCGTCTGAGACCGACCTCGCCTGCGCGACAATCTCGCCGGAGGGTGCGACGATCATACTCTGGCCAAGCATGAACGAGCCATCTTCGACGCCGCATTTCGCCGCTCCCAAGACCCAGACCGAGTTCTGATAGGCCGCTGCCTGAAGCGAAAGCTGATTGTGAAACAGCGACAGCGCGTCGACTGATGCGTGACCCGTGTGATCGGTCGGCGTATTGTACCCGACGATGATCGTGTCGGCCCCTCTGAGACGCAGCGAGCGGTGCGTCTCCGGCCAACGGCGATCGTTGCATATGCACATGCCGAAGCAACGACCCATCGTGTCGAACGTCGGAAAGCCAAGATTGCCGGGCTCGAAGTAGCGTTTCTCAAGATGCTGGAACGTGCGTTGCTGCGGCTCGGAATGGCCGGGCAGATGCACCTTTCGGTATTTGCCGGTGATCTGGCCGTCGGGATCAACGAGGATCGAGGTGTTGTACCTGTGCCGGACGCCGTCTTCTTCTGCAAGTTCGGCGTAGCCGAAACTGAAGCCGATCTGCAGGTCTTGAGCGCGGGCAAAGAGCTGGGCGACGTTGGGATTGGGCATCTCGCGCTCGTAGAACGCGTCGAGGTCGGCCTCGTCCTCGATCAGCCAGCGCGGAAAGAAGGTGGTGAGCGACAATTCGGGAAAGAGAACGAAACCGGCACCGCTTTCGGCGGCTTCTTCCATCAGGGCAATGTGCCGGTCGATGATATGTGCCCGGCTGTCATGGATGGAATTCGGCCCAAGTTGCGCGACGGCGAGGCGATCGTGATGAGTTCTGGTCATGATTATACCTTCAGTGCGTGCGCTGCGTTTGCATGGGAGTCCACCTCGGTGCGAACCGCGCGAAAATTTGCGAAATCCCAATCTCGGCCTGGCGCGGCGGCCAGAAGTTCCTTGGTGTAGGGGTGATCGGGCGTGGTGAGCACATGACCGGTGGGGCCTTGCTCGACCACCTGGCCAGCTTGCATTACGAGAATTCGGTCACAGATTTGTGCCGCGACGCGCAGGTCGTGAGTGATGAAGAGAATGGCGATGCCGCGTTCATCCCGCAGGCTTGCCAGCAGATCGAGCACTTGCCGCTGAACCGACACGTCGAGCGCCGAGACCGCCTCGTCAGCGATCAGCACGGAAGGGTTCAGGGCCAATGCGCGGGCGATGCAGATCCGCTGACGCTGACCACCGGAGAACTGGTGAGGATACCGTTCGAGAGCGCCGCGATCGAGGCCGACGCGTTCGAGCAGCTCGCCCGCCACAGCCCAGGCTTCGGTCCGGGATGCGCCATAGTTCACCATGCCTTCGGTGATCAGGTCCTTCACCTTCATGCGCGAATTCAGGGAACGGAACGGGTCCTGAAAGACCACCTGAAGATTGCGCCGGCTTGCTCGCAGGGCGCGTTCAGTCAGATGCGTGATGTCACGACCTGCCAGCTCGATCTGTCCCGCGCTCGGTTCGATCAACCGTGCGAGGCAGCGTGCGAATGTTGTCTTGCCCGATCCGGATTCCCCCACGATGCCGATGATCTCGCCACTGCGCAGTTCCAGCGCCGTCTCGCGCAGAGCCTGCACTTGGGTGGGGCGACGGAACAGGCCGCCGCCGCCGTAGGTCTTGGAAAGGCCATGGATTGACAGTGCGGTCTGGCCAGTGACGGCACGGGGCGCGGGCGGTTTCAGGCCGGGCACAGATTGGATCAGTTTGCGTGTATACTCCTGTTTCGGAGCGGCGAGGATTTGAGTGCAGCTACCTGTCTCGACCAAGTCGCCTCTGTTCATTACGCAGATCCTGTCGGCGATTTCGGATACGACGCCGAAGTCGTGCGTGATGAACAAGACCGCGGTTCCGAACTTCGCCTTGAGCTCTTCGATCAGGCCGAGGATTTGCTTCTGGGTGGTCACATCCAGCGCGGTGGTTGGTTCGTCGGCAATGAGAAGCTTCGGCCTCAGAACGAGCGCCATGCAAATGACCACCCGTTGGCGCTGTCCGCCCGAGAGTTCATGCGGATAGCTTCGGTAAATCCTTTTCGGATCGGGCAGATGCACTTCGGCCAGCATTTCGAGCACGCGTGCGCGTCGTTTCTGGGCGGATCTTTCGCCATGCAGCTTGAGCACTTCTTCGACCTGCTCGCCTACGGTCTCTACCGGGTTCAGCGCGGTCATGGGCTCCTGGAACACCATGGACATGATCGTGCCGCGCATGTCGCGCAGGGTATTCGGTTTGGCCTTGGTCACATCGGTTCCGGCGACGCGGATCGTACCGCGGCGAATTTCCAGCGCCTCGCGATCAAGCAAGCCCATCACCGCGAGCGAAGTCAGTGATTTGCCCGAGCCGGATTCCCCCACAACGCACAGCGTCTCGCCTGCGCGGATCGTAAGGGTCAGGTCGCGCACAAGATCACCCCCGGATTTGAGGCCGATGGTCAGCTGGTCTATCTCGACTACGTTCTGAGCGGTCATCGGGTTTGCCTCGCGATCTTCGGGTCCAGCGCATCGCGCATCGCATCGCCGATGAGGTTGATGCAGAGCACGGTCAATGCGAGGAAAATGCCGGGGAAGAAGATAAGGCCCGGCAGCATTTGAAAAAACTTGCGGCCATCGGACATGATATTCCCCCAAGAGGGCACCTCTGCCGGCAGGCCGACGCCCAGAAAGCTCAACGCCGCCTCGGTCAGGATCGCTGAGGCAAGGATGAACGAGCCCTGAACGATGAGCGGTGCCACCGTGTTGGGGATCATGTGCAGCCACAGAAGGCGCGGCAGTGGGGTTCCCATGGAAATTGCGGCCTCGACATAGGGTTCGGTCCGAGCGTTCAGGACGACACCGCGCACGAGGCGTACCACACGCGGGAATTCGGGGATGATGATGGCCGCGAGAACTGTGACCAGGCTAGACCCTGCCACCGCGACCAAGGCGACGGCGAGGACGATTGAAGGGACGGACATGATCCCGTCCATGATCCGCATGAGAATGGAGTCCAGTGTCCGGAAATATCCCGCAAGCACACCGAATATCAGGCCAAGTCCCATCGAAGCTGCAGCTGCGGCGACCCCCACAAGCAAGGAGGTCCGTGCACCGTAGAGCACCCGCGTGTAGACATCTCGTCCAAGCATGTCGGTTCCGAACCAAAACTCGGCCGAGGGCGGTTTGATCCGGGTCATCGGAGAAATTGCCAGCGGATCATGGCTGGAGAGCAGCGGCGCAGCCACGGCGGCGCAGACGATGGTCAGCAGCACCAGCGCAGACAATGTGACGGGAGGGTTTCCAGAGGCGGCGCGGGCCAGCCTCGGGATCGAAAGCCGCGACGGTTCGGCGGAGTGGGAGTAGGCAGACATATTCTCTTCCTGCTTCAATACCGAATTCGAGGGTCGAACAGTGCGTAGCTGAGGTCGATTGCCAAATTCAGGAGGATGTACACGAGCGAAAACAACAAGATGAGCGCCTGGATCAGCGGATAGTCCCGTGCCAGGACGCTTTCGACCACAAGCCGACCCAAACCGGGGATGTTGAACACGCTTTCGGTCACGACGACGCCGGAAATGAGGAAAGCCGCGCCAAGACCGATCACCGTGACGATTGGCACGGCGGCATTGCGCAGCGCGTGGCGCAGGAAGACACGGCGCTCTCCGGCGCCTTTCGAGCGCGCGGTGCGGATGAAATCCTCGTTGAGGACTTCGAGGATCGAACTGCGCGAAATCCGCGCGATCAGGGCGATGTAGATGGTCGACAGAGAAAGAGCTGGAAGCGCGATGTGCCGGGTGAAGTCCCCGAACCCCTCCGCCAGTTCCCTGTAGCCTTGGATCGGCAGCCAGCCAGCCTTGATCGACAGCAACCATACGAGTGTATAGCCGGTGACGAAGACCGGGGCGGAAAAGCCCAGAACCGCAAGCGCCATGATCCCGCGGTCGAGCAGGCTGCCGCGGGCCCAGGCCGCGACCAGCCCCAGTGGGATGGCGACGAGCACGGAAAAGGTCATGGTCGTGACGGCCAGCGCCAGGGTCGGGCCGACGCGGCTACCAATCATTTCCGTCACCGGGACGTTGGAATGCAGCGAGACGCCGAAGTCTCCTTGCAGAATTTGTCCAAGCCACAGCACGAACTGCACCACCAGTGGCTGGTCGAGCCCCATGTGACGGCGCATTTCGTCGATTTGCTGAGCGGTGGCTGAATCCCCCGCCATGATGATCGCGGGGTCGCCGGGCGACAGGCGCAGCAGCAAGAATGTCAGGACGGCCACCACCCCCGCAACGGGGATGATGGCGATGGTGCGTTTGAAGACATAGCCCCACATGGGTTTAGTCTTCGCTCTTGGAGATATTCCAGAAGAGGTTCGCCGGGGCTTCGATCGCGCCTTCGACACCTTTCCCGAGACCGGTTACCCGGGCATAGCTGCCAAGCGGTGCGAACACACCGTTTTCGTAGCTCAGTTCCTGGATTTGCGTCGCGATCGCCTTGCGTTCATCTTCCGAGCCCGCGGCGAGGAAGTCGAGGCGAAGCTGTTCGATCTCCGGCACCGACACCCAGCCTGCGTATCCATCTTCTCCTGCGGCAGAGGTCATGTAGCTGCGCAGCGGATCCTGAATCTCGGTATTATGCCACGAGGTGACGAAGATCGACCATCCGCCCTCGTCCTGCGGCCCCTTGTTGGCGCGGCGTGAGAGCATGGTCATGAAGTCCATCGACTGCAGCTCGACCGTGAAGCCGGCGGCGCGCAGTTGCTCTGCCATGACGAGCGGCACCTTGTCCCAGGCCGAGATATCGGTCACGTGAAAGAGCATGACCGGGGTGCCGTCGTAGCTGCTCTCGGACAGCAGCTCCTTGGCTGCGTCGATGTTCGAGCCGGTGGTAATCTCGGCCATGGCATCGGATTCGTAGGGCAGGTTGCAGCCGAAGGCAGCGCCGCAGATGCTGTAGAAGCTCTCGTCTCCGAATTGCGCTTTCATCGCATCTTCCTGGCCGATGGCTTCCATCGCGGCCTGCCGGACGATCTTGTCGTCAAAGGGCGGTTGAAGGGCGTTGAAGCGGTAGCCGACCTGATAGCCAATCTTGTCGAGGGAGACCTGTGTGATGTCCTCGTTCGACGCCACCATCGGCATCAGGTCGAAAGGCACGGTCTGCAGGTAGTCTACCTCGCCGGCGATGAGGGCGTTGAGCGAGGTCAGCTGGTCGGCCATCTCGATCCGCTCGATCTCGTCGACCTTTGCCACCTTTCCGCCTGCGAACCAGCTCGGCGGCTCGTCGCGTGGCACATAGGCGTCGTTCTTGTGATAATATGCGTGCGCGCCGGGCTCGAACTTGTCGGCTTCGAAAATGAACGGACCCGAGCCGGTGTAGTCTGTGATCGGCTCCGAAAGCGGTGCCGAGGCAATGCGCTCCGGCATGATGAAGAGCGGCACGCCCGAAGGCTTGGCAAATGCGTCGAGGATGATGCTCGTCGGTTCGGTGAGCGTCACGCTGAAGCTCGCATCATCGATCTTGTCGATCGACGAGGTCACGGTCATCAGAGCCTGCCCCATGCGGTCGCGCTGCGCCCACCGGTTGATCGAGGCAATGACGTCGGCGCTGGTGACCGGGGCGCCGTCGTGAAAGGCGAGCCCATCTCGCAGCGTGAACGTGTAGGTCTTTCCATCTTCCGAAACGGTCCAGCCTTCCGCCATTTGCGGCTGGACGACTTGATCGGCATCGAGAGCCAGCAGGGTATCGTAGATGAGATAACCGTGGTCCCGTGTCTGGTGAGAGGCGCTCACGATCGGGTCGAGCGCTGAAAGGCGGCTTTCCATGACCACCTTCAGTGTCTCCGCCGAGAGCGCGAGCGGCACAGCTGCGAGCACCGCTGCGGTGCCAAGGAGCCGGGAGAGAGTGTGTCGTAGCATTGGTCTTATCCCTGTTGGTTTGGAGCCGGTTGATGGCCATTTTGGCCGGGCCAAGTTGGGTGGCCCGGCAGAAGGATCAGAGGCAGTCAAAGGACAGCGGCGACATTTCCAGTGCGCTGCGCCCGGCGACGAGATCGCGATTGGGCACTTCCTGTTCAGCGCGCTGTTGCGCCTCGTTGACGGCTGCCGCCGCTGCGGCGAAGTCGATGGTCAGCACTTCGCCGTCGCGGACCACTTGCTGTCCGTCCACCCAGACATGTGCGATCGCGCGATCGGCCGCTGCGTAGACCAGCGAGCGCAGCGGATCCCGCGCCGGGTTCATCAGCGGGTGCTGCATGTCGACCATGAAGAAGTCGGCCTTGCATCCGGTGGCCAGCCTGCCGATGTCCTGCCGGCCGAGAGCCCGTGCGCCGCCCATGGTGGCCGCGTCGAATACCTCGCCGGTCGAGACCGTGTGCGGTCGACCTCCGGTCAGCCGGGCCAGCATGCCAACGTGGCGCATCTCTTCGATCATATTGTGCGGATAGGTGTCCGTGCCGATGCCCATGTTGACACCTGCGCGGCGATAGCGGCCGAAATCCTGCAGCGCCATGCCGCGGCGCCAGAACACGGTGGGGCAGTGCGCGACGGTCGTGCCGGTCTCGGCAAGCAAGGCAAGGTCTTCGTCGCGGGAGCCCCAGAGCGTCGAAGGGTGATCATCAAGGAAAATTCCGTGACCGATGATTGTCGTCGGTCCCAGCACGCCCAGGTCGTGCAGCCAGCGGATGGGGCTCACGCCATGGCGACGGGTGATTTCCTGAAACTCGGGGACCGACTGCGCCGCGTGGATCTGCCAGATCAGGCCGCGTTCCTGTGCCGCGGCGTAGGTGGCCTGGATCAGCTCGGCAGAGCACGTATCGATCTGCGCGGGCGTCATCATGCCAAACAGCCGGCCCGATGGATGCGCCTCGGCCGCAGCGATGATCTCCAGGGAGGCGTCCATCTCGGCGAAGCCGTGGTCTCGGTTCCAGTCGTATTCCACCACGTGGCCGTTGCGCGTGAACCAGTTGGCCTCGCGGAAGAGTGGCGCAATGCAGGCCCGCAAGCCGCTTTCTGCCATGACATCAATCCACGTGTCGTGGCGCCGCGACATGTCAACGATGGTGGTCACCCCGGAAGCCAGCAATTCCGCGGCCGCCATGCTGGTCTGGGCCGGTAGAGATTCAGCGTCTCCGGCCATGGTTGGCATGTATTCGTAGAGGTTCGAGTTGTAGAGCGCTGGCGAGCCGGTCTCGTCGGTATAACCCTTGTTGATCGGTTCGTGGGAAAGGTGGCTGTGAATGTCGACGAAACCGGGCGCGATCATGTAGCCCGTTGCGTCAGTAACCACTTCATCACCGCGGGAGACGTAGTCACGCCCGACGTAGACGATTTCCCTATCCTCGATGACAAGGTCCGCCCCTTTCGTGTAGGCGTGGCGGCCCGCCTCTGCGTCCCATATGACAATCCAATCGGCGGCTTTGAAGTGCTGTCTCGGCATGAATCTTCTTTCAGTTTCATCATCGTCCCGCGGCCATGTTGCGCGGCTTCTTGCGCTGATCTCGAAGGCTTGGCGGCGGGGGCGGCAACGGAAAATCGATCTGTTCGAAGTCTCGGACGGTGAAAAAGACGCGATGTGATTAAATACTGAACACCTAAGATCGTATATTATTATAGACTACATAGTATATGATATGAAAGCAGATGGCCTCGCCCTGACGATTCGCATATATGTTTCGGAGGCTGCCGAGGTCTCTCCCTGGCGCGGCGGGACAAGCGCGCAGTCAAGGAGAGAGGCAAGCGTGCCGGTGTGCGAGACGAATTGGAAAACAGCTATGACGCTTGTTCATGATGCAGGTGAGAACCAGGCGGACCTCGCATACCACGCGATTGAGGACCTGATCGTCACGATGCGGCTTGCTCCCGGGGCGCGTGTGGTAGACGCCGCGTTGATGAAGGAGCTTCCTTACGGTCGCACTCCGTTGCGCGAAGCAATGATGCGTCTCGCCGCCGACCAGCTGCTCGTTGCACAGCCGCGCCGTGGCATGCTCGTGCGTGAACTCAGCTTTGCATCCCAGATGAAGGTCTACGAGACCAGGCGCGCGCTCGAACTGGTTCTGGTTCCCGCCGCGGCCCGCCGTCGCAACGCGTCTCAAGCGCGCGCCCTCGATGATATCGCTGCGCGGTTCAGATCTCAGCTTGGATCGAAAGATCCGCATGGACTGCTGCTCACTGATCGAAGCTTTATCGGTCTGCTTGTCGAGATGTCCGGAAATCCGTTCATGCGACAGCTCCTGCCTCTCTATTCGCTTTCCCGCCGGTTCTGGCTGGCCTACCGCGAGCTATTCGCGCGCCGTTTCCGAGATGAAGACCTGACTGAGTTTCACATAAGCATCAGCGAGGCGGTCATCGCCGGTGACGACCAAATGGCGCTCCGGCGGGTGACGGCCTTCCTCGACTATGTGGAGGAATATACTCTTTACGTTGGGCGCGAGCTCGTCTCGTCGTCTGTGGGCGTGAGTTGAGACGATGGGTCGTGGCATTGAGGCCTGTGACGTCGTTCGCCAGCTCGGCTTCGATTTCACCCTGGATCGCGCAGGCTGACTGATCCTCGCGGACGCCGCGGTCGGGCAGGCTGGAGCCCGAGATGCGAAACATGGCCAGCCTTCGATCAAGAGCGATCGAGGTCTCCGGCGCGGGCGCGCGATGTCAGGAGGCTTGTGTGCCTGAGCCGTTGAAGAAATTCGGATATGATTTTGACAGGCTGCTCGAAGAGCGGTTTCAGGAGGGGTATCTCGATACTGCCGGGGCAAAGCGGCGTGATCAGTCGACCGCTGCGACAATTACGAACTCGACCAGATAGTCGGATGTTGCGAGCTTCGCCTCTCCGCAGGCGCGGGCGGGAGGATTTGCCGGGTCCACCCATGCGTCCCAGACTGCGTTCATTTCGGCGAACAGGGACATGTCCGCCAGCCAGATCATGGTCGACAGGATACGCGATTTTTCAGAGCCGGCGGCGCAAAGGAGGCGTTCGGCCTCGGCCAGAGCGGCTTTGCTCTGCTCTGCCACATTCGCCCCTTCGCCGACTTGGCCCGCGAGATAAACAGTGCCGTTGTGCACGACAGCTTGGCTCATACGGGCTCCAGGCTCGATGCGCTTGATACTCATAAGGTGCTTCCAATTGAGAATTTCAGGTGGGGAAGACCTTCCCCGGGTTCATGATGCCCTTCGGATCAAGGCAAGCTTTCAGCTGTGCCATAACGCTGAGGTAGGTGGCGTCGCGCGAGAGGGGCAGCACCGCCCGCTTTTCTTCGCCGATGCCGTGTTCAGCCGACACTGTGCTTGCGCCGGCCCCATCGAGACTGCCGTAGACCGCATCGTCGAAGAGAGCTCGATCCGCCAGTCGCCCGGGGGGCAGGCCGAAGGTGACATGGAGATTGCCGTCACCGATGTGCCCGTAGAAGAAGGGGGGATGCTCTGGCGCAGTGTCCGCGATGCGGGCACGTAACCGGGCGACGTAGCCCGGTATCGCGGCGAGCTCCATGCCGACGTCGTAGTCGATGCAGGCACCGAAGTGCCCTTCGATGGAATCCCCGTCCTCTCGCGCCCGCCAAATTGCCGATCGCTGCGCCTCGTTCTGGGCGACCGCCGCGTCGATGATCTGACCCTCTTCGAAGGCGCCGCCGAGAAAGTCGGTCAGCGGGCAGTCTCCGGGTTCGGGGTGCCAATGGCCCGTCTCGAGGATGGCGTAGATCGGGTGGTCGGCGGCAAGAGGCAGGGGGCCGAAGCCCGCCTGGGCGGTGGTGTGGCGGTAATACTCCGGCCACATGACTTCGAAGGACAGCAGCTGGCTGTCGAACCGGCTGCGGGCGGCCCCGAGAAGCGCGGCAAGATCCTCGAACCGTTCGGCGGCGACCAGCGCCACGCGGGTCTCGCGCGGGCGGGGAACCAGTGCAATCACGGCGCGGGTGATAACCCCCAAGGTGCCTTCGGCGCCAATGAAGAGATGCTTGAGATCAAAGCCTGCGTTGTTCTTCTGCAGGCAGTTCATCGCGTCCAGCACCTCGCCGTTCGCCAAAACCGCCTCGAGCCCCAGCACGTTTTGCCGGGCCATGCCGTAGCGTAGCACACGGATACCGCCCGCGTTGGTGGAGAGAAGACCACCGATACGCGCGGAGCCGCGAGACGGGATGTCGAGTCCGGGCATCAGCCCGTGCTCGGCGGCGGCTTCGATCACATCCTGCAGCACCGCGCCGGCCTCCACCTCGGCGATGCGCTGGTCGGGGTCGATCCGCAACACCCGCGCCATGCGCTCGAGGCTGATCGCGACCTGACCGGGGTGCGAGGCCGTGCCTTCGACCAGGCCCGTCAGGCCGCCATGAGGGACGAGGCCAATTCCCGTGGCGTTTGCGAGGCTGCAGATTGCCGAGACCTCGGCGGTGCTCTCGGGAAGCAGCAGCACGCCACAGTCGAGCGAGGTCTCGCAATAGCCGGGGTCGCGTGCGCTCAGTCGGGAAGCTGTGACGATTTGGTCGGGGCGCAGCACCGGCGCAAACCGTGTTGCGAGCGTGGAAGGTGCCAACATCGGTTATCCGTGCGACCGTACGGCCGAGATGAAGGCGCGGGTGCGCGGTTCGGTCGGCGCACTGAGCACCTGCTCAGGCGTGCCGGTCTCGACCACCTCGCCATGGTCCATGAACAGGACCCGATGCGCCACGTCCCGGGCGAAGCCAAGTTCGTGGGTGACGATGATCATCGTGATTCCGGTCTCGGCAAGGCTGCGCATGACGTTCAGCACCTCGCCCACCAACTCGGGATCGAGCGCCGAGGTCGGCTCGTCGAAGAGCAGCACCTCAGGCTCCATCGCCAATGCGCGGGCGATGGCGACGCGCTGTTGCTGGCCGCCCGATAGCTCGGAAGGGTAGGCATCGAGCTTGTGCCCGAGCCCGACCTTGGTCAGCAGCTCCTCGGCCTTGGCGCGCGCCTTTGCGCGCGGCTGGCGCAGCACCTGGATCGGACCCTCGGTCACATTCTCCAGCGCGGTCTTGTGCGGAAAGAGGTTGAAGCGTTGGAACACCATGGCGGTCTTCAATCGTTGCCGGGCGATTTCCCGGTCGGTGAGCTCGCGCAGCCGGTCGCCGTCGCGACGGTAGCCGACGAGATCCCCGGCCACCACCAGTTGGCCACCGCTGACCGTCTCGAGCTGGTTGATGCAGCGCAGGAAGGTGCTTTTCCCCGAGCCCGAGGGGCCGATGATGCAGAGCACCTCGCCCCTTTCGACGGCGAGGTCGATTCCCTTGAGGGCGTGGAAGGTGCCGAAGTGTTTCTGCAGCCCGTAGGAGGCGACGATGGGGTCGGTGGTCATGCCTTGCTCCCGTGTTGGCGGACGCCCTTGGCGTAGAATTTCTCGATGCGGCCCTGCAGGATGCTCATGATCGTGACGATGAGCAGGTACCAGATCGAGGCGACGATGAGCAGTTCGATCACCCGCGCGTTGGCGTAGTAGATGTTTTGCGCGGAGTGCAGGATCTCGGAATACTGAATGACCGAGGCCAGAGAGGTCAGTTTGACCATGCCGATCCATTCATTGCCGATCGGCGGGACGATCACCCGCATGGCCTGGGGGATGACGATGCGGCGCAGGCATTGCAGCTGCGGCATGCCGATCGACTGGGCGGCCTCGTACTGGCCTCGGTCCACTGACAGGAGCCCGGCACGCACCACCTCGGAGGTATAGGCGCCCTGCTGGATGCCGAGTCCCAGCAGCGTGGCGACGAAGGGCGTCATCAGGTCGACCGTCGAGATAGAGAAGACGCCGGGGATCGCGATACGCGGGAAGACCAGCGCGAGGTTGAACCAGATCAGCAGCTGCAGCAGCACGGGCACGGCGCGGAAGAACCAGACATAGCCGCGTGCCGACCAGCTGAGCACGGGGTTGCTCGACAGGCGCATGATCGCGAAGATCACGCCGAGGGCGATGCCGATCAGCATTGCCAGGACCGACATGATCACGGTGTTCACGAGGCCGCTCATGATCGCGGGCACGGTCAGGAAACGACCGACGTAGCTCCATTCGATCTTGCCGACGGCAAAACCGTAGGCGATGCCGCCGAGCGCCAAGAGGATCAGCGCAGCCGACAGGTAGCGCCCATGGTAGCGGCGGCGGATCACCGGCAGATCTGCATAGGGATTGGGGGGCAAGGTCATTTGTCTGGGGTCCCCTTGGGATGTGTCTGTGTTTCGAGGACGATCTTTCCGAGGTGGCCCCGGCTTTCCATGAAGCGGTGCGCCTCCACGACCTCGGCGAGCGGGAAGCTGCGGGCGATGCGCGGGGTGAGCGCCCCGTTCGTGACCAGCGGCAGCAGGTCCCGCCGAGCTCCGGCGATGATCCGGGCCTTGGCGGCGGCCGGGCGATCGCGCAGCGAAGTGGTGAAGAGCGTCAGTCGCTTGCCCATCATCTTGCCGAGCGGGGCCTGCGCCTCGGGACCGCCCATGAGGCCGATGACCACGATCCGCCCGTCCGTGGCCGCGGCGGCGACATTGGCGGAGAGGTGCGAGCCGCCCATCACGTCGAGAATGAGATCGGCACCGTGACCGGCAGTGAGCTTGAGCACGTCGGCGGCGAACGCCTGCGGATCGCGACCGTCGATCACGTGGTCGGCGCCCAAAGAGCGGACGAACTCCGCTTTCGAAGGGTTGGAACAGGCAATCACGGTGAGGCCCATTGCGTGCCCGGCCTCGACCGCGAAGCTGCCCATGCCACCGGAGGCACCATGGACGACCAGGGTCTGGCCACTTGCCATGCCGCCAAGATCGACGAGGTTGGACCAGATCGTCGCCATCGCCTCGGGGAGACTTGCGGCCTCGGCCGAGGCCAATCGTTCGGGCCAGGGCAGCAGGTGGTCGGCGCGGGCGCAGAGCCACTCGGCCTGCGCCCCGCCATCGCTTAGCGCGCAGACCCTGTCACCGACTTTCCAGTCGGTAACATCGGGGCCCACCGCGTCGATGATCCCTGCGGCCTCGATCCCGGCGATCGGGCTGGCGAGGGTGTAGCGCCCGCGCGCCAGCAGCAGGTCCGAGTAGTTGAGGGCGGCCGCCGCGACGCGCAGGCGCACCTCTTCCGGTCCGGGCACGGGAATGGACTGCGGGCGCAGAGCAAAACCCCCGCCCGCAGCCTCTCCCCAAACCACGGCCTGCATCTCGGTCACAGCAGAGATCCTGGCCGTCATGGATCAGCTGCCCTGGTCGATCGAGACTTCGGTCAGCGCCTGGGCCTCCATACCAAAGGCTTCCAGTGCGGCGGCATAGGCGCCATTCGCCATGATCTCGGTCACGCCCTGCGCCACCGCGTCCCGCAGCTCGGGGTATTCCTTGCCGAAGGCGAAGCCGAAGAGAGTGCGGGTGATCGGCTCACCGATCGTTTCGAAAACGCCCGGTTCCTGCGCCATCAGGTAGGCGACGTATTCCTGTCCGAGGATGCCGGCGTCGAGGCGTTCCTGCATCAGCGACAAGCGGGTGTCCGTGGCGCCGCCGGTGCCGAGCACGTTCATCGTGTCGAGCCCTGCGCCAACGCAGTGTTCCTCATTCCATTTCTCCAGCGTCGGCAGGTAGCTGGTGGTGCGCGGCGCGCCTACCGCGTGGCCGCAGAGGTCGGCGTTCTCGGTCAACTCGGCGGCGGTGGCAGCGAGGCCGAAGGGCTGCGCCCCGGTCGAGATGTAATCGACGAAGGACATGGTCTCGCGGCGGCTCGGCAGATCCGAGATCGCGGTGCCGATCATGTCGATACGGCCGCTGGCGACCGAGGTCATCAGCTGCTCGAAGCCCATGTCCTCGTAGCGGATTTCAAGGCCGAGCGCCTCGCCGAGCGCGTCCACGAGCATGACGTTGATGCCAGCGCGCTCATTGGTCTCGGGGTTGCGGAATGCCATCGGAGGATAGGTGCTTTCGATGCCGACCGAGAGGTAGCCCTTTTCCTTGATGTCGGCGGGGACCATCTCGGCCGCCGTTTCGGCAAAGGCCGCACCAGCGGCAAGGCTGAGCGCCAGAGACGAGACAAGAGTTTTGATTTTGAGTGTCATTTGGAAGCTCCACTGTTGGATTAGGGATCAGGCAGATGCGCGCGCGCAGGCGATCCCGGCCCGCGCGCGGGGTACGGGGAGCTTTCCGCTCCCTTCGTTTTCATGTGACGAAAGTCGAGGGCGGTGTCGGCTTAGGCCGGGCTGTTTCCCTCGACCACGGAAGAGGAGGGCGCGCTGTCCGGATCGATAGCGCGCAGCTTGTAAGCGTCAGCCTTCGGAGCCCAGGCAGCGTAGAGAGCTGCGAGATCCTGCAGGGGCGTCTTGGAGTCGTCGATACGCAGGTCCGTATCCTTCAACTCGTCCGGGTCCATGACGACCAGCGACGCCGATTGCAGAGGATCGCGCTCGCTGCCCGCGGCTTCGCCCGCCAGCATCCCCGCGAGAAGCCGTTGTTCAAGCGTGCCCGTGGCCGTCTCAAAGCCGCGTACCATCTCCGGCAACACCTCGGCACTGCCGAGGAAGTTCCCGATAGCGAGGCAATCGGTTCCGGCGAGGCCGCCGGTGTGATCGAGGCAGGAGTTGCCGGTGTGGTGGAGGGCTTCACCCTCCATTGTCAGGACGCCGAGCTGGCGCCAGTGCGGGGCATGGGCAGCGCGTTGCATGGCCTCGAGCACGCCAGCGGCGTCGGCACCGTTCTCGAAAGCGCGCAGGCCGACACGGTGCAGGCGTGGATCGGTGCGGGCCTGCGAGAAGACCACGCAGCCGGGTAGCACGGCGCCAACGCGCGCGCCGACCGCGACGGAGGAGGTGGTGACGGCAAAGCCGATGCGGCCGGTTTCGGGGCAGCGTCCAGCAAGCGAGTAGGTCATTCCTCGATCTCCACGCCGGTCTGTGCCGTGATCGGTCCGTAGTGCTCGATCCGGCGATGTTTCGCGAAATTGAAGACCGAGCGGCGGATGTATTCGCCGAGCGCCAGGTCGCAGTTGTAGGAGATCACCTCGTCCTCTTCGGTGACCGCGCGGGTGACGGTCTCGCCGGTGGGGGCGATGATGGCCGAGCCGCCGATCATGGTGAACCCGTCCTCCGAGCCGCATTTTCCCGCCGCCATCACCCAGGCGCCGTTCTGGTAGGCGGCCGATTCAAGGCTGAGGCGGTGGTGATGCTCACGCAGATGCACCGGCTCGTTGTGGTGGATGTTGCGGGTGGGCGTGTTGTAGCCGAGCATGAAGATCTCCGCACCGCGCAGAGCCATGACGCGGAAGGTCTCGGGCCAGCGTCGATCGTTGCAGATGCACATGCCGATGCGGCCGGCATCGGATTTGAACACCGGAAACCCGAGGTCGCCGACCTCGAAATACCGCTTCTCCAGGTGTTCGAATTCGGGATCGCCGATCGGGTCCTTGGTGCCGGGCAGGTGGATCTTGCGATACTTGCCAAGCAACTCGCCCTCCGGCGACATCAGGATCGAGGTGTTGAACCGGTGCACCGTGCCACCCTCGGTCACCTTCTCGGCGTAGCCGAGGTAGAAGCCGACGCCGAGCTTTTTTGCTTCCTCGAACAACGGCGCCATCGCGGGTGAGGGGAAGCCCTCTTCGTAGAAGCGGTCGTATTCGGCGGGATCGTCATAGACATACCGCGGGAAGAATGTGGTCAGGGCCAGCTCGGGGAAGGTTACCCAGCGGGCGCCACGGCCATGAGCTTCGCGCAGCATCTCGATCAGGCGTCCGACTGTGGCCTCCTTGGTGTCGGCGAGATGGACAGGGCCCATCTGGGCCACGGCGAATACGGTTTTACGGCTCATTGCCTGCTCCTTCGAAATCTTGAAGAGGAGGGTAGACAACGTGATTTTCATCTGGAAATAAAAAAGCGACTATAACAAATAATGTCAGGTTATTCGATATGATCCGGTTGAGACAGCTTGAGGTGCTTTGCGCGGTCATTGATCTCGGGACCACTTCCGGGGCAGCCGAAGCGCTTTCGGTGAGCCAGCCCGCGGTCTCCAACATGATCCGGCATATCGAGGACCTGGTGGGCTTTCCGCTGTTCAAACGCGAGAAGGGGCGACTGACGCCCACCCCCGAGGCGCTGCACATTGCCCAGGAAGCGCAGCACCTCTTCTCGCAGCAAAAGCGCGTGGACCGGATCATCAACCAGCTGCGCGGCGGCACAGTGGGGCAGCTCAACGTGATTGCGACGCCCTCGATCGGCTACGTTCTGCTGCCGCGGCTGATCACCGAATTCACCCGCACCCGGCCCCGGGTGAAGCTGTCGATCGAACTCGGCAGCGTCGATGACATTATCCAGCAACTGATCAGCGGGCGGGCGGACCTGGGGTTTTCCATTACGTTCCCGCGCCATAGTGCGTTGAGCGTCCGGCCCATGGCCTCGGGGAACATGGTCTGTGCAATGCCCGAAAATCACGAGCTGGCGTTGTCGCGCCGAATCAACGTGCTCGACCTGAACCATGTGCGGCACATTTCCTACGGATCCGGCACGCCCCTCGGGCAGATGGTCGACGAGGTCTACCGCAAGCACGGTATCGAACGGCGCTATTTCTGCGAGGTGCGCCACACGTCCACCGCGCTCGAAATGGCATCCGCCGGCGCGGGCGTCGCCTTGGTGGACAATTTTGCGCTTCTGGGGGTCGCGCGGCGCAACATTGCGGTGCGGGACATCGAGCCCGCGATGCCGGTCACGCTGCACGGGGTGACCTCGAACCTCTTCCCGACGTCACATGTCGCCATGCAGTTTCAGGAGTTTGTGCGGGACGCGCTGAATGATCCCGCTGCGTTGGCCGAATGGGGAATAACTGCAGATTATTCCTGACGCCGAAATTTTTATTTCAAAATGTTGGTCTGCCCTGCTCTCTTCGGGTCAACGACGGAGCTCACAGCTTCGCACCGACGTCAGAAGGCAGCAGAATGTCCGACCCCATCCTCTCCGTCCGCCAGGCCGTAAAGACCTATGGCAGCTTCCGCGCGCTTGACGCCGTGGACCTCGATATCCGGGAGGGGGAGTTTCTGACCCTGCTTGGGCCGTCCGGCTCCGGTAAGACCACGCTGCTTTCGGCGATAGCCGGTTTCACCGCTCTCGATGGTGGCGTGGTGCATGCCCGAGGCGGGGACATCACCCGCTTGCCACCCGAGAAGCGCGATTTTGCAATGGTGTTTCAGGGGTATGCGCTGTTCCCGACGATGACCGTGGCAGAAAATGTCGGCTACCCGCTGCGGGTGCGCAAATGGGGCAAGCAGGAAACCCGCGATCGGGTCCGTGAGTGCCTCGATCTTGTACAGATGGGCCAGTTTGCCGACCGCATGCCGAACCAGCTATCAGGCGGGCAGCAGCAGCGCATCGCGCTGGCGCGCGCTTTGTCCTTCAAGCCCGACGTGCTGCTGCTCGACGAGCCGCTCTCGGCGCTCGACAAGAAGCTGCGTGCCGACCTGCAATGGGAGCTGAAGGCGCTGCACGAGCGGCTTGGCGTGACCTTCGTTTATGTGACCCACGATCAGGACGAGGCGCTGTCCATGTCCGACCGTATTGTCATCCTAAAAGACGGGGCGATTCAGCAGGAAGGTGCCCCGGGCAACCTTTACGACTGGCCCCGCACTCGCTTCGTGGCGAACTTCCTCGGCAAATCCAACTTCATCGAGGTGCGCATGGCGGGCCGCGAGGGCGAACATCTGATCGCCGAGGCCGCTGGCCAGCGCTTCGCGGTGAAACCCGCCGCGGGGGCCCCGGAGACCGGGGCTGGTTGTTTGGCTCTGCGGCCGGAACGCATCCGCCTCGGTCACCCCGGCGAAGAGACGTTCACCGGCCGCGTCCGGCAGATCAGCTACCTCGGCGAGCGCTGCCAGGTGCTGGTGGATCACGATGTGCTGGGCGAGGTGCTGGTCTCGCAACCGACCTGGCACGCGGGCGTGCGTCCCGAGCCGCATATGGACGTGAGTTTCGGCTGGGACGCCGAGGCCTGCGTGCCACTGATCGACGCCTGACACTCCGTTCCGATGCCGCGCATCTCCCTCCCTGCGCGGCGGACGCAAGAAGAGCTGCCCGCTAAAAGGACAGCTTCCCCAACAAGGAGACTTCACTTGGACACTTCCGATCGTCACTTCCAGTCCGATCTCGCCGAGATCGCGGCGGAGAAATACAAGGCCGGCACGCTGTCGCGCCGCGGCTTCCTCAGCGCCATGGGCGCACTCGGTCTCGTGCCGCTGCTCGGCAACCGGGCGCTGGCACAGGCCACCGAAGTGGTCGTCTGCAACTGGGGCGGGCAGGCCTCGGACATCCTGCGCGACCTGCTCGGCAAGGCCTTCGAGGAAGAGACCGGCATCCCGGTCCGTGTCGACGGCGACGGCCCGAGCCCGGGCAAGGTCCGCGCCATGGTCGAGAGCGGCGCGGTGGTCTGGGACCTCTGCGACAGCGCGGCGGGCTCGGCGATGGTGATGAACGACGCGGGCGTGATCCAGGAGATCGACTATTCCATCGTCGACAAGGGCAAGGTTCTCGAGGGCACCGCGCTGCCCTTTGCCGTGGGCAACTACATCTTCTCCTACGCCATGGCCTACAACCCGACCATGCTGCCAGACGGTGTGCCGCAAAGCTGGGCGGACGTTTGGAACGTCAAGGACTTCCCGGGGATGCGGACCTTCCGCAAGTCGGTGCGGGGCCAACTCGAGACCGCGGCGCAGGCCATGGGCATTGCCAAGGAGGAGGTCTACGACTTTCTCGATGATGAGGGCATCAAGGCAGCCATCGCCAAGTTCCGCGAGCTTCGCGACAACATCATCGTCTGGGGATCGGGCTCTGACAGCCAGAACCTGTTCCTGCAGAACGAGGTCGCCATGGGCAACATCTACTCGACCCGGGCCTTCCTGCTGAAGGACCAGATGGAGCCGGGCACCTTCAAGATGACCTATGACGGTGCGCTGCTGCAGCCGGGTATGTGGGTCGTGCCGAAGAACAACCCGGCGGGCGCCGAGACCGCGATGAAGTTCATTGCCACCGCGCAGGATCCGCAGCTTCAGGCGGATTGGTTCGTCGCCATCGGCAACGGTCCGATCAACCCGGCCGCCGCCCAGCTGGTCCCGGTCGAGTTGTCCGAGTGGAACCCCAACACGCCCGAGAACGTGGCCAAGCAGGTGATCTACAACGACGAGTGGTACGGCAAGAACCAGGTCGCCGCCGAAGAGCTCTACATCGACGCGCTGATCGGCTGACGCGAGCCCAGGAATGCCCCGAATGAACGAAAAACTCCGCTACTGGATGCTGGTCCTGCCAGCGCTGGCCGTGATGATCCTCTTCTACATCTGGCCGGTGCTCAACATTTGGGGCATCTCCGTCACCGAGCCCTCTTCGGGGCTGGGCAACTACACTAGGATGTTCGACTCGAACGCGGTGCGGGTCAGCTTCGTGCTGACCTTCCGCGTTGCGGCGATCACCACCGTCGCGTGCCTGCTGCTGGGGTACGTGCTGGCCTACACGATCTCGAACTTCGCCACGCGGGTCAGACCGCTGATGCTGGGGCTGGTGCTGCTGCCCTTCTGGGTGTCGGTGCTGATCCGTTCTTTCGCCTGGATTGTGCTGCTCGGGCGCTCGGGCCTCGTCAATGATGCGCTGATGGACACCGGGCTGATCTCCACCCCGATCCGTTTCATGCACAACGAGCTAGGCGTGCTTATCGCCATGGTGCACGTGATGCTTCCCTTTGCCGTGCTGCCGATGCTGACCAATATGCGCGGCATTGACGGCAGCTACATGAAGGCGGCGCGCGGGCTGGGCGCGAGTGAATGGCGCGCCTTCCGCGAGGTTTACTTCCCGCAGACGCTGCCCGGTGTCTTCTCGGGCGGGCTGCTGGTCTTCGTGCTGTCGCTCGGCTTCTACATCACGCCGGCGCTGCTCGGTGGCGGCCGCGTGATGATGATCTCGGAATACATCACCTACCAGATCCAGGAATTCCTCAACTGGGGCCTCGGCGCCGCGCTCTCGGTCGCGCTGCTCGTTGCCACCGCCATCGTCCTTCTCGTCGCAGCCCGTTTCGTGAACCTGCGCAAGACCTTCCTGGAGCGAAGCTGATGACCCGGTCCCCTCTTCGCATTTTCTTCGCCACCGGAAGCTGGGCGATCCTGGCCTTCCTCGTGCTGCCGATCCTGGTGGTAATCCCGGTCTCGCTGACCGACACGGCGTTCATCGGCCTGCCCAAGGAGCATCTTTCGCTCCAGCACTTCGACACCTTCCTGCACTCGCCGGAATGGCTGCAGGCCACCTGGACGAGCATCTGGATCGGGGCCATAGTGGCCGCGGCCTCGACGGCGCTCGGCACCGCCTTCTGCATCGGCTGCTGGTTCCTGTCGGACCGCGCAGCGATGATCGCACGCTGGGTGATGATCGTGCCGATCCTCGTGCCGCCGGTGGTGCAGTCGCTGGGGTTCTACAAGTTCTGGGTGACACTCGGGCTCATCGACACCCATTTCGGCGTGATCCTCGCCCACACGCTGCTGGCATTGCCCTACGTCACGATCTCGGTCTTTGCCGCGCTCACCAACCTCGACCGGCGCATCCCGCAGGCGGCCCGCAACCTGGGCGCGCCGCTCGGCATGGCGATCCGCACGGTGATCCTTCCCTCGATCCGCCCGGGGATGATCACCGGAGCGATCTTCGCGTTCATCGTCAGCTTCGACGAGATCGTCGGCGTGCTCTTCCTGACCGTGCGCCGGGTCGAGACCCTGCCCAAGATGATCTGGGAGGGTATCCAGGAATCCGTCGATCCGGTGATCGCCGCAGTGGCGACGATCCTCGTCTTCATCACCCTCCTGGTCACCGCAGCCGCGGTGGCGCGGTCCTACCTGGCCTCGAAACCCCAAGCGTCCTGAGAGGAGCAAGACATGACCTTTTCGATCATCGGGCACTGTGACCGCACGGGGGCTTTCGGCGCTGCCATCACCACGTCGGACCTCGCCGTCGGCAGCCGCTGCGTCCGGCTCGCGCATGGCCGGGGCGCGTTCCTGTCGCAGCACCGCACGGACAGCCGTCTGGGCGATCTCGGCATCTCGCTTCTGCGCGAGGGCCTGTCTGCCGACGACGCCATCACGCAGGTCGCGGCGAGTAGCCCCGACATCGAGTGGCGTCAGCTCGGCGCCCTCGATGGGCGCGGTCAGAGCGCTGTCTTCCACGGCCGCCGCATGTATTCGATCTACACCCATACGGCCGGGAAGAACTGCCTCGCCCTCGGGAATATCCTCGACAACGATCAGGTGACTGCCGCCATGGCTGCTGCGTTCCTTGCTGATCCGGAGTTGCCGCTCGCGCAAAAGCTGTTGCGGGCCCTCGAGGCCGGGCGGGACGCGGGCGGAGAAGTCGCGGGCAGCCTGCGGTCCGCGGCGCTGCAGGTCACCGGAGATCACGGCATCCCGAGCTGTGATCTGCGCATCGACATCTCCGAGGGGCGCGCGGTCGAGGATCTGCGCGCGCTCTACGAGGCCTACAAGGGCCGCGAGGCGGCGCTGCGTGCGGTCGCTCTCTCGCCAGACGCGGTGCCCGTGCAATCCGGGCTCTTCGAGACCAGCATCGACCGGATCGCGGAGCTGGGGCTCGACGCGCGCTTCCCCACGGCGCTGCACCGGGACAGCTGGACGGTCGCAGGTTGAGAGAGGACAGGGACATGCAGTTCGACACGGTGATCCACGGCGGCACGATCGCGACCGCCGACTACACGGCGAAGGGTGACATCGGCATCAAGGACGGGCGGATCGCCGCCGTGGCCGAGAAGCTCGAGGGCGGCGCGCGCCGCATCGACGCGGGCGGGCGCATCGTCGTGCCCGGCGGCATCGAGGCGCACGCGCATATCGCGCAGGAAAGCTCCTCGGGCGTGATGACCGCCGACGACTACCTCTCCGGCTCGATTTCGGCGGCCTACGGCGGCAACTCGTCGTTCATCCCCTTCGCGGCGCAGCAGCGCGGCCAGTCGGTCGATGACGTCATCGCCACCTATGACGCCCGCGCCGCCCGCTCGGTGATCGACTATTCGTATCACCTGATCATCTCCGACCCGAAGCCCGAGGTTCTGGAAGACCAGCTGCCCCGCGCCTTCGCCCGCGGCATCACCTCCTTCAAGGTCTTCATGACCTATGACCTGATGAACCTCGGCGACGGCGGCATGCTCGACATCCTCACCGTCGCGCGCGAGCACGGCGCGATCACCATGGTCCATGCCGAGAACAACGACATGGTCAAATGGA